>CP166131.1:0-1287500 GCA_041228345.1 Alphaproteobacteria bacterium LSUCC0396 | reverse complement strand
ATAGGTTCGCAGCGCCGACGTGATGATAATCATCACAATCGGCACCGATAAAACCGTATGCGCCAAAACAAGCCCAAAAATTGAATTCACAATCCCGATCTTGCCAAACACATAAAATGTGCCAATCGCAATCAGAATAACCGGTACAATCATCGGCGTCATCAACAGGAAAAATACCGCTTTGCCATAGCGGCTTCCCGACACAAACAGCCCATAAGCCGCCATTGTGCCAAAGGGCGTTGCCACAAGCATGGTCAAAACCGCCA
Organism: Alphaproteobacteria bacterium LSUCC0396; assembly: GCA_041228345.1. Classification (NCBI taxonomy): domain Bacteria; kingdom Pseudomonadati; phylum Pseudomonadota; class Alphaproteobacteria; species Alphaproteobacteria bacterium LSUCC0396. The sequence goes on along the minus strand of CP166131.1, from coordinate 1,287,234 downwards.
CTTTTAGCGATGTGATCGTGGCCTTGATCCAACGCGGCGTTTCCAGATATTCACCATACCAGCGCAACGACCACTTGCGCGGTGGAAACTCCAGATATTGCGAGTCAGAAAACGACATTGGAATGACGATCACCGTTGGCACCACCAACAAAAACATGATGAGTCCGGCAAGGCAATATAGCCATAAACGGTCACCATGTGTGATCTGGGTCTCGCTTGCGGCTGATTTTAACCAGCTCATATCAGTGCCTCCCAAACATCACCGAATCCAGCTTTAGGAATCGTGATGCCAGCAATAAAACAGCAAAGGTAGCGACCAGCAACACAACGCCAAGCGCGCTTGCCGCGCCCCAGTTAAACTGATCTTCAAGAATGGCGGTAATCTGCATTGACACCATGATCACCTTGCCGCCGCCAAGCACGGCTGGTGTCACATAAAAGCCAAGGCATAGGACAAACACAATCAGCGATCCTGCCACCACACCAGGCAAGGATAATGGCACAAATACCTGCCAGAATGTTTGCACCGGTGTTGCGCCTAAATTGGCCGCGGCTTGCAGGGTATTGCGATCGATGCGCTGCATGGCAGCATATAATGGCAACACCAGAAAGGGCAGCATGATATGCACCATGCCAATCAACGTGCCGTTTAGATTATGGGCAAGTTTGACCGGCGTATCCCATATGCCGAGATCAATCGCAAAATTATTGATCAGCCCATTTCGCTGTAGCATCACCAGCCAGGCATAGGTTCGCACCAAAAGCGATGTCCAGAATGGCAACAGCACGGTCAGCATGAATAAGCCAACATATTTACGCGGCATCTGCGACAGGAAATAGGCCAGCGGATAACCAATCAGAATACACAAGAATGTGGTGAGTAAACTGACGTTAAATGTTGTCTTAAACACCCGCATATAGGATTTATATTCAATCATCTTCTGATAATTGACCAAAGATAATTGGCCAGACCCATCCAGAAATGACAGGGAAAACAGCCAGCCAACCGGAACGATAATCACCAGCGCAACCACAATAATCGCGGGCATCGTCAACGCCAGCAACATGGCTGATTCCTTGCGTTCTGCGGCGCGGAGCTGCTTTGCCCCCAATGCGTTATCGCTGCGGCTGTTTTGGTCTGACATTACGCCGCCTCATCCGGAATTGTGATGATATCGTTTTTATCAATTGATAAGGTGAGCTGTTGCCCCTCAACCAGTGAATCAACATCATCACCAGCGCGTGTATTCATGCGCGCCGTTAATGTTAGATTATCAGCCATTTTTAGCATGACCAACGCGTTTTCACCTTGATAGACAAGCTCGGTGATGATGCCGTCAAAATAAAGTTTGCCGGCAAGGGGTTTTGCTTTCGGCGGCACCAAAGACAACCGTTCTGGCCGGACAACCAGCGAATATGTTTTTGCCGATTGACTGGTTGGCGCTGCGGCAATTTTCGTTCCCCGATAAACAAGCCCGCCCTTAGCATCGCGGTCAAGGGGGATGAATGAGGATTCGCCAATAAAGCTGGCAACGAAACTATTCGCAGGCGTGTTATAGATATCACGCGGCGTGCCAACCTGCGCGACTTCACCATCATTGATCACCGCAATGCGATCTGACATGGTGAGAGCCTCACGCTGGTCATGGGTTACATAGACGGTTGTTACGCCCAATTTGCGATGCAGCTGTTTCAGCTCTATTTGCATTTCCTCGCGCAGCTTTTTATCAAGCGCCGATAATGGCTCATCCATCAGCAGGATTTTCGGGCCAAAAACAAAGGCGCGCGCCAAGGCAACGCGCTGTCTTTGCCCGCCTGATAATTGATCAATATGGCGTTCGGCAAAATCTGATAATTGCACCGTCTTCAAGGCTTCCGTTACCTTTTCGTATTTTTCCTGCGCGGCTATTTTGCGAAGCTTTAACGGAAAGGCCACATTTTCAAAAACCGACATATGCGGGAATAATGCATAGCTTTGAAACACCATCCCGACTTCGCGCTTATGTGGCGGCATCAATGTTACATCTGTGTCACCAAAGCAAATGCGTCCGGAATCTGGCCGGTTAAATCCGGCGATTGCCATCAGCAATGTTGTTTTTCCAGAGCCAGATGGCCCCAACAATGTCAGGAACTCACCAGCTTTAACATCGATGCTGACAGAGTTCAGCGCAAAAACATTGCCATATGACTTGGTCAATTCAGTCACTGAAATTGACAGTGAGGCAGGCCTATCGGAAACCATGTTGGGACAACACCTATCTGATTTTAAATTTTTCTGAAATGATACGAAGGCAGGTGCCTTCGTATCATCAATTGATGGCGGCTATTCGCTTAACAGCTCCATATACATTTCGAGCGCTTTCTCACGGTATTTTGCATACCAATCAAGATCGACAGCCAGCATTTTTGACACATTTTTCGGATGTGATGGCAACGCCTCAAGAAGAGCCTTTGAGGCTGTTGTGATCTCATAAGCCTTTTTGTTGGTCGGGCCATAGGTAATATGGAATGGCAGGTTAGCCTGATATTGCGCCTTGGATACTTCGCCAAGGAACTTCATCGCCATATCTTTATTTGGCGCGCCTTTTGGAATGCCGAAACCATCATAGTCACGAAGCGCCTGATTAAAGGTATAGCCGACTGTTGCACCATCTTTGCGGGCATTGTCAAAGCGGCCGTTCCAGCCGGTGATCATGTCGACTTCGCCATCTTTCATCAATTGCGCCTGCATTGCGCCCGATTTCCAATAGACAGAAATATGCGGCTTTAGCTCGCGAATTTTTGCAATGGCCTTTTCGATGCCACCGTCGCTTGCTAGAAATTCATATACTTTTTCTGGCGGCACACCCATTGCCATTACCGCAGGTTCCAAAACCCCATCAACATTATTCAGGCGAATGGCGCGGGTACCCGGAAATTTCTTTACATCCCAAAAATCAGCCCAGGAATTTGGCGCACCAGCGGTTCCCGGCTCACCATATTTTGCCGTGTTCCACGCAAAGACCGTGGCAAACACGTCAGAGCCAATACAATAATCGGTATAGGTGTTTGGTAGGAAATTGGATACATCGACAACATTGAAATCAATTTTTTCCAGTGCGCCTTTCGCCGCCGCTGCCGCACATCCACCAGACCCGCTGACAACAAGATCCCATGTGACTGCGCCAGACTCGACTTGCAGCATAACCTTCGACATGCTGGCACCGGACTCGCGGTTAATTTCAATGCCTGAATTTTTCGAAGCATCGGTAAAAAGCGCTGCATCTTGCGCCTTGCCATATGCCCCGCCCCAAGAGACGACTGTCACCGGATCGGCATGTGCGGACGTCACCGCGAACAACGACAAGGCTGCCGCACTGACGGCCCCCAAAATATTATGCGCCTTTGCTTGTCTTAAAAAATTGAAAACCATTTTTTCCTCCTTTTCGATTTTCTCTTTGCCAAGAGTTTTGCTCACACCAAGAATATTGCCTCATAATGCAACTTAGATTTCACCCTCAAAAAGCCCGGCCTTTTAACGAATCTCTTTGATGGCCTATGAGGCATTTTCAGCAAACCTCTCAGACCCTTTATTTGCTGAATATTTGAATGCACGTTTCATTTGCCATCCATCGCACCAACGGTACCAGCCCACCATTGCGGGCAAGAACCACGGTTTGCCTGTGTAGAAAGGCCGCGTTGGAAACGCGATGTTATCTAAAGCCGTCTTACCCTGCGGCAGTGCCAGCGTTTGTTGGCCAAGGCGCATGCCAAGATAACTCGCCATACCAACGCCAGAGCCACAATATCCCATGGCAAAATGCACCCCCTCATTTACCCCGATATGCATTAACTCATCAAAGCTATATGCCACCGTTCCGCACCATGAATGCGACACGCCATAGGGTTGTAATTCAGGAAAAATCCGGCACATATCCTGTTTTAATTTCGGCCCGCTAATGGCCGGATTGGTCTCGTTCGCCGATACCCGCCCCCCAAATAAGACCCGACTTCGGTCGGGTGATGGCCGGAAATAATAAACAATCTTACAGCTATCAGTGATCGCTCTATTCGTCGGAAACAGCTTATCCATCAGCGGTTTTGGCAACGGGTCGGTCGCGATGATATAGCTGCCAATCGGGATAACACGGCGGCGTACCCACGGCATTAGGTCGCCGCTATAGCCATTCGTTGCAAGCACCAGTTTGCCAGTTTTGATCTGGCCCTTTGGCGTGGTGACAATATAGCCGGTTCCCGACTTTGTGATATTCACCGCCGGACAATGGCCGGTAACACGCACCCCTGCATCCAAAGCCGTTTGCAGAATACCGGCATAATATTTTGCCGGATGAAGCGACGCATGACGTTCAAAGACAAGGCCGCCGTAATAGATATCTGAGCCAAGTTCTTTATGCTGCTCATGGCGAGGGATTACGGTTATGGGTATATTTTCTTCATCACCCAACCGTGCCGCCTCGCGCACCAGCGTCTCAAAATGCTGAGGGGTATGGGCGGCGTGGAACCGGCCATTACGCATGAAATCACAGGCGATGCCATTATCCTTGATAAAGGTCTCAATCCAGTCAAGTGACGCATCACCCTCGGCGCGGATCGCGCGGGCACGGTCTGGGCCAAAACGTTTGGTCAATTCAGCAAGCGTTGGCTTTACACTGCTGCTGATCTGGCCGCCATTGCGCGTACTGCATCCCCAGCCCGGCGTTTGCGCCTCAAGGACTTGTGTGGTTTTGCCAGCCCTTGCCGTGACAATGGCAGCATGCATGCCGGTATAGCCCGACCCAACAATGACAACATCAGCATCAGTCATAATATCAGAACTGGTTGCTGGTAAGGGCGCACTATCTTCAACCCAATAGGCGCCATGATCGGCAATCGGATCAGTCTGCTTTGACGATAAGTCTGAGCGCATTCACATACCCCACGAATATCACGATCGCATCAGTTAGGCTTGGACGCTACGACAGTAAAATTAACTATCTTGACTCAAAGCTAAAAAACAAATGAAATAAATACAACATAATTTGTATTATATAATTATTCGATTTTCTTATAGTAAATCTTTGCAAATTTATAGTTCTTGTAAGGACATATTGGTTATGCAGGTTAAGCAGCGTCACCTTGAAGTGTTTGAGGCCATTCTGGCAGCAGGGTCGATTTCCCGCGCCGCCTCTCAACTGAATATCAGCCAACCCGCCGTCAGTATTGCGCTGGCTAATCTTGAGGAATTATGTAGGTTCAAACTTTTCAAACGTGATCGCGGTTTTTTTGCCCCAACGCGCGAAGCTTTGCTTTTACAAGATGAAATAGCGCAGGGACTACTGGCATTGACGCGGATATCGCAAAGGGTATCTGAAATTCAGGCCGGAACAACCGGCAGCATCCGCATTGCCACCAATGGCGCCATGGCAGTGCATTTTTTACCGCCATTGATAGCCGCCTATCATCGCGAGCATAGTGATGTCAGCATTGATATCATTGTCCGCAGTTCGCGTCAGGTCGCCGATTGGGTGAGTAGACGCCAAATTGATATTGGCCTTATTGACACGCCGGTGCCCGTCGCCGGATTGAACGCCGAATTATATAATCTGGAATGTGTCTGCGTGATGCATGAGAATGATCCCCTCGCTAAAAAACAGGTGATAACACCGGCTGATTTGGCCAGGCGGTCGGTTGTGTCAATCACTGGTCAGCACATGGTTGACCGCCAATTGGACATGCTGTTGTCCGAGGCCAATGTGACTGTCGAGCGGCATTTATCAAGTTATTTTTTTGCCATTGCCCGCAACATAATCGCCGCGGGAACAGCGCTTGCGATTATCGATCCAACCAATGGTATGGCCACGGTAAATGACGGCGTTATCTGGCGCAAATTTGCCCCACGCATCACCCATGAATTAGCCATTATCACGCCAGATGGCCAACCTATAGGACAGACGGCGGCTGGTCTTTATCAACTGATCACCACCTCGTTGCAAAAACTGATCGTTTGACTTGAAAGGATGATCAAAATGACTAGCGCCGTCGCCACGCTACTTGCATCAATGGCCGAAAAATTACAAAGGTCAGATCTTGCAATCTGTCAAACCCTGTCAAATGCGCTGGACGCTGGCGGGCGCAATAACCTGCATATCCCGCCCCTGTCACCCCAACATGCAAAAAAAAGCCTTGATTACATTGCGCGGGCTTGTCCCGATAGCAGCAGTTGCAATATCCTGATGATCGAGCAATGTGCCAGCTATCTGAGTTGGCGCCAACCTGGCTTTGGACATGTTCCACAAGCGATTGCCAAACATCTGGCGGTTTGTGAAATTATCGGGCCAACAGGTCAGATCACCCATGACAGTATACGCGCAGGGTTATTCTTTCAGGATGCTGATATTCTATATCCCCGTCATAGCCATGCTGCCGAGGAAATTTATCTGCCGCTATCGGGTTTTGCGGCGTGGCAAGCCAGTGATGATGATTGGCGGCTACAGGCACCGGGTGATATAATCCACCATTTGCCATTTCAGCCACATGCCATCAACACCAAGCAATTGCCGCTGCTGGCGTTTTGGGGGTGGGCTGGTGATATCGGCGCAGACAGCTACCGGATTTAACATGATTTATGACTTGGCAAAAAACAGCTTTGTCGCGCAGATGGCGGCACCAGGCCCGGGAAGGCAAAAGCGCAAGGATCAACAACAGCCGTACCGCTGTGCAAGGATGGATATGCGCCAGGTGGTGACCAGCCTATGAATGAATTTGATTACATCATCATCGGGGCGGGCTCAGCTGGGGCGGCACTGGCTGCACGGCTCAGCGAGACCAGCCATATCCGCGTGCTGTTACTCGAAGCGGGGCCGCGCGGAAACCACCCGTATCTGCATATCCCCATCGGTTATGGCAAGGTGTTTTACGACAAGCGTTTTAATTGGAAATATCACACCGCAGCCGAACCAAACCTGAATGACCGTTCAATTTACTGGCCTCGCGGCAAGGTTTTGGGCGGATCATCGGCAATTAACGCCATGGTCTATGTGCGTGGTCACCAGCAGGATTATGCCGAATGGAATGCGGTGGCGCCCGGCTGGAGCTGGGCCGATGTCGAACCGCTGTTTCGCCGCATCGAACAATGGCAGGGACCAGAAAGGCCTGAAAGAGGAAGCGACGGACCTGTTGGTGTCACCGATGTCAGCGCCAATATTCACCCCATCACAAAGGCGTATCTCAGGGCTGCCAAAGAGGCCGGTATTCCCCTTAATGACGATTACAATGTTGATTCAATGAATGGCGCGGCGACGTTTCAGATCACCACCAAAAATGGGCTGCGCGCCTCCACGGCTAATGCCTATCTCAAGCCAGCGGCAAAGCGGCAGACCCTCACCATCGCCACTGACGCGTTGGTGACGCGCATCCGTTTTGATGGCCGCGTTGCAACCGGGGTGGATTATATCAGTGGCGACGAAACACGTATTGCTAAAGCGACCAAAGAAATCATTCTATGCGGTGGTGCGATTAACAGCCCGCAATTGTTGCAGCTTTCTGGTATTGGCCCTGCTCCATTGCTTAGCAAAATGGGGATTGAGGTGATAATGGATCAGCCCCATGTCGGGCGTAACCTGATTGATCATTTGGGCTTTGAACTGACCTACCGCGCAACGGTGCCAACGTTAAATCAATTATTGCGTCCCCTTTGGGGCAAGGCATGGGTTGGTTTACAATTTCTGCTGGGACGCAATGGCCCGCTTTCGATGAGCCTCAATCAGGCTGGCGGCTTTGTCCGGCTTGATCAAGGTGAAGGTCCACCGGATTTACAGTTGTATTTTAATCCGATGAGCTACCGAACAGCGCCGGTTGGTACAAGGCCTCTGATGAGTCCTGATCCATTCCCCGCTTACCGCATCGGCTTCAACCCCTGCAAGCCTGAAAGTCGGGGGTTTCTTGAAATCCTGTCGCCTGACCCAACCATTCCACCGCATTTGCAAGGCAATTATCTTACCACTGAAAAAGACCGCCAGATGATGATTGCAGGCACTAATTTTGTTAGGAAAATCACCAGCATGCCTAGCTTGGCGGCGATGACCGATTGTGAAATCTTTCCTGGCAAAGACCACCAGAGTGATGATGATATTCTTGCCGCTGTCCGGGCGGCTAGCTGGACGGTTTTTCACCAATGCAGCACATGCCGAATGGGCAGCGACGCCGCTACATCTGTCGTGGATCACCGGTTAAAGGTTCATGGGCTGATGAATTTGCGCATCGCCGATGCGTCAATCTTTCCAACCATCCCATCAGGAAACACCAACGCTCCCGCCATCATGGTTGGGGAAATGGCGGCGAAATTCATTAAGGAAGACATCGAGAAAGCAAGAGCAAAATGAAACTCAAATCAATAGAAACCTTCTGTACCCAATATATCGGCTTTGTGCGCGTTACCGCCGAAGATGGCTATCAGGGTTGGGGTCAAGTTTCGACCTATAATAGTGATATTACCTGTCAGGTGCTGCACCGGCAAGTTGCCCCGTGGGTAGTGGGCAAAGTCATCACGGACCTGGATGATCTGCTTGATTTTATTACTGAGCGCGAACATAAATTTCCCGGATCATATCTGCGGCGTGCCATGGCGGGCATTGACACTGCGATCTGGGATCTGCGTGGCAAGGTCGCTGGCAAGCCAGTTGCGTCCTTACTTGGCGGGTCACCGGGCAGCGTCCGTGCCTACGCAAGCTCGATGAAGCGCGATATAACGCCAGCAGCTGAGGCAGAACGGCTTAAGGCCCTGAGAGATAGATATGGCTTTAATGCATTCAAGGTGCGGGCTGGCGCAGAAGTTGGCCGCAATAAAGATGAATGGCCTGGCAGAACAGAAGAAATCATCCCTACCATGCGGCGCGAATTGGGCGACAAGGTTGAATTGCTGATTGATGCCAATAGCTGCTATACGCCGCAACGTGCCATCGAAGTTGGTCGTATGCTGGAAGATCATGGCTATTGTCATTACGAAGAACCATGTCCGTACTGGGAGTTAGACCAGACAAAACAAGTCAACGAAGCATTGACAATTGATGTCACAGGTGGCGAGCAGGATTGTGAACTACCAGTCTGGAAAAACATGATTGATCAGCAGGTCGTTAATATCGTTCAACCTGACATTCTCTATCTTGGTGGCATCTGTCGGACTCTGCGCGTGTGCCGCATGGCCGCAGCTTCAAACCTACCTGTTACGCCGCATTGCGCCAACCTTTCAATGGTAACGCTTTTCACTATGCATCTGTTGCGGGCTATTCCAAATGCTGGAAAGTATCTGGAATTTTCCATTGAAGGGGCTGACTATTATCCCTGGCAGGAGGGGATTTTTGTTAAATCACCATATGATATCGACAATGGGCATGTTGCGGTAACCGATGAACCTGGATGGGGAATAGAAATTCATCCAGAATGGGTGGCGCGTTCTCAATATCAAATCACCCAGAGTTAAAATGACTAGGTGACAATTTGGAGGAATTAAAATGGAAGCGGTGCTTGGCTGGAATGATTTAACCCAGCTGGTTAAAAATAAGCAGGTTGATACCGTGCTCGCTTGTCTTGTAGATATGCAAGGACGCTTGATGGGTAAGCGGTTTCATGCCCAGCATTTTATCGAAAAAGCATGGGAAGAAACGCATTGCTGTAACTATCTGCTGGCTACTGATCTAGAAATGGCTACCCCTGATGGATATCAGGCTACGTCATGGCAAAAAGGTTATGGCGATTATGTCATGAAGCCTATCCTTTCAACTTTACGCCCTGTGCCATGGTTGGAAGGAACAGTTATGATCCTTTGTGATGTTTTGGATCATCATAGCTATTCGCCCGTTTCACATTCGCCAAGGGCTGTTTTACAAGCCCAAATCGAACGTCTTCAAGAAATGGGATTGACTGCCATGATGGCAACTGAGCTTGAGTTTTTTTTATTCAAGAAAAGTTATGAAGATGCACAGGCGGACGGCTTTCGTGATTTAGAACCAATCTCTGGGTATAATGAAGATTATCATATTTTTCAGACGACCAAGGAAGAACATATCATGCGGCCAATCCGCAATCACCTTTATACAGCAGGTATTCCTGTTGAGAATTCAAAGGGTGAAGCCGAAGCTGGGCAGGAAGAAATCAATATCAAATATGCACCGGCTATGCTGGCATCTGACCACCATACCATTGCCAAGCATGGGATTAAAGAAATGGCTTGGCAGCAAGGGCACGCGGCAAGCTTTTTAGCAAAATGGAATCATAATCGTGTGGGTTCATCTAGCCATATTCATCAGTCCCTCTGGCGAGATGGCAAAAATGCTTTTCACGACTCGAGCGATGCTCTTGGCATGTCCAGTTTGATGAAAAATTATATGGCAGGATTACTTAAATATGCACCCGACTGTACATATTTCCTTGCCCCGTACATCAATAGCTATAAGCGTTTTGTCAAAGGGTCATTTGCGCCAACTCGTGCGATCTGGTCAATAGATAATCGCACTGCTGGTTTCAGGCTATGCGGCGAGGGCACGCAGGCTATCCGTGTGGAATGCCGAATTGGTGGATCAGATCTTAACCCTTATTTAGCATTAGCTGCGCAAATTGCTGCTGGAATAGCCGGCATTGAAGAATCTTTGGATTTACCATCAGCAGCCAAAGGTGACATCTATCAGGGTGATACAGGCCTTGTTCCGGATAGTCTGGATAAAGCCAGAACACATATGATGACATCTGATATGTTGCGAACGGCTATAGGTGATGAAGTTATTGAACATTACGCACGTTGTGCCGAGTGGGAGATTGAGGAATTTAGCCGCATTGTTACGGATTGGGAAGTTGCCCGAGGATTTGAAAAAGCCTGATTATTTTTTTGAGGATATCATGTCTAAAGAACTCATCTGCCTGTCTCCGATTGATGGAACAGTTTATGCCACACGCGAGGCTTCATCACTTGAAGCGGCACGAGAAAAGATTGCAATAATGCGTCAAGCTCAGATCAAATGGGCAAACCGCCCATTAGATGAACGCATTACTCTGGTGCTTTCAGGAGTTTGGATTCTAGGGAGCATGCAAGAGGAAATAGTGCCGGAACTGGCTTGGATGATGGGCAGGCCTATTCGTTACGGTGGTGAGTTTGGTGGCGTCAATGAAAGAGCCACATATATGGCAGAGATTGCAAAATCTGCGCTTGCAAATGTCCAAGTTGGCGACGATGAGACTTTTAAACGCTTCATTAAACGTGACCCTCATGGAGTTGTTTTTGTTATTGCTCCATGGAACTATCCGTACCTGACGGCGATCAACACCATTGCCCCGGCGTTAATTGCTGGAAATTCGGTTGTTCTGAAGCATGCGACACAGACACTGCTGGCTGGTGAGCGTATGGCAAAAGCGTTTCATCAGGCAGGTATTCCTAGCGATGTATTCATGAATATATTTCTCGATCATGATACGAGCACCAGCCTAATTAAAGAACGTAATTTTGATTTCATCAATTTCACGGGCTCCGTTGAAGCAGGGCGTGCCATTGAGATAGCCGCGGCAGGGAGTTTTGTTGGAGTAAGCACTGAGCTTGGTGGCAAGGACCCTGCCTATATTATGGATGATGCCAATATTGATGTTGCGGTTGATGGGCTGATGGATGGGGCGATGTTCAATTCTGGTCAATGCTGTTGTGGTATTGAGCGAATTTATGTTCACCAAAGTTATTACGACGCCTTTGTTGATAAATCCATTACATGGGTCAATCAGCTCAAACTTGGTAATCCGCTTGATCCGGATACGACTATGGGCCCTATGGCACATGCTAGATTTGCAGCCACTGTTCGCAACCAAATTAATGATGCAATTGGTAAAGGTGCAACAGCCCATATTGACCGATTTGCCGCAGATGATGATAACGCCTATCTAACCCCACAAATTTTGACAGGGGTCAATCATGACATGAAAGTGATGCGACAGGAAAGCTTTGGCCCGGTGGTTGGCATCATGCCTGTTAAGGATGATGAAGAAGCTATACGTTTGATGAACGATTCTGATTATGGATTAACAGCAAGCCTTTGGACAAAAAACAAAGACCGCGCTGAGAAGATTGGCGAGAGACTAGAAACAGGAACGGTTTTCATGAACAGAGCTGATTATCTTGATCCCGCCCTTTGCTGGACAGGGTGTAAGAATACTGGTCGTGGCGGTAGCCTTTCTTTAATTGGATACCATAATCTGACTAGGCCAAAATCATTTCATTTGAAAGAGGCATAGAAAAATGATTCTTTATGCAAATTGGGCTTATCCCACCTCTATAAAATTTGGCGCTGGGCGCATTAAAGAAATTGCTGAAGCCTGCAGGGCAGTTGGGATGAAAAACCCTCTTTTCGTTACGGATCGAGGATTAGCCACTACAGATATTGCCCAAAAAACCTTGGATTTGCTTGAAGCCGACGGTTTAGGGCGTGCCGTTTTTGCAGACGTCGATCCAAACCCAAATGAGAAAAATGCTGCCGCAGGAGTGAATGCCTTTAAAGAAGGAGGGCATGATGGGGTTGTTGCCTTTGGTGGTGGTTCAGGTCTGGATTTAGGAAAATTAGTAGCATTCCTAGCGGGTCAAACTCGACCTTTGTGGGATTTTGAAGATGTAGGCGACTGGTGGATGCGCGCTGATGTTGAGGCGATTGCCCCTATTGTAGCCGTTCCAACAACAGCAGGAACAGGCTCCGAAGTTGGCCGAGCATCGGTAATTACAAACTCGGTTACAAAAGAAAAAAAGATCATATTCCACCCTAAATTTCTACCTAGTATTGTCATTTGCGATCCCGAGTTGACGGTTAGCATGCCGCCATTCATTACAGCTGGAACAGGGCTTGATGCCTTTGCTCATTGTGTTGAAGCTTATTGTTCGCCTAATCATCATCCGATGTCTCAAGGCATTGCACTCGAGGGAATGCGATTGGTTAAAACTTATCTTCCCCAAGCCTATGCTGATGGGAGTAATATTGAGGCTCGGGCACAAATGATGTCAGCCGCTGCCATGGGTGCCACTGCATTTCAAAAAGGGCTAGGCGCAATCCATGCGCTTTCGCATCCAATTGGTGCGATATATAATACCCATCATGGCACAACCAATGCTGTCTGTATGCCTGCTGTCCTTCAATTTAATAAGAGCTTGGTAAATGAGAAATTGGCCAGGGCTGCAAACTATCTTAATATTTTTGGGGGGTTTGAAGGCTTCTGTGATTTTGTCGACAAACTTAATGCATCCCTTGATATTCCCAAATCCTTAACTGAACTGGGAATAAAGAATATGGATATTGAAAGGGTTGTTGATGGAGCAATAAGTGACCCTAGTGCAGGCGGTAATCCTGTAAAATTGACGCGAGAAAACACAAGAGAACTACTACTATCCTGCTATTAGATAATCATTAGCAAGTGATCAAGGCAATCGCGAAATTATTTTTGATCACTGAGTTAATTAAGCAAACAAGAAGTCACTACATACATACAAAATCCAGGAGTAAGCAACGGCGTTTGCGCGCCCATGCAACAGTTTTACACCCACTTCCTAATTGTAGGGTCTTGAGCAAATCCTGCCCCCGCAACCAAATATTCTAAAAATATATCATATACTTAGCCGTCTCACAATTGAGGCGGCTTTTTTGCGTTCTAAATTATTGCCGCGTTCATTGCTACGTTTAAATTATCCATGAACCCAGTCCCATGGACCGTGCACCAGGGACCAGGGTTAATGGAGTACTTTCCTATTTCAGAATGACTTTGACTCACGGGGGTAGGGCCTAGATTGGGCCGGGCGTTGCGCCTTGAACCTTGGGGCTTTGATGAGTTGGTGAAGGCGATGAGGTGTAAATTCATCTTTCATGTGCAGGTTTAAACCCTGCTCGCAAAAAACATTGGCAAACACCAAATAATTAATGACCACTCACTGAGGTAGCTTTCTTCTTAACGCAGCATAACTTTTGCTTCTTGGCTGATCTGTCGAAGGCCAGCATCGATACGGTTAATTGGCACTGATGGAAAGCCAATACGAAATGCGTTTTTTGGCTTTCCCTTATCAAAGAAAATATGTCAAGGTTCTATTAACACACCACGTTTTTGAAGCCGGGTTGCGAAAACCTCTGCGTCGAAATGCATTGGCCCTGTAAGCCAGAAAGATGTGCCACCAGTGGCATCGCCCTTTACAAACATTGGCAAAAGTCGTTTGATTCCTTCATTCATAAGATGCCATCGCTGTGAGTAAATTTGCCGTAAATTCTTCAAATGTGCATCATGATACCCATGTGCCAAAAACATTGGGGTGGTTTCCTGAACAATGCTTGGCGGGTGCCGGACTGTTAAGCTGCGGATAATCTTTGCCGTTTTGATTATATCTCGATGCGCCACCATATATCCAATGCGAATACTTGGCGACAGGGTCTTTGATAAACTGCCTACATAAATTACGTGGCCAGTTTTATCGTGGGATTTCAGCGCAGGGCGTAGCTTTAGATGCCCAACAAGGCCGATCTCATAATCATCTTCGATAACCATTGCGCTGGCAGCTTCGGCTTTATCAAGGAGCTGCAGCTGACGGTCTTCAGGCATAACAACCATAGTAGGGAAATGGCACCCGGGTGTGACATAAACGAATTTGAAAGCCGCTGGCAGCATCGTTGGATCAAGGCCATCACGATCAACTGGTACGGGGACAATCTCGTTATTATAGAGGTGGAATAAATGCCGTGCCTCCTGATAACCTGGATTTTCAAAAGCGATCGGTCGATTGTCTTCATTGAAAATGGTCGATATGATGCTCAGCGCATTCTGGGCGCCAACAGTAATTAAGATTTCATCCTCAGCCACGTCAATGCCGCGGTGATGCAGCAAACGTTGGCGCAGTTGAAAGACAAGATCGGGGCAATCAACATCAACCGCCTCGCTGGTCCAGATTGGCAGGGCTTTTCGGCCAAGCGCAAGGCGCGAACATTCTCGCCAGGCCTCGATAGGGAACAATTCGGTGTCAATTTGATTATAAACGAAGGGGAAGCGGAATTCAGCCCAGCGTTTTGGTTGGCTTGGGCGTAATCCGGGGGCAGGCATGCGGCAATTAACAACCGCAGGTGCCGGCTGTAATTGTGCGGGAGGTGGATGTAAAACAGCTTGTGCTTCATCACTATCGACCGCTGGCAATGCCATGCCGACACTGAACCCAGACCGGTTGCGCGACTCCAGAATACCAAGGCCCACTAGGTCTGAATAAGCCTCATAGGCACTGTTCTTGGAGACATTCAGCTGGTCCGCATATATTTGCAATACGTCGTCAGGTATTTCTAAGGCATATGCGCATTTATTTTTAATTATAGGTATATATGCTTGATTCCAGATTTTATTTATATTTTATATTCTAACTTGAACATGCAATAGTTTAAGTAAATTTACCTCATGGTCTTAACATAATGCGTTATTTTTTGGTCGAGTTGAGAAGTTAATGGAGGAATGAGTGAACAAAATTGCAAAAACACTTGGGTATACGTTCAGTGGTTTTCTGGTCGCCATAATGGGAGCCTTAGGCATCAGTGAGGGTGTAAATGCGGAGGATGCATTCCCATCGAAGCCAATCGAGATGATTATTGGTTTCAAACCAGGTGGCTTTTCTGACGCTATGGCCCGAAAAATTTCTGAGCCGCTATCTGAAAAGTTGGGACAGACAATTATTCATACCTATAAAGGGGGTGCTGGAGGCAGCATCGCTGCAACTGCCGTGAAAGGAAAACCAGCAGACGGTTATACGCTCGTTGTTGCCACTAGTCTGACCTTTGCGTTTAATCCGCTTCAAGGAAAAGTGAAATATGATAAAGAAGATTTTGACTATCTTCTGACTATGGCTCGGTTTGAGGGCGCCTTTGTTTCCTTAGCAAAAAAACCATGGAAAGACTTTTCTTCGATGATTGAGCATGCTAAGTCCACCGGAACTCCACTAAAATTTGGTTCACTTGGCCCAGCTGATAGACTACAAATTGAAGCGGTTTCAAAAGCCACTGGGGTAACGTTTATTCCTCTGCCGATTAAAGGTGGTGCAAACATGATGCAAAATATTCTTGGCGGTCATGTTGATTTTGGTATGAGTGGTGGACCACATGTCCAATATGTAAAGTCCGGTGAAATGATCGTGTTGGCTGCGTCTGGCTCTGAAAAACTCAATGCCACACCAGATGCAGAAACTATGGCTAGCCTTGGTTACCCAGCAGTAAGCTATGATTCTGTCATTGCTGCACCTAAAGGTCTGCCGAAGCCAGTGAGAGAAAAGCTTGAAAAGGCACTGGTTGCGTCAGCAAAAGATCAAGGTTTTCAGGATTTAGTAACCAAGAAGTTTGTCGCTATCCCTCCGATGAATGGAGCCGAGACAAAGGCGTCGATCGACCGCATTACGAAGGGTATGAAAGCGGTTTTAGCGAATTAGACATGGATTGACTGATAGAGGTGTTGCATTGCGGCACCTCTTTTATCTGTCCACTAAATTTCATAACCTAATCCATATGACAAACAGACAAATTATTTCCATCATCATTCTCCTTCTATGTGCTGTCGCGTTTTACGCCATGCCTATGCAAATTGATGATGGTGAGGCTGGCGCGTTTGTGGGCGCATCAATGATGCCCACATTGGCCGTCAGTCTTATCGTTGGTTTTGTTTTGTTTGATTTGATCCTGTCTGTTTTCTTGAATGACACGCCAAAAACAGGCGATAAGGTTGGACAAGGTGATGTACTTTTTGGGAGCGGCCAAATCTCTTCCGTTGTGATTGTCACCGGTCTGTTGTCGTTTTTTGGTCTGTTTTTAATTCCTGCCGGATATGTTCTGTCCTCGACGACACTTTTGGCTGGCCTGATGTTCTTGACTGGTGGGCGTCAGCCGGTGCGTATTTTTATCATTTCTCTTTTGACTGCTTGCATTCTCTATACGGGACTTCGGTTTGGTTTTGGAGTCCACATTAATGCCTTTCCCACTTTGTCGGGATAGAGGATATCGTAATGGACACATTGATTGCAGGTATATTTTCCGTTCTCGCTCTTGAACCTTTGCTTGCGATTGGTGCTGGTGTGGCCGTTGGTATATTTATGGGCGCAATTCCAGGTCTACATGCTGCTATGGCGATCGCACTCCTTTCCCCAATTACATTTGGTATGCAGCCGATTACCGCGATTGCGTTTCTTACTGGTATTTATAAGGGGGGCACTTATGGTGGGTCGATTTCAGCTATTCTTCTGAATACGCCAGGATCGCCTGAAGCTACTGCTTCTGCATTTGACGGCTACCCTTTGGCGAGGGCTGGAAAAGCTAAAAAAGCGCTTCAGATGGCACTTTATGCTTCAGTTGGGGGTGCACTTCTTGCCGATTTGCTCCTCTATGTTGTCGCGTCACCGTTTTCAAAATTTGCGCTTCAATTTGGCCCCACTGAAGTTACTTTCGTCATTCTTTTTGCATTCACATTTGTTGCTGGTCTTACTGGTAAATCATTGCTCAGGGGGCTAGCTGCATGCTCTTTCGGATTTTTGTGCGGGATGATTGGTCTTGACCCTATGTCCGCAACACCAAGATTGAATTTTGGTTATCTTGAGCTTCAGGATGGCTTGCCGTTACTGCCAATAGCGATCGGTATGCTTGGTGTTGCGGAGGTAATATTTGCAGTTGAACGTGGCCGAGCCCATCTACGGGAAAAGCAGAATGAGGCCCCTACCCAGATGATTAGCGTTACTGGTGGAGAAAATCTCAGTGTTCTTGAATATTTTACGCATTGGAAAACGATTATTCGCTCAAGTCTGATTGGCACATGCATTGGGGCTCTGCCGGGTATAGGTGCGGCGATGGCTGCCTTTGTGGGTTATGGTGCGGCCAAAAAACATTCGCAACGGCCAGAAGAGTTTGGTCAAGGATCTTTGGATGGGGTAGCTGCACCGGAAGCCGCCAATAGCGCGGTTGTGGGTGGAAGCTTCGTGCCGCTTTTAACACTTGGTATTCCTGGTAATGTGACAACTGCGCTTTTGATTGGTACGTTTCTTGTGCATGGCATTGAACCTGGTCCACATGTGTTCAAAATGGATCCGGTTCTAATTTACGGTATTTTCACAATTTTATTTATGGCAAATTTTTTTACTTTGGTGATTGGCCTCGTCGGCAGTGGGCTCTATAGCCACATCATCAAAGTGCCAGAATATATCACCTATTCGGTCATCGCTCTGACATGCGTAACAGGTGTTTACGCCATGTCGAGCAGTCTATTTTTCATCTATGTGATGATTTTATTCTCATTCATCGGTTATTTGATGAAGAAATTCGATTATTCATTCGTGGCATTTCTTATTGGTTTTGTATTGGCACCTGAATTTGAACTCGCCTTTCGTTCATTCCTTTTAATTTCACAAGGTGATCCAGTCGGACAACTTGTCCAACGCCCAATAGCGCTGGTTTTTTTCTTTCTTACGCTGGTTACGTTGTCTCGGATTTTATGGCGTGGGTTGTCAGAGCAAAACTATTTGAAATTTTGATATGGGAACGGAAAAAATATAGATTTTGGCGTTTCATAAATATGCTGTTTGAAATGGAGAGGTTGTTTTGGCTACCTGCAACTTGGAAAATGCTCTTGACACTTTAAAGACAATTGTTGGAACGAGGGGCTGGTTGAGTTTTGAAGATGCGCAAAAATATTTTATTGACCCAAGAGACCGCATACAAGGCTATGCACCACTTGTTCTCATGCCACAATCAACCCTGCATGTCAGTGAAATTTTAAGAATATGCAACAGTACAAAACTGGGAATTGTTCCCTTTGGTGGGGGTACGGGTGGTGTTTGTGGACATATTGCAACGAGGGAACAGCCATCCGTTGTTTTGTCATTAGAGCGTATGAACAGTATTAGATCCCTTGATATTATTAACAATAGTATGACTGTTGAGGCTGGCTGTATCCTAAAAGCAGTTCAGGAAGCTGCCAGGATCAATGATCGTCGTTTTGGCCTTTCGCTTGCCTCTGAGGGAAGCTGCCAGATAGGTGGTAATCTTGCTAGTAATGCCGGAGGGATACAGGTTCTACGATATGGCAATACTCGTGATCTATGTCTTGGTATTGAGGCGGTCATGCCGGATGGTTCCATCCTTAACGACCTTCAGACTGTTCGAAAAAACAACACTGGGTATGACCTTAGACACTTGTTGATAGGCTCGGAGGGAACGCTTGGTGTGATTACGGCGGCAGCGCTTAAACTGCTCCCACTTCCAAAAGAATCGATTTCTGCAATGGTAAGTGTCAGGTCACCTGATAGTGCGGTTGAGTTGTTACATTTGTTGGGTGATCGGCTTGGCGGAACGTTAAGTGCATTTGAATTGATGTCTTATTTGGGCATGAAGCTAGCTTTACAATATTTTCCTGTGCAGCGTGATCCTTTTTCTAAACCATATTCATGGTATATAATAATGGATATTGAAGGGCGCAAAGGCATTAGGCTAGAGGTAGAGAATTGTTTGGCGAAAGCATTTGAGAGCGGTCTGGTGTTGGACTCAGTTATTGGCCAGTCAGAAGCACAACGCAATCAGCTATGGCAGCTTAGGGAACTGGCGTATGAATATAACAAGTTGGCAGGCGCATTTTGTAGCTCTGATACCGCTGTGCCGATTGATCAGATTAACACCTTCATCACGCGGGTCACTAGGGACATTTTGTGTATCAATAGTGAGCTTCGGATCAATACATATGGTCATATCGGTGATGGCAACATTCACATAAATGTGTTCCCGCCCGAACATGTGGACAAGGCGGACTTTTTAAAGACACATCCGCATATCCAAAAAAACACCTATGAGTGTGTAAATCAGGCCACTCAATTATGTGGAGGTTCCATAAGTGCTGAACATGGCATTGGACGAATGAAGACTGAGGATTTGCTAGCCTATGGGGATCCCACTAAGCTCTCCTTGATGCGGGCTATAAAACAAGCAATTGATCCCAATGGCATTATGAATCCGGGCGCTGTACTATAACAGCTACAACAGTAGATATTAATCTATGAAATATTTGGAGGATGGCCTGACAAATCACAATCAAAACTCTATAATTGAAATAAAAAATAGTCCCGGTCGCAGAATTTGCGATACATTGGCGACACCCCTCCGTAACCCCTAGAAAACCTGACATTTCGGCAGGCTCATAACCTGAAGGTCGCAGGTTCAAGTCCTGCCCCCGCAACCATTGTTATTTGCGCCCCCTTGCTTTCGGCCAGGGGGTATTTGTTTTTGCCAACTTTACTGGAAAATTTGATGATTAGTTTGCAGCTGTAGAGACAGGTGTGGTTGACACCTCCTTTGTGTTTTGGCATTTTCAGAATTCAGAATTCAGAATTCAGAATTTAGAAAGTGCAAATGTGAAGCCATTAACTCGACCTGCCTCTCTATCTGCGCAGGTCTATAACGCTATCGCGGATGAAATTGTGTCTGGTAGTCTTGAAGCCGGCATGCACCTTCGTCAGGAAGAAGTTGCAGCACGACTGGGAGTCTCTCGACAGCCAGTTCAGCAAGCAATGGTAATGCTATCCTTAGACGGGCTGGTTACCAAAAGTGATAAACGCGGCCTCTATGTTGCTCCATTTGACCCTGAATTAATGCAGAAGCATTATGATATCCGAAGTGCCCTAGACGGCCTGGCCGCCCGACAAGCTGCCCAAAAACTGAGCTTTGATACTGTTTTAGTGAGCCGAATAGAAAAGCTTGGTGAGGATATTTTAGCAAAAGGCCGAGCAGCCATTTCCCAAAGTAATATCGTCGCACAGATTACTTTTGATGAGGCTTTCCACCATTTGATTTATGATGTTGCAGATAACCCACTTTTAGCAACAAGCGCACGTATCCATTGGCAATATCTTCGCCGAGCGATGGGAGAGGTGCTGAGGCACGTTGAGTCGCCTCAAAACATATGGCAACAACATGAAGCCATATTATCTGCAGTTGTTGCAGGAAATTCAGCAACCGCGGAGAGGCTCGCCCTTGATCATGCAAGTAGCGCTTCGAAGCGGTTGTTTGAAACTTACGAAGGCACAGTTTTGCCTAATGAAAAGGTAGCGGGCAAAAGATGAGCAGACTGCTGCACATCGATCAAATGCTCGCCGCTCAGGCCCGCGTCAGGCCTCATGCGTTAGGCGTGCGGGACCTTACCAAAGAATTAACCTTCCAAAGTTGGTATGATCGGTCTACTCGGCTAGCAGCGGGTCTTTTGAAAGCTGGACTATCCAAGGGCGACAGGGTTGCAATACTGGCTTATAACCGCCTCGAGTGGGCTGAAATCTATGTGGCTGTGGCGCAGACTGGCTTGATAGCTGTACCAGTTAATTTCCGGTTAAGCGCGCCCGAAATTAGCTATATTTTTTCGGATTGTGGAGTTGCAGCGATAATTGCTGAAACCGATTTCATAGATTTAGTTGAGACAGTAAAGCCTGATATCCAACCTCATTTAAAACTAGCTTTATATATGGGGGTGTCGGGGCCAGAGTGTTGGCAAAGCTATGAAGCTCTAATAGAGGCCACATCTTTTGCGCCGTCATTGAACGAGATGGAAGGATCTGACAAATGGTGTTTGATGTACACCTCTGGCACTACAGGAAACCCAAAGGGTGCAATCCGTAATCACGAGTCTGCGTCCCTTATTGCTATGATGACTTGTGTAGAGCTTGGATTCTCTCAGCGTGACAAAGGGCTTTTGGTTATGCCTATGTGCCATGCAAATTCACTTTACTTTTTTATTAGTCTTCTTAGCGTTGGCGCCACAACTACAATATTCTCTGCCAGAAGTTTCAATGCTGGGGAATGTTTGGATGCGATGGAAAAATATAAAACGAGTTTTACCTCGCTTACGCCCACCCATTACATCATGTTACTTGATGTTCCGTCTGAAACTAGAAATAGAAAAAATTTATTAACTGTCAGCAAATTGATGATTTCATCTGCTACCGCAAGGGTCGAAACGAAAAGAGCAATCATGGATATTTTTCCAAATGCCGGTCTTTTTGAACTCTATGGATCAACCGAGGCTGCTTGGGTGACAATGCTTCACCCTGATGAGCAACTCAATCAATTAGGTACGGTTGGCCGGGAGGTTGTTGGTGCGGGCCCTATAAAGCTTCTTGATGAACAGGGAAATGAAGTGCCAGACGGCGAGCCTGGGGAGTTATATTCCGTCTCTCCCTATAATTTCAGTGGCTATTGGAATTTGCCCGAAAAAACAGCTGAAGCGTTTCATGGGCATTATTTGACGGTTGGTGACATTGCAGTTCGAAATTCTGACGGGTTCATCAAACTGATAGACCGTAAGAAGAATATGATCATCACTGGCGGTGAGAATGTTTACCCAACCGAAGTCGAAGCTGTAGTTGGTGCTCATCCAGCGGTGAAGGACGTGGCGGTCGTTGGTTGTCCAGATTCCAAGTGGGGCGATGTTGTTACCGCGGCGGTGGTTTTGAAAGCTGGCACTAGTTTAAGTGAAGCTGAATTGATTGAGTGGACCAAAAATAAAATTGCTGGTTTCAAAAGGCCACGCCGAATTGTTTTTATAACTTCCGATGAAATGCCTCGAAATACTACCGGGAAAATTATGCACCGTATTCTTCGTGATATGCTCGCTGAAGGCGTCCAAAACTAATGGAGAGCTAAATGTCTCAGGATCTGAATCAAGACGCAAATAGTGTCGCTGCATGGATTGCGTCCTTGTTGAAGCAAAGAGGAATAGACCGGATATTTGGTCTTCAGGGAGGTCATATCCAGCCAATTTGGGACTGCCTTGGCAAGCAAGGCACTCGCATCATTGATGTGCGTGACGAGGGTGCAGCCGTACATATGGCTCATGCACATTCAGAATTAACTGGTCAACTGGGGGTTGCGATGGTCACTGCAGGTCCTGGCGTAACTAATTGTGTCACGGCAATGGCTAATGCTGCTTTGGCTCGCATGCCGGTTCTGCTCATCGGAGGCTGTACTTCAAGGCCTCAAGCGAACATGGGTCCACTTCAAGATATACCCCACACGGAGATATTAGCTCCGATATGCCGTTATGCAAGAACTGCGCGCGTCGCTGAACAAGTTATTCGAGAGTTTGATGAAGCTATTGCGCGTGCATTTGGTGATCTTGGTGAACCTGGTCCGGTCTATATAGAAATTCCCACTGACATTCTCCGAACTTCAGTTAAGAAAAGTTTAATCCCAAATGATTGGATGATCCCAAAGCCGATGCGTAAGTTATGTCCTGATCCTGAGCTGATTGAACAAGCCGCTCATCTGGTTCGTCAATCCAAGCGCCCATTAGTAATTACGGGTCGCGGTGGTAAAAATGCTAGGCATGAGTTGACCCGCTTCCTTGACACTATCGATGCTGTGTATCTGGACACACAAGAGAGCCGCGGCTTAATTGACCGCAACAACAAAGCGTTTGTTGGTGCAATGAGGGCGGCGGCAATGAATGGTGCCGATCTTGTCATTACGGTTGGCAGAAAGCTTGACTATCAAATGGGCTTTGGATCACCAGCAGTCTTTCCTGAAGCTAAATTTCTTCGTCTCGCTGACACGACTGGTGAATTAATCGACAATCGTCGTGGTGATGTTGAGGTACTTGCTGATGTGAAAACAAGCCTTGACGCGCTGAGTGACGCCCTAAAAATGAATGCAGGTAATCGTGACAGTCGTTGGTTAGATGACCTTCGTGAAAAGCATTTGAAGCGAATTCAGAAGGGTGCTTCCCGGGTGAATGATAATGTTGGCCCTGATGGCAAAATCCATCCTATGGCAATTTTTTATGCGATAGCTCAAGCCGCCACCGACGACTACATCGCGGTTGCAGATGGTGGGGACTTGTTAAGTTTCGCACGTATTGGGCTGGAAGCTGATACTTATATGGATGCTGGTGCATTTGGTTGTCTAGGAGTGGGGGTTCCTTTCGCCATAGCCGCTTCTTTGGCCTATCCCGAGAGAATGGTCATTTCTGTTAATGGTGATGGTGCCTATGGCATAAATGCCATGGAAATCGACACAGCCGTTCGTCATGGAGCTAAGGTTGTCTTTATTATCTCAAACAACGCAGCTTGGAATATTGAACGGTTTGATCAGGAAGCTAATTATGGTGGACGCGTTATTGGTACAACCCTGCGCCACTCAGATTATGCGGCGATGGCCATTGCGTTAGGAGCGCATGGTGAGCGAGTGGAAGATATAAGTAATTTGAACTCAGCTATCTCGCGCGCCATTAAAAACGCGCCCGCAGTAGTTGATGTTGTTACGTCTCAGCAGGTTGTGTCTTCTGATGCAAAAAAAGGTCTTGGTTTTGTTCCAGACTATCAAGCATTGACTGCTTGGGATGACGCAGAGCAGGTTCGAAGGCGATAATACAAATCAACGTAGCTAAGTCTAAATCCTCACCATCAGTTTTGAAGTCAACCAACTTATTTTGGCTATCGCCGTATCAAACGATTGCATAATCAAGGTGCAGGTAACGGCGGTTGCGTGCCCCCGCAACCAAAAACATAATAAAATCAGCAGTTTCTAGCCTCGCAAGCCTACGGGTTTGCGAGGCTTTTCTGCGTTTTAGGCCTACCCCATAGCGCAACCCATAGCGCCAAGCCCTCAGGCTCATTCGTATTTATGCGCATTTAATGCGCTTTTATGCTTGCGTAATAGTAAATATGCGCAAATCGCTGGCCAACGTCGGAAACCTCATGGGCTCGGAATGAGCTAGGACTTTAGTTCCATTTTTTTCTCACCTGAAAAAGTGATTGTTTTAGGTGAGAGTGTTTTGGTGAATTTCGCAATATGCTCTTCAATTAACCTTTCGATAGTTTTTTGGGCCTCTAAGGTAGGAAATTCCCAAATAACGGTCGAAATGTGAGGAGTTTGTGAATTTCGCCATGCGGTGAACCTTACCCCATCAGCTTTGCCAATTAGTTCAGGCCAGCGGGTTTGCAATATTGATTCAAAAAGTTCACATTCTTCTGTTGACGGAAATGTCCTGATAAAAATTTTTGTGAACATAAAAACCTACTTCGCAATTGAGGAGACAGATGACTAATCTCAAAATCGCATTGGAAATTTGGTTGAGCAAGAAGATTCTTTATCGTTCGGTCAAGACTGCATTGGTTGTGGGAACAATTTTAGCATTCATCAATCATGGTGATTTGATATTAAGTGGTGCGTTGACGGCCGAATGTTGGATCAAAATGAGTCTCACTTGTCTCGTGCCTTATTCAGTCGCTTCTTGGACCGCAACTAGAGCGCAAATGGAAAAAATAGAGCCAGTGTAAAATTGTTTAGGGCATTTTGGCATATGTTGAAGTCTTTTAACTGACACTATGGCTACGCGTTGCAAAGTAAATCGGCCATAGCGCCACCCCAACCGACTATTCCAACAAAAAAGCCGGCATTTTTAAGTGCCGACTTTCTTGTCTGTCTGGTTGATTGTGTTTACAGCTTCCCGATACTGAAGAACATCGTTTCACCTGAATGGTCATCTACGCCATCATTGTCCGTGGATACATAAGCGGTCCCATCTTTTGTAACCGCAAAGCCTTCAACTTTATCGAGAACATATCCGCCGGTTGATTTAAGGTCGGGTATTAAATCCCTTACAAGTTCCTTCTTCACTACAGGCACTTTCTCTCCAAGCTTTGCTGGCTTTAGTTGATCCACGGATACTCGGTATACCTTCTTAGTTAGAGCGGCTTCACCAATCTGATTGTCGCGCTCTATAATATACACGTGATTATCATGAGCGGTGATCTCTGATAATCCAACCCACCCTTTTTTAGGTTCAGCTTTAGGATAATGAACAGCGCCCCAAGTTTTATCTTTAGTATTGTAGGCAACAAGCTTTACATGATTTTTGGGATCATCCTTCCACTCACGCTGTATAGCAATCCAAAGAACGTCGCCAATTCGTGTCACACCTTCTGAGCCAAACCGCTTTTCAACGGAGAGGAGTTCAGCTGGAAAAGCGATCTCTTTTTTGATTTCCCCTTTGGCGTTGACGTTGTAAAGGGCGTGAGGAACGAGACGGTCAGTCCGCCCTTCGGAGGCTATCCAAAATCCACCTTTACCGTCTAACGTAATTCCCTCCATATCTAGTTTTTGGGCTGGCCGGCCTTGGCGCGTCACTCGAATCACGTCAACAATACGGGCGGGTTTGGTTTTTGGGTCAATCTTGAAAATGCTGGGCTGGTAACCGTAAAAACTGTCATTCACTGCGTAAATCATACCATCTTCATCAGCAACCATTCCAGAGATGGCACCCCAACCGGTTAAATTTTTCATGCCAGCTGAGGTTAGGTGTGGGTAAACAGCGGGTTTGTTTTGATATTCAAAGATCATTACATGTGATCTCGCTCCGCCATCATCAATTAAATCGTTCTCATTCGCTGAGACTAAAAGATTTCTTTGCGGGATGGTTACATAGCCCTCTGGGCCAACACCGGAGGGAAGAAGTTGTTTTAGAATGGGCTGCTTAAGGTTGCTAACATCATAAACGCCAACGACTGACGCTCTCTCAGCACCGATGAAAACAAATGGTGTGTTATTGAAAACGCCGGTCGTAACTGATTCAGGTTCGACGCCTTTTGCATCAGATCTTTTATCAGGGTAGTGACCAATTTTGATGATCTCTTGTTCAAAGCTATTGTTGCTTTCGTAAACTACTCGACCAGATTTATCAAAGATAGTCCAGCCCCTTGAACCGCCATTATAGTCACCTTCATTCGCAATCGCGATATGATCGTCGTCCACCCATTTGACCGCGTCAGGCTCCCGAAGACGGCCCTTTTGCGTTTCATTAAAGATCAATGCACCACGTTCATCAGTTGCGTCTATGTTGTACAGATCTACTGCTCCTGCTGAGAAATGAGATATAACCTTACCTTTCCGATCAACGATAGCGATGTGGTTATTCTCCTGCATGGTGACAACAGTCTCACCTCGACTGTTTATATCCACAAATTCAGGCTCTGGATCCGTGCTGCCAATCGCGGCAAGCCCGACTAAGCTAACCTCTTTTTTTGATAAGCAGTCTGCCGCATCGTTTCTGACATCAAACATTACAAGATTGCCGGCAGGCAGTTGAGGAATTTCGCCATTATTCAAATCTTCATCACGCTCATTTTCAACAGCGATTGAAATGAAACTTCCGTCCCTTGCCGCAGCTAGAGCGTCAGGCTGCCCACCAATATCGCAGGTCAATTTTATTGACTTGCTATCAATATCGATCACGACAAGTTTGCCTGATGGGTTTTTGTAAGATGTAGACGTGTTGACGCTAACATATGCTGTTCTGCCAATTACAACAACAGATGTTGGCTCGCCATCAACTTTAATATTTCCCAAAGGAGTTGGATTATTTGGGTTTTTGATACCGATCAAACCCACTGCTTTTTGTGGGCTATCAGTATAAATTAGGGTCATGCCATCTGCTGTAACATCGATTATCTCAGCTGATGTCTCTTTGTTTCTATCTCCGCCAGCTGGCATGTTTTGATAGGTTGGAAAAGACGCTATGCGATTAAAATTATGCTCTGCACTTGCAGCAGATGCATCTAGGGATACTGTAAGCACCAGCGCTGCGGACACCGAAAGTGCCAGTGACAGAATTATTTTGGGGTTTTTCATCATGGATTCCTATTCAAGAGGCTATACCACTCCCATAGGCATCTTTTTTTACATGGGCATTACAAAATTATGAAAATAACGTGACAAACACTGTCCACCATCTGTTCGCCATCCTTAAAGTGGCTTGAGAACTGCCTAAAAGTCATCTACCAAGCGACATGACCCTCGGAAATCCGTCATCTCTGCTAGGTTCATAAACTGAAGCTCGCGGGTCCAAATCCTGCCCCTGCAATCAACAAGACCCTACAGACTTATAAAATCGAGGTGCAAGTAACGGCGGTTGCGCGCCCCCGCAACCAATCTTGTATGCACTCCCTCGGCATTTGCCAGGGGGTGTTCGTTTTTTTGGAGTCCATGAATTTTGCGACGGGCGAAAAGAGATTCGGCAAGGGCCAAATAGGCAGTGAGGTTCTGGACTGTATCGCGGCTAGACAATTGGCCGGGCAGAATCTCTAGCATTTGTCCAAGGCCTTCTCAGCTGGTTGTCGATGGCGATCGCTGCGGCTTTGAGGTGCTCTGTCATTGCATGCGCTGCCTGGTCCGGATTACCGCTTTCGAGAGCCGATACAATTTTTTCCAGTTCGGCCTGAGCACTAACCCGGCGCGCTGCCGATTTGAAGGGTGCGCGATGGTAGGGGGCTATTCGAAGACGGCAGAATTCAACTGTGTCAGCCAGATCCTGATTTTGCGTTGCAGCAATTACCGCACTGTGAAAGTTCCTGTTTTCAAGGGCAAAGCCTTCAACATCTCCTTTTTGATGGCAGGCGTCACAGGCGTTGAGAACAAGCCTCAAACGCCCAAGCTCAATGGTGGTTATTCTCACTGCGGCCAGCCGTGCACAGAGTGTCTCAAGCAAAATAGATGTTTCACATAGCGAAGATACGCGGCCCGCTTCCACCCGCTGAACAACTGCGCCTGAGCGGGGCCTTCTGATTGCCAGTCCAGCCGAGACAAGCTGCTGCAGTGCTTCTCGGACTGGGGTGCGCGATACCCCATATTGCTCGGCAAGCGATCGCTCCTCAAGGCGAGACCCAGGCTCTCGCCTCCCATCGAGAATATCATCTGCCAGTTGCCGACGCAGTGCATTAGCCAGCGTGTCTCCAGAACCAACCCGCGGTGTTTTTCTTAAAGAAGCGATGGTTTTTTCCCCCATATTCAGCTGTCATCCTCCTCTTTATTCTGGCTATTATATAAGTGCAAATTTTCACTCCCATAAATACCATACCAGAACACATAGATTACATATCATCAGATCATTGCACCCCAAGCATTAATATGGCATACCAAAAGTAAGATATGTATGCAAAATACACATCAACTGACATTATGCGTTGGGAGAAAGCTCATGAGGTTGTTAACTATTTGGGGCAGGACCTTGGCCACAGTTGCTGTCGCAATCATTATAAATGCGGTGGCTGTAATGAATCCGGTAATGGCTGCATTTCCGGAAAAACCAATTACTATGGTGCTCGGGTCAACCCCAGGGTCGGCGCCCGATACATTGGGTCGCATTGTTGCTGAGCGAATGGCAAATGTTCTTGGCCAACCGGTCGTAGTTGAAAACAAGCAAGGTGCAAACGGCTCTATCGCTGCAACAAAGGTTGCCCAGGCAGACCCGGACGGTTACACTTTGATGCTAATGACAGCAGTGCATTCGATCACGCCGACAACGCGCAATGATCTCAAATATGATTTTGAGAAGGATTTCCGAGGCGTTGGCATGATGGCTTCTGTGCCTCTGCTTTTTGTTGTCAACAATGATCTTGGCACCGCGGACATGCAATCCTTTGTCCAGCGGGCGAAGGCGGGTGATATTTTCTATTCCGTCCCCGGTATCGGTGGAATCCAACATCTTGCCACTGAAGAATTTTCTAAACGAGCCGGAATCAAGATGACGGTTGTTCCCTATCGTGGTGGCGGGAACGCTACGAAGGCTGTGATTTCAAATGAGGTGCAGCTATTCTTCGCTGGTATTCCACCTGCACTTCCTCACGCAAAGTCTGGGGCGTTAACTGCACTTGGCATCTCGACGCCAGAGCGTTCACCGGCAGTGCCAGATGTCCCCACTATGATTGAGCTTGGCTATGAAGGGTTGACTGCGGATAATTGGCATGCGCTTTATGTTCGTTCGGATACGCCAGATGACATCGTCAAAATACTTTCAGATGCTCTCTCAGAGGTGCTGAAAATGCCAGAGACAGCTCGGCTTTTCCTGAATGTAGGGGCAACCCCCTGGATAAAAGGGCCTGATGAGCAAACCAAATTTGGGCATAGTGAAATCAAGCGTTGGCGGAGTGTTATTGAAGCTGCTGGCTTGACCTTCTAGTGACTTTTGGTGGCCGGGTTGCCTGAGGTCGCCCGGCCACTTCCTTGATTTTTAGACAAGCAGAATTTAACCATTGTCGCGCCAGTCTTTTTTGTGGGCGGTCTGATCTGGATTTGAGGATTGTATGGACAGCAAGCCTGAAGACAGCGTATCCCCAAATTTGAAGGCCAGGAACAAGGGCGTCGCGTTGGTTCTTGTTTTTATTGGCGCTTATGTGACATACAAGGCCTTTGGATATGGTCTGGGTGAATTGTCGCGTCTTGGTGCAGGGGCATTGCCCTTTATTCTGGGAATCCTCATCATTCTTGTCGGGCTGTTTATAGGCATCTTTAGCCCAGATGGCGAAGAACCGGCTCCAGCCACCAAATGGAGGCCTGTTGTTTTGGTCCTGAGCGCACTCCTTGCTTTCGCGCTCCTGATTGAGTCGGCCGGACTCATCGTTGCAACGGGGGCGTTGGTTTTTATATCCGGCATTGCTGATCCAGAGCATACATGGCGCAGCCTTTTGGCGATTTATATTTTCCTGCTTGGGACTGTATACATTATCTTTGTCCGGTTTTTGTCAATTCCATTTGATATGATTGGCGGCTAGGCAGATGGATACAATTTCAAATCTCATGCTTGGCTTTCAAGTGTTGCTGACAATAGAGACTCTCTGTCTTTGCCTGTTTGGCGTGACCGTGGGCATGCTTATCGGGGTGTTACCTGGCATCGGTTCCATGGCTGCAATATCCATGCTGATGCCGCTGACTTTCTATCTTGAGCCAAGCCAAGCATTGATCATGTTGGCAGGCATTTATTATGGTGCCCAATACGGCAATTCCATTACTTCAATTCTTTTGAATGTTCCAGGAACGCCCTCATCGGCTGTAACCGCATTGGACGGTTATCCGCTATGCAAGCAGGGAAAGGCGGGGCCAGCAATCTTCATCACAACTGTCGCCTCTTTTTTTGGGAGCTGTTTTGCCATTCTTTGCCTTGCTCTATTTACGCCGGCAATTGCCAAACTTGCTCTGAACTTCGGCTCCATTGAGTATTTCTCGCTGATGGTTTTTGGACTCATTACCGCATCTGTTGTGTCTCCAGGATCACAGCTCAAGGGAATTGCGATGGTGCTTTTGGGGCTTGTATTGGGGCTGGTGGGAACAGATATCACGACAGCGACCTTCCGCTTTACATTCGGTTTCATTGAATTGACAGATGGTGTCACACTTGTGGCAGTTGCGATGGGGGTCTTCGGGGCGACCGAAGTCATCACCAATCTCAGCCGTCCAAAACATCTGCGTGCCAAAGCCCAGAATGTGAGCATTCGTGAGCTTCTACCAACCGGCGACGATATGCGACAGGCGATAAAGCCCATGTTTCGCGGCGCACCTATCGGAACATTTCTGGGGGTCTTGCCTGGCGCTGGGGCTACGATATCATCGTTTATCGCCTATGGGGTTGAAAGACGCATCGCAAAAGATCGCAGCCGGTTCGGCAAGGGCGCGATCGAAGGGATTGCAGCACCCGAAACAGCCAACAACGCCGCTGCCCAAGGATCGTTCATACCGACCTTGTCGCTTGGCATCCCGGGTGATGGTGTGATGGCCTTGATGCTGGGCGCCCTTCTCATCCATGGTGTCAAGCCAGGGCCACAGCTCATCACTGAAAATCCGGAAATCTTCTGGGGCTTGCTGGCAAGCTTCTGGGTCGGAAACCTTTTGCTTCTTATAATGAACATTCCGATGATTGGAATCTGGGTCCGGATATTGAAGATACCCTATCGTCACCTCTTCCCCTGCATCCTGATGTTGGTCAGCGTTGGTGTATACAGTGTCAACAACAGTGCCTTTGATCTGATGATTGTTTTTGTCTTCACACTTCTGGGCTTTGCCATGTCGATGACGAAAATGTCCCCCGCACCAATGTTGCTGGGGATCGTGCTTGGCGTGATGATGGAGGACAATTTGAAGCGGGCGATGCTCTTGTCACGTGGCGACCCGATGATTTTTCTGGAACGCCCGATCAGTGCTGTCCTTCTTGGACTGACTCTGATTGTGCTTGTATTGCCTTTGGTGAAGATTTTCCGGGGCCGGACAAAAACAGGATAAATTTCAATGCGGACGGTATTTGTTTTATTTGATTCGCTCAATCGGCTGGCGTTGGAATGTTATGGTGGCATGAACGTCACGCCCAATTTTGCGCGTCTGGCCAGACATGGCGTAACCTTTGATACCCATTATGTTGGGAGTCTGCCTTGTATGCCGGCCCGCCGTGAAATTAACACCGGCAGACACAATTTCCTGCATCGCTCCTGGGGTCCACTTGAACCATTTGATGTATCCTTTGTTGAGAAGTTGCAGAAAAACGGAACCTACACCCATTTAATTTCAGATCATTATCACTACTGGAGTGATGGCGGGGCCACCTACCATAGCCGGTTTTCAAGCTGGGAGTTTTTGCGCGGACAGGCCTGGGATCCATTTTCTGCGCTGGTTGAGCCACCTGTTGGAATGGCTGCACGCTATCATCCGATGCAGCAACAAAGACATCAAGGGATGGTCAATCGTGAGTTTGTCAATTCAGAGACGGATTATTCCCTTGTTAAATGCTTTGAACGGGCTTTCCACTTTCTAGACAATAACCGGCAATCTGATAATTGGTTCATACAGCTTGAATGCTTTGACCCGCATGAACCATTCATGGCGCCGGACAGGTTCAAATCTCTTTACCCTTCTGACTATGATGGCCCAATTCTGGATTGGCCCCTTTACAAGAGGGTTGATGAAAGCCCTCAGGAAATCAACGAACTCAGGGCAAACTACGCTGCATTGCTGACAATGTGCGACTGGTATTTAGGCAAATTGCTCGACTATTTCGACGAACATGATCTCTGGAAGGATACAAGCCTGATTGTCACAACGGATCATGGCTTTCTGCTTGGAGAGCATGATTGGTGGGCTAAGAGCCGAATGCCGTTCTTTGAAGAAGTGAGCCATATTCCTCTGATTATATATCATCCGGATTTTGTGGATCACGCAGGTGAGCGACGAAGCGCCCTGACCCAGACGATTGATCTGATGCCAACCTTTCTCGAAATTCACGGGTGTCTTCTGCCTGAGACAGTCCAAGGTGTGTCGCTGCTGCCGCTGCTTGGTGGCGATCAAAAGATACGCGAAGCCGGAATCTTTGGACGGTTCGCCGCCGCGACAAATATCACTGACGGGCGATACACCTATTTCCGATATCCAGAGGACATGGAAAACCAGAATCTTTGGGAATATACACTGATGCCAACACATCAAAAGGGGCTGTTTGCCGATATCGAATTTGAGGGTGCCACGCTGGTCAAACCTTTCGCCTTCCTCGGCAATTTTCCAGTTATGCGACTGCCAGCAGGGCGCGCGCTTGTCAAAGGTCAAGGGGCCCAAATTGAGGATACTGTCACCGTTCTTTATGATCTGGAAAGCGACCCCGACCAGCAAAATCCAATCAACGATCCCGTCACCGAAGAGAGGCTCATAGCAGAAATGATTAAAATCATGCAGCAGACAGAGGCGCCGCCGGAAGCCTACGCACGACTTGGCTTTGATACACCTGCAGAGAGGGTTCGTAGATGACTGGTCATAATTTGCTGATAATCATGGTTGATGAAATGGCAGCTCAGGCAGTGGGTGCCTATGGAAACCGGATTGTAAAGACGCCCAACATTGATCGTCTTGCCGCCAGAGGTTTGCGTTTTACGAATGCCTATGCCAGCTCGCCAATCTGTGTGCCTGCGCGGGCCGCATTTGCCACGGGGCAATATCCGCATCAGACCGGATATTGGGACAATGTGTTTGCCTATGATGGTCGTGTGCGAGGTTGGGGACACCGGCTGCAGGAAGAGGGAAATCGCTTTACAACAATAGGAAAGCTTCACTATAAGGACGATGTTTGTGATACAGGCATCGATGAGCAAATTCTGCCAATGCATATATATGGTGGGGGTGATGTATTTGGTCTTGAGCGCGAAACACCCCCTGCGCGACCACAGAGCGCCTCTGTCGCGGCCGAGGTTGCTGTGGGCGATAGCCAATACACACGCTATGACAAGAAAATATGTGCTCTGACCGAAGAATGGTTCGGTTCAAGGGTTGCGGATCAGGGCGACAAGCCATGGGTCTGTTTTACATCCTTCATTGCTCCTCATTTTCCTTTCACTGTGCCGCAAGAATATATTGATCTCTACAATTTTTCAGACGTCACGCTGGCTTCAAAACCACTTACCAAAAAACCATCGATAGCGCCCTGGTGGGAGTTGCTCAGGTTCGGATATAACTTCGATGATTTTTTTGAGAATGACGATCATCGTCGTCTGGCTCTGTTGCATTATTACGCTTTGTCGAGTTTTGCTGATGAAAATGTTGGTCGTGTATTGACGGCATTGGAGGCGAGCGGGCAAGCTAACGATACGGTTGTGCTGTTCCTGTCAGATCACGGAGACAACATGGGATCCAGGGGTCTTTGGGGCAAATCCACCATGTATGAGGAATCTGTCCGGGTTCCCCTGATTCTTGCCGGGCCGCAAATTGCACAGGGTGTGGATTGCAATACCCCCGTTGGTCTCATAGACGCATATCAGACCGTGCTTGACATAGTTGGGGTTGATTTGACTGATGAGGACAAAGCCTTGCCGGGTCGATCATTGCTTGAGATTGCAGGCGATCCTTACGACAGCGAGCGCCAAGTCTTCTCCGAATATCACGCATCTTGTGCAAGGACCGGACTGATGATGCTTCGGAAGGGGCGCTTCAAGTTCATTCACTACACAGGTTTTGGCTCCGAACTGTTCGATCTGGAAGCCGATCCTCAGGAATTGAATGACTTGGCTGATGATCCTGCATTTGCTGATAT
This sequence comes from Alphaproteobacteria bacterium LSUCC0396, assembly GCA_041228345.1. NCBI lineage: Bacteria > Pseudomonadati > Pseudomonadota > Alphaproteobacteria > Alphaproteobacteria bacterium LSUCC0396. Next base: position 1,252,380 of record CP166131.1, on the reverse strand, counting down.
TCTCAAGCAGTTCGAACGGGATCTCCGCGCCCTTGTAGACCCTGAGGAAACAGACAAACGGGCAAAATTTGATCAGCGTCAGCGGCTTGAAGAGCTTGGAGGCATGGCCTCGATTGTCGCGTCGGGTGGTGTCACACATACGCCTCCCCCCGGAGAGGATGGTCAGCGCATCTGAGACATTCAAGAAAAAGCCTTCTTCCGGGCATGGTTCAAGGGCAAATTTAAGAATATCACACAGGGGAGAACAGGGAATATGGATGGCCGCCAACCGAACATACTGCTCGTGATTGCCGATCAATGGTCGGCCAGTCGATTTGGATGCGCAGGTCATCCGACGGTACAAACGCCAACCCTGGATCAGATTGCCCGCAATGGTATCAGATTCACGCGCGCTTACAGCGAATGCCCAATTTGTATACCGGCCCGCAGGACGCTGATGACCGGGACGACAACCCGAACTCACGGAGACCGCGTGTTTCGGAAATCACAGCCAATGCCAAACCTTCCTACCTTGGCAGGCTGTTTCAGCGATGCGGGCTATCAAGCATTTTGTGTCGGAAAACTTCATGTATTTCCAGAGCGTGACCGAATTGGTTTCAATGATGTGCTTTTGTCAGAAGAAGGGCGGCCACATCTGGCCATAGACGATTATTCACTTTATCTTTCAGATCATGGGTTTACTGGCTCGGCCTTTGTGCATGGCCTGCCAAATAACAGCTATATTCATCGCCCGTGGCATCTTCCTGAACATTGTCATGCCACGAATTGGGCAACACAGGCCATGTGCCGCGTGATCAAGAGGCGTGATCCAACCCGTCCCGCCTTTTGGACCCTCTCATACGAGGCGCCACATCCGCCACTTGCCCCATTGGCTGTCTATATGGAATATTATCGTCAATTTGAAATGGAACCGCCTTTGGAGGCGTCTTGGATTGATGATCGGGAAAAGCTGCCTCATGCACTTCAGGCACTGCTCAACTATTATCCCAGTTTTGATAGTACTGCGCTGCAGGAACTGAAGCGGGCCTACTATGCGCTTTGCACACATCTGGACCATCAACTTCGTGTCGTGCTTGGCACCCTGCGTGAGGAACGGGAACTCGACAACACAATCATCCTTTTCTGCAGTGACCATGGAGAGATGCTGGGCGATTTTGGATTATTTGCAAAGCGCACCTTCTACGAGGGCTCGGCCGGCATCCCGATGATGCTGATGGGACTGCCGAATGATGAGCGCATTCAACCCGGCACATGTGATGACAGGCTGGTAGGGTTGCAAGATGTTATGCCGACCCTGCTGAGTCTTGCCGGTATTGATGTGCCGGAAAGCTGTGATGGACTATCCATGGTCGGAGAAAAGCGTCGGGAAATGCTTTATGGCGATGTGCTGGAGAACAACAGTGCCTCCCGGATGATGCATGATGGCCGTTATAAGCTGATATGGTATCCGGCGGGCAATATTGTGCAGCTGTTTGACCTTGAGTCGGATCCAAGGGAAACAAGAGATATTGCTGATTTGGATGAAATGAAGCCTGTGAGGGATCGTTTGGAAAAAGCATTATCTGGGTCCTGCTATGGCAAGGATGTCGAAGAGAAATGGGTGCAAAATGGCCAGCTTATAGGATATGATCCCGGACCATACGCCCCGAAGGTCGATCGAAGCTTTTCGGCGCAACGCGGACTGCATTATCCGCAGCCACCGGCAGGATCTGTGCCAGACGAAGTTGGATTTCCAGAATAGACGGCCTTGTTACTGCCGGATCATCTGCTTGTGCGATTAGATGTTTTCTGCAAATCGATCTGTGAATTTCAACAGCCCTGGTCTGTTTTGCCTGCCTCTGCCTCCAGCGCGGTGCCGAATTTTGGTGTGGCCGGTCTTGGTGCATCAAAAGCAGCCAATAGAGTGTCCCTTACGAAAGCAATATGGGCGGTTTCCTCAATAATTTCTGCCAGATACTGGGCTTTCATCAATGTTGAGCCGACGCCAATCGTGCCGTGATTGGCCAGAACGGCAGCCACAATATTCTTGTCGCGGAATACCGGGCTGATCTCAATTTCAGTCTGTGGCCCTCCCTTATCAGAAAGTGGAATCAGTGGCATTCGACCGATCTTTTCGATGGTTTGCACCGTCAAACACGGAATTTCCAAACCAGCGCTCGCATAACCCGTTGCCCATGGGCTGTGACAATGCACAACAGCATTAATATCGTCGCGTATACGATAAAGGTCGAGATGGAAGCCAAGGTCCTTGGATGGTTTGTAATCCGATGCCTCGATCGTTCCGTCAAGATTAACGATTTGCAGATTTTCATGGGTGCATTCATTAAACCCGACACCCGAGGGCTTGATTACGATTGCCTCTGTACTCTCAATCCGGACCGACAGATTGCCGCCAGCATTGGTTTGAAGCCCCTGCTGGAAACATCGTCTGGCGGTGGCTATCAAATCACTCTTTTTTTCAAAAATCTCATCTTGATCCAACATTACATGAGCTTCCTTTACAGTATCTCCAACAAAAGATGAACAGCCTTGTTGGCTGTCTCCGGCGCAAAGATATGGGCTGAAGTTCTGACTACTTCATATCTTTGCGCGCTGGCTTCTAGGGACTGCGCGGCGACTTCCCGAAGGTCGGCATCCTCAATAGCACCATCTGGCCGATCCTCACTGGAAAAACCGCCCATTGGCAACAGAACTTTTGTCGGCGCTTGGCCCGAATTCAACGCGGCCGCCAATTGGCTGGCCGCATTGTGCATCTCTTCAGCACTCATCTTTACATGGGTGAAATGCGCCGAATGCCGATAGTAAGGTCTGTCCAGAAAGTGAGGCGCGATGCTGTCTATGCTGCCAAGGCCGATGACATTCATGCCGCCGGGAAGAATGATACGCGGAATCTCTCCGGTCGCACTGAATCTGTCTGGCATCTCGATGCAAGTGCCAGCGACAACCATTCTGGTGATCTCGTGGACTGTCATATCGATTGCCGCAACAAAAGCACCCTCTCGAGCGTATTTGGCAAAGGCAGCCCCGCCGAAACCATTTGCATGAAAAGCTGTAACCTCATGACCCGCATCATTCAACTTTTTGCTGATTTCAATCCCGGCCTTGCTTGTTATGCCGAGCGTTGTCAATCCGACCGACGGTCTGGGATTGGAAGATTGGGCAAGATGGGCCAATCCCGCGACCAGACTTGCAGTCTTGTCAAAAACATTCCTTAAGGAGGGATTCAGACCTTCAATATCAACGATACTGGGAACAAGGATGATGGAATCTTCGGCCACTGCTGCCCGAGGGTCAAAAGGCAGGGTTGTCACCAGCACTCTTGAAACCTTGTTTGGCAGGGCTTTCATTACCCTTATAATCATGTCGCTTCCTGTTCCACCACCGACGCCCAGAACAACTGGTTCATGGCCTTCTGTAAATTCACCAATTTGACTGAGCGCATCGGCAACAGACTGGTCCATGGCCGACAGCTTGCGCTCGCCATCCCAGACTTGCCCGTTCGAACCCAGCGAGATATCGATTATGGTCACCGCCAGCTCATGCGCCAGCAACGCTTCCTTGATATAAGATACTGCCTGCCTTTTGGTTTCAACTGCGACAACCAACAGAACGGGTCTTCTCATAGTGCCACCTTGCATATTGTTGACTGGCTTCTCACATTTATGCATACAAAGAGGGCCAATTGAATGCAATTCAAAACTGAGGCTGTCCATACTACGAAATTAATTGAATGAGGATGTCATAAAAAATGGCTGATAGTGTGCAGAATCAAAATCTACCTCTTGCCCGGGCCATAGAGCTGCAGCTTGTTGAAGATATTTCCAGCGGGCTGCTTGAACCAGGCTGCAGGCTTGATGAATCCAGTCTTGCACAGCGCTTTGGCGCCTCCCGTACCCCGGTTCGTGAAGCTCTCCTCAGGTTGGCTGCCCAAGGTATTCTGGTTGAAGGCAACCGGCGAGGTATGCGTGTTGCTGAATACACGCGTTTGGAACTAAGTCAGATATTTGAGGCAATGCATGAGATTGAAATCGCCTGTGCCCGGATTGCAGCATCGCGTCTTACGCTGTTGTCTAGACATGAAATCGAAGTGGCTCAGGCAGAATGTACAGCGGCAGCTGAAGCTGGCGATCGAACGCGATTTCTGCGCGCCAATGAGGCTTTTCACCAGACGATATATCGCGCTACCGGAAATCCCTTCATTGCTGAGCTCGCCTCTGACTTTCGGCGCCAAACTGGCCCGTTTCGGGCCAAGAAATTTGTTGAGAAGCAGGACCTGATTGCTGCGGCAGAAGCTCATGAGCGTCTTATGCGTGATATTTTCAGCAAGGATTCGGCCACAGCGTCAAACGGCATGATGTCCTACATGACCGAGAGCCTTGGCAAGGCTCTCGCGGCAAATTGATTTGACAACAAAAGATGATAGTAAAGTATGCAAAAATATGCTTTTGTATACTCGAAGAAATATTTACCAAGGGAGAAAACAATTGGGCGTCGCGGAAACTAAGATTTACCCGATCAATACAGGATGGTTGGAGGCAGATCTCGGCACATATATTTTTTGGAAAGGTCCGGCTGGGAAAAAATACTGGAACCCTGTCTACTGCCACTATGTTGATACAGGCGAGCATAAAATCCTGATTGATACAGGTCTGTGTGACGAGCAGAGAGCGACGCTTTATCACCACAAATGTGAGAAGCGCGGCTGTCTGGAAGTGCATGATCATCTCGAACAGAAGCTTGGCGTCAGTTGTGACGAAATTGATGCGGTTATCTTTACCCATCTGCATTGGGATCATGTCCAAAATATGAAGCGTTTCAAGAATGCGCGTTATATAGCGCCCAAGGCTGAGATCGAGATGGCCTACAATCCACTGCCGCTTTACTATCGGACCTATGAATGTGGCATTCTTGGGATTGAGCCTGCCTATGCCGGCTGTGTATTCGAGGCTGTTGAAGACGAATGTGAAATCTTCCCTGGCATTACCATGTTCCACACACCCGGCCATTCTGTGGGACATATGGCAGTCACGGTTGCAACGCAGGCTGGCGATATTGTGATCGCCGGAGATGCGATATTTGTTGAACGCAACCTTGAACCCAACCCTGCAGAGAAATGGCGCTATTGGGTGCCTGCGCGTTTCGTTAATTCTTTTGAGGGCTGGAAATCTGTGGAAGAAATTGACAAGCGTGCAGACTATGTTCTTCCTTGCCACGATGAAGCCGCAAATGCGCGCTCACCTGTCTTCCCTTATGAGGGAATGCCAATTCGCAAGCGTCGGCAATCAATACCCGGCTTCCAATTTTACTTTGGGGACATGCCTGCAAATTCCGCTGACAAGATTTCCCCTGCCATGTCCGCTGAAGAGGCCGAGCTTTTCATTTCGAGCCTTGTCGATCCGAAGGATATGGCCGAATACTGAGAACTATGACATTTATTCTGGAAAGCCTGTTGGACATTGCCGATGAATATGACGCCCTTGTTTTTGATCAATGGGGCGTCCTGCACAATGGCACAGATCCCTATCCTCAAGCCGTCGATATCCTGATCGAACTGCGCCGCCGCGGACATTTCATGGCTGTGCTCTCAAATTCAGGCAGGCGCGCGAGACCCAATGAGGAGTTGATTGAACAAATAGGCTTTCCGCGCGGACTCTTTGGCCGTGTGATGTCTTCGGGTGAAGCGCTTTGGCAGGATATGTCAGCAGGCCGGATTGCTGAACAAATCTTTTTCAAGGTTGAGCGAAAACCCGGCGATGCTGAACAATTTGCCAGAGGTCTGAAAGTCGAGTTTGTTTCCCAAATACAAGAAGCCGAGGCGGTTCTTCTTCTTGGTGTGCCCGATGAAAGCGCTATTGAAGAATGGGAAGATAGCCTGAATGAGGCCGCCGCGCTCGGTCTGCCTTTTTACTGTGCCAATCCTGACCGGTTTTCTCCACGACCAGGTGGAAAGCTGGCCTTGCAGCCGGGTTCTCTGGCTTACGCCTACAAGGATAGGGGTGGCCCGGTTTCCTTTTATGGAAAGCCCCATCTGCCTGTGTTTTCAGGGCTTGAGCGCGCTGTTGATATGATCGGGGGCCGGTTTCTCATGATTGGGGATAGCCTGGAGCATGATATTGCCGGGGCAAGCACTGCCGGCTGGGACAGCGTGTTTGTCTTGGGTGGCCTTCACAAATCCGGGATTGACGAGAATGATGTTCCCGGCAGCATTGAAAATCTTGCAATCGCGCATGGAATCAAGCCCCCAACTTTTGCCATCAGGGAAGCCAAGTGATGTATCACGAACTGCTTACAAAGGATTTTTGTTCGCTTTCTGCCCAGTTGGGCCGGGATCCGTTGCAGGTTCAGGGGCCGGGAGGCAATACTTCAATCAAAGGTGAGGAGGTCATGTGGATCAAGGCCTCTGGCAAAGAGTTGGCTGATGCAGAAACCAAGAATATATTTGTGGCAGTTGACCTTGATGCAGCCCGAGCGGAGATAATTGGCAAGGGTGATGGCAATTGCCAGGCCGCTGTGATCGACCCCGAACAGAAGCTAAGACCCTCTATTGAGACAACTTTCCATGCCATACTTCCATGGCCGGTGGTGGTCCATACCCATTCCGTAGCTGCTATCGTCCATGCCATTTCTCCCCAAGGCCGGGCTGCGGCTGCTGAAAAGCTGTCGGGGCTTGCTTTTGCATTTGTGCCCTATCGAAAGCCGGGGCTGCCACTTACCGCAGAAATCATTGCATCTATCAATTCAGAAACCCAAGTCATTATGCTTCAAAATCATGGGTTAATTTGTTGCGGACAAAATGTTCAGGAAGTCGCTGAACTCATTGCGGCAGTCGAGGGACGGCTTGCTCTTGGCGTTGCAGACATGGTAGCGGCGCCGTGCGAGACTCCGCCGGAGGGGACAAGATGGGCAGCTAATGTAACAAGGCTGGGGACAGATCCGCGCTTGTTTGATCTGGCGCGTGCAGGATCCTATTATCCTGATCATGTTGTGTTTCTTGGCCCCGCACTTCCACTGGCCACAAAATTTGAAGACCGCCCCGCAATGCTGGTTGAGAGAAAAGGGGTGTTGGTAAAAACAGATGCGACGCCAGTTCAGATATCAATGTTGGACTGTCTTGGGGCAGTCCTGTTACGCCTGCCCGAAAATTGGCAAGCCGAGCCAATCGGGCGTCAGGCAGAAGAGGAACTTTTGAACTGGGACGCAGAAAAATACCGTATGTCACTTGCCCGGCCCGGTTGATAGATGCTGGCACTTGGGATTGACATAGGCACCTCCGGCGTCAGGAGTGCCGTGCTGGATGAAGGTGGCAATCTCCTGTCCGCTTCGCGTTCTCCACATCTTTTTCGGGAAGCAGGTGATATTCAGGCCGAAGATTGGTGGTCATCGGTCCGGGCTTGTTTGGCCGTCACTGTCAAAGCGTTGCGCGAAGCGAAGCTGGACCCGCGCGATATCGGGGTTTTGGCAGTAGATGGAACCTCGGGCAGCATGGTTTTGGTGGATGCCGATATCTGTCCTGTGACACCAGCGCTGATGTATAATTCCTCGGGCTTTGACGCAGAAGCGGAGATGATCAGACGCCATGGGCCGACGCACCACATTGGTCAGGGTTCAAGTTCCGCTTTGGCTCGCCTTATCCGGCTGCAGTCCTATGACCGGTCGGGTTCAGCCAGCTTTCTCTGTCACCAGGCTGATTTTATTATGGCACGCCTGACGGGAGTTGCGGGGTATTCAGACCAGAATAATGCGCTCAAGACGGGCTATAACCCACAAAGTGAAACTTGGCCTGACTGGCTTGAGGCTGCTGGTGTTCGAATAGACCTCTTGCCATGTGTTTTACCTCCCGGGCGGGCCGTCCGGCAGATTGAACCCAAGATTGCAGATGAATTTGGCTTTGGACGCGATCTTGTCATCAAGGCTGGTACGACTGACAGCATTGCTGCCTATCTGGCAACCGGCGCCTCCGGGATGGGTACCGCCGTAACCTCTCTTGGCACGACTCTGGCTATAAAGATGCTGAGTCCGGCCCGGATCGAAGATCTCTCAATGGGACTTTACAGTCACAAAATTGGGAATGCCTGGATAGCGGGCGGCGCTTCGAATACAGGGGGCGGAGTGCTTCTTAGCTTCTTTGATGAGGATCAACTGCGGGAGTTGAGCGCTCTTATTGACCCTTCGATTGAAACTGGTCTTGATTATTATCCGCTGCTGCACCCAGGCGAGAGGTTTCCGATAAATGACCCGGATATGTTTCCGCGACTTACACCCCGGCCCAAAGATGATGTTCATTTCCTGCATGGATTGTTGGAAGGGATAGCCCGCATCGAGAGTAAAGGCTATGCGGCGCTGGAAACTATGGGAGGTGGAGCTGTTCAGCGGATACTCACAGTTGGAGGGGGTGCAGGCAATGAAACCTGGCGGCTGATAAGAGAACGCGAGATAGGTGTGCCTGTTGAAACCGCAGCTCAGGATCAGGCCAGCATAGGCGCAGCACTGCTGGCACTTCGCGAAATCTGAAGATACAGGGACAAGTCTTGATGCTGTGCGCATGATGTCAGCCAAGGGGGCAGTCATCGCTGTATTACCTGATATTTATGCCCTTAGTGAGGCCATATGGGGTGATGACATTGGACTGGCAAAGATTGAACATGATGAGGCTCAGCGGCAAATAAGTATGGTTTACAGGAATGATATCAATTACATGGATAAAATTGAATTGATATGTGGTCTTATGAAATAAGAATATCAACGTCTATTAGCATTAAATCCTTCCTGGTGATGACAGGATTATCAGGATAAACAGTTCGTCAGGTATTGATCCTCGCCAATTTAACTGGCCCAGTATTATGGATAGTGACTGGAGGATTGAGAATGTCAAACAAGCGACCGAAGCTGGAAGAGATTGTCTCGACGTTACGGCAAGTTGAAGTGTTGATGGGGCAGGACATATCCCTTATGGCGGGTCTGGCCCCAGGCCGTTGCGTCAAAAATAAGAAAAGAGGAGTATTTGAATAATGAGGATGTGTTTGATGTGATGCGCCGGTCTGTCAGCGCGCAGCAGCCGCGGACAAAATTTATCTCGCTCCCTATCCCGATGTATGCCACCTTTGAAAATGATCAGGTTCTGGCATGGGACAAATTGATTGGTCTCTCGCAATGGAGTTGTTATTCTTCCAATGCGGGTGCGGCCCTGTCCACGGCCCTGATTGATTCCGAAGAAGCAGTTATGGGACGCGAAGTGACCCTGCTTTGGGGAGAGCCAAACTCTAAGCGCCGCACGGTAGAGGCACATGATCCCGTTGGTATCAGAGCAAAAATTTCTCCGGTGCCTTATTTTGAAAAATCAATCAAGCGCATCGGCTAAATGAACGCACCTTGGGAACAGCTCGTGACGCCTGAAGTCAACTCTTTTTACAGGTAATATCTCCCTGAAATCTGGCTTGATGACTATGGCTACTATATGCATGCCAAAGTGGTGGATGCTAAGAATAAGGCTTTAAGGCTGTTTTTGACTGGCTGATTATAGCGAGCGGAGTGAGTTAAAAGAGACTTTATGATTACAAAATCAAGGTGCAAGTAACGGCGGTTGCGTGCCCCCGCAACCATCGTTAATTGGCCCCTAGCTTTTGGCTAGGGGCTTTTCTTTTTGTTTGGCGTTAACATGGCTGATAGTTAGTTATACAACCAATTCTCTGTTTTTTATTTTCCAGGATAAAATGCACCCGTTTGATCAACTCACGAATGGTCGTGCGTGCTCCGTCCGAGGAAGATTCGCGTTGCTCATATTCAAGGTACATTTTTGATCATGCATCAAATGGCGCGTGCAGGATGGTTTCTTTTGTAACTACACCGCCTCGATTGCCGATGTCGACTTGCCCATACCGTTGACTGAAATAAGGGGGCAAAGGACGGTCTTCTGGCAGCGCAAGCCACAAGCGTAAAAGGTGGCGTTTTTGGCCTGGATCTGGCCAGTCGACAAAACTCGTTCTGTCATGCAAAAGACTGTGATTGTAAACAAATTGTAGGTCACCAGGCTTCAAGCGCATCTCAAGATGTATATTCGGCTCATTTACAATACTATCTAATAGGTCTAGAGCCTCTTTTTGCTGGAAACTTAGCTTTGGAGCGCTTTCAAATCGTTGAGCTGACTCTATATAATTGCGCTGGTAAATGCACGTAAGGTAATCTTTGTACCAATTAAATACTGGTATGGTAAAAAAAGGTCGTTGACCTTCTGGCACCTCACCGCGTCGGTCAGTGGCCACATCTTCAAATAGATACTGTACCAGATCTGGACGCCTTTTTGCGATTTCATTGTACGTTGTGACGCTAGAAGCCAACATTGAGTCGCCACCTTTCATTGCCTCTTTGAGGCATAATAGGCCGACAACGTCACAACTATCAGTATGAAAGCTCTGCCGCGCAGTGGTTTGGTAAATGCGTGAATTTGGGTTGTTCACGTCAGAGCCAATATCACGAACATGCCCCAGAAGATGGCCCGCAGCATTTTGTGATCTAGCTGAACCAAGATGGCTGCCAATGCCGCAGAAAATTGTTGAATATGTTTTTGGTTCATATCTTGAAACTGGTAAGCCACGTATAAGTTTAAAACCTATTCCTTTTCTCAACTCATTTTGAGTTTTTTGAAGAAAATCAGCAAACTTTGGCAGAGGAAAATTTTCTTTTGAGATTTTCCCAAGAGGCAAACCTAGATTGTTGAAGCTATCGGCAGCATGCTCTAGTTCAGCAATATCGATTTCTGTTAAACTATAAATCCATAAATCTTTATTGGCCATCATTTCATCGCCATACCAAGCTGCAGGGATGTCTATAAACTTTGGCGCGTCCATCATCTTCCTCCATTGGACCAACGTTACCAGCGTGAAACAAAGTTACTGTATACTTATTTGCAAATGGCGTTTGAGGTTTCCAAATTTGCTTTGGTGTTTGCTGCTAACATTCGCTGTATAATTGTGCATTGTAACGCGCTTCGAACTCACTAATTCGCTTTGCGTGCATCATTGTTAAACCAATTTGACCCAAACCTAACATTAGGTTGTTTTTAGCTGTATCGTTGATCTCAAAAGCGTAGGTAATTCCATTGTCAGTGGAAACTCTCTGTTCGTTCAAGTCGATGTCTATTCTGGAACCAGGGTTTTGATGTAACGTTTTTCTGAGTTGATCTGTTTGCGCTTTTGTTAAAACTATTGGCAGCAAGCCATTTTTGAGACAATTGTTATAAAAAATGTCACCAAAATTTGGAGCTATTACACTGCGTATACCGTAAGCCTCCAGCGCAAAGACAGCCGCCTCACGGGATGATCCGCCTCCAAAATTAGAGTTACCCACAATTATTGTGGCGCCCCTAAAAGCTTCTTGATTTAACTTAAAGTTTTGGTTTTCATTTCCCACTGGGTCAAATCGAAGATCATGGAATAAAAATGTGTTATATTCAGGGTCGCTTCTACGCTTTCGTAAAAATCTAGCTGGTAAAATCTGGTCAGTGTCCAGATTAATGGCATCAATTGGGGCCGCTAGACCTCTGTGAAATACAAAAGGTTCCATGAAAAGCTGCTCCTGTCTTTAAAGTTCTCTTACATCGGTTAATCGGCCATTTATGGCTGCCGCAGCAGCCATTGCTGGGCTCATAAGGTGAGTTCTACTGCCTGAGCCCTGGCGGCCCACAAAATTCCTGTTAGAGGTTGATGCGCAACGTTTTTGTGGCGCGACGATATCTCCGTTCATGCCAACACACATGGAACACCCAGCCTCTCCCCAAGTGCAGCCTGCTTTTATAAAGATCTGATCTAAGCCCTCTGCCTCAGCAGCTTTACGCACGAGGTTGGACCCAGGAGTGATAAGTGCTGGTACCTTTATGGTGTGATTTTTTAACACGTTGGCTGCAGCTCTGAGGTCTTCAATGCGCCCATTTGTGCATGATCCTATGAAGACCTGATCTATCTTTATATCTGTCATTTTTGTGCCTGGAGTTAATCCCATGTATTCAAGCGCATTTGACAAGCTTTCGCGTCGATCAGGATCTTCGATGCTAAATGGATCAGGTATATGTGCAGTTATTGGCAGGGTTTCCTCAGCTGTGTTGCCCCAACTCACCATGGGCTCAATGCTTCCGGCGTCTATAAAGACCTCTCTGTCAAACTTGGCGTCAGGGTCTGACTTTAAGGCTTTCCAGAAGGCTACAGCCTTATCCCAATCTCTACCGCTTGGAGCAAAATCTTTTCCAAATAAATAATCAAATGTTATTTGGTCAGGGGCAATGATCCCGGCTCTTCCACCTGACTCAATGGTCATGTTACAGACAGTCAACCGCTCTTCAATGGAAAGCGCTCTGATAGCCTCCCCCGCATACTCCACTGTGTGGCCAAATGCTCCACCGGCGCCTAGTGTTGATACAATTTTTAACGCAAGGTCCTTTGCGGTGACCATGTTTTGCCGTTTTCCTGACACAGTTACACGAATTTGTTTGAGTTTTTTTTGCCAAAGGCATTGTGTGGCAAGAACGTGACCAGATTGCCCTCCAATTCCAAACGCAAGTGCTCCCAGGCCTCCATGAGTAGATGTATGGCTATCACCGCAAAGCACAATCTTTCCAGGCTGAGTTATTCCTTGCTCAGGGCCGACGACATGTGTGATGCCCATTCGAGGGTCGTCGAGCCCAAAATGATGTATCCCCCATCTTTCACAATTTGATGCCAAATCATTGATGCGGGCCACTCGATCAGGGTCAGCAATATCTGAAAGTTTTTTGCTTTTGCTCGATGCGAAGTGATCAGGAACGCCAAATATCTGTTTAGGGTTTCGAACAGGTAGTTTTTCCTTCTCAATCAAATCAAAAGCGTGAAATGATGATGAGTCAGTCAGAAAAAGATTGTCGACATATAGGAGTGACTCGCCACTCCCGGGGTCTAAAAAGATTTCATGCGATTGCCAAATTTTATCTACAATGGTTTGCTCAGCCAAATTATTGCCCTTCCTAAATTGACTATCTCTTTCTTGCCATTAGATTTTTTTGAATCAATGGGAAACATAGGGATGTTATAAAAAGTGCTAACAACAATAGTGTTATCGGCCGGTCAAAAATATAAGAAAAGAGTCTTCCACTTGTAAGTTGATAGCTCCGTAAAAGCTCGCCTTCTACCATGGTTGCTAGCAGAATGCCAATTACGGTGGCGGCCACTGGATAATTATAGCGCCTCATGACCCAGCCAATAATTGCAAAAGTGGCAACAGTCACTGGCCCTGTCATGTTTCCTGTGTGAGCATATGATCCAAGCAATGCCATCACTAAAACTGTTGGTATAAGAAAGCGCAAGGGAACTTTTACAATAGAACTAGCAAGGAAAATAAAAGCCAAGCCCATCAACGCCAAGAGGCCCACTTGGGCAAGATTGCCAAGTATAATGGCGTAAACAATATCTGTATTCTGCGATAAAAACCGGGGCCCTCCTGTAACATCATGCGCAGAAAAAGCAGCGAGCATTATCGCTGTGCCTCCCCCTCCGGGGATGCCTAGAGCTAAAAGTGTCGCCATGGAGCCACCCTCAGAACTACTATTTGCGGACTCAGATGCTATCACGCCCCGGTCATCACCCTTGCCAAAGGTCTTGTCTTTGTCGTATTGCCGCTTTGTTGATGCATATGATACTAAGTTAGCGACGGACGAGCCAACCCCCGGTATGGCTCCGATTATGGTTCCAATAGCACCACCTCGTATAATTACGAGTGGATAGCTCAATGCTCGTTTCATTCCAGATAGAATCTCAATCAGATTCATTCTTCTTTTTTCTTCATCAACGATCAAATAGTCATCTCTGATAAGATTGAAAAGCTCGGAGGCTGCAAACATGCCAATTAGCGCTGGAATAGCTGGAATGCCATCAAAAAGATAAGCGCTTCCAAAAGTCCCCCTAAAAACTCCAAGGTCGCTAACTCCAATCAGGCCTAATGTTAGCCCAAACACACCAGCAAGCAGACCTCTGCTGAAAAAGCCTTCCTGTAGAACGGCAATCAAAGACATGCCCCATAATGAAACAAGGAACATTTCGGAGGGTCCAAGTTTTAACACAAGGTTAGCTATAGGCCCTATAAATAATAGCAATGTCAGATAGCTTAAGCCGGCTCCAACGACCGAAGCAACCAAAGCAATTCCAAGAGCGTGATTATGTTCCCCGCGTCGTGCCATTGGGTATCCATCAAAGGTAGTTGCAACTGATGCAGATGTTCCTGGAATGTTCATAAGGATGGCTGGAATTGCACATCCAAATCCACCGCCGGTAAATATTGCTGTTAAAAACAAAATTGCCGGCAAAAAATCCATGTGTAGAGTGAGAGGCAAAAATATTGCCATTCCAATTGATATTGATAGACCTGGTATCGTCCCAAATATCAGCCCAATTAATATCCCTGGTGGGACAACTGCCCAAGCGTCTGTGCCGTCAGACAATAAAGCAATAGCCTCGTGAAATGCGGGTCCATCGATCATTTATCAAAAGTCCGAAAAAAAGAAGGTTGGAACGGGTAGTGAGACCATTTCACGCAAACCAAAAACGCAAAAGATAGTTAGTACAAATGAGTATGAAAAGATGACCCATGCCCTTCGCTCCCCCATCAGCCACAGAGAACATGACAGAAATAGAAACGTCGAAAGATCAAACCCTACAGTCACCATTCCCAAGAGGTAGGTGCATAATGCAATCATGATCAAAGGGACGCGACTATCAATTTTTTTATGATTTTCGCGCCGATCAGTAGACGCTTTTTCACGATTTATTGTGATTAAAATATAAATCCCAATACCACACGCGGCTGCAACAAGTGGCAGGACAAACATGATGTGCTCGATACGGGAGGCGGTAAACACTACGTCGAGCAAAAACCATATATGGAATCCCATCAAACAAGACACGAACAAAGCGTGACCAGTGTCAACCCTTTTCAGATAATTCTTAATCATCCTCTGGTCCACAAGTTGAAGGCATAAGGCTCAGCATGATGCTGAGCCTTGTCTCTGCTTATTTGTCGAATGTGTCTTTGTATTTCGACATGGTTGCAAACCCCTCGTCCAGTATTTCCTTTGAACGCTCCGGACCTGTCCATACTGCTCCTAAAGAACCTTTTTTAACTGCCTCTTTGTATTCTGCCGATTGAACCATTTGTTGATACGCATTCACGACAGTTTTGTACCGATTGGGAAATTCTTTAGCGAATTTAGCACTGGTGATAAAAGTGGCATATGTATTGGCTACAGGCGGAACAGTTACACCGTATTCAGTTTTTAACACGGTGTTAAGGTGTGGCACTCCAGGGAATGCGCTATGACCCTCTGAAGAATTAATTGCTAAAGGGGTAATTTTATCAGCGATTCCCTTTGATCCTCGAGCTGCCGTGAGTGTGAATGTGACATTGCCGCCCGCTACTGCAGAGCGCTGAGGCCCACCACCTTCATATGTGACCCAACGGATGTTGGAGCGAGGAATGTTAAGAGCGTCTAGAATTAACAGCAACTGCAGGTGCGCTCCACTTCCTTGAAGAATGGAGGCTGAAATTTTTCCAGGTTCGTTGCGAATGGTTTCAAATAGTTCTTTCGCAGTTTTGTAAGGCTCATTTTTGTTCACGAAAAGAAGTGAGGTTTGCGGCCATTGGACGTTTATAAAATTAAAGTCTGACCACTCTAATGAAAGGTTCGAGAGCATAACGTTGTTTGCTAGGTATGGAACAGCATGCGTTACAAGGAATGTTGAGCCGTCAGCTGGTTGCTGCAAAAACCAAGCGGCGCCAACAGCACCTGAGGCTCCTGGTTTGTTAACAACCGTTACTGCTGCGTCATTCATGTGTTTGGATAGGTGTTGAGCGATGCTGCGGCCGAGCCTATCCGTGCTTCCTCCGGCCTTAAATGGAACAACAATCGTTATTTTGTCATTTTTGGACGGCCAGCTGTCAGCAATAGCAGGCCCCCATGCCAGTAAAAAACTTAGTAGGCTTACAGCAAAGAGCTTCAATTTATTCACTTTATCCTCCTATTTTTAGACTTTGAGCTTTTGGTTGGGTGGAAATAAGACCGTAACCTAAAACCCAACTCGCGCTTTATCATCAACTGAATATCGCTCCTCCATGGCTTTGACATCCTCCATTCCGAGCAGGTTAAATAAGTCTTGGAAAGAGGCCATGTTTTCTACCATGTGCGAAACAGTGCCCGTTTCACGCAGCTGTGATAGATAATTTCTAACGGCTGGAATTGCGGCAAGCATTGCAAAGTTCGGATAAATTGCAAGTTTATAGCCGTAATTCTGTATTTCATCTCGTGATAGAAAGGGGGTTTTTCCGCTAGATGCCATATTAAAAAGTGTGGGGGCCGATAAACTTTTTGGAATTGTGGATATTTCCTCTTCTGTTTGAGGGGACTCAACAAATATCACGTCAGCACCCGCCTCCTCGTAAAGCTTTGCACGGTCCAATGCAGCATTTAATCCATGTAAAGCCAATGCATCAGTTCTCGCGATGATAGTGAAATCGCTATCTTTTCTCGCGTCGCAAGCAGCATTGATTTTTGCAGCCATTTCATTTGCGGGGATGAGTGTTTTGCCAGCAAGGTGTCCGCACCGCTTGGGCCAATTTTGGTCTTCAATGTGAATACCGGCAACGCCGGCTTTTTCAAACAAAGATACTGTTCTAAATACATTTACGGGACTGCCATAGCCGGTATCAGCATCTGAAATAAGAGGCAACCCTGACGCATCTGCAATTCGACCAGCATTGTCAGCCATTTCAACAACACTCAAGAGCCCAACGTCGGGCATGCCAAGCCTGGCAGCGGTTGTGCCGGCCCCTGTCATGTAAATAGCTTCAAAACCAGCTTCCGCAACTAATCGCGCATTCATTGCATCTACAACACCGGGCGCCATAATTAAGCTGGGCTGCTGAAGCCGATTTTTGAGCTTTGTTGTAAGTCTCAAAGTCACTCCCCCGTTGCTTTCTCTAAAATCAAAATTTGTTTTAATTAAATTAAGCTTCAAAATGGTATCTAATTTTAAACTTGTTGCAAGCAAACAATTTTAGCCGTCAGTTTTCTGCATAATATTGCTACCGCGCTTGGGACGATTGATTGACACCAAGATGATCATAATATGGCATGTTGACAAGCAGCGCGGTTGTTTGATGATAAGGCCAAACAGAAAGGAAGAGTGGGGTTAAAAATGACGGTCGAACACGCCTTACAGCACCGCAAATCCTGCCGCTCTTTCCTGGACCGACCAGTTGATATTCAATTGTTGCGGAGCATTATTCAACAGGCGTCCCGCGCACCGTCAAATGGTAATTTGCAGCCGTGGCAGCTATTTGTATTGAAGGGGGACGCGCTGGCTAGCCTGAAGGCCAATACCCGTGAGGCTATTGACCAAAATCAGCCACTGTCGACGCCTGAATATTTGGTCTATCCAAAACCGCTTAAAACCGAATTTGATGCGCGGCGCTTTGCAATTAGCGAGGATATTTACCGCGTTCTTGGGATCGTACGGGCAGGTTCGGGCACTTCCATCAACCTCGAGCTAGTCATTATATCTGAAGTCTTTTTACGGCGCTGAAGATTGGCTTTGATGTTTGTTAATGCTTTGAGTGGCTCATTGTGATTTTGCTGAATTGTACCCTGTTTATTCATCTCCGTATCATACCAGAGAGATGTTGTTAGCCGCCTTAGTTCAAGGCGTTGAGTGATTTTGATATTGCCACTGCAAGCGCCTTCCAAAGCATCTTCTAGTGGTTCAGTATCATATGCGTTAGCGGTTGAGAGGCTATGTTTTCCCAGCATAGTTCAACCACACCTGAATCACTGCAAATAACATTCACTTTGATTTAGCGTTTGCTTCAGTCGCTGCGCGTAATGTGCGTTTTGCGATGGTTATTTGGTGCATCTGGCTGGTACCCTCGTAGAGGCGGAACAAGCGTGCATCCCGATAAAGTCTTTCGATACAACTATAACCCGCAACATAGCCAGAGCCACCGAATATCTGCACAGCCCTATCGGCAACGCGCCCGCAGGCCTCGGACGCAAAATATTTGCAAATCGAAGCCTGCATTGTGACATCAGCGCCTGCGTCGCGTTTTCGCGCGGTTTCGAGGATAAGCGCCCGCGCGGCGTGGATTTCCGTCTGACAATCTGCGATCATCGCTTGCACAAGCTGGAAATCCCCAATTGGTTTACCAAACTGATGTCGCGAAAGGCTGTGGGCAACTGCCTCATCTAACATCCGGATAGCCGAGCCAGTGCACAGTGACGCAAGATTGATGCGTTGCTTGTTCAGCGTTTTCATCATCGTAGCAAACCCCTGACCTTCTACCCCTCCAATCAGGTTTTCAGCCGGCACGCGGCAGTCGCTCATGTAAACTTCGGATACCGGGGACCCAGCCTGTCCCATTTTTTGATAGGGCTCACCAGCCATCAGGCCAACTGAGCCGCGTTCAACCAGAAAAGCGCTTAGACCGCGCGAGCCGGGTTGGCTGGGATCAGTCCTGGCAATGACAGTGAACAAATCCGCTATTGGTGCATTGGTGATAAACACCTTGGTTCCGTTCAGAACATAATGGTCCCCATCACGATGTGCGGTCGTTGCAACTGCTGTCGCATCTGAACCGGCGTCAGGCTCGCTCAGCGCAAAACAGCCAGTTAGAGCACCGCTGGCCAGTTTTGGCAGATATTTTTTCTTCTGCGCGTCGGTCCCGTCCTGAACCAGCCCTTCCGAGCCGATACCTGTGTTAGTCCCCGAGCGGGCGCGGAACGCAGTCGAGCATTGCGCAATTTCTATCCCAGCCAGCGCCAGTTGCTCCATCGTAAAACCGGCGCCGCCGAATTCGACGGGAATGCTCCAGCCGAAATATCCCCGCGCCCGCATGTCTTCAACGATCTTCTCTGGCACGCAATTTTCAGCTTCAACCTGTTCTTCGGCGGGAATTGCGACCTCTCGGACCCACTGACGCAGTTCAGACAGATATTGATTGAATTGAGTGTCTTGTTCGATCATTTTTTTCTCCTCCGGCAACCTTATGCCCATCGCTTCATTTTTAGGTTTATTAAATTTCCAACCGCCGGTTTCGCGCAAAGTTTGGCAACAGGATCCCAAAGTCAAAAACTGCCATCGCGACGATACTGGACATTACAAAGAGGGCTCAGATGGTGACCCCGGCCGACAGCACGCCTGAGGAAGTGTCGACTCGGAATATCAGCACATGGATGCTTTGAACCCGCCTCCGAAAGTGCATCGGTGCCGATGTGAATACTCATCTCAACTTTAACCCAGCCAGATTTTTTTTCGTTGATCACCATTTACTGCATTTGGTAGTTGCGCAAAATCAAACGAACGTCGAACTGTGCGTGGACAAGCGGGCTTTCTAGTCAATCTGGTTAGGGTGCCGGACCAGAATTCGTAAAAACCACCCGGTAGGTCAGCGAGTCTTTGATCATGCCCCATGTGACACCAACTAGTGCACGCGCGCTTTCTTCAGCCTTGTCTTCATCGCCGTTTTCGATTGCGGTCAGCAACTCACACCAATTATGAAGGAACTTATCATCCGGGTAGTCGTCGGTCTTTTGCAGAAGGCTGTCTCGAAAGGCCAACTGCCAGATCGCTGATCCCATAACATAAGATCCGATAGCGGAAATCCTGCGGGCCTTGGCGGTTTTATGCAGCAACGACCAGCACATGTGGGATTGAACGAAGAAGGCACCAACGTCACCAGATGTTTCAAGCCTCATCTGCTGCAGGTGCTCGACATTTTTACGCAGTGCCATAAGATCATCTGGCGTCGCATTTCGCGCCGCATAACGAGCAAGCAATCCCAAAATTTGAGCGCGGACATCAAACAGCTGCTGGATCTCATGGCGCGTGATTGAGTTGACCCGTGCACTGAGACGGGGCTTGGACCTTACAAAACCATTCTGCTCCAAAATTTTTATCCCGTCTCGGATAGGCCCTCGACTGGTGCCAAAGCGCTCTGCAAGCTTTTGTTCAGAAAGCTTGTCGTTTTCAGCCAGTTTGCCTGATAATATGTCCTTAGCCAATTGGACTGCAATCTGTTCTGAGATCGACAGAAATGCCGGATCAGTTGTAGTAGAGGAACCAATCGAAAGAATACTTTTTTCTTGTAGAACTGAAGGTGTCATCTGATGCGTTTTTTAAGGGTCTTGTCTGAAAATATACCCATTTCCTATATTATTGAAGTGAAAGGTCCCGGCACAGCAATCTGAGAAGGGGTGCGCCCTCGCGCTCTTGCTGGCGTTTGAATTCATGTCGCGCAATTGAATGGACATGAACCTCGTCTGGGCCATCGTAAATCCTCAGGGCACGCATCTGCGCGAAATAGTCAGCTACAGGCGAGTCGTTTGTCAATCCCATAGCCCCAAAGACCTGAACTGCGCGGTCAGCCACATTGTAGCAGGCAGAGGCCACCGCCAGTTTGATCATTGATATCTCACGACGTGCGCCCTTACTACCTTTAGCATCTAGTGCCTCTGCTGCGGCCAGCGTCAAAAGGCGGGCCTGATCGACCTCCACACGGGAAAGCGCGATAAACTCCCTTATCTTGTCGTGCTCTGACAGTTTCTTGCCAAAAGCTTTTCGTGCTCTGGCGCGCTCAACCATTAATGAAATCATCAGTTCTGCACCACCAATCGACCGCATGCAATGGTGGATTCGTGCGGTGGCCAGCCGGACTTGGGCTGCGGCAAAACCTCTCCCACGTTCCCCCAGCAGGTTTTCCCTGGGGACTCTGACATTGTTCAGCCGGATCTCCCCATGGGGTTTGGCCCGATGTTGGAAGCCCAGAACAGGCACATGCCGGACCACCTCCAAGCCGTTGGATGCGACTGGGACAATAATTGCAGAATGTCGGGCATGGGGTTCGGCCTGCGGATCGCTATTTCCGATGACAATAATAAATTGCCAACAATCCAGCCCAACATTACCAGCAAACCATTTGTGTCCATTGAGCACGAAATCGTCACCGTCCTCTGTGATCTTACATGCGATGTTCAAAGCGTCCGATGAGGCAACATTCGGCTCAGTCATTGCGAAGCCAGATTTGATCTTGCCGTCGAGCATTGGATACAGCCAGCGTTCCTTCTGCGCCGCTGTTCCAACTTTCACCAGCATTTCCATATTCGGCAGATCCGGGGCCTGGCAGTTGAACACCTCTGCCGCCCAGTGGATCTGGCCGAGGGTTTCCGCTATAGGGGCGAATTCCGTATTGGTCAGACGCGTACCTGGGGCGTTGTCAGGCAGTTCTGGCAGCCCCAAGTTCCAGAGACCCTGTTGCCTCGCTTTTTCCTGAAGTGTCGCCAGGAATTTAGGCCGTGTGCCGGGTTTGTTGTTCTCGATAAAGGCCTGCATTTCCAAATGGCGAGGGAAAATTTCATCCGCCATGAAAGCAACAAGCCGGTCTGCTACCGTTGGAGTTGTCGTCATTCCTTACTGCCCTCTTTTTGGTTTTGCGTCCGATAATAATGCAAGCCCAAGACCACTGCGGCCAACAACAAACCCCCAACCTGAGCCCAAGCGTAGCTGAGCAATAGCAGTATTGCGATACCGGTCCTGACGGCTACCTCACCTCGCGTCAGTAGAGCCCGGTGGAAGCCCGCCATCACGGTTGCAAACAACCAAAACGCAAGCAGCGTCCGCAGCATGACTACCGCGAACTCGAGTGGGTCGAAGACCTCAATCATGAGTATTGTCGGGTTATAGGCAAAGATAAAGGGAACTATGAATTTTGCAGCCCCTAGTCGGACCGCCATGATGCCCGTCCGAAGCGGATCGGATTTTGCGATCGGCGCTGCAGCATAGGCCGCCAGCGCAACAGGTGGGGTAATAGATGAGGCGACGCCATAATAGAACACGAACATATGGATCGTCAGCGCTGAGAGTCCCATGCGTTCGATGGCTGGCCCCAGAACCAGGATGATCACCAAATAGGCCGGCAGTGTCGGCATGCCCATGCCCAGCAAAAGCGCACCGACCATGGCCAGTAACAGCGATAAAAACAATTTCCCCTGTCCCAGGTACTCGATGTAGCTTGCGAATTTAAGCCCGGCTCCAGTGCTGTTCATGGTCGCAATAATTATGCCGATCATTGCAATGGCGATCAGAACGCTTGCTGCATTGATACCGCCATTGACCAACCCTCGCACTAGGCGCATTGGGTCTCGCCGCAATTCTGGATTGAACAATCCGGTGACCAGCACAGTTATAACCGCGGAAAACCCGGCAAAAGAGGGGGATCGACCGCTGAGCAGTACCAACACGACCGCAAAGATTGGCAGCAGGAACGAGAACGATTTGTAAAAGTCCACCCTCGTGAGTGTTGGCAGTTCACTTTTTGGAAGCGGTTCGATGCCCTGTTTTCGTGCTTCGATAGTCACGCTCATGAACAGATTGAAATAGTATAGGAATGCCGGTACTAACGCAGCTGTCGCGATCATCAGGTAGGGAACCCCCACCAGATCCGCCATCACGAATGCTGCGGCCCCCATGATTGGTGGCACGATTTGGCCGCCTGACGAGGCGGTCGCTTCGATCCCACCGGCGAATTCCGGCTTGAATCCGCGCTTTTTCATCATCGGGATGGTAAATGTGCCAGTGCCGACAACATTGGCAACAGTGCTGCCGGACATCATACCGAAAAAGCCGCTTGCGACAATGGCGCCATGCGCTGGTCCGCCCCGGGTCCTGCCGGTGGCGGCAAGCGCGATTTTCAAAAGAGAATCCCCAGCTCCAGTTGCCTCCAGCAGCACGCCAAAGATCACGAAGACAAAGACAAGGTTTAAAACAATTCCCATGATAGTGCTGAAAATGCCAGCGTATCCGAACCAGAGCGTTTCCACGATCTGCTGTCCCGAAAATTGAAAATGCCCAATAGAAGTTGGCAAAAGGTGGCCAAACAGAAGGTAGCACATGAACACCAGGGTCACGATCAGCAAAGGCAATCCCCACACGCGTCGTCCAACCTCCAGCAATGCAGTGATACCAGCAAACCCTATGAGGATGTCCAACGTCTGAGGTGAATAGAACTCGTTTTCTATCAACGGGAAGACCCGGTGGAACCAGAAACTGGCTAACCCCAGTGCGCCAATCATAACAGCATCTGTCATCCAGCAGGCCCACAATCCCCCGTGGCTTTGGGGTTTTAGAATGTGGGCCAAGCCATACTTTGATGCGACCAGCACGAATGCGCAGATCAGAACCGCGGCCGTCCTATGAATATCGGGCGGCAAAGCGCCGAAACCCGCAGTGTAGATGGCTGACAACGACACTGCAACGGCGACCGCCGCCCCGAGAAGCCCAATGGTTTGGTTTAACCAGTTGTTTTTGTTCTCTGATTCGTTTTGCTCAGTCACCGCTAGATTCTCCCCAAGACGTCAAACTTATCGCGGCTTAATTAGTGGCGGCTTCGGGAGGAATAAGACGCTCGGGGATATCTAGCCCCATCTCTTTGTAGAACCTGTAGGCGCCCAGATGCAGAGGAGCGGTCATATGATCAATAAGACCTTTCTGTGTCATCGGAGCAAAAAACGCTTTCGCGACGGATTTGTACTCGTCCAGATTGTTCCAGACCGCCTTGGTCATTTCATAAACTGCATCCGCATCCACGTTCTTGTTGGCGCCTATCCCAAGCCAGAAGCCGACGGTTTTGACCGGTTCTTTGTTGGCTTGACCAGTGTATGTTCCAACTGGGATCAAATCGGCCGTGCGACCGGGCCCGTTCGTGAAATTTAATACGCCTTCTGATTTCATACCTTTTTCTGTCAGCCCGAGGAACCGGACGCCTCGGCTAACCCCTACTTGTTCAATCAACGCGCCACCTAGGGGTGCTGGCCGGATCCAGACATCAACGTGACCATCCAGAAACGCCTGTTCTCCACCCTTCATGTCAAGATCAAGCACCTCGAAATCGACACCTGGTTTATATCCTGTTTCACCGTTGATAAGCGTTAGCCCAGTCTGGTACATTGCCGCGTTTTTGGGGCCGGTATAAACTTTTTTGCCTTTTATATCCTGCATGGACTCAATGCCGTTACCGTCGAATGTGACGATGTGATAAGTGCCGGAGGGGTGGGTTAGGATCATCCGAATACCTTCAGCAACTTCGGCAGAATTCGACAATTTTTTGTATGGGCCTTTACCATTCTTCATCGCGCCCACCAATGGTAGCACGACATTCGTTATGTCAGCCTTGGCCCGACCCAGAGCCACCATAGATTTTGAAACAGGAATATCCGCTTTGACTTCCAGGTTATGGCCAGCGTATTTAGATACGACACTTGCAAACCCAACCATGCCAAGATAAGCGCCGGAGCCGGCCACATTCGTTTCTGATCTGAAAGTATCCGCACTGGCAATACTTCCCAGTGATAAGGTAGTGCCAATGCCAAGGCCCAGGACAATTCCAAGCCTCTTAAGAAGATTAGTAAATTTCATTTTATGTTCCTCCTCAGTTTTTGATTTGACAGTTATCACTAATTTCCAGTCATAAACCGTTAACAATTTACAGTTTATTTTACAATCCCTATGATTTCCCCTAAAGAAGAGAAGTCGCAGACTGGCCAGCGGGCAGGATCTTCTGGCCTGAAGTCGCGGTCAATTATTTCTGCGATCTCCGCAAAGCCAATGCCGTAAGACCAATGCAGGATACCACCTTTTTCCCTTGGGAAACCAAAGCCATTGACCCAAATCACATCCATATCTCCGGGACGGGTGACGACACCCTCCAGCACAACGCGCCCAGCCTCATTGACGGCGGCATAAAGACAGCGCTGCAAGACTTCTTCATCTGAGAATTTCCGGGGAATTATGCGTTTCTCTTCACGAAACGCATTCAAAAGCTGTTCCAGATCCGGGTCTGCGATGGGCTTGCGGTTACCCTCTTCATACCGGTACCATCCCTTGTTGGCCTTTTGCCCTATCCGACCGGCATCAACCATCGCAAACGGCAACTCGGACTGCCGGCCCGGTCGAAGCTCAGCTGGAATGAACGCATGCCCTTTAACCAAAATATCAAGACCAGTGAGATCGTTGGTTTCAAACGGCCCCATCGGAAACCCGAAT
Organism: Alphaproteobacteria bacterium LSUCC0396; assembly: GCA_041228345.1. Lineage (NCBI taxonomy): Bacteria > Pseudomonadati > Pseudomonadota > Alphaproteobacteria > Alphaproteobacteria bacterium LSUCC0396. The sequence goes on along the minus strand of CP166131.1, from coordinate 1,227,280 downwards.
GTACGAAAAACACGGTCAACCTGCACCGGGCTGGCGCCGTCTTCCAGCAGCAGGCGCGCCTCGTTCATCATCGGAAATCGGCTGCGGTTTGCGGCAAAGCCGGGACATGCGGACATGAGCACGCCACGTTTGCCAAGTTTGCGCGAATACGCAGCCCCTGTCGCGAATGCCCAGTCTGACGATAGCCCACCTTTCACGATCTCCAGCAACGGCATGACCTCAGCCGGACTGAAGAAATGCAGCCCAATTAGGCGTTCCGGGCGGGACAAGGTAGCGGCCATCGCGTCAAGATCCAGGTAAGAGGTATTTGACGCAAACACGCATTCTAACGCACATATGTCTTGCAGCCTGGTAAACAGAGCCTGTTTTACGCTCAGATCTTCGATAACGGCTTCGATCACCAGCTCAGCATCGCACAGACCCTCCAGAGTATCCACAATGGCAATCCGGTTGACAAAGGCGTCGCCCTCGGTTGCGCTTATGCGACCTTTCGCCAACTGACCATCCCGGAAGGCAGAGATCCTTTTTTTCAATCGCTGCCTGGCGCCTTCGTCTGGGTCAAACAGCGCCACTCTGATCCCGGCTTGGGCGGTTGCAAGAGCGATCCCGCCCCCCATAGTTCCGCCGCCTGCAATTCCGACTGTGCGTGGCACATCAACGGCAGGAAGATCTTCAGCCGATCGTCCCGCCTTTCGTTCAGCCGAAAACAAATGACGCAGGGCCTTGCTTTGTGGAGATTGAAGTAACGCTCTGGACACCTCTGCATCCACTTTGATTTCAACCGCGTAAGGTTGACCGAGGCTTTGCTCCAAGCGGTCAAGGATGGTCTGCTGCGACGATAGAATTCGGCCGCTACGGGTAAACCGTTTGCGCGCATTTTCCAGAGCGTCGCGGTTGGAAGGTGTATCGGCAATTGACGTGCTGGTTACCGGAAGCCTGCACGTGATGTCATCACGGGCCAAAACCTTATGAACGGTCGTAATTAGGTTTTCCGGTTTTACACAAAGGTCTACAATTCCCAATTCCGCAGCCTCAGCTGCTCCGATTTTTCGGCCTGAGATGATAAGGTCCAAGGCGGCGTTAAACTCGATCAGGCGCGGGAGGCGTTGCAACCCACCGCCCGAGGGGAAGATGCCAATCTCGATTTCTGGTAGCCCGATGCGTGCTCGGTGTGTTGCGATTCTTGCAGTGCAGCCAAGCGCTAGTTCTAATCCACCGCCTAATGCGAAGCCATCAATGAGCGCGACCGAGGGCTTGCCCATTCCTTCCAATGCTTCGGCGAGTTCGGGAATGCGTGGGTGTTGTGGGCCACCACCAAACGCCTTGATATCAGCCCCAGCACAAAACTTGTCCGATTTCCCGATCAGGGCCAACGCCTTTACGCTGTCATCGCTCGCAGCGTCAGTGATCGCTGTAAGAAGTCCCAAGCGCAGATCGCTGGAGAGTGCGTTGACTGGAGGATGATCAAGCCAGAGGATCCTGAGGCCTTTTTCATTGGTTATATGCACGCGACCAGACATTACTTTCCCTTAAATTGAGGTTTGCGTTTTTCCAGGAACGCATTTGCGCCTTCTAGGAAATCCTTGGTTACAAAATTCTGCGCTGCAGACTCCCGTTCCCAGTCGAGGATGCTGTCGCGCCCTGCCATGTTGTCGGCAAAAAAAGCTTTGACCGTGCTCTGGGCCAGAGGCGCTCCCCGCGCCAACTTGCGGGCAACCACAAGGGCCCTCTCAAGTGCTTCGCTGGATGGAGCGTCATAATCGGCGATCCCAAGTTCAAGCGCTTCGGGCATTAAAATTTCGTCTCCGCTCAGCAATATGCGTTTGGCCACAGCGTTTCCGGTCCGGCGTGGCAAAGACCAGAATAAGGATCCATCAGGCGATGCCCCAACCTTGATCTGGGCGGCACAAAACCGGGCAGTTTGCGATGCAATGACTAGATCGCAGGACAAGGCCAGGCCCATACCAGCCCCGAATGCCGGCCCTTCGACTGCCGCCAGGTAAATCTTTCTCGAAGTCAGGATAGAACCCGTTGTCTTGCTGCCAGTCACCAGGCGTGCTCGGATCTGATCAATGTCGCGTAGCTCTCTAAGGGCGTTCAGGTTGCCGCCGGCAGAAAACACGCCACCGGCACCATAGAGTATCATCACCCGCAGACCCGGGTCTGCTTCAAAGCTAGAAATAGCGGTATTCAGCCCTTCGCGCACTCCTGGTGCTCCTAGCGCATTGCGCATGTGCAATGCGTCTATCGTGGTAATGGCAACTGCGCCGTCCCGCGTCAGTCGAACTGGTTCTTCCACTACACCTGTCATTTTAGCACTCCTTCGGTCAGCTCCAGATAACGGGACTGGAAGTGGGGTTGATCGCCAAACAGTCGGCAGATCGTGTTGATACGCATGAGGTAGCGACCGATGCCGAGGCTCTCCGTCATGCCTATTGCCCCGTGCATCTGGATCGCTTCGCGCCCGACAAGATCCCCGACCCGCGCAGCCATCGCAGCAGCGGCGGCAACATCGGCACCAGCCTGAGACCCTTTACCCTCCTCTAGCCTATTCATCGCGCCAAGAACAAGCGAGCGCAGCATCTCAATCTCGACATGAAGATCTGCCATACGAAATTGCAGCGCCTGAAATTTGGCGATCGGGCGACCAAATTGTTCTCGAATACGCATGTAGTCCAGGGTTTGTTCGTGCACAGCCTCGCAAGCTCCCAGAACCTCGGAGGATATTGCAAACGCCACCATCGTTATCCCATAATCGAGAACTGCGTCGGATTGAGTTGCGTCGGCGATCTGCCCTTCAGATGAAATCGCGACATTATCCAGAACTACGCTGGCCATTGGCGTTCCATCTACCGCTGCGTATTCTTGAAGCGTGACGCCGGAGGTGTCGGTTGGCACCAGATACAAACTGGTGCCGTAAGGGCCCTTGGCCGAGACGATCAGCATGTCGGCCTGCGCAGCCTCCAGCACCCACGTCTTGCACCCGGACAGGGTAATGCCACCATCATTGTGCTGCGCCACGGTCTTCGGTTCGTGAAAGTCATAGCGTTGGCCGGCTTCATAGATGGCCAGTGCCAACCGTGCGTCGCCCGCGGCCACTTTCTCGAGGAGTTCGCGGATTTCAGCATCGGGCAGGCGCGAAAGGATCGCGCTACACAGAACAGCGCTGCTCAGATAGGGTGCGGGCAATAGGTGACGGCCAATCACGCGGGCCAGTACCAGAAGAGCGCGCACACCACTACCAGCACCCCCGGCATCCTCTGGCAGCCATGCAGAGATCAGGCCAAGCTCTTTGAGTGATTTCCAGACTGGAAGCTCCACCAATTCGGTTGAAGTGATCTTTCCGGATTGGCAACGATCCCACTGATCGCTCATAATCCGTTCAAGAGAATCTTCGATTAGTCTTTGTTCTTCAGTTGCAGCAAAAAGCATGAGTGGACCTCACAATTTCAGGACTTGCTTGGAAATGATTGCGCGCTGCACTTCGTTGGAACCGCCGGCAATTGCCGGACCACGCATGTAATAACGGGCCTCAGTGGCGAATTGTGCATCCGCAACCAGACCAGTGACAGGTATGTCGCCGTTGTAGGCGCTGTCGGCTGGCAATGAACCAGGCCCAAGGAGGTCCAGGATCGCCTCGTCAATCGACTGGTTCACCGCAACCCCGCACAATTTCAGTGAAGAGGCGAAAAAACCGACCTCGCCATCGTCTATATATTTTTCCAGTGCCCGCATTGTTGAGTATTCAACAGCGCGAACATTGATCGCCAATTGCGCAATACGCTGGCGAAAATAACTGTCTTCGAGCATGGTCTTGTCATCATAGCGGGTCTGCTTCGCCATCCGGATCAGGCGACCCAGCTTGCGCCGGGCTTCAGAGTGGCGCGAGGTTGCGAGACGTTCATGCTCCAGCAGCGCTTTCGCAATGGTCCAGCCTTCGTTCTCCTTTCCGACAAGGTTTTCAGCGGGCACACGCACGTCATCAAAAAATATCTGATTAAAGACATGCTGACCATAAAAGTGCTTGACTGGCTGAACCAACAGCCCCGGTGAGTTCATGTCGATCAGTAGAAAGGATATTCCTTCCTGTTTCTTGACATTGGGGTCGGTACGCACCAAACAGAACATCCAGTTGGCGTAGTGCCCATAAGTCGTCCAGATTTTCGAGCCATTGACCACATATGAGTTTCCCTCCCGTACCGCACGGGTTTGCAGCGATGCAAGGTCCGACCCCGATGAAGGCTCGGAATAACCCTGACACCACCAATCCTTGAATGTTAAAGCCCGCGGCAGGAACCGTTCTTTTTGGGCATCGGTCCCGTAGGTAAGCAGGATTGGCCCAAGCATACGGGTGTTGAAACCGACCATGTGCGGCGCACCCTGCAAAGCCATTTCCTCGTCAAACACAAACCTTTGGCGCAGTGACCAGTCTGTACCACCCCATTCTTTGGGCCAATGCGGCGCCCCCCAACCCATTGCTACAAGCTTGCGTTGCCATTCAACAAATTCGTTCCGGCTGAGGGATTTTCCAAGCTCAACCTGTCGACGCCCTTCTTCGTCCAGCGACCGATCCACAAAATCGGCAATTTCCTTGCGAAACCATGCCTCGGCCTCTTTGGTAAATTCGGTCATCTCTTGGCCCTTCATAGTGTTAAAGTTGCGCCATAACCGTTTTGGCTTCGTCCCAAAGCTGGCTGATCACATCGGCGGTCGGTCTGATCCGGTCAAACCAGCCAACTCCTTGACCGGCACCGGAATGGGCAAGCGGTTTGTTGTTATGTTCCTGAATGGCTCCAAGAACATCGCCGACCAGCACATCATGTAAAGGGTGATCCAGTGGTCTGGGTGCACTGGGCGCGGCCCATTCGTCCGACCAGGCCGATCGGGTCTGGCGAAATGGTTTGCCGCTTTCCGCACGGGTCACCACTGTATCTATCGCGCCGGCATCAATCAGACTTTGAGCCTGGTTTTCTGACATATGCGGAGCATTTTCTTCGGTCAGCAGAAACGCGGTGCCGAGCCAGACTCCAACTGCGCCCATCGCCATCGACGCGGCGATATGGCGACCAGTCGCGACCCCGCCGGCCGCAAGAACTGGGATGTCGCCCGCCATGTCGACAATGCGGGGAACCAGACTGAAGGTGCCGACCACGCCAGTATGGCCGCCAGCGTCGTAGCCCTGAGCAATGAGAAGGTCGGCCCCAGCTGCTAGTGCCTTTTCGGCATGACGCTCTTGACCAATCAGGGCGGCGGTCACCTTGCCTGCACCTTTCATCCGCGCCACCACATCAGGTGGCGACCCGATGCCAAGCGCCACAATGCTTACGTCGGAGTTTTCGACAGCCGCGACCTGAGCGCTGATAATTTCCTGCGATCGGATGAACCGGGTGCGTTTTCCCGGGCCTGAGGGTTCCGGTACATCATATTTGCTGATCATACCGTTGATGAAGTCACGATGCTCTTGTGGCACGTCTTTTTCCATTGCGGCGCGGTTGTTTTCGGCTGGGATGCGCGCCGGGATCACCAGATCGACACCGTAAGGCCTGTCGCCCGTCATATCGCGTATCTGCGCAAGTTCGGAAGTGATTTCATGATCAAACCGCCGCGTCGCGCCATAGACTCCAAATCCACCGGCATTGGTGATTGCCGCAACGGTTTCAACCGAATGGCTGAAGCCGAATATCGGCACATCAATGCCGAATTCTGCGCAGAAATCCTGGTATCTTTTAACCATCTACTTACCCTCCTTCATGCAAATGAAGCAGTCCAGCGCCTTGCCGCCATGGCCCTGGACACCGACAGCAAATGGGTTGATTTCGATCGATGCAAGCCAGTCAATGTTTGCAGCGGCAAAGCAGGACAAACGGGCTGCTGCCTCGGCGACTGCGTTGATGTCGCGAGGGGGTTGTCCCCGCGCACCCAAAAGCAACGGATAGCCCCGCAGTTCCTTCAGCATCTCGTGGACCTCTGAGGCCGTTACCGGCGCAGTGCTAACGGACACATCCGCAAGAATCTCAACAAATATGCCCCCCAGCCCGACCATGATCGATGTGCCAAGCTGCGGATCGACCTTGGCACCGATCACGACTTCGGTGAAGTCGCGCTCAGTTTCCATCAACAAAACTCCGCGGATATCTGCCTCTGGCATTGCGCCAGATACATCAGCCAGCATGGACTGCATTGCTGATCCCGTTTCTTTGGCACTCTCCAGCCCCAGACGGACACCGCCAACCTCAGATTTGTGGGCGATATCTCGAGAAAGTACCTTCATCACCAACGGCGCTTTCAACACTCCAAGTGCTGTTTCAGCCTTGTTCTGGTCTTTGACTGCCAGGTGCTTCGGCACAGAAATGCCGATCTTGTTGAGCAAAGCATAGCATTCCTGCTCATCTGGTGTTGCCTCGGGGCGCGGACTACGAAACTTCTCCAAATCAATCGGAGCGGGTCGAGGCGCGGAGAATGATCGGTGCAGTTTCACTAATGTCTGAGCACTCTCAACTGCGCGGGTCGGATCGGTGAACGCAAGATAGCCCCGATTGCGGAACTGAGTTTTGGCATCTTTGCCAAACATGCCCACGGTCAGAAACCGTGATTCGGGAAATCGGGTCATAAGTTCGTCAAGTGTGGAAAGATAGCCATCGATCACTGTTTCGTTCCGAGCCATGCGGCCAAGGAAATTGATGACAACGTCTGCTTTGACGTCAGCGGCGCCAATTTCGATGGCATCAGTCAACAACTGAAAATCCTGAGAGGCCTGACCAGTGACGTCAAGGGGATTGTTAGCCGACATGAATGGCAGCTTTTCCTTCAAACTCGCCTTTGCCTCATCGCTGAGACTCGGCAGGGTGAGTCCGGCTTTGACCGCTGCCTCAGCCATGATAATCCCAACACCGCCCGAAATCGAGGTCAGCAACAGCCTGTCGCCGCTGGCGCGCACACCGCTGGAGAAGATCCGGCCAAGCTCCAGCAGATCGTCGATGGTGTGCACGCGCTGCACCCCGTATCGCCGGAACAGTGCATCATAGAGCCCGTCATCACCAACAATGGCATCAGTATGGGACTTGACCGCTTTGGCACCCTCTTCGGTCGCCCCGACCTTTATCAGCGCGACTGGGACCTTGTTGTCACGGGCGGTTTTAAATGCGGATATCAACCGTTCACCGTTGCGTGCGCCCTCCAAATAGGCCAGGATGCCGCGCACGCGCGGGTCGGTAGCCACAGCTTCGATGGCTTCGGCAAATTCGACATCGGATTCGTTGCCGGTTGCAATCCACTTCTCCACCTGGATTCCGGCGTCTATCGCCCGGGTTAGCATGAAATTTCCCAGGGCCCCGCTCTGCGATACGACCGCAAGCCCACCGTCCTCCTGCAAAGGTGGAATATCTGGAATCGTGTTGCTGAAACTCGCGTAAAGGTTGTCACGCAAATTCATCAGGCCCATGCAGTTAGGGCCCAGAAGACGCAGGCCCCCAGCTTTGGCGGTGCGACGGATTTCATCCTCAACCTCACGCCCCTTGGCACCGGCTTCCGCCATTCCGCCAGCAAATATCACCGCGGACCGCACACCTTGAGCAACACAATCGGTGACGGCCTGCAGCACAAATGACGCCGGCACTGCTACAATAGCCAGGTCGATCGGCTGCCCGACCGCGGCAAGGCTGGGGTAGGAGATATCGCCCTGAACGGTCTCCCGGCGCGGGTTCACAGCGTATAAATTGCCGTTGAAACCTCGGGTTTTCAGGAAATGGTAGGGTCGCCCTGCAATTTTGCTGATATCATCCGAAGCACCAATGACTGCTATGTTTCGGGCCCCAAACATCTCGGTAACGCCGGTTATGTGATTATCTCGATTGCTCATTGTACAGACTCGACTCCTGCGAATATCTCAAACAGCCCGGCCGCGCCCATGCCTCCACCAATGCACATAGTGACCACGCCCAATCGGGCACCGCGTCGTTGGCCTTCATAGAGGAGATGTGAAACCAGGCGGGCTCCGGTCATGCCAAACGGATGACCAAGCGCAATTGAGCCGCCGTTCACATTCAGCTTTTCATTGTCGATCTCCAACCTGTCGCGACAATAAAGAACCTGACTGGCAAAGGCCTCGTTCAGTTCCCATAAATCAATATCACTCACAGAGAGTCCATGCCGTTCCAGCAGTTTGGGAACCGCGAAAATTGGGCCGATACCCATTTCGTCGGGTGCGCAACCTGCGACCGCATAGCCCCGAAACGCCGCTAAAGGTCGCAGACCATGCTGCTGAGCGGCAGCACTGCTCATCAACACAAGTGCTGCTGAGCCATCAGCAAGATTGCAAGAATTGCCGGCGGTTATCCGGGTATCTGGACCTAGCACTGGCACGAGCCCAGCCAATCCTTTGGCGGTTGTCTGCGGGCGGTTACATTCATCTTGGTGTATGGTGACCGTAATCGGATCTTCGCCACCGCTCTCGTTCTTGACCAGCTTGGACACAGTTACCGGCACGATTTCCTTGTCAAAATGACCCGCGGTTTTTGCCGCTTTTACACGGATTTCGCTCTGCAGCGCGTAGGCATCCATGGCCTCACGATCGATACCATACCGTGCAGCAACGTTTTCGGCGGTCTGCAACATTGTTGAATACAGATCGGGCCGGTTCTCGTACAGCCAGGGATCATAACTATCTGGATTGTCCCGTGCACTCGCATTCAGGCTTATTGTTTCAATGCCGCCACAAACCAACACTCTTGCGCCTTCATGAGCAATCATATGGGCTCCGGTCGCGATGGCTTGAAGCCCCGACGCGCAGGCCCGGCTGACTGTCAGCCCGGGAACCGAGTCCGGTAATCCGGCCCGCAAAGCAGCAGTACGCCCCAGCGTACGACCACAAGTGTTGATCGGGTTGCCGCAGCCCAGAACCACATCCTCCACGTCTTCTAGCGCCACACCAGATCGTTTTACCGCCTCGCTAATGCTAAGCGCAGCAAGCGTCGGTCCAGCTGTGTTGTTGAAAGTGCCAGAAAATGAACGCCCAATTGGTGTTCGTGCCGCAGAAATAATAACAACGCTCTGGGACTTGCTCATTCCACACACCTTATTTTTTAACTAAGAGGTCTGCGATTGCCTCGTCGAATTCATGTTCCAACTGATCCACCAGATCCGCAACCGACACGACATTGTGGATTGTTCCAACGCCATGGCCGCCGCTCCAGACCCGCTTCCACGCCGCGGATTTTTTGTCTTTTTGGCGCATTGCGCCTGGTTTGTAATCCGGCGCTATGGTTAGATCGATGTTGTTTGCCTCAATGCTCTGGCGCAGAAAATTGCCGTTCACACCTGAAACGCTGTTGGTGTAGATGACGTCCGCTGCGCGACTATCGATCAGCATCTGCTTGTACTCTGCTTCAGCGGTTGCCTCGTTCGTCGCAATGAATCGCGTTCCCATATAAGCGAAGTCGGCCCCTGCTGCGCGCGCCGCGGCAACACCGCGCCCACAACTGATCCCACCCGCCAAAACGATGATCCCATCGAAAATTTCGCGAATTTCTGCAATGAAGGACAGCGGATTTAGCGTTCCGCCATGCCCTCCAGCCCCTGCAGATACTAAAACCAGACCATCGACACCGGCTTCGATAGCTTTTTCAGCGTGGCGGCGGTTGATCACGTCATGCAACACGATCCCACCGTAGGATTGGATGTCGCTGATAACGTCATTCGCGGCCCCAAGGGATGTGACGACTACCGGAACCCTTTTATCTACTACTGTTTTCTTGTGGGTTTCGAGTTTCTCGTTTGTCTTATGAACGATTAGATTGACGCCGTATCGATGACGAGATTGATTCTCTTCATTGCAGCGGGATTCGATTTCGTCCAGCCAATCTGTTAGCTCTTCGGGCGCCCGTGGGTTGAGCGAAGGAAAGGTTGCGAGAATACCAGCCTTGGCTGCTGACACCACTAGGTCCGGCGATGAATTCAGGAACATTGGTGCGACGATAACTGGCAGTCTGAGGTTTTTAAGCGGCTGAGGTTTCACGCCATTATCTCCATATTAGGTAAACTGTTAACTGTTTACAATAATAGTCTGCCATATTACTAACCACTGTACAAACAAATAAAAAATGAAATAAGGTTTGGTTCTTATGAGGCCAATAACGAGGATAACATGGACAAGCAGCCGAACATTCTTGTGATTATGGTCGATGAACTCGCACCGCAGTTCATGCCTGATTATGGCCATCGCGTCGTGAAGACGCCTAATATCTCTAGGCTCGCTGCAAGTGGTACGGTGTTTGACAATGCTTACACGAGTTCTCCTCTATGTGCTCCGGCCAGAGCATCGTTTATGACAGGCAGGCTCTGCCCCGATATCAACGCCTATGACAATGGCGCTGAATTGCCCGCCTCGGTTCCAACGATTGCGCATTTTCTTCGGTCCCTTGGCTACCAGACATCTCTCATCGGCAAGATGCACTTTATTGGACCTGATCAGCTTCATGGTTTTGAAGAGCGTTTGACAACTGACATTTATCCCGCAAATTTTTCATGGACGGCAAATTGGAGCGCCGACGTTACTGAGCCCAGTCCTGCAGGTGCGACAGTCAGGCCAGTTCTTGAAGCTGGACCATGTATACGCTCGATGCAGATGGATTATGATGACGACGTGGCAAACAAGTCTGTTCAGAAGTTCTACGACTTGGCGCGCAAGGGTAAAAGTGACAAGCCCTTCTTTGTAGTGTCCTCTTTCACGCACCCACATCCTCCATTTACAATTCATCAAAAATATTGGGATATGTATGATCATGATGAGATTGACCTGCCAAAGATTGAGGAAATCCCGCTCATGAAAAAGGATGCAGGTAGCCAATATTTGTATTTTTCACATCAGTACAACACCTATCCTATAAGCGAGGAAGATATCCGGAACGCGCGACACGCATATTACGCGATGATCTCTTACACCGATGCCCTGATAGGCCGGCTGATTGACACGCTTGTGGAAACCGAACTGGATGACAACACCGTCGTGGTCTTTGTATCAGATCATGGAGAAACGTTGGGTGAACGTGGCATGTGGTACAAAATGTCGATGTTTGAACATTCGGTTCGGATTCCAATGATCTTCTCCGGCACTGGCATCACCCAGGGACGCGACGCGAACAACACGTCGATCATCGATATCGTGCCGACCCTAATTGAATTAGCTGGTGGCAAGGTTGAGAATATGCCAGTAAAACTCGCTGGCCGGTCGTTAAAGCAGGTGATTACCGGTGACCAGTCTGGTAGCCGTGTTTTCGGTGGCGGTGATGCTGCTGTTGTTTCAGACTTTTCCGCAGGTGGCACTCCGGGGCCAGTTCGTATGGTGAAAAAAGGGCCATATAAGCTTATCCTAACTCATGGCTATGAGCCACTGCTGTTCAACCTGGAGGAGGATCCGGATGAGCTGAAGAGTCTGGCCAAGGATCCAGCACATGCCAAGACGCTGGCGCAGCTGCAGGCTATTGCATTAAAGAATTATGATCCCAGGGACTATGATGCACGGATCAGGCAAAGCCAAAGGGAGCGTATTTTCCTGCGTGGTCTCTCCGAGGAATCGGAAAGCGATCCCAACTGGGCCTTCGTCGTGCAACCCGGAGATGCCGATCGATTTGTCCGTGGAGGTGGTCTGAAGAAGGGAGCCCACGCTACCAAGGCACGCTATCAGCTTCCACCAAAAGCCCCTGCTACACCGACTCAGACTGCCGAACTTGACGCTTCGATCATCCCGCCGCCCCGATTCGAGCAATAGTGTCTGATTTTTAACAGCTGCTGATCAGATTATAATTGGGCCCGTTAAACGCGTTTTGAGGAATTGGAATATCCCAAACTTTTTACAGGGAGTATAGTATGGGACTGCATGTTAAAAACACCGAAGCATCGTTTGGCGCTTTTGTTACCGGCGTTGATTTGACCAGAGAACTATCGTCTGATCTTGTAGCAGAGCTGCGCAGTCTTTGGCTTAAGCATAAAGTGCTTGTCTTTCCCGAACAGCAGATGAACGACTACGATCTGGAACGGTTTTCTCTATATTTTGGGGAGTTTGGGGAGGATCCCTTTCTTGGACATATTGATGGCCATCAAAACATTGCTGCCATTCAGCGGAACGCGGATGAAACGACACCCATTTTTGCAGAGAACCTGCATTCTGACTGGAGTTTTCTGGATGTGCCACCTGCGGGGACATGCCTTTTTGGTATCACGATACCACCTATGGGCGGTAACACTGTGTTCGCTGACCAGGTGGCTGCCTATGAAAATTTACCGGACAACCTGCGCGATAAGGCGGATTCTCTGGTTGCAATCCATTCAGCTGAAAAAGGCTATGCGCCTGATGGCAAATTTGGCGCCTCCGATCAGGCCAAAGGACGGTCGATGAAGATCATCACTAATGATTCAGCAAGAAGGCAAACAGAGCATCCATTTGTGAGAACGCATCACGAGACGGGGCAAAAGGCATTGTTTTCATCGGCCGCATATATCCAGGGCTTTGTTGGTTTTGACCGGCAGGAAAGTCAGGAGCTGCTAGATATGTTTTATGAATACCAAAGCGCTAAGCAAATCCTCTATTCCCACAAATGGTCCGCCGACATGCTCGTCATCTGGGATAACCGTTCGCTGCTGCATGCGGCAACGGGCGGCTATGACGGTTATGACAGGCTCCTCCATCGCACAACCATCGCTGATACGCGCTTCTAGTCCGTAAAGCTCAAAAGCCAGCTTAGGTTTGCTTTTTTCGCCGTGTTAAGCATGTATTTTTTGATTTGATCAAACCACATCCTAGCGAACAGTCCATCTTTGACAGCCATCAGGGTAGCATTCTTACCAGCCCAATATTGGAGATTCTAGTGTGATAATATCTGTCGCATGGACACGGGTCATGTGGACACCTGGGCTTGTCCTTCAAAGTCTTCAAAAACATCAATCTATATTTGTGTGGTCACTGTATCGGCCTGAGCAAATCCTGCCCCCGCAACCATCTTTATTTGCCCCTTTGATTTCGGCTTGGAGGTCTTCGTTTTTACGCTTTACGTTTTCCCCAAGCTTAACTAAGCCTTGGCTTTTCAGGCGGTGTTGTTGGCACAAAAGGAAACCTTTTTCGAGCCTTTGTTGCCGTGGTATTTGGGTCTATTGCGCCACGAACATAGGCTCGAGATGCGTCAAATGGCGGCGTATAATCCCATGATGGGAAAAGGCCCTCTTTCATAGCTTCTTGGACAAAAAGTCTGTTACGCTGCGAAGTCTCTACGCGAGCTGCCAAATTTTGTTCATCCCAACGTTCAGCGACCAATGACCTTATCTCTGATAAAGTGCTGGCAAATTTGGGGTCGATAGCTAAGTTGTTTTGTTCATTTGGGTCGCTGGCTAAATCAAACATCATTTCTGGGTCATCTCCACACCGTATATATTTGATAGCGTTATGACGACACATGAGGGCTGGGGCGTGAACGCCTTCACCGCAATACTCAAAATAGACTGTATTATGACCTGAACCGGGTGTGGGCAGTGCGAAAAGGCTACGCCCATCGACAGGGCTTGCATAATTTTTAAATGACGAACCAGATGCGATATCAGCAAAAGTGGGCAACAAATCAGCTAATGTTGTTAATGCTGTTTCCACATGTCCGGCTTTGAATTTCGGCCCCGCCGCGATCATAGGCACGCGAACAGATCCTTCAAATGGATTGAATTTATACCACATGCCGCGCTCGCCTATCATATCACCATGATCTGAAATGACAAAAATGTAGGTGTTGTCATATTGGCCGGTCGATTTGAGGGCAGAGACCAAACCTCCTATAAGATGATCAAAATAGCTAGTCATGGCAAAATACGCATGGCGAGCATTTAGCAACTGATCATTGGTTATATTAAACTCGTCTTGCCTAATGGTCATATAATATCGTTGGGCCCAAGGGTCTCGTTGTTCATATGGAATATAAGAAACTTCTGGCAGGGGAATTTTATTATGATCATAAAGATCCCAGAATTCCTGTGTGGTAACGAAGGGATTATGAGGGTGAGTAAAAGATACATGCAGCATAAAAGGCCGATCATCAGGTGACCTGGCGAGATCAAAAATTTCCTGACGAGCCGCATTAAAAACATGTTCATCGTAATCAATTTGAAGGCTGCGCTCGCAGATACCCGCCTCCACGACACTGTGAAGGCTCATCCTTGATGGAGAATACTCCTCTTCTATTTGTGACCAATCAGCTGTCCAGCCGTAATCTGATGGATAAATATCCGTCGTTAGGCGCCGCTCAAAACCATGAAGTTGATCGGGGCCAACAAAGTGCATCTTGCCGCATAGAGTTGTTTGATAACCAAGCGCTCTTAAATAATGCGCAAATGTCGGTTCGGATGAGAGAAATTCTCCAGCGTTGTCATAAACACCAACCTCTGATGGAATTCGCCCTGTCATCATACCTGCCCGAGAGGGTCCACAAACAGGGCTATTACAATAGGTGTTTAGGAAAACAGTGCCGTGTGCGGCTATTTTGTCTATGTTGGGCGTCTTTGCTAAAGGCTTGCCATAAGCGTTCAGACATAACGCTGTAAGTTGATCCGCCTGCACAACAAGAATATTGGGCTTTTTAACCATCTTTTTTAGTCCCTACTTGATGCTATATTTTCATAGGCGCTTGAGGTTTTTTTGGTGGAGGGCGGTGTCCACGGAAATTTCCCAAGCTGGACCATGACAATATTTCAATTGCTGCGTCTTTACGCCGCTCGCGAAGATCTGGTTCATTCCACAAGTTTTTTAATTCCTGAGGGTCTTCAGTTAAGTTATATAACTCACCCTCCTCAGAACCTGGATAAATCACATATTTCCAGTGTTTGTCTCGTCTCATAATAACATACTCTGCTCCAGATTGTATGTGATCACGACCAAGCTCTGCATAGACATATTGGCGCAATGTTGTTTCTGGATCTGTGTCGTCCCAAACACCATCAGTTAGGATTTTATTTAGGGCAAGCGCTTCCCAATTTTCAGGCGTTTTAATACCAGCGAAATTTAAGATTGTTGGCGCGATATCCATTAGCTGAACGAGATCGCCGCATTGCTGCTGCTGTTTAATCCAGTTAGGGGCCCAAAAAACCAGCGGTACCCGGGTCACGCAATCATACATTGTCCATTTCTGAATATGCCCATGTTCGCCTAAAGCATCGGCATGGTCAGAGCAGAAAATAATGATGGTGTTATCTAAATATCCCTGCTTGTCGAGACTGTCCATGATCTGCCCGACCTTCTGATCAATCATCGATACGTTCGCCGAATAATATCGGTGTAGCCGCTGGATATCCTCATCCGTCAGATTTTCACGCCACGCAACACTGTCTATGTTGAAATCAACCATACTCTGACGAAGCTGCTGGTGCATCTTTGGCTGCTCGGCTACCTCCTGCTGAGATGCGGCGCGATGGGGAAACTTGGTATCCTTATATAGCGCCAGAAAATCATCTGTCGGGTCATATGGTGGGTGTGGGCCAGGAAAGCCGATTTGCAAAAAGAACGGGCTGTCAGCCTTGCGATCTTCGAGCCACCAGATCGCCGTGTCGCCAACAAAATTATCTGGATGCATATCATCATCAGTTTCCCAGGTAAAACAGCCAAGATTCTGCAAAAAAGCATCGCGATCGTCTCTTACCCGCGTATAACGGGATGGTTTTTCCAGCCCATGCGCCTTCAACGCCTTATCCCATTCGTCGTAAAGCGCGCGTTCATGGTCTTCCAGAAATAGCGGCCGATCCTTGTTTTCAACAAAAAACCGTTGGTGAAAACCGCCTTTGGCATCGTAGGGGTTGATGTGCATCTTGCCAATATTGACACAGTGATAGCCTGCCTGTGCAAGCCAGCTAACCCAGTTCGGCTGCCATGTTTCAAAATTTGTATAGACATTGGTGGTATGCGGATAAGCACCAAGGAAAACACTGGCCCGTGATGAAACACAGACCGGCGAGGTCACAAAACAATTGGTAAAGGACGTGCCCTGTTTGACTAGCCTGTCCAGATTTGGTGTTTGCATCCAAGGATGCCCAAGCTCGGCAATTGTGTCAGCGCGCTGCTGGTCAGTCATAATTAGAACAATATTAGGCTTTTGATGGTCTATTTTTGGGCTCATTGTCAGTCCTTGACTTATTTTTTTTTAAGTTAAATAATTTAATCACGATATGTAAATTAAATAAAGAGTAATTGAGTTCTGAATGTATATACCCCCCCCGAGCTTTGAGGGCGTCCGGCAAATCAACCGTGGTAAGGTGTTAACCTTGATCCATGAAAGCCCGGGTATTGATCGAACTGAAATCGCGGGTTTGATTGGCATTACCAATGCTGCCATTACTAATATTGTGAATGAGCTGATTCGCTCGCGCCTTGTTGAAGAGGGTCCGTCGTCGGTTATTTCCGTCAATCGTGGCCGCAAGCGTGTTGGCTTGTGGATTAATAAACATGGCGGCTATGTTCTTGGTGTCACTGTGCTGGCAACCCATGCCAGCGTCACCCTTTCCAATCTATTGGGCACGGTGATTGATGAGGTTTCTTTCTACCCGAAATTGCCAGCTGACCCATTTAACACACTAGATGAAGTCGCATATTATGCTGCGAAGCTTTGCAAGCTGCATAAGGTTAAGCGATCGCGGTTGCTTGGCGTTGGATTCGCGATTGCCGGATTTTTGAACAAAACATCACAATCCTTGCAAAGCGCACCCTATCTTGGTTGGCCTAAATTTGATTTGCGTGAGGAGTTTCAGCTTCGCTTTAAGTGTCCTTTGGTGATCGAAAATGTTACGCGCTGTATTGCCATTGCCGAAACCCGTATAGGCAGTTTTATTGGCGCAAAAAATTTGGTTCTTGTGCGGGCGGCGTTGGGTATCGGTGGTGCGATTATCAGTGATGGCCAGCTTTTGACTGGCAATCGGCATTTGGCTGGCGACCTTGGTCATCTTCTTGCCGAGCGCGATGGTGTTTTGTGTTCATGCGGCAAACGCGGATGTTTGAATACTGTGGCGTCTGGATGGTCTATTATCCACAAGCTGGGCATGGGGGATTCTGGCTATGAGAACATCAAGCAATTTCGTTCGCATGACAAGTTACTGCGCGACATAATCAATGACTGTAATGACGAAGATTCACAAACGGCTGATTTGGTGCGTAATGCGGGTGCGTTGCTCGGCACGCATTTGGTCAATGTGCTGCAAGTCTTAGACACAGAATTTTGCGTTCTAACCGGGCCACTAGGCCGAAATCGAATTTATGTAGAGGCGTTTCGAAGCCAGCTTATCGAGGTTGGTTACCAGGGGAAAGTTGTCTGTAGCGAGGATACAAATGTGCTATCGCCCGCAGCTGCATCTGTTGGGTTGGCAATGTCCAATCTGGTGTTCTCAGCAAGTTTGAATGTCGATGCATTAATGGATGAATCACTTAATCACTCAATAGCAGCGAGGCGCTGAAAATGACTGTAGGTTCGGTTCTTGAGGGTTTTCGTTTGGGTGCGCCCAATTTGGTTGGTTCAATCCGCAATGTGGTGGCAATTATCCTGGCGTTATTCAGCATTTATTCAGCCTTTTTCGGTGTGTTTTCGGACATGCTGCAACGCGGGTTCCATCTGGCGCTGGTTGTGTTGCTGATCTTTAGCGCCAGCATGGTTGATTGGCGAAAATCGGATTGGAAAAAACTGGTTGTAGACAGCGCGCTGATGTTTGTCGGGTTTGGTGTGTTGATCTATCACGTGGTGTTTTTTGACGCTGTTGCATCGCGATGGGGCGAATTGACCGATTTAGAATTATGGCTTGGCATCTTATGTGTTATCACCTTGCTAGAGGCGACACGGCGATCTATCGGTTGGCCAATCGTGATACTGGCTTTGGTGTTTCTGTTTTATGCCTTTATTGGGCCAATGCTTCCCGGTTTGTTTTTTCATCGTGGCTATTCACTTGAGCGTGTCGTTGGGCATCTTTATTTAGGTGGTGGCGGTATTTTCGGAACGCCGCTTGGCGTCAGCGCGACCTTTGTCATTATGATAGTTATTTTTGGCGCGATGCTTGAGCGTTCAGGCGCGGGTAACGTGCTGATGGATATCGCAACCAGCGCCACTGGCAAATCGCGTGGTGGCCCAGCAAAGGCTGCTGTTGTAGGCAGCAGTCTGATGGGCATGATTTCAGGTACCGCTGTGGCGAATGTTCTAACAACTGGAACAATTTCAATTCCCTTGATGAAACGTAACGGATATAAGCCCGAAGTCGCTGGGGCTATCGAAGCTGTGGCGTCGACCGGTGGGCAGTTAATGCCGCCGGTTATGGGCGCGGCTGCCTTTATCATGGCGGATATTATTGAACGCCCCTATCTGGACATTGCCAGTGCGGCTATTTTGCCAGCCGTGCTGTTTTATGTCGTGCTGTTCGCGGTCGTGCATCTTGAGGCGGTGAAATCGGGCATCAGTGTATTGAAGGCGGAGGAATTGCCCAAATTCATACCAACGATTCTTTATGGCGGGCATATGCTGCTGTCATTGCCGGTCTTTGCTTACATGCTGATTGACGGTTATTCGGTTATGTATGCTTCGTTCTGGGCAATCATTGTCACCATCCTTGCCAGCTTTGCCCGCAAAGCGACGCGTTTAACGCTTGCCAAAATTTTTGATAGTTTTGTCGCTGGCATCAGCTCTGCCTTGCCTGTCGCGGTGGCCTGTGCAACCGCGGGCATTATAATTGGCGTTATAACGCTGACCGGTCTTGGCCTGAAATTCAGTTCACTCATTATCGCAGTGTCGGGGGATAATTTGTTTCTGGCGCTGTTTTTGACCATGGTCGCATCGCTGATCCTTGGCATGGGTTTGCCGACCGCCGCCGCCTATATCTTGGTGGCGACGCTGGTTGCACCTGCGCTCGTCAGCCTTGGTGTTGACTTGCTGGCGGCACATTTATTTGTGTTTTATGGTGCCATGTTGTCGTCAATCACCCCGCCGGTTGCGATGGCCGCCTATGCGGCAGCAGGGCTTGCCGGGGCAAATCCATTCAAAATTGCGTTACGTTCGGCCCAATTCGGGATTTGCGCTTTCATCATGCCATTCTTCTTTGTACTGAACCCAGCGCTGATTGGCATTGGCAGTGCAGTAACGATTGGTATTTTCGTTGTAAAAGCAGTGATTGCATGTGTCTGTTTGGCCTTTGCAATTCAAGGCTGGGCCTTTTCACGCCTGAACGCGCTAAGCCGAGCGGGATTCTTTATCGGCGGTCTTTTGATGATGATGCCACATCTGAAAATTTCGATGATTGGCGCTGCCTTACTGGCGGCGTTATGCCTGTTTGTATTTTTATCGCGCCCCAAGATAGAGGAGTGAGTTAGCAAGGTCTGGATTAATGGGGCAGTCCAAGTCTAACTGGAGTTGTGATTTTTAAGGTGGGAATTGGTGCGTGGGGGGGGGCCAGCACCGCTTGAGATTACAATATTCAATTAATTTGCCTTATTTAACTTAGGGAGCAAAACATGAATAAATATCTAAAATCTATCGGGCTAACAGCCTTTTCTATAGTCCTTGGCAGTTTGGGGACAGCGTCTTTTGCGAATGCGAAAACACAAATATCCATTGGCTCATGTCCGGTTGGATGTACCGCCTATACATGGTCAGCCGGTATTGCGGATGTTATTAATCGCAACGTTCCCGAGGTCAATGTGACCGCTGAGGAAACCAAGGGTTATGTGGCGAACGTTAAATTGCTGAATAGCGGTGATCTGGAAGTGGCGATGGCAACGACCTTGTCATCATATGGTGCCTATGTCGCAAAAGGCGATTATGCCGGTGGTAAGCCAGGGCAGATTTTGAGCTGGCTATCAATCGCGCCAGTCGCCATGCATGTCATTACGCTTGAAGGTGGGCCGGTGAATTCGCTTGCTGATCTGAAAGGCAAACGTGTTGGCATGGGTCAGCCAGGCGGTGTATCGATGCTTGACGCTGATGCTATGATGGAACAGCTTGGACTGACGCCTGGCACAGATTTTAAGGATTTTCGGGTAAAGCTTGGCAATATGGTGAATATGCTTGCGGATGGAAACCTTGACGCAGCACTGTGGAACGGAAGCTTTCCACTGCCTCCGGTGATCAAGCTGGGTGCCAATAAAAAAGTAAAGTTACTGCCTATTTCAGATGCGTTCTTTGCCGATATTCAGAAAAAATATCCACCCTATTTCCGCATTTCAATTCCAGCCGGTACCTATAAGGGGATTGACGCGGCAACACCAAGCTATGGTTTGGGCAATGCATTGGTGATCCATGCCAAAGTATCAGAAGATATCGTTTATAAGATGACTAAGGCGATTATGGAAAACCTTGCCCATCTGAAAACCGTTCATCCGGCCTTTGGACGGGTTAATAAGAATACGGTGTTGAACGGCTTCGGTGCGCCGCTGCATCCGGGTGCGCTTCGGTATTACCGTGAAATTAATTTGCCGGGTATCGAAGAGTTTGTGAAGCGGACAAGTCAATAGACCAACATGAAATCTGGCTGGCCAGTTATAAGGCCAGTCAGATTTTTTGCCCGTTCAGAAAGCGTGTAGCCTTATGAAAACTGTTTTTGTGCTTTTAGACTCACTTAATCGAAATGCCATGCAGCCATATGGCTCACGGACTGTTCAAACGCCAAATTTCAGCCGCTTTCAACAGCGCGCGATTACCTTTGACAATCATTATGTCGGCAGCCTTCCTTGTATGCCTGCTCGCCGTGATCTTCATACCGGACGCAATCATTTTTTGCATCGCAGTTGGGGGCCGCTGGAACCGTTTGATGACTCCTTTCCCGAATTGCTGAAAGTAAACGGTGTCTATAGTCATTTGATCACTGATCATCATCATTATTTTGCCGATGGCGGCGCGACATATCATCAGCGTTTTTCATCTTGGGAGCTGGTGAGGGGGCAGGCAATTGACCGTTGGAAAGCCGAGGTAGAGCCTGATTTAACCACTCTCAAATCGGCGTATCATCCGGTTCAACATCACCGTACAAACTATATGATCAACCGGCAGTCAATGACAAATGAAGAAGATTACTGCGCGCCACAATTATTTAAAATGGCGGATGAATTTCTACGAAAGAATCATCAGGCTAATAATTGGTTATTGCAGCTCGAATGTTTCGACCCACACGAGCCTTTTCACGCGCCACCAAGATTTCGCGAGCTTTATCCAACAAGCTATGAGGGGCCAATTCTGGATTGGCCGATCTATGATAGGGTCACTGAAACGCCAGAAGAAATTGCCGAACTTCGCGCCAATTATTCGGCGCTTGTTACCATGACGGATGAATATTTTGGGCGCTTATTAGATGTGTTTGACGCGCATGATCTTTGGTCTGATACGGCGTTGATTCTGACTACTGATCACGGGTTTTTGCTTGGCGAGCATGACTGGTGGGCAAAAAACCGGATGCCGGTATATGACGAAATTGCGCATATCCCGTTGCTTATCTATCATCCTGATTTTGCCGATGCTGGCGGTACACGGCGCAAATCATTAACTCAAACTGCGGATATCATGCCAACCATCCTCGATATGGCAGGGCTGGCGATCCCTGATGATGTTACCGGAAAATCTTTGCTGCCACTTTTGGCCAAAGATGATGAGTGCCGTGACAGTTTGGTCTTTGGTTATTTTGGTGCTGCGGTGAATGTTTGTGACGGGCGTTATAGCTATTTTCACTATCCTGTGGTGGATGCGGCTGAACATCTGTTTGAATACACATTGATGCCAACCAGAATGACAACGCGCTTTTCGATCCGAGAATTGCTTGATGCAACATTGCATTCGTCATTTTCCTTTACCAAAGGTGTGCCGCTTCTAAAGCTGCCACCCAAAACTGATGACGGCGGCGTGCCGGTCGAGGTGCAAGGCATGCCATTTGCCGATCAGCAGTCGCAGCTCTTTGATTTGCAAACCGATCCTGGACAAACAACGCCGCTTGATGATCCAGAAAAGGTGGCGCAAATGTGCCAGCTAATTATCGATCATATGGTGAAACTTGACGCGCCTGCCGAAGCCTATAGCCGCTTTGGTTTTGCGCGTCCAGACGAGGGGGTCAAATGAGTCACCAGCCAAATATCCTGCTAGTGATGGCCGATCAACTGGCAGCGCAAGCCCTGTCAATCTATGGCAATAAGGTCTGCAAGACACCTAATCTTGAACGGCTTGCCGCGCAAGGCGCCGTGTTTACCAATAATTATTCGAACAATCCCTTATGTGTTCCCAGCCGCGCATCAATGCTGACTGGACGATTGAGCCCGGATATCCGAGTTTATGATAATGCCAATGAAATCGCATCATCATTGCCAACAATGGCGCATTTCATGCGTGCGCAAGGCTATCAGACGTTTTTGTGCGGGAAGATGCATTTTATCGGGCCGGATCAGCTTCATGGATTTGAAGAACGCTTGACGACTGATGTTTATCCGGCCGACTTTCAATGGATCGCAGATTGGTCAGCTGGCCCGGCCTTTGTGCCATCAGGCACGGCGCTTAATGGGGTTGTTGAGGCTGGTCCCTGTATCCGAACCATGCAGGAAGATTATGATGATGATGTGGCGTTTCAGGCGTCTCGCAAAATCTATGACCTTGCCAGGTCAGACGAAAAGAAGCCTTTTTTTGGGGTGGTTTCGTTCACCAGTCCGCATACGCCTTTTAACGTGGCGCAGCGTTACTGGGACCTCTATGATCACAAGGATATTGATTTGCCAGCCGTGCCCGAAATTCCTTTTGCCGCGCTTGATTATTTTTCCAAGGCTTTGTTCTTCGCACATGGTCGGCACCGCCATAGCATAACCGAGGATCATCTGCTGAATGCACGCCATGCATATTATGCGATGATTTCCTACCTTGATGAAAAGCTTGGGCAGATTTTGGATCAATTGGACGAAACCGGCTTGGGTGACAACACAATTGTCATTTTCACATCGGATCACGGCGAGATGATGGGCGAGCGCGGAATGTGGTTCAAGCAATGTTTCTGGGAATGGTCAGCGCGTGTACCGCTAGTCATATTGGATCGGCGCGCCGCAAAGAATATCCGAATTGATGCGAACAGCTCGCTTATTGATTTACTGCCGACATTTATCGATTTTGGCGGACAGGATATGGCGTCGCTTCGCCCGGCTATATCCGATCTGGCTGGGCATAGTCTTATGCCGCTTCTGTTGGGTGATGCCAGCGCAGCGGCAGATTGCGTGATCGCTGATTATCTTGCGATTGGGCCGTGCGTGCCGTGCCGTATGGTCAAAAAAGGCGCGTATAAATATATTTTTACCCATGGGCAGCCCGACCTTTTGTTTGATCTGGAGGCCGACCCCGATGAGCGCGTTAATCTTGCCGAAGATGCGTCCAATGCGCCAATAGTTGCCGCGCTTAAAAAGATTGGCATGGACGGCTATGACCCGGACATGCTGATAAACGAAATTGTCGCAAGCCAGCGTCGCCGGAGCTTTATCGCCAAGGTGCCGGGTAAGAAGCCGGATTGGGATTATGTGGCCTTTCAAGGGGATGCCGAGCGCTATGTTCGCCGTGATGGCGTCGATGCGACAAAGTCACGGCTTAGGTTGCCGCGCGCCTCGACGATACCACCAGACTTGCCTGAAGTTTCATCGACAATGATCGACCGCATGATGCGTGGCGAAATTGACTTTCAGAAGTAATACTTCGTCATGTCTATTATCTGGCTTGGATCGTGTGCCAGTCCCGTTGGGTAGATTAACGATTGCGCTTTGAATTTCCTATCGATGAAGCCTTTTTATCACACCTGATATTTTTTCAACGGCGCAAGATCTGGTTCAAAGCCCAAACCTGGCAAAGAGCCAAGGCTTGCGATACCCGGCGTTATGCTCAGCATGTCGCCAACCAACTCAGTGCGTAATGGATTTGGATTGATGTCGACTTCCAATATGCCGTCCCCGCCAACCGCGGCCAGCGCATGGGCTGAGGCAACAAGTCCGATGCCGCCGCCCAGATAATGCGGGCAGTAACGTTTGCCAGCGCTGATGATGTTTCGAGCAATCGGAACGGTTTTGCTAAGGCCGCCCCATTTTGCAAGGTCTGGCTGGATCACCGCCAAAACGTCTTGGTTAATGACGATGTTGAATTCTTTATCACCTTGAATATTTTCACCAGCGGCCAATGGCATTGACGCGGCCTTCTGTAAATGGCGCCACTCATCTTGGGGGCGATCGGCGGCAATTGGTTCTTCCAGCCATTTCAGGTCAAATTTGGCTAAGGCGTCCAGCATGGTAAGGGCTTGGTTCAGGTTCCATGCCTGATTGGCATCGACCATCAGATCGACTTTGTCACCAGCGAGATGGCTAAGCGTTGCAAGGTTTTCGCAATCCGTGCGTTCGCCAAAACCGATCTTGAGCTTCAGCCCACGATAGCCAAGATCAATCGCTTTGCTGGCGATATCGGCTGGGTTTGTCGGGTTAATGCCGCTGGCATAAACCGGAACTTTGCTGGTCTCACCGCCATATAATTTCCATAAGGGCATATCTTTTTGCTTGGCGTAAATATCGGATAGGGCAATTTCGATGCCGGCAATACATTGCGCCAAAGGGCCAAATTCACCGGTTTGCAGGCCAAGAACCCAGGTGGATTCGGTTAGAAAGTCAAAGGCGGCTTCGGCTGTCGCATGGTCTTTTGATAGAACAAGTGGGGCAAAGACACTTGTGACTAAATGGGCACGGTGCTCGGCCCCGACATTCGGAAAATTACACCAGATTTCGCCCCAACCTGTGATGCCTTCATCACTGGTCAATTTCACCAAAACCATCGGCCGATCCTGCATCAGGCCAAAGGAGGTTTGTACCGGTGTGGCCAGCGGAAAGCGATAGACCATCACCTCTAGCTTGGTAATTTTAATCATATCTTAAGCTCAATATTATATTGAATGGCATCTCCCCGATACCGGACATCGGCGAAATAGATCAATTCATCCCGCTGGTTGGTGATATATCTTTTGACCCGCGCAATCGGATCACCGGCGGACACTTTGAGAATTGTTGCAGTTGAGTGATCCGCCTTTTCCAGACGCAATGACTGCCAAGTGCGGGCAATGCCAAGATCACCAAGCGAGAACAGAACCGGTAGAACCAGATGATTGCGAAACCGGTCTTCATGATCGCGAAATAGTGGTTCGGCCAGAAAAAAAGTGATCAGGCAATAACGCCCACCATGACGAATATGTACCCGCTTGATAAAGAAATAAGACGGCAGGAGGTGAAAATCACTGGCCTTTAACGGGGGCATGGCCAGCCCCTCATCAATCGATTCAACGTCTGGACTATCTTCGGCATAAAGATCAAGAATTTCCGTAACGGTTGATTCAAGCTGCAATGGTTGTAACCGCAATGCCGATGATGTGATAACGGTGCCGCGTCCCTGTCGGGACTGCACTAGCCCATCTTTTTGCAACAAACCAAGAGCTTGACGAACGGTCACAGTAGCCACATCGAATTGATCTGCTAAAACGGGAATCGGCGGAAAGAAATCTCCATTGTTCCAAACGCCGTCCTGAATTTGCGAACGCAAGGTTTCATAGAGCTGATAATATAGAGGCAGTGGTCGGGCCGGGCTGATCCGTGTTGCTGACTGACCCGATATCTGTTTGTGCAGTTTTGTCATGCCATTTGTCCATTGGGTAAAAGCGCTTGCCAAATCACAGTGGCTTTGTTAAACATACTAACATACTAAAAATAGAATGTTTAGACAATTATGATAAATCTTGCTGGTCACACATTTACCCATGTCATTATTGGCGCAGGGTCTGCGGGGTGTCTTTTGGCGAACCGGTTATCATCCAGGCCTGACCATCAGGTTTTGCTCATCGAGGCGGGTAGCTGGGATCGGGATTTTTGGATTAAACTGCCCGTCGGCTATTTTAGGTCAATCAATAACCCATTGGTTGCCCGACATTTTGCGACCGACCCCAGCGGCGGTACGGCGGGACGGTCGATTATCTGGCCGCGGGGTCGGGTGATCGGTGGTTCGAGCAGTATCAACGGATTGATTTTCATTCGTGGGCAAAAAGAAAATTTTGATAGCTGGCGCGCTTTGGGTAATCAAGGTTGGTCTTATGATGATGTGCTTCCTTATTTTCGCAAGTTAGAAACATTTTCCGGAGTGCCGTCACAATATCATGGCCAATACGGTGATGTGCAGGTCTCACAATTACGCAACTATCATCCTCATTGTGCCGCGTGGATCGCCTCGGCTCGGCATCTTGGTCTGCCTGAAAATGACGATTTCAACGGGGCGTCGACCTATGGTGTTGGCGCATATCATCTTTCGATTGGCAAGCGCTGGCGTTCCAGCGCGGCGACGGCGTTTCTCAAACCAGCTTTATCACGGCCAAATCTAACGGTGCTAACCGAAACGATGGTTGAAAAGATTATCATCACCGATGGCGTGGCAACGGCGGTGCGGGTAAAAAATGCTCTGGGAAGCGCCGATATAAATGCCGCTGCCGAAGTTATTCTTTGTGCTGGTGCCATTCAATCGCCGCAGATTTTGCAATTATCCGGCATTGGCCCGGCCAAGCTGTTATCAAAATTAGATATACCCGTTCTGGTCGATCGCGCTGAAGTTGGTGGAAATTTGCAGGATCATTATCAGATGCGAACAATTGTGCGGATGAACGATCCGATCTCGCTGAATAATCAGGTGCGTAATCCTTTGTCACTTTTGAAAATGGGATTTGACTGGCTGGTCAAAGGCAGCGGGCCATTAACGGTTGGTGCCGGTCAGGTTGGCGGTGCAGCGCGAACCGAACATGCGCCAACTGCCGCCCCTGATATTCAGTTCAATGTGATGCCACTGTCGGTCGATAAGCCTGGCGAGCCTTTGCATCGCTATTCTGGCTTTACCGCGGCGGTGTGGCAATGCCATCCAGAATCGCGGGGGCGCATTGATATTGCCTCGCCAAATCCGGCGGCAGACCCAATAATACAGCCAAATTATCTATCTGCAGAGCTTGATCAAAAAACAATGGTTGCCGGTATTAAAATGCTGCGTAAGATATACAAACAACCCCAGTTTCGATCCTTGTGGCACCAGGAAATGGTGCCAGGGAGTCATGTTCAGACAGATGAAGAAATACTTGCTTCGATCAGAGCTGGTGGTGGCACAGTCTATCATTGTGTTGGCACTTGCCGCATGGGCGTCGATAAGGATGCGGTGGTAACACCACAGTTAAAAGTTCGTGGTGTTGAAAGATTGCGCGTAGTTGATGCGTCAATAATGCCATTAATTACCTCAGCAAATACCAATGCGCCCACTTACATGATTGCCGAAAAGGCTGCTGATATGATTCTGCAAGGATCGTGAAAAAAATCTCAAATTAACGTTACTATTTATAATTATGGGCGAAATGGAGACGAACCGATGTCATACCCAGAATTGAAAATGCTCATTGCTGGTGACTGGGTTTTTGGCAGTACGGGCAAAAGCGAGCCGGTAATTTGTCCGGCTGACGGCACCGAAATTGGTCAGGTACCGCATGCCAGCCCAGCCGATCTTGATCGTGCCCTCGAGAGCAGCCGCGATGGTTTCAACCATTGGCGGGCAATGACACCGCTTAGCCGGCAGGCCATTCTGGAAAAGGCAGCGCGTCTTCTCGAAGACCGGTTTGAGGCCAATAGCGCCAATCTAACCCGCGAAATGGGCAAGCCGCTTGCCGAGGCAAAAATTGAAATGCAAGTCGCGATTGATCTTTTGCGCTGGTATGGCGAAGAAGGTAAACGCATCTATGGGCGGATTATTCCATCACGCTTTCCGGGCATGCAGCATGAGGCGCGCAAAGTGCCGGTTGGGCCAGCCTTGGCATTTGTTGCCTGGAATTTTCCGGCAACAAATGTGATGCGCAAAGTTGCCGGTGCCTTGGCCGCGGGCTGTTCGATCACGATCAAACCAAGCGAAGAAACGCCAGCCACCGCGATTGCGATTGGGGCGGCTTTGGTCGATGCCGGCTTGCCGGCGGGTGTGTTGAATATTGTCTTTGGTGTGCCGTCAGATGTCTCCAAGTATCTTCTTGAATCGACAATCCCGCGCAAACTTAGCTTTACCGGCAGTGTGCCTGTTGGCATTCATCTTCAGCAGCTTGCTGCCAAGAATATGATTCGCTGTACAATGGAGCTTGGCGGCCACTCGCCGGTGATGGTGTTTAAAGATGCCGATATTGAGGCCGCGGCGCAGCTATGCGCAATGGGGAAATTCCGCAATGCCGGTCAGGTCTGTATTTCACCAACCCGCTTTTTTGTTGATGCGGCGGTGCATGATGAATTTCTGGCGGCGTTCAAAAAACATGTTGAAGCGGTCAATCCGGGCAATGGGCTTGATGCTGGCACCAGCATGGGCCCGCTTGTTTCTGAACGCCGGATCGACATTATGGACGGGTTTGTGAGCGATGCTGTGGAAAAGGGTGCCGAGCTATTGGTTGGTGGTGGCCGCATCCAAAGGCAGGGGTCATTCTATCAGCCAACGCTTCTTGGCAATGTTCCCAAAACTGCACGCATTATGACCGAAGAGCCGTTTGGTCCGATTGCGCCAATGACAAGTTTCCATAGTCTTGATGAGGTGATCGAGCGTGCCAACAGCCTGCCGTTCGGCCTTGCCGCTTATGCCTTTACCAACAACCCAAAGACAGTACGGATTTTAAAATTAGAAATTGAAACTGGCATGCTGGCGGTCAATTCGCTTCATGTTCATTCGGTTGAAACGCCCTTTGGCGGATTGAAATTTAGTGGCTATGGCTATGAAGGCGGCATTGAAGGTCTAGACGCATTTCTGGCAACCAAATATTCAAGCGAAATCTATAATTAGGGCGATACGCCATAGTGTTTTGGGATAACCAGTGCAGTAAGCAATGGCAATGCTCGTGTTGGGTGGTTTGTTAAGGCAGAGTGATAAGCGCGGCTGAAATGTTGCGACCTTTTTTGGGAAGTGAATTTGGTTAAAGCTTGATTTCATAGGCATACTTTAATGGTATGATTTTGAACACACCCTGGCCCCGCATCCTTTCAGATCCATGAACTAATTGTAGGGCCTTGAGTAAATCCCGCCCCTGCAATCAACAAGACCCTACAGACTTATAAAATCGAGGTGCAAGTAACGGTGGTTGCGCGCTTCCGCAACCAAAAATTATTATTTTTTTATATCATATATCTAGCCTTCTCGCAGTTGAGGCGGCTTTTTTGCATTCTAGATTATTGCCGCGCTAACTTCTGCTATTAATTAAAAGCACGTATCATGCGGCGATCTTAAAGGTTAGAATTAATAACTACCCTAAAGATCACCCTGCGGAATATGGCAATGGATGATATGCCCTGGCGCAACTTTCTGTGCAGGGGGTATGTTGGTCTCGCAGATGCTACCAAGCTTTCGTGGGCATCGCCGCTGGAATGGGCAACCCGTTTTCGGTGGTGATAATTCAACCACATCATCAGCAGTCAGGCGTGGCGCAACGTCGGGATCAGGTTCCAATACAGCACCAATAAGGGCATCGGTATAGGGGTGGAAAGGCGCCGAATAAACCGCGGCGACTGGGCCAATTTCACAAATGCGACCTTGATATAAAACGACCACCCGATCTGAAATAGCTTTCACCACGGCAAGATCATGTGACACGAAAATATAGGTTGTTCCATCTTGCCGTTTTAACGCATCAAGAAGATCAAGCACTGCTGCCTGAACTGAAACATCAAGTGCTGATGTCACTTCATCACAAAGAATGATTTCTGGTTCTGCAGCAAAAGCGCGGGCGATTGCAACACGTTGCTTTTCTCCGCCCGAAAGCTGACTTGGAAGGCGTTCAAGGTAATGTTCCCCTAGTCGAACCTGTTCGAGGATGGCGATGCTACGATCGCGAAGAGGCGTGCCGGAAAGCCCATAATAAAGACGAAGTGGCTGCGCCAGAATCTGGGCAACTGTATGACGTGGATTAAGGCTATCATCAGGATTTTGGAAGATGATTTGCACTTGACGGAGATAGGCTGCAGGCCGTTTTTCGACCATCGTGTCCAATGGTTCGGTCTGATTCAAAATGATGTTCCCTGATTGAGCTGGCACCATTCCGGCAATGGTTTTTAAGATGGTTGATTTGCCACTACCGCTCTCTCCAACCAGCCCCAATGTTTCTCCCTTTTTTATGTCAATCGTGATCCTTTCAACGGTGCTTGGCGGGATATCTTGCGATCGGAACAGCTTTGACAAAAGTCCGGGCTGGCTGTAACTTACCGACAGATTGGAAAGTGAAAGAGCGCTATTCTTGCACGCGGCAATGGGATTTGACTTTGCCGATTTTTGAGGCTTTCGATTGAGCTGGCCGATCTGATAATGATGAAAACAGCGAACGGTTTCACCACTTTCAAGATGATCCAGTGGTGGCGGTGACGACCGGCAGGTTTGATCAGCCAACTTGCAACGATCGGCAAAAGCGCAACCCGTAATGGTTTCGCTTGGCATTGGTGGCCGTCCGTCCAGTGCCTGCGGCAGGCTGGCTTCATTTAGCCGTGGTATAGATGCCAGCAGACCATGTGCATAAGGGTGACGTGGTGACAAAAGTACCTGATTTGCACTACCTGTCAAAACGGTTTCACCAGCATACAACACCATGACTTTGTTACATACGCGTGCAATTGCGCCAAGATCATGGCTGACATACAGCATCGCCAGATTTCTGTCCTTTGCCAAATCACGAAGCAACTCCATGATATGGGCTTGCGTGGTGACATCAAGGCCAGTGGTCGGCTCGTCAAGAAGCAACGCTTCGGGGTTGCTGGCAAGTGCCATTGCAATAGCCACCCGTTGTTGTTGGCCCCCGGATAATTCATGCGGATAGCGATCGGTAAGCCCAACTGGATCCGGAAGGCGAACCTGACTCAAAAGATCAATCACGCCAGCGTGAAAGTCGGTTGCGGGAATATTACTATGCAGGCGCAAGGCCTCAGTGATTTGCTGACCAATGCGCAAATTCGGTGTTAAGGACTGGCCTGAGTTTTGCGGAATTAGTGCAAGTCGCCCGCCACGAAGGCGTTGCAGAGCATTGCGCTTGATATTCAGCATGTCGATCCCGTCAAAATGAATTTGTCCGGAAATCACGTGAAGCCCGCGTTTGAAATACCCCATTGCGGCGAGCGCCAAGGTGCTTTTCCCAGAACCGCTTTCCCCAACAAGCCCAATGCTATCACCTCTGGTAATGCTAAGATTGACATCACGCAGCACCAGAATAGATTTGCCACTTCGGCTCGAATACCCAACTGAGAGATTCTTTATTTCAATGAAGGCTGGCTGTGGCATTTTACATTGGTGCCTTTTGTGCGCGGTCAATTCCAAGCGCTTTAGCCAGCGCATCTGCAGACAAATTAATACCAATGATTAGGGTTGACAGGCCAATGACTGGCGCAATGACGCCCCATGGGGCGAAAGACATAAAGCCGCGCGCATCTGATATCATCAACCCCCAGTCAGGCGTTGGCGGTGAAACGCCGAATCCAAGAAAGGAAAGCGATGAAAAAGCCAATAACATCCATGACCAGCGCATGGCGCCTTCAACCATCAATGTGTCAAGGACATTGGGCAAAAGTTCACGCCAGATTATGCTAATCCTGCTGTGGCCACGGGCCTTGGCTGCCCAAACAAAATCACGGGCAATGATGTCATGAGTCGCGGCGCGGGCAACGCGTATCACTGGTATACCGTAAAAAAACGTCAAGGTTGGGATTAGCACGCCAATGCCGGTGCCAAAGGTTACAATCAAGACCAGCATTTTGAGAATCCATGGCAACGATAAGAATGCATCGACAACACGCATTAGTACTTCGTCGACACGGCCGCCAACCAAACCGAATAATATGCCGATAAATCCTCCCCACATCACAGCAAGCGGTGTTGCAATCCCCGTAACAAGCAAGGCCTCGCGGCCACCCATTAGAGTGCGTGAAAGGATATCACGCCCCAAATGATCAGCTCCAAGCCAATGTTCAGTAGATGGAGGGCTCAGCATGAGTGCAGAGTTCTGCAATTTGTAGTCATATGGTGCTATTGAGGGGCTTAGCAGTGCCAACAGGATATGAAGAAATACTAATGTCAGGCCAATGCGCCCTGAAGGCCTTGCCAAAATATCCTTCATGACCGGAACGAATCGACCTTTTTCTTGCTGGTAGCTGGCAGAGGATAGGGTCATTGTTTCCTCATATACATCGTGCGGAGTTTTGGATTGGCAATCATTGTCAACAGGTCTGCTGCAAGATTGACGCATACATAGATACTAGCAACAATCAGCGCGATGGATTGCACCACCGGAAGGTTCCGGTCAGAAATTGAGTCAATCATCAGCCGTCCAAGGCCTGGGTAGTTGAACACAACTTCAATCACGACGACACCACCTAGCAGCCAAGCGATGGTCAATGCCACTACATTAATCGCCGGCAATAATGCGTTTGGAAGGGCGTGCCGAAATACCATTTGCCAATATGGGACGCCTTTCAAAGTTGCCATTTGAATATAGTCGCTGGCCATTACATCGATAACCGATGAGCGAACCATGCGCATTATATGAGCGCACATCACAAAGGATAAAACGATCACAGGAAGCAATATCTCAGGAAAGAATTCGCTTGCTGGTGCTGCGGCTGAGGTCAGGACAATGCCAGGTAGCCAGCCAAGCCAGATGCTAAGCACAAGAATGAGCAGGGTTGCCGAAACAAATTCAGGGATTGTCATGGCAAAAATAGCCAGCGTTGACGCGATGATATCTGGCAGACGGTCACGCCACAGCCCACTGATAACACCCAGCAGCAGAGCGAGCGGAATACCTAAACTCATGGCGCAGAACGCCAGAAGTAAAGAGTTTTTCAGCCGGTCCCCAACAATTGTGCTTATTTTAGTTTTGCCATCGGCAGCTAGGCCAAGATCGCCGCTAACAGCGCCTTGCGTCCATTCAGCAAAGCGGTCAATGGCTGGCCGGTTTAGATCAAGATCCTTGCGGCATTGGGCTAGAAGCTCGTCGTCAGCCTGATATTCACCTAGAAATTGCGTACAGGCGTCTCCTGGCAGCATCTCTACGCCAGAAAAAATGATTAAGGACACAATGCACACTGTCACGCCGCCAAGTAATACTCTTCTTATCAGCATGAAAAGCACAATCTACTCCTTGCTCATTCAGTTATGTGGTCGGCATAGATAAAAGCCAGCCTCGCAGCTTATGCTTTATGATTTGGCTGGCTTGTATCTAGGTTAGATGAATAGGCCTACTTATTTGACCGTTACCTTATGCCAGCGGATTGAATGATTTTCCACTGCGTCAATACCGTTAACATTGGCAGCCATCACATAGAGTTTTGAAACGTGATAGGGGATTAATGTACCAGCAGTTGAGTAAAGGTGCTTTTGTGCCTGTACATAAAGCGCCTTGCGTTTGTCAAAGTTTAACTCGCGCCGCGCTTCAGCCAAAAGGGCATCAAAATCAGCATCCCTATAATAGGACTCGTTCCATTTCGCTGTTGAAAGGTAGATTTCATGTAATGCCGAGTCAGCGGGGCGCTCATTCCAACGCGTTGCAGAAACCGTCTTTTGCATCCATGTGTCTTTCCAATACCCATCTGATGGCACCTGTTTAATGTTTACCCGTATGCCCGCTTTTGCAGCTTGTTGTTGGTAGGCTTCGGCTAGGATTGGCCATGTTGGTTCCAATGTTGCCACATAGACATCCACGTCAATACCATTTTCAAAGCCTGCTTCGCTGAGAAGTTTTTTGGCACCGGCAATGTCCTGCGGACATTTAATATCAGCGCGATATTGATCATCAGGTTTCACAGGCGTATCGCACGCAACGGTGGCCGCTCCGCCCATGATAAGTTTGACCAGTTCACCACGGTCAGCTGCCATGCGGACTGCTTGGCGAACCCGCACATCGGTAAAAGGCGCAACATCAGTGCGGAAAACCAGACCGCGCCAGTTGCCAGTTGGCACTTCCATCATTTTGAATTTGCTGTTGTTGGCGAACATGGGCTTTT
This sequence comes from Alphaproteobacteria bacterium LSUCC0396, assembly GCA_041228345.1. NCBI lineage: Bacteria > Pseudomonadati > Pseudomonadota > Alphaproteobacteria > Alphaproteobacteria bacterium LSUCC0396. Next base: position 1,193,232 of record CP166131.1, on the reverse strand, counting down.
GCTGGTTGGTCACCTTGTCCTCAAAGTGGATCTGACCGCCAAGCAAAGCTTGCAAGCGCGCTTGACCGTCACCAATCCCGATGATTTCCATTTTCGAAACGCCTGGGGCACCTTCCCAATAATCCATATTGGCTTCGAGTTTTGTAGTGCCAGCAGCATCAAATTTCACCAGCTTGAATGGACCAGTGCCAATGCCTGATGATGCGATGCTGTTGCCCGATCCCTCGGGGATGATTCGCAGGCGATAATCCATCAGCTGAAGTGGTAGGTCGGCAAATGGTGTTGACAGCTTAAAGGTAACGGTTGATTTGTCCGGCGCTTCCATTTTTTCGATCATCTTGATGGCGGATCGTGCTGGCGATTTATTTTCTGGGTTCAGTACACGGTTAAATGTGTAGATTACGTCGCCAGAGTCGAACGCGCTGCCATCGTGGAATTTAACGCCGTCACGCAATTTTAATGTCCATTCGGTGGCTTGAGAATTTGCTGACCATGAAACCGCAAGGTCTGGGCTTGGTGATCCCTTCATGTCTGGCCGAATGAGGCGACTCATTAGCTTTTCTGTAATCTGCATGACACGGCCGCGTGAAGCCGGATCGAGGCTGGATTTGTCACCAAATCCGTATTCATGGGCCTGTTTGAAAGTGCCACTTGGCGCGGCAGTCGCTCCGGCGCTAGCGAAAACGATCAGTGTTGCTGCAATAAGGTATTTTTTCACTGTTAATTCCTCCTCGTTATGCAGTCCCCTCATAACCCACATGAATCGGTGACTTGCATTTGACTATGCAGAAAATCGGTCGACCGACAGACTCTCACTTTACTCAATTAATGACCCCCAACTATGGGATTACCAAGAATTGATAACAAATATAATTTGGGAATAAATACATTTGTAAAGCGTATAGGTTTTATTTTTTTATTTGGATTGCCTATTGAGGCAACACTGCTCAGACTAATGTTGCACTGGACAGCGTTATGTTTTCCCCTTTAGGCGCCAAACAACAACGTTATCCAAGCATGTCCAAAAGTTTAAGTGACACTATTTGCAAGTCAACAGGCACGTTTTGTAAGCCAGTAGGTGGCAACCCAGCCGTTGCAGGCCTCCACTTAAATATTTGACGAGGCCGCCATTGCTGATTTGCATACGCGCTGCTCCGCGTCGCTATTATAGTTCGTGTTGATATTGATATGATAGACATAGGCCACACCCTCTTCATCTGGGAAAATTCAATGGCTGCAACATCTTGCCCCCCGCACGCCATACCTTTGTTAAATAGCGGTACTCAAAAGAGTGGCCCACGGGATGGCTGTTGTTCGCTGTTGTGATGATGATGAAGCCGTCCATAGATTTTATGAACGGCTAACGCTTCATGGTTATACTCTATCTGGCGAACCAACTGTTTAGGGAGACTGATCAGTTCTTTATCTGGTTACTAAAGACGGGAGCCAAGTGGAGGCTTCGGGAACCATAATCATCAAAATACCATAAAGAATGCCAACGCCAACAAAAAGTGGTACCTCGCGGAAGGCCTTCGCCGGGTTTTCTTGAATGACACTGGCGCTTGTGTAAATGCCGACACAGACTGGTGGGGTGATCATCCCGATCCCGGCAAAGGCAACGAACACCACATATAGATGCAGTAGGCTCTGGTTAAAGGACAGGGTGATTGCAGCAAAGATCGGCACAGTGAGATAGAAAACCGGAACAATTTCGACAAAGGTTCCGAGCAAAAGGCAAATGATCGCCAGTGCCACCCAGAACAGGGCAAACGTCACGCCTATATCAGTAAAATAACTGACGATCTGTTGTGGGATCTGGCTATAGGTCAGGATTACGCTAAGGAAGGTAGCGGTCGCTATGATAGCAAAAATGATCGCTGTGATTGTCGCCGTTTCTTTGAGCGCTAGGCACAGCGATGCGACGGTTAGCTCTCGGTATATCACAAACCCCATTACGATCGCCCAAACGCCAGCAACTGCTGCTGACTCAGACGGGGTGAGTAGGCCAGCATAAATGCCGCCAAGAATGATGATCGGGGTAAATAATCCGGGCAGCGCGCCAAGAAAGCTACGCCAGCGTTCTGCCGCTGAAGCTGGCTCTGGGTTGCGGATGTTGCGGCATTTGATTAGGACAACAATGACCATGAAGGCGAGAAGGATCAGCCCTGGGATTACTCCAGCAGCAAAGGTTTGTGAGACCGGAACATTGGTGAGGGCGCTGAACAATATCGCGGCATTTGAGGGTGGAATCAAAGCTTCGAGGAGCGCGGCTGAGGCTGCCAGAACAATGACAAAGGGTCTGGGATACCCCTGTTCGAGCATCTTTGGCATCATGATCGTGCCGACAGCTGTGATGGCGGCCAGAATGGAGCCACAGAAAGCGGCAAAAAACCCCATAGCGATAACCATGGCAATACCAAGACCGCCCGGCCAATGACCGACAAGTGCTGTCGCAAAATCAACTAGGCGTTTAGCAGCGCCGCCGCGGAGCATCACCATTCCGGCGAAAATAAACAAAGGTACGGCAACTAGAATGTGCTTTGTCATCGCGCCAAAGGAGACCTGAATCAAGGTTGACCAGGGCAGACCAAGACCGAGAATGGCGGCGGCCGAGCTGCCGATACCGAATACCAAAAAGATCGGTACCGACATAAGCAACAGTAGGATTGAAGAGAAGATTGCAAGCGCGTACATGGGTTAAATCTTCTCAGGGCTGTTCGTCGGGTTAGTCTGGGCCGGATCATTGGGTGTTGAAGCACCCAGCGCAACGAGTTCAGCCAGAACTAGCTCTAGTGCGAATAAGATCATTAACCCAAAGCCGCAAGGAAAGGCCAGATACACCCACCAGACCGGGATTTCGATTTCCAGCTCCATGACCTGTCCCAGCCTGAAATATAGGCTTGTGGCCTCAATCCCAGCGACAAAAAAGACGATGGATGACAGCAGGGCAATCACCGCGATAATCAGTCTGAGGACCGATAACTGCCTTGGGGCTAGAAGATTATTCAGGATATCCACCTTTATATGGGCTCCGGATTTCAACAACGGCCCCAGAAGCGGGAAGACAAGCCAGCTAGTGAGAATTGGTGGCAGTTCGATGAACCAATCATAGCCAGTGCCGGAGACGTATCTTATGAGCGCGCTCAAGAACAGCGCAAGCACCATGTTGGCGACAATAAAAATCGCCAGCAGATAAATCGCTTTCTCAAGCCATTCATTCAACTTGGACAAAGATGCAAGCGCAGCGCTCAACACAGCGCCTGCCTCGTTGCTTTGAGTGCGGGATGAAAGCTAGTTAGCAACATATTGCTGGGCCTTGACCAGCGTATCCTCATCGAACATGTCTGCCATTGCCGGCATCACTTCATCCTGCATCAATTTATTGAATTTTGCTTTCTCGGCGCCGCTGAGTTCGGTAACAACGCCGCCACGTTCGATAAATTTCTTCAAGGTATCTTCACCCGCGCCCAGAATACTATCAGTTGCAATCTGGCCAACTTCAGCGCCAACAGTCAAAACCAACTCCCGCAAATCATCAGGCAGGCTGCTCATCCAATCGCGGTTGGCCATAATGTAAGCATCGGCAAAATACTGATAGGGCTTTTGCCCATAGGCCAGAAATTCCCACCAGCTATAGGCTTCAATTGATCCTGGAGGGCTATTGATAGTGTCGATCATACCGGTCTGAAGCGCAGTGTAGACCTCACCAGTTGGCAGTGAAACAGCGTTGGCACCAAGCGCCTTCCACATCGGAAGCTCACTTTTCAAAAGGCGGCGCGCTTTCAGCCCATTCATCACGTCAATGCTGGTCAATTCACGGGCACTGCTGAAAGTCATCACCGGACCAACAGGGTTATACATGACTAGCTGCGAATTGCTTTTTTTGGTGATATCCCCCCAGATTTCCTGGCCCTTGTCTGAATTCAGGAAAAATCCACGCTGCTGTTCATAGGAGGCAAACAGACCGGGGTAGGAGGCAACATTGAAATTCTTGTTAATCGGAGGAAAGCTGACAACGCCGACAACGCCGCCAAGTTCAACAGCGCCAGAGGTGATGGCGCCAAGAACCTCTCTGATGCCGAAAAGCTGTTTGGACGGGTAATATTCGATCTTTAGCCGCCCACCGGACCTTTTTGTCACCTCATCGGCAAACATCTGTGAATGGATCGAGCTTTGATGGGTTGGGCTCCAATGTCCAGACATGCGCGCGACAATCTGGTCAGCAAAGACCTGAAATGAAGTGAGCGATATTGTCAGTGCAACGCCCAATACTACCGGTTTGGTGACGCTACGCAAGGTCGCCGAAAGAAGTCTTCTCATTTGTTCCCCCTCTTGATGCAGTGCCTTTATAATCGATATGAATCAGTGGTTTACATTTTACTATGTAGTAAATCAGTGAACCGACAGACTCTTGTTTTACCCAATTGTTACAATTTAACTATGGGATTATCGAAAATTGATAACAAATATAATTTGCAAATGAACACATGTGCATATCGTATAGGTTTTATTTTTTAATTCGAATTGCCTATTGAGACAAAACTGCTCAGACTAATTGTGCTTGCAAGGTGAGACCGTAACTAAAACGAAAGGCGCGACACGACACTAAAGCTACTGGATGACAAGGATCACAACCAGATTATAGGGAATAATATGCGTGAGCTAGTTCAGATATTTGCTGTTGGCGGTGGAGGCTTTACCCATTCGCAAGAAGGGGGTGGCCGTGATTCGCTGCTTGAGGATCGTCTGCTAGCATTGGTTGGGCCTGCTACCAAATTGAAAATTGGTTATATCGGGCACGCCAATAATGATCAGGCGGATCGCCTAACCGCTTTTTATGCGCGATTTGCAAGCTGTGCGCGAACAACGCATTTGCCGGTAACGGCAGATGCGACGATGGCGCAGGATTTTTTACAAGATTTGGATATTCTTTATGTTGGTGGGGGAACAACAACAGCAATGCTGTCACATTGGCACAAATCAGGCATTGCTGATTTATTGGTGGCAGCGATAAGCCGGGGGCTTGTAGCATCCGGGGTTAGCGCCGGGGCGATTTGCTGGTTTTCCGATTTACTATTGAAAACCGAGGATGATTGTTTTGAGCCCCAGTTTGAACAGCGTGAGGGGCTTGGGCTTATTGCAGGAAGCGCCTGCCCGCATTTCAGCAGTGAGCCAGCCCGAAAACAGGCCTTTGAAGCGGCTATTGCCAGTCGCCAATTACAATCAGGGATCGCCATTGATGATGGTGTTGGCGTGCATATTATCAATGGTGTGGTTGCCGAGATTGTCCGCGCCCGTAGCAGCGGGTCAGCTTATCTAATAGCACCAGATGGTGACATGAATGCCCATCAGCCGCTCAAGCGCGGTCAACGGCTTGGAGTGGGATCAAAAGGAGACACAAGCTTATGAGGCGGGGTGAAGGGTCGGATCGATCAAGAATGGGGCGCGGTAGGCGTGAACAAAACACTCGGAATATCTCTGCTGAAGGTCTTGACGGAAAGCGCATTGTTGGCTTTGGGCGGGGCTATGGTCCGTTACAAGAAATTGATTTGACTGCGATCCATGACGCTGCCCTGACAGTGCTCGCAAATACCGGTCTTTGTGACCCGTCGTCAACTGCTGTCGACCTTGTATTGGCCGCTGGCGGTTCACTTGACTCGCGTGGCCGGTTATTATTTCCAGAAGAGTTGGTGATGTCTGCGCTTGCCGGTTTGCGGCGAGATATCACGCTGTATGGTCGCGCTGGTGATAATGACATGGCTTTATCCCCAGGGGTGGTTCATGTTGGCACTGGCGGCGCCTCCCCCATGATCTTTGATGCGGCGCTGAACAGATATCGTGAATCTAATCTTGTGGACCTTTATAACGCAGCACGGCTTGTCGACAAGCTTGATCATGTCCATTTCTTAAGCCGGCCGGTTGTTGCGCGCGATATGCCGGATGCGCGTCATCTTGATGTAAATACTGCGTTTGCCTGTCTTGCTGGCACGGCAAAGCATGTTTTTACCAGCGCATCATCACCCGCGACAGTCAAGGATATCGCAAACATTTGTTATCAGATTGCCGGATCCGAGGCAGCATTTCGCACTAAGCCCTTTCTGTCGCTGAATGTTAACCATGTTGTACCCCCGTTGAGGTTTGATTCGATGGCGCTTGACGTGATGGTTGAAGCAGTGCGCTCCGGCATTCCGGTGATGGTCAATTGCTTTGGCCAGCTTGGCGCTTCTAGTCCGGTTACAATTGCTGGTTGTGTAACACAAACGGTTGCTGAAACTCTTGCGGGTATGGTGATTGCCTGGTTAATTGATCCGGATGCGCTTGCGGTTTTTGGCCCGCGCCCGATGATTACTGACCTACGGACTGGCGGTATGGCGGGGGGCAGCGGTGAGCAGGCATTGTTGACCGCTGCCGTAATTCAGATGGCGCGCTATTACCGGCTTCCATCATCAACGATCGCAGGTGCTACTGACAGTAAAATTCCTGATGCGCAAAGCAGCTATGAAAAATGTTTGAATGTCTTGCAGACTGTTCAAGCAGGGGCCAACATAATCACGCAAGCTTGTGGTGCGCAGGCTGGTCTGATGGGTTTATCGCTTGCTGCACTGGTTATCGACGATGATATGCTGGGAAGCATTCTACGTGCTAGCGGCACTGTTACCGTATCGTCCGAAACGATTGGTTTGGAGTCAATTGATCGGGTAGCGCTTGGCGTTGGTCATTTTCTTGGTGAACCGGACACCTATGCACGGATGCACTCGGATTTTCTTTATCCTAAAACTGCTGACCGCCTCGCCATAGAGGGATGGGAGAGGGCTGGCAGTTCTGATATTCGCGATCGTGCAGAGCAGCGCGTTACCGCTATTCTTAGCTGTCATCACCCAAATTATATTGACGCAGAAAGTGAGATGTTGTTGCGCGAGTCACTTCCAATTTTGATGCCGCAAAATTATCAGGGTTAAGGCACAGATGCGATAATCGGATCTGTTTTAAAAGCCGTGATGATAGTGTCAGCTAATTGTCTGGTTTCTTGCGTCATCATATCTATACCGCGGGTTATGATGGCAATGTGGTATTTCATGTTCTGTACAATTGGCCGGATCACAACACCGCCTGACGCAACGGACATGCGCGCCGAAAACGGATCAACAATAGCGGGAACACCAGCCTCTCGAACCAGCGCAGCACCAGCCAGAACATTGGCGACACTATAGCGGGCATTACTTTGGAATTTTTCGGCAAGGCTGGCGTCCATGCCTTGCATTTCAAGTGGGTAGACACTGCCAAATGTTACGAATTCTACATGTCCGGCAACGTCCCTTAAGTCAATTGGGCCGTCTGAATTTGCCAGAACATGATCCTCAGGGATTAGGGTGACATAATTCACCATAGTCTGGTAAAGGATATCCACACCGACGTAAGGCGGCGAGCGAGAGACTATGCCAAGGTCAAATTGTTGCAACCTGATAGCGTCGACAATGGCTGGTGTATTATGCGTGTATATGATCGAGTGGGTTGCATCATCCTGCCGGCGCATCTGTCCAAGGACCTTTGGTAAAAGCGATGTGGAAAATGTTGGAATGACACCGATTGAAATCCTGCCAACCGCCTTTTTACGAATTGAGGCTGCCAGATCATCAAGCCGCTCAATATTGAGGAAAGTGCTCTCAACCGCCAAATGAAAGCGCCGCGCTTCGACAGTCGCGATAATGCCGCGCCCCTGCCGAACAAAGAGGGTAAAACCAAGATTTAACTCAAGGTCACGAATGAGCCGCGTTACACTTGGTTGCGATACCAGCATTTGCTTTGCTGCACCAGTAATCGAACCAGTTTGCATTACAGCGTTAAAGGCCTTGAGTTGACGAAAATTCATGTTATCCCCCTCTGTTTAATCATACCTTTTTTCTATCAATTCATCCAATAATTATATTTGCCTAATAATTAAGCCAACTGATAGCGTTTGGGAATAGCGTCGACTGGGGTAGACATTGGGCAAAAAACTATTTTCTGTGGCTGAGGCACGGCAAGTCGCAAAACGGCGTCTGCCACGCATGATGTTTGATTTTATCGATGGCGCATCGGGGAATGAATCATTGCGTGATCTCAATTCGGCGATGATTGATCATATCAGATTGATGCCTCGTGTTCTGATTGATGTTTCTGAACGTGCAATGTCGACTTCTATTCTTGGACAGGAAACAGGGCTTCCGTTCGGGATTGCGCCAATGGGTATGTGCGCGCTGTCATGGCCAAGAGCTGATTTTAACCTAGCTCGCGAAGCGGCAAAGCGGCACATTCCTTTATGTGTATCGACAGCATCGTCGATGGCGCTTGAACAGGTAATCGAGCTGGCTGAGGGTCACGCGTGGTTTCAGCTTTATGCCGATCAATCAAACGAGTTTGTCGATGAATTGATCGACCGCGCCATTGCTGCCAATTATAAAGTGCTGATCCTGACTGTTGATGTGCCAATTCCATCAGTGCGGACACGCGACAAACGTAACGGGTTTTCTTTTCCAATGGGCTGGGGTGCATCACAGATATGGGATTTTGTCAGCCATCCCCGATGGTCGCTTGAAACCGCGCTTCACGCGATCCGGCATCAAATGCCGCAGCCGATGAACTATGCCACATCAAGCCAGAAGACAGCCTTTGTGCGGAATGCCAGCCGCGCCGGTGCCGACTGGAAATTTCTTGCCGCTTTGCGCGACCGCTGGCCGGGCAAGCTAGTGGTCAAAGGAGTGCAGTCGGTTGAGGATGCGTTACGCATAAAGACAATCGGGGCTGATGCTATTTATGTGTCAAATCATGGCGGCCGCCAGCTTAATGCCGCGCCAGTGGCAATTGACTCGCTTGTCGAAATCCGTAATGCGGTTGGTGGCGGTTTTCCATTGATTTTTGATGGTGGTATCCGCAATGGTGAACATGTAATTAAGGCGCTAGCTGCTGGGTCAGATTTTGTTATGCTTGGTCGCAGTGTTATGTATGGCCTTGGAGCAGGCGGTGCGGCTGGCCTTGAGCAAATTCTGGATTTGATTGAGGCCGAAGCAAGCGCGGTAATGGGGTTGCTTGGCTGCCGAAATATTGCCGAACTGGGCGCTGCGAATTTAGCTGGAAATTATGAAACATTAATGTTGCGAACGATGCTGGAAAGGGCTGCCGAATGACGTCACCCAAAAAGATACGAGGCGGAGCATTGCTCGCGCGCGCCTTGCAGGAAAAGGGCGTTGAACATGTGTTCACCCTGTCAGGTGGTTTTTGCAATCCTGCGCTTGAAGGTTTTATGGAATGCCAGATGAAGGTGATCAACTGCCCGCATGAACAGGTGGCCGGACATTTTGCTGATGGTCATACGCGCATCACGCGCAAACCCGCAGTTTGTCTTGTTGGGCCAGAGGGTTTTGCGAATGCTGTACCAGCAATGATGGAGGCTTGGGGCGAACGCTCGCCGGTGATTTTTGTCACTGGATCCAGCACCCTGAAACGTCAAGGTGCGGGGGGATTCAAAGAAATTGACGATGTTGCCATCGCCGCTCCGCTGACAAAATATAGCGCTACCATAACGGATGGCGAGCGCATTAATGAATTTGTTGACAGAGCCGTCAAGATTGCCACAAACGGCTATCCTGGGGCGGTTCACCTAAGTCTTCCTGTTGATATTATGTTTTCCCATTTTGCCGAAGATGCTGGCCGTGATGAGCGGCCATTTGATCTGAGCATGCAACAGCCAGTGCGCGCATGGCCAGAGCCAGCACGCCTTCAGAAACTGCTGCAAAAGCTCAATGCCGCCAAAAGGCCAGTTCTGATTGGCGGACATGGTGTTTGGTGGAGCAAGGCCGAGGCAAAACTTGAGGAAGCTGGCCGTCTGCTTGGCATCCCAGTGTTTAACATCCCCTATCATCAAAAACTGCTTGGCGAAGAATGCGAAGCCTATATGGGGCTTGCCGATATCCATCAATATCATCCTTCCGCAGATGCGTTTCGTGACGCTGATCTGGTGCTGATGGTTGGTGGCCGGCTTGATAATCAGATGAATTTTGGCAATCCGCCATTATTTCCATCAAGTGCTGAACTGATATGTGTCAATGGATCGCATGAAGAAATAGAATTTAACCGCGCAGCTGATTTTGCATTGTTATGTGATCCAGCAGCGTTTCTCGAAACCCTAGCTGCGCATCAGAAGAGTCCCGATTTCTGCCTTCCCCGAGATTGGTATGATTTAAACCGTAAATGGCGTGCCGCATGGGTCGATAAGATGCTTGCCGATCTTGATTGTGAAACTGCGCAGCCAGGATTTGAGGGTCAGATTCATCCCTTGCAATTAGCACTTGATGTGCAGGGCGCGATGAGTGACGGCGACTGGCTGGTGATCGATGGTGGCAACACCCATTTCTGGTCCGAAATTGCGGTGAATATTGCCGGATTTCAGGGTAAAAAACTTGGCGGAATTTTGCACCCGGGCACCTTTAGCCTTTTGGGGGTTGGCGTATCATTTGCAGTATCGGCAAAAAATGTTGATCCCAGCCGCAATGTTGTGCTGATCAGTGGAGATGGCGCCTTTCTGTCGGGGGGGTTGTCGATTGAGGCAGCCTTTCAAGAAAATCGACCCATTGTTGTCGTGATTGATAATAATGGCGGGCTCGACTGTATTTCGCAGCAACAGGAAAGGCTATTTGCCAGCGGCACGCATTATGCAACCGATTTTCGTGATATTCCGTTTCACGCGATGTTCGAGGGGCTTGGCGGGCATGGTGAATTGGTCACAAGGCGCGAGGACATTATTCCGGCGGTGCAACGTGCCATTGCAAGCGGCAAGACGGCGTGTGTGAATGTCAAAGTGAAGGGCGTTATCAGCCCAATTGTTTTGGCAACAACATCAAAACGCGACAAGGCGTCGATCGAATAACTGTGACCAAAGGGGCAAATTATGGCGGTTTTGTCTTCTCACTTTTTGAACGCAGTGGATGGAACCCATGCTGGCGCGGTGCCGGTCAGCCTGGTATCTATTGGTGATGATGGCGAGCGCAAAACACTATTCACGGCCGAAAGTGATGCGCATGGACGATTTTCGCAAAAATTTGACGCTGTCAGCGGGCAGGCGTATGAAATGGTGATTGCCAGTGGCCCCTATTTTAGGCAGACCCATTTACCCAGGTCAGGCGCGCAAATTCTTGAAGAAATTGTGGTGCGCTTTAACACTCCTGATCCAGACAGCAGTTATCATATCCCTGTCATTATGGCGCCTAACAGCTATTCATGCTGGTGGTCGGCTTGATTGTTATAAAATTTCTAGAGGCGTGATTGATGAGCGAATCAGGGCTAAACATGTCGCGTCGTATACGGCGTACTCCCTATACTGATAAGGTTGAACAGCACGGCGTTCGCGGGTTCAGTGTAGTTAATCATATGTTGTTGCCAAAGGCTTATGAAGCTTCGGTTGAAGAGGATTATTGGCATCTTTGCCAAGATGTTCAAATCTGGGATGTTGCCTGCCAAAGGCAGGTTGAAATTTCAGGGTCCGATGCGACACGCCTTGTCCAGTTAATGACGCCGCGCGACCTTCGCCAAGCGCGTGTTGGGCAAGGGCTCTATGTCCCACTGATTGATGAGCATGCCGGGATGGTTAATGATCCAGTTTTGCTAAAACTGGCTGAAGACCGTTATTGGCTGTCGATTGCCGACTCGGATGTTTTGCTTTGGGCAAAGGGTTTGGCGGTGGGCGCGGGCCTTGATGTGCTTATTTTCGAAGCTGATGTTGCGCCGCTAGCTGTTCAAGGGCCAAAGGCTCGCCCCTTAATGGCTAGTTTAGTGGGTGAAAAAATACTTGAATTACCGTATTTTGGTTTTGCTTTCTTTGACATTCTTGGTTCGAGCCAGTTAATTGCGCGATCCGGTTACAGCAAACAGGGTGGTTTTGAGATTTACCTCGCTGGCGCCAATATGGGCCCTGACCTTTGGGATCTGATCTGGAACTCTGGCCAGCCCTATAATATTAAGCCCGGCTGTCCAAATTTGATAGAGCGCATTGAAGGCGGGCTAATGTCTTATGGGAATGAGTTCACCCTTGCCAATAATCCGCTGGAATGTGGCTTTGACCGCCTGTGCTACCTTGGTGACGAAATAAATTATATTGGCAGTGCCGCGCTTCGCCAGATTGCCGCTGTCGGGCCGGTTCAAGCCATTCGTGGAATTCGCTTTAGTGGCGACAAGGCACCGCCATGTGGCAAACCATTTCCAGTAACCGATCTGGATGGTGTGCCGGTTGGGCAGATCACATCTGGAATATATTCGCCGCGTTTGAGCTGCAATATTGGTATGTCGATGATCCTTAAAACACACTGGGATTACGGCACTGCGCTTCTGGTTCACACGCCCGATGGAATTGTTCGCGATGCAATAGTATCCAAATTACCTTTTTAATCTTCTCTGCATTCAACCTTGTTCCTTAGATGATAGAAAGCCCATGGCCGAAAGCGATAGAATATGAGCATTTCAAAAATCATCTATGATGGAGTCAGAGTAAAGATTGAAGTAGACGAAGCCCGAGGAATAATAACGGAAATTCTAAACAACTGTGGTTGCGAGCTCGAGCATGCAGAGCTTATCGCCGATCATCTTGTCGACAGCAATCTTTGCGGTGTTGAATCGCATGGCGCTATGCGTATCTTGCAATATGTTGACCAATTTCGGTCGGGCTACATGAAGCCAGAGTCTGGACCATGTGTAAGCCGTGAGGATGAAATTTTCCTTATCATTGATGGGCAGGCTGGGCATGGCATACCCGCTATGGATCTTGCTTACAAGTCAGCCGCCAAGGTTGCGCGCACTAAACACATCTGTGTTACGTCAATCATAAATGTTGGTCATACTGGAAGGCATGGTTCTTTTGCTGATCATTGTGCCGAAGATGGTTTTTTATCGATCCTAATCGGTGGTGGCAACAGAGAGGTTTGGCGGCAGGTGGCTCCATATGGCGGGTGCGAACCAAAGTTACCAACTAACCCCTATTGCATTGGTTTTCCTGGCGATGAACGCGGGCCACTTGTGTTGGATTTTGCAACGTCAATGATTGCTGGTGGCTGGATTTATGCTGCGCAAAATGCTGGTGGTTATCTCCCTGAAAATTGTATTATTGATCGAAATGGTATGGCTTCAGTGACACCTGCAGATTATTTTGATGGTGGATCAATTTTGCCTGCGGCAGGACAAAAAGGCTATGGACTAGCCTTAGCTGCAGAATTGATCTCCGAGGCTCTAATTGGCCCAGTTCAGACAGAAGGTAACTGGCTTTTGTTGATGATCAATACAAGTGCAATGACACCACTTGATGGTCTTCGCAAACGAGCGAGTGTAATTTTTGATGACATCATCAGCTGTAAACCGGCACCAGGATTTGAGAAAGTCGAAATCCCTGGGCATCGAGAGCGACGTTTAAGGCACGAGGCTGGCGGTATAATTGATTTGCCTGAAAACACATGGAATGAGATCGTAGCACTGCGAAATAGCTTGGTTATTTGAAACTGTGAATGCTCAAACTAATAAACTGACGCTCAAGCTTTAAAGTTGTTACGGGCCTCTTTTAAGACATCCCTGATAACTACCGCCCGATGACAGTTGTTGTGAGTTATTCTCAGAGACAGACTGTGTTAGATTGATTATTCGGATAACATATTTAAAGGTTGCGAGTACTTAAGTTAGAATTTTGGAGCCTTCAGAAAACATTGTTGTTAAACGTAATTCATTCCTAAAATGCCGTAAAATCAAAATGTAAATAACTGTGGCGGCGTGCCCCGCAACAATCTCTGTATGCATCCCTCGCGTTCAGCTTGGGAAAGTTCGTTTTTGTGACGTAAAAGTATCAGCACAGGTGCGCACATTTTGATGTGTTAGCTGAAAATCATATTTTCTTTGATAGCGCAGCCAACTGTTTTTGCAGTGCTGTGACCTGCTCCTTCATGGACTCAAGATCAATGTCTGCTGGTGCTGAAGATGATGTGCTTGGACTGGCACTTTGTGCGTTCGGACTCGAATCATGCGGTGTTGAATTTTTGTTGGCTGGCGGCGAACTGGATGGCGCTGAGCCAAAGTCCTGCCATGATTGTAGCATTCCTGCCACCATTTTTGATTGCATCAATTGCAGGTTTTTCAGCGCATCAAGATTTTTATCGGGATTTGTTGGGTCAAGCGATACCGCTGCAAATGCTCTAGTCATATCTTGCTGGTTTTTCTGGTAGGCCTGCATCATCTGCTCGATGGCTCTTGGCCATACTTGAGTCGCCGTATCACTATAGCATTTAATAATTTCAGTCAGAAAATCCTTAGGAATGACTTGTTCACCTTGCCCTTCAAATTCAGAAATAATCGTCAGCAAATATTGATTGGTGATGTCTTCTCCAGTTTTCTTGTCTAGTATAGTGACCGAATGTCCAGCCCTTATTAATCTACTGATATCATCTAGTGTGACAAATTCTTTGGTATCTTTGGTATAGAATTTACGGCTCGAATAACGATGAATCGTCAGACTTGGCTTGTCAGTTTCGTTCATCAAAATCTCCTAAATCCTGCAGGTAGGTATTCAAGCAAAAAAGAAGTGTAAATCCCACCTCTTTTTTACACAATTACATGCAATGACCAGACTACTTCTTGGCAGCCTTGGCCATTACATCCTTTTTGATACTAGCCATCGCCGCAGTATCATTATCGGTTCGGGTAGAAACAGGTGTAATAATACTTTTAGACTTAGTCTCTTTTTTGGAGCTGTCCGAAACGTTACCTGTAGCCACGGCTTCTTGCCCCAGAGATACCATCGCATCTATGGTCTCAGCCTGCGCAGACTTGGCGATATCGACAAAAGCTGACATATGCTTCGGCATCGCTTTAGTCTGTTCAGCGGCAAATTCGCTTGACGCAGCTGCCATGTCGGTTGCTGCGGGGGCCGTTTTAGCAAGACGGTCAAGTGCCTCCATCGTTTCGTTAACCATCGCTTGTCCGACGGCTAAATGCTTTTTTGTCGCATCAAGGGTGATTTTGGACAATTTAGCCTGATAGTCGAGAACTGGCTTCATAGCTTCAGCTATATCTGCGGGTGTGGTAGCACCCATTTTATCAAGGGCTTTTTTGTAATCATCAGGATGGAACATAGCTCAGTCTCCTTTATGTAATTCAATCACTAGCGATAACCACGACGTTGATCAGACAAAAAACTGTCCGCCATTCGCCGACAAGGTTGACCCGGTGATAAAGGCCGCATCATCACTCACAAGAAACAATACACAGCGGGCAATTTCATCTGGTGAACCTAGCCGGCCAACCGGGATCTGTGCGGTGATTTTGGCAATGACCTCATCCGCCATCGCATTAACCATTTCGGTACCAATATAGCCGGGGCAAACCGCATTGACTGTTATTCCCTTAGCCGCACCTTCTTGGGCCAAGGCTTTGGTAAAGCCAAGATCGCCCGCTTTGGCCGATGAATAATTGGCCTGACCAAACTGGCCCTTTTGCCCATTGATCGATGAAATATTCACTATGCGGCCAAAATTACGATCGCGCATACCACCCCAAACCTGGTGTGTCATGTTAAACAGGCCATTAAGATTGGTGTCGATAACATCATGCCATTGCTGGGGAGTCATTTTATGGAAGGCGCTGTCTCGGGTGATGCCGGCATTGTTTACCAGCACATCAACTGGGCCCAATTTGGCTTCAACCGCTGCAACACCGGCGTCACAATCCTCATAAGACGCGACCGACCATTTGAACACGTCAATACCGGTCTCTTTGGCAAAAGCTGCGGCAGCGTCGTCGTTGCCAGCATAGTTGGCGGCTACCTGGTAGCCGGCAGATTTCAACATTCTTGAAATGGCGGCACCGATGCCGCGGGTTCCACCTGTCACAATCGCGGTCTTTGACATAACGTTCGTTCCTTTCTTAACAAGATCTCAGCTAGGGTTAGTTCTGGCGCTGACAGCTATAGCTGTTCAATGCACATGGCGACACCCATACCACCACCGATACAAAGAGTAGCAAGGCCTTTCTGGGCTTTCTGCCGCTGCATTTCAAATAACAACGTATTCAAAACACGGGCCCCAGACGCCCCAATTGGGTGGCCAATCGCAATCGCACCGCCATTCACATTCACCCTAGCAGGGTCCCATCCCATATCGCGATTGACAGCAATCGCCTGTGCGGCAAAAGCTTCATTCGCCTCGATAAGGTCAAGGTCATCAACCGTCCAGCCAGCTTTGGCTAAGGCTTTGCGCGACGCGGTAACTGGTCCGATCCCCATAATCGCCGGGTCAACACCAGCGGTGGCATAAGACACGATCCGGGCCATTGGCTGAATATTTTTAGCAGTGGCGGTAGCTTCGCTCATTAACAATACCGCGGCCGCACCATCATTGATGCCCGATGCATTACCAGCTGTCACAGTGCCATCCTTCGAAAAGGCTGGACGCAATTTTTGCAGGGCTGCTATGTCGACGCCATGTTTGATATATTCATCACAGTCGATAGTGACCTCGTCTCGCCGCGTTTTGACCAGAACTGGAGTAATTTCATCAGCAAATTTACTGGCCTTTTGGGCCGCCTCGGCCTTGTTTTGCGAGGCAACTGCGAATTCATCTTGTTCGTCGCGGCTGATCTGCCACTTGGTGGCAATGTTTTCTGCGGTTGTGCCCATATGATAGTCATGAAAAGCATCGGTCAGCCCATCCATGATCATAGAGTCGATAAAGGCCAAATTGCCCATGCGCGCCCCGGTCCGCAACATGGAAACATGTGGCGCTAATGACATGCTTTCCTGGCCACCGGCGATGACAACATCGGCATCCCCAAGTTGCACATGCTGGGCCCCAATCGCCACCGCACGCAAACCCGAACCACAGAGCTGGTTGATCCCCCATGCGGCGCTTTCTTGCGGCAAACCAGCGTTGATGTGCGCCTGACGAGCTGGGTTTTGCCCCTGGCCAGCAGTCAAAATCTGGCCCATGATAGTTTCTGAAACTTCTGCCTTTTCGATTCCGGCACGCGAAACAACCGCTTCGATTGCCGCTTTGCCAAGTTCATGCGCCGGCAATCCCGACAAGGTGCCCCCAAAGCTGCCAACTGGCGTCCGTGCTGCTGATGCAATAACCACATTTGTCATCATACCCTCCGTTGGCCCGTGGCCATGTGCGATTTAGTGCTGGATAAATACAAAAAGGAGCGCCAGAGCGCCCCCTTTTTACTCGCGCGTGCTGTTAAGCGTTGACGATCTTGTTTTGGACATCCTTGCCGGCTTTCAGCATGATCTCTGCTGTATCAACCTGCGCCTTTTTGGCAACTTCAGCGATGCTCGCAAGATGCTTTGGTGCCGCTTCAACCTGTGCTTTGGCAAATTCGGTCGAGGCAGCTGCTAAATCTGCAGGTTTTTCGACAGGCTTGGCAAAAGCTTCAAGGGCTACGATGGTTTCGTTCATCCAGGTCTGACCAATCTCGATATTCTTTTTAGCCGCGTCAAAGGCAACATGTGACAGCTTGGTCTGATAATCAATGAATGGCTTTAGATTATCAGCCATCTCGAATGGTGAGGCTGATACGAATTTTTCCATCGCTTTGGTATAGTCAGTAAAAGTAAACATGTGTTCGTCTCCTGATAAAATTTTCTGCTAAGCGGAATATAGTTACCGCAATGCAGAAAATCAAGAGAAAATTACGCAATGCGGAAATTTAACTGTGGCGCTGCACATATTCTCCTGGCGCAGGACCTAAGTCTGGCCATTCAAAATTGTTTAAAACATTGTTTGAAATAATTTTATTTCCTGACATGCCAGCCGCCCATGCCTCCCATGCTGGCCACCAAGATCCGGCTGTAACTGGTAGGTCAAGGAAAGTGTCAGCTGCATATTTGGTTAAATTATCTGCTATGCGGAAATAATATTTCCCAGATTTGGGTGGATTTATAATCCCGGCCACATGCCCGCTTCCGCCCAAAATATAGGTTTTTGACCCCTTGGTCTGGCTGATC
The DNA here is from genome assembly GCA_041228345.1 of Alphaproteobacteria bacterium LSUCC0396. Taxonomy (NCBI): domain Bacteria; kingdom Pseudomonadati; phylum Pseudomonadota; class Alphaproteobacteria; species Alphaproteobacteria bacterium LSUCC0396. Next base: position 1,175,228 of record CP166131.1, on the reverse strand, counting down.
CCGGCAAAAGACGAACGCCAGGGTGCAATATGATCCGTTTCAGTGGCGACCGCACAGATTGGTATATCAACATCTGCCAGTGCCAGATCGGTATCAAGGAGCCGCAGCGCTCCACTCGCGAAACGGTTGTTCTGATAGAAATTGTCAAGATATTCGCGCGCCATGCGCCCTGGCAAGTTGGTTGAGTCGCTGTTCCAATATAGCAAGTCCATAACCGGCGGTTTTTGTCCCATCAGATAGGACCGAACCGCCGGGCCGTACACCAAATCTCCTGAGCGCAAAAAACTGAAAGTCTGAGCCAAAAATGCGCCATCCAAAACGCCACTTTCGGCAATGCGATCATGAATTTTCTTGGAATAGTCGGGACCGGTATAAACTGCCAATTCGCCAGGATCATGAAAATCGGTCAAAGTGGTAAAAAAGGTTGCAGAATTGATAAGATAATGACCGGTTTTTTGCAAATAATCTGCCGCCACCGCTACCAATGTCCCACCGATACAATAGCCAATCACATTCGCCTGCGGTTGACCGGTCATGCTGGTCACCTGTTCCAGTGCGGTTTGCACACCTTCGGTTATGTAGTCGTCAAAACCAACATCGGCCATTGTCCCATCCGGGTTGACCCATGACATCAAAAACACCGTTTGGCCAGCAGCCAGCGCAAACTGTATGAAGCTGTTTTGTGGTGTCAGATCTAGAATGTAGAATTTGTTGATACATGGCGGCACAATCAACAACGGCCGTTCAAACACGGTTTCGGTTTTAGGCTGATAGTGGATCAACTCAAACAGCCGATTGCGGAATACCACCCTACCAGAAGATGTAGCCAGATTTTCTCCAACCTTGAAAGCATTGGTATCGGTCAATGATACAGACAGCTGACCGTCACCTTTTTCCAGATCACTCACCAGATTTTCTAGCCCTTCAACCAGCGATTTGCCCTGGGTTTCAATCGCGTGTTTCAATGCTTCGGGATTTGTTCCCAAGAAATTTTGTGGTGACAGAAAATTGATCAGTTGTTGTGAGAAAAACTGAATTTGTCGGGCTTCACCCTCTGACAACCCCTCGATCTCAGCGACCGAGTCCTTAATCACTTCGCTGGACAGCAGATATTGCTGTTTGATCATGCTAAAATAGGGGTTGGTTTGCCACGCTCCGTCGCGGAAACGCCGGTCCTTGGGTTTTGCGTCCTGTGAGGCCCCCATCATCGAGGCTTGAAAATCAGACCAGGCCTCAATTGAGGCTTTATAATATCGGACCTGACTTTCGATCAATTTGGCAGGGTTGTTCATCATCTGCGCAAAATAGCTTGATGCTGCCTTGAAAAACAGTTCGGTGCTTGCATTTGACTGTTCTGGCTGTTCGGCTTTTTGCCGCGCCATGATCACAATCAGCCGCTTTGTTAATGCATCAATTTTCTCAAAATTGTCTTTGAGCTCGTCAAGCTGGGACGATTCGGCCATATCGTAATCAGACATCGCTTTTCTTTCGGTCAAATATGTGGGAGCCTGTCCCTAATGTAATTTTGGAACCTATTATTTATGTATACTATACCATCCTACCAGCTTTTGGACAGTTCTATCAAATTGCAGAAGGCGTTTGCGAGCCAGTTCAGTCATTTGTTTGACCAAGCTCCTGGGCTCACGCGCCTACATCCATTTGGATCATTGATGAATGGCTGGTCCAAAGTCGCCGAAAAATCTCTGGAGCGAATGGATGCAAAACCAGAATGGTCGGTCGAGGCATTGACCACATCAGGCGAATCCCGGCCCATCAAACCAGAAATCATTCTCGATAGAGCTTTTTGCGCCCTGACGAAATTTGCCACTACTTCGCAAAAACAATCAGCTGAAACTGTTATGATCATAGCGCCTATGTCAGGCCATTATGCCACGCTGACACGTAATACGGTGGCCAGCCTTGTTCCTGACTGCGACGTATATGTTACTGACTGGAAAAATGCACGCGATGTGCCAAATAATGCTGGTTCATTTAACCTCGATGATTTCGTGGATTACATTGTCGACTTCATCACTTACCTGGGGCCAATAACAAATGTGCTCGCCATTTGCCAGCCAGCGCCACTTACCGTCGCGGCTACTGCACGTCTGGCACTTGACAACCCGGCTGCGATGCCCAAATCAGTGACTTTGATGGGGGGGCCGGTAGACCCTGCCGCCAACCCATCGGCGGTGTCTAATTATGCAGGCAAGACTGACATTCCGCAATTACAGTCAACGGTAATCATGCCGATTGACAGCCAGTATGCTGGCGCCGGCCGCCTGGTTTACCCAGGCATTTTACAGTTAACTGCTTTTATGAGCATGAACGCCGCCACGCATATCGAATCTTTTGTGAGGCAGGTTTGTGCTGAATCAGATGGCACTGCGCATGATGGCGACCGGCATAACAGTTTTTACAATGAATATTTGGCGGTAATGGATATGCCTGCCGAATTTTTCCTTGATACAGTCCAACGCATTTTCAAGGACCGTGACATTGCAACCAATAATTTTGTGCATCATGGGCAAAAACTTGATATCGGGGCAGTGCGCACCACTCGCCTTTTGGTGATCGAGGGGGGACGTGACGATATCTCAGCGCCTGGTCAATGCAAAGCTGCTTTGGGGCTATTCACCGGTTTGCCTGATACACAAAAACACCACATCCTCGAGGAAGGAGCCGGCCATTATGGTATCTTTAGTGGTAAAGCGTGGCGCAACAATATCCGGCCAAAATTCCTTGATTTTATTAGGCAAGGCTGACTGCACACTTTTCCAGTGATGGCGTTACAGTTTGGGTGCCACGCTCACTCTCCAATAGTGCTGGGTCCTTTGTGCTGTCCTTAAATACTAATCTTTAGAGCTTGAATTTCGTTTTACAGTTAAAGCCGCGATCATTATCGGAGTCTTTGAGGCGAGGGCCTCTAAATATTTGAGATTTGTCTTTATTTGGTTATTTGGTAACTACTAATGTATTCACCGTAAACAGCTTGATCGTGTCACCTACGCCAATAATACCTGATACGCTTGCAAATCTCTAACTGTGGTTAATTTAGTTGCTTCTCGATGCGTCGATTAATCTGATTTGAAAAACTGGCATTCCGTATGATCGCAGTTAAGGTGGAACAAAAAGGTAAGGCTTCACTGGTTGGCCAGAGAAGCCTTAGAGAGATCACCTAAATACCCCAGAATAGCGACTGTTGAGCCTTTCAAATCTGATTGTTTTTAGTCTTTGCTCTGGTTCAAAAAAGACACTCGGCATTTTTTATAAGCTGGTGTCTCAAACCGTCTAATTGACGCGTTTCATCAATTCAAAAGCTTCGATGTGTTTTTCCGCACGTGCTAGTTGAGCGGCTTCGATGGAAGTGTTGACGATTTCCAAGAATGTTCCGGCTCTACAAGTGAATTTTCCCAATCCAATAGAAACCTGCTCGCAAAGGACGCAAGTCTCTCTATAAAATGAAGCAACGCTCATTGTTTTCTCCTATTTCGAAAAGTTTAGGACTGGTTTTTACCAACCTGGGCCAGCCTTTAGTATGAGTTCGGGTTGATTTAGGTTAATGCGTAAACCAACTAAACCGCACTGTCTGCTAAAAGCAGGAATTCCAGTGAGTCAGTGTGAAATATATTTTCTTACTGCAATTAGTCCCGGTCTCAAGGAACCGCAGTCTGGTTGAGGTTTACGCATGACAATTTCACCTTTTTCATCTTTCGCTCGCAGGAAGTCGGACGGGTTTTTGCGAAACATATGCTTGTCGAGCTCAGCGATAATTCCTTGGCTTGTTTCCAACATGGCCTCACCTTTCCATAAGACAAGAGTTTTGCGGGTTAAATCGGATACGCTAGAGTGGTATCTAAAAAAGTTGGTGCAATATAGAGCTAAATTATTTCTTATGTGATGCAAAAATTGCACTATTTGTGAATTCAGGCGTATTTCATTGATTTTTCATAGGTTTTAAGAATGTCAGGATGCTCTTGGTGGGTCAGCTATCAAACAAGGCAAGCATAAAACTTTACCATCTGCTCAAATCTCAATTCTATCCTCTAGCCGGCTATCTGTTTTTCGGTCATTGTTTGCACAGGCGCTACTGACACGGGTTCACTCCTTTGAAATTGCAGCCTTGTTGCAAGCAATTGAGCATCCGTGATGATGCTTCCTGATTTTGGAAAAGCCGCCAAACCAGGAACCGCATTGAAGCAGTTTGGATAGAGGGTATCGCATGTTGACAAGCAGCACGGTTGTTTGATGACAAGGCTAAACAGAAAGGAAGAGTGGGGTTAACAATGACGGTCGAACACGCCTTACAGCACCGCAAATCCTGCCGCTCTTTCCTGGACCGACCAGTTGATAGTCAATTGTTGCGGAGAATTATTCAACAGGCGTCTCGCGCTCCGTCGAATGGCAATTTGCAGCCTTGGCAGCTATTTGTATTGACGGGGGACGCGCTGGCTAGCCTGAAGGCCAATACCCGTGAGGCTATTGCTCAAAATAAGCCACTGTCGACGCCTGAATATGCGGTCTATCCAAAACCACTTAAAACCGAATTTGATGCGCGGCGCTTTGCAATTGGCGAGGATATTTACCGCGTTCTTGGGATCGAACGGGAAGACAAGGCCGGCCGGCGAGCGCAATTTGCCAAAAATGCGCTGATGTTTAATGCGCCGGTTGGCGTGTTTGCATATATTGACCGCTCCCTAAGCTATGGCCAGTGGATGGATCTGGGCATGTTTTTACAAAGCCTGATGCTGTTATGTGAAGACCATGGTCTTGCCAGCTGTGCCCAGGGCTACTGGACGTTTTTTCATAAAAATGTACGCGCAGCAACCGGCGCGCCAGACGACTTGATGCTTGCATGTGGCGTTGCTATCGGCTTTGAAGATACTGAGGCTCCAATCAATCGAGTGCATTCGGCGCGGGTGTCGATTGATGAATTTGCTACCTTCATTGACTAAATGATTGGTTGGGTGGCTGTTAAATAGCTAATTAAATCACTGCATAATTAAGGTGCAAGTAACGGCGGTTTCACGCCCATTTATTACCTCAAACCCATTTTTTAATGGTAGGGTCTTGAACAAATCCTGCCCCCGCAACCAAATAATTTTATTTAATATTAGATACCTAGCCGTCTCGCATTTGAGGCGGTTTTTTTTGTGTTTGTCGCTGCTTTTGTTGCAGGGTAAATGCTAGCGAAATAATCCGGTATCACAGTTTCAACTAACCCTGCCCAGCAGTGGGCTTCTAGCGCAGTGATCTTATATCAGTCGGCCTTGATCATTTTAACAGCGCGTGTTTCAGTATGAGCGAGGGCTATCGCCATGAAGCCTTAATAACCTCTTTTCCATCGAACAGGATTGAGCAATCATGCAAGATGTATTTATTGCCGGATATTCAGATAAATTGTCGGCAAGGCCTGGCGAGACTATCACATTTTTTGTTTCCAGCCGTGCGGTTTCAGATTTTAAGGCAACATTGCATCGCTCGATTTCGGCAGATCCGAACCCGGATGGGCCCGGCATTGTCGAAGAAGATGCCAGCATTCATTTCAAATCATCGTCTTTCACATCGCGCTATCAGGGGTTTACCCCAGGCTCATTTGCCCAAAGTGCGACCGATCTAGGGGCGCAAATCAACACTGAACTTTCGATAAAATTATGGTTTATGCCGACAATTCTCGTGGCTGCAGACCAAACGTTATTCGCTTGGGGTCATGTTTCGATTATCCTTGATTCAAAGGGTATGATCACTGCCAAATTACCAGGTGGCATGTCGGTTTCTTCATCCGTCTTGGTAAAGTGCAACCAATGGCACAGCCTGGAGCTCAAGGTTTTAGCATCGGGTATGATGGCGCTTGATGTAAAATCTATGATGACTGCAAACGCAAATATTGATGGTGCAAAAAGTGCCCACACAGAATTGGGCAGTGCCCAGATGCTGCCACTTTCAGTGACGGCATCGGTTCGCATCGCGGCAGGATTTGGTGACGCCCCTTGTTGCTTTAATGGGAAAATTGAGGCGCCAGAAATTCTGGTTGACGGCACGTTAATTGCGAAATGGGATTTTGCCCAATCCATATCATCGATGTCGGTTAAGGCCCATACCGGGCCTGATCTTTTATTGAAGAACGCCCCTACGAGGGGGGTCACGGGTCATAAGTGGGACGCAACTGAATTTTGCTGGCGACACAATCCAGACCATTATGCTGCAATCTTGTTCCACGATGACGATATTTATGATTTTGGATGGGACAGAGATTTTGACTTTGTGGTTCCCGATGATATGCCCTCCGGCATATATATTATGCGCATCGAGGCCGAAGGGCATTATGATGCTATGCCGTTTTTTGTGTGTCCACCAATTGGCGAGCGCCGTGCAGATTTATGTGTTCTGGTCTCGACGTTTACCTACACGATCTATGGCAATCATGCCCGCCCTGACTTTGCGCCATCATGGCTTGAAAAGATCAGCGCATGGAATGCCTACCCGAATAACCCCTCCGAATACCGGCATTATGGGCTGTCGACCTACAATAACCATACCGACGGCTCGGGCATTTGCCATGCCTCACATAAACGTGTTCTTTTCAATCTTAGGCCCGGCTATCTAACCTTTGGCGAAGCAACCTGTTCTGGCCTTCGCCATTTTCAGGCAGATAGCCATTTGATCGCATGGTTGCATAATCAGGACATTGCATATGACATTATTACCGATGATGAGCTTGATCGTGACGGTGTGGCCGCCATCTCAGGCTATAAAGCGGTCTTAACCGGAAGCCATCCTGAATATCACACCAGCGCAACACTTGATGCGTTGAAAGATTACCGGGATGACGGTGGGGGGCTTATTTATCTTGGCGGCAATGGATTTTACTGGCGGATTGTGCGCCATTCTGAAGATCCGGCCTTGCTTGAAATCAGGCGGTCTGAAGACGGGTTGCGCGCATGGGCGTCTGAACCAGGGGAATATTATAATGCCTTTGACGGCAGTTACGGTGGCCTTTGGCGGCGCAATGGCCGCCCGCCGCAAAAGCTAGTTGGCATCGGCTTTACCGCGCAGGGAAATTTTGTTGGCATGCCTTATAAGCGTGTTAACTACGACAAAAATATGGACTGGGTTTTTGACGGCATAAATGACGAGTTGCTTGGAGATTTTGGCTTTAGCGGACATGGCGCGGCCGGGTTTGAACTTGATCGGCGCGATGAAAAGCTTGATGAGGGCGAGGATATCATCATTCTTGCGCAATCTTATGACGAGCATAACCGGTTTATTCTTGTTCCAGAAGAAATGTTAACGCATCTAACAAATCTATCAGGTGGCCCCGAAGCTGATGCAAAACGGGCTGATATGGTCTATTTTAAAACATCGAAAGGCGGACAAGTGTTCGCAGTTGGTTCAATCACCTTTTGCGGGTCATTGCCGTGGAACAATTACGATAACAATATTTCAACATTGCTTGGAAATGTTGTGCGTAAATTTGTTGAGCCCTAGGATAAATCAGGCCGGCCAATTGGTGGTAAATCCTGCTCAAGGGCGGCGCCAACACGAAGGCACATCGCTTCATCATGCGCTTTACCGACAATTTGTATGCTGGTTGGCATGCCGTCACTCGAGAGGTTAATTGGCAGCGATAGGCCGCACATTTCCAGAAAATTAAAAGGCCGAGTGAAATAGCCCGGTGATACCGCCTGATCGACATCGGCCAACGCTGGGGCAGTGCTTGTACTGCTTGGCATCACCAGCGCATCAAAACCGCGCATTGCACCATTAAAGGCGGCCATGGTTTCTTTGCGTCGTTGTAAAACACGGAAATAGTCATGGGCGTGATATTGCTCTCCTGATAGCATTCGTGTGCGCACATCTTCATCCATTGGCAAATCCGGGTTTTTGTAGAAATGGCCATGATTATAAAAGGCCTCAACCGCTGTAATCATCCCGTTATCATCGGCCAGGTCGCCGTAGGATACCGGGTTTTGAAACGGTATAATTTCAGCCCCCATTGCGCGTAAACGATCCAAAGCCATATCATAGGATGCAAGCATCTCGTCCGAACATTGCTGACGCTCGCTATCGATAAGGCTGCCAAGGCGCAATCCAGCGACGCCCCTATTCATAACTGCATATAAGCCATCATTATTGTCCATGTCTTGGATGATTTTCCAACCTTCGCGGCCGTCTAACACATCAAACATGATTAGGCAGTCAAGCACCGTCTGGGCGATTGGCCCGGGCGTGTCAAGCGTTTGCGATAGCGGCATGATACCATCCAACGGCAAACGCCCCGCCGTTACCTTCAGGCCAACAAGCCCACAATAGGCAGCCGGCAAACGAATTGATCCGCCTGTGTCACTGCCCATGCCGCAAGGCGCCATACCCGAGGCAACCGCTACCGCCGTTCCCGATGATGACCCTCCCGGAATACGGTGTGTTTCCCTATCCCATGGGTTCATCGGGGTTCCCATTTTCTGATTGGTCCCCCAGCCGCCAAAGGCACATTCAACCGTTTTGGTTTTGCCAAGAATAATCCCGCCAGCGGCTGCCAGCCGTTGAACCATTGTTGCGGTAGTGACGGCGATATTACCAAGCATCGCCGCCGACCCGCAGGTTGTCACCCTGTCTTTTACATTAAAAATGTCTTTCAAGGCATAAGGCACCCCGTAGAATGGTCCTGCAGTAAAGCCCGCAGCCAATGATTTGTCCGCCGCCGCCGCCATTTCTAGTGCCGTATCAGCCCATATGTTTTGATAAGCCCCAAGACGGGGATTTAGTCGTTCTATTTCAGCCAGATAGGCCTGGACTACTATGCTGGGCTTGGTGCTTTTGTTCTGATAGCTTCGATAAAGCCCGTGAATCGTGTTCACCGGATTAAGGGTTTTGGGGTTCGACATCACAAATATCTCATATTCACAATAATAAGGATCAGACCACGGGAAATAGGTTATTGGCGCATTGTTTTCGTAGCTTTCGCAGTTTCCGTAGTTTCAATATTCAAAAATGCCAGTCTTTTCCCGGAACCGCAGCAAGCAATGATTTTGTATAAGCGTCTTTTGGATTTTCGAATAATTCAGCCGTTGGCCCTGTCTCAACAATCTTGCCATATTGCATGACGGCAACGTAATCACAAACCTGTGCCGCGACACGCAAATCATGCGTGATGAACAGCATGGATAAATCCATCTGTTCCCGAATCTCATCCAGAAGTTCAAGAATTTGCGCCTGAATTGAAACATCCAACGCTGAAACTGGCTCATCGGCAACCAGAATATCTGGCCTTAGGGATAATGCTCTTGCAATACCGATACGCTGGCGCTGTCCACCAGAAAACTCATGTGGAAAGCGATCAAATGATCTGCGATCAAGGCCAACAATGTCCAGAAGTTCATAGGCGCGTTTGGAAGCTTCATCCTTATCTTCGCCCTGCAGAATAGGGCCTTGGGAAATGATATCACCAACCCTGATACGTGGGTTCAATGACGCAAACGGGTCCTGAAACACCATCTGTATGCGCTTTCTGAATGGGCGTAGTTCGTTGCGACTTAATTTGGTGATGTCAACATCGCCAAGTTTGATCTGGCCTGCATCGCTATCAATGAGCCGGATTACACAACGTGCCAGAGTGGATTTCCCTGAGCCACTCTCGCCGACCACGCCAAGGGTTTCGCCGCGGCGCAATTCGATTTGCACATTTTGAACGGCCTTAACATCGCGGCTCGGTTTGCCAAAGCCAAAAAAACTTCTACCACCACCGAATGATTTGCAAATGTCTTCGGTTTTCAGGACGACTTCGGCTGCTCTTGATCTTGCTTTGCGTGGCTTTAACCGTGGGATGGCAGCAATTAACGATTTGGTATAGGGGTGTTTTGGTTTTTGCAGAACTTGCTTGGTGGTTCCGGTTTCAACAATCTTGCCATGTTGCATGACAATAACCCGATCAGCTATATCAGCAACAACACCGAAATCATGAGTAATGAATAAAACGCCGGTATCAAGCCGTTTCTGCATATCGCTAATCAACTCGAGTATCTGCGCTTGTGTTGTAACATCAAGGGCCGTTGTTGGCTCATCAGCAATCAAAATTTTGGGGCCAAGTGCCAGTGCCATAGCGATCATTGAGCGCTGCCTTTGACCGCCCGAAAGCTCGTGCGGGTAGGCGTCAATGATCTTCGCAGGGTCGGGCAAATTAACATCAACCAGTAGGCTTAAAGCCTTTTCGACGCGGTCCTTGGCCGACATTGATACATGATACCGAAAAACTTCATCAATTTGAGCGCCAATCGTCATAACTGGATTCAACGCTGTCATGGGTTCTTGGAAAATCATTGAGATTTCACTGCCACGCAATTCACGAAGGCGCTCATAAGTGACTTTGGTTAAATCTTCGTCACCAAAGATAATCTCACCCTTGCCAACACGCACATGCGGTGCCGGCAGCAGACCCATAACGGCACGCGCTGTTAGTGATTTTCCCGACCCACTTTCACCAACAACACAAACGGTCTCACCCGCGTTCAGTTCAAGGTTAATATCCTGAACCGCATACTCCCGGTCAGCACCAGTTGGCAGCAGAATTGAAAGATCATTTATCGAGAGAAGTCTTTTTGTCATTGCCGTTCTTTCAGACGGGGGTTGAGTGCGTCATTCAACCCCTCACCAATCAGGTTAATCGCCAGCACTGTTATCAAAATAGCAACACCAGGAAAGGTGCAAACCCACCAGGCAGACCGCAACATGGTACGACCTGCACCAATCAGAAAGCCCCAGCTCATGACATTTGGATCACCAAGGCCAAGAAAGGCCAGCCCGCTCTCGATCAGAATGGCGGTTGCCACCATCAAAGACCCAACAACAATAATTGGGCTAAGGCAATTTGGCAGGATTTCCCATAGCATAATACGAAGGTCACTCATTCCCAACGTGTGGCATGCTTGTACAAATTCACGATTCTTGACGGCCAAGAATTCGCCTCGAACGAGCCTTGCAACCCCCGGCCATGAAACAACTGCAATCGCAATAACAATACTGCTCATTGACGGTTTCAGAATCGCCACCAGCAAAATGGCAAAAATAAAGGATGGGATTGTCTGAAAAATTTCGGTTACACGCATCAGAATATCGTCAATAAGGCCGCCGAAATAACCGGCAAAGGCACCAAAGAAAATTCCAATAAACACCGAGACAAGCGTGGCAACAAATCCGATCAGCAATGATGTCTTGGCACCATGGACAATACCTGATGCGACGTCACGTCCAAGCGAATCACTGCCAAGAAGAAAACCGTTGGTTAGTGGTTCGGACAGTGGCTTGCCAACCAAACGGAACGGGTCTTCTGGGTACAGAAAGCTTGCTGTTATTGCCATCACGATAATCAGAACGATAACAAATAACCCAAAAACAGCAGCATGGTTTCGCTTATATCGCGTCCAGAAATTTCCCATCTTAATTCACCTCAATTCTGGGATCGAGGAAGCAGTAAATGATGTCGACAATTAGATTCACCACCACGACAAGCATTGAGGATAGCAGGAAGATGCCAAGCAGCAGGTTTAGATCTCGCGCAAATAGCGACTCAAACGCGAGCATTCCTAATCCGGGCCAGGCAAACACAGACTCAACAATGACTGAACCGCCAATTAATGCACCAACCTGAACGCCAGCCATGGTCACAACAGGTAAAAGCGCATTACGCAAAACATGGACATAGGTGATGCGTCGTTCGGTCAGGCCCTTTGCCCGCGCAGTCACGACGTAATCTTGTCCATATTGCTCTAGCATCGAGGCCCGCATCATTCGCGTGTATAACGCCAGATAGAAAAGTGACAAAGTAATCGTCGGTAGAACAAGATGGCGAGCCACATCCACAACATAGTCCCAGCCCTCATAGAAGGCTGCAATATTGGTCATACCACTTGTGGGGAACCATCCAAGATTTAGCGAAAAGACAACGATCATCATTAACCCCACCCAGAATAGTGGCGTCGCGTAGGTGATCAGAGCAAACACGGTAATAACGGCATCTTTCCATGTGTTCAGGCGCATTGCAGCCAGAAGACCCAGCAGAATGCCAAAGCCTACGGCCAGAATAATCGTGCTGGTCATAAGTAAACCGGTGGCAGCAAAGCGGTCAAAGATCAATTCATTGACGGGCATGTCATGTCTAAAAGAATACCCAAGATCAAGGCTTAGAACATTTTTCAGATATACCATCAGCTGCACAGGTAACGGCTGATCCAAACCAAATTTCTTACGCAACTGCGCCATATATTCGGGGGTTGCCGAGCCAGCCTCGCCAGCCAATACGTCAACCGCATCGCCTTCAGCCAAATTCAGAAGAAAGAAGTTGATGACAACGATGGCAAGGATGATTGGTATTCCTTGCAATAATCGTTTGCCAACATATTTAAAAATTTTGGTCGATTTTGTCATTTGGCATACCTATCCGGCAACTCTGGATAAAAAGGTAGACGAATAAATAAATAATACTGGGCCAGACATTAAATTCTGGCCCAGCAAAAATTATGTCTTAGTCGTCAATATAGGCTTCTCTGAATGAGCCATAGGCACCCATTGCAGAGTCGTAAGCACCTTTCAGCTTGGTGTTGTAAACAACCAAGAATTCAAGCTCGAACAAATTCACGACAGGCATGTCATCCGCTAAAATCTGCTGGATTTCTTTATATGTGGCTGTCCGCTTCGCAGCATCTGGCTCACCGGCACCGGCATCAAGCAAAGCATCCAGCTTTGGGTTGCTGTAGCGTGATGAGTTAACAAAATGTGTGCCTTTGCGAATCTGATCCGTGCCATAATGGCGGTGAACACCCAGAACCGGATCTGGCAGCTGGTAGAAATAGTTCACATTCATCTGGAAGTCATAGCGGTGGTAGACACGCTTCAGCCATGTTGGAACATCCTCATACCGCAGATCCAACTGGATACCGATATCGCCGAGTGCCTGCTTCAGATACTCGCCAGCACGGCGCCAGTCCTCACCGTATGGAATAATGTCCAGAACAGCTTTCAAGCGAACGCCGTTGCCGTCACGCTTGTACCCGGCTTTATCAAGAATTGCATTTGCTGCAGCCTTATCGCCCTTTTCAGGGTAATTTGGCATTTCAGCATGTAGGTTTGTTGCCTTGAAGTTACTACTCAATGCACTTGTGGCTGGCTTTCCATACCCAAAGAAAATTGTGTCAATCATAAACCGGCGGTCAATTGCAACTGAAATTGCGCGGCGAATTGCCGGGTCCACAAACGGGCCTTCCTTGGTGTTGAATTCAATCAACGCCATCGGATTGATCATTGAATAACCCTCAGTGGTTACGTCAATGTCATCACGTTCCTTCAGGCGGACGGCATCAATATTTGGGATGGCGTTATAGGCAGCATAGAGAACCTCGCCATTTTCCATTGCAGCTGTGCGGGTTGATGCATCAGGAATGAAGCGACCAACAATCCGGTCAAGATGCGGTAACCCCTTTTGCCAATAGTCCTTGTTCTTGTCTAGGCGGATATACTGACCTTTTTTCCATTCGACAAATTTAAACGGACCGGTGCCGACAGGTTTGTTTGCTAATGGCGCAGCTTTGATGTCCTGGCCCTCTAGAAGATGCTTGGGTACCATTGGAGACTCATAAGCAGAGAATGAGCGCATCATGTATGGGGCAGGCTTTTTTAGGTTAAAAATAGCTGTATGCTCATCAGGCGTATCAATACTGGTTACTTCGCGGAATGAGTTTGGTCCTCGAGGATGCACTTTTTTCAGCACTTCCATGACCGAGAATTGCACATCAGCCGAGGTAAAAGGCTTGCCATCATGCCATTTTACGCCTTTGCGAAGGTTAAAAGTGACGGTTTTACCGTCAGCGCTGGCCTTGTAGCTTTCAGCGAGAATCGGCACCATTGAGCCGTCGTTATTATAGTCAAAAAGCCCTTCATAGACTTTCGGCATTACTAGGCCAATCGGCCCCGAGGTTGATACATAAGATGCTAAAGTTGGCGGTTCGGGCTGAACGAGGAATGATAGGGTGCCACCCGATTTGTCAGCATAGACTGCACCACTCCCAAGCAGGAGGGATCCTGCCATAAATATAGATGTTAGTATCTTTTTCATTTTAATGTCTCCCTGTCTGGACGCTTCTTGTTTAGGGTAGAGCACCCTTCGGTCCTATACCTTTCCAAGGTGAGTTAGAAAGGGCTAAGAGTCAATGATTTGCGACTGGACTAGAAAAATTCACCTCGGGTTTTAATTATCGCATACCGAACCCTCTCCCTATTTGTAGGGCTTAGCGACAATAGATTTTGCAAAGAAGGGTTGTTTTTGCATGATTGGCATGCAGTTTTTGCAGCACAAACCCGATTATCCCACCGCCAGCTTCTCTGATCTTTGCCAAGCATTTAACGCCACGATACTAAAATATAGCAACTTGTCGCGCCAGGAGTACAAGAGCGGAGCCAATCATGTTAATAAAGCTGAACCATTCAATATGCCGCCGCCCACCCATCACGGCGCGGGTCGCTGCCAGCCATCATTGTGCCATTTTCTAATAGTCGAATGCAGGCCACGCTACAGGGGCCAGCAAGCGGAGCCACGATTTTTATGTCATGGCCGCGCTGCTTAAGATCTCTCAACACGTCGCTGTCAATACCGCGCTCTAGAGTCAGGCATGAGTTTCCGTCATGCGGCCAATTGGCTGCTTGATTTGGCTGGGAACTCGTCCATCGAGCAACTTCCACGGCCTGTTGTGGATCAAAGCCATAATCCATCAAGGCGACCGCAACCTGAAAATTGATCTGAACCTGATTATCTGCGCCTGGTGTGCCAAACACCCCCCACAACTTGCCGTTTTGAGTGATGATAGGGGCGTTCATCGTGTGCCTGACACGCTTGCCGGGACGCAGCAAATTGGGGTGTTCATCGTCAAGGTGCCAATATGCCATCCTATTATTGAACAATATACCGGTTTTTGAACCGGTGACACCTGAACCAAACGCACTGTTTATGCTTTGTATTGCAGAAACAGCATTCCCGTCTTTGTCAATGATGCAGAAATACGTGGTATTCGCGGATTTTTGTTGGCCGTGCACCAATGGAATTTTTGATGATATTGACATGTCGATCGTTGCTGCCTTGCTTGACGCATGGTCTTTGCAAAGAAGTTCTCCAACGTTTGTATCTGTAAACCTTGGATCGGTTCCATAGTGCTCACGATCAAGAAAGGCGCGCTTTTTTATCTCTACCATCAGATGAATGAGGTCTGCTGAGCCATAATCAAATTTTGTGATGTCGAATTGTTCGAGGATTTTTAATTCTTGCAGAAATACAAAGCCTGTGGAATTCGGCGGCGTTTGGAAAATCTCAAACCCCCGATATGTTGTGCTGATTGAGCGCTGGGTTTCGGGCTGGAAATTTGCAAAATCTGAGTCAGTGAGCATCAGTCCGCTAGATTGAGCATCCTCACTTAATACTCTTGCAAATGCGCCTCGGTAAAATCCATCTCCACCGTCATCACCTAATTGCCGCAAACTGCTTGCGAGTTGCGGCTGAATAATTTTTGCACCAACGGCCGGGACACTGCCATCATCGGTAAATATTTTTCTGCTGACTGGGTTGGCATTAAGCTTTCCGAGGTTGCCTTCGGCAAATGTCTGGTAGGCGCGGGTGACGAAAAATCCGTTATCTGCAAGCTCAGCCGCAGCGTTACATAACAGTGACCAGCTTTGTGTTCCATGGTTCTGATGAAGCGCCGATAACCCGCCGACAAGACCGGGAGTTGAGGTGCTGAGTGGGCCCGATATTGGAATGCCAGTTTTGGCAAAACAGTCTTTGTTGGCGGCTTCTGGAGCGGGGCCAGTACCGTTGTAAACTATGGTTTGTCCGGTATTGGCCAGCCAGACATGATAAAAGCCATCGCCACCGAGGCCAGACATTGCTGGCTCAACAACCCCGAGTGCCAATGCAACTGCAACTGCAGCATCAAATGCGTTGCCACCTGAACGCAATATGTCAATGCCGATGGCTGTTGCTTGTGGATGGTTGGTCGCAACAGCGCCGTTTTGTCCCATTATTAGGGGGCGGTTTGTTCTAAGATAGTGGTGCAAGGTTTTTTTTAATATTCCTGTTGTTTGATGAATAATCGTTGGCGAATTTCCGATTATCTGATTATTCGATCCTAATTAATAAAAGCGTTTGATCCGGACTATGCAACCTGTTTCTGATGAACGGCAATTGCGCCAAGGTCGCCGTCTTATTTGTCCGTTCGTTCTGGGCTTGAAAACATTTGTTAGCGTGCGTCGCCAATATGCCTGGAACGACTGAAAGCGGTGTTTTTCAGATTCGTAACAGCTAGAGTTTGAAGCCATGTTTTCGCACATGATTGCTAAAGGATATGCGGTCCGTAGTCGAAGTTTGGCGCGCCTTGTCGCGTGACCAGCCATAGTCTTCTGAAAGCCCGTATTTGTCTGCCTGTCGCTGATTTCTATATGGGTTTTTTTGCTGGCGTCGCCAGTCATATTTAGCGATCTCATCAGCCAAAGACGATGCGTCATATCTATTTTTATGCACAATGACCCTCGCCGGCAAGCGGACGCTGATGGCGGGATCATCTTCAGCGTAGCCGAGGCATAGTCCGGCAAGAGGAAAGACGCCATCGGGAAGGGCGCAGAAGTCTGCAAGGCTTTCAGTGATCTCGCGAACTGCACTTATCGGACAGCAGCCCAGCCCTTCCGCTTCAGCCGCAATGATAAAGTTCTGCAAGACAATCGCACTATCCGCTACCGCATTAACAAGCGCATCCAGTGGATCATGTGCAAAGTCGGTATTGTGAAATTCACAAACATCCCGAATGCGCCGACTGTCCCCACAAAACAAGAGAAATACTGGCGCTGAGGAAATCCACGGCATTGCTGGAATGCTACGTTGGATAAAGTCCCTTGCGACGGGTTCATCTAGGTGGATGATCGCCGTTTGCTGCAGGTCAGATTTGCTAGGCGCTGATAGGGCACAAGCATATAAAAGCTGTAAAGTTTCCTCGGCAACCGGGGTATTTTTGAAACGACGGTGAGAACGATGCGCAAGCTGCGTTGCATGGGTTCCACTTGACAAACGGTCTTTGCCGATGTCACTCGGCTCCGCAAATCGTTCACGAATGAGATCGGATATTTTTCTCGGTTCCTTTTCTGCCACCTCTACTATCCTTCATTTGGCTGGTGTCTATATTTACAATTTACTTAAAAGGTCTGCCAATAATGCTAAAAGAATTGGTATAAGTCCAATTTTGGGAACTGTGCAGTCGCACGAATCCGGTTAGCGTACCATTAGGTATTGCTAACGAACACAAGATCATTAAATCTGCTGTAACAAGATGGGGAATAAACATATGCGGCTGACACTTGCAACCTGGGATCATGACAGATGTATGCCGCTGCACAAGGGGCGGGTTTCTATTCCCGGCGTCGAATTTGAAAGTCACATTCTGCCGACCGGCAAGCTCTTTCCGATCGCTGTCCAAGAGGCGCGTTTCGACATTACGGAGCTTTCTATCTCAAGCTATATTTTGCAAGTATCACGCGGCGAGAGTGCTTACACCGCAATACCGGCCTTTGTTAGCCGATCGTTCCGTCATAACGGATTTTATGCGCGTGCTGGAAGTAGTGTTGAAACACTTGCAGATTTGGCCGGGAAACGCATCGGTGTGCCAGAGTATCAAATGACTGCTGCGTTATGGATGCGTGGTCTGCTGTCTGATGAATATGGGGTTAGTCCGGCTGGCATCCAATGGCGCACAGGTGCGCTAGATACCGGTGTGCGACATGAGCGATTATCACTTGATCTGCCCGAAGGTATGGTCGTCGAGGCGATTAGGGATGGTGAAACCCTGCAGGACCTCTTGCTGCGTGGCGATATAGATGCGTTGTTTGCCCCCAACCCTCCGAGCGCGTTCCTCGATGGCAATCCTGAAATTGTGCGTATCGTCAAAGATTTTGGTTCAGCTGAACGGGCATATCATAAAAAAACAGGTTTTTTCCCAATCATGCACCTCATTGCTGTACGCAAGTCACTGGTTGATAAGAACCCTGATCTTCCGGTTGCGTTATTGGGCGCATTCACCGAGGCGCGCAACATTGCGATGCAAGACCTGCGTGAGGTCTGGCTGGGATCTGCCAATAGGCTATCCCTGCCTTGGCTGAACGAAGCGATGGAGAAAACTATGTCTGCAATGGGCCCAGATTATTGGCCCTATGGCTATGCGCAAAACCAAAAAGAACTCGAGACTGCCTGCAGATACTCAATGGAACAATATTTGGCTGCCCGCCTTGTTGCGCCTGAAGAGTTGTTCCCGGCCTGTGTGATGGACGCAGGTTAATCGCACCATTGCAACTTGAAAAATTTTCGGAATGCAGAATACTAGTTTTATGAACAATGCTCTTCATTCGGCTATTCAGGGTCTTTGCGAACTTCCACAGCAGCTGCGCTGGAGCTATCTTCCACCTCTTATGGTTTATCTCGCCGCTGGGGTTTCTGGCCTGACTGCGATTGTGGGCACTTTTTTTATCAAGGATTATTTGAATCTGTCTGCTGCATTTCTGGCCAGCCTTGGCTTTTGGGCGGGCTTGCCGTGGGCGTTAAAAATGCCGCTTGGACATCTGGTCGATTTGATTTGGAACTATAAAGCCTATTTGGTCGGGCTTGGCGCGGCGGTAATTGCGGCTAGCCTTTTGATCATGTACGGGCTGATTGGCCATACCGGCTTTATGGACAGCATCATGCCGGTTGAAACATGGTTTATAACCAGTGTTATTTTGGGGCCGGTTGGCTATGTTATTCAGGATGTTGTGGCCGATGCGATGACGGTTGAGGCGGTTCCTGAACAGGACAAAAATGGTAATGGTATCGCCCCGGACCAGTTAAAAATCATGCATACCACGATGCAGACACTTGGTCGGTTTGCTATTATTGGTGGCACAGTTTTGGTTTCACTTGCCAATGTAATTATGTTTGCTGATGTCGATAGCCTTGATGCCGCTGCCCGGATTGATCTTTATGCTAATATCTATCTTTATGCGTTGATCATTCCGGTGATTTCGATTGCCGGGGTCGGTTTAGCACGCTTGCAACATGCCTATCGAAATGCCCGAGCACGACAACCATATTACACCACAGCAAGCCCGCATCAACGGCCCGAGATCAACTGGTCAATTCTGCTTGGCAGTCTGGTCTTTGTGGTGTTTTCAGTAAGTGTTGGTACATCGGGTATCAGGCATGCACAGGAAATTGTCTTTGCCGGATCAGTGGGTATTATCTTGTTTTTAATGAACCGGCTGGTGCGCTTTCTAACGCCTGAAAAACGGCTAATGATTGTTGGAACAGCGATCATTATTTTTACCTTCCGGGCAATGCCAAGCCCGGGGCCGGGACTGACATGGTTTGAAATTGACCAGCTTTTTTTCAATGAACAATTCCTGTCCATTCTTTCTCTTATTGCATCAATTCTGACCCTTGCTGGCATTATCCTGTTGCGCCCGTTTATGGCGAATAATTCGATTGCCCGCATTGTTGTTATCCTATCCATTGCCGGTGCCGCGCTTTTTCTGCCCAGTATTGGTATGTATTATGGCCTGCATGAATGGACCGCCACTTTTAGCGGCGGCATTGTTGATGCGAAATTTATTGCGATTATCAATACCGCTGTTGAATCCCCGCTCGGGCAGGTCTCGATGATACCCCTTCTAGCCTGGATTGCGCGGAATGCTCCGGTCCATATGAAGGCAACATTTTTTGCTGTTTTTGCGTCATTTACCAATCTGGCGCTTTCGGCGAGTGCGCTTGCCACCAAATATCTGAACGAGGCCTTTGTTATCACACGAGAGGTTAAAGACAAACTAAGTGATGCGATTGTCACCACGGCCGACTATTCCGAATTAGGCATGCTGCTCATCACGGTTTTGCTTATCACCCTTGTGGTGCCTATTGGCATGGTTATTGTTGTTCAGAATAGCCGTTTTAAAACAATTGATTAGGGATATGGTGCGCCGAGAATACTACCAAAGCTCTGTGGTGTATTACCCCGCCCCAGCGTTTTAGATGTTGGCCTGTACGATATTAGAACGGTCAAATGGCGGGTTTTTGTGGTTTATTGTGGATTAGCATTTGTCGGGTCAAGCATCGCTGGGGTGCCCGGGCGAACGCTGGATTAAAGGATGATCTTCTATGTTGACAACAATATCGGGTCAAAGGCTCAGCAAATTTTGCTTTGGTACCATGCAATTTGGACAGGGAAGTGATCGTAAACAATCACAAGAGCTCTATGCACAATGCAGGCATGTTGGGATAAACCATTTTGACACGGCGCATGCCTATACCAAGGGGCTGTCTGAGACATGGCTTGGAGAATTTTTAAAAAATGAGAGGGATAATGTGTTTATATCCAGTAAAGTTGGATACACAGGCGGTAGCGAACCAGAAAATTTGTCAAAACAACTTGAAGAAAGTCTCAGTCGTTTAGGCCAAGATATGGTCGATATGTTGTATCTTCACAGGTTTGACCCAGACACACCGCTTGAAAAAACACTAAACTGGTTTGCGGAGCAAATCAAACAACAGCGTATTCGTCACGTTGGCGTCTCTAATTTTGCCGCGTGGCAAATCACCAAAGCGCAATTCATCGGTCAACAACTCGGTGCTCACATATCAGCCGTGCAACCAATGTATAGTCTTGTCAAACGGCAAGCCGAGGTAGAGATATTCCCTGCCTGTGATGATTTTGATATCGAATGTTTCTCCTATTCACCACTCGGTGCCGGCCTCTTGACTGGTAAATATGCATCAAAAGGCATCAAAGGGCGACTTGCCGACGATGCCCGTTATGCCAAAAGATATGGCGCTTCTGAGATGCATGCCAGCGCAAAAGCGTTACATGAAATTAGCAAACGATATAATGTTTCATCCGCCACTCTTGCTGTCGCTTGGGTCTTACAGTCACCATATCGCACTACTCCAATTGTCTCGGGTAGAACAAGTGAACAACTATCCCCAGTGATAGACGCACTTGATTTTGATATGTCAGAGGACCTGCTGGCTGAAATTAATGCAGTTTCAGCCAAGCCTGCACCAGCAACAGATCGATTAGAAGAACAAGCTTAGGAGTTCCTTCTTTACGCAACTGTGAGATGCAACTTGAAAAAACGAGACATGCGTTCTCTCCATGAGAGTTTGTGGCTAGTTCAATTAAGGCAAACCAAAGGTGTAATATTTTTGGAGACCTTTATGTTACAAAATTTTTAAATGGTTATTTGTATTTTTCTTCATATTAGTAGTTTGCGAAGAGTAATTAAGATTAGAGCTAAAGAGCTGTAAGAAATTTGTATAGATACTGAAATATTTTCTTAACGTTAGCGATGTAGCGGTAAGCCTCAATTTTTTTTTGAGAGGCTCACTCGATGCATATCCAAAACCTTATCAAAACTTTTGGAGATGTTACTGCCGTCGACAACGTATCATTTCAAATAAATCAGCCCCAAATGATAGGCATTATTGGTCGTTCGGGTGCTGGCAAATCAACGTTGCTGCGGATCATTAACCGTCTTGAGACAGCAAGCTCTGGCAGTATTGTGGTCGACGAAAAAAATGTATTAACGCTTAAGGGGCGTCAAAAGCGCGACTGGCAGCGCAATTGTGCGATGATTTTTCAACAATTCAACCTTGTGCCACGCCTTGATGTTCTTACCAATGTCATTCTGGGTCGGTCGAATCAGCTTCCGCTTATGCGGTCTCTTTTGAAATTATTTACTCCTGAAGAGCGATACGAAGCGCTCGATTATTTGAATCGCTTTGGACTTGCAGAAATCGCGCTACAGCGAGCCGAAACGCTATCTGGGGGGCAGCAGCAAAGAGTAGCAATTTGCCGCGCCATGATGCAGCGCCCGCAGATGCTCCTCGCTGACGAGCCGATTGCTTCTCTGGATCCGTTGAACGCACGGCTTGTTATGGAAGCTCTTGCAAATATTAGCAAGAGAGAGTCAATCAGTGTTGTTTGTAATCTTCATACACTGGACACCGCGCGCCACTATTGTGACCGAGTGATTGGTATGCGTGATGGCCAAATTGTTTTTGACGATATACCCGAAAGATTAACTGATGCGGTCGCTCGTGAGATCTATGGCGCAGAGGCTGATGAAGCCTTTGAGGCATCTGTTACCTCTACCTCATTGGGTGAAAACCCAATTCGGCAGGCTGTTTAAGGCCAAAATCTCTGAAAAAATAATCACCCACAGGAGACTTAAATGATTAAAAGATTGATAACGTTAGGTGCAATGGCCGCTGTTTTATTTGGCGCTGCTGGTACGGTGGCAGCAGATGTAAAGTACAACGGTCCAAAAATGGATTTGAGTAAATACCAACCAGAATTCCGCGTTGGATTTCTTGGGGATGAAGCTGCTCAAGACATCCTGACACGTAACACATGTTTGAAAGATTACATCGAAGCGGCATACAACGTGCCGGCCAAAATGTTCACTTTCAAGGATTATGCGGGCACCATGGAGTCAATGCTTGGTGGTAACCTTGATTACGCGTGGTTTGGTTCGTCGGGTTATGCTGGCATGTATCTTGAAAATCCAGACGCAGTTGTCCCAGTGTTGACCAGAATGCAGCCATCAGGTGATACCGGCTATTATTCGGTCATGGTGACCTTGAAAAATTCGGGCATCAAAAATCTCGAAGGTATGAAGGGTAAAAGCCTAGGTTTTGCTGACCCAAACTCCACATCTGGGTATTTGATTCCATCAATCGAGTTGGTTGAAAAAATTGGCAACCTTGACAATTATTTCTCAAAGACTGGTTTTCAGGGCGGCCACGAAAATGGTGTTTTGGCAGTTCTGAATGGTGATGTTGACGCAGCAGTGACTTGGGTTTCTGGTGTCGGGGAATGGAATGAAGGTTACTCATCTGGCAACCTGAGAAAGATGGTTGATAAAGGCATTCTGAACATGGATGACATTACGCAGATCTGGTCATCAAAGCTTATCCCAAATGGTCCAATTGTAATGCCAAAGGCGATGCCGCAAGAGGCCCGGGATGTGATGGTAGGTATGAAGCAGTGGATCCTCAAAAATGACGCTAAGTGCAATGAGAACATTGCCAATGGCATCGTGAAGGCATGGGTGCCGGTGGATCACTCATTCTATGAGAGCATCGTGAAAGCGCGTAAAGCTAAAATCGAAGCCAAGAAAAACTCCTAAAAAACAACTTTAACGGGGCCAGCATATCGTGCATCTGATGCTGGCCCTTCGCTCTTTCAAAGATGTGAATAGACCTTTTTAAGGGTACTTAAAATGTCCACAGCGCTACCCGAACATATCCAGCTCATAGAAAAAAATTTACAGCAGTTGAATAGGACCAGAGCTGTTTATTCATTAATTGGAATTGCTGCGACCGTCCTAGTTGTGTTTTCCGGGGTAACAGTTGCGAATAATTACAACGCGGGGAGCTTTAGCCGCGGGATTTCAAATTTCTTTGACTATCCATTTGACTTATTTCGCGAAGCCTACGCTGCCGGTTGGTCCTGGTTTGGCTTACTCTTCGTGCATTTTCCTGATCTTGTTTCAACGGTTAATATGGCGCTCTTCTCAACCGGTGTTGGCACATTGTTGGCTGTCTTGTTAAGCCTGTTCAGTAGCAAGAACCTTATCAAAAATCAGCTTATTGTGAATAGCACTAGACGTTTCATGGATCTTTGCCGCTCCTTCCCTGAATTAGTCATTGCAATGATTTTATTATACCTTATGGGAAAGTCTCTCCTGCCGGCTGTTATTGCGATTGCAATTCATACCGCTGGTGCCCTGGGAAAACTATTTTCTGAAGCCATTGAAAACATAGACCGCAAGCCGCTTGAAGGGTTGGAATCGCTCGGGGCTTCCTGGTGGGTTCGAGTTAGGTTTGGCGTTTTGCCTCAAGTACTGCCCTTGTTTTTTTCCTATGCACTCTTGCGCTTGGAAATCAATGTCCGAGCGTCGACTATTCTGGGGTTTGTTGGTGCTGGTGGCATCGGTGAGGCATTATCTACAGTAATACAGTGGCGCTATGGCGACGAGATATTGGCAATAATGGCGCTACTTGTGTCGACGATTGTTGCCCTTGATTACCTCTCGAGCTTTTTCCGCACAAAGCTCATAAAGGGAGGTGTGTGATGGCTATAATGGCGATAAATCCACAAGTCCCCGCTTTGCAGGTCGAAAATGTAAATCGGGCTGCAAAGCGACACGTTATCTCAACGATATGCTTAGCTGGCGGTATTTTATTGTATCTAGTGTTTTCGGTGATCCAATTTGACATCGCAAATGTCACCCGTAAATGGAATGCGGATCGTGGAGGCATGTTTCTCCTTGATACGTATGCGCACAAAGATCATGTAACAATGAAATGGCAGGAGCCAGAAAAAGTAGTTGCATCCTTCGAAGGTGGTTACCGTTATATTTATGATACGGCGCCGTGGCTAAATCGGAATTATGGCAAAGGCGGTACCGCGGTAACTTTTGAAAATGGTGGTAAGGTTGTTTTTTTCAAAGACCGGGTAGAGATGCAGGATTGGCCGGGTGAAGAGCGACCATATATTTTCAAAATCGACATCAATGGGCGGCCATATGTGGAAGGACTTGGCGAAGCATCTTTCAATTTGCCTCCGTGGATGCGGGTCTCTGAGAACAAAATTGAGGTGCGTCCATCGTTGTTTGAGCGTATCCAAGTTTACAAAAGCAAGGTCGAAGTCCATCGTTATGCAGTGGGGTGGAAATATTTTTGGTTTGATTTTGATAGCCTGTTAAGAGACTACAGCTTTGGTGAAACCTTAAATCTTATCTTTGTGAAAGATCGCGTTGATCCTGAACAAAGTAATTTAAACTTTGTTCTCGATGAGTTTCTTAATAACGAAATCTGGTTCCATGGCGTTGTTCTTTTCTCGCTTGTCGAAACCGTGTTGATGGCTCTGTTGGGAACAATGATTGCATCAATGATCGGTCTACCACTGGCGTTTTTTGCAGCCGCCAACATTACACCATTTGCAATGGTGCGGTTTGGCCTACGTCGATTGTTCGACTGCTTACGCGGCATTGATACTTTGATTTGGAGCCTGGTTCTGCTGCGCGCATTTGGCCCTGGGCTTTTCACGGGCATTTTTGCCATTGCGTTAACTGATATCGGCACACTTGGCAAACTAATGTCCGAGGCAATTGAAAACAGCGAATCCAAGCAAAAAGAGGGAGTGGCATCGACTGGAGCGTCCAGGTTGCAGCAGCATAGATTTGGTATTATCCCACAAATCTTGCCCGTGTTTATCTCACAGTCGCTTTACTACCTTGAGTCAAACACCCGTAGCGCTGTGATTATCGGGGCAATGGGTGCGGGTGGCATTGGGCTACAATTCTTGGGTGCACTTCAAACCGGCAATGACTTTGAGAATGTTGCATACATGGCAATTCTGGTTCTTTTGACTGTGATAATTATGGACAACATGTCAGCACGTTTGCGTCGATCTTTAATTGGAATTTCAGAAAAATCAAAATAAGGAGGCCCCATGTTTCTACGTACACTTATCATCTCAGCGACAGCTATATTTCTGATATTGCCCGCCTCTGCGCAAGTGCAGCAAGCTGGCAATGAAGCGAGTGCAAATGCTGATGCAACATTTCAAAAGCTTATCGATAAATGCGATAATATGGAGATGTTGATGCTCCGCGCACGCTTACGTCTGGAGATCAGTCGTGCGACTGAAGATGCTGCGACGCGCGCGAGTGCAATGCTCACTGATGGATTTGAAAAATGCGCAGCAGGTCAGGTCGAGGCAGGAAAAACAGCCCTGCAGGAAGCATATGAAATTGCTCGTATGGGGGTTACTGAGGCCTATGGCCAAGATGCAACTACTAAAGTAGTTGTTACGCCTAAAGCCTCTGACGAAGTAAAGACAAATGGTGACAATGCGTCAAAGCCTTGGTGGAAAGTATGGTAGTTTAAAACGCCAGGCCTCAACAAAATTCTCTTGGATGGCGCTCTCAATGCTGCCTGGGCGTTTTGTGCGAATGGTTTGAATAGCCTCATCTGTGGTCATGCCAAATGATTTCAGTGCAGTTGCAGCGATCAAACCGGTGCGCCCTAGGCCAGCATGACAATGGATAAACACGGCCGTACTGGCTTCCAAACAATGGGCCATGGTGGCAATAACTTCCGTGAGGTATGGCTCCTGAGAGGTTAGCGGTGCCTCCATATTACGGATTGGTAGATGATGCCACAGTATGTCTGATTGAGACAGATGCGCCGCCAGTAATTCAAAACCGAGCGCTTTGATTTCGGCTTTTTCAAGAAGTGTTACAACTACGCGAACATCTGCGCCGGACCATTGGTCGAAAATGTCCATATTGTCATGTGCCAAAGGGTTTAAGGTGGGGCAAGGCGATAAGATCATTGTGCCACGCCAATCCGCCGAAAATTGACGCAGTCGGATTATCGTCGGTAAATGGTTTTTTATCGGTGTGGTGGAATTTCGGTTAAACATACATTATTGATCGCAAACTGTTGTTACAATGGCGTGACAAATTTCAAAAGGGAGACTCGTTTGGTGGCAAAAAATTTGGGTTTAGAGCCTTTGCTCCATGAGGCTTGTGAGATTACTAATAGTCATTTTGGTGTTTACACCGAAGTTGGTAAAGGGTCTCGAGTGCTCAATACGACGTTTGGTGATTATTCTTATTGTGACCGCTTTGCCGATATCGCCAATGCACAGATTGGTAAATTTGCCAACATTGCATCATATACACGCATTGGCCCAACAGATCACCCAATGCATTGTGCCAGCCTCCATCATTTTCTTTACCGCACCAAAGACTACTGGCCTGATGCAGAAAACGACGCCACATTTTTCGCGCACCGTGCGTCACGCATTGTTGATATAGGTCACGATGTTTGGCTTGGACATGCATCGGTAATTCGCCCGGAGATAAAAATTGGGCACGGAGCAGTTGTTGCTTCTGGGGCGGTTGTGACACATGATGTACCGGACTATATGATCGTTGCAGGCGTGCCAGCAAAGCCGCTTAGACAACGATTTGATGACACAATTGCAGAGCGCCTCATAGATTTGGCTTGGTGGGATTGGTCACATGAAAAACTGGGGCAGGCGGTACCTGATTTTCGGAATTTGCCAATTGAAGCTTTTTTGGAAAAATACGCCTAAAGCGCGTTAACTTCGCCGACTGTTAGCGTAATCAAAGAGGCAACAAAAAGGCTTGTGCCATACTCGATGGGACTCCCATTCGATGTATTGAGGCTTTTGGTCCGAATCAATGGTGCGCCTATTTGACAATTTAAATATTTTGATAAATTTGCACTTGCCAAGATTGCGGTTATTTCTGTCTGAGCGCGTTCATATTCTGTAACACCGCACGCTCCTAGCGCGGTTGTAATAGAATTGGTGCGCTGCAAATGGGTCAAAAAATCAGGTAGCCGTTCAGTCGGAAAAATGCTGGTGAAATGTAGAATAGGGACATTGTTCGAATAACCAATTCCTTCCACCACATGAACTTGCGCATTGCGTGGCAATTGCAGTGTCGCTTTTTCGTGCAAATCAGCATGGCGTGTTTCCAGTCGCATAGTTTTGATTGATGATTGCTGATGAGCATCAGCAAGATTGCGTGAAAAACGTGTATTTTTGTTAATTCGATATTTTACTGGTTTAGTACTAACAAAACTTCCCAGTCCGCGCTTTGATATGACAAATCCGGCATCTTGTAATGCCTTTAACGCATGGCGAAGCGTGTTGCGGTTGACGTTAAATCTTTTTGCAAGTTCTTTTTCGGTCGGCAATTTCTCGCCCGGACGATAATGACCTCGCCCGATTTCAGCGGATAGCTGCTCATATATAGAATGCCAGAGTGCCAAATTGATATCGTCACAAATATTTAACAAAATTTTTCTTGAAAAGACCTATCACGGGCTTTAGTGGTTGTCTAGTTGTCTAGTTGTCTAGTTGTCTAGTTGTTTATAATAGGATGGGGGGATGCAGCATGCTGGAAAGGTCGGAATGGCTAAGCGTACTTGCGAAAGCACCTCAACAGTTACTTGAAGATCTGTGGCGTTCCTCAGATCTCGACCCACCCTATGACATTATCCGCCCAGCCGAGATCGGCGGCATTATGGTGCGTGGGCGTATGGGTGGCACTGGTGACCCATTTAATTTGGGCGAGATGACCGTGAGCCGTGCATCGGTCAAGTTATCTTGCGGCACCGTTGGTCATGGCTATGCCAAGGGTCGCGCGAAGACTATGGCGCTCAGGATTGCGCTTTGTGATGCTCTTCTGCAAACGGCTGATGCCAACAAGGTTGATGCAAAAATATTGCAGCCGCTCATCGACGCTAAGTCGACTAGTGATCAGGAGATTGCGGATAAAGCAGCTGCAACAAAAGTTGATTTTTTTACACTTGTGCGGGGAGAGTGATTATGCAAATTGCGTCGCTTTCTGGCGGATTTACTGATCATTCAAAACAGTCGGCCACCGCATTTCGTCTGATGTTGCAGGCAATGGCACGGCCCGGCAAGATCTACAGGGTCACCGGAGTCTTGCCGCCCCAGCCGATGTCGGTTGCGATGGCTGTAATTTTACTAACATTGTGCGATCAGGACAGTTCTGTTTACATCGCGCCAACTTATCAAAATGAAACGGTTGAGCAATGGTTAACTTTTCACACGGCCGTTTCGTTTGCAGACCCGCAACGTGCCAATTTTGCCATTGGATCTTGGGATGAATTGACGGCTGTTGATGTTTTTGCCTATGGCGATGATCAATATCCGGAACTTTCAACGACACTCATTTGTGAGTTGCCAGCTCTGGAAAGCGGTAATCTACGCATTACTGGTCCTGGCATTGCGACTGAAAACTGGTTGAATCTGAAAGATGATGCATCGTCACTGCGTCGCCCAGAATTATTTCCGCGCGGCGTCGATATGTTTCTTACTGCAGGCGATCAAATTTCGGCAATACCGCGTTCAGCAAAATTGGAGATGCGTTGATGTATGTGGCTGTTAAAGGTGGTGAAAAGGCAATCCGTAATGCGCATAGCTGGCTGGCTGAAGAACGGCGCGGCCAGCCAGGCTTACCAGAGATGCAGGTTGATCAAATTCGCGAGCAGCTCTCTATTGGCGTGACAAGAATAATGGCAGAGGGTTCGCTTTATGATCCGGACTTGGCGGCCCTTGCTATGAAGCAGTCACGCGGCGATATGGTTGAAGCTATTTTTCTTATTCGTGCTTATCGCACGACACTGCCACGGTTTGGATATAGCGAACCCATAGATAGCGCCTTGATGCTGTGTAAACGTCGTATTTCGGCAACTTTCAAAGACATTCCGGGAGGGCAAATTCTTGGCCCAACCTTTGATTACACCCATCGATTATTAGACTTTAATTTGATGGCAAAAGGGGATGTCGAACCGGCTCAAAAGACCCAATCTGATATCAATAAGTCGCCACATATTCTGCAACTATTAAACAAAGACGGCCTCATTCAAGATGAGCCAAGACATAACGCTGAGCCTGCTGATTTAACACGTGAACCATTGGCATTCCCGGCCACTCGTGCGGTACGACTGCAAGCTTTAGCACGCGGTGATGAAGGCTTCTTGCTAGGGCTTGGTTATTCCACGCAACGCGGCTATGCGCGCAACCATGCCTTTGTTGGCGAACTTCGCGTTGGCATCGTCGCCATTGAGTTCTTTGTGCCTGAGTTGGGGTTTGCGATCGATATTGGTGAAATTGAAATTACCGAATGTGAGACTGTAAACCAGTTTCAGGGGTCCAAAACTGAACCCCCACAATTCACCCGTGGCTATGGTTTGGTTTTTGGCCAGCAGGAACGTAAGGCCATTTCAATTGCGCTTGTTGATCGTGCATTAAGATGGCGGGAAATGGGCGAGGATAATGTTGGTGCGCCGGCGCAAGACGAAGAATTTGTAATGTCCCATTGCGATAATATCCAAGCGACCGGGTTTGTTGAGCATATCAAATTGCCACATTATGTAGACTTTCAGTCTGAATTAGAATTGATACGGCAGATCCGACGGGACGCGTTTGTCGCGGAGGCTAATCAATGACCCTAAATGCAGATCCGAACAGCAGCGCTGATAAAGATGCAAGTTATAATTTTGCTTATCTTGATGAGCAAACTAAGCGCATGATCCGCCGCGCGTTGTTAAAGGCGGTTGCAATTCCCGGCTATCAGGTGCCATTTGCTGCGCGGGAGATGCCAATGCCTTATGGATGGGGCACAGGTGGTGTTCAAGTTACCGCTGCATGCCTTACACCAGATGACTGTTTAAAAGTAATTGACCAAGGTGCCGACGACACGACAAATGCCGTCTCGATTCGAAGTTTTTTTGAGAAGACTGCCGCTGTCAAGACAACAGAAAATACCGCCGAAGCATCGATCATTCAAACGCGGCACCGGATACCTGAAACACCGCTCAACGAGAACCAGATTCTTGTTTATCAGGTGCCAATTCCGGAACCCTTGCGCTTTCTTGAGCCGCGCGAAACCGAGACCCGTAAAATGCATGCGCTGGCTGAATATGGGTTAATGCATGTCAAACTTTATGAAGATATTTCGCAACATGGCCATATTGCAACCGCTTATGCCTATCCAGTTGAAGTCGAAAACCGGTATATAATGGATCCGTCGCCCATTCCAAAGTTTGATAATCCTAAAATGAATAACTCACCTGCTCTACAATTGTTTGGTGCGGGGCGCGAACAGCGAATCTATGCGATTCCGCCATACTGCCAAGTCCAGAGCCTTGATTTTGACGACTATCCGTTTAATCGCCTGCGCGCGCCACAGAGCTGTGAAGTTTGTGGTTCTGAGAGCAGTTATCTGGACGAAATGATTGTCGATGACGCCGGTGGCCGAATGTTTGTGTGTTCAGATACGGATTATTGCAGTCGGCGTCAGGCTGGGCAAGACGCTGAGCCGGAGGTGGGTCAATGACAGCGTTATTTTCAGCTAAATCCATCACCAAGCAATATGGTAGCCAAATTGGTTGTGAGGATGTCAGTTTTGATGTTTATGCTGGTGAAGTTCTGGGAATCGTTGGCGAGTCCGGTTCTGGAAAATCGACTTTATTGAATTGTATTTCCGGTCAAATTGGTTTTGATAGCGGCTCGGTACATTTTGATATGCGCGATCGTGGATTCTGTGACATAGCCACCTTGTCTGAGCCCGAAAGACGGCTTCTGGCCCGCACTGATATGGCATTTGTTCACCAAAACCCACGAGATGGCCTGCGCATGGCTGTTAGTGCCGGTGGCAATATCGGTGAACGACTGATGAATATCGGTGCGCGCCATTATGGTGATATCCGGGCCACGGCCAGTGAATGGATGTCGCGAGTCGAGTTATCAACAAACCGTATCGACGATCGGCCATCTGCGTTTTCCGGTGGCATGCAACAGCGGCTTCAAATAGCGCGTAATCTGGTAACAGCACCTAGGCTGATTTTTATGGATGAACCGACCGGTGGGCTTGATGTGTCTGTTCAAGCAAGGCTGCTTGATTTACTTCGTGGTCTTGTTCAAGAGCTGGGGCTAGCTGTGATTATTGTCACACATGATTTGGCCGTGGTGCGCATGCTTGCAGACCGAATGATGGTTATGCAACAGGGACGAGTGGTTGAGGAAGGTTTGGCCGATCAGGTTTTAGATGACCCCCAGCACGCTTACTCGCAACTTCTTGTAAGCTCAGTATTACAGGTGTAGCAAAATGTTCGATGTTAGAAACGTGACCAAGACATTTTGCCTACATCACCAAGGAGGCACCGAGATCACAGTATTGAAAGATGCATCATTTCAAGTTGCCTCTGGCGAATGCGTTGCTTTGACCGGACCGAGTGGTGCTGGAAAATCGACAATACTACGCCTGCTATATGGTAATTATCTGTTGCAAGACGGTTTTATTCGAATAGGCAATACTGACCTTGCTAAAGCCGCACCAAGAGACATCTTATCGATGCGTCAGAGTCATCTTGGTTATGTGAGCCAGTTTTTGCGTGTCTTGCCGCGTGTATCAACGCTGAAAGTTGTTTGTGAGCCGATGTTGAAGGCAGGCATGGATGCAGTAGCCGCTGAAATACGCGCAAAAGATTTATTGCACAAGTTGCGTATTCCCGAAAGGCTCTGGCATTTATCGCCACTGACATTTTCTGGTGGTGAACAGCAGCGGGTTAATATTGCACGCGGCCTTGGGCCCACCTACCCCGCACTTTTGTTGGACGAACCAACCGCAAGTCTCGATGCCGCTAACCGTGAGACGGTTCTGGAATTAATTAATGTCGCGCGACAAGATGGTGCGGCAATAATTGGCATCTTCCATGACAAGGCCGCTAGGAAACAGGTTTGTGACCGTGAGGTTGATGTGAGTAATTTTGGTACGGGTTATGTTCATGCATGATGGCATTAAAACTAAGTCTGGGCGGCTTTTTACCGTTGTCGGCCCATCTGGTAGTGGCAAGGATAGTATTCTTAATGCATTGAAACCACGTCTGCCGAGTCTCAAAATTGCGAAACGCGTTATCACCCGCCCTAAAAATGGTGGAGACGAAGATCACGTTTATTTGTGTCAACGCCTGTTTGATCGTGCGGCACAGGATGGCTCCTTTTTATTCAAATGGCATGCGCATGGGTTATCTTATGGTGTTCCCACTAGCATTTTAGATGATTTAAAATCTGGTCACGATGTGTTGTTTAATGGTTCTCGTCACGCATTAGCTGACATGCAGATAGAATTTCCAGATCTAACGGTTATTTGGGTGACTGTGTCCATTGACATACTTGCGTCACGGCTAGCAAACCGAGGGCGAGAAACGGATAAGGCGATTAGGAACAGGCTAGAGAGATACGCTCCCTCTCCCCCAAAAAATGCTATCATAATCGATAACAGTGGTGCGCTCTCAGGCGCCGTAGATCAGCTTGTAAATGTATTTCGCGTAACAAGTCATTGATCTGGTTCAACAACCAAGTGGGACTCTCTCAATAAGGTGAAACATACCTGTCTCTGACTCTCCGACGGCAGCAACATCACTCACCCGAACTGGCGATTGCGTCGCCGCACTAAAAATGGTTCTGGCGGCATGCAGCATAGCCTTTGATCTGTTTTGATCCAATGCATCACTCAGGGTCAGATGAAACCGAAACTCCTCAAGGACATAAGGGTATCCCCAGTTTTTGAGAAGCAGAAGTTGCTGTTTGGTCAAACCCACACTGCTTCGTTTAGCAATTTCTAGCTCATCAGGTGGCTGACGCAAACCATCCAAACCAACAACCAGATTTGTGGCTAACTGATCCAACAAAGGACAAGGTGCTGATGGGGTTATTGCCAGAAAATTACCCATTAATTTTACGCGCATCTCAGGAATTTTGAATGGCCTTTGGTCTGCAGCGAGTTGTCTAAGGGCAGATAAAAATTCTGTCTGGCCAAATTCAGCTTTTAGCCGCATTGGTGGCTTTAAGGTGCCGTGAAATCCGTACTTTTGTGCCCGTTTTGTTAGGTTGGCGATATCTTTGGGAACAAGCGGGCCAGTCAGGCGATCAACAAATTCACCGTCAGAAACACTCCATCCCAGCCAGTGATTTCCCAAAGTACCAAGCTGACTGATCGCTTCAGGGATATAATATACAGCAAATCGTCTAAAAGTCGGGTAAATAAAACGCACGGTAGTTCCCTCACATGTCATAATATTGCAATGTTTTTTGGATATTAAAAAGCTTTACACCAGGATTGTGACAGTCAAATGACAACTACAGTTTTAGCAAATGCTCGGATTATCGGTGAGAACTCTGATTTTATTGGAAGTATTGAATTTAATCAGTCGGGTATACGGCGCATAGGTGAAGGGAAATCAGTGCCGTCTGGTGCGATAGATTGTAATGGCGATTATGTGTGTGCGGGATTGATTGAATTACATACAGACAATCTTGAGCGGCATTTGCAGCCAAGACCAGGAGTCTTTTGGAACTCAAAGGCTGCAGTTGCTTCACATGACCGGGAACTCGCAGGTTCCGGCATCACAACTGTATTTGATGCGTTACGGGTTGGATCAGTGCCGTCAGACGAAAAATCGACTGGCTATAGAAAATATGCGCGTGAAACGGCGGGTAATATTCTGTCTTTGGTAAGATCTGGTGACATGAAGATCAACCACTACCTTCACCTTCGAGCTGAGTTATGTACCGAAACACTACCTGAAGAAATGGCTGAGTTCGGACCTAGTGATGGGGTTGGGCTTGTCTCATTGATGGACCATACTCCGGGGCAAAGGCAATTCAGGGATGCAGAAAAACTCCGTGAATATCTTCGTGGTAAGCATGGATTTTCAGAAGAGAAGATTGACCAGCATTTTGCAGAACGTTTGGAGTTACAGGCACAGTTTGGTGAAAAGCATCGCGATGTTGCCATTGAATTTGCAAGGTCGGTTAAAGCGGTTTTAGCAAGCCATGACGACACCACACGTGACGATGTGATCGCGTCAGCCGCATCTGGTGTTAAAGTTGCAGAATTTCCGACGACAATTGAGGCAGCAGAAGAGTGTCGGCAAAATGGACAATTTATCATTATGGGCGCGCCAAACATCGTGCGCGGTCGGTCACATTCTGGAAACGTTGCTGCGCATGACCTTGCGCAGGTAAATTTGCTGGATATTTTGAGTTCAGACTATATTCCCGCCTCTTTGCTGATTGGCGCTGTAAAGCTAGGTCGGACCCTTAACAGCCTTTCCAAGGGTTTGCAGAGTGTGACATCGGCACCGGCAGATGCAACGGGATTAAGTGATCGAGGGCGCCTAAGCGTAGGCAAACGAGCAGACATTGTCAGATTCCGCTTGCATGACCAAATGCCTATAGTCGGGTCTGTTTTCTGTGGCGGTGTGCAGGTAGCCTAGTCGCCAGATGTAAATTCAGATTTGCTTTTTTGACGTGATCAAGCTGGTTTCATGAACGGTATCAGCACAACGATACATGGTGTCTTCTGCATCACTACCGATAAGTGTTTTAGAGTCAAACAAGCCGTTGCCAGTTGCCTTTAGTGACCACGCGACTGGTTTGTTTTCAGATAGCGTGCGCTTTTCGGTATAAACATTCATTCTACAGGCAAGTACGTTGTCCGCCAGCAAGCAGGGCGTTTCCGCAACCGCCCAAAACATATAACCGCCGTCGTCGCCAAGGGTAAGGGCTTCAACTCTGAGGTCGGCATGAATGATCATTTTGAATGACTGGCAGTTGCTGCTCACCTGCTCTGCTGTCATCGCGTGATTTGTGCCCTCATCTGATGTTGTCCATACGCCTATTAGATCATGCACTGTGATACGCTGGTCTGCGTAAGCTAGACTGCTGAAAAAAAACGAAAGCAGCAACGTTAAAAGTATGTGGCTTTTATTAACGGGTTTGGACATTTTTTGTTTCTCCAATTGGCGCGACGCCCTCGGCGACATTGTTTCTAATTTTCAGACGAATGAGATTTTTTTGAGACAATTAATTTTTTTGAATAACGGGATAGTGAGCGCGTTGCTTTGTTTAGCTTCTGAAAGCAGTGTTTGATCATTCATCAAAAGATTAATGATTTTTTTTGTGCCTTGGCTGGTCGCCCTGCTTGATGCCTCATTTACGGTAAGAAAAACCCGGTTTCTATGGTTGGCTTCGGGCCAATTTTCCTCAACAGCGGTGATTTTTACAAAGAAATACAAAATATCTTCGATCCCTATTTTGTTCGACGTGAACAACAACGGGTACGATTTCCTCTTCACTTTGCCTGTTATCCCAGCTTCCTCAAAGAGCTCACGAGTTGCAGCTTTGGTCAGCTGTTCATTTGGTTTTACTATCCCTTTAGGCAAAGTAATTATGCCTTTGTGTCGACGGCTACTCACAAAGCACAATTCGACGCCATTGGCGTTATTTATATAGGCAATTGCTCCAACTTTCATATTGAAAGGTTACCACAAATATGCAAAATGTACATATTAAATACGCAACTATTGCATAATTTCTATTAGGTTGGTTTTGTAATGAAATCTAAAGAGTTCAAGAGGTGGCGCAAAGCGCATGGTTTCAGTCAGACGAAAGCAGCTCGCAAACTTGGGCTAAAGTTACGCACCGTACAATATTATGAAAAAGGCGAACGGAAGGGAAAGCCAATAGAAATTCCAAAGGCGGTGTCACTGGCCTGTTTTGCAATATCGTGTGGCATTGAATGTGTCGATTTTACACAACCAAAAGGGCAACCCGTTTTGAAAGACAAAGGCTTCTTCGAGATTAATTCAATCGACACAAATTCTTAGGCACGAGTGGAAATTTATTCTTAATGCTGGCGATCTAAAGAGAACCACCCAAGTCTCGGTGCGAAGATCACTGGAAATCAAACAAAAATGTACCAAAACCTAAGTTTGCGTGCGGCGGTACAGGATAGTATCGGCAAGGCCTATGACCTTGCGGTCAGGTTGTGCCCCACAGATGGGCTCTGGCTTTTTGAGATAAAGGCAGGAAATCAAACAGTCTTTATTATGCACGCCTCCGCAATTGATTCCTTTCTATAGTTACAGTCAACAAACCATTGCGGTGCGTAAGCTATTCCATATTGAAGTGGAATGATCTAATAATAATTTAGATATTTAGCTTGGCAGCTCTGCTGGCATGAAACTCAACAGACCCACTATAGAAATCCGCAATAGTCTGGTGACTGGAAATAAATGGTCACTGCTTCAATGACAACAAAGGTCCAATCACAATGACATGGCTATATCTGGCTCTTGGCTCGATGTTTGTTCAGCAGACCTTTGTTACGCTTGGCAAGGTTTTACCGTCGGTGCTTGCGCCCGCGATTATTCTTGAGCTTCAAGTAGAGGCGTCATGGGTTGGTGTGTATGTTAGCATGATCGCCGCGGTTTCACTTTTTGTACAGGCAGGTTGTGGGAGTGTTATTGTGCGCTTTGGAGCGCTCCGTGTCAGTCAGGTGTCACTTTTGCTGACCGGAATTGGATTGATTCTAGCGGCTCCAGGTTCCATCGCATTGATGATTGTATCGGCAATAGCTATTGGTGCATCAGCGTCTTCAACCCCGGCAAGCTCTCACCTGTTAAGCCGATATGCGCCTAGTAAATATGCCCCACTGGTTTTCTCTGCAAAACAAACAGCAGTTCCGTTTGCTCTGTTAATAGCCGGATTGCTTGGTCCAATGTTAACTGAAACTTATGGTTGGCGGTTTGCACTTATCGTAATTGGAGTCGGTTGTTTGCTTTTTTCTGTATTTCTGGAATTAGCGCGCAGTGAGTTTGATAGTGATAAAGACCTGACGCGGAAATTTCACTTGTCCGATTTTCCTGAAACGATAGGCTTCGTCATTAAAAAATCTGAACTTAGAGGCCTCGCATTCGGTGCCTTTGCCTTCGTTGGACTACAAACCACTTTTATTGCTTATTTTGTGGTTTACCTGACCGAAGTTGGCTTCACGTTGGTTGAAGCAGGAACTGTTTTTTCAATTGCAACTGTGGTAGCCATACCTGGGCGTATTTTCTGGGGTTGGTTGAGCAGTCAGTATGTGTCCCCGAGAGTTATGCTTGGCCTTTTGGCGGTTATGATGTTTTTTTCGGTTTCAGCGGTTAGCTTATTTAGTCCGGTTTGGAC
The DNA here is from genome assembly GCA_041228345.1 of Alphaproteobacteria bacterium LSUCC0396. Lineage (NCBI taxonomy): Bacteria > Pseudomonadati > Pseudomonadota > Alphaproteobacteria > Alphaproteobacteria bacterium LSUCC0396. Next base: position 1,137,537 of record CP166131.1, on the reverse strand, counting down.
CCATTGGCATGTAACGCTTGTGGCTATTGCAGTGAGCGCGTCGGTTTTTTCATGGCATGGGGTGACGCTTGCTGAGGCTGCAAGGCTGGCCCCTGTATCAATGCGGGGCGCTGTCACTGGTGGCGTGTTATCATTTGGTCAATGTGGCGGGCTGGTTTTGCCGCTTCTCTATTCATTGGTGTTGAGCTTGTCGGGAAGTTATAAGCTGGGCTTTTTGGTATGTGCGTCGCCGGCGCTTTTAATCGGGTTGTTGTTGTTATATTCGGCGCGCAATAACTTGCAACCAACCCATGATTAGGCAATTGTAGTGCTTGCTTGGGCATTATCGCTTCGCCATTTAATTTTTGTAGTAGATTTATATGGCGCCAAATTGGCGAAGATGGCCTTATTGAAAAGCAATCCATAGAAAGTTACCGCCGCCACCAAGCGCCATCAGATCTACCAGCATCTCGTGGTTGCGGTTTGTGATGCGCTCTAGAATTAGCCGGCCAAGCATTGCGCCCGGGATGGTGGCAATGCCCGCAATAATGCCAAGGGTCAGGATGTCATGTCCGATTAGACCTATGCTGCCAAATGTCAGGGCACGTGCGATATGCGTCATCGCAGAAATCACCGCTAGGGTCGCAACAAAGCTTGCCTTTGATAGCCCATAACCCAGCATGAACGGCACCAGCAACAAGCCGGGGCCGGTTGATGAGCCGGCCAGGAATCCAAAAATGCCACCAACAAAACTCAGTAAAGATGGAGAGGTCTTGATTTTGTATGATTTCGCAATTCGCCGGATCGGGATTGAAATTAACACAACGCTGCCGAGCATTAGCGCAATCATTTTTGCCTCTAACTGCGCATAGAAGATGCCCCCTAGCACGACCATTGGGATCGCCGGAATGGCAACACGCAAAAATGCCTCGCGGTGAAAATCAGCGCGGTTGATCCATGCGCGCGATATACTGCCAAACAGCAGCATGATTGCCAGCACTGGCAATACCGACGTGATGCCAATGATTGGTGTTAGGAAAACTGCGGGCAGCAAGCCACCTGCAACACCTGTTATACCGGTTATCGCGGCTGTTACAAAAGCAACGGCACAAACAAGAAGAAGATCTGTTAATTCCAAATTTGGGTACGCCCATGTGTCAAAAGCCGGTTAGCTGAGAAAAGGGTCCGGAAGATAACCCGCCTTCTGGCTTTGTGATGGTAAATCATGGTCAGACAAATGCCGCCTCTTAGCGGTCCCATATGGCGGCATTTGCCGGTTAGATGATTGGCGTTACGCAGCAGTAGGCGCCCGCTCATCTCGGATTTGCGTGCGGTGCATAAGCCGGTCTTGGTTCGGGTCGAGGTCGCCGCGCATATGCAGCGTGTAACGGTTATCCCATATGACAAGATCGTTTGGTTGCCATTGCTGCGCCCAGAGGTGTGAGCCGGTTTCGATATGGTGCCAAATCTCGTCCAATAGCTGATCACTGTCCTGGTCATTCAACCCGACAATCCAGGCATTTGGCCGCCGTCCAACATAGAGCGACTCTTTCCCCGTTGAGTGATGCTTGATAACCAATGGATGCACCGCACCGGGCCTGTTCTCGTTACTATAGTTTTCGTCAAAACCGGCGCGTAGCTGGCCGGCTGAATTGCGTGTTGCATCATGCTTGCATGACAATCCCTTAATCCGTTCTCGCAGCGCGTCTGGCAAGGTTTCATAGGCGCGGTTCAGATTGTAAAAATGAGTATCACCGCCGGTTGCAGGTGTGGTCAGGCCATAGAGAATACTCGCTTTTGGCGGCAGGTCCTTATAGGTCATATCCTGATGCCAAACCAGTTCAGAATTGCCTAGCCCACCAATTGCAACACCCTCCTTGACTATATTTGAGATTACGGCAATTTCTTCCCGCGTTGGATGGTATGCACCATTAACTGGACGCGTTGGTGCTTTATCAAGAGCGCCAAAATATTGGGAAAAGCGGACAAATTGGTCTTCAGTTAAATTTTGATTGCGAAATCGGAGAACTAGATGCTGATCCCATGCAGCAGTCACTTTTTTAAAAACGTCGCCATCAATTTCTTGCGTCAAATCCAACCCAACTATGTCGGCGCCAAGCGCGGCGCCTGTTGGTATAACCTCAAATTGATTATTTGCGCTCATTTCAACCCCCTGTTTCTGTCAAAAGCCTGCTCAAAGCTTAGGCTATACAAATGATGAAAAAAAATGAAAAATAGCAAATTATTTATGCGTTTTTTACATAGGTAAGTGATGAAAAATCTGCCATTTCGCTGGATCGAGACATTTCGGGCGGTTTCTAGGGCGGGCAGTATGACGGATGCTGCGCGCATATTGAACGCCGATCAGTCGGCGATGAGCCGGCATATCGCCGCGCTGGAGAGCCAGCTCGGCATCACCTTATTTGACCGAAGCAAACGGCGGTTACGGCTTACGGCCGAGGGTAAATTGCTATTGGCCGAGGCGGATTCGGCTGCTGAGGCATTGAACAGGCTTGTCCGCAAGGCTAATGAACTTCGCCAGGTTTCAGAGGGGCATCTGCAATTGCTTACCTCTGCGACTCTTGCCCGCGGGCTTATGCCCAAGGCGTTAAGTATTTTCAAGGCCACGGCTAGCGGTGTCTCGGTTAATGTTGATGTGGTCAGCAGGGTTGAGCTAGAGCGGCGCATTGAGGGCCAGCAGTTTGACCTATGTGCGGTGGCTTTGCCATTCACATATCCAAGCGCACACCTTGTCCATATCGGCAGTTTTCCGGGTGTTTGCGTCCTGCATAAACGTCACAAGCTCGCCAAGATGCAACGGATAGATATTGCTGATCTTGCTGGTGAAACAATGGTTGGGCTGCCGCAGGGAACGATTGGCAGGATGCGGATCGACCAATTATTTGCTGAGGCACGCATCGAGTATAAACCGCAGTTTGAAACAACTGCGGTGGCGGTGAATGAATTTGTCGAGCATGGCATTGGCATTGCGATTACCGACCCGTTTACGGCAAGATCAAACAGCAGCGAAAATGTCGTGATCCGTCCGCTAAAACCGACGATCCATTATGATTTTGCCTTTCTGTTTCCGGCTAACCGCCCCCGGACGACGCTAGCGTCATTATTTGTCGAGGCAACTGCAGACGGGTTGCGGGTCTGACGCATATCGTCAATAAGTAGAATTACTCCCTCACCAACAGATTTCTGCCGGCTATTGCGCGCTAAATAAAAAGACCGGCAACTGCCGGTCCTTTCACCATATCGGTTAAGGCCGTCAGAGCCCTCTTTTATTAGCCAGCGTTAATCGCCAACCTTGATCCCTGCTTCCTTGTAATACCGTAGGGCGCCTGGATGATATGGCATCGCATTTGCTGGTGCCATTGTGGCGGATTTGGCATTTTTGAAAGCACCAAAACTGGCGCCAAGCTTGTCATTATGTTCAACAATGGCTTTGGTTATTTTATAGACCAATTCATCGGAGACATCTGTATTCGTCATCATCATCCATGGAATTTCCATGATATTGACGTCTTTTTGCAGGCCCGGAATATTCGGGTTGGCTTTCATCGAAATGATTTTTGCCGCTGGCATGAATTGCTTTAACTTTGCTTGACCCTCGGGCGAATTATCGAGCGAGACATATTTAAGGCCGCCACGATCACGAAGCTGGGCATTGGATTTTTTGCCCGCACCTGAATTCAGGCTGACAAGTGAAACATCCACCAGACCATCACCAAGGGCAAAAATACCTTTCACGAAATTGGATACTGGCACCTTTACAAAATCATCATAGACCATGCCGCCGTTTGCCAGCCCGCCTTCAATGTAATAGGGAATGATCGTCGATCCCTTATATTCAGATGCGATGCGTAGCCCGGATGCCTTTGCTTTCAGGTCGGCAATGGTTTCAATGCCAGTATCAGCAACTACCATCAGGCCAGTCTTCAGTGGGAACATTGTGCCAACAAGGCGAAGTTTTGAATTTTGTTTGCCAGCATAAGTGCCAGTGCCGGTGCTGGCAAAGCCAACCTCGACAGCATTGGCAAAACCAAAATCAAGCTCGCCATTATTGATCAGCGGCAGATAACCAGTTAGTGGCTGTGTTCGGGCGGTGATGCCAAGTTCTTGGTTCACAATTTTTGCAATTGATTGGCCGGTGTTAAAGCCGAGTGACCCTTGTGATCCTGATCCGATCGTAATCACCTCCGACATCGCAGGCGCAGTAAAAAGGGCCAGGCCAAATGTGGCACCAAGCATTGTTTTAAAAGTTTTGAGCATTGTATCCTCCCATTAATTGCTCGTTATTCCTGTTTTAGGCTGGAAACTTTTTGGCCGTAGCGCGGCAAATAAGGCAAGCCCTGCGACAATGGCACATGCCACCATATTCATCAGCATGCCAATAATCGGAAATGGCAGGCATAACAGCCCCAAAATGATCGCAAGCAAGCGTAAAAGAATTGGCAATCGCCGCGTAAAATGACCGACGATGCCAACCGAAACCATGAAAATGCCGGCCAATGAAAAGCCCAAAGCCATGGTAATTTCGAGGCTGTCACCATCCAGCAGAAGGCTTGGCGTCACAACAAAAACAAATGGCACGACATAGGCCGCCCAGCCGATCCGCATGGCCGCAATGCCGGTAGAAAACGGGTTGGCATTGGTAATGGCAGCAGCGGCGAATGCTGCAAGCGCAACAGGCGGCGTAATCATCGACATCATGCCAAAATAAAGAATGAAGAGATGGGCAGCTAATGGGTTCACACCAGCCTCGACAATCGATGGCGCAACCAGTGCTGCCAAAAGCACATAAACGCCCGAAGTCGGCATACCCATGCCAAGTAGAATACAGATAAATGCAGCTGCAAAAAGAATCACAAACAGGTTCTGCCCAATCACCTCCAGCAATAACAAGGTCAAAGCAAAGCCGAGGCCTGTCGCGTTCAACACGCCGATAACAAAGCCTGCGGCGGCAACGATAAGAATGAGATCAACCATCGATGTGCCAGTGCTGATCAGTGTCTGACGAATCTGGGAAATGGTCAGTTTTTTGCCCTTATAACCGCGCAGCATCCCAGTTACGATGACCGCAGCCGAGGCCAGTATTGCGGCCATTTCCGGATCATATCGCAGCCAGAATAATGCCAGCACCAGCACCAGCATAGGCAGGATAAAATGCCAACCCTCACGTAAAACCGCGCCAATATTTGGCGTGTCATCTTCCACCGGTTTGATATTGTCACGCGCGGCGATTAGATCGACCTGAATAAAGACACTGAAATAATAAATGACCGCGGGCAGCAATGCGCCGGCGGCAACTGTCAGATATGAAATTTCAAGGAATTCGGCCATTAAAAATGCTGCCGCTCCCATGATTGGCGGTGTCAGCTGGCCACCGGTTGAGGCAATTGCCTCGATTGCGCCAGCATCGTTCTTTGAGTAGCCGCCACGCCGCATCAGCGGAATTGTGACAACGCCGGTGGTCACAACATTCGAGACTGCACTGCCGGAGATGGAGCCGAATAGGGCTGAAGCGATGATTGAGATTTTTGCGCTGCCACCGCGTGTCCGGCCAGTTGCAGCCATTGCAAGGTCGGTAAAGAATTCGCCGCCACCGGCACTGAATAGCAACTGTCCAAAGAATACAAACAGCACGACAATGACAGTGCCAACCGCCAAAGGAGTGGCAAAGACGGCACCGGGATCAAAGCCTAGATATTGCACCAGCTTGACCGGCGACATTTCTTGGCCAACCAGCGTGCCGGGCACTCGATCTGCCAAAAGAGCGTAAATCAGAAAAACCAGAATGATCGCAAAAAGCGCCATGCCGGCGCGCCGGCGCACGCCTTCAACAACGCCCAAAACAACGATGCCGCCCAGCAATGTCAGGATCGGCGGGCGATAGGCCTGTTCGGCCAGCAAATTGTCGTAATTGTACGCCATATAGGTCAGGCCGGCAAAACAGACAACGGCGGCTAGAACGCCAATCAGGTCGCGAACCAAGCTGTTTGACGGGGTCAAAAATAGGATTGTTAGCGCCAGTCCAAGCTGAAAGCCCATATATTGTTCGGTCAGAAACGCAATGCCCAACCGGGTTGGCGCATCAAGATTCCATAAGATGCACAATATCGTCATCAAACTGGCGGCAGCCGCAATCAGCCCATATTGCAATGATGATAGAAACGATGGGTTGTTTTGATGATCTGCTACTGGGGGAGTCATTAGGGTTCTCTTATGGATTAGGTTTAGATTTTCGCAAAACTGCGCAAATGTAAAATTAAAACGTAAGAAAAGTATGATTTTGCTGCAAAACCTCGATCTATCGCCAGCCCCCAGCCTATCCCCAAGCCGGGTTACTCCCATGCCCAGATGATATTCATTTGAAAACCGAAATATGTCGGTTAGGTTGTTCAAACGATATTGTGCTTGGATGAGAGTAAGAGCACCGTTTAGACTTATGACTGTAATTTGCAATCCGGCGACAGGCCCACGCGCTATAGAAATGGAGATCATCCTATGTCCTATCCAGAGTTAAAAATGCTAATTGCTGGTGAGTGGGTGTTGGGCAGTGACGGCGCAAGTGAGCCGGTTATTTGCCCGGCTGATGGTACCGAGATCGGCCAGGTGCCTCATGCCAGTCCGGCAGACCTTGATCGGGCGCTGGAAAGCAGCCTTGAAGGGTTCAACCTGTGGCGCAAGATGACCCCGCATAGTCGGCAGGCCATTCTCGAAAAGGCGGCACGTCTGCTTGAGGACAGGTTTGAGGTTAATTCTGCCAATCTAACGCGCGAAATGGGCAAGCCGCTTGCCGAGGCGAAAATTGAAATGCAGGTCGCAATTGATCTGCTTCGTTGGTACGCAGAAGAGGCCAAGCGTGTCTATGGGCGGATCATTCCGTCACGATTTCCGGGCATGCAGCATGAGGCGCGCAAATTGCCAGTTGGGCCAGCGCTTGCCTTTGTGGCATGGAATTTTCCGGCAACAAATGTGATGCGCAAGGTTGCTGGTGCGCTGGCTGCCGGATGTTCGATAACGATTAAACCAAGCGAGGAAACGCCGGCTACCGCCATTGCAATTGGTGCGGCACTGGTGGATGCGGGCTTGCCTGCGGGTGTGCTGAATATTGTTTTTGGGGTGCCAGCACAAGTATCAGAACATCTGCTTGGCTCGACGATTCCCCGTAAACTCAGCTTTACCGGCAGCGTGCCTGTCGGCATTCATCTGCAACAGCTTGCTGCCAAAAATATGATCCGCTGCACGATGGAGCTTGGCGGCCATTCGCCGGTGATGGTGTTCAAAGACGCTGATATTGATGCCGCGGCGCAGCTTTGCGCGATGGGCAAATTCCGCAATGCGGGTCAGGTTTGTATTTCACCAACCCGCTTTTTCATCGAAGAGCCAGTTCGTAATCAGTTTCTGGCAGCTTTTAGAAAACATGTTGAGGCGGTCACTACCGGCAATGGCCTTGATGCGGGTGTTACAATGGGGCCGCTTGTTGCCGAACGCCGGATTGACATCATGGATGGTTTTGTTGCGGATGCTCTTCAAAAGGGCGCCGAGCTGTTGGTTGGGGGTGGCCGGATTCAAAGCCCGGGGTCATTTTATCAGCCAACCCTGTTAAGCGATGTTCCCGACACCGCGCGCATCATGACCGAAGAGCCGTTTGGCCCAATTGCGCCGACCGCAGTTTTTGCAAATATCGACGAGGTGATTGCGCGGGCAAACAGCCTGCCATTCGGTCTTGCGGCCTATGCTTTTACCAATAGCGCCAAAACCGTTGGCATTTTAAAAACCGAGATTGAAACTGGTATGCTTGCAGTAAACTCGCTTCATGTTCATTCGGTGGAAACGCCGTTTGGCGGGCTGAAATTCAGCGGCTATGGCCATGAAGGCGGCAGTGAGGGGCTCGACGCATTTCTGGCAACCCGTTATTCGAGCGAGATTTATAATTAAATAAAGTCACGCCAGCTGCTGGCGCCCATATGCGCAGCTAGGCGGCAGGCCGGGATAATCTGGTGCTAGCTTGCGCTGTCAATTTCCACCTCACCAATCATGACTTTTTCGAATTTCTCGAAAAACATCTTGGACAGTTTTTTTGCCGTGCTGGTGATCAGCCGGCTGCCAAGCTGGGCAATCTTGCCGCCGGTTTCGGCGGTTGCGGTATAATGCAGAATTGTCGTATCACCATCTTCGGTTAATGTCACATCAGCGCCGCCCTTAGCAAATCCGGCAAGACCGCCTTCGCCTTCGCCAGACAGGCTAAACCCGTCCGGTGCCTTTGATTGGTCAAGTGTAACAAAGCCATTGAATTTTGCCTTAACGGGCCCGATTTTCAGCACAACTTTGGCAACCAGTTTGGTTTCGGACTCGCGTTCAAGCGATTCGCAACCCGGAATGCAGGCCTTTAGGATCTCAATATCATTCAACGCTTCATAGACCGCGGCACGGGTGGCAGGGATCGTGATTTCGTCGGCAATTTCCATCATGGCAAATTCCTCGCGGCTAGCAGCAATCTTTTTGCGGTGGTAATCTCTCAAAAAATTTATAGGACGACTGGCGGCCGACTTGCAACGGCAAAGGTTATGCCAAGCCACGGAATGCAGGCTTGGCATCTGTCAATTTGGCCAATTCTATTGGGGCCAATGCTGTTGGGGTCAATTCTGTTGGGGCCCGTCTGGCTTAGCCAACGATGTTAAAGTCCGGCCCATAGGGGTAATGGGTGATATTTTCATGGCCACCATCGGTGATGATCAGAATATCATGCTCACGGTATCCGCCAGCACCCGGCGTGCCATGCGGAATGGTCAGCATCGGTTCCATCGACACCACCATGCCCGGTCTCAGCACAGTATCAACATCTTCGCGCAGTTCCAGCCCGGCTTCGCGGCCGTAATAATGCGACAGGATGCCGAATGAATGACCATAGCCAAAGCTGCGATATTGCAGCAGATCGCGCTCTTGCAGAAAGGCGTTGATCTTTTGGGTAACCGTGCTGCAGCTCATGCCGGGTTGCAGCAGGCTCATGCCATATTCATGTGCGGCAACATTGGCGTTCCAGATCTGAAGGCTGGCCGCATCTACCTCTTTTAAAAACATCGTTCGTTCAAGTGCGGTATAGTAGCCGGAAATCATCGGAAAGCTGTTGAGCGATAGAATATCGCCGGATTGCAAGGCTCGGCTTGTGACCGGATTATGGGCCCCATCGGTATTGAGACCGGATTGAAACCAGACCCACGTATCGCGATATTCGGCATCGGGAAAGGCTGCGGCAATCGCAATTTCCATGGCATCACGGCCAGCCATAGCAATGTCAATTTCACGTGCGCCTTCTTTTACCGCATCATGGATAGCATAGCCGCCAATATCGGCAATCTTGGCAGCGGCTTTGATCAGTGCCAGTTCTGCCGCTGATTTATGCATTCGCTGCTGCATCACGTCATGTGACAGATTGATCATGCTGGAAGGCGATAGAAATGTCTTTAGCTTGTCATGCTGATCAAGGGTGAGATGATCTGCCTCATAGCCGATAGCACAGTTCTGGCCGGTCATTGATACAACTGCACGCCAAAAATTATCGCGTTTCCAGTCGGTGTAGGTGATGTTATCGCCAAAGCATCGCCGCCATGGCTGGCCGCCATCAATGCCTGCAGAAATTGTGGCATGATCATTGGCTGTGACGACCAGCCCGTAAGGCCGGCCAAAGGCGCAATAAAGAAAGCCGGAATAATAGGCGATCGAGTGCATTGAGGTAAAAACGGCAGCATCCACATTGGCGGCGGCCATAATCCGGCGCAAACCGGTTATTCGGAATTCATATTCGCTGTTGGAAAATTGCGCTGTTGCTTTTTCACCGTTATGAAAACGGTAGGTTTCTGGTCGTAAAGTCATTTAGACCCTCCATTGACGTGTTCAAAAGAAGGCCCCGGCGTTCAGGACTTTAATATGCAAGGCGCAACCGCACCCTTTTCGATGCAGCTGGAACGACGCCATCGTTCGTGCCTTCGCTCTATATCAACAGTTGCGATAAAAGAGGCAAGTCTTTTTTGCCGGATAGGCCAGTGCCAAAGCCGTGTAATATATTGTTTTGGACTGCGGGAAATTGTTGTATGAACGCTGGTGATTTTTTGCGGGTAATTTTTTTTTAAATCTATGTGATCGCCGTTGCGCCATCGAGGAGAAAATGATGTCAACAATCGTGAATAGCTGGAATGAATGGGACCCGTTGAAACATGTCATCGTCGGACGTGCTGATGATTGTCATATCCCGCCAGAAGAGCCAGCCCTCGATGCCAAGGTGCCAGAAGATAGCGACATGCGTGGCCAGTGGGGTCGGCGTCCGCAGGAAACGATCGACCGCGCCAATGAGTTGCTGGATAATTTTGCGGCAATGCTGGCGGCGCGCGGGATCAAGGTTGATCGCCCGACACCGATTGATTTTTCCCAGCCAGCGACCACTCCTGATTTTCATACTGAAAGCCAATTCGGCTGTATGCCGCCACGCGATGTGCTGCTGACAGTTGGGAACGAAATTCTCGAAGCGACGATGTCATACCGCTGTCGCTGGTTTGAATATCTTTGTTACCGCCCGCTGATGCAGAAATATTGGAATGAAGATCCGAATTTCCGCCATGAGGCCGCACCAAAGCCGCGCCTGACTGATGCTGATTACCATCCAGATTATCTGTCAGAGAAAATTGGTGTTGCAAAACGGCTGCAATGGGCCGCCGAGAAATTCTTTGTAACGACGGAAGAAGAGCCGTTATTTGATGCTGCTGATGTTTTGCGTTTTGGCAAGGACCTTGTTGTCCAGCATGGCTTTACGACAAACTTAAAAGGCATTGAATGGCTGCGCCGGCATTTTCCTGATCACCGGGTTCATGCGGTTAATTTTCCCGGAGACCCATATCCAATTCATATTGACGCGACATTTACCCCGCTTCGTCCCGGCCTGATTTTGAACAATCCGCAACGCCGCCTGCCAGAAGAACAGCGCCGGATGTTTCATGATAATGGGTGGGAAATTGTTGATGCGGCACAGCCCGCGCATAATGCCCCGCCGGCGCTATGCTATTCGTCGGTTTGGCTTAGCATGAATGTGCTGGTGCTTGATCCGAAAACAGTTTGTGTCGAAAAATCCGAGGTCTATCAGGCTGAGCAGATGGACAAGCTCGGGATGAATGTTATCGAGGTTGATTTGCGGGATGCCTATGCCTTTGGTGGCGGTTTGCATTGTTGTACCGCAGATGTTAACCGTGAAAGTGTGCTGGAGGATTATTTCCCAAAGCTGGTGGGTTAAAGCAACCGCCGCCATTTATAAAAGAGGTAAAGGCCAATGACGCAAACGGTGTTTCGCAAACCATTTACCCAGCAAGAGGGAATCCCCGAAGCCGGCATCAAACGTGCAGTCGAAATTATGCAAACCGGCCGATTGCACCGGTATAATCTACTGCCCGATGAAGTTGGCGACGTCGCTGCCTTGGAAATGGAATATGCGAAATGGCAGGGGGCGGCGTATTGCGTTGCCTGCACTTCGGGGGGCTATGCTATTCAGCTTGGCTTGCGAATTTGCGGGGTTAAACCTGGCGATAAAGTGCTGGCGAATGCCTATACTCTGGCCCCAGTTCCAGGTGCTATTCATAATGTTGGCGCTGTGCCAGTTCTAGTCGATATTGATGAGAATTATCATATTGATTGTGATGATCTGGATGCAAAGGCCGCGGCCAGCGGTGCCAAACATCTGCTCTTATCATACATGCGGGGTCATATTCCCGATATGGACAGGGTGCTGGCGGTATGTGCCAAGCATGATATCAGCCTCATTGAAGATTGTGCCCACACAATGGGGGCAAAATGGCGCGGTATCCGCTCGGGCAATTTCGGTAAGGTGGCGGCATTTTCAACCCAGACCTATAAACATATGAATTCGGGCGAGGGTGGTTTTTTGACCACTAATGATGCCGAACTGGCGGCGGTTGCGGTGGTGTCGTCCGGCTCTTATATGCTCTATGGTCGTCATGGCGCGATCCCGGCCGAAGAAATATTTCAAAAAGTGCGGCTTCATGCTCCTAATTATTCGGGACGGATGGATCATTTGCGTGCGGCGATGTTACGCGCGCAACTGCCGATGCTTGAAGATAATTTGGCGCGCTGGAACCAGCTTTATGATCGGCTTCATGGGCATCTATCGGCAATGGACGGGGTGATTATTCCGCCGCGCAAACAAGAAGAGTTTTATGTTGGCTCGTCAATCCAATTCCGTGCTGATGCGGTGGCAGCGTCCGCGGTTCCCGATTTTGTTGCGGCCTGTGCCAAACGTGGGGTTGAGCTGAAATGGTTTGGTGATGCTGAGCCAAAGGCCTTTACCAGCCGCTATGATAGCTGGCGTTATATTGATGATATCCCGGTTTTGCCAACGACGTTGCGGGTGCTGGAAAAAACCCTTGATATGCGTGTACCGCTGACTTTCACAATTGATGATTGCGACGTGATCGCCGAGATTATCGCCGAAGAAATCAGGCCGTTTTTAACAAATTAATCGGGGCGTTGTCCGGTAAAAATGGGCCACAGCATCGCCGCGGCCCATTTTGTTTTTCTGGGTAAAACCGGCTAGCTGTTAGCGGCGACAAGTGCCTGTTCGATATCAGCGATGATGTCGTCAAAATGCTCAATCCCGACCGCAAGCCTGACATAGCCCGGTGTTACCCCGGTCTTTAACTGATCGTCGGCGGAAAGCTGTGAATGCGTTGTCGATGCCGGATGAATGGCAAGGGTGCGCGCATCACCGATATTGGCAACATGATAGATCATCTTCAGATTATCAATGAACTTGCGGCCAGCTGCCTCGCCGCCCTTAAGCTCGATCCCAACGATCGGCCCGTAACCACGGTTTAGATATTTGTCGGCCTTGGCCTTTTGTGCGCCTTCAAACAGGCTTGGGTAAATTACCGACAGGATCGCCTCATGCTTAACCAGATGTTCGGCAACGCGTTGCGCATTGTCCTGATGAACGCGGAACCGCAATGGCAGTGTTTCCAGACCTTGAATTAACTGGAACGAATTGGTTGGTGAAATCGCTGCTCCAAGGTCGCGCAGCATCACAACGCGGGCACGAATAGCAAAGGCGATTGGTGCGCCTAATGCTTCGGGAACAAGGCTGCCCCAAACCGCGCCGTGATAGCTTGGGTCTGGTGTATTGAATAGCGGATGCCGGTCCGGATTCCGGGTCCAGTCGAAATTGCCGCTATCAATAATGATGCCGCCAATTGAGGTACCATGGCCGCCAATATATTTGGTCAGCGAGTGCACAACGACGCTGGCACCATGGTCGATTGGGCGGCAGGTAATTGGCGCGGTGGTATTATCCACAATAAGCGGGATATCAAGGCTCTTGCCAATTTCGGCAACTTCGGCAATCGGAAAAACATTCAGCTTTGGATTGGGCAGGGTCTCGGCGAAATAAGCGCGGGTTTTCTCGTCGGTTAGTTCACGAAAACTTTCCGGATTATCCGCATCGGCAAAGCGTACCTCAATGCCAAGCTGTTTGAACGTGTTGGCAAAAAGGTTCCAAGTGCCGCCATAAAGATGCGGCGACGAAACAATGTTATCGCCTGCACTACATAGGTTTTGAATGCTAAGCGCGACGGCTGATGATCCGGATGCAACCGCCAGCGCAACCATACCCCCCTCAAGCGCGGCAACCCGTTCTTCCAGCACTGCATTGGTCGGGTTCATGATCCGCGTATAGATATTTCCAAGCTCGCGAAGGCCAAATAAATTGCCAGCATGTTCGGTGCTGTCAAACTGATAGCTGGTAGTTTGATAGATCGGTACTGCAACTGCGTTCGTCGCGCTGTCACGGCGATAGTTACCGGCGTGAAGCACCAATGTTTCGGGATTTTGAAAAGTTGCTGACATAGTTTCTGCCTCGTCTTGAATGCATGAATTGAAGATTGCAAAGATATAGAAAAATTTGCTTTGGCCAGCGAAAAAAATGAAGGCAGTTAAAAAAAATTTCCAAACTACGGTATATAATGCAAAACCTTCTATTTTTGGATCCGGATTGAGTAATTTATAGCGTCATCCTATCGACCGCGTGACTGGCCAACGTGAACGCCTCGACAAGGCCGCGTGATTTTCAGAGGGTGCCGGTCATGTGATTGTTGATTGCGCATCGCTTTTTTGCTGATCATGGTGCGGTGTCATGCTAACAATATCCGCCTAATATTTACCGTTGGAAGCGATCGCCGCGGTTCACCAGTCTCTGCCATATAGGTCTAACCATGGCAGCTTGTCAGAATTTTAATTTGCAGATTTTACGGGGACATAAATGAAAACATATAAAATCGCGTCTATTCCGGGCGATGGCATTGGCGTTGAGGTTATTGATGCTGGGTTAAAGGTTCTTGATGCTCTTGCCGCGCGTGATGGCGGGTTCAAACTGGATGTGACCAGCTTTGATTGGGGCAGTGACCGTTACAAGCGTGAAGGCGCGCTGATGCCTGCTGATGGGGCAAATGAGCTGCGTGATTTTGATGCGATTTTCTTTGGTGCGGTTGGGGCGCCAGATATTCCTGATCATCTGACACTTTGGGGTTTGCGGTTGAATATCTGCCAGCCGCTTGATCAATATGCCAATGTCCGCCCAACGCGCATTCTTCCGGGGATCAAAAGTCCGCTGGCTGGTGTAACGGCAAAGGATCTTGACTGGGTTATCGTGCGGGAAAATTCCGAAGGGGAATATGCTGGTCAGGGCGGCCGTAGTCATCGTGGCCAGCCGCATGAAATGGCCACTGATCTGGCCGTCTTTACACGGGTTGGTGTCGAACGTGTCATGCGTTTTGCGTTCGAGCTGGCGCGGTCACGGCCGCGTAAATTATTGACCGTCGTGACGAAATCAAATGCCCAGCGATACGGTATGGTTATGTGGGATGAAATCGCCGCCGAAGTTGCCGCAGATTTCCCTGACGTGACATGGGATAAAATTCTGGTTGATGCGATGACAGTCAGAATGACGATGAAGCCGGAAAGCCTCGATACGATTGTTGCGACCAACCTTCACGCCGATGTGCTGTCGGATCTGGCGGCGGCTTTATCTGGATCAATTGGCGTTGCGCCAACGGCCAATCTGAACCCTGAGCGGACCAGCCCTTCAATGTTCGAGCCGATCCATGGTTCGGCCTTTGATATTACCGGCAAGGGCATCGCCAATCCGGTGGGAACGTTCTGGAGCGCGTCGATGATGCTTGAGCATATTGGCGAGAGCGATGCCGCTACACGGTTAATGGAAGCGATCGAGGTGATTACTGCCAATCCTGATTTTCATACGCCCGATCTTGGCGGCACGGCAACATCTGAGCAGGTGACCAATGCAATCATTGATGTGATTAGGGCCCGCAACGAATAGGCCCGCAACGAATAGCTGTCCAGCAGAGGTGCATATTTGTTGATAGACTGATAGATTGATACTCTGACCGATTTAATGAGAGGTAGCCCTTATGAACCCAACAATCGAGCTGTTAAAATCTCATAGGTCGATCCGCCAGTTCAAAGACAGGCAGATTGCACCTGATTTGTTGAACGAGATTATTCTTGCCGGTCAGGCTGCCGCATCATCCAATTTTCTGCAGGCGGCGACGATCATCCGTATTACCGATCGGGTCAAGCGGGCGCGCCTAGCAGAATTGGCTGGCAATCAGGCTTTTATCGAATCGGCGGCTGAATTTTTGGTGTTCTGCGCCGATATTAGTCGAGCTTCGCGCTGTTGTGATTGGCATGGCGCCGAGGCGAATACCGGCTTTACCGAACAGTTCATCATCGCAACGGTAGATGTCGCACTGGTGGCGCAAAATATTGTAGTGGCGGCAGAATCGGCCGGTCTTGGCATTTGCTATATTGGCGCCTTGCGCAATGATCCGGCTGCGGTATCAGCAGTTTTGGGGTTGCCGCAACATAGCTATGCGGTTTTTGGGCTATGCCTCGGCTGGCCCGATCAAAATCCGGAAATCAAACCTCGTCTGCCGCTTGATATCGTATTTCGTGAAAACAGCTATGGCACCGACAGCGATCTTGGCCAGCTGGCCGATTATGATGATGCGATCCGCCATTATTACCAAACCCGCACAGACAATAAGAAATCCCAAAGCTGGAGTGAACAAATGTCGGCGATGCTGAGCAAGGAATCGCGCCCGCATATGCTGGCGTTCTTGCGCCGATCGGGCTTCTTGGAGAAATAGCCATAAACTGCTGATTGAATTGACACGCGCCTGTGATCAAAAGGCTTGCATCCGGTTGCTGATTGGGTCGTAATTTAGCATCAAGTGTCGTTTGGGGGGTGGTCATGGAATTTTTGTTTGGACGCTATTCGCTGATGTTTTATGCGCTGCTAGGCGCATTGGCGGCTGGGCTGGCAAGCCTCGCCTATCCCGCTTTTTGGGGATTTGCCGCGGTGCTGGCCGGGCTGGCGGGGGTCGGGTTTTATGATTACACGCAAAAGAAACGTGCGGTTCTTGGTAATTATCCGCTGATTGGCCGGTTCCGGTTTTTGTTCGAGTCAATCCGGCCAGAATTGCGCCAATATTTCTGGGAATCTGATACAGACGAGCTGCCTTATTCGCGCAATCAGCGGGCGATGGCTTATCAGCGCGCAAAAAGCATTACCGCCGCCCGCCCCTTTGGTTCTGACAAAGATATGTACGCTGAAGATTTCAACTGGCTTAATCATTCGCTTCAGCCCGCAGAAATTGACTCGTCAGATTTCCGTATCCGGGTCGGTAAAGGCGATAAGGCCTATGATGCTTCGGTGCTAAATATTTCGGGAACCAGCTTTGGTGCATTGTCGCCGCCAGCAATTCAGTCATTATCGGCTGGGGCTAAGCTAGGCGGCTTTGCACATAATACCGGCGAGGGGTCTTTGTCGAAATATCATCTTGCGGGGGGCGGTGATACGATCTGGCAAATTGGCACTGGCTATTTTGGCTGCCGGACCGCTGATGGGCAGTTTGATCCCGAGGCGTTCCGCGAGCGCGCCGTGCTGGATCAGGTTAAAATGATTGAAATAAAACTAAGCCAAGGTGCCAAGCCGGGGCATGGCGGTATGTTAATGGCACCAAAGGTCACACCTGAAATTGCCGAGACACGCGGAATTCCTGCCTATCAGGATGTCGTGTCGCCGGCGCGTCATAGTGCTTTTTCAACACCAAATGAATTGCTGGCTTTTGCCGCAAAGCTGCGTGATCTTTCGGGCGGCAAGCCTGTTGGCATAAAATTATGCGTTGGGCATCCTTGGGAAGTCATTGCGATTGTCAAAGCGATGGTGGAAAGCGGTACCATGCTCGATTTTATCACGGTTGACGGGGCCGAAGGCGGCACTGGCGCGGCGCCGGTTGAATTTACCGATCATATTGGATCGCCACTTCGCGATGCGCTGGTCTTTGTTGATAATTGTCTTCGAGGGGCAGGGATCCGTGACCGCGTCAAGATCGCCGCTTCGGCAAAGATTATCAGCGCTTACGATATTGTCCGGCATTGTGCCCTTGGCGCGGATTGGTGCAATATGGCGCGGCCTTTCATGTTCGCACTTGGCTGTATTCAGGCGCGTGATTGTGCGTCTGGCAGATGCCCTAGCGGGGTTGCCACGATGGACCCGAAACGATACCGCGTGCTTGATGTTGAAACGCGTGCAAGGCGGGTGTTTAATTTCCATAAAAACAGTATGAATGCGGTTGTGGAAATGCTCGAGGCGGCAGGGCTTACCCACACCAACCAGCTTAACCGGCGGCATATAGTGCGCCGCTTGTCAGCGAGTAAAATTCTGCTTGCCGACCAGATTTATCCACGCGTCGAGGTGAATGCGCTGATTGACGGCAAGCCGGTTGATGATCCGCGCCTGTCGTCTTATTGGCACCGGGTTAGCGGCGACAGCTTTCATCCGCAAGAACTAACGACGTAATGGTTAGTGGCCGGTGGGGTGATGGCCGGTTTTAAGGGCATAATATTGGCGCCCCATCAAGGCCGGATCCGCGCCAAAGGATCAGCGTTAAAATTGGGCTTGAGCCGGTGGTCATTGCGTGTGGTTGCCAGCTTGCGTGATATGTCTGCTGGGTTGGGCCGAGCCGAACTGGCGGCCGCCCATCGGCGGTAAATGTTGCCTCGCCACTGATCACAAAATACAGCTCTTCTGCCTCGTGATAATGCGCCGGATAGAAAAGCTCTGGTCCCCAATAACCGATATAGGCATTCAGTTGCTTTGAGGTGAAATGCCCAGTTGGGCCGGTCAGTTCGAAAAAGCCGTAATGATCAAAAACCCCCTCGTCAAGCTCGTCTTCGCGATAGGCAAATTGCCACTGGACAAGATCAAGTGCGGCGATGATTGCGTGGTGCAGTGTGGCAGTGCGGGGATCCAGCCCATAATCCCTTGCGGCAAGATGCGTCGCGGCGGCGGCCGGATGTCGAAGAACGGTCTGGCGGATCAGATCATCTGGTGGCGGCGCAAATTGCCAAAGGCTGTTTTTGTGATCATTTGATCCTGCGGCTGCCCTATGCCAAAGATCAATCTCGGTGTTGCACAGATGATCGAGCCCGTCCATATCTGCCCTAATGTAACAAGGTTATTGCCGCCAAATTGTTTTCGCCAGATTATTTCAGCTAGATTATTTCAGCTAGATTATCACGGCCAGAAGATCAATGCGAACCTGTCTGGCTGAGACAAATCCCGATGATTGTGGTGCTAGTTATATTCTGTGCCAAACGAATTTCCATCACGCGAAATCACGTCCCGCCGCCGCGGCGTCTTTGATAAATCTATTCGGTTGCCAGATCGTGCTGTTTTCCCCGGATAGCGCCTCTAATCCGGCGAGAATGTTTTCCATGCCAATCTGGTTAGCATAATGCATCAGCCCGCCGCGCCATCGCGGAAAGCCATAGCCAAGAACGCTCACCAGATCAATATCGGTGGCGGTTTCTGCGATTGCCTCGTCAAGGATAGACGCCGCCTCGTTAATCATTGCCAGCAACAGCCGGTGGGTGATGTCATCATCGCTATAATTGCGCCGGGTTACGCCTGCCGTCGCCGCCTCATCGATGATCAGATTATCTACCGCCGGATCATGGCTTGCCTGCCCTGCATTATCATATCTGTACCAGCCAAGACCGGCTTTGCGGCCAAGGCGGCCAGCATCAACCATCAGATCGGCGATCCTGACATAAAGCCTGTTTGGATCACGGCTGGCATCTTGGCGGCGGCGGTTCGCATAGGCGATATCAAGTCCGGATAAATCCTGTACCGCATAAGGGCCCATTGCATAGCCAAAGCCAGTCATGGCGTGGTCAATTTGCGCCGGGGTTGCGCCGGTCAACAGCAAAAGATCAGACGCCTCACGGTATCGTGCCAATATCCGGTTGCCGATAAAGCCATCACAAACCCCCGCCACAACCGGAATTTTGCCAAGCTGTTTGGCCAGCGCGAATCCAGCAGCAAGAGCGCTCGGCGCACTGGCCTCACCCTTTACGATCTCGAGCAGTTTCATGATATGGGCGGGGACGAAAAAATGTAGTCCGATCAGCCGTGATGGATCATCAAGCACACCGGCAATCGCATTGATATCAAGATAGGATGTATTGCTTGCCAAAACGGCAGTGGCTGGCATGACCATCTGCAATTGCTGAAAAACGGCTTGCTTGACCGCCATATCTTCAAACACCGCTTCGATGGCGATATCGGCGTTGCCAGCACTGGCATAATCGGTTGAGACGCTGTGGCGGGCACGCATTTCAGCCGCGCGCGCCGGCGTGATTAGGCCCCGTTTCATCCCAGTTTCGATAAGGCCTTCAGCGCGTGCAATGGCCGCAGTGGCAGCGACGTCATTATTCTCAATTGTTACCGTTTTGATGCCGGCACTGATCAGGGCATGGGCAATACCCGCCCCCATCGTGCCGCCGCCAACGACAACGGCCTCGCCAATGGTGGAACGATGCGCGGCAAGGTCAGCTGGTGCCCTTGCGCCGCGCTCGGCAAAAAACAGATGCCGAAGTGCCCGTGCCTGTGCGGATTGACGAAGTGCAAGAAAGCAATCACGTTCGGCGGCCATGCCGGCAAGAAAGGATGTATGGCTGGTGAGGGTAACAAGCTCGGCCGCCTTTACCGGTGCAATCTGGCCAGCGGCGCGGCGGCTAAGGGCAGCATGGATTTTTACCAATACGGCGTCATCCCTTGTGCTGTTTGGCAAATTGCCAACCGGCGTTATGGCGCGCAGATCATCGGCGGTAATCGCGATTGCGGCGGCCTTTGGCGCATCATCAATAAGGTCTATAAGCCCCGCCGCAAGCCCGATTTGTGCGGTCATGGGCTTGCCGCTGGTGATCATTTCCAGCGCGGCAGAAAACCCGATCAGACGTGGCAGGCGCTGGGTACCGCCAGCACCCGGAACAACGCCAAGCAGCACTTCGGGAAGGCCAAGCTGGGCCTTTGTTACAGCGATCCGATAGCGGCAGGCCAGCGCCAGTTCCAACCCGCCACCAAGCGCGGCCCCGGTTATCAGTGCAATCCATGGAACCTCAGATGCCTCAATCATCGCCAGAATATCGGGCAAATGTGGTGCCACCGGCGGGGTATCAAATTCGCGTGCATCACCTCCGGCTGCAAAGATTCTATCGCTTCCCATCAGCACAACACGGTCAATACCGGCTTCGGCCTTTTGCGCCATCAGCGCGTTATGCAGCCCACTGCGTACAGCCAGATTGATAGCATTGACCGGCGGGTTGGCAAGCTCGACAAAAAACACATTATCATCGCGCCAGAATTTTACCGTCATGGCTGTTCCTTTTGGGTTTGCAATGGCGCCGCATTTTCATGAGGGCCGTTTGTGGATGCCGATCTATGCAAATGATTATCTTCACCTAAACTGACGAAACTAGTGCCAGAATGCTTGCGAAGGTCGCTTGTGATCATGCAAGATTATCACGCCGCAACAAAGACCTGTTTCGCGTCATTTTGGCAAAATATATCTAAAAAAAATAGGTCATGGCGCGCGCCCTTAAGAGAAACCAAATAACAGCAAATGGCAGGGATGATATGAGCGATACAATCATTGTTGAAAAGCGCGATCATTGGGTCAAAATTACCCTAAACCGACCCGACCGGTTAAATGCGCTTAATATCGAAATGCATCGTGCGTTTCGGGCGGCGTTGGAAAATGTCGGCACGGCGCGCGCAATATTGATTACCGGTGCGGGGCGTGGTTTTTGTGCGGGTCAGGATCTTGGCGATCGCAATCCTGATACTGGCGATTGGCCGCCTGATCTGGGGCAGACATTAAATGATTATTTCAATCCGCTGGTGCGGCTGATTACCGGATCGCCGGTGCCGGTGGTCTGTGCGGTGAACGGGGTTGCGGCAGGGGCAGGTGCTAATCTGGCGCTGGCTTGTGATGTTGTTCTGGCGGCAGATAATGCCCGCTTTATTCAGGCCTTTTCGAAAATTGGTCTGGTGCCTGATGCCGGTGGTAGCTGGATCTTGCCACGCCGTCTTGGCATGGCGCGTGCCATGGGATTGGCGCTAACCGGTGAGGCGCTATCCGGGTCGCAAGCGGCTGAATGGGGGCTTATCTGGAAAAGCTATGATGATGCCGAACTAATGCTGGCAGCGCATGACCTTGTAACAAAATTTGCATCTGGCCCGACCGCCGCCTATGCAGGGACAAAAAAATTGATGCAAGCCGCTGCCAGCAATCCGTTTGATGGGCATCTTGATGATGAGGCAGTCATGCAGCAGGCGTGCGGCAGATCAGATGATTATGCTGAAGGGGTGCGCGCGTTTCTGGCCAAGCGCCCAGCAGAATTTACCGGCAGTTAGACGGGCAGTTAGACGGCCTCGATAATCATCGAGACGCCCTGACCAACGCCAACACACATGGTACAAAGCGCATATCGTCCGCCGCGCCGCTTTAACTCATAAGCTGCCGTCAGCACAAGCCGTGCACCAGACATGCCAAGTGGGTGGCCAATCGCGATCGCCCCGCCATTCGGGTTTACGTGCGGCGCATCATCAGCAATGCCAAGCTGGCGAAGACAGGCAAGCCCCTGCGCCGCAAAGGCCTCATTGATCTCGATCACATCCATATCCTCAATCGAAAGACCGGCCATTTCCAGCGCTTTTCTGGTGGCAGGCACCGGCCCAATTCCCATAACGCGCGGTGCCACCCCAGCGGCAGCTGTTGCCACGATCCGCGCCATTGGCCGCAAACCATGCATCTTGGCCCCTTCGGCCGAGGCCAGCAACAGCGCCGCTGCCCCGTCATTGACGCCCGATGCATTGCCAGCGGTTACCGTTGAGCCGTCACCATTTACCCCGGCAAGGCTAGCAAGCCGTTCAGCTTTGGTATCGGGGCGGGGATGCTCGTCAGTATCGAATATAACCGGATCACCGCGGCGTTGAGGAACTGGCACGGGAATGATTTCGTCAGCGAATTTCTGGGCGGCGTGCGCAGCTGCCCAGCGTTGCTGCGAGCGCAGCGCAAACGCATCCTGATCGGCGCGGCTGATATGATAATCAGCTGCAACATGATCGGCTGTTTCGGGCATTGAATCGACCCCATAAGCGGCCTTCATTGCCGGATTTACAAACCGCCAACCAATCGTTGTGTCATAAATCTCGGCCTTACGCGCAAAGGCAGTTTCAGATTTTGGCACGATAAAGGGGGCGCGGCTCATGCTCTCAACACCGCCCGCAATGGCCAGATGATAATCACCTGCCCGAATGCCTCGTGCTGCCGTGGCAACAGCATCCATGCCCGATGCACAAAGGCGGTTAATCGTGCTTGCAGGCACCTCAACCGGCAGCCCTGCCAGCAGCGACGCCATCCGCGCGACATTGCGGTTATCTTCACCAGCCTGATTGGCCGCACCAAAAACCACCTCGTCAATGGCGCCCTTGTTTAAATCTGGGTAACGCGCAAGCAATGCCTCGATCACATGCGCGGCCATATCATCTGGGCGCATTGATGAGAGTGCGCCACCAAAGCGGCCAATCGGAGTTCTAACAGCATCACAAATAAAGGCATTCATGTTAAATCCTATCCGGCTCACCGGTTGTTTTCTTCCTCAAACTCCAAGATAACGCGCGGTCAGCCCATCGGTTCCAAGCAATGTTTTTGAATCCCCGTGCCAGACAACTCGCCCCTTGTCCAGAATATAATGGTAATCGGCCAGCCTAGCCATGGCTTTGACATTTTTATCAATAATCAGGATCGACTGCCCCTCGGCCTTTAGCGTGGCAAGACAATCCCATATCTGATTGCGGATGATCGGGGCTAGCCCCTCGGTTGCCTCGTCAAGGATCAATAGTTTTGGATTGGTCATCAGCGCGCGTCCAATTGCCAGCATTTGCTGTTCACCACCTGATAGATGATTGCCCGCATGATCGCGTCGTTCGGCAAGCCTCGGAAATAATGCCAGCACACGGTCATAATGCCAGTGCGATGCCGTATCATCACGCGGTGGCAGATAAAAGGTTTGTAAATTCTCAGCGACGTTCAGATTGGAAAAAATCTGCCGCCCTTCAGGCACCAGCCCGATACCGGCGCGCGCAATCTGAAATGGCAGCTGATCTGGCCGGTCATCGCCAAAGCGTTCAATACGCCCCGCGATCAAGGGCAACTGCCCCATGATCGTGCGGATGGTGGTGGTTTTGCCCATGCCGTTGCGGCCCATCAGTGAGACAACCTTGCCAGCCGGAACCGCCAGCGATACACCAAATAGAACCTGCCCCGCACCATAGCCTGACTGAACATTGTGAAGATGCAGCATCGCCTAGTCCTCATCGCCAAGATAGGCCGCTTTCACCGCCTGATTATTACTAATTTCGTCGACGGTTCCAGCGGCAATGACACTGCCCTCGACCAAGACTGTCAGGCGGTCGGCAAGGCGGAACACCGCATCCATATCATGCTCGATCAGTAAAATCGCCACATCGCCGCGAAGCCCATCAATGATTTCGGTCATGCGCTGGCCATCGTCAGGCCCGGCACCGGCCATTGGTTCATCCAGCAATAAAAGGCTGGGCGCCGCGGCCATTGCCAGCGCCAGTTCTAGCATCCGCCGTTCACCATGCGCCAGATCACTAACCATCACATCAGCGCGGCCGGATAGCCCAACCCGATCAAGGATAGCGATGGCACCGTCAATCAATTGACGGTCCGCGAAAGCCGGTTGTAAAAATCGAAAACTTTGGCTACGGCGCGCCTGCTCGGCAATGATCCCATTTTGCAAAACGGTAAAATCCATCAAGACATTACTGATCTGGAACGATCGGCCAATTCCGGCGCGGATACGCGCTGGCACCGAAAGGCCGGTTAGATCGCGCCCATTTAATAGCACCTGACCGCTGTCAGGTTTTAATGCGCCGTAAATCTGCTGGATCAAGGTTGTTTTCCCAGCGCCATTCGGGCCAATTAACGCATGAATTTCCCCCGGCATTACGGTTAATGACAGGTCATTTGTCGCGGTCAATGCGCCGAATGATTTTGTTAGGTTGCGAAGTTCTAGAACCGGATTTGTCATCATTTCACCGCTGTTTTACCCCGACCAAGGCGGGGCAGAATCTTGCGGTCGATCAGCCCGACCAATCCGCCGCGTCCAAATAGCACCACCATGATTAACAGCGGGCCAAATAACACCATCCAGTTCTCGGCATAGGCTGGTGCCAGTGCCCCAAGCATTAATGGTAAAAATTCTTCAAGTAGCAAAAAGACAATCGCGCCAAGCAGCGGTCCTGCCAGCGTTCCAAGCCCGCCAAGGATGATGATGATCATCAACTCACCCGACCGAGTCCAATGCATGATGTCGGGGGATACATATTCCTGCCAACTGGCAAACAAAGTTCCCGCCAGCCCGCAAATTACGGCCGAAATTACATAGCCGGTAATTTTGAAATGAAGTGGCACAAGCCCCATCGCTTCAACGCGAGACTCATTGCTTTTAATGGCGCGCAAGGTCACCCCAAAGCGTGATCGCACGACAAACATTAACAAAAGCGCAACAAGTGCCAACATCGCCCAGATCAGAAAATATAGCCGTAATGGCTCATAAAGATCGATCAGCAGAAATTTGGCGCGGTCAATGCTCATGCCGTCATCGCCGCCAAATTGTTCCAGCGAAACAAACAGAAAAAACAGCATCTGCGCAAAGGCAAGCGTGATCATAATAAAGTAGATGCCAGTTGTGCGCAGCGCCAAATAGCCGATCACCAGCCCCAGGCTGGCGCAAACCGCGATGCTAAGCAGGATATGCGCCCAGCCATTCATCAGGCCGTAAAACTGACCAATGCCAACACAATAAGCGCCAATACCAATAAAGGCCGCATGACCGAACGAAACCATGCCGCCATAGCCAAGCACAAGATTAAGCCCCATGGCCGCCATGCCAAGCAGCATGATCCGCATCACAACATCGTTCCAGAACGGCAGATCAACAAGATGCGTGACGATTGGAAAAAGCGCGAATCCGGCAATGAGCAGCCACAGCAATTTATTGTCGCGGATGCCAGCGTGAATCAGACCAAAAAATTGTAATAATCCGGTCATGTCACTATCCCTTGGCTGGAAACAGGCCGGTTGGCCGGAAAATCAGTACCACTGCCATCAGAATATAAACCAGCATTGACGCCAATGCGGGCCCGGCACCGTCGGCGGTTGCCTGCTCGACAAATAACCGCAAAATTGATGGCAGAAAAACCCGCCCGAGGGTATCAACCAGCCCCACGATAATCGCCGCAACAAAGGCGCCGCGAACCGAACCAATACCGCCAATGATGATCACCACAAGCGATAGAATCAGCAAAGGCTCACCCATGCCCGATTGCACCGCAGTCAACGGCCCCAGCATCATGCCAGCCACACCGGCAAGGCACGCACCGGTTGCAAAGATCAGCCGGAACAGAATTTTGATATTAACCCCCAACGCGGCCGTCATTTCCGGATTGTTTGCCCCGGCGCGCACCATCGCCCCAATACGGGTTTTAGACACGAATAAATGAATCCCCAGCGCAATGATAAGGCCAACACCGATCACCCCAAGCCGGAAAGCCGGATAGGGTGTTTCAGGTAAAATCTCGACAAAGCCTGACAGCGATGGCGGCAAATCTGAATAAATCGCGGCCGGGCCAAAGCCAATACGAATAGCCTCGTTAAAAAACAGGATCAGACCAAAGGTCGCCAAGACCTGTTCCATATGATCGCGCCGATAAAGATGCCGGATGATTAATAATTCGAGAAGATAGCCGCTAGCAAATGTAATGGGAATGGCCAGACCCAGCCCGACAAAGAAATTGCCCGTGGCTTGGGTAATCGCCGCCGCTGCGTAGGCGCCAATCATCACCTGCGCACCATGCGCCAGAAAGACGAAATCCATAATCCCCAGAATAAGGGTCAAACCGGCAGCGACCAGAAACAAGGTAACGCCGGCTTGCAGACCGTTGAAAGTCTGTTCAAGAATAAGGGTAAGGGTCATAGGCCGTAACCAGTCGCGCTAGCCGCGCCGTTGTGCAGACTGTTTGTTCCCAGCCAGCAGCACAGAAACGGCCGCTGGCTGGTTTTTTAGAATTTACAATTTACCGCATATGAGTCGGCGTGATTATTAAAGACAGTGCTAATCACCTTGGTTGTGACAACGCCGTCAGCATCCTTCACTGTTTCACGCAGATAGATATTCTGGATCGGAAAATGATTTGTGTTCATTTTCAGATTGCCGCGGGTGGTTGGGATATCGCCTGTTGCCAGTGCGGCGCGCATTTTGGCGGTGTCCTTGCTACCAGATTTTGCAATTGCATAATCGATCGCCAAGATCGTGTCATAGGCCTGTGCCGCATAGAAAGACGGATAGCCGCCAAACTGAGCTTTGTAATCGGCAACAAATTTCTTATTGATCGGATTATCAAGATCGGGTGACCAGGTTTGTGTGCCAAGGATGCCGAGCGCCGAATCTTTCAACGCCGGTAATGATACCCCGTCAACGCTAAAGACCTGATAGAGTTTGCTAACCCCATCCATACCCGCCTGCTTCCACTGTTTGACAAAATTGATCCCCATCCCGCCCGGCTGGAAAATCATCGTTGTTTCAGGCTTGGCGGCGCGCAATGCCGACAGCTCGGCCTGAAAATCAGACTGGCCCAGCTTGGTGTATACTTCGCCAACCACATTACCTTTGTAATAGCGCTTGAAGCCGGACAGCATGTCCTTGCCGGCCTGATAGTTTGGCGCCATCAGATAGACCGATTTAATGCCGGCATCCTGCATATGTTTGCCCATAGCCTCTGGCGTTTGGTCATTCTGCCATGACATGGAAAAGAAATTCTCGTGGCATTGATCACCGGCAATCGGCGACGGGCCAGCGTTCGAGCTGATCAGCAAATTGCCTGCACGGGTTACCGGCTTGTGAATCGCCATCAGCAGGTTTGACCAGATAACGCCGGCGACAATATCCACCCGATCGCTTTTCAGCAAACGGTTCGCCAGCTGTTTGGCAATATCGGGTTTGCGCTGATCATCGGCATAGATGATTTCGGCATCCATACCGCCAAGCTTGCCGCCCTTGTGCTGCATAGCCAGATTGACTGCGTTCTGCATCTGTTTGCCAATAATGCCGGCACCGCCAGACAATGTGGTCATATAGCCGATCTTAACCGTTTCGGCCATTGCCGGCATTGCGGCCATCGCCGCCGTGACAGCGCAAATCGTCATAAGTTTTTTCATCTTTGTCTCCCTCGAAATGCAATCTGGCCTGTCGCCGATTTTATTCGCTCTTGTCGTGGTATGGTCTGGCATGATTTGACGTTATCAGTGCCATTTTGAAACATTTTGTCCCTGTCCCATCATTGCCAATTCCGCGCCGTGACGCAATGCGCTTTTCAGCATTCGCAAAATTTTATGGCTTGATGCTCCATTGTGAGCTCTAGCTGCCGATTAGGCGTGTCACCAGCATCCAAAGGCCGATGCCGCCAATTGCATATGACGCCGGAACTGCGATCAGGCGCCGGTACCACAGCGCGTTGCCCGCGGCGACACCGAATATCAAAAAGGCAGGCACAAGAACAGCAAGCTGGCCCAGCTCAACACCGATATTAAAGCTGATTAGGCTCAGCATAAACTGGTTGCTGGCGAGGCCGATATCGCCAAGCACACTGGCAAAGCCAAGCCCATGAAGAAGCCCAAATCCGAAAATCACCGCCAGCCGTCCACCGCCTAAACGGGTGCTGCGCAAATTCTCAAAGGCAATATAAATGATGGACGCCGCGATTAATGGCTCGATAATTTCCGGCGACACCTCAATATAGCCGGTGCTTGCCAGCATCAATGTTGCCGTATGTGCCAGTGTAAACAGCGTGACCTGCCCCAGCAGTGGCCGCCATCGTGCGGCATAGAAAAACAGCCCCAGCACGAACAGAATGTGATCAAGCCCCTTTGGCACAATATGAACAAAACCAATTTTAATATAATCAAGCGCGACGGTTAGGGCCGGTTGAGCCGTTGTGCCACTGGTTAAAATTGGCGGGGTTATCGCCCCCGGTTCAAGATAGCCGGTATAGAGGGTTTCAGGCGTTTTCGCCGGATCTTGCTGGCGAACAACCAATGGCCCGAGGCTAGCAGCCCAGCCAAAGCGGACGCTTTTATCGGCGGGGTCAAGCATGGCTGATATCGCAAGCCTACTATTTCTAGGCAGGGTGATAGCCGGATTATCCTCAACGGTGATTGTTTCAAGCTGAAAATCTAGTGGCCGAAAATCACCGTCCGCTACAGTGCCGGCAAGACCGGTCAGACTCTGTTTGAATTCGAGCCATTTCCGGGTGAATTCAGCGGCCAATTCAGCGGCGGGTAATTGCCGAAGCGCGTCATAATCGGCGCCTTGTGGTGCGTCGTCAGTGTCGCGCACTAGGCTGGCATCAAGGCCGGCAAGAAACAGCTCGGCATTCAAATCAATGCTGATGTGAAGGCGGCTGGATGTGCCAGTTTCGGCGTCGCCTCCGGCCGCGTTCGACAGTGATAAATCGGCAACCGCTGGCCGGATTTCATGGGCCAATGCTGCCATGCTGAACGGGCTGATTAGCAACAGGAAAAGGCACAGGCCAAGATGGCATGATAAGGCTTTACAATTGGCAATCAATGGTCTGAAGTCTTTGCGAAACATGAATTGTTCAACTTTATGGTCTTTTGAGGATGGTATGATTATTTCTGCTGTTATGATGGTGAGTGTGGCGGCGCGAAAGATCGTCAAAATAACCTGTAATATAGCTAAAATAGGATTGGCATTTGCCGGGTTTCTTATCGCTATATCAGCATCATCACAGGCCCATGAATTCTGGATTGAGCCATCGTCGTTCCAGCCCAAATCCAATCAAACCTTAACGGCAGATTTGCTAATTGGCACTGATTTTTTGGGGACATCGGCAATTTATGTTCCGGATCAGATCGAGGCATTTGCGCTTTTGCGGCCGACTATCAATGACAAGCCGGATGATCGACTGGAACGGCAAGAGATTTCTGGCCGCTATGGTGATCGTCCGGCCGGAAAAATCAACTCTGGTGTGGCGGGCCTTGGCATTATTTTGCATCAAACTGCGCCGATCCGTATGGTCTATTTATCGCCCACAAAGTTTGATGATTTTGCCCGCGAAAAAGGCTTTGATCAGGCGTTTGAACAGCATCAAAGCCTCGGCTTTTCGCTGGATAAGATCACCGAGCGCTATCAACGTTTTGCAAAAAGCCTGATCAATGTTGGTGGGGCTGGCACGGCCGGTGCTGGAAATGACCGCCATCTTGGTCTGGCAATCGAGCTTGTTGCCGAGGCGAATCCCTATCAATTGCCGCCCTTAGAAATGATGCCAATCCGGCTCTATGCAGGCGGCAAGCCGCTGGCCAATGCCCAGATTACCGTTTTCACCCGGCATAATCCGCGTCATGTGGAGACAGCAAAATATAAAACTGATCAGGAAGGCCGCGCGCGTTTTGCCCTATTGGCCGGACGCGACTACCTTGTTGATAGTGTGATTTTGCGGCCGTTGCGCGGGGCTGATGCGGGCGATGAAATGTGGGAATCGCTATGGGCGTCATTGACCTTTCATGTGCCCACCCTAAAATGAGCCGCCAAAAATGAGGCGCCAAAATAAGACCAGACAAGGACCGACCAAACAGACTTAAAACCGGCAGGAGGTAACCCATTATTATGAATAGTGATGCGCATATGATCGGCCGTAATCTGCGAATTGACGCAAGCCGGCTATGGAACAGCCTGATGGAAATGGCAAAGATTGGCCCGGGTATCGCAGGCGGTAATAACCGGCAGGCGCTTACCGATGATGACGCGGCGGCGCGGCGGCTGTTTCAGACATGGTGTGAGGCCGAGGGGTTGGCGCTTCAAACTGATCAGATGGGCAATATGTTTGCCCGCCGCGATGGTTTGGATAACAGTCTGCCGCCGGTCATGGTTGGCAGCCACCTTGATACCCAGCCAACGGGCGGGAAATATGATGGGCCGCTTGGCGTTCTGGCAGCGCTGGAGATTATTCGCAGCCTGAATGAGGCGGGACTGAAAACCCGCCATCCAATTGAGATTGTTAACTGGACGAATGAAGAAGGCTGCCGTTTTGCCCCGCCAATGATGGCATCGGGCGTTTTTGCCGGTGTGCATAGTCTGGAGTGGGCCTATCAGCGTACCGATGCGGCTGGCGCAAGTTTTGGTGATGAATTGAAACGGATTGGTTGGGTCGGTGATGCGCCAGTCGGCGAGCGGCCAGTTGCTGCTTTTTTTGAGCTTCATATCGAACAGGGGCCGATTTTAGAGGATTCGAACATCGATATTGGCGTCGTTACCCATGGGCAGGGGCTGAACTGGATTCGCATTACCCTGACCGGAAAAGAGGCGCATACCGGATCAACGCCGATGGCATCACGGGTAAATGCCGGCCTTGGCATGGCGCAGATTACCGTGTTGGCGCATCAGATTGCGATGAAGAACGCCCCGCACGCTGTCGGTGCGGTCGGGCATTGCGAAATTTTCCCAAATTCAACCAATATCATCGCGGGCAAGGCCATATTTACCATCGATTTCCGTAGCCCTGATCCGGCGGTGATTGCGGCAATGAATGCCGAGCTGCGCGCCGGTGCAGGTGAAATTGCGGCCTCGCTTGGGCTGGGGATTGATATTGAGCTTGCCGGTGCGTTTGATCCGGTGGCGTTTGACCGGGCCTGTATTGACCGGGTGCGCGGCGCTGCAGACCGGCTTGGCTATAGCCATATGGACCTTGTTTCAGGCGCTGGGCATGATGCTTTTTGGATGAGCAAGGTTGCGCCAACCGCGATGATCATGTGCCCTTGTGTTGGTGGGTTGTCGCATAATGAAGCCGAAGAAATTAGCCAGGACTGGGCGGCAGCAGGCGCCAATGTCTTGTTTCACGCTGTTGTCGAAACGGCTGGCCTGATCAATGATATTGGCGGTGATTGATGCCCTCTATAGACGACTGATATGGGCAAAAGCCTGATATGGCAAAGCCAAAGACAAGGGGCGTAAATGAAGAGGATAGACATATGATAGACCGGTTAAATCCAGCCCCTGTTATAGGTATTATTGGCCTTGGCAATGCAGGCGGTGCCATTGCCACTGCCTTTGCCGCATTGGCGCCTGTTCATGGCCATGATCAGAATGTCGAACGGCTTAACTGGGCAGCGGCAAATGGCGTTATCACGCATGATGATATTGGCGGTGTCGCAATGGCGGCGGATGTAATCATCCTGTCATTGCCGCACCCTGATATCTCTTTGGCGGTAACGACCCAGCTTCTTGCCACGGCGCGCAAACCGCCATTGATTATCGAGACCAGCACGGTTACCCCGCAAACAGCGATTGATTGTGCCGCATTGTGCGCGCGGCATGATGTCGGGTTTGTCGATGCTGCCATCGCTGGCGGTGTTGCCAGCATGGCAAGCGGCCAGATGACGTTTTTTATGGGCGGAGATAATGCCGCCAAAGTCATTGCAAAGCAGGTCCTCGAACCCGTTGCGGCAGACATTTACGACCTTGGAAAGATTGGTGCGGGAATGGGCATCAAGGTGGTTAATAATGCAGTGATGCACGCGCTTATGGTGGTGCTAATCGAGGCTTTTTCAATGTCAAAGAAGCTGGAGGTTTCCAGCGACACATTCATTTCGATCCTGAACCGCGAGGAGGGTATGCTGCGCCCGCTTGTTCACCGCGTACAGGAACGGATGAAACATGCCGATTTTGACGGCGGTATGTCAGTGACGAATGCGCGCAAGGATTCGTGCCTTGCACTGGAAACCGCGCAACAGCTTGGTGTACCGCTTTTTGCCATTTCGGCATCGCATACACCGTATGAAATTGCCGAGGCAAACGGGCTTGGCGAGGCTGATTATGCGGCGCTATCGCGTTTGTGGGAGGGGTGGGCCAAGGTCATTTTTAAAGATGCCGAAAAGCCCTAGCCTGCGAGATATAATCTAGATCCCTTTGGCCCAGAACCCCATGGTTCAATACCCTGTGCGAGAGATTAGAGCCATTCCGGCTGCATCGCCAATACTGGCGCATCACCATCACCGACGGTGCGGGCAAGCGCAAAGAGTTTTGGCAGGTGATGCGTGATATAGATTTGCATCGTGGTGATCTTGATTGCCATAAAATCATCATTGCCAACCGTCCCGGTTTCACCGGCGGCAATCGCATCAGCGGCACGTGCACCGGCACGCACCATCAACCAGCCACCACATAATGTGCCAAGCAGCATCAGATAATTGCTGGCCGCAGCGGCCGGCCGGCGTGGGTTATTGGCCCTGGCGATAATTTGGGCAACGGTTTTGCGCGCGGTATCGTTTGCCTCGATAACAGCTTTTGCCGCTGCGACAATTGCCGTATTCGGATGTTGTTCAAGTGCGCTCATATCGCGATTAATTTCATCAAACAGCGCGGTAACTGCGGCGCCGTTATCGCGGATTGTTTTGCGGAACACCAGATCATTTGCCTGAATTGCAGTCGTGCCTTCATAGATCGGCAGAATACGGGCGTCACGATAATGCTGTGCTGCGCCGGTTTCCTCGATAAACCCCATGCCGCCGTGAATTTGCAGTGCATCTGATGTGATTTGCTGGGCACGTTCGGTCATCCATCCCTTGATCACCGGGATTAACAGGCCAACTCGGGCGTCCAGTTCGGTCTTTTCAGCGGCATCGGCATAGCGTGCTTTATCCATCGCGGCGGCGCCAACCATCATTAGGGCGCGCATGGCTTCAATTTCAGATTTCATGCCGCCAAGCAGGCGCAGAATATCCGGGTGATGCACAATCGCATCGCCTTTTTTACCATCTAGTGGCACGCCTTGAACACGGTCACGCGCATAGGTTCTAGCCTGCTGATAGGCGCGCTCGGAAATCGCAAGTCCCTGCAACCCGACCGCTATTCGCGCATGGTTCATCATGCCAAACATGATATCGATACCCTGATTTTCCGCGCCAACAAGATAACCGACAGCCCCGCCTGCCTCGCCATATTGCATGACGGCGGTTGGCGAACCCTTAATACCCAGCTTTTTTTCAATCGACAGGCAGCGCAGATCATTCGGCTTGGTGAAATTACCTTCTGCATCGGGCAGGAATTTTGGTACGATAAAGACCGAAATACCCTTGATGCCGTCGGGCGCTTCCGGTGTGCGCGCCAATACCAAATGGACGATGTTTTCGGCCATGTCATGTTCGCCGTAGGTAATGTAGATTTTCTGGCCGCTGATCAGATAATGATCGCCGTTTGGTACGGCGCGGCTCTTGATGCCGGCAAGGTCGGTGCCGGCTTGTGGCTCGGTCAAATTCATTGTGCCGGTCCAGCGCCCTTCGACCATTGGCGGGATATAGGTTTGCTGTAACAGGGGGCTGGCCGATTTCTGCAAAGCATAGATTTGCCCTTGGGTTAAAAGATGGCAAAGGGCAAACGCCATATTTGCTGATTGCCATAGCTCATTCACCGCAGTGGTCAGCGTCATTGGCAGATTTTGCCCCCCAAAATCAGCCGCGGCCTCCATCGCGGTCCAGCCGCCTTGCCCCATCGCCCTATAGGCATCACGAAACCCGTCAGGCGTTACGACCTGCCCATCTTCCAGTCGTTTGGCACCGATGATATCGCCCCTATGGTTCAAGGGGGCAATCACATCACCGGCCAGCTTGCCAGCTTCTTCAAGAACTGCATCGGCCAGTTCCTGATTGACCTCGTCATTGCCAATTGCGTGCATCAGCGCATCAAATCCAATGACCCGCTCTAACAAAAACTGATAATCTTCGAGGGGCGCTTTATACATAATACTGGCTCCGTTATTTTCGGCTCTGGTCTATTTCTGGTACTGATGCCGCCATGGTATTAGGGCTTGGCGTCAATGATGACGCTAATGCCCTGACCGCCGCCGATACACATGGTTGCCATACCGTAACGGCCATTGATCCGGTGCAACTCATGCACCAGCTTGGTCATAATGATTGCGCCGGTTGCACCAACCGGATGACCCAGTGCAATAGCACCGCCATTCGGATTGACGCGCGCCGGATCAAACCCCAGCTCACGCGACACGGCACAGGCCTGTGCGGCAAAGGCTTCATTGCTTTCGATGAGATCAAGATCATCAATCGTCAGTCCGGCGCGTTGCAGCGCCATTTTGCTTGCCGGTACCGGCCCCATGCCCATGATGCGTGGCGGTACGCCGCCAAATCCATAGGCGACAATCCGCGCCAATGCTACGGCTTTATGCGTTTTTAGCGCGTCCTTATTTGCCAGAATCAATGATGCCGTGCCGTCATTAATCCCTGATGAATTGCCAGCTGTTACCAGACCGTCCTTGGCAAATGCGGGGCGCAATCCGGAAAGGCTCTCATTGGTGGTGTCACCACGGATAAATTCATCACGATCAAAGGTAATGGTTTTACGCCGTTGGGTCAGATCTAGCGGGGTGATCTGGCCAGTGAAATATCCCGCAGCATCGGCGGTGGCGGCCCGGGCTTGTGATTGCGCGGCAAACGCATCCATATCGTTGCGGCTAATGTTAAAATCGGCGGCGATATTCTCTGCGGTAATGCCCATATGGCCCAGCCCGAACGGGTCTTGCAGCGCCCCAGTCATCATATCAATGACGCCCGCATCACCCATCCGTGCACCCCAGCGCTGGGCGGGCAGGATATAGGCACCGCGGCTCATAACCTCAACCCCGCCAGCAAGCGCCGTGTCACAATCGCTAAGCTGGATCAGTTGGGCGGCGCTAACAATCGCCTGAAGGCCGCTACCGCATAAGCGATTAACCTGAAATGCGGGCGCGGTTTCACTGACGCCAGCACCAATGGAAATACAACGTGGTGAGTACATATCGCGCGGTTCGGTATGGATAACATGACCATAAACAGCGTGCTGAATGGCGTCAGCTGGAACGCCTGATTTGGCAATAGCGTCTTTTGCCACCGGAACTGCAAGCTCGATAGGCGGGGTGTCTTTCAAGGTGCCGCCATAGCTGCCAATGGCTGATCGCTGTGCCGCCAGAATAAAAATGTCAGTCATCGTAATCCTCGATCTATCTCATAAATCATCATGCGTATTCAGCATGATTTATCTTCAAAATTGCCAAGCACCTAACCGTTACTTGCATGGTCTCTATCTACGCTACCCACACAAAAGACGTCATTCACTTGGAGATTGGTCCCAATTTAGCGGGCCACCCCGAAAACCGGGAAAGCCAATGCCAAATATCATGCCTGCATCGGCACTTTCGGCCGAGTCTACCACGCCCTCATTAATCGCTTGCTGGCATTCGTCAATCATCGGTGCCAGCATTGATTTGGCAATTGCGGCCATACTCGCAGCGTCGTGCGGCTGACGCGGCCGGATCGGGCGGTTGCCATCCCAATCATAAAACCCGCTGCCTGATTTGCGCCCAATGGTTCCGGCGGCGCATTTTTCGGTCAGCAGATCCTTGGCCGCCGGGGCGATGCCCAGCACAACGCCAACATCAAGGCAGACATCAAGACCAATCTGGTCAGCAAGTTCAACCGGTCCCATCGGCATCCCAAAATCAACCAGTGACTCGTCAATCAAATCTGCAGACTGGCCAGCTGCCACCGCCTCAATAGCCTTGAAGATATAAGGAAGCAGGGCACGATTAACCAGAAAGCCGGGTGCCGACTTACAGCGGATTGGCAGTTTGCCGATCCTGCCAGCAAATTGCATCCCGCGGTTGACCATGTCCTGATTGGAAAATTTTGACCAGATGACTTCGACCAGTGGCAACACCGGAACTGGATTAAAGAAATGCAATCCGATCAAACGCTCAGGCGATTTCAAACTGGTGGCAATATCTTCAAGAGGGATAGCCGATGTATTGGTGGCAAGGATCGCATCCGGTTTGCTGCCCGCCTCCAGTGCCTGAAATACTGCCTGCTTTACTGCCAGTTTTTCGGCAACTGCCTCAATGATCAGATCGGCGTCGGCAACGCCATGACCTTGTTTGTCGGCGCGCAAACGGCCAAGTGCAGCCGCGATTTTATCGGGAGATTTAAGTCTACGTTCAAATAGTTTTGTGGCGCGGTCAATCGCAGAGTCAATTGCCGCTGCATTCATGTCGGTTAAGCTGACTTCAAGGCCTGACATGGCGCCAACCGCAGCAATATCACCGCCCATCACACCTGCGCCAACGACATGAAGTCGCTCAATGCCACTGTCACCGCGTGCCGATTTCCGCACAGCATCGGTCAGATAATAAACGCGGCGCAGATTTTTAGACGCCGTGCCAACCATTAATTGCGGAAAGATACCAATCTCGCCGGCTGACATAGCAGCAGCATTATGGCCATAGGTCTCGACATGGTCAATAATAGCAAAGGGCGCCGGCGTATGATCAGCGCGAGCGCGTCTCAGATAGGTTTCGCGTGCCGCTTTAATGGCATCGGTGTCAGCCGTGGCATCACGCTGGATATGCGCGGGTTTAACGCGGCGGCAGTCAAGCATCCATCGGCGCATCGCAGCAGCAAGATCATCAGCGCTATCAACCATTTCATCGGCAAGGCCGCTATTGAGGGCATCCTTACTGCCAACGGGCCGGCCGGTAAGCATCATATCCAAGACTGATTTGGTGCCAACCCGTCGATAGGCGCGGCCAGTACCACCATAGCCCGGCATAATCCCGAGATTAATCTCAGGAAATCCAAGTTTAGTTTTTGTCGATGCGGTAACGAATAGACGATCAAACGCAAGCGAGATTTCTAGCCCGCCCCCTAATGCAATGCCGTCAATGCCAACACAGCTAGGCACATCCAGACCTGCAATCCGGTTAAATAGCCCATGCACCATCTCCATATGGTCGGCAACATCCTCGGCGGTCTTCAAGGTTTCAAATTCATTGATATCGGCGCCATAAACGAAGCCGCCCGGTTTTCCCGAAAGCAAGGCGACGCCATTAATGCTATCATTCTCCTCTAACCAGTCCACCAGCAATGCGAGCTCGCCTACAGCTGCATGGGTCAAGACATTCACTGATTTGTCACGAAGTTGGATAAACAACCAAGCGATGCCATGAACATCGAGTTTTGCCGACCAGTGCAAAAGGTTGTTTGGGCTCTTAGGGCGTGGCATGAATCAATCCTCTAGCTATTAGATGGCCTAGAAGATCTAAAACTAAATGATGGCAAATGCCAAGGGCTATTGGAAATAGCTTAATTTAACCATGCATGTAATGATTTTGAAAATCGATCGGGTGTCCCGCATTTTGCTGCAATAATTGATTTTGCAAAAGTTAATTTAAATTGCTTCAATGCCTCTACTAAAAGGCGCTATCATTTGAGTAAGAAATTATTCCATAGAAAAATATGATTAATTAAATAAATGCACATCACGGTCAAAAGGAGATTTGAATGGAATGCTGTGGACCGGGGTATGCTTCCCCACAAGATGCAATAAGAGCTCCACGCGAGTCATTACTATATACAATTGCAATTTACACTGGCACCGGAATTCAGAAACCAGATTATTTGGCGACTGTGGATGTGGATCCTAACAGCCCAACTTTCAGCAAGGTGATCCATAGGCTTGAAATGCCGAATATTGGTGACGAGCTACATCACATGGGCTGGAATGCATGTTCGTCCTGCCATAACGATGCGGAGATGTCACGTAAATACCTTCTTTTGCCAGGGGTGCGTTCAAATAACATATATGTTGTAGATACTGGTACAGATCCAACTGCGCCGCGCATTCACACCATTATTGACGGTGGTGAGATCAAATCCAAGGTCAATCTGTCTGGCCCGCACACGGTGCATTGTCTTGGTAGCGAAATTATTATTTCTTTCCTCGGCAATGCTAAGGGTGAGGCTCCAGGCGGCTATCTGCAATTAAACAAGAATTTTGAAATTGTTGGCCGATGGGAAAATTCCATGGGTGATATAAAATTTGGCTATGATTTTTGGTATCAACCCCGTCATAACGTTATGGTCAGTTCGGAGTGGGCTGCGCCAAATACATTTATGCCTGGGTTTGATTTAGAAGAAGTCGGGTATCTTAAATATGGACGTGAACTGCACTTTTGGGATTTTGAAAAACGCGAACCGTTAGAGAGCTTTTATCTTGGTGAGGATGGACTGATTCCTCTCGAGGTAAAGTTCCACCATAATCCTGATAGCTCTCATGGCTTTTGCGGAGCTGCGCTGAGCTCAAACGTCATTCACTGGTGGAAAAACGATACCGGAAGATGGCAGTGGGAAAAAATTATTGATGTTGAAAATGAACCACACCCTGACTGGCCTATTCCCATCCCAGGAGTTATGTCAGCGATCTTGATATCGATGGATGACAAATATTTATACCTCAATAACTGGCTGCATGGGGATATGAGGCAGTATGATATTTCTGATCCACATAATCCAAAAATGACGGGTCAGATCTGGATGGGCGGATTGCTTGGAAAAGGTCCAGTTGTAAATGGTGTAACCGTCGCTGGTGGTCCACAGATGTTTCAGCTTTCGCTGGATGGGCGCCGGCTATATGTTACGACGTCGTTATTTAGCACATGGGACAACCAATTTTACCCTGAAATTCGGGAGAAAGGTGGAGTGATGGTGATGGTTGATTGTGACCCAGAAAATGGTGGCATGTCCATCAATCCGAATTTCATTGTAGATTTTGGCAATGAGCCTAATGGACCGAGCCGGTGCCATGAAGCCCGTTATCCAGGTGGTGATTGTACAAGCGATATTTGGTTATGAAAATGATTACTATTGCCAATCGTGATAATGCAGTTTTTGAGGTTGGCGGTCGCAAACCACTCCTCGACGAGCTGATAGATCAGGGCGTTGATTTGCCATACGGATGCAGATATGGAGGGTGTATAACCTGTGCAGCAAAATTAATAGAGGGTGATGTTGATCAGCGGTCTCAAGTAGCGTTAAACAATCGACAATTGAGTGAAGGCTACATAGTTTTGTGTGTAGCCCGAGCCAAAAGTGACTGCGTCATTGAGGTTGGTGTGGATAGTCACAACAAACTATATCGTAACCCATTTCTTGACCCATTGGCTCCGCACGAATTAAAAGCAGATATTGCGACATTGATGGATAAAAAATGATGGACCATAACGAGCCCTACACTGACGCTTACATTCAAGATATTCTTTCTTCGGTTAAAACAATTGCCATGGTTGGTGCCAGTCCTGATAAGACAAAATTTAGCTACGGCGTTTTGCGTGTTCTGCACGAAACTGGTTATGACATGATTCCAATCAACCCTAGACCTGGCCTTCAGGCTATTCGCGGGCTGAAGGTTTACCCCAGCCTCGCTTCAGTCGATCGAGCCGTTGACATGGTTGAGGTGTTTCGCAAGCCAGAAGATTTGTATGATATTGCCGAACAAGCTATTGCAATAGGCGCAAAAGTGTTATGGGGGCAAATTGGGGTCATTGATCATGATGCGGCGCGTCTGGCGGAAGATGCGGGCCTAAAAGTTGTAATGGACAGATGCCCAAAAATTGAGTTGTTCCGCCCATTCTGGAAACCAAAGCTGCACCTTGGAATATGAGTGAACCAAATCAGATTGGAACTGAATGGGTTCGAGCGCTGGCCAAAATTGTTATTCAGGCCACAAGCGCTATTTTCGTATCTGGGACAACGCCAAGCGCAAGACAAACATCGCGGGTCAGATAGGGCCGATTCATAGTATAGAAATGAAACTGATCAATACCATTATCCATTAAATCGGCGCAGATATCAGTCGCCACAACAACGGATAGAATGTCCTCGACGCCATTGCGTTTTGCCATGGCAAACTCGGCGTCAAGGCTGGCTGGAATACTGGCACCACACTGGCGGGAAAACTGTTTGACATTATCCCAGTTCTCGATGGGTAAAATGCCCGGAATAATCGGCACGCTAATGCCAGACTTGACACAGCGGTCACGAAAACGAAGGAACAGCTCGCTATCAAAAAAGAACTGTGTAATCGCTGAAGTGGCACCGGCGTCAATTTTCCGCTTGAGCCAGTCAATATCAGCATTGGAATGGCGGGCTTCTGGATGAGGCTCGGGATAGGCGCCAACATGGATGGTCTTAATGTTGGCCGCGGCAAGACCTGCCACCAGATCCACCGAATCTATAAAACCGTTTGGATGCGGGCGAAAGCCGCCACTGCCTTTTGGCGCATCGCCGCGCAACGCAACAATCTGTTTCACGCCAGCATCAACATAGCTTTTGGCAATAGCCAATGTTTCGACCTTGCTGGCATTCACACAAGTCAGATGCGCCGCAACATCAAGCCCATAATTCTTGCCAATGGTTTCGGTCATTTCTCTTGTAAGCTGGCGGGTTGTGCCGCCCGCACCATAAGTTACCGAGACGAATTCAGGGTTTAATGGCGCCAGAACATTCAGCGATTCCCAAAGATTAAAACTCGCCTGCAATGATTTTGGAGGGAAAAACTCAAATGAAATTTTTGGCGGCTGATGTCTCATTTATATCTCCAGAATTCCTTTATGCGCAACTGGTACGCCCGTCTCGTCATTGATCTGGGCTTGTTTGCTTAAATAATTTGTGCCAGAAATGTGATAATGAAACAATTTCATAATAATCATAAACTTTATGAGAAATAGTCATGAACATTGAGCTTCGTCATCTTCGCACCATCATGGCAATTCATTCTGCCGGATCCGTGGCACAGGCGGCAGAACAGCTGCATATTACGCAATCGGCACTATCGCATCAGATCAAGGCGATCCGTGATCAGCTTGGGGTTGATCTCTTTGTCAAAAACACCAAACCGATGCGGCTATCTGCCGAGGGATTGCGGTTTTTGCGGGCGGCTGAGCGCATCTTGCCCGAGATTGATTTGCTAAAGGTAGAATTTGACAATCTTCAGCGTGGTGAGGCTGGCAGGCTGCATATTGCGATTGAGTGTCATGCGTGTTTTGAATGGCTGTTTCCGGTTTTGAACCTGTTTCGCCAAGATTATCCCGACGTTGATATCGACATTCGGCCGGGGCTGGCCTTTCGGGCATTAAAAGCATTGGTTGATGAGGAAGTTGATATCGTCATCTCGTCTGACCCGGAGGATATTCCCGGTGTTGAATTCCATCAGCTTTTTCCCTATGCGCCGACATTTCTGGCGGCCACCGCCAACCCGCTATCGCGAAAGGACTATGTCGACGCGCAGGATTTCAGTGATGAGACATTGATCACCTATCCGGTTGAACGGACGCGCCTCGATATTTTCAGCCAGCTATTAATTCCAGCCAAAATTGAGCCGAAACTTATCAGGCAAGTCGAATTAACCGCAGTGATGCTGATGCTGGTCGGGGCGAATAAGGGGGTCGCGGTATTGCCGGACTGGGTTATTCGCTCGGCGGATGTCGGCGATGGGCTGGTCACCTTGCCGGTTACCAAACAGGGTCTTGTGCGCCAGCTCTATGCCGCGGTGCGCCGCGATGATGAAGCCAAGCCCTTTATGGAACGCTTTATCGCGCTTGGTAAAGAGGGGCAAGCGCACGCCAAAAGGCAACCGCTTAGCCCCTGAAAATAGTGTCATTGTCTTTGCAGATGGATATCTCTGCCAGACTGGTATCTCTGCCAGTTAAACGACAGGCGGCCGCGCGCAGACCTGATCATAGGCATAGCGCGTTTTCAGCATTCCATCATATTCAAAGATATCGAGCATCGCCTCATAGCCCGCGTCAGTGATGTCGATATGGCGTGTCCAGACGCCCATATTCTGATAGGTGCCAATGCAATCGGCAAGCACCGCCTCGTCAATATTTGGGAATAGAGGTTTTTGAGCGCGGGCAATTTCGGCCGCAGGTGTATCATTCATATAGTTGCGGGTCTTGATATAGGCGCGGGTGAATGCTTTGGCCTCATCGGTTTCCAGCCATTCAGGCTTGGCGGCAAGGCTGGAAAAGCCGCAAGGGCCAATTGTCGGGCCAAGGGCGGTGACGACATGACCAACGCCATCCGCCTCAAGCTGCTGCGGGGCCGGGCCTTGCTGGTGGATATATTGGCCGGTGCCAGCCCGGTAGGCCTTGTCCATTTCGCCGCCATTGCCAGCATCAATGATTTTGATTTTATTGATATCAATGCCGCCCTTGTAACAAGCATATTTAAACATTGTCATCGGCTGGCCGCCATGATGAACAAGAACCTCTGCACCCTCAAGCTTGTCCCAGCTAAAAGCCGGATCAGCATCACGGCCGGTCAGGAAGAACCCGTCCATTTCATTGATCTGGGCAAAATGTACACAAGCCGGAACCTCGCCCTTATTGAGGGTGTTAAACCCCTGACTAAGGGTCGATTGCACAACATCGGCGGTACCATCATCCAATGCAGTGATTGCGGTCACGCCGGGCGCGGCAATTGTATAGTCAAAATCCAGCCCCTCATCTTTCAGAAAACCGCCGGTCATTGTTGAAATCAACGGCGAATAGAAGGCCGAAAAAAGGGTAAATTGGATATTGATTTTACTCATGGAAAAATGCTCCGATGGTGGGTCAAACAAGTGTAATGGCTGGCCGGTTCGACGGAAATAAATGCCGACCGCTGGCCTTAAGATGGGTTATGTTAGCCCTAAGCGCGCACCATAGCCAAATGGAAAATCGAAGTGAACCAAGACGGTGTCAGAATTTTTGAGATGAGCCCGCGTGACGGGTTGCAAAATGAGCCTGTTTCAATCCCGACTGATGCGAAAATCAAGCTGGTTAATCTGCTGTCAAAATGCGGCTTTAGCCATATTGAGACAACTAGCTTTGTAAGCCCAAAATGGGTGCCACAACTGGCCGATGGTGATGCGGTCATGGCCGGAATCGCGCGCCAGCCCAATATTTCCTACGCCGCACTGGTGCCAAATATGACCGGCTTTGAGCGGGCGGTGGCTGCCGGTGCTGATCAGATCGGTATTTTTGCGGCGGCATCGCAGAGTTTTAGCCAAAAAAACATCAATTGCAGCATCGCCCAGAGCCTAGATCGGTTCGAACCGGTAATGGCGGCGGCACGGGCGCATAAAATTGCGGTGCGCGGCTATATCAGCATGGTTGTCCATTGCCCAGATGAGGGGCAGATCGCGCCGCAGATTGTCGCTGATCTGGCGGCCAGAATGATGGATATGGGCTGTTATCAAATCTCGCTTGGCGACACGATTGGCATGGCCGAACCCGATGCAATCCGGCGACTTCTTGATGTGTGTGTGCGGTCGGTTGACGGGCAAAATCTTGCCGGCCATTACCATGATACGGGCGGTCATGCAGTTGCCAATATTAGCGCAAGCCTGCCCTATGGGCTGCGCTGTTTTGATGCGTCGGTTGGCGGGCTTGGCGGCTGTCCCT
Organism: Alphaproteobacteria bacterium LSUCC0396; assembly: GCA_041228345.1. Taxonomy (NCBI): domain Bacteria; kingdom Pseudomonadati; phylum Pseudomonadota; class Alphaproteobacteria; species Alphaproteobacteria bacterium LSUCC0396. Next base: position 1,093,697 of record CP166131.1, on the reverse strand, counting down.
ATGCGCCGGGTGCAGCTGGCAATGTCGCCAGCGAGGCGGTGGCACATATGCTGGCCGGTGCGGGTTTTGCGACCGGGCTTGATCTTGATGCGCTTGGCGTTGCGGCAGAATTTGCCACCAGCCTTCGCGGGGAAACGCCGAACCCGCTAGCGCCAAATCTGGCGAAATGAGAGCCGGTTAAACATTGATTATTTTACGCTTCCCAAAGGAATTTCATCATGTCTTATTCGTCAATTTCGGGGCCAATTTCGGGGCCAATTATTGAAACCCATGAGGCCAGCGGCATTGTCTATCTTTGCTTGAATCAGCCTGATCGGCATAACGCGCTATCGCCTGAAATGATTGCTGCACTTCATGCCGCCTTTGTCCGGCTTGGGGATGATCCCGATTGCCGGCTTGTTTGCCTGAAAGCCACCCCGGCAGACAAGCAAGAGGCGGGCAATCAAACGGCAGTGGGCAGTTTTTGTGCGGGGGGTGATCTTTTATGGATGCGCCAGCAAATTGATGCGCCGCGCGCCAGACGCATGGCCGAAGCGGCGACGTTGGCCAATCTGTTACGTGTGATGAACAGGTTTCCAAAACCGCTGCTTGGCGCGGTTGATGGCAACGCCTTTGGTGGCGGTATTGGCGTGATGGCGGTTTGTGATGAAGTGCTGGCCACGGACAATCTTATCTTTGGCCTGACCGAAACGCGCCTTGGGTTAATACCGGCGACGATCAGCCCCTATGTTGTGGCGCGTATCGGGGCAGCGGCGGCGCGCGCATTATTTATGTCGGCACGGCGGTTTGACAGCCAGACGGCGTATCGCATTGGACTGGTTACAAGCCTCGTTCCGGCGTCAGATTTTGCCAGCGCCACCAAGGCCATGATTGCCCCATATCTTGCCACCAGCCCAAGCGCAATGCAGGCGGCCAAGGGCCTGATCGGCAGGTTGACGCCGGCCATTGATGATGCGGTTATTGATATGACGATTGCCGCATTGGCCGATTGCTGGGAACACCCCGATGCCGGCGAAGGGGTTGATGCGTTTTTTGCCAAACGGCCGCCGTCATGGGCAAAGCCTGCGGCTGATCAATGACAAATTCTGGCATGACCGCATACCCTTTTATCCGCGTTATATTTATTGTGACTGTAAGGCGAAAAAATTGTTGGGTTTTGGCAAAAAACATTTCACTGTAAGTGCCAGATATTTTTGTCCCTCTGGCCGTCTCATTGGTCAGGCTATCCGTACCAGTGAACGCGCACCAGCTAGGGCGGCGTGTGTCAGGCGGCGCTGATTACTGGCGCTGATTATTAAGGAGATCAAACAGGATGGATTTTGCCTATTCGCCGACCCAGCAATCCATCATTGATGCCATCACCGCTATTATGGCCGATTTTGGCGATGATTATTGGTTGGCGGCTGATCGTGATGGCCGGTTTCCCGAAGAATTCTATGCTGCAATCGCTGCTGGTGGCTGGCTTGGAATTGCCATGCCCGAGGCCTATGGCGGCGCCGCGCTTGGAATTTCCGAAGCGGCGTTGATGATGCAGAAAATTGCTGAAACAGGCGGCGGTATGGCGGCGGCATCGGCAGTTCATATCAATATTTTTGGACCGCACCCGATTGTGGTTTATGGCACCGAGGCACAGCGCGCCGAATGGTTGCCGCCGCTGATCAAGGGCGAGGTTAAATGCTGCTTTGGGGTGACCGAACCTGATGCCGGACTGGATACGGGTAATATTCGCACGCGCGCTGAAAAGGTTGAGGGCGGCTATCTTGTGTCTGGGCAGAAAATCTGGACATCGACCGCCAAGGTTGCTTCTAAAATTCTGCTGCTGGCACGCACCAGCCAGCCCGATCCTGCGGCGCGGCGAACTGACGGGTTGACGCTGTTCTATACTGATCTTGATCGGAACCGCATCGAGGTGCGCGAGATCGAAAAAATGGGGCGCGCGGCGGTTGATAGTAATCAGATTTTCATTGATGGGTTGATGGTTTCAGAGGCGCAACGGATCGGCGAAGAGGGCAAGGGGTTTTCCTATCTTCTGGATAGTCTGAATCCTGAACGGATTTTAATCGCTGCCGAGGCGCTTGGCATTGGCAAGACGGCGCTTCGCCGGGCTGTGGACTATGCTGGCGAGCGCTTTGTTTTTGGCCGCCCTATCGGACAAAATCAAAGCATTCAGCATCCGCTTGCCGAAAGCTGGATTGAGCTTGAAGCAGCCAGTCTGCTGATTGCCAAGGCGGCAAATTTATATGATAGCGGTGCGCCAGCTGGCGGTATGGCGAATGCGGCAAAATATTTTGCCGCTGAGGCAGGATTTAAGGCGGCAACAAATGCAGTGATGACGCTTGGCGGCATGGGCTATGCCAAGGAATATCATGTCGAGCGCCTGCTTCGCGAATCGCTGATTCCGCGCCTTGCACCGGTCAGTGCGCAAATGGTGCTAAACTATATTGGCGAGCGTGTGCTTGGTTTGCCAAAATCATATTAGGGCATCAGCCTTGACCAGTGGCCCCGTTGGGCGACATGGTTGGGCGACATGGTTGGGCGACATGGTTGGGCGACAAGAATCAGGGGCGTTAAGTAAAACATGACAATAGCAAAACCAAATTTGGGTCAGCACGCGCTTGAGGGGGTTAAGGTGATTGATTTGACCCGCGTTCTGGGCGGCCCCTATGCCACGCAGATTCTGGCTGATCATGGCGCCGAGATTATCAAAATTGAGGCGGCAAGCGGTGATGAGGTTCGTGGGTGGGGGCCTCCATTTGCACGTGATATGGCGTCGTATTTTATCAATGTGAACCGCAACAAGAAATCCATTGTCATTGACCTTGCCAGCGCGGCTGGCCGTGATCTGTTGCTGCGGCTTCTAGAAGACGCCGATATATTGATTGATAATTTCAAGACGGGCACTCTGGAAAAATGGGGTATTGGCTATGAGGATGTTTTAAAGGACCGCTTTCCCCGGCTTATCCATTGCCGCATATCAGGGTTTGGCGCGACCGGGCCGCTAGGCGGTGCGCCCGGTTATGATGCGGTAATTCAGGCGATGACTGGCATGATGTCGATCAATGGAATGGCCGAAAGCGGATCGGTTCGTCTTGGCGCGCCAATCGTTGATATGGGAACGGGGCTATATTGCGTGATCGGGATTTTGATGGCTCTTCACGAACGTCAAACATCAGGTCTTGGTCAATATATCGACATGACGCTTTATGACTCGGCGCTGGCCTTGATGCATCCGCATAATGCCAATTATTTTCTAAGCAAGAAACCGGGGCGCGCCACCGGCAATTCGCATCCGAACATTTCGCCCTATGATAAATTTGCAACCGCGACCAATGATATTTTTATCGGGATCGGGAATAATCGTGCGTTTCGCCGCCTGTGTGACGCGCTTGGCGAGGGTGAAATTGCCGATGATCCGCGCTTTGCTGATAATGCCGACCGCGTGGTCAATCGTGCGGCCTTGACCGATTTGCTGACCACGGCGCTGGCCAAGGTCGATGGGGCATCATTTGCCGAAACTCTGCTTGCTGCCGGGGTGCCGGCCGGCCCGGTGCGTAATATCGAAGAAGCCCTGCTGCATCCGCAAACGGCCGAACGCGAAATGGTGCTTGCGCGGGATGATTATCAGGGGGTTGCCTCGCCAATTAAATTCAGCCGGTCACGCGAAGTTGGGGTTGCTGGCTTACCGCCGGCGCTTGGCGAGCATACGCGTGAGGTGCTGGTGGCGGCGGGCCTTAGTGACGCAGAAATTGATGCCTTGATCGCCGCCGGAACGATTGTCGTGGCCGAGGGCTGACGCTGTTGATGGGCGCGTTGCTAAGATTTTCATTTTGTCATGGTTTTTAAAATAGGGGGAGATATTCAATGACAAAGGCCAGCGCTGAATCCAATCGTGGGTTTCAATCAAAGAACGCGCCACGCATCGCCGTCGTTGGGGCGGGTGCGATGGGCTCGGTCTATGCCGGATTGTTCGCCGAGGCTGGATATCAGACATCGGTAGTTGATCTCTGGGGCGACCATATCACCGCCATTGGGGCAAACGGGCTGCATCTTGAAGGGGCTAGTGGTGACCGCATAATCAACGGCATTACAGCGGTTCACCAAATTGCCGATCTTGGCCCGATTGATCTTTTTGTGATTGCCACCAAGGCCAATGGCGTCGGCAGCGCGGCGGCTGAAATCGCCAAAATCATGCAGCCAGACGCACTGGTTCTGACAATCCAGAACGGGCTTGGTGCGGGCGAGCGGATTGCCCAATTCATGCCAACCGATAACGTGCTGCTTGGGGTTGCCGAAGGGTTTGGCGCGTCAATCAAGGGGCCGGGTCACATCCATCATAACGCGATGCGCCAGATTCGGATCGGCGAAATGGATGGCGGTATGACTGACCGGTTGGTCTGGGTTGAATCACTATGGCAAGGGGCGGGTTTTAAAGCCAAGGCGTTTGCTGATATTCATCAGCTTGTCTGGGAAAAATTTATTTGCAATGTCATGTGCAGTGCGCCGTCAGTGGCATTTGACTGCACAATCGGCCAGCTGTTCAGCGATGATGACCGGCGTGCGGTGGCGCTTGGCTGTATGCTTGAGGCTTATGAAATCGGGCGGGCACGTGGCGTGGCATTTTCCTTTAGCGATGCAGTTGCCTATGGCACCAAATTTGCCGCCGATATGCCCAACGCCAATCCGTCAATGCGGCTTGATCATATGGCTGGCAAACGATCCGAGATTGACGCGATCAACGGCATGGTGCCGGTGCTTGGCCGTGAAATGGGCATTAAGACGCCCTATAATGATACGCTGGTTGCACTGGTGCGGGCGCGTGAGGCAAATTTCGCCGGATAGGATGAGGCGCAGGCTATAAGATGCGCATATCGTCCGAAAAGTTTCCCTATAGCTTGAGGGGCACAAATTTGGGGGCGGCCACGCCGTCTATTAGCACATTTAATAAAGCTGGCCCTTGATACGCGCTGGCGGCGGCAAGGGCGGCGTCCAGATCATCGTCCGGCCCAACCGTTTTGCCAAAGGCGCCAAGGCCGATTGCCGCCGCTGCATAATCGGCTTTTTCATCAAGCTCGCAGCCATAGACGCGGTCCGGTCCATAGGTGTCAATCTGGATTTGCACCTCGGCATTCCAGCGGTAGTCATTACCAATGATCGCGGTGATATTGGCGTTTGTGCGCACGGCTGTATGCATCTCGCCAAGATAAAATCCTGCCGTTCCATCGCCCATCACCAGAAAAATCTGCGCATCCGGTGCGGCAATCGCGGCGCCAATCGCATAGGCAATACCGCCACCAATTGCGCCTGATGGGCCATTGATTATGCGGCGTGGGGCAACGCATCCGGCCTGAACCCATTGGCAAAATTCGCCGCCATCGGCGATTAGAATCGGCGCTGGGGCGCGGTTAATCGCTGCCTGTAACTGCGTGGTCAGGGCGGCTGGATGCCGGCCTTTGCCGTCCGCCTGCCAGTCAAGACGGCGGGTAATTGATGCACTGATTGCGGCCGGCCAATGATCGGCGCCTACATTAATATCACGATCGGTAATTGCGGCGGCAAGCTGGGTCATCGCCGCCGGAATGCTGCCAGTGCGCATAAGCTGGATAGGGTTTTTGTCATGCGCCGGATTTGGTGCGGCCTGATCGTCGGTCAAAATCGAGATAATCGGCGTTCCTGCGGTAATCCTGCCACCGGCATGAATGCCGGTGGAATAATCTGCCAGCTTTCCAAGATGAATGATCAGATCGGCGGCTTTTAGCGTGGTTGTCAGATCGCCGTAAAAACTATCGGAAAGACCGCGGGCTGACTCAAGACAGATAACCGGCAGTCCCAACGCCGCCTCAAGCGCGGCATTAACGGCTGGTTGGCGGGTTTTATTTGCCTGCGGGCCGGTTATGAAAAGCGGGCATTTCGCCGCCTCAATTGCACGAATAATATGGTCAAGATCATCGTGGCTAACGCCTGATGCAGGGGGTATTGCGGTTACCGCAGCCGGTTCTAAATCTGTGGTTGGTGATAACATATCAAAGGCGAGCGCAAGATGCACTGGCCCCGGGCTGCCACCAAGGGCGGCGGTAATACACCGTTCTAATTCGGGCAGGATCGCGGCCGCCGCATTTGGCCGTGTTGAATATTTGGTGATTGGTGCGGTAACCGAACATTGATCGAGTTCTTGAAAGCCGCCCCGCCCGTCCATGTTCACAGCAGCGTCCCCACTAATCAGCAAAACCGGACTTTCTGAACGCGCCGCCGAATAAAGCGCCGAGACCGCATTTAATAACCCCGGGCCAGCTGTCACCAAGGCGACGCCAATTTTGCCGGTGATTTGGGCGTAGGCTTCGGCCATATAGACAGCAGCGCCTTCATGGCGGGTATGAATGATGCGAATATCGGCATCAATACACGCATCATAAAGCGGCATGATCTGGTTGCCGGACAGGCTGAAAATAACCTCGACACCATTATTGGCTAGCGTTTGAATAAGAGCAGAAGAAGCTGATGGCATGATGAGGCTCGGTAACGAAGGTTGATAAAATTAACACAGCATGGACACGGTGACAGGAATATGGGCAGGTTATTGTCTAGGCTTGGCGGTTTTTTAATCGTTGCATGATGCTGGATAATCTTTGCGTAATGCTGAGGCGCTATCAAGCGAAAATAGTTCCAGTCCGAATTTGCTTACAGGTGCCGATTTTTCCGTCTTGAACAATCAAAAACAGCAAAGCAAAATCGACATTTATTGCTATAGTCCGGCGGTATTTTTTTTGGGGGATGAAATGACTGACCAGCAAAAAGGCATGAAGCGCGGCCTGACCCGTTATGGCGATGAGGCATTTTCGCTTTACCTTCGCAAAGCCTTTATCAAGGCGATGGGGTATAGCGATGATGCGTTGTCGCGTCCGGTTATTGGCATCGCCAACACCTATTCCGATTATAACGCCTGTCATGCCAATGTGCCAAAGCTGGTCGAGGCGGTCAAACGTGGCGTGATGCTGGCTGGCGGCCTGCCGATGGAATTTCCGACCATTTCGCTGCATGAGTCCTTTGCCTTTCCGACAAGCATGTATTTCCGCAACCTGATGGCAATGGATACCGAAGAAATGATCGGGGCGCTGCCAATGGATGCCTGTGTGCTGATCGGCGGCTGTGATAAAACCGTGCCAGCGCAGTTAATGGCGGCAGCCAGTGCTGATCTGCCAGCAATTCAAATTGTAACCGGCCCGATGTTGTCGGGAACGGTTGGTGAACAGCGTGTCGGTGCCTGTACTGATTGCCGCAGGTTTTGGGGCGATTATCGTGGTGGCCGTATTACCGAGGCTGACATTAATCAGATTGAGGGCCAGTTGGTACCAACTGCGGGAACCTGCGGCGTAATGGGAACTGCAAGCACGATGGCTTGTGTTACCGAGGCATTGGGCATGATGTTGCCCGGCGGTGCCACGATCCCAGCGGTGGCTGCAGACCGTTTGCGCCACGCCGAAATAGCCGGTGCACGGGCGATGGCGCTGGCCGCAGAACAGCTGCGCCCATCCCAGATCATGACGCCAAAATCATTTGAAAATGCGCTTCGGGTGCTGTTGGCAATCGGCGGTTCAACCAATGCCATCATCCATCTAACGGCAATGGCGGGGCGGCTCGGTATTGAGGTTGATCTGCCCGCCTTTGATGCGCTTGGCAATGACACGCCGGTTTTGGTCGATCTGAAACCGAACGGCCAGTTCTATATGGATGATTTGCATCGCGCTGGCGGTATGGCACCGATCCTTCGTGCCTTAAAGCCGCTGTTGCATCTTGATTGCCTGACTGTAAGCGGGCGCACGCTTGGCGACGAGATCGAGGATATGCCCGCCGCGTTTCCGCAAAATGTTGTTCATGGTCTTGATGATCCGATTCACGTTGGGGGCGGCATTGCGTTTTTGCGTGGCAATCTGGCTGGCGATGGGGCGATTATCAAGCAATCGGCCTGCTCGCCTGATCTATTGGTGCATCAGGGGCCAGCCATGGTTTTTGACTCGCTAGAAGATCTGGCAAACCGAATTGACACCCCCGATCTTGATGTGACCAAGGACAGCGTTCTAATTCTGCGCAATGCCGGGCCAAAGGGTGCCCCGGGAATGCCCGAGGCGGGCTATATACCGATCCCAAAAAAGCTGGCGACAACTGGGGTTAAGGATATGGTGCGAATCTCGGATTGCCGGATGAGTGGTACCGCCTTTGGCAGTATCGTGCTGCATGCCAGCCCTGAGGCAGCGATCGGTGGGCCGTTGGCCCTGGTCGAAACGGGTGATCAAATTCGCCTCGACGTGCCCAATCGAAGGCTGGAATTGCTGGTGGATGATGATGAAATTGAACGCCGCCGCGCGCATTGGCAGCCCCCGCATACGGTTCGTGCCGATCGTGGTTATAAAAAGCTGTATATGGAGCAGGTTAATCAGGCCGGTGAAGGGGTTGATTTCGACTTTATGACCAAACGGCCATACAGCGCAAAGACGCCGCTTTCCTGATCGCGCTCAGGCGGTTTTGGTGGCGGGTTTATCGCATTTAGCTGACGTAAAAAAACGAAATACAATATTTGACAAGCCTGAATATTGTTCCGATAGTATACAACAATATGGATTTAAAATACAATTTCACCGCCTATCACCTTGTAAAGCCCAATTTTGCCCAGTAATTGTCAGCAGAAATTGCCGGTAACTCTAATCCGGTAACTTTAATCTGGTAAATTTAATCTGGGCGGCCCGTTTTTGGCTGGGTGATGCGTTTTTGGTGAGGCTATGTTATTCGGATATGACAGCCTGAACCTTACTTTTTTAACTTGCCGACCTGATTTTGGAGACTGAAATGACAGAACCATCAAACGCCCTGACCCATGCCGGTCAGATTGGCACCAGAACGCCGCCTGCCAGCAGCGCGTTGAAGGATTATCTGGTGCTTGATCTTACAAGGGTTCGTTCGGGGCCGACTTGTGTTCGCCAGTTGGCCGACTGGGGCGCGGATGTAATCAAGATCGAAACACCAGCAGATGACGCCCAGCTTGGCGGGCCTCGTGACGGGCCAGATTTTCAGAACCTGCATCGCAACAAACGCAGCCTGACGCTAAATCTGAAAAGTGAAGCTGGTATGAAAATCTTTCGCCAGCTAGCGGCAAAGGCCGATGTCATTGTTGAGAATTTCCGCCCCGACGTTAAAAACCGGCTCGGCATTGACTATGAAACATTGTCCAAAACCAACCCGCGTCTGGTTTATGCGTCAATCTCTGGCTTTGGTCAGGACGGGCCTTATAGCGGGCGTCCGGGGTTTGATCAGATCGCGCAGGGTATGGGCGGCCTGATGTCGATTACCGGTGCGCCGGGCGAAGGGCCGATGCGTGTTGGCATTCCGATTGCCGACCTTTGTGCAGGTCTTTTTGCGGCGCAGGGCATCTTTATTGCGCTGCTGGAACGGGCTCATTCGGGGCGGGGGCAATGGGTGCAAACCTCGCTGTTGCAAGCGCAAATGTTCATGCTTGATTTTCAGGCGGCGCGATATCTTATGGATGGCGACATTGCCAAACAGGCCGGCAATAACCACCCGACCTCAATTCCAACCGGCGTTTTTGTTACCAGTGATGGGTATATGAATATTGCCGTTGCTGGTGAATTGATCTGGGAACGGTTTGCGGCCGCGCTTGGACGCGAGGATTGGATCACAAATCCTGATTATGCGACGGGCCCTGACCGGTCGAAAAATCGTGACACGCTGAATGCCGCGATCACGGCGATTACCGGCACGAAAACGACGGCTGCGTGGATTGATATCTTGAACGAAGCCGGTGTTCCAGCTGGTGAAATCAATAATATTGGTCAGGCGTTCGAGAACCCGCAGGTAAAACATCTTGGGCTGGCACAGCCGGTCAAAAGCCATGAGCGCGGTGACACGCATCTCGTCGGCCAGCCAATTATGATGAGCCGGACCCCAAGCCATCTTGCGGCACCGCCGCCGCTTGCCGGTGGTCATTGCGATGATATTCTATCAACATTGGGCTATAGTGCGGCCGAAATCGCCGCGCTGCGTGAGGCCAAAACCATATAGAGTCCAAAACTCAAGCCGGCCTGGTCGCATGACCATCTCGGCAGTACCAATTTAACATGAAGGACGTGATCAATCAGCCCGTCACCCAAAAAGATCAAATACCAAAAACGATCAAATACCAGAAAAAATCAGTTAAAGGACAGCCGACGTCATGACAGATAAAATTATCGTAAACCAATCTGGCGCCATCGCCCGTATCATCTTTAACCAGCCGGAAAAGCGGAATGCGGTGTCGCTGGAAATGTGGGAAGCGGTCGAAGTGGCGCTTGACCGGTTTGCCGCTGACAACGAAGTGCGCGTGCTGATTTTGTCAGGTGCTGGTGGCAAGGCCTTTGTGTCAGGGGCCGATATATCGAAATTTGAAAGCGAGCGCGCAAGTGCTGAGGGGGTTGCCCATTATAACGCCACCACCAAGCGCGTTTATGACAAGGTCGAGGCCTTTCCCAAACCAACGATTGCGCAAATTGATGGGTTCTGTGTTGGCGGCGGGGTTGCCTTGGCGGTTTGCTGTGATATTCGCATTTGTGGTCAGGGGTCTAATTTTGCCATTCCGGCAGCGCGGCTTGGTCTTGGCTATGGATTTTTGGGCATTAACCGGCTGGCCAATCTTGTTGGGCCAGCCTTTGCCAAGGAAATATTTTTCACGGCGCGCCGCTTTGATGCTGAAGAAGCGCGGATCATGGGACTGGTCAACCGGGTTGCCGAAGATGGCGCGGTTGAGACGGCCGCAGACGATATGGCAACAATGATTACCGCCAATGCGCCTTTGACCGTTGATGCGGTCAAATTCATCGCCAACCAGACCCGCATGGATGAAAGCCAGCGCGATCTGGCCGCGTGTGAGGCAATGGTGCAGGCCTGTTTCGACAGTGCCGATTATATCGAGGGGCGGCGCGCCTTTATGGAAAAGCGCAAGCCGGTTTGGACAGGCAGCTGATTTTAGAGCCTCATGTTTTTCATGATCTGGCGATAATGCAGCATTAGAAAACCGTCACGCCCGTTGGTGGGTGCGACGGTTTTTTTTTAGACTGATTGGCACCTAATACTGGCACCTGATATCGGCACCTAATACTGGCACCCAATATTGGCAGCCGATCAGGCGCGTTACTGGTAATCATTCTAGAACTGCATGACCACGCCGCCATTAATTTGCAGCATCTGACCATTCACAAAACCGCCATTTTCCGAGCAGAGATAGGCCACCATACCACCAATATCTTCGGTGTGGCCAAGCCGGCCTGATGGGTTTGCCTTCAGCAATGCCGAAAATTTTGCATCACTCTTAATGTCGGCGTCATTAGGCGGAAATGTTCCCGGTGAAATGATGTTGGCGGTAACGCCCTTGGTGCCGAATTCAACGGCGAGTGCCTTGGTCAGCCCCCAGACCGCGTGTTTGGCAACCGAGACTGCCGAGGCGCCCGGGTAACCGCGCTGTGCATTCATGCCGGAAAAGCTGATGATCCGGCCCCAGCCATTGTCGATCATGCCGGGTAAAATCACGCGTGATAGCCAGATTGCGGCGTTCAGATCGACATCCATGACCTTTTGCCACGCATCGTCACGCATCTCTAGAAATGGTTCGTGCGGGCGAATTGCTGCATTATTGACCAGCACATCAATCCGGCCAAAATGATCTAGTCCGGCGCTGGCGATTGCTTCGGCTTCGGCTTTAATTCCAACATTCCCCATTGCCACCAATGCCTCGACACCATGCGCGCGCACCTCGGCGGCAACCGCTTCGGCCGCCTCTTGATTGCGGCTGCCATTGACGATGATGTTAAAGCCGGCTAGCGCCAATTGATTGGCGATACCGCGACCAATATTTTGACCAGATCCGGTGATAAGGGCGGTCTTGTTGCCACTGCTCATTGTCTACCTCTTTGATAAATTCATTTTGACGATAACCGCACGTAAATCGGGCCAGAAATCAACTTTGATGGGGCGTGGCGGTCAGATCATGCTGCCACCAAACCTAACCGGCCCCAGATTAGGCATCTGCCCCTTGAAAGGCCAGCGCAAATTCGGGCATATGGCGGGTTTTCTTGACATTTCCGGGCGCGGCTGCACCGCCGGTCCAGCGTGATCTGGCAATCGGATAATCTGATCAAAATCCATAGGGAAATCAGCGGTATGATAGCCGACATTCGCTATGGACAAACGCCTGATGCAGTGCAATTCTTGGCGGCCATTTTAGACGTCGTGATGTGTTCTGTGACGGTAAAACAAGCGCGATATTTACATGAAAGTGACCCGTTAGGAGATTATATTTTGACGAAAATACGTAAAGTCGATCCAGTTCAGGTTCGAGATCATATCGAGTCTGTTCTCGAAAGCAGTGAACAGGTCTTTGAAAAATTCTTCCTGTCAAAATTTATCGGGTTGGAGTTTGACTATCTCCCAGAAACGGCGGCTGATGCTGACAAGGATCACCTTCGTATCAGCTTTGAGGTCACTGAGATGCTGATGAACCCGCAAGGCTCGCTTCATGGCGGCATCATCGCGGCGGTGACGGATATTTCGATGGGGCATCTTTTGCACAAAACCGCTGGCATGGGGATCACCATCGAAATGAAAACGCAGTATCTGCGCCCTGTTTTAACGGGGCGGGCAACCGTCGAGGGGCGGTTTATCAAAAAGGGGCGGTCGCTATCTTTCATGGAAAGCCGCTTATGGGGCAGCGATGGCAAACTTGCCGCGATGACAACAGCCACGTGGAAAATGCCCGGCTAGCCCCGATTGCCCAAAATACACCACTGTCATATATCGCCTGATTTGATATGGGTAAAATGCTATCGGGCGCTTGGTAAAGGCCGGCTGTTCTGGTTAGACTGGGCAGGCCGACCATTTGAAAATATTTGACGTAATATTGAGTTGACATGGTAACGATTTTATAGGTTCAGCAATGCCCGATTCAGCCCTACTGCCGCATATTCTTGACCTTGCCGAAATGGGGCCTGCCCGCCTGCCGCAAGATGCCCGCAAGATGGCAGAATTATCACTATTCGACTGGATGGTGGTCAGTCTTGCTGGCGCTGATCAGCCGTTGGCGCGCATCATCCGTGATTTTGTTGCGGCCGAAGGTGGGGTTGCCAAGGCCGCCGTTACCGGCAGTAAATTGCGCGTGCCAGCGCGTGCTGCGGCGCTGGCAAATGGCACGATCTCGCACGCCCTTGATTATGACGACACGCATTTTGCCTATATCGGTCATCCGTCTGTGGCAATCTTTCCGGCGGCATTGGCGGCGGCTGAAGAGATGGGGGCATCGGGCGATGATGTGGTTGACGCATTTCTGCTTGGCGCCGAGGCGACCTGCCGGATTGGTATGGTTCTTGGGCGTGATCATTATGATGCTGGATTTCATCAGACCGCAACGTCAGGCGCCTTTGGTGCCACCATCGCCGCGGCGCGGCTTTATCAGCTTGACCGCGATGCGCTGTCGGCGGCACTGGGTCTGGTTAGCACCCGTGCGTCGGGGCTTAAATCACAATTTGGCACAATGGGCAAACCGTTTAATGCGGGGGCGGCTGCGGCAAACGGGATTGAGGCGGCCAGCCTTGCCAAACGCGGCTTTACCGCCAGCACCGATGCCTTTGCTGGCGCGCAAAGCTTTCTGGCCGCACATCACGCCGACAATGCTGGCAGTGGCAAAATTGCTGATTGGTCATTTGATAAATTCTTTTTTGCTAGCGTCAGTCACAAGTTACACGCCTGCTGCCACGGCACCCATGCGATGATCGAGGCACTGCTTTTGTTGCAGGCTGGTGGCAAGATTGCCGCCGATGATGTTGACGAGGTGCGGGTCAATATCACCCCGCGGTGGCAGAATGTCTGTGATATAAAGACACCGCAAACCGGCCTTGAAATTAAATTCAGCTATGTCTTTCTGGCGGCGATGGTGCTGCAAAATATCAACCTTGCCGCTTATGAAAGCTATCATGATGCGGCCTGCAAGGACACATATCTGATGGCGCTTGCTGAACGGGTCAAGGTGGTCGGCGATGACAGCATTGCCGATAGTGCGGCGCGTGTTGAGGTGCGGCTGAAAGACGGCAAGACATCTAGCCAGTCGTTTGATCTTTTATCACCAATTGATCCAGCGGTTCTGGGGCAGCGGCTACTGGCTAAGGGCGCGGCGTTAATCGGCACGGCGGCGGCGCATGATTTATGGGCAATGATGAATAATCTTGGCGGTGTTTCAGCATCGGATCTGGCCAGCAAACTACAACGCTAGCCGGTCATCCTATCTGGTCGATAATTTGGTTTTGGATATATGGCGGGTCAAAGCATAGGAGCAAATTGATGGATTTTTCCAACTGGATTGGTAACAGCGTAACAAGCAATGATGTGATTACCCCGCGCATGGTTAATCATTTCAAACATACGCTGGGAGCGCATTGTTTTGCCGGTACCGCGGTGCCGCCCGGGATGCATTGGTGTCTGGCCCCTGACGCGGTTGATCCGGATGCGCTGGGGCCTGACGGCCACCCAAAACGCGGCGATTTTCTGCCCGAAATCCCCTATGCGCGGCGAATGTGGGCAGGTGGCTGGCTGGAATTTCACGGTGATTTCAGCATTGGTGACCATGTCAGCAAGCAAAGCCGCATTGACGATATCACCTTTAAATCAGGCAAAAGTGGCAATCTGTGTTTCGTTGCAGTGACGCATGAATTTTCGGTTGATGGTCAGCTGAAACTGCGCGAACGCCATGATGTCGTTTACCGTGAAGAGGTAACGGCCGCACCGCCGCTGGATCCGATTGCGGATAGTAAGGCCGCACATCGCTGGCAGGTTGATGCGAATAGTGTGATGCTGTTCCGCTATTCGGCGCTGACTTTCAACGGTCATCGTATTCATTACGACCTGCCTTATTCGATGAATGTCGAGGGGCATGGCGGGCTATTGGTTCATGGCCCTTTGCAGGCAACCCTGATGCTTAATCTTGCCTGCACGGTAAATGGAAAGCTGCCGCAACATATGGCCTATCGCGGGGTGCGCCCGCTGGTCTGCGGTGATCCTATTATGGTCGATGCCAATCCTGAAGATGCGAAACTGGCGGCCTGTGTTCGCGGCGTTGATGGCAATATAACCATGACAGCAACTGTCACCCCCTAGATGCAAATTAGTAGAAAGACAAAATTATGACTTTAGCAAAACCTCTATCTGTTCCGCTGTTTGTGCCCGGGCATCGCGCCGCATTACTGTCAAAGGCGGCGGCTAGCGGCGCCGATGCTGTGATCATGGATCTTGAAGATGCGGTGTCTGATGCCGACAAGCCAGCCGCCCATGCGGCGCTGGGTGACCGGCCTGATTTGCCGGTACCGCTAGTGGTGCGGTGTAATGGGTTTGACAGCGGCTGGTTTGCAAAGGATATGGAAGCGTTGGTAAAAAATCCACCGCAGATGATTATGCTGCCAAAGGCCGAATCTGCGGATCATCTGGATGTGATTGCCAAAACGCTTGGGGCTGATATGCCGATTGTGCCAATCATCGAAAGCGCGATCGGGCTGGCGGCGGTTGAGGCGATGATGCAACACCCGTCAGTGCTGCAATGCGCATTTGGTCATCTGGATTTCTCGCTTGATATTGGCGCCGAGCCGCATTGGGAATCGTTATATTATGCGCGTGGCAAGATCGTTGTTGCCTCGCGTCTGGGGCAAAAGGCAGCGCCGCTTGACGGGGTTGCGGTGCGATTTGATGATGCCGAAATCGTTGAAAATGAGGCGCGCCGTGCCCGTGACATGGGCTTTGGTGGCAAGCTGCTGATCCACCCAAAACAGATTGCGCCAGCGAAATCGGTATTTCGGCCAAGTCAGGATGACTATGAGTGGGCACGGCGCGTGATGGCCGCTGTTGCGACCAGCGCGTCTGCGGTTCAGCTTGATGGGGCGATGGTTGATGTGCCGGTGATCAAACGGGCCGAGGCGATTATTCGTGATTTTGAGGCATTGGCCTAATTTGGTTCGGGTTATTTTACGTTAATGCACGTCGGCATAAGGGGCAGGAGAGGCAAATGGGGAATCGTGATCTTGAAGGGTTGCTTGTGGTCAGTCTTGAGCAGGCGGTAGCAGCACCATATGCGGCAAGCCGTCTGGCCGATGCTGGGGCGCGGGTGATCAAGGTCGAGCGCCCTGAAGGCGATTTTGCCCGCAATTATGATGCTGACGCGCATGGTTATAGTTCGTATTTCGTCTGGTTGAATCGCGGTAAGGAATCGGTTGCACTCGATCTGAAACAGCCCGCCGATGTAAAGATTTTCAAAACCATGCTGACCAAGGCAGATGTGTTTATCCAGAATTTAATGCCCGGTGCGCTGGACCGTCTTGGGGTTTCCATGGCGGCGTTACGCGCGGCTGATCCGCGGCTGATTACCTGTGATATCAGCGGCTATGGCGCGTCTGGCCCGTTTGCCCAGATGAAGGCATATGATTTTCTGGTGCAGGCCGAGGTGGGTCTGGCACAGATAACAGGTGCGCCTGAAGAGCCCGGACGGGTTGGTGTGTCGGTTTGTGATATCGCGGCGGGGATGACGGCGCATGCCGCAATCTTGCAGGCACTGGTGGCGCGCGGTCTTACCGGCGAGGGTCGCGCAATTGAGGTTTCGCTGTTTCATGCGCTAGCCGATTGGATGAATGTTCCGTATTTGCAGCATCATTATGGCGGGCGGGAAATCCGCCGTCCGGGCCTGCATCATCCGACAATTGCGCCCTATGGTGCCTATCGTTGCGGTGATGAAAAAATGCTGTTGATTTCGATCCAGAATGAACGCGAATGGGTGCGGCTTTGCAGCGATGTCCTTGATCAGCCCGACCTGCCGCAAGATCCGAAATTTGACAGTAATGTGCATCGGGTGCAAAACCGCGCCGCACTCGATGCGATCATGAACGGGGTGTTCAGCCAATATTCAATCGACAAGATCGCCGATAAATTACAGGCTGCGCAAATTGCCTTTGGCCGGTTAAACGATATGGATGTCTTTGCCCAACACCCGCAAAACCGGTTTGTTGCGGTGCGTACCTCAGCTGGTGATGTCAAGCTGTTGGCACCGGGCGCAATTCTAAATGGCGCGTTGCCAACGCTTGGTTCGGTGCCGGATTTGGGCGAGCATAATGATGCTATCCGCGCTGAATTTTCTGGCGATTAAGCCGGGCAAATAGGCCCCGTCTACGATGAGAATTCGCCAATCGCAACCGCATCAAGAAGCGCCGTTTCGCCAGCCTTGATAACGCTTAGTTTCGGCGTGCCATCACGGTAGGCAAGGCCAAGCTGGCGTGCCGGTGGATTGCCGCTAAGGGCAAGGCGTTTGACCGGTAACGGGTTCATATTGCGCACACATCGTTTCGGTACAATCGAGACGCCAAGATTAGCCATCACCATGCTGGAAATTGCCTCCAGTCCCTCAAGCTCCATCGAATCTCGGACAGTGATCTTGTGTTTTTGCAGCCACCCCTCGACCATCTGACCAAAAATTGCATTGCGGTCAAACCGGATAAAAGGACGGGTGCGCAACAGCTCAATCGGATCACCGCTGTCGGTTTGTGGGGGGGCCAAAAGCTGCATCGGTTCGGCCGCAATATCAAGGCAGGCCAGCCCTTGCGGTAGTAAGTCCGGGCGGGTGATGATCGCCGCATCAATCGCGCCACGATCTAGCTGTTGCATCAATTGACGTGATAGGCCCGGATAGATCGTGACCCTTAAATCGGCATGGCGCTGGCGCAGCAGCGATAGTGCCAGCGGCACCAGCCCGGTCAGGGTTGTTGGCACCGCGCCAAGTACAAATTCGCCCTGAAACCCCTGATCACCGATCACCGATGCAAGGATGCCATCATAAGCGCGGATGATTTCATCGGCCTTGGCGGCCAGCGCGCGGCCGGTCGGGGTTAATTCAGGGCGGCGGCCCTTGCGGTCGAACAGCGCGACACCCCATAATGTTTCAAGCGCCTTCATCTGCTGGCTTACCGCCGCATGGGTGACATGACAAGCGGCGGCGGCGGCGCTGAACGAGCCGTGATCTTGGATGGCGAGCAATGTACGGAGCTGGCGGATGGACATGTTAGGATAATCCGGCCTTTAATGATTAATCGCTGATCGTATTGTAAGTTATTCTTACATATTTAGTAAGTATTATTTATTTTATTAAAGAAAAAATTAAATTTATAGTTTTGATAGTTTAATCAAATGGAGTGATCTGGTGGCGGATGAAACGCAAATGATGACCGTGTCGATCTGGCGCGAAAGCGGCGATGATGGCCGCTTTGAGAAATATCAGGTGCCGGCGCGTGAAAACCAGACGGTGCTTGATGTCGTGGCGTATGTTCAACAATATATTGACCCGACTTTATCGTACCGGTTCGCCTGCCGTGTTGGGATGTGCGGATCATGTGCGATGATGGTTAATGGTGCGCCGCGCTGGACCTGCCGCACGCATGTCAGCAAGGTTGTCGCCGGTGATGAATTGGAAGTTGCGCCATTGCGGAACCTACCAGTGATTAAGGATCTGGCAACCGATATGGATCCGTTTTTCGAAAAATGGGTTGCTGCCAAGGCGGTGTTTCATCCCAGTGCCACCCGGGACGATCCGATGGCGCCGATTACGCCCGATGATCCAATGCGCATTGCGGCGAGTGAGGCGATTGAATGTATCAATTGTGCGATCTGTTATGCGGCGTGTGATGTGGTCGAGTCGAACCCCGATTATTTTGGTCCGGCAGCCTTGAACCGGTCATGGTCGTTGTTGAATGACAGCCGTGATGCCGGTCAGGATGTAAGGCTGGCGGCGGTTGGCTCGAACGGTGGATGTCACAATTGCCACTCTCAGCAAGGCTGTGTGCAATATTGTCCGAACGAACTTAACCCCACCTTGTCGATCGCTGGATTAAAGCGGGAAACGACCAAGGCATTGTTCCGGCGGAGCCGCTAGATGCTGGATATTCGTTTATATATGGCACAGCGTCTAACCGCGCTGATTATGGTGCCACTAGTAATCGGCCATATTGCGGTCATGATCTATGCGGTTCAGGGCGGCTTGACGGTTGCCGAAATTCTGGCCCGTACACAAGGCTCTGTTGCATGGTTTTTATTTTACGGCAGTTTTGTTGTTGCGGTGTCAGTGCATGGGGCCATTGGCGTGCGGGTAATCAGCTTTGAATGGCTAGGGCTTAGGGGGCGCGCCCTAACGCTTTTCAGCTGGGCAGTTTTTGCGGCGTTGCTGGGGCTTGGCGGCAAGGCGGTTTATAGCGTTACCTTTGCAGGAGGCGGGCTATGATAAGGCCGCACCGATCGCACCCTCTGTGGTTTGCCTTTTTGCTGCACCGGCTATCGGGGCTTAGTCTGGCGCTATTTTTGCCGGTTCATTTCTATATGTTGTCTCTTGCCGTGTCGGCGCCGGTGCGCCTTGACGGCTTTCTGCGTTTTACCGATTTGACGATTGTTAAACTGGCTGAATTTGGGCTGGTGTTTTTGCTGGCCGTCCATCTTTTTGGCGGGCTGCGGCTTATGGCGCTGGAATTTCTGCCATGGAGCCCGCATCAGAAAACCATGGCGGCGTCGGCCGTCGCACTGGCCTTTCTGGTGTCGACACTATTCTTTTTGAAAGCGATTTAATCTGATGAAACCAATCATTGAACGACATGATACCGATATTCTGATTTTGGGCACTGGTGGGGCGGGTCTGTTTGCCGCCCTTCACGCGCAAAAGGCTGCACCGGATCAAAAAGTTACAATCGCGGTGAAGGGGCTGATCGGCAAATGCGGCTGCACGCGGATGGTGCAGGGCGGCTATAATGTGGCGCTACATCCCCAAGATTCGGTCGAGCGTCATTTCATGGATACGATCATCGGCGGCAAATGGCTTCCTGATCAGGATATGGCCTGGCGACTTGTCACCACGGCAGTAACCCGTATTCATGAGCTGGAAAATGAAATCGGCTGTTTTTTCGACCGCAACAGTGATGGCACGCTGCATCAAAAGGCCTTTGCCGGACAGACCTTTGACCGCACCGCCCATAAGGGCGATTTGACCGGTATCGAGATTATTGGCCGCCTGATGGAACAGGTGCTGTCGCGCCCCGTTGAAAAAATGCAGGAACATCGCGCAATCGGGTTGATCCCGTCACGCGATGGCAGCGCGCTTGCCGGGGTTTTGTTTATTGATATGCGGCGCGGCACGTTCCGTTTAGTGCGGGCGAAAACTGTGCTGATGGCAACCGGTGGCGGCCCGACAATGTATAAATATCACACCCCATCCGGCGATAAGAGCATGGACGGATTGTCGATGGCATTGCGCCGCGGGCTTAGGCTGCGTGATATGGAAATGGTGCAGTTTCATCCGACCGGCCTGATGGCGGGTGACGAAACAAAAATGACTGGCACGGTGCTTGAAGAGGGGCTTCGCGGGGCTGGTGGCTATCTGATCAATGGCGAGAATAACCGGTTTATGTTTGATTATGATGATGCGGGCGAACGCGCCACACGCGATATTGTCAGCCGCGCTATTTACGAAGAAATGCGGCAGGGTCGTACCTCGCCCTATGGCGGGGTTTATATCTCGATGGCGCATCTTGGGCCGGACGTTGTTGCCAAGAAATTCCAAGGTATGGTCAAGCGCTGCGCCGATAGTGGATTTGATCTTGCTGCCGGTTTGGTCGAGGTGGTGCCAACCGCACATTATCTGATGGGCGGGGTTGTTGTTGACGTTGATACCCGCACAGACCTTCACGGCCTTTATGTTGCTGGTGAGGATGCTGGCGGAGCGCATGGATCAAATCGTCTTGGCGGTAATGGTGTTGCGAATTCTACTGTTTATGGCGGTATTGCAGGTGATGTAATGGGCGCTGATGCTATGAAAATGGGCGCATTGCATGATCCGGATGAGACCGTTCTTGATGAAGAGCTCGCGCGCGCGCTTATTCCGTTCTCGGCGAAACCGGGTAATGTTCAGGAATTGCGCACACAGCTGATGGATATCATGTGGGATGATGTCGGGGTGATGCGCGATGCTGCTGGTATTCAGCGCGGCATTAAAAAGATTGCTGCCTTGAAAGACGAAATGGAAACGGTTGGCGTTGCTGCCGATAATCTGGCCTTTAACCTATCATGGCATGATTGGTTAAGTCTGCAAAGCCTGATTGATACATCCGAGGTGATTGCCAAGGCTGGTCTGTCGCGCGAGAATTCACGTGGGGCGCATTTCCGCGAAGATTTCCCTGACGCCGGATCGTTTGACCAATCCTATTTCACTGTTGCAACATCGGGCGATAAGGGCATTGAAGTTTCCCGCGAGGCAGTGAAATTCACCATCGTCAAGCCGGGCGAGTCACTGCTTGGGGCGGACGAGGCCGAAACGCTGGTGGGGGCTGCACAATGATCAATATCGAGCTTATTCAACAAACCGCTGAAAGCCTGATGGCGAAAGCAGCAATTGAAATTCCCGATGATTACCTTGCCGGTTTGCAACAGGCCGCCAATGACGAGGATGGTGACCTGTCCAGTTTTGTGCTTGAGGCGATGCTGGAAAATTACGCAGCCGCAAAAGAAGACAGCCGCGCCATGTGCGGTGATACTGGCTGTCCTCGATGGTATGTCAAAATGGGTAATGAGGCGCAAATTGATGGTGGGCCGGTCGCGCTTGAGGCGGCGCTGCGACGTGCGACCGCAAACGCAACACAATCGGTGCCATTGCGGCCAAACCGGGTGCATCCATTATGGCGAACCGACCATGATAATAATGTCGGCATTGGGGCGCCGGAAATCGAATATGGGTTTGAACCGAACGGTAATTGGATTGATCTGATTACTGTTCACAAGGGCGGCCTGTTTGGCACTGATTACCGGATGCTGTTTCCAAGTGACGGCATCGAGGGCATCAAGCGGTTTTACCTCGACTCGCTGGTGGCGTTTGGCAAGCGCGGTCTGGCCTGTCAACCGGCGATTATCGGCATTGGTCTTGGCGGCTCAAAAGATAGCTGCATGGTGCTTGGCAAGCGTGCCGCCTGTCTGCGTGTCGTTGGCAACCGTAATCCTGATCCGAAAATTGCCGCGCTTGAGGATGAGTTCAAGACATTGGGCAACAACATCGGTATGGGCGCGATGGGGTTCGTTGGCAAATCAATGGTGATTGATTGCAATATCGAGGTTGGCTATTGCCATACTGGCGGGATGCAAATGAGTGTTCATGCCTTTTGTTTGTCGTCGCGCCGTGCGGTAGCGCGGATTTTTGATGATGGGCGGGTTGAATATCGCACTGACCCTGAATGGTTTACCGATTATCAGAGGCGGGAGACAGTCGAATGGTAAAGCCGAGCAAACCGCGTAAAATTCGCCTCAGCGCGAACCCCACCGCCGAAGCATTGGCCGGTCTGGTGATTGGCGATATTGTTTATCTTGATGGGACTGTCTATACCGCGCGTGAAGGGGTTTATAAACGCGTGCTGGAAGATGGCGTTGCAATGCCGCTGGCGTTACCCGGCGAGAGTGCGGCCAATTTTCATTGCTCGCCCGCTGCCACTCAGCATGATGATGGCAGCTTTGATCTTGGTGCGGTAACAGCAACCGCATCCTTTCGGTTTTCCAAATGGATCGGCCCGTGGCTGGCCGCATCCGGGGCCAAGCTGATCATTGGTAAAGGCGGAATGAGCGCCAAGGATTACCGCGAGCATTTCGTGCCGCATGGTGCCATTTATCTGACCACGGTTGGCTATGGAACGGGCGCGCTTTTGGGCCGCGGTGTCAAACAGGTCAGCAATCTTCACTGGAAAAAGGAACTTGGGCTTGCGCAGGCCATGTGGGTTCTTGAGGTGGAAAATTTCGGCCCCTTCATTGTCGAGAGCGACCTTGCCGGCAATAGCCTGTTTGAGCGTGAAAATGCCCGTATCGCGGCATCGCTTGATAAGGTCTATGAAGGCACCCGACCAGCGGTTCTGAAACGCTTTGGCGAAACCGATGACCGCAGCGATGAATTGATCTGACCACGGTTGGCATCAGGCCGAAGGGCAATAAAGGAATTTGGCTGTGGCCGATCAAAATATCCTGATTATTGGCAGTGGTTTTGCTGCTGCGGTGACCGTAATTCATCTGGTCCAAGCTGGCATAAAACCGGCCACGATCACGATTGTCGGGCCGGGTGCGCTTGGTGCGGGCAATGCCTATGGCTGTGACGATAAGGATTTCCGGCTGAATGTGCGTGCCGCACTGATGTGGATATGGCCTGAAAAGCGTGATGATTTCGGCCTTTGGGCAAAAGCGAATATCACCGATGATCCGGAGGCCGTGCAGAATTCCGGTAATTTTTACCGGCGTCGTGATTTTGCCCGTTATGTGAAAAGCTGCCTTGATACGGTTTTGGCCGATGCTGGCGCGCCGCATAATGGCATCACCCATCACCAGCAAATTGTAACCAGCCTTGGCACGGCCGACAGCGGCGGCTGGCAAGCAAGCCTTGATGATGGCCGCCTGATCACCGCCGATCATGTCATTCTGGCAACTGGCAATCCAACGCCGCAATGGCCGTGCCGGGTTAATCACGCGGTTATGGCATCGCCAGCGACGGCAAAACTGCTGGTGCAAAATCCGTGGGATGGGCGCTGGCTTGACCATGTAACCAGCGGATCGCGCATTGCCATTATTGGCAGTGGCCTGACCGCGTTGGACGCGATTACCGCGTTGGCACGGCGCAATCATCAGGCGCAGATTTATCTGCTGGCACCACATGGTAACCTGCCGCCAGTACAGGCAGATTGGGTAAAACAGGGGCCGCCAATTTGGCCAAAACCGCCACGCCCGTCAAAAATCTTGCGCCGGTTCCGCAGTTATCTGCCCGATCTACCGCCAGAAGATTCGCGCTGGCAAGCGGCCTTTGAGGAATTGCGCATCGACATTAACCAGCAATGGGCGGCATTGAATGATGATGATCGGCGGCGGTTAATGCGCCGCCTTGGATGGCTGTGGTCGCGCTACCGTTATCGCGCCGCACCGCAAACCATCGTCGCGGCAACGCGGCTGCAGCAATCGGGTATTCTGGATATCTGTCATGCACGGCTGACAGCGATTAACCCGGGCGACGATACGCCGCTGCGGCTTGATCTGACGGGCGCTGCTGGTGAGGTGCGCTGCCTTGATGTTGATTATGTGATTAATTGCACCGGTGCAGGCCAAGACCCGTTTCTTGCGAGTTTGGTAACAGCCGGTATCGGCGTTGCTGATGCGCTTGGAAAAGGGCTTCGGGTCACTGCGGATAACCAAATCATCCGGCCTGATGGCAGTGCCAGTAAAAACCTGCTGATGATTGGTCCCCAGATGGCCAGCAGCCTTGGCGATGTTGTTGCCGCCAGCGAGGTTTCACTGGCCGCGATAAGGGTTGCTGGCAATTTTGCCGAACAGCTAGTCGGCAGGGGCAAACGTCATGATGGTGGCATCGACGCTTAATATATCGCCCTCACCAGCAAGCAGTCTATCCACCTTGCAACGTTTTTCAGCGATGAGCGCATTTTCCATTTTCATCGCCTCAACAATACATAAGGTCTGACCAGCTTCGACAATATCGCCATTTTTGACGAATAACTTAATCAGGCTGCCCGGCATCGGGCATAACAGCATATTCGATGTATCGGGACGTTCGACCGGCTTCATATGGTGCGCCAATTGGGCGATATGCGGTGCCCGTACATGCGCGCATAAATTGGTTCCCCGATAATAGAGATGCCAGCGATCCTGCTGTCGCCATAATTCACAAACATATGCGGCGGTGTCGTCACGCTCGGTAATCTGGACGGTAAGTCGCGGGCTCCCCGGCGTCTGTTCCAAATTCAGGCGGATTTCGTTATCAGGATCTGCGGCGACTGTGATGACATAGCCAGCATCATCCGACCGGCAGATTGTCAGTTCCAAATCCGCCTCACGATCATGTGCGCCAGTTTCGATATCAGTAAATTGCACAATCTGCTGGTTACGGCTGTCATCATGGCGTGGGTGGGTTGGGGCTGTATCACTGCCCGCTAGTCGTGCCGCCTCGCCATATGCGGCGGCGGCAATGATCATGCCAAGGTGGCGTTGACGCGGCTTTGATGCGATCACGCCTTTGAACCCGTCCTGATATTCCTCATCAATAAAGGCAGTAGTGATTGCGCCGCTGATAAAGCGCTCATGTTCC
Organism: Alphaproteobacteria bacterium LSUCC0396; assembly: GCA_041228345.1. NCBI lineage: Bacteria > Pseudomonadati > Pseudomonadota > Alphaproteobacteria > Alphaproteobacteria bacterium LSUCC0396. The sequence goes on along the minus strand of CP166131.1, from coordinate 1,068,487 downwards.
ATCACGGCCGACAGGAACGGAATATTATGGCCGATGCCGCGCATGGTAAAGGCATCAAGCGCAGTCTGCATCCGGCCAATCGCCGCATTGCGATCACTGCCCCAACTGCATAATTTCGCAATCATCGGATCATAATAGATCGAGATTGTGTCACCTTCACCAACGCCGGTATCATTGCGCGTGATCGTGTCATCATCATGCTTGTCTTCGGCTGGGGGGCGATAAAGCGACAGGCGGCCAATTGCCGGCATGAAATTGCGATAAGGGTCTTCGGCATAGAGGCGGCTTTCCATGGCCCAGCCATTGATGCCGATATCCGTTTGCGCATAACGCAATTCCTTGCCCGCCGCGATATTGATCATTTCTTCGACCAGATCTAACCCGGTGATCAATTCGGTCACTGGATGTTCGACCTGCAGGCGGGTATTCATCTCCAGAAAATAGAAATTGCGTTCGCGATCAACAATGAATTCGACCGTGCCGGCGCTGTAATAGCCCACCGCCGCCGCCAGCCTTATGGCCTCGGCGCCCATTGCCTGACGGGTTGCATCATCAAGAAAGGGTGATGGTGCTTCTTCGATGATTTTCTGGTTACGCCGCTGAATTGAACATTCGCGTTCGTTCAAATGGATGCAATTTCCGGCCTTATCAGCTAGCACCTGAATTTCGATATGGCGTGGGCTGGTGATGAATTTTTCGATAAATACCCGATCATCGCCAAAGCTGGATGCCGCTTCGCGCATTGCGGTGGCATAGCCCTCGGCGACCTCGCCAGATGAATGGGCAATCCGCATCCCTTTGCCGCCGCCGCCAGCACTGGCCTTGATCATCACCGGATAGCCAATTTCATCGGCAATCTTAATCGCCTCGTCGGCGCTTGCAATCACCCCAATATGCCCGGGAACCGTGCTGACACCAGCCGCCTTTGCCAGTTTTTTAGACTCGATCTTATCGCCCATTGCCGCGATTGCGTTCGCTGGTGGGCCAATAAATTCAATGCCGCATTCCGCTAGCGCGGTTGCAAAACCGGCCTGCTCGGATAAAAAGCCATAGCCCGGATGCACGGCTTGGGCACCAGTTTGCTGGCAGGCTGCAATGATTTTGTCGGATTGAAGATAGCTTTGCGCCGCAGTCATGCCGCCAAGCGCAACCGCCTCATCGGCAAGCTGCACATGTTTTGCCGTGCGGTCTGCATCGGAATAGACAGCAACAGTGGCGATGCCCATCTTGCGCGCCGTCTGCATGATCCGGCAGGCAATTTCGCCGCGATTGGCAATTAGGATTTTTTCGAACATGGCAAACTCTCTGCTTGGTGCGTCACGGGATGGCGGTTGATAGTGGGGAACATCATCAGTGTGGAACCGGGCTAAAGTGGAATATTGCCAAATTTCTTGGCCGGATTTTGCTGGCGCTTGCCGCGCAGTTTCTCAAACGCCTGAATGATGCGGAACCGGCTGTTTTGCGGGATGATCACATCATCAATAAAGCCGCGTTCAGCAGCGATAAAAGGATTGGCAAAACGTGCCTCATAATCGGCCGTGCGAGCAGCGATTTTCGCGGCGTCCCCCAGCTCTGATCGGTAGAGGATTTCAACGGCACCCTTGGCTCCCATCACCGCAATCTCGGCAGTTGGCCAGGCGTAGTTTGCGTCGCCGCGAAGATGTTTTGAACTCATCACATCATAGGCACCTCCATAGGCCTTGCGGGTAATCAATGTAACCTTTGGAACGGTGGCCTCGGCATAGGCGAATAACAGCTTGGCGCCATGTTTGATAATGCCGCCATATTCCTGTGCGGTTCCGGGCATGAAACCGGGAACATCGACAAGGGTGAGAACAGGAATGTTAAAGGCATCGCAAAAGCGAACAAAGCGCGCGGCCTTGCGGCTGGAGTCAATATCAAGACATCCGGCAAGCACCATCGGCTGGTTCGCCACCACCCCCACCGGCGCGCCGTTCAACCGAACAAAACCGGTCAGGATATTCTTGGCGAAGTCAGCCTGTAATTCAAAGAAATCACCATGATCGGCAAGGCTGGTAACAAGCTCGCGCATATCATAGGGCATATTTGCATTTTCCGGCACCAGACTATCAAGCGCGGGTGTGGTGCGGGCCGGATCATCATCGCGGTCAAGCTGCGGCAATTGGGCAGCGTTATGCGATGGCAAAAACCCGACAAGGCGACGAATTTCGGCAAGCGCCTCAAGATCATTGTCAAACGCCCCATCAGCAACCGATGACAGTGTGGTATGCGTGTCAGCCCCGCCAAGCTGTTCGGCGGTTACATCCTCGCTTGTGACAGTTTTCACCACATCCGGGCCGGTGACAAACATATAGCTGCTGCCCCGCACCATGAAGGTAAAATCGGTCATTGCCGGTGAATAAACCGCACCCCCAGCACAAGGGCCCATAATCACCGATATCTGTGGCACAACGCCCGAGGCAAGCGCATTTTGCAAAAACACATCCGCATAGCCACCCAGCGAGTCAACGCCTTCTTGGATGCGTGCGCCGCCACTGTCGTTCAGGCCGATAACCGGTGCGCCATTCTGGATTGCCAGTTTCAGCACCTTGACAATCTTGCTGGCATGGGCGGCGGATAGCGAACCACCGAAAACGGTGAAATCTTGTGAGAAAACATAAATCAGGCGGCCATTAATCCGTCCTGATCCGGTAATAACGCCGTCACCGGCAATCGTGTTGCCGTCCATGCCAAAATCGCGGGTACGATGCACGACAAACATATCAATTTCTTCAAATGAACCGGGGTCGAGCAAAACATCAATCCGTTCACGTGCGGTCAGCTTGCCAGCGGCGTGTTGGCGTTCGATACGGGCACTGCCACCGCCAAGACGCGCCTGCTCACGGCGTTCCTGCAATTCCTTGATAATGTCCTGACCTGTCTGTTTCATGCCCTGTCCCATCATTGCGTCATTTGTGATCTTATTTACCACGGCAATGCCGTTGCATGATCACACCCGAAGATCATACAAAGCGCGCAGCCAAACGTCACCCGCTTATTGATCTGTTTTTGTGTTGGGGGTGTTATATCGCGGTGCAGTTGCATTGATTTCTATCAATAAAACCGGCATTCTCGGCGGGCGTTTTTGAGGAGCTGGCTATGTTGCGTTTTTCTGCCAATCTTGGGTTTTTATGGACTGAATTGCCGTTGCCAGCCGCGATTGAGGCTGCCGCAAAGGCTGGGTTTGACGCGGTCGAGTGCCATTGGCCCTTTGATGTGCCGCCGGCCGAGATAACAGCCGCGCTGGCCGCCACCAAATTGCCAATGCTGGGGCTAAACACTCGGCGCGGTGATGTTGATGCGGGTGATTTTGGTGTTGCTGCCTGTCCCGGACGCACCGCCGAGGCGCGCCGCTACATTGACGAGGCGATTGATTATGCCGCCAAGACTGGTACCGGTGCGGTTCATGTAATGGCCGGCCGTACCGACGCTGGTGCAACAGCTGAAACCACTTATTGCGAACAGCTCTCCTATGCTGGCGAGATGGCGGCACGCCATGGCATAACCATTTTGATCGAGCCGATTAACCAGCGTGATGTTGCGGGGTATCATCTATCCACCATCGAGGCCGGTATTGCGACCATTAAGCGGGTTGGGCTTGGCAATATAAAATTGATGTTTGACTGTTACCATACCCAGATTATGCAGGGCGATGTGATCAGGCGCATTGAAACCAACCTCGATTTTATTGGCCATGTGCAAATCGCCGCGGTGCCAGATCGGGGCGAGCCTGATCATGGCGAGCTATGCTATCAAGATATTCTGCTGGCATTGGATGCGGCTGGATATGAAGGATATATTGGCGCCGAATATCGCCCTGTGGCATCGACCGAGGCTGGGCTTGGCTGGCTTGCTAATGCCAGAGGCTGGCAGTGATGTCCCGGCTTGTTGTTGATATTGGCGGCACGTCGGTGCGGATTGCGCATCAGCGTGTTGATGCGGCGCAAACTTGTGATCCGGCAGCGCTAAAAGACCCTGAAGTGCTGGCCTGCGCCGATTTTGCGACAGCTGGTGATGCGCTGTTGCATTATTGCAATCAATACAGGCTGGATATCGAGTTGCTCGGGCTTGCCGTGGCAGGTCCTGTTACGGGTGCTGCTGTCGATATTACCAATAATCACTGGCAGTTTGATGCTGCTGCGCTAACCGCCGCTATTGGTGCGCGCCGTTATTTGCTGGTGAATGATTTTACCGCACAGGCTTTGGCGCAGCGCGACCTGCTGCAAGGCGGCCCGTTGCCACAAAAACACCGGCAGATTTTACGCGGCGGCGATGGTGATCCCTTAACACCATTGCTGGTTATCGGGCCGGGAACGGGTCTTGGTGTTGCGGCATTGGTGCCGGCTGGTGAACAGGTTCAGATAATCGAGGGTGAGGGCGGTCACGTCAGTTATGCCCCGCGCAACGCGGCCGAACAGGCAGTGCTGGCCGATCTGGCCGCAGAGTTTGGGCATGTTTCGGCGGAACGTATTATCAGCGGGCCGGGGCTTGAGGCGGTCTATTACAGCCAGACTGGCGAAAAGCGGCCAGCCCCAGACATTGGTGGCTTGGCTCTTGCCGGTGACGCGGCTGCAGTGGCGGCGGTTTCTTTGATGCTGCAGAGCCTTGCAACGGTTGCGGCGAATGCGGTGCTAAGCCTAGGGGCGCGGGCCGGTGTGGTGATTGCTGGTGGGATTGTGCCGAAACTGGCTGATCTGCTTGGCGATAGTGGTTTTTTTGATCGGTTTGATGATCATGGGCGGCGGCGTTCCTATCTCGAAACCGTGCCGATCTATCTCTCAAGCGACCCGCTTGGCGGATTGCGCGGCATGGCGGCCGGGTTTGATAACCCTTATCTGTCGCAGCGCATCATCCATGTCTAAGCTGGTCGCTTTGGCAACCTGATAAAAGACGCCGGCTTTGAGAGCCTTGTGCAAGGCGGCAATCGCACCTAGTTTAAAAATAAGGTTCTTGTAAAAGGAAGGTTTTGCCAACGGGGTGAGGCTGGCCTGTTTAAAATGCGCAAAATACAGGATGAGAGCGGATATGTATAAAATTAGTGATGCGGCAAAGCGGGCTGACCTGACGGTGAAAACAGTTCGCTATTATGCTGATATCGGACTGGTGGAACCGGCCGGGCGTTCTGGATCTGGCTATCGGCTTTATGCGGAACCGGATATTGCCAAACTGGGTTTTGTTGGGCGGGCGCGCCGCTATAGTTTTTCCATCGAACAATGCCGTGAACTACTCAGTCTTTATGAAGATGACCAGCGGCCAAGCGCTGAGGTGAAGCGGATCACCCTTGAAAAAATTGATGAGATTGACTGGAGGCTTGCCGAACTACAGGCCTTGCGCGATGAATTGCAGCATCTTGCTGGCAGTTGTCAGGGGAACTCGCGGCCAGATTGCCCAATTATCAATAAGCTAGCCTGTGATAAGGGTGACGAACGTTAAGAAAGGATAGCGGTATGATCTTTTCGCTTCGGGTTTTGGTGGCGGAAGCTTAAATATAAGCTGCCGCCGCAAGGATTTGTTGTTTTCGCGGAGAGTGGTTCTTTTGCCTTGCAGCATTAAGTTTATTGGGTGCGCTCTAAATCCTATCAAACAGGCTTTTTCTTTGATAATCATTTTATTGTTGTTTTATCTCATAAGATTTTGTGGGTTGGGCAAAACCAAATTAACAATTCTAGGATTTAAGCATAAAGACAATGAACCTCTCCGCTAAACAACGAAATATGAAATTGCCTGAACGGCTCTCGCATGTTGCTGATCAGGATGCTGTGCCGCCAACAGATCGAATTGCGGTAATTGATATCGGTTCAAACTCGGTTCGGCTGGTAATTTATGGGAAGAATGGTGCTTATCCGGCACCGCTGTTTGATGAGCGCTCAAACTGTCAACTTGGCGCTGGTCTCGATAAAACAGGCTTGCTTGCAAACGAACGGATTGAGGCAGCGCTTGAAACGCTAACTCGATTTGCTTCAATAATCCACGCGATGCAGGTCGATAGCTGTTACCCAGTAGCAACCGCCGCGGTGAGGCGCGCAAAAAATGGTGAGGAGTTTTGCCGTCCTGCCGAGATAATTCTTGGTCAGCCAATTCATATTTTATCGCAGCAGGAAGAGGCAGCCCATGTTGCGAGAGGCCTGGTTTTAAATGTACCAGAGGCTAATGGCTTAGTTGCTGATCTTGGAGGTGGAAGCATCGAAATTGTAGCGCTAAAAGATGGCGTGGTCATGCATTCGGTTAGTCTTAACCATGGTCACCTTTCGAACGTGGAAGAGGGTGAAATTATTAATGCGATACGTGGAGTTGGATGGATTGAAAGTTTCGGCGCAAAACAATTATTTGGTGTTGGCGGCAGTTTTAGAGCATTAGGATCAGCTTTTATAGAGCGCGAGAACTATCCGTTGCCAGTGTTGCACGGCCTCAAAATCAACCGTGACAGCGCGTTAATGCTTTGCAATGATTTTCTTCGGCCATCATCACCGCTTGCAGGTGTACCGTTGGCTCGTCGTGCGACGATGCCAATGGCAGCAAAGATTATTCGGGCGCTGGTCAACATCTCAGCAGTACGACGAGTCATTGTCAGCGGAACGAGTATTCGTGATGGAGTGATTGCAATCAATGAGCTAAGTGACACTCAGCGCGCAGATTTTTTAGTCGCAATTAGCAAGGAAATTTCTGCAGCTAGCGGTCGTTTTGCCGGTTTTGCGAATGAACTAATGGAGTTTTTGCACCCTTTGAAAAATGGACGTGAACCCCAGTTTGCACGGCTTTTGGATGTGGCGTGCAACCTCGCGGATATGTGCTGGCATGAACACAGTGATATGCGTGGCGACTTGGCGGCACGCCGCGTTCTTGGTTTGCCAGTTAATTGCATGACCCACAAGGAAAGAACGTGGTTGGCAATGTCATTGTATCACCGCTATGCGGGATTAAAGCAAAATAAGCCACACCCGCAAGAAATGCAAAGTTTACTGGGTCCAAAACTGCAGGCCGAGGCCATCACTGTCGGACTTGCTCTTCGGTTTGCACTAATATTTAGTGCCGGCACATGTGAACAGTTGAAAAATATTCGGCTTGAATGCCAGCCAGGCGTGATGCGATTACATATTAAACCGGGCGTAAGGGGCTTGTTTGATTTGAATTGTCAGCGCCGTTTTTCCGATTTTGCGGCAAGCGCTATGTGCAATCCAGAAATTTTATTCTGTTGAATTCTCTGATAACTTTTCACAAGGTCTTGATTGTGAGTGCCAAGCCATGCGGTCACTCTATGATAATTCCTCACACAAGAGGACGGGGCGCTTTTGGTTTGTAAATTTGATCAGTGAACGCCAAGACGCGTCTAAATTAAGGCCTAAAAACCTATAGTATTAAGAAGCCCCAATTATTTTACTGCTAATTTTTGCTGTGGCTTCGTTAATTATCATAGGTTGTGTAAAAAATTTGAATTCCAACATCAAAATCTGTTTTCAGGCAATGCTCCTTGCAGAATCGCTAGTAGTGTTATCTATAAGAAGTCACAAAAGCAGAGGTTTGTTATAAAAATGCAACATGGCGATGTAACTCTAACCTAAACAGAGTTAGAATTGGTGCCGGCATGCATAGCAATTTGAATTGTGTTCCTGATAGAGTTCCCAATAAATCGAGAAAATGGCATCACAGAAAATCTGGCATGTCTAAGCACAAAAAGGCAAAGAAAGAGAGAAGGCGCGTTAAAAGCGAAATTCACCTTCTGACGCCAGAGGCTGTTGATTTGCTCTCGATAAACTTTGAGAAACATTCTGAGGCTCTTAGGTTGACGAATATAAATCAGCCAACAAAAAGAAATGGAAGTGCGAAATCACTGCGCGACCGCCACAAACAACGCTCAACCAAAAAAATCCCAATAGGAAATTCTGGCTGGAAAATAGTCCATGGACCATTGGTTTAGAAACCTGTTTTAAATGATTATGTAATGATTTGTGTTTTTGCTCGTCAGTATTCTCTAGACCGTTTTTAAGAGTACAATGTAGCAGTGTTACAATTAGCTGTTACTTGTTATCGGTCTGGACATGTTGCCTCACTAACGACTGTTGCTTGCCTGATTCTAATTATTCTTAATTTTTAAGCAGGCGAAATTTTTCAAGCCACAGGACCCACTGTGAAATTGGGATGTTGAATGTGTTGCTTAATGGGCCTTTAACTGCTTCTGTATGTTCGCGCATCAAACAATTAAGGACTTCTCTTGTGCCTTGGCTGGTTGCCCTGCTTGATGCCTCATTTACAGTAAGAAAAACCCGGTTTCTATGGTTAGCTTCGGGCCAATTTTCCTGAACAGCGGTGATTTTTACAAAGAAATACAAAATATCTTCGATCCCTACTTTGTTCGACGTGAAGAACAACGGGTACGATTTCCTCTTCACTTTGCCTGTTACCCCAGCCTCCTCAAAGAGCTCACGAGTCGCAGCTTTGGTCAGCTGTTCATTTGGTTTTACTATCCCTTTAGGCAAAGTAATTATGCCTTTGTGTCGACGGCTACTCACAAAGCACAATTCGACGCCATTGGCGTTATTTATATAGGCAATTGCTCCAACTTTCATATTGAAAGGTTAACACAAATATGCAAAATGTACATATTAAATACGCAACTATTGCATAATTTCTATTAGGTTGGTTTTGTAATGAAATCTAAAGAGTTCAAGAGGTGGCGCAAAGCGCATGGTTTCAGTCAGACGAAAGCAGCTCGCAAACTTGGGCTAAAGTTACGCACCGTACAATATTATGAAAAAGGCGAACGGAAGGGAAAGCCATTAGAAATTCCAAAGGCGGTGTCACTGGCCTGTTTTGCAATATCGTGTGGCATTGAATGTGTGGATTTTACACAACCAAAAGGGCAGCCAGTCATGAAAGATAGTGACTTTTTTAAAATTCAACTTGAAGAAACTAATGCTTGAGATTGAGTTAAAATACAACATAGCCACTGATGATCTAGAACGAATTATTCTGGTTCTTCGAAAACTCGGTAGTAAAATTTTGAGCGATCAGGTCAAAATATCGCACACAGTTTATTTTGATACGCCGAGATACCTGTTGCGCAATGCAGGTTTAGAGCTCCGTGTGCGTGACACAGCGGGACAATTTACTCAAACATTGAAACCAAGAGGCCAGAATAGGCAAGCATTGTTTATTCGGGATGAAAAAACAGCATCAGTTAAGAAAATGTCCCCTGACACATCACTCGTCCAGAAAGAGACACGTCTATATGGACTTCGCTCGCTTCAACAGGAGCATTTACACCCCGTTTTTGAGACAAAAGTGAAACGTCGGAGTATTGATATTAAGTGGTATGGCTGTCGATTGAATATTGCCCTAGATCAAGGAGTAATAGCAAGCTGTCGGCGAAAGGTTGGGAGCCGCACTTTTAACGAAATCGAGATAGAGCTTATCGATGGGGACATTGAGAACCTTCTGCAATTTGGCTTTGAACTGAATAAAGCCGTAAATATAAAGTTAAACGGATATTCGAAGGCCGATTATGGATATGCTTTGGCCTCCCAAAGGTATGCATTCCGACCAGTTAAGTGGGAAAAGCTCTCCGAAGAAGTTAGTGCTGAGACTGGTCTTAAGGAGTTATTGTCAATAGCGTTTTTCCAGTTACTAAAAAACAATCCTGAGCAAGTGCATAACCGGTTGGAGAGTATCCATCAAACAAGAGTTGCAATCCGCCGTATTCGTGCCCTCCTTAGAGGGCATAAAGATTGTCTCAACTTTTTAGAGCGGAAGGGAATTAATGCTGAATTGAAATGGGCGCAAACAAAACTTGGAGCTGCGAGGGACTGGCAAGTTCTGAAGCATGAATCTTTGCCAATTATTCAGCCTAAGTTAAAAAGAGATTTTGCGAAACTCGACCGCTATGTTGACATACAGACACATCACCATCTTAAAGATGCGATGTTTATAAACAATAGCCATCGGTATAACAGGCTGTTGTCCCACCTGTTTTTTTGGATTGAAAACCTTCAAAGTGATACAAAAAATGAGGTTAAGGCACGTAATAAAAGATTAAAAGCCGACCTTAGAAATTTTGAATGTCTCTCGCGTATTCCTGCGCGCAGCTTTTCTAAAAATATCCATGACCTGCGCATTAGGACAAAAAAATTGAGGTATATGCTGGAAGTTTTTCAGCAAGGCAGGGACGTCAAGGAAGTTCGACTAATCAAGGAGGTTAAATCTTTGCAGGGCTTGCTTGGCAATTTCAACGATCTTTCTAAGTCTTTAGAATTACTGTCTACAGCGACGCCGTCAGAAATTCCAACGAACGTCAATGGCAAACTACGCGATATAGTCTCTGGTGAGATGGATAAATTATATGACTTAGCCAAGCCAAAGTTCAAACGCGTCAGAGCTATTATTAGGCAAATCCAAAGATCTAATTAATTAATAAATCTTGGGAACATAGAGAGAGTCGGGCAATGTACGCCGCTCATAATCTGGGTTAAATTTGCGCTCAGGCAGGCTAACTTTTGTATGTGGTACCTCATGATACGGTATTTGTGAAAGGATATGTGCCATACAATTCAACCTTTCCCGCCTTTTATCATTGCCCTCAACAATAAACCAAGGTGCGGTATCGGTCGAAGTGCGATCGAACATTTCTTCTTTTGCCTTAGTATATTGTTCCCATCTAATCCGACTTTCGAGGTCCATCGGTGATAATTTCCATTGTTTCATTGGGTCATGTATACGCATTTGAAATCGGAACTGTTGCTCTTCATCTGTGATAGAAAACCAATATTTCAACAAAATAATTCCTGACCTGACCAGCATTTTCTCTAACTCTTTCACATCTTGAAAAAACTGCTCGACTTGGCTCTTTGAGGCAAAGCCCATTACCCGCTCTACACCGGCTCGGTTATACCAAGAGCGATCAAATAGCACCATCTCGCCACCGGCCGGTAGATGGGGCATATAACGTTGAAAATACCATTGAGAAGCCTCGCGTTCGTTGGGCTTGGGGAGCGCAACAACTCTCGCCACACGTGGGTCCATGCGATGCGTAATGCGTTTGATTACGCCACCTTTGCCGGCGCTATCCCGCCCTTCACAGATAATTAGAATTTTGGCTTTTGTATTGATCACCCAATCCTGAAGTTTGATCATTTCAGCCTGCAAGGACAAAAGGTTTCTGTAGTATGTTTTGTTGCTTAACGTTTGTTTCCGTCGAGCTTCAAATTCTGCGCGCAACTCTTTGGGCAAATCAAAAATCTCAGCGTCGAGCTCTAAAGTATCGTCAAGCATTTCGTCAATGAGGTTGTCAAAAAGCTTATCGCCAGTGTGTTTTTTGGGCATGATTTTTCTCGATAAAAGGCTGTTTGATTATTTTAAATTGTCACAGTTTTCTATACTTCGATAGGCTCTTAGTTTAAAAAACAGTTAAAATTTATCCCGGTGTTTTTTGGGTTAATCTCAACAATTGCATAAATTGGTGGCTCAATGGAATATTTGGTTTGAACTGGAGGAACAGCACGGGGATCTTAATGGCTTAAAGTCGCGTATGCAGGCTATGGGACTTCACTCCATTTGAGTAAAGCTGGGCGATAAATATGACTAATAATATGTGCTTTATGGTCTGCAGCTGTATGATTGCCTCAGTTTGAATTTCTGTTTACCGTCAAAAAAAACCTTTGAATGAACTGAATAGTAGTTGCTTGATATTTTTTGGTCCAAAAAAATCTTCGCACACAAAGCGCCTCTCTATCTCATATGAGTTTAAAATAACGCGCTCCCCTGTGTCTAATGACTCAAGTTCATGCTGGGCTCCCTCCACATCTTTACCCACAGTTATTAAACGCCACTCTTTAGAGGTGGCTCTGTCAAAAAAAGTGTTAACTTTCGAAATCATGATTTCCCGTTTCTGTGTAAGCCCAGCTGGGTCCAATTTTCTTCGTGATGGAGGGATGGCTGACTTTTTGTGCAATAAATATCTTGGAAAAAGTCAATGAAAGACACTGTGTGGTGGCGTCTCTGCAAAATAGAAGTAAAACAATGTCCCGATGACAAAGGCTAGTTTTCTACAATTAATCAATTTTCATCTTTATGGTTGCGAATATATCGAGCTCGCTTTTTCTCTTTAACCTTTTCAAGGTCAACTACAATAAAACCATCAACACAGTGATTAAATCCCGGATCAATACTAAACCCACAAAATTTGACACCACCTGGCTGGCACAATTCAGAGTATTGTTTGAACAGCGTGGGGATTTTTACACCAACATATTCCAGGCGCTCTTTTAATTGGTCTTGTTCAAGTCTAAGGTCATGCCCTGGAAAATCAGCTTTAAGAGTTTCCTCAACAGACTTCTCAACCACATAAGGGATCCGCGCTTTTACGAGTGCATCTTGGTCAGGATAGTTGGTTTTGTAGAAATGAATAAGCAAATCGCGAGCACTTTTTGGAAGACTGCTTGATAGTGAAACAGGGCCAAATAAGTATCTAACCTCTTGGTTTGAGTGTAAATATGCACCAATGCCCTGCCACAGATAATCAAGGCTTCTAAGGCCCCAATATTGTGGTTGAACAAAACTACGGCCAAGCTCTAACCCTTCATTGAGTAGCGCCTTCATGTTGGGTTTATATTCAAAAAGACTGCTTGAGTAGAGGTGATCAGGGGATTGATCTGACCAACGCCACACCTCTCCTAATCTATAAGCGCCAGCTATCTCAAGAGAAGCGTCATCCCAAAGAATTAGGTGTCGATAATACCGGTCGTAATGGTCGAGATCTTTTTGTTTTCCCGTGCCTTCTCCAACTGCGCGAAATGTCATTTCACGTAGCCGCCCAATTTCATCCATTATTGGTGAACGTTCATCATACTCGGCAAGGAGTATTTTTTTCCCATCAGCAGTTTCGCCGAGCTGCTCAGCTTTTTGAAGAGCATTGCGCAAACTTTGTCTTTCAACAGGATGGATTATACTCTTTTTTGTCTCAAAAACTGGAGCTTTTTTGCTCCCAAGACTCCGCAAATGTTTGCTAACTAATTGTGCAATTTGCTTACGCTGAAGTGGTAGTTTGAAAAGTGTTTCTGCCTCGATCGATTGCCCGATAATAAGTTCAATCTTTCCTTTGTAATTTAGCATCTCTCTCGGAAGTAGAAGCATAGACGCTACTTGGCTGACTCTGGATGTTAAATAGAAAAGAGCAGAGTTTCTTCCTTTAACAAATATCGGTAATATTGGGGCTGAAGTTTTTTCAGCAATCTTGAGAAAACCAGGTAACCAGCTTCGATCGCGAATACCTTTGGCTCCTGCACGAGACACCTCCCCCGACGGGAAGATGATTACAGCCTCATCATTCTCAAGTGCTTGCGTGATTCGATCAATGTCCGCTTTTCTTGTGTTACCGCTGAAAGAGTTTACTGGTAACATCAACCCTTCGAGTGGATCAATTGACATTAATATGTTGTTTGCCACGATCCTTACGTCTCGCCGAACCATACCTACTACTCGTAAAAGAGTTAACCCATCAATGCCGCCTAAGGGATGGTTGGCTACAACTAAAACTCGCCCTCGCGCAGGGATGTTTTGGATTTCATTTTGCTTTATGTGACAGTCAATTTTTATTCTATTGAAGACGGCATCGATAAAATCAAAATTCCGAGTATATTTATGGGCCTCAAGAAAATCGTTGATTGCTTTTTCTCTTACCAAAGCCCTCAAAAAGTATTTCACAATCGTGCGAAGAATTGAGGGGTATTTTTTGAAACCAGTAACGTGGTTTTCCAGAATTTTCCCTGTGTCAATTTTTTTGACAACATAATCGAAATTATCAAGCATTTGCGCCCCCACAGGACAATCGCACTTTTCGTTATTGCTAGCTGCGCTGTGATGCAGTCAAAGAATTCTAGCAAATGTGAAAAAATTAAGACCAAATCCGTCATTAACGGATGAATGCTTCAAAAATATGACAAAGGTAAAGTTCAATTACAAAGTTGGTGATTGACCAGTTTTTTGGTTCCACCTGAAGGTATTGATTTTGCAATGCGGAGATGTCTGTGCAGAGCCGTGTTGAACAAATTTGTCACGCATTTGTCAAATAAGTGTATCAAAATTGTAATACCAGATCGCTACCAGATTGTGGACTTCTAACGGGCCAGGCCGATCTAATGAATGAAAACGGTCAACAAGTTTTAACCTACAGAGCGATTTGGATTTCAGATACTCATCTTGGAACGCCAGGGGCGCAAGCCGAGTTCCTATTGCATTTTTTAAAACATACACGCAGTGAATATCTTTATCTCGTGGGGGATATTGTAGATGGCTGGCAACTCAAGCGGCGATGGCATTGGCCACAGGCGCATAACGATGTTGTTCAGAAAATTTTACGGAAAGCCAGACATGGCACGAAGGTATATTTCATTCCGGGCAATCATGATGAAGCTGCACGTGAATATGTTGGCATGAAATTTGGTGAAATTTGGATCAAGAGAGATCATGTTCATGAAACAAAACTCGGCCTCAAATTGTGGGTGGTGCATGGTGATCTCTTTGATCATGTAATTCAGCACGCACGCTGGCTAGCTTATGTTGGTGACCATGCCTACGGAGTGTTGCTTAAGCTAAATCGTTTGTTAAATAAAATTCGCAATTGGTTAAACTTACCATATTGGTCACTGTCTCAATATCTGAAGTTGAGAGTGAAGTCGGCAGTTTCTTTTATTTCAGCTTTCGAACATGTCATGGTCACTGAGACACGCCGGCGCAACTGTGATGGTATCGTCTGCGGCCACATCCACAAGCCTGAGCTTCGCTATATTGATGATATTTTATATGCCAATGATGGTGACTGGGTTGAGTCAATTTCTGCGCTTGTTGAGCATACTGATGGAAAACTTGAGCTGGTTGACTGGCACAAAAATCTTGGGTCAGGGTTCGAAAAACAGAATGGGCTCAATCTACCCGAAGAAAACTTTTCAAACCCTGATGCACAAGTGATATTCGCGTCACGAACGCAGGGAATTAAACTTTGAAAATCCTAATTGTAACCGATGCCTGGCATCCGCAAGTCAATGGTGTAGTTCGAACATTAACAATGACACGGGATCATTTGCGGTCCATGGGCCACATTGTTGAGATGATAACGCCTGAGGCTTTCAAGACTATTCCTTGCCCTACCTATCCAGAAATTCGATTAGCGGTATTGCCGGGTCGGAAAGTTGGATCTATTATTCAGCAGCTGAAGCCCGATTTTATCCACATTGCAACCGAAGGGCCTCTTGGGCTCGCTGCTAGAAAGTTTGCAAAACAAAATTCGTTTCTTTTTACCACCGCTTATCACACTAGGTTTCCAGAGTATGTCCGCTCCCGTGTTAGGCTGCCGCTTGCTGTGACATACTCATTTCTTCGCTGGTTTCACGGTGCCTCCCACCTAGTAATGGCGCCAACGCAGACAGTTATTGATGATTTATCAAAATGGAGAGTTGGGAGGCCAGTTCTATGGCCACGGGGAGTTGATCTTGATCTCTTTAAACCAACAGAAAGACCGCAAATACAAGGTAAGGCAAAGAAAAAACCAGTTTTCATTTATGTTGGTCGAGTCTCAGTAGAGAAAAACCTTGAAGCTTTTTTGTCATTGGATTTGCCTGGTGAAAAGCATGTTGTGGGTGATGGCCCTGCGATGTTGGCGTTGCAAGCGCGCTTTCCTGAAACAGTTTTTCATGGCTCAAGGCAAATGGCTGAACTTCCCAAATTTTATAATGATGCGGACGTTTTTGTCTTTCCTAGCAAGACTGACACGTTCGGGCTTGTGTTATTGGAGGCTATGGGCTGTGGTTTGCCAGTTGCTGCGTATCCGGTGACTGGGCCAATTGATGTGATTGGCATGTCGGGTGCAGGGGCTCTAAATCATGACCTTCGAGCAGCTTGTCTTGAAGCACTGAATATTGATCGAAAACTGGTGCGCGCACATGCTGAACAGTTTTCTTGGCAGGCCGCTACGTTGATTTTCGAAAATCATTTGGTTCAGGCAAGGTCTCGGCCGGGTGAATATCACTTTTCCGATAACCCCCATAAGTCGAACCAGGGACTGAAACGTGTTTTTGCAGCTGCCAAAAATTCGTTATCCGGGCTAATTCATGCATTTCGTGAGGAGAGTGCCTTTCGTCAGGAAGTGTTTCTTGCAGTTTTTTTTGTTCCAACAGCGCTGCTGTTGCCGGTTAGCGCATTAGAGACAGCCTTGATGCTGATAACAATAGCGCTGGTCTGGATAGTTGAGCTTCTGAACAGCGGTATAGAAGCTGCAGTGGACCGAATCTCATTGTCAAATCACGGACTATCAAAACGAGCAAAGGATTACGGGAGCGCTGCTGTAATGATTGCTCTAATCGTGTGTGCAACAACCCACTTTTTATTTGTTTGGAGATGGTTGTTTGGGGAGTAGGCGTTTTTATTTAATTATAAAGTTTAGCTGCCTTAACCCTTGGAAGGTGGACTGAATAGGAACTTGAGCAAGAGGACTGTCAACTAAACTTATGCTCACCGCCGAGACCATGATGTTAGTAATCCAAGAATCCCATGCATAAAAACAAAGAGGCGGCGACGTAATTATGAGCGCTGTGACAATCTTCACACTTTTATTTTGCCATGTGAGTTTATCTGATCCTAAAACGACAAACGGCGTAAGGGGTGTTTTTTACAAAGACGTTTTTTCTGTTGGTATAACGTCCAAAAGCCAACCATGGCGATTATGTAGCTGATTTTTGCTTCAAGGATTTTGATCATTTTTTACCTGGTTACCTTATTTAAAGACGCTTAGTCTTCAGAGAACTCATGCAGAATTAACTTTGGTTAGCTGCAGTATTGAATAAGCAGTTTTGAACTTGTAAGCGTCTAAGGCCAATTTCAACGCTGGCATCACACTCCGCCATATTATTTCGTTAACACAGCAATATTAAAAAGATATTGCAGTAAGGCGTAAATTATGTGAATGCGGCACCTAATTGTGCCGACCTTTATTTATTTGTCACATCGATTTTATTTCCGTGCTTGGCTTCCACGCGTTGCTTTTGTTATGCATTCAAATCGCAGTGTATAGGCGGGCTTTAAAAGGCGTTGACCTTTAAATCACAAGCTATGTAGCCGTGAGATCGGAGAAAGCAGATGAAAATACGTCAATTAGCCTCGATGCTTGATGATGCTTTGATTTTGACTGATTTTGATGGAGTTATCACATCGACCAACTCAGTAGCTGTGAGGTGGTTGGGTGAAAATCTGACAGGCCGTAACATTTGCGATTTAATCGATCGCAGCGACCTCATGTTGCTACTCAACAGGGCCGTTAGTGAAACAAAATTCATTGAATTTGTATATGAACCGAAAAGCATCGTTGAGCAGCAATTCAAGGTGCGTATGAAACGGGTGGGCAAAAACCTTGTGGCTTTTCTTTTTTTGGACATGACATTGCAAAGAAATCTGGAAAATGTTCGGCGTGATTTTGTCGCAAATGTTAGTCATGAATTGCGATCCCCTCTCACTAGCCTCGCTGGTTTCGTGGAGACGATGTTAGAGGGGGATATCCATGATCAGGAAATGCAAAAAAGATTTCTGGGCATAATGGATGAAGAGGCCAAGCGCATGTCGAGGCTAATCGATGATTTATTATCCTTATCAAGGGTTGAGGTTGAGGAGCATATCGTCCCGGAAAAAATTATTAATATTAATCAATTATTAAGCGCTGTTTGTGATTCCTTGGCGGGCCAAGCCCGCAAAAAAAACATGTCAATAAAATTTAAAATGTTACAGCGAACTGACAAAGATCAGGATGATGAAGAACGAGATGCTGTGGACGCTATCCGACCATTGATATTTGGCAATCACGATGAAATTACAGAGGTTTTCATTAATTTAATCGAGAATGCAATCAAATATGGTTACGAGGGTAGTGAAATTATTTTGTCGGCCCAAGTTACCGACCCAAGAAAAGTTAAGATTGATGTCATAAATTTTGGTGAGGGGATCGAAGAACGTCATATTTCGAGGGTGACCGAACGATTCTACCGAGTCGACAAGGCGCGTTCACGCCAGATTGGCGGAACAGGGCTCGGACTTGCCATTGTTAAGCATATCATCAACAAACATCGTGGCTATCTCTCAATCGAGAGCAAAGTAAATGATGTAACGAAATTTTCCGTTGCCTTTCCAACTGTACCAGTTTCAAAAGCCACTAATGATCTTATTTCTTAGCTATCATTATTGATTAAATTTGTTTTGTCACAAATCTGTAATAAATTTGTAATCAAAGTGACATCTCCAGTATTTAACAACGCCGGACTACCGAATGAACAGTTTCATTTGGGCAATTCAAATTTCAGGAGTTTAATATGCGTCTTACTTCTCTTTTCGCGGGCGTTGTTGCGAGCCTTGCAATAACAACAGTGGCGCAAGCCAGAGACCAGATCTCAATTGTAGGATCATCAACAGTTTACCCTTTTGCGACAATTGTTGCAGAGAAATTTGGCCAATCCAGTGGTTTCAAGACACCAGTTATCGAGTCAACCGGAACCGGCGGTGGTATGAAGTTGTTTTGCAAAGGCGTTGGCGTTGAGCATCCTGACGTAACTAACGCATCGCGAGCAATGAAGAGTTCAGAAGCCAAATTGTGTGCGAATGCTGGTGTTGAGTTTCAGGAGTTTATTGTCGGCAACGATGGTATTGCTTTCTCCAACAGCCTAAGCGGTCAATCTTTTAAAATCTCTGTCGCACACATCGCCGCTGCTTTGGCGGCTACGTTGCCATACCAGGTTGCAGCAAACGTTTCCAATGAAACGGCAAACGGACTGAAGACATGGGATCAGGTTGATAGTTATGTCGCCAAGGTAACTGGCCAGGCGCTTGCAGGCTTGCCGAATATCCCAGTGTCAATTATGGTTCCCCCACCAACCTCAGGAACTCGCGATGCCATGGGTGAGTTGTTTATGAAGAATGGCTGGAAAAAGTTGGGCCTGAAGGGCGATGGTTATAAAAAGCTTCGGGAAGATGGAGCCGCTATTGAAGTCGGTGAAAATGACTCGCTTATCATCGAAAAACTCGCTGCTGACCAAAATATGTTTGGTATCTTCGGATATTCTTTCTTTGATCAGAACCGTGACAAGGTTCAGGCTTCTGTGCTTGACGGTGTTGATTTGAACTTTGAAAACATTGCGTCCTACAAATACCCCGGTGCCCGCCCACTTTTCTTCTACGTGAAGAAAGCCCACGTTGGTGTGATCCCAGGTATGAAGGAATTCATCAACGAGTTTGTCTCAGAGAAAGCCATGGGTTTAGACGGTTACCTTTTCCCTGCTGGTCTTGTGCCATTGTCTGAAGACGATTTTGCGAAGCAAGTTTCAGCACGTAACTCGCTCTAAGCGACACCGCTCGGTAAGGGCATGCCGCATTTTTGATAGGAATGTGTGGCATGCCTTTTCTTTGAGCACTATAAGTGATAAACCAATGGCCGAATGATAAAGTCATCGCTTTAGGCTTCAAATATCGAATAAATGATTTGACACTGGGTAGGCCTTGAAACAGGTGAACCGAGCTTTGTGTTTGTAGGATTTGATGGACACTTTTTTTTCAACAAACTTTTTGGTTTTTTTTGCCACCGTCGTTTCCTCGATTGCGTCTTTTTACTTAGCTGTGAATCGAGTGCACAAAAAGAGTGTTTCTGGCCAAGGGAAAGCGCATTCTCTCAGACAATACTACGGTTACTATGTGGCCTTGTGGGTTCTTATACCAGCATTACTTCTAGCCCTGATTTGGATGTTCGTGGCAGACCCGATGCTAATGAGCGCTGCCAAGGTTAGGATGGCAGCTGCTTATCCAAATCTTCCAGACTCCTTTCTTAGCCTAAAAATGGCACAGCTTGGCAATATTGCCGCTGGTTATATAAAAGCGCCTGATGACATTATGGCTGCTCAAGCGGAGTTGCTCGTTGGGGCTCAGGCCACAACGGATCGTGCTCGGATATTAACTCTTGCTGCAGTAATGTGTATTGGATTTTTTTACTCATACAGGCGGGTTTCTCCGGAGTTTCGTGCACGTATTCAATGCGAAACATTTTTGCGCCGCCTCTTCTTCTTATCAGCAGGCATAGCCATTCTCACAACTATTGGTATTGTCTTGTCTCTGTTGTTTGAGGCGTTTAGGTTTTTCCGTGAAATCTCTTTGATTGATTTTTTCTTTGGTACGCATTGGGCACCAATGACTGCGCTTCGAGAAGGCGCAGTTGGTGCCAAGGATGAATTCGTAGCGGGGTCAACTGGCTCATTCGGCATGGTGCCGGTGATGGTAGGCACATTGCTCGTGGCAGTCATCGCTATGCTGGTTGCCGTTCCGATCGGACTGTTTTCAGCTATCTATACGTCGGAGTTTGCTCCGCGCCGGGTCCGCAATGTTATTAAGCCAACTCTGGAGGTGCTTGCTGGAATCCCTACTGTCGTCTATGGGTTTTTTGCAGCACTAACTGCTGCGCCATTCTTCCGAGATCTTGGGCTTTTTGTTGGGTTGGATGTATCGTCGCAGAGTGCGCTCGCTGCCGGAGGTGTAATGGGTATAATGATCATACCCTTTATCTCTTCTCTCTCAGATGATGTTATTACTGCAGTACCACAGTCATTGCGTGACGGTGCTTATGGGCTAGGTAGCACCAGGGGAGAGATAGTTATGCGGGTTGTTTTGCCGGCTGCATTCCCTGGTCTTGTTGGCGCATTTTTGCTTGCCATAAGTCGAGCCATTGGTGAGACGATGATTGTGGTAATGGCAGCCGGCGTTGCAGCGAATATGACAGTTAATCCTTTGGAGTCCGTAACAACAGTTACTGTGCAAATCGTTATGTTGCTCACTGGTGATAACGAATTCGACTCAGTCAAAACCCTTTCTGCATTTGCGCTCGGCATCACTTTATTTGTGATTACGTTGTTGTTGAATGTTGCAGCTCTCACTGCATCGCGAAGATTGGGGCAGCGTTATGAGTGATCCAGTTACAATGATAAAGCTCGATAATCAAACTGAAGCTCGGTTCATAAAAATTTCTCAGGGTTTGAAAAAGCGTCACGCTGCTTCCCAACGACTGCGCAATTACGGTGTTCTTGCAATCGCAATTGCTATCGGTTTTCTAACGATTTTATTAACAACCATTGTCAGTAATGGCTACACCGCTTTGAAGCAAACAGAATTGCAGGTTGAAGTTACACTTCCTTTGGAAAAACTCTTAAATAAAGAGGGTGACCTAGATCTCGAAAGGACAAGGGAATTCAACTGGAATGGATTGATTAAGAAAGCTTTTCGCGCTGATTTTCCAGAGGTCACAGGTATGCTCGACCAGAGGGCGCTTGGTGAACTTGTTTCGGAAAATGCTGGGTACGATTTACGTAAGCAAATCGAGGCGATGAGCAGCCCATCCGCGGGCAAAACTAAGATATGGATCAAAGCCTCAGACGATGTAGATATGCTTATGAAGGGCCGCATGGATCGGAGTATCGATCAGTCCAAGCGGCGGCTAACAGACCAACAGCTCGCCTGGATAGATGTGCTGGTCAAAAATGATAGGATCCGTAAGGTTTTCAACAAGACATTTTTTACTGCAGCCGACTCTCGAGAGCCAGAAAGTGCAGGAGTTTTGGGTGCGACTGTTGGGTCGGCAATGGCGTTATTGATTACCGTGTTGTTGGCACTGCCACTGGCAGTAATGGCAGCCGTGTATCTTGAATACTTTGCGCCACCCGGACGGCTTACAGATTTTATTGAGGTGAACATCAATAATCTTGCAGCCGTGCCATCAATTGTATTCGGTCTTTTAGGGTTGGCTGTATTCCTTGGTTTTTTTGGTATGCCACGTTCAGCGCCTTTGGTTGGCGGTATGGTGCTTGCCTTGATGACATTGCCAACCATCATTATTGCAACCCGAGCATCTATTCGAGCTGTGCCAACTTCAATTCGAGACGCTGCTCTTGGACTTGGCGCTTCGCGTATGCAAGCGGCAACAGATCATGTGTTGCCCCTAGCTGCACCAGGTATACTGACAGGAACAATTATTGGTATAGCGCAGGCACTTGGCGAAACCGCACCGCTTATAATGATAGGAATGGTGGCATTTATAGTTGATGTTCCTGCCAGCCTCACTGACCCAGCAACAGCGTTGCCAGTTCAGATTTACATATGGTCGGATAGCGCAGAAAGAGCGTTCTACGAACGCTCGTCATTGGCCATCATGGTGCTTTTGACTTTTTTGATCACAATGAATATCTCGGCTGTTCTCTTGCGCCGAAAATTTGAGAAGAAGTGGTAACGTAAAAATGGACTCGGTAGCGGAAACAGCTAAGGCGGTTAAACTTAGTGCAGTCGGCGTCAACGTCTTCTACGGCGCAAAACAGGCGTTGAACAGCGTGTCCATCGATATTGAGGACCGTTCTGTTACAGCATTTATTGGACCTTCCGGCTGTGGAAAATCAACGTTCCTTCGGTGTTTTAACCGAATGAACGACGTAATTCCTTCCTGCCGGGTGGAAGGAAAAATCCTCATGGGTGATGTTGATGTTAATAGCCCTGACGTGGATCCTGTTTTGTTGAGGGCGCGTATCGGCATGGTTTTTCAAAAACCTAATCCTTTTCCCAAAACTATCTATGATAACGTCGCATATGGGCCGCGCATTCATGGTCTTGCACAAAATAAAAATGAACTTGATGAAGTAGTCGAAGATAGCTTGAAAAAGGCGGGTCTTTGGAAAGAAGTTGCCGATAGGTTAGCCGACCAGGCAACGGGTCTTTCTGGTGGTCAACAACAACGTCTTTGTATTGCCCGTGCAATTGCGATTGGCCCGGATGTCCTATTAATGGACGAGCCTTGCTCAGCACTGGATCCAATAGCAACTTCTGTGATTGAAGAATTGATAAGCGAGTTGCAGCAGCGTTTTACTATTTTAATTGTAACTCATTCAATGCAGCAGGCAGCTCGGGTATCGCAAAAAACAGCATATTTCCACCTTGGCGAGATGGTAGAATATGGCAACACCAAAGATATATTTACTTTGCCAAAAAATGAACAGACTGAGGCCTACATTTCAGGTAAAATTGGTTAGGACAAAAAATGGACAACTCAAAACACATCAGCTCTGCTTTCGATCAAGATTTAGAGTTATTAAACGACTTATTGCAAGAGCTTGGTTTGCTTGCGAGTAATCAATTTGATAAAGCTATTGAAGGTTTGGCAACTCAGAATGACGCTATTTTGGACACCGTAATTACAGGCGACGCCGCACTCGATAAAATAGAAGCTGAAATACATGAAAAGGCAATTGAAATTATTGCTATAAGAGCCCCCCGGGCACAGGACTTGCGCTATGTACTTGTGTCATTGAAAATTGCGACCATCCTTGAGCGCATGGGGGATTATGCACGCAATATCGCCAACCGCACCAGGGTTCTTTCTGAATTAGGTAACGAAAATATTCCCGGTGTTAATATTGGCCGTATGGGGCATGTTACTCTGGAAATGGTTCGTGATGTGATGCTGTCCTTAAAGCATAATGATGCTGAGATGGCACTAAAGGTATGGAGCCGTGATGTTGAGGTCGATCACATGCACACCGCTTTTTACAAAGAGGTGCTTGCATCAATGTCACGAAATCCAAATATGGTGGCTACTGGTGCGCACTTGCTTTTCATAGCGAAGAATATTGAACGGATTGGCGATTATGCCACTGGCATCGCAGAGCAAGTCCATTTCTTAGTTAGGGGCCACGTGCCTGAAGAAGACCGACCAAAGGCCGATAGAACTAGCAGGGTTTTGGGGGCTTGATTTGAGGGTGGTTTGAAATGCTGGCTAAAGTATTAATCGCTGACGATGAAATAAATCAATTAGAACTGCTCTCTTTTAATTTGAAGAAGGCAGGCTTTGAGGTGGTTTCTGCCTCAGATGGTCAGCAAGCAATGGCGGCGATTGAAGATAGGCGGCCTGATATAGCGGTGTTAGATTGGATGATGCCCCACCTTTCTGGTATTGAATTATGCAGGCTCTTGCGATCACGTAACGAGACAAGATATCTGCCTGTAATAATCCTTAGTGCCCGCGGAGAAGAGGGCGACCGAACCTTGGGGTTAGATACTGGCGCTGATGACTACATGACGAAGCCCTTTTCACCCCGAGAGTTGGTTTCAAGAGTTAAAGCGTTGTTGCGCAGGTCTAAGCCTGCATCGATGAGTGATGTCCTGGAATTTGAAGATTTGCGGTTGTTCCCGAGCCGCGTGGAGGTTTACCGTGGGAATGTGTTGGTTCCGTTAGGGCCTAAGGAATTTCACCTTTTATCGATTCTTATTGAACGACCAGGCCAGGTGTTTAGTCGCGCTCAACTCCTTGATCTTGTTTGGGGGCATGGTGTTTATGTGGAGGAGCGCACGGTTGACGTGCATCTAAGCCGTCTTCGAAAAGCACTTGATCATACTGGCGACGGTTCATTGCCAAATTTAATTCGAACGGTGCGTGGTAGTGGCTATTCCCTTCGAGCTGGTCTCCATTAATAAACAGATCTCGTTTAATGCTAAAATTCGAGGCCTCTGCCTTTGAGGCTCACCTCCGCTAGAGCTTGAAAACAATAATGAGTTCAATAGAAAATTTAAAGGCCGTTTCGGAATATCAAGATACTCGGGAAAAATACAGATAGGTTAAGGCAATCAAATGCTGGCCGATATGTAGCAATGTGTGTGGAAGCAACTATGGCAAATACATCAAGAAGGCGTAGCGCGCCACCTAGCAGCAAAAATCCTGCTCACTTTGTGCCGCTTGGTGTGATTATGCGCGACTATGACGGTGTGCTGGCGCAGTATATGAACGAGAGTAAAGCGGATGACGTGGTGATTACGATGCCAGTCACCGTTGATGTGGCGGGTGAGGGTAAACAGAAATTCTTTGTTGCCGTCGCTGTTACGACCAGTTTTGACGAACCTGAGGCGCTGTCAGATGAAATTGAGCGAAGCGCCCCCAAAGGCCACCGTCCGTTATTTGCGTGGGTTCCTGCAAATCTTTATGGCACGGAGGAGTTCGGCATTTTCATTGATGAAATGCCAATTGGTGAAACGCTGAAAAACGGTTTGGTGAACGAGGTTCTGGAACAGGCGGCGGTTGAGGCAACGATTGTTGCGTTGGATCAATAGTCGCGATCTGATTTACGCGGTTTTGGGCAGCAACCATTAAAGGCTGATAAAATGTCGATAATCTATATTGATGCCGATGCTTGTCCGGTCAAAACTGAAGCTGAAGAGATCGCGACCCGCCATCAGATCCGTCTTGTGCTGGTCTCGAACGGCGGTATCCGCCCGTCGCCAAATCCGCTGGTGACACTGGTGATTGTTCCTGACGGCCCTGACATGGCCGATAAACATATCGCTGATCAGGCGGTGCCAGGCGATATTGTGATCACCGGCGATATTCCGCTGGCGGCGAAGGTGATCGCAAATGGGGCAGCGGCGATGCGGCATAATGGCGATGTTTTTACCGCAGCAAATATTGGCGGCCAATTGGCAACCCGCGATTTAATGGCTGATATCCGCGCCGCTGATCCGTTTCTGGTGCAATCGGGCCGGAAAGGCGCAAATGCCGCATTTTCGGCAAAGGATCGTTCACGGTTCCGCAATGCGCTTGAGGCGGAAATACGCAAAGGTCAATTGCTATCTGGGCGGCTGGGGTGATGCCGATGCCCCGACGCCCTGACAACGTTTTGAGCAATAGCGAACCTGTTCCCAGTCACGCGCCCATTTTTTCCGCCATTGAAAGGGCCGTCCACAACTGGCACAAATCTTTTCCGGCAAATTGGCTTTTCGAACCATTTTTGGCATATTTAAACCCTATCAATCGACCGTCGGCGCCACGCCTATCATATAATTTTGGCGCTACGCCTTTCATGGTAATAAAGTCCTAGCTGAAAGGGAAAAAGAATGTCAGCAACGCCTCTAAATATTCTGTTCCTTTGTACTGGAAATTCGGCGCGATCATTGATTGCCGAGGGTGTGCTGCGTCATTTGGGCGATGGTCTTTTTAAGGCATTTTCGGCCGGATCCCAGCCGACCGGTGCGCCAAATCCGTTCGCGCTGCGGGTGCTTGCCGCACATGATATCGAGACCGGCTTTGCCGCATCGAAAGCTTGGGATATTTTTGCCGGTGATGATGCGCCGGCTATGGATTTGATTGTAACGGTTTGCGATAATGCAGCTGGTGAGACCTGCCCGATCTGGCCGGGTCATCCACAGGTGGCGCATTGGGGCGTTGTCGATCCGGCTGCTGCAAATGGCAGTGACGACGAAATTCTAGCGGCCTTTCAAACAACCTATGCCGAGATGAGTTCGCGAATTAGCGCGTTAATCGCGGCGCATCCCGATACAGAAACCATTGGCGATATTGCGCGGGCCATCGGCGCGCAAGCGGCAGGCCGGTCATGACGCGGGATCATCTTTTCCGCCGCCTTTTTGCCGAGTGGTTTGGCACGTTGGCACTGGTCGCAACGGTGGTTGGCTCGGGCATCATGGCCGAAACATTGGCGAATAATAATCTGGCGCTGGCGTTGCTTGGCAATACCATTGCAACGGGTGCCATTCTTGTTGTTTTAATCACCATGCTTGGGCCGGTGTCTGGTGCACATTTCAACCCTGCGGTCAGCGCGGCCTTTCTGCTGCGTGGCGATTTATCGGCCAGACTGGCGGCATTTTATATCATTTGTCAGATTGCTGGCGGTATCTGCGGAACGTTATTGGCGCATTGGATGTTTGCGGCGCCATTACTGCAAGACGCAACGCATCTGCGATCTGGCCTAACCCAATACGGATCTGAATGGGTGGCGACCTTTGGCTTGCTAATGGTGATTTTTGGCGGTGTCAGATATCGCGCCGACGCAGTGGCTTGGATGGTCGGGCTTTATATAACCGCGGCCTATTGGTTTACCGCATCAACCAGCTTTGCCAATCCGGCGGTTACGATTGCGCGATCATTGACCGACAGTTTCTCCGGCATCCATATGGGTGATATGCCGTTTTTCATCCTCGCACAGATGCTTGCGGTCTGGCCAGCGTGCCGGCTTGCGGGGTGGTTATTTGCGGCTGATAACCGGATTGGCGGTGCTGACGACCCTGACAAGGCAGGCGGTTCTGAAAAATAATCCTTTCCATTGAGGGGAAAATAATGCTTTCCATTCTGGCTTATTGGCTATAGGAATGCGGCGCGGATAGAAATCGCCAACCCAAGAGACATTTATATGACCCAAGAGCTACGCAATATAGCCATCATTGCCCATGTTGATCATGGCAAAACCACGCTAATTGACTCGATCATGAAACAAAGCGGTATGTTCCGCGAAAACCAGCAGGTCGATGAGCGGCTGATGGATTCCGGTGATCTTGAAAAAGAACGCGGCATTACCATCCTCGCCAAGCCAACATCGGTGATGTGGAAAAATGTTCGTATCAATATCATTGATACCCCGGGTCACGCCGATTTCGGCGGTGAGGTCGAGCGCGTTCTTGGTATGGCCGATGGGGTGATCTTGTTGACCGATGCTGCCGAAGGGCCAATGCCGCAGACAAAATTTGTGCTTGGTAAGGCGTTGGCACAAGGGCTGCGGCCGATTGTGATCATCAATAAGATTGACCGTAGTGATGGCCGCCCAGAAGAAGTGGTGGACGAAGTGTTCGATCTGTTTGTCGCGCTTGATGCGAATGAAGAACAGCTTGATTTCCCCATTCTCTACGCATCTGGCCGCAGTGGCTGGTGTGTTCGCGATCTGGATGATCCGCGCGATAATCTACACCCGCTTTTGGATGTTATTCTCGATCATGTTAAGCCGCCGCAGGTTGACCATGAGGCGCCGTTTGCGATGTTGGCAACTCTGCTCGACAGCGACCCCTATCTTGGTCGTTGTCTTGTTGGCCGTGTTGTTCAGGGCAGCGCATCAGTCAATGCCAGTGTTCGCGGGCTTAATCTTGACGGCAAAATTGTCGAGACAGGCCGTTTGACCAAATTGATGAAATTCGAAGGCATGTCGCGCATTCCGGTTGATCATGTTCAGGCTGGCGACATTATCTGTATCGCTGGATTGGCCAAAACATCGGTTTCCGACACGATTTGCTCGCCCGAAGTCACCGTGCCATTGCAGTCAACCCCGATTGACCCGCCAACAATGTCGGTCACAATCACGGTAAATGACTCGCCTCTGGCTGGGCGTGAGGGCAAAAAGGTCACCTCGACAGCGATCCGTGAGCGGTTATTGGCCGAGGCTGAAACCAATGTTGCGATCACCTTTAACGAAAGTGGCACCAAGGATTCGTTCGAGATTGGTGGCCGCGGCGAATTGCAGCTGGGCGTGCTGATCGAAACCATGCGCCGTGAAGGGTTTGAAATGACCGTGTCGCGGCCACGGGTTCTCTACCAGAAAGACGAAGCCGGCCAGCGGCTAGAGCCAATGGAAGAGGTGACAATCGATGTTGATGAGGAATTTTCTAGCACCGTTGTGGATAGTCTGAACCGCCGCAAGGGTGAGATGCTGGATATGCGCGCCGCCGGTGCGGGCAAAACCCGTCTTGTGTTCCGCGCCCCATCACGCGGCCTGATCGGTTATCAAAGCCGCTTTTTGACCCAGACCCGTGGGACAGGTGTACTGAACCGTATCTTTGATTCATACGCCCCGCATAAAGGCCCGATCGAAGGTCGCCGTAATGGCGCGCTGATCTCGACTGATTCAGGTGTTGCGGTTGCCTATGCGCTGTTCAACCTGCAAGATCGCGGGCAGATGTTTGTGGCCCCGCAAACGCCGGTTTATCAGGGCATGATCGTTGGCGAACATAGCCGTGATAATGATCTCGAGATCAATGTTCTAAAGGGCAAGCAGCTGACCAACGTTCGCGCGTCAGGTTCGGATGAAGCGGTCAAGCTGGTGCCGCCGCGCCGTATGTCACTTGAAGAGATGATGGCCTATATCAATGAAGATGAATTGCTAGAGGTCACGCCGCAAAGCCTGCGTTTGAGAAAGATGTATCTGTGCCCGCATGAACGCAAAAAAGCCGCCCGCGCGTAGGGTCGCGTGAGGTTATGATCCGGTGATGCTGGTAATCGTGGCAACCATATGGCCATCGATTGGCATGATGCAACTGGCATAATGACAAGCCGCGGATTAGCCGATATGATCGCCCTTACGGATGTTTTATAGACGTTTTATTGACGATTCTTATGACGCGTCTAACCGGGTAAACCAATCGGCCGAATTTTTTGAGTAAAGATAGATTGAGGGTATTTTGATGGCGGGTGATAATTTCAAGCATGTTTATGATAAGGCTGCGATGGCCCGGTCGGTTGCGCGGATGCTTCTTGAAATTGATGCGGTTCTGTTTCGTGCTGACGAGCCGTTTAAACTGACCTCGGGCATGATGAGCCCTGTTTATATCGACTGCCGCAAGATTATTTCATTTCCACGGATGCGTGCTGCCATTATGGATTACGGCGCATCGGTGATTTTAAACGATATCGGCCATGAGTCGCTTGATGCGCTTGCTGGCGGCGAGACCGCAGGGATACCGTTTGCCGCATGGCTTGCTGAGCGCACCCATCTGCCAATGCAATATGTCCGCAAAAAACCCAAAGGCTTTGGTCGCGATGCCCGCATTGAGGGCGATATCAGCGAAGGCCAGCGTATTCTGCTGGTTGAAGATCTGACCACCGATGGGGGCAGCAAGTTGAATTTTGTCGAGGCATTGCGCACCGCCGGTGCCGAGGTAGCGCATACATTCGTGATCTTCTATTATGATATCTTTAAAGATACGCCCGCCCGTCTCGCCGAAGATGGCATCAGCCTTCATTATCTGGCGACATGGTGGGATGTTCTTGCCGAATGCAAGGACGCGCAACGCTTTGATCCGAAAACATTAGCCGCTGTCGAAGATTTTCTGAATAATCCGCGTGAGTGGTCCAAGGCGCATGGCGGCGTCTAGCCAGCTAGGCACACCATTCTAATGCCGCATTTCAGGTAAAAGCTGGTTGGTGTCAATGGGCAGGTCTTGTTTGGCCGCATATTCGCTAAGGTGCGATCCATGGCAAGTTTTGACTATATCATTATTGGCGCTGGCTCGGCCGGCTGCGTTCTTGCTGATCGGCTAAGCAGCAGCGGTAAATTTCGTGTTTTGCTTGTTGAGGCGGGGCCGTCGGACGACCGGTTCTGGGTTCGAACGCCGATTGGTTACGGCATGCTTTTTAATGATAGCCGCGTTAATTGGCGCTATCGCACCAATGCCGAAACTGGCCTGGACAACCGCCAGCTCTATTGGCCGCGGGGCAAGGTTCTTGGCGGATCAAGCTCGATCAATGCGCTGGTTTATCATCATGGCCAGCCAGCTGATTATGATGATTGGGCAGCAGCCGGCAACTCCGGTTGGGATTATCATTCGATCAAGCCGATTTACAATAGCTTTGAAGACATCATCCGCAATGATGATCAGCGGCCCATGATTGGCAAATTGACGGTTAGCGACGTTGCGGATGAATATCACCCGTTGAAATCACATTTCTTCTCGATGGCGAACGAGATGGGGCTTCATAATGACGCTGCCTGCAGGCTCGATGGTGAGGGTCTTTATCCGTATTTTATTACGACACGTCGCGGGGTGCGTTGTTCGTCATCAAAGGCATTTCTGCATCCGGCAGCCTCGCGGCCAAATCTGACGGTTATGACAGATTGCATGGCAACGCGGATTGAAGTGCGTGATGGGCGTGCGATCGCGGTTCATTTAATGCAGCAAGGTGCGCCGGTTCGCCTCGCGGCTGATGGCGAAATCATCATATCGGCTGGGGCGGTGAACTCGCCGCAACTGCTGCAATTATCAGGTATCGGGCCGGGGGCGATCAGCCAGCGCAACGGCATTGATGTTATGCTTGATCAGCCGAATGTCGGGTTACATCTATCAGATCATCTTGGGGTGAATTATTATCAGCGGGCGAGCTGTGCGACCTTGAACTCAGTTTTTGGAAGCTGGCCGCGTATCGGCCTTGCTGGTCTGCAATATTTGTTTACCAAGAAAGGTCCGCTATCGCTTGGGGTCAACCAGCTTGGCGGATTGCTTCGCGCGCGCGCCGATGCGCCACGACCCGATACGCAGATTTATATCAATCCGATTACCTATCGTCCGCCGCCGCCAGGTGGCCGTCGGCCATTCCTGCCTGACCGGGAACCGGGCTTTATCTTCAGCTTTAATTCCTGCCGCCCCTTCAGTACCGGACGGATTGAAATCAATACCCCCGATTGGCGCCAGCCACCATTGATTTTTGGCAATTACCTCTCTGATCCCCGCGATCTGGACGATGTAATCCATATGGCGCGGCTGGTCGGCCGGATGCAGGATAGCGCTGCGGTTGGCCAGATCTTGGCCGCGCCGCCTGAAACGCCGTTATCACGCCTGTCAGACGATGCGATTATTGACGATTTCCGCGCCCGCAGCGGCACGGTCTACCATCCTTGTGGAACCTGCCGAATGGGACCTGATGCGGCGCATGCCGTTGTTGATCCGGCGCTGCGTGTGCATGGGATTGACCGGCTTCGGATTGCCGATGCGTCGGTTTTTCCAAATATAACCTCGGCCAATTTAAACGCGCCGACGATCATGCTTGCCCATAAGGCGGCGCAGCTTGTTCTGCAAGATCGGCAAGGCTAGCAGCGGTGGCTGGTCAAACTGCCAAATCTGGACGAATCTTTTAACCTGCCAAATGTGCTGCTCGCTATCCGGTTTGCGGTGCTTGCCTTGCGGTAAAGGTAAAACAGGCTTATATAACCCGATGGAAGCGCCCCACACGGGTTCCGCAGAATTGGCAAGGTTCTGACGATGAAATGGAAACCCTCTTATTTGTTGGCAGGCCTGTTTGCGGCGGCTGTAACCGGCTGGATGCTGTCTGATGATCTGCTTGGCAAGGCCGAGGGTGAAGCGCCGGTTGCCAGCGTGTCAGCGACCACATCGCCAGAAGCGGCATCATCCGGGGATTCATCTGGGGCAGCGAAAAAGGGACTGATTGTTGCGGCGGTCGAGGTGAAGAACCAGCCGATTACTCGCGTTGTGCGGGCCAGCGGTGTCAGTGAGGCCGAATTTGAAATGACCGTTTCGGCAAAGGCCGATGGACAGATTATCTCGCTGGATGCGGTTGAGGGCAGTGATATCAGGGCTGGTGATGTGCTGGTGCGCCTTGATAAAGGCACCCTCGTCGAACAGATCAGCGCGGCCAAGGCGAATTTAGAGGTGGCAAAGCGACGCCGCGAGGTGACCGAGCGTCTGGCAAAAGAAAATTTCAGTGCGCCATTAGAACAGGCCGAACGTGCCGCCGCCTATGCCACCGCCAAGGTAAATCTGCGCAAACTTGAAGAACAGTTAAGCGATACTGTCATTGTTGCGCCGGTATCTGGTCTGCTGGAAACATTGCATGTTGAAAAGGGTGAGCGTGTTCGTCGCGATACCGCAACGGCAACTCTGTTGGGGCTTGATACGCTGTCAGTTGTTGTGGCAGTGCCGCAAAACGAGGTCTCACGGATTGAGCTTGGAACCAAGGTTAAGGTTGAAATTGCCGGCAATGGGTCGCGTCATGGAACCGTGTCAAAGATTGCGTCAAAATCAAATGCTGCAACCCGCACATTTGACGTAACGATTGATTTGCCTAATCATGATCGGAAATTACGCGTCGGGATGAGCGTTGAAGCCACCATTAACGCTGGCACGCTTGAGGCATTTGCAATGTCGCCAGCGCATCTGTCGGTCGCCGAAAACGGCGCATTGGCGGCAAAAATCGTGGTTGATGGCAAAGCTGTTACCATGCCGGTTGAGGTTGTACGTTCGGGCGCGGAAATGGTGTTTGTTTCCGGATTGCCGGATGGGGCTATTTTGCTGACCGTCGGCCAAGGCTTTGTCGAGGATGGCGCTGTCGTCACTTATAAGCTTACGAGCGCATCATGAATCAAATCATCGAGGCAGCATTTTCGCGCGCTGGCGCTGTTCTAGTTGCCATGGTGATGCTGTTTGCGGTTGGCGTTTCATCCTATTTCAAGATTCCCAAAGAAGCCAAACCCGATATTGATATTCCGGTTGCTTATGTATCGGTGTCGTATGACGGCATTTCGCCTGAAGACGCCGAACGGCTGTTGGTCAAGCCACTGGAAAAACAGCTTCGGTCGGTTGAGGGTCTGGACAAGATGACCTCAATCTCGGCCGAGGGTTACGGTTCGGTGTCACTGGAATTTGCCGCTGGCGAAGATATTGATCAAGCCATTGCCGATGTGCGCAAGGCGGTTGATGACGCCAAGCCTGATTTGCCACCAGATGCCGATGAACCAAAAATTGTCGAGGTTAGCCTTTCGCTATTTCCGGTTTTGACGGCGGCGCTGTATGGGCCTGTGCCTGAACGTGAAATGGTGCAGGCGGCGCGCCGTATTAAAGACCGGTTGGAGGCTTTGCCCAGTATTCTAAAGGTTGATATTGGCGGTGACCGCAAAGAAATTCTGGAAATTCTGGTCGATGCGGCAGCGATAGAGGCCTATGGCCTAGATCCGGCAGCGGTAACCCAGCTTGTGCGCAACAATAATCAACTGGTGACGGCCGGTGCGATTGACGATGGTGGCGGGCGGCTTGTTGTGAAGGTTCCCGGCGTTTTGGAATCGGTTGATGATTTGATCAATATGCCGATCAAGGCAAAGGATGGAAACAGCATCCGGTTTGGCGATGTGGCTGTGGTGCGCCGTACCTTTCAGCAGGCCCAAGGCTGGTCACGGGTGAATGGCGAAAAGGCGATCGTTCTTGATGTTCGCAAACGGGTCGGCTCGAACGTGATCGAAGTGGTTGAGGCAGCGCGCGCAATTATTGATGCAGCTGCCCCGCAAATCGGTGCCGAGGTAAAGGTCAGCTATCTGTTTGATGACTCAAAGCAGGTACGCAATATGTTACGCGATCTTGGCAATAATGTCGGTGCGGCGGTGATCATTGTTATGGTCGTTGTTCTGGCGATGCTTGGGCTGCGCAATGCGACGCTTGTGGGACTGGCGATCCCGGGGTCGTTCTTTGTTGGCATTACCGCGCTGAACGCGCTTGGCATTACGATGAATATCGTTGTGCTGTTTTCGCTGATATTGGTGGCGGGGATGCTGGTTGACGGGGTGATCGTCACGACCGAATATGCCGACCGCCAAATCGCCATGGGCAAGGATCGGCGCGAGGCCTATAAGATTGGTGCCCAGCGCATGGCATGGCCGATTATTTCGTCAACTATCACCACGTTGATGGTGTTTATGCCGCTGTTATTCTGGCCGGGCATCGTTGGGCAATTTATGCAATATCTGCCGATGACGGTGATTGCTGTTTTGACCGCGTCACTGATGATGGCATTGATTTTCATTCCGGTGCTTGGCGGGTTCATTGGCAAAAGGCGGGTTGATACCGCAACAATTTCGGCAACGGCGCCGCGTTTTTATCGCTCGATTCTGAAATTTGCGGTGCGCCGACCATTCATTGTGATGACCAGTGTTATCACCTTTATGGTGGTGTCATTTACCGGATATGTTTCCGCCGGTCTTGGTGTTTCCTTTTTCCCCGATATCGAACCAGATCAGGCGCAGGTTCAGGTGCTGGCGCGCGGCGATCTGTCGGCCAAGGAACGTGATCTTCTGGTCAAAGCTACCGAAGACAGCATTTTAACCCAGCCGGGGATTCGCGATTTCTACGGCAAATCTTTTCGTTCAGGTGGGGCGGGAAATCAGGCCCCGCGCGATTCTGTTGGTACCATCCGCACTGTCTTTGCCGATTGGCAGGAACGCGATAAGGCGTCAGTCTTGATTGACGGAATGCGGGCCCGTGTTGCGCCGCTTGCCGGGGCTGAATTCAGCATCCAGAAACAGCAGCAAGGCCCGGGATCAGCGCAGCCCATCCGCATTGATATTGTCGGAAACTCGCTTGCCGAGATCGGCGCGGCAACGAATGATATCATTGACCGGATGAATAAAATTGGCGGTTTTGTTGATGTGACTGACAGCCGCCCCTTGCCGGGTACCGAATGGTCGCTTGTAACCGACCGCGATGCGGCCAGCCGTCATGGTGTGTCGATCTCGGGTCTTGGCATGATGATCAAGATGCTGACCCGCGGTATGCGCATTTCTGATTACCGGCCAGATGATTCCGAAGATGAACTGGATGTGGTGATGCGCTTTATGGGTGATCAGCGCAATCTTGACCGGCTAAAGGAATTACGCGTTCCAACGGTTGACGGCTCATATGTGCCCTTGTCAGTTTTCGCCAGTCTTGAGCCACGGGTTAAAGGCGGTGATATCGAGCGCAAGGACGGCCAGCGCTATATGTATATTAATGCCAGTGTCGAAAGCGGATTGCTGCCGGTTGATCTGATCAATAAGCTGCGCCAGTCACTGGCCGAAACCCCGGTAAAGGGTGCGGTTGATGTGCAATTTGGCGGTGAGGACGAGGATATTGCCGAAACCCAGAGCTTTCTTGGTACGGCATTTGGCATTTCGATGCTGCTGATGGTGATCGTGTTAATGGTCCAGTTCAATTCTGGCTGGCAGGCGATTGTAACGATGTCGGCCATTATCCTGTCGACTGGTGGTGTGTTTTTGGGACTGTGGGTCACCAGCCGTCCGTTTGGCATTGTTATGTCGGGGCTAGGCGTGATCGCGCTTGCCGGTATTGTGGTGAATAATAATATCGTGCTGATCGACACGTTTAACGAATATCGAAGCCGCGGCTATAGCGCGACCGAAGCGGCGTTCCGGTCTGGACTGGTTCGCTTTCGGCCGGTAATCCTGACCGCGGTAACGACCATTCTTGGGCTGATCCCGATGGTGTTTGAGATGACGATTATTCTGGTTGATCGTGAAATTCTGGTTGGCGCGCCGTCGTCACAATGGTGGACACAGCTGTCTAGTACCATTGCAGGTGGTCTGACCTTTGCCACTGTCCTGACGTTGGTGGCGACGCCGTCAATGCTGGTTCTTGGCGAAACTGTCCCGCGCCAGATCGGCAATGGGGTGCGCTTTATTCTGCGCCGCCCCCGATTGGCCTGACCCCGCCCAAATAATGCGCCCAGATAGGACGCCCAGATAGGATGCCCAGATAGGATGCCCAGATAGGATGCCCAGATAGGATGCCCAGATAGGATGCACCGGGAAATCTATCCGCGGATGATTGCCTCAACTGCGGCGGCTATCGCGAGTAATCTGCGGTCATGGTGGCGTGATCCGATCAGTGACAGCCCGACAGGTCCACTACCCGCCGCATGACAGGGGATGGTGATCGTTGGACGGTCAAGATAGTTGGATATTGCCGTATTGCGAAGGCATCGGGCGCTTTGGGTAATTTTCGACTCGATATCGGGAAGGCTGGATAAAGCCGGTGGCAGGATTGGTGAGGTTGGTAGCACCAACGCATCATAGCCACGAACGGCTGTCTGAACTGACTGCCAAACAGCTTTGCGCGTTTCGATCATGTCGATATATTCGCTTGCTAGGATGTTTTTGCCGCCGTCTAGGCGAAAGGCGATAAACGGATCGTAATCTTTACCCATTCCTGCCTCAAGGCGGGCTTTATGTATCTGATATGCCTCGGCGGCAACAATGCTTTTGGTATTATTGCTTGGCCGCATGGCCTCGATCTCGGCAAGCGATATATCGACAATATTTGCCCCCGCCGCAGACAGCCGGTCAATGGCGGCAGCAAAGCTCTTGGCAACATGGGGATCGAGGTCTTCAAACAGATAGCCTTTTGGCAAGGCAAGTCGCAAACCCTTTACGGCAAAAGGGGCATCTTCCTCGCCAGTGCCACCTGCCATCAAACTGTCAAGAATGGCGCAACAAGATACGCTATTTGCCATCGGCCCAGCGGCATCAAATAAGCGTGATAGCGGAAAAACACCGTGTGACGGCATACGGGTTGTGGTGGGCTTTAGGCCAACAATGCCGCAAAAGGCGGCGGGCGCTCGGGTCGATCCGCCAGTGTCCGATCCGATCGTTGCTGGTGCCATGCCATCACTAATCGAGACCGCGCTGCCCGACGATGATCCGCCGGCAACCCGCCCATTTGATCGGTTTTTAGTGTCGCGTTCAAACGGGCAACGTGGGTCACCATAATGCGCATTTGTGCCAAGGCCGGAAAAGGCAAACTCGGTCATATTGGTGCGGCCAATGACAATAAAGCCGGCCGCCTTTAAACGCGCCAGAACCGTTGCATCACTGCTAGCAGGTGCGGCGTCTTTTAGCACCTTTGAGCCTGATCTGGTGACCATGCCAGCTTCATCAAACAGATCCTTGACCGATAGCGGAATGCCGGCAAATACAGGCAGGCTCCAGCCTTGTTTTCGCGCATGGTCGACCGCATCGGCCTCATTACGGGCGCGGTCATGGTAGGTTTCGATAAAGCTGCTGGCACCCTCGCCATCAGGCTGGTCGATGGCGGCAAGGCAGTCTTCGACCAGCGCACGGGCGCGAATTGATCCGGTTGCAAGCTGGGCGGCTAGGTCTTTTAATAAATAGGTCATGGCAAATTATGTCTTTGTTGCGGTGAAAAATCACGCGGTTTTTTCCAATGTTGGGCTGGTGTTAATCAGACTTGAACTTGGCAAGTTTATTATGCCATCGTTTTGGCAAGCAAGAGATGAAATCAGACCGGTCAGGGTGAACTGGCGAGGGGGCTATTATGAAGACACGTGCAGCAGTTGCGCTTGCCGCGGGCAAGCCGTTGGAAATTATGGAGGTCGATCTTGACGGGCCGCGCGCTGGCGAAGTGCTTGTCGAGATCATGGCAACCGGCATTTGTCATACGGATGAATTCACCCGATCCGGGGCTGATCCAGAAGGCCTGTTTCCGGCAATTCTGGGCCATGAAGGTGCCGGTATCGTCCGCGAGATCGGGGCGGGCGTTACCAGCGTTTCGGTGGGCGATCATGTGATCCCGCTATATACGCCGGAATGCCGTGAATGTGAGTATTGTCTGCATCCGAAAACAAACCTTTGTCAGGCGATCCGCACCACCCAAGGTCAGGGCCTGATGCCCGATGGCACGAGCCGGTTTTCCATCAAGGGCAAGCCGATCCTGCATTATATGGGCACATCAACCTTTTCCAATTTTACCGTTCTGCCGGAAATTGCGCTGGCCAAAGTAAATCCGGCGGCGCCGTTTGACAAGATTTGCTATATCGGCTGCGGTGTCACAACCGGCATTGGCGCGGTGATCAACACCGCCAAGGCCGAGCCGGGCTGTGTTGCCGTTGTGTTCGGGCTTGGCGGTATCGGGCTGAATGTGATTCAGGGTCTGCGCATGATTGGCGCGCGGATGATCGTTGGCGTTGATATGAATGACGGCAAAAAGGCGTGGGGCGAAAAATTTGGTATGACGCATTTTGTAAATCCCGGCCAGATCAAAGGCGACCTTGTCGGCCATCTTGTCGAATTGACCGGTGGCGGGGCTGATTATTCGTTTGAATGTATCGGCAATGTCGAGGTAATGCGTCAGGCGCTGGAATGTGCGCATAAGGGTTGGGGCGAGTCGATTATCATTGGCGTTGCTGGCGCAGGTCAGGAAATTAGCACGCGTCCGTTCCAGCTGGTGACTGGGCGCAGTTGGCGGGGGACGGCTTTTGGCGGGGCACGTGGCCGCACGGATGTTCCAAAAATTGTCGATTGGTACATGGATGGCAAAATTGATATTGATATGATGATCACCCATAAATTGTCGCTTGATGAAATTAACAAGGGCTTTGATCTGATGCATGCGGGCGAGTCTATCCGTTCGGTGGTGATTTATTGATGGCAAAAAACCAGCCCCTTGGCGGCAATGAAATGCCGCGCTTTGCCGGCCCTGGCACGATGATGCGATTGCCTGCTGCTGAAAATGCGGCCGGTCTGGATGTTTGTTTTGTTGGCATACCGATAGATATTGGCACGTCAAACCGGTCGGGAACACGCTTTGGGCCAAAACAGATACGGGCCGAATCGGTTTTGCTTCGTCCCTATAATATGGCTAGCCGTGCCGCGCCGTTCGACAGTTTAATGGTTGCTGATCTTGGTGATGTGCCCATTAATATTTTTGATCTAAAAGACTCGGTTCGCCGCATTGAAGCCTATTTCGATGCGATGCTGCTGCATGATGTTATTCCGCTGACAATGGGCGGCGATCATACGCTGACATTGCCGATTTTGCGGGCAATGGCAAAAAAGCACGGGCCGGTTGCCCTGCTGCATATCGACGCCCATGCCGATGTCAATGAGCATATGTTTGGCGAGGCGATTGCCCACGGCACACCGTTTCGCCGTGCGGTCGAGGAAAATTTGATTGATACTGCACGCAGTTTTCAGATTGGGCTTCGCGGTACCGGCTATGCGGCTGAGGATTTTGACTGGTCGCGCGATCAGGGCTTTACCGTTATTCAAGCCGAAGAGCTGTGGCATAAATCGGCAAGCCCGTTGATGCAGGATGTCAAAGACCGGCTTGGGGCGCAGCCAACCTATCTTAGCTTTGATATTGATGCCCTCGATCCAGCCTATGCACCCGGAACTGGAACGCCTGAATTTGGTGGGCTGACAACGGTGCAGGCGCTGGAAATTATTCGTGGCTGTCGGGGGCTTAATCTGGTTGGTGGTGATCTTGTTGAGGTGTCGCCGCCCTATGACAAGGATGGTAACACCGCGCTTTTGGCGGCGAACCTGCTTTACGAAATGTTATGTATATGCCCGGGAGTGGTATATCGAAGCTAGCCACATGAGCGCATGAAGGGGCACATGAGCACAGGAGACAGTATGGCACCGGCGTTTTTAAAAGCGGAATATGATCAGCGTTTGCGGCGGGTGCGTGAGGTGATGCGCGCGCGCGGCCTTGATGCGCTGATCCTTGGCGATCCATCGAATATCAATTGGCTATGTGGCTATGATGCGTGGTCGTTCTATACACCGCAAATGATGCTTGTCGATCTTGATCGAGGCCCGTTCTGGCTTGGCCGGGATATGGATGCAGGAGCGGCGCGCTTTACCACCTATCTGACGCCTGAACAAATCATTCCCTACCCCGAAACGCTGGTCCAGCGTGCCGATACGCATCCGGCGGCATTTCTGGCTGGGTGGCTGGCAGATGCCGGTTTCGATGCGGCAAAGATTGGCTATGAGAGTGACGTTTATTATTTGTCACCGCGAGCGCTGGAATATTTGCGCGATGGTCTGCCAAAGGTGGACTGGGTTGATGCTGACCTGCTGGTCAACTGGGTGCGGCTGGTCAAAAGCGAAGCCGAAATAGCGACAATGCGTGAGGCTGCAAGGATCGCCGAGATTGCCATGCAGACGGCATGGGACGGGGCCAGACCCGGTGTGCGGCAATGCGATTTGATGGCTGATGTGGTTGCGGCACAAATTCGCGGTACACCCGAATTTGGCGGTGACCAGACCGCGATCCATCCATTGATTTTGGCGGGTGAGGCCGCGTCGACCGCGCATCCCATGTGGAATGATACGCCGCTTGAGGCTGGTCAAACAGTTGCATTTGAGCTGGGTGGTTGCCGCAAACGCTATAATGTCGGGCTGGCGCGAACGGTGCATCTTGGCAAGCCGTCACAACTGCTTATCGATACCGCCAAGGCGGTTGAAGAAGGAATGAACGCGGTGATGGATGCGTTACGGGCGGATGTGCTTGCTGGTGACGTTCACGCTGCATGGCAAAAGGTACTGGATCGTTATGGGCTCGAAAAGAAAAGCCGCATTGGCTATTCC
This sequence comes from Alphaproteobacteria bacterium LSUCC0396, assembly GCA_041228345.1. Taxonomy (NCBI): domain Bacteria; kingdom Pseudomonadati; phylum Pseudomonadota; class Alphaproteobacteria; species Alphaproteobacteria bacterium LSUCC0396. Next base: position 1,027,715 of record CP166131.1, on the reverse strand, counting down.
ATCGGTGCCGCCTATGCACCAGATTGGGGCGAGCATACGCTTAGTTTTCGTCCGGGCGAGGCGGTGCCGGTGCCGGAAAATGCGGTTGTGCATATCATCCTTGGGATGTGGATGGATGGCTGGGGCATGGAGCTTAGCGAGACCCTGCACGTGACACGCAGTAATTGTGACCGGCTGGCTAATTTTCCGCAGCACGTCCATCTGGTGCAATCGTGATCGACCGGCTTGGCGCTGTTGAGGCGCTATTGGCTGATCTGGTTGGCTTTGCGTCGATCAGCGGCCAGCCAAATGATGATATCGTTGGCTATATAAAAACCTATCTTGAGGGGCATGGTGTCAGCGTTCACCTTGATCCGCATGAGGATGGCAAGAGGTTCAACCTTTTTGCCAGCATTGGCCCAGAAATTGAGGGCGGTATTCTGCTATCGGGGCATCTGGATGTCGTGCCCGCAAATCCGGCCGGCTGGTCGCGTGATCCGTTTGTTTTGCACAAACAAGACGGGCGGCTTTACGGGCGCGGTGCGGTCGATATGAAAGGGTTTTTGGCGCTCGCGCTGGCGATGGTGCCCGATTTTCAGGCCGCTGCCAGTGATCTTGCCATACCGGTGCATTTCGCCTTCACCTTTGATGAGGAGGTGGGCAGTTTCGGTGCTGCCCAAATGCCGGCATTGCTGAGCTGGCTTGGGGTGCGACCAGCGATTGCGGTCATCGGCGAGCCAACGGGAATGAAGCCTTTTGTTGGCCATAAGGGCGGGCTGGAAATGATTGCCGAATTGCGCGGAACCGCCGGTCATGCGTCCGATCCACGCGGCAAGGTGAATACGCTTTATTATGCGGCGCGCCTGATCAGCCATCTCGAGGAAAAGGCGCGATATTTGGCGGCGCATCCGCGCCATGACACGCCGTTCTCACCGCCCTATACCACCATTTCGGTTGGCCGGATTGACGGCGGTGAAGCGCGCAATATTATCGCCGATCATTGCCGTTTCTTGTGGGAAATACGGCCCTTGCCCGAAGATGATCCTTATGAAATTTTGGCCGAGATCCAGCGCTATATCGATCACGAACTCGTTCCGGAGATGCAAGCCATCCACGCCGGTGCCGGAATTGATTTGATTGTCGAGTCATGGTGTCCGGGATTGCAGGCGCGGCCGCAGTCACCAGCTGCCAATCTGGTGTCGCGCCTGTGGACAAACGAGCGCCCGGATGTTGTGTCGTTTGGCACCGATGGCGGGCATTTTCAGGCGGCAGGCATCGAGACGATCGTGTTTGGCCCGGGCGGTATGGCACAGATGCATCAGCCCGATGAATATATCGAAATTGCCGCATTGGCTGAAGGGCTGGGGTTTCTTGATCGGCTTTTGACGCATATGAAAACCGCAAACCTCGTCGCTGGATAAAATCATGCAATTCCGCCATATCCTGATCGCATTAATTGTGCCGCTGACATGGGGGTTCGGCTTTGCGTTCGCCAAGGCTGGACTTGGGCATTTTCCGCCATTGCTTTTGATGGGGATGCGCTTTGTTTTGGCGGCGTTGTTGCTGGTCTGGTTTGTGCCGATTCCGCGCGGCCATTTATGGACGCTATGCTGGATTTCGTTCATTGCGGCGACCTTGCAATACGGGCTGACATTTTCCGGATTGGCGCGGATGGCGGCGACGCCGGCAGTGCTGCTGGTTCAAAGCGAGGTAATTTTTGGCGTCATTATCGCCGCAATTCTGCTTGGCGAGCGGCCAAGCCTGCGTCAGATCTTGGGTATTGTTGCCGGTTTGGGCGGTGTTGTTGTAATCCTTGGCGCACCGGCACTGGAAGGGCAATGGATTGGCATCATGCTGGTACTGTCAGGGGCGCTTGTCTGGGCGTTTGGTCAGGTCTTGATCCGCCGGATTGACGGGGCATTAAGCGGGGTCCAGCTAACCGCATGGATTGGTGTCATGGCGGGGCCGCAAATGTTGCTGGCCTCATTGCTGATTGATGGTGACCCATTGCCAGCCCTAAGCGCCGCGCCAACAGAGGCATGGATGACGTTGATTTATCTGGGTGTGGTGATGACGGCGATTGGCTATTCGGCATGGTATTATGTGCTGGGGCGTTATCCGGTGCCCATGGTTATGCCGGTTTTGCTGCTGCTGCCGGTTGCGGCGATTTTCGGGGCGGTAACAATGCTTGGCGAGGCGCCCGACCCAACCGTTCTGGCTGGCGGCTTGGTGGTGATTTTTGGGGTTGGTGCGGTGATTATTGAGCCGGCCTATCTGTTGGCGTGGTGGCGCAAAAAAACCGGCTAGACGCGGTAAATGGTCTTGCCGGTTCTTAATATTAATAGTGCCCCATCACGTGCGGTTTGACCGCGCCCCCGCGACGGGCCATGCGGCCTAGGCGCCGGTGAAGGCCTGAAGTCCGGTTTGCGCCCGCCCTAGAATCAGCGCATGAACATCATGCGTGCCTTCATAGGTGTTGACCGTTTCCAGATTAATCATATGCCGCATGATGTGATATTCCTCGGCGATGCCGTTGCCGCCATGCATATCACGCGAAGTGCGGGCGATGGTAAGCGCCTTGCCGCAGTTATTGCGTTTGATAAGCGAAATATTTTCCGGTGCGCAGTTATGCTCGTCAAGCAAGCGGCCAACCCGAAAAGCAGCCTGCAAACCAAGGGTAATCTCGGTCTGCATATCAGCAAGCTTTAACTGGATCAGCTGGTTTGCGGCAAGCGGGCGGTTAAACTGCTTGCGATCAAGCGTATATTGACGGGCAGCGTGCCAGCAAAACTCAGACGCACCCATCACACCCCATGCAATGCCATAGCGTGCTTTATTAAGGCACGAAAACGGGCCTTTCAAGCCGCTGACATTCGGCAAAATATTATCTTCCGAAACAAAAGCATTATCCATCTGGATCGAGCCAGTAACCGACGCACGAAGTGACAGTTTGCCCTCGATCTTGGGTGTGCTAAAGCCACTGCCGGCAGTCTTACGCTCGACGATAAAGCCGCGAATCACACCGTCCAGCTTTGCCCAGATAATGGCAATATCGGCATAGGGCGCATTTGAAATCCAAGTCTTTGACCCGGATAAATGATAGCCGCCATCAGTCTTGACAGCCTTGGTTGCCATGCCGCCCGGATCAGACCCGAAATCAGGCTCGGTCAGGCCAAAACAGCCAACCAGCTCGCCCGTTGCCAGCTGGGGCAGGAATTTGTGCTTTTGCTCATCACTGCCAAAGCTATAGATCGGATGCATGACCAAAGATGACTGCACCGACATGGCCGAACGATAGCCCGAATCCACCCGTTCGATTTCACGGGCAGCAAGCCCATAGGCCACATGATTGACGCCAGCACCGCCAAATTCTTCTGGGATTGTTGGGCCAAGCAGGCCAAGCGCACCCATCTCTTTCAACAAAGCCGGATCAAACGCCTCGTCACGGAAATCACCAATGACCCGCGGCATCAGAATGTCATCGGCAAAGGCCTTGGCGGCATCACGCACCATGCGTTCTTCGTCATTGAGCTGAGCATCTAGGAAAAAAGGATCGTCCCACTGAAATTGTGGCTTTGATGAACTCATGTTGGTTGTCCTCAATTTTTACGGCAATAATTTGAAACAGCGAGACAAGTTACTCTATTTTGAATCGGTTTGTCATCGGTTTATCAGCTACATTTTTACGCAGTCCTTGATGCGTGCTGTGATGCGTGCTGTCGTGCCCGTTGTGCGGTCTATCTTGCAGCTCAATTTGCCGCCTCTATTGTCGGTACGGGTGCGGGCAGATGCGTTACGGCATTTCGGCTGCACACGCCGGCAGTGGTGAATCGCTTGTAATTTGGTCTTATTATCATTAGAAAAGCCAAACGCAATGGTGAGACGCCACGCATCCCAAAATCAGATCAGCTTAATTAGGACTTAATAAAATGACTGATACCCTGATAATTGCTCCGTCGATTTTGGCTGCTGATTTCAGCCGTATCGGGGATGAGGTCAAGGATGTTGATAAAGCTGGTGCTGATTGGATTCACCTTGATGTGATGGATGGACATTTTGTTCCAAACCTGACCTTTGGCCCGCCCTTGATTAAGGCGCTGCGCCCGCATAGTCAAAAAACTTTCGATACACATTTGATGGTGTCAAATCCCGATGCATTGCTGGCTGACTATGCCGCGGCTGGGTCTGATATTATTACCGTTCATGCCGAGGCCTGCCAGCACCTTGACCGGACGCTAAGCCAGATCCGCGAGCTTGGCTGCAGAGCCGGTGTTGCGGTAAACCCGCATACGCCAATTCAGGGGTTACAGCACGTTCTTGACCGGCTTGACCTGATCCTTGTGATGACAGTCAATCCGGGGTTTGGCGGGCAGAGTTTTATTGCTGCGATGCTTGATAAGATCGCGGCGGTTAAGGCGATGATCGGTGATCGCCCTATTATCATCGAGGTTGATGGCGGGATAACGGCCGATAACGCTGGCAAGGTTTTTGCCGCTGGGGCGCGGGCGCTTGTTGCAGGGTCGGCCGTGTTCAAAGGCAATTCATATGCCGATAACATTACCGCGATCCGCGCTGCCGCACGCTAGGATCTGACGATCAATGATTGCCGTCCGGAGAGGGCGTTGAAACTGGTTTCGACTAGGGAGAATCCATATGGGATTGCTGATCGACGGACGCTGGTCGACGAAATGGTATGATACCGAAAAAACCGATGGGAAATTTGTCCGCGAGGACGCTGGTTTTCGCAATTGGGTCACTGTTAATGGCGCCGCTGGCCCTAGTGGCATAGGCGGTTTTAGAGCCGAGTCTAGGCGCTATCACCTATATGTGTCGCACGCCTGTCCTTGGGCGCACCGTGTGATGATTTTCCGCTATTTAAAGGGGCTTGATGATCATATTTCAGTCTCGGTTGTGCATCCGCTGATGCTGGATCACGGCTGGAGCTTTGAGCGCGATGAATATGCCACTGGTGATGCGCTCTATGGCAAGGATTTCCTCTACCAGATTTACCAGAAATCGAAACCGGATATGACCGGACGTGTCACTGTGCCGGTTTTATGGGATAAACAGACTGAGGCGATCGTCTCGAACGAATCATCGGAAATTATCCGGATGTTCAATTCCGCCTTTGACGCGGTAACTGGTAACCGGCTGGATTTCTGGCCGCTTGCCATGCGTGGGGCCATTGAGGCGGTGAATGATGATGTTTATCACAACATCAATAACGGCGTTTACCGCGCTGGTTTTGCCAGCCGCAACGAGGCTTATGATGAGGCGGTGACTGATCTTTTTGCTGCGCTTGACCGTATTGAGGCACGATTGCAGGTTAACCGTTATCTGCTTGGCGATACGCTTTGCGAGGCGGATTGGCGGCTTTTTACGACGCTGGTGCGCTTTGATCCGGTTTATGTGGGACATTTTAAATGCAATCTGCGCCGCATTGCCGATTATCCGGCCTTGTCGGGGTATTTGCGCGAACTTTACCAGATGCCCGGCATTGCCGGCACCGTGGTGATGCCGCATATCAAGACACATTATTATGCAAGCCATCGCAACTTGAACCCGTCAGGCATCGTGCCAAAGGGGCCACTAATTGATTATCTTGCACCGCACCGTCGCGGCAGCTAGCGGGTTTCGGGCGGTTTCGGCGGGTTTTTCTTTTGTCGCGGATTGGTGCCGAGATGTGTCTCACCACGTTCAGCGGCAAGCCGCATCTGCTTTTGACGCTCGGCAAAACGTGCCGCCCGCGCCGGATCAAGATTGGGTTTGCAATGCGGGCAACTGATACCGTCTTTGAAATCAGGATGCCGAAGATCATCAGCTGATAATGGCATACGGCAGGCATGGCACATATGATAGCTGCCCGGTTGCAGATCATGGTCAACGGCGACACGGCCATCAAAGACGAAACATTCGCCCTGCCATTTGCTGTCGCTTGCTGGCACATCTTCAAGATATTTCAGGATGCCGCCTTTCAGGTGATAGACCTCGTCAAAGCCTACATCCTGCATCAAAGCACTGGCTTTTTCGCAGCGGATACCGCCAGTGCAATACATCGCAATTTTCTTCGGGCGGCGATCGGCTGGCTGATTTGCCAGCGCCTGCGCCCACTCGGGAAATTCACGAAAATTTGTGGTCAGCGGGTCAACCGCCCCATCAAACATACCGATCGCTGTTTCATAACGGTTGCGTGTATCGACAACAAGCACGTCTGGATCGCCAAGCAAATCATTCCAATCTTTTGGTTCAACATAGGTGCCGGTGCGTTTGGCCGGATTAATCTCTGGACAGCCCATTGTGACGATTTCACGTTTTGGCCGCACCTTCATCCGCAGAAAAGGCTGGTCAGGGCTGAATGAGAATTTCAATGAAAGATTGTCGAACCGGCCATCGGCCTCAAGCCAGTTCAGGCATTCAGCCATACCGTTACGCGTTGCTGCGATGGTGCCATTAATACCTTCGCCCGCCAGAAGAATTGTGCCAAGAACCTGATTATCCTTGCAAAGCTTTTGCAAGCTCTGGCGAAGCGTCTCCACATCATCAAGCGTGACGAATTTATAAATGGCGGCGATGACGAAGCCTCCCTGATTAGCGCCAAGGCGGTCGAGCATCGCGTCCATTTCAGTGCTAAAAGAGGTCATAATTCGTCTTTGCGTTATCGATAGCTGAATTTCACAGATTACCAGGTTTTACCGTTGCCAAGATTTTAAAGGATTGCCAAGGCTGACGGCGCAAATTACCACCCCGTTATCAACAAACCAATATGAATATTCGGCGATGTTTTCCAATTTAGCAATTTTTTCTATTGAGGCATTTGTCAATCGTGTTAGCGTTTTTCGGAAGATGTCTGGTGGAACTACTATTGTAAATTGTAAAACAACTGGGTTAAGCATCTGCCAATCAATAGGGAGATAAAAATGAGAAATCTGAAGAAAAATGTTATTTCTGCTGGTGTTGCGGCAGTAATGATGGGTGGTGCAACAGTTGCACAGGCTGCGGATAGCGTGAATGTTGCGTTTTTCCTTGAGTGGGCCACACCTAATCAAATCGCAAAAGTTGATAAAACCTATGACGATGCCATGGGTGTTGACGTTAAATGGACTAACTTTTCAACTGGCGTTCAAATGACTGAAGCGATGCTGGCTGGCGATATTGATATTGCCTATTCACAGGGCCTTGCGCCGTTCGTGACAGCAATCCAGCAGGGCGCGCCGATCAAAATGGTATCAATTGCGGTCATTTATGAAGCTAATGACTGTTTTGTGAAAAATGGCCTCGGCATCAATTCATCAAATGCATCTGAGCTTGAGGGTAAGACAGTTGCGGTGCCGTTGAACACCATGGCTGATTTTGCTTTCCGCAAATACATGCAGACACTCAATGTTGATATATCAACCATGAAGATTGTTGATCAGGCGCCAGCCGATGGTGCTGTATCATTGGCCGAAGGCTCAGTCGACATGGCGTGCATCTTTGGCGGTGACTCAGCGAAGAAAGCGGGTGAGGTTGGTACGCCGATCATGTCATCACAGCAAAAGCGCGATGCTGGTATTGGCTCATTCGACGTCGTTTCAGTGACTGAAAAATTTGCGACTGAGAACCCTGGCCTGCTGCGCACTTTCCTAGAGGTAACACACGAAGCCAATGCAAATTGGACAGCCAGCGATGCCCAGGTGAGTAAAGTGGCAGCTGACGCAGGTATGTCCGTTTCGACGACCAAGAACCAAATGGCAGGCTTTATCTTCCCAACAGCAGCCGAGCAGAAAGAGCAGTTCTTTGGCCCCAATGGTGTCGCTGTTGCTGCAGCTGAATCACTCGGCCTTGTGTTCAAAAAGCCTGGTGCGTGGAATGTTGATCAAAAGATCGCCAAAGTCATCACTGGCGAATATCTTAACTAATTGCGTTTAACATGAACATGGAAAACAAGGCTCAATTGAGCCTTGTTTTTCTTATTTGACGAGGGGCGTCGCGATTGGCCGATCTCACCTGTAAAGATTTATGCATGACCTTTGCCAACCAGCAAACAGGGGCCAAGGTAGAGGCATTAAAAGATATCAATTTTACCCTGAAAAAGGGTGAGCTGCTGAGTGTTCTTGGCCCGTCCGGCTGTGGCAAGACGACCTTGCTGAACATGATTGCAGGATTTATTACCCCGACAAGTGGCCAGATTAATGTTGGTGACCGCCTTATTGAAGGGCCCGGTGCTGACCGCGGTATGGTGTTTCAACAAGGCGCGCTGTTCGAATGGCTGACAGTCGCTAAAAATGTTGATTTCGGGCTGCGTATGCAGGGTGTCAGCGCGACAGAATCGCGTGATCAAGTGGAAAAATGGCTGGCAACGGTCGGCTTGCAGGGCTTTGCCGATACCCCGACTTATCAATTGTCGGGCGGGATGCAGCAACGTGTTGCCTTGGCGCGCTGCCTGATCAACGACCCGGATGTGATTTTAATGGATGAACCGCTGGGCGCCCTTGATGCGTTGACGCGGGAAAAGATGCAATCACTGGTTCTGGAGCTGTGGAAAAAGACGGGCAAGACCATCATCATCATCACGCATTCGGTTGAAGAGGCGTTGCTGTTGGGTGAGCGCCTGTTTGTCATGGCACCGCGCCCGGGACGAATTCACAAGGAATATCAGTTGCCATTTGCCGAATGGGGACTGAAACGATCATTGCGCGACATCAAGCTAGAGCCAGAATTCTCTTCTGTTCGCGAAGAAATCTTAACCATGATCTGGAATATGGAAGAGGAGATTATGGGCGGTGCTTGAGTGGCTTTCAGATAATCGCGCTGTTGTGGCGGCGATCATTATCCTGCTTCTTGTTGGCAGTTTTTTTGCCTCAATCTTCTATGGGATTAAACAAACCCGCCTGCGCGAAAAGGATCAGGTTTTTGGTGATCCCGAACGCACCGTTGGTGGCTGGTTCTGGGCCGTGTGCGGTGTGTCGACCTTACTGCTTGTCTGGTTCTATTTTTCGTGGGGATCGGCGCGCGCTTTTTTCCCACAGGCAGCAAATGAATTATGTCAGGTCGCCAAGCTGCATGAGGCGGTATCTCCGGTAACATCATCGCTGGCGATCGAGTCCCGCTATTCCAAATCAAAAACCTTGCTAGTGCGAAATTCTCGACAGCTGCAAGACCTGCGAGACCGATTGCCGGTCGATGCTTTTTCACCTGCCGATGCGGCGCTGGTGACAGGTGTTATGCAAAACACTCAGCAATTGATCAGCATCATGGCGACGCCAGATTTTGTTGATGCAGCAACCATCGCAGAACTTGAAAAGATCAAATCCGGTTATGCGGCAATCACCATTGAATTGGCCAATCCGCGGCAAAATTGGAGCCCTGATCCGGCCGCGCTTGCACAGCCATCATGGGGCATTGCTGAACCCGAAATTCCAATGTTGCCAATTTCGGCCAGAGGCGCAATGTTTGATGCGCTGGCGCTTGAAGCCGCTGCCTTATCAAAGGATTTCCTGAAAATCCGCAATCTATCGCCGACGGCAAGAGATCTGATCGCCGAAACCAAAGCGATGATTGTGGCGCTGAAAAAATCGCCATCACCGAACGAGTCTGATCCGCAGATTGTCAAGGATCGCGCTGATTACATGAAGTCGGTTGACCGTATTTTCAAGCGGATTGACGATGGTACAATTTTCCCGGCCACCGTGATGGCTGATATGCAAATTGCCGTCGAGGCAATGCTCGATCAGGCCGAAAAGGCCAAGGGCGGCCTTGGTTATGTCGAGGCACTGTTCTTTCCGGGCGGCGATATTGTAAAATCCCGCACGCAATGTACCGAGCAGGGCCCCGGTCGCTGGCTGCCAAAGCCAACCGATGTTGTGGCGACGTTCTTTGGGCTGGCCAATCCGGATGTTGAAAACGGCGGCGGCTATAAGGGCACAACGCTGCTATGGTGGAAGTGGCTGCCAGTTTCCGATGTTGTGTCATTCCTGATACCCGATAGCCTGATTGATTTACTGCCGGGTGATTATGGCCAGCTGAATGATAAGGGCGAGTTCGAGGCAAATTATAAAGATTGGATGCTTGGGCTGGCGCAGGGCGATGTCTATCTTGGCGCGGTACCGATGCTAGATGGTCATATCTGGGACTCGTTGTTCCGCGTCCTCGTGGCAATGTTCTTTGGTATTTTGCTTGGCGTGCCGCTTGGCATCTATATGGGCGTATCGCGTTTTTGCAAATCCTTCTTCGACCCGATGATCGAGCTTTATCGACCGGTACCACCGCTGGCATGGGCGCCGTTAATCCTGACAATTTTCGGCATTCAGGATGATGGCAAAATCTTCCTGTTATTTATGGTGGCCTTCGCCATTATGGTGATCTCGGCGCGAACGGGTGCATCGGGGGCGCAATTGTCCAAAATCCGGGCGTCACATTCGCTTGGTGCCAGTGATCGTCAGATCCTGCGTTATGTGATTTTGCCGAACGCGTTGCCCGAAATTATGACCGGTATCCGCATTTCAATTGGTGTGTGCTGGGGGACGCTTGTGGCGGCGGAAATGTTGGCTGGCACAACCGGCGTTGGCTTTATCGAGAATGTTGCGCGAACCGTTTCAGATTATGAGCTGATCTGGGTGACAATCTTGATCATGGGCAGCCTTGGTTTGGCTTTTGACCTGATGATGCGCTGGGTGATTTCACGGCTGATACCATGGCGTGGTAAGGGCTAGGAAAGCCAGCGAGACCAGTATTATGCCCCGTATTATGCGCCGATATTATGCGACCTAGTAGAATTTTGAAATCGGGCGGTGTTATTTAGGCAGCCGCCCATACCTCTGCCAGCCACGCGTTTAGCATCGGTGCCCCACCAAGGCCAATGACGGTGCTGCGCGCTGCCGCCGCACCACCATCAAGCGCCATGATTTTACTGCTGACTGACGCCTTCTTGAAAATCACGCCAACTGCCGCGGATCGTTCACGCGCATAGCCAGATAACGCATGATCAAGATGATCATTGGCCAGCCACTGTAAAAGGCTAGCAGCATCAACGAGGCTTTGTCCGGCGCCTTGGGCAAGGTTGGGGGGAATTGGATGCGCCGCATCACCTGCAAGGATCACGCGTCCACGCCGCCAGCAATCCTGATAAGGATGCAGCGGTAGCGGCGTTTTTGCCCATTTAATATCGGTGTTCCCGCAGAGCGGTGACAGAATTTCATTCTGCCCGAAATAGCGATCCTGCCATTCATCGCCGGCCTTGGCCGCATCCAGCGTCAGCACCATATTCACATCAGTGCCGCCATGCAGCGGGTAATGCACGAAATGGGCACCATTTCCCAGCCAAAGATTGCAGAATGGCTGGGCGAAAAGACGCGGCAGACCAGCGGCCTTGGCGACGGCGCGCATGGCGACGCGGCTAGGGCCAGGCGCGTGCTTATCATCATCATTGCCATGCACATAATTGCGGCCAAAACCGCGAATCCCGTCAGCGGCAATCAGCGCATCGACCAGATATGTGCGGCCATCATCGGTGATCATATGCAGCCGCTTGCCCTGATCGGGCCCGCGCTGAATTGCGTGGGTAATATTGGCGGTGATGCGTTGTCCCCCGCCGGCCGCATTGATTTCTGCTTGCAACAGGCTAGCAAGGTCGGCACGCGATAGGCTGGCATAGGCTGAAGTGCCGAGATCAAGACTGGCCAAAGTTGCGGCCGAGCGCATAGTGCGGACATTGATAGCCTGCAAATCGGTGGCGCGGGCGCGGGCCGCATCACCAATTCCTAGCTGGTCAAGTGCCTCCCATCCGTTTGGGGCAATCTGCACCCCACCGGGGAGGTCTGTTGCTGGCGTTGCACCAGCAACAAACAATAACGGTTTTTGATTGCGAAGGACGGCGAGCGCGGCAGCCAGTCCGGCAATGCCGCTGCCGCTGACCGCAATCATTAAACGCTGGCTTCGAGCGTTTCGTCCAAAGTTTTGCGGAATTTATCAACGATCTCGTCAACATGCTTACGCTCGGCGATAAAGGCCGGCGCAACAATCCCGTTATCACCTGTCCATTTCACATGGAGGCCGTTCCAGAACATATCTTTTTGCAACTGGCCGCCACGGCGTCCGGGAACGCCGTCGGAATGCACCTCGACACCAGCCATCATGCCAATGCCGCGGATATCGGCTACCAGCGGATGATCTTCCAGAGTCCAGATCGCATCAAGGAAGTAATCCTCCAGCGCCGCAGCCCGTTCAAAGATGCCCTCATTTTCATAGATTTTCTGCGTTGCGATGCCGGCGGCACAGGCTGCAGGATGCGCTGAATAGGTATAGCCATGGAAGAATTCGATAGCATTCTCTGGCGCAGCGTTGGTGATGGTGTTGTAAATCTCGTCGGTAACGGCGACGCCGCCCATTGGAATCGCGCCATTCGTCAACGCTTTTGCCATGGTGATGATATCCGGCTTTACATTAAATTTCTGCGTGGCAAATGGGGTGCCCATCCGGCCAAATCCGGTAATCACCTCATCAAAAATCAGCAACAAGCCATGCTTGTCACAAATCTCGCGAATCTTTTCCAAATAGCCAACCGGCGGTACCAGCGTGCCGGTTGATCCGGCAACCGGCTCGATAAAGACCGCAGCCAAGGTTGAGCCACCAAGATTTTCAGCGATCCGCTCGAGATCCATCGCCAGCTCGGCACCGGTTTTCGGCTGTCCCTTTGAAAAGCGCTGATCCTCCTGCCACGTGTGGCGGATCAACGAGATGTTCGGCAGGGTCAAACCAAAGGTTTCGCGGTTGCGGACCATGCCGGCAAGCGATACACCGCCCATATTCACCCCGTGATAGGCGCGTTCACGACTGATCAGCCGGTTACGTTGCGCCTGACCAGATGCGCGCTGATAGGCGAGCACGACCTTGATCGCGGTCTCGATTGATTCTGATCCGGAATTGGTGAAGAACACGTGATTAAACTGGTCTGGCAAGAGGCGGCAAACGCGCTCGGCAAGATCAAAGGACCCCGGATGGCCAAGCTGGAAATGCGGCGTGTAATCATTTGCCAGCATTTGCTGGTAAACCGCTTCGGCGATCTCGCGGCGGCCATGGCCAAGCGGCGTGCAGAACAGCGCTGATGATCCGTCGATGATCTCGCCGCCCTTGTAATCCCACATATACATGCCTTCAGATTTAACAACGATGCGCGGCTCTTTCTTGAAGTCGCGATTTCCCGAGAATGGCATCCAGTGTGCTTCGAGTGAATTAACGTCATAAGACATGGTACGGCTCCTTTTAAAGAACACCGGCCGATCGGATGCGACGCGGCGTTTGTGCCCTGATCTCTTGTTTACGTGATCGCCGCAGGCGCAGCGATCAACCCAAAAATTCTCTATAAATCGGTGTATCACTTCTGGTGATATTTGAAAATGCTGATCAACCGGCAATGGTTTGGCATCGCGGCCACTCATCGCCGGAATAAATCAAGCCTACTGTGACAAAAGCCCTGATTAACAGCAAGTCCCGTTTATGGAGCCAGTTGCGGCATTGATTGGTACCAGTTATGTTATAATAGGGCGGTAAATATCCGACCAATTTGTGAAGGGCCAGCTTATCAGAGGCTTTTTTATACGGGTGCCGCGTTATTGAAGTGTTGAGGGTTTGGGCGCATGAATGAAAATCTAATTATCATGTTGGATCCGTCATCGGGGATTAGCCTGCAGGCGCAGATCAGACAGTCGATTGTCGAGCTGATTCTCAATCATTCGGTTCTGCCCGGGGATAAATTGCCGTCAAGCCGTATGCTGTCGCACCAGCTAAAAGTGTCGCGTAACACGGTTATTCTCGCTTATCAGGCGCTTGTGGATACTGGCTATCTGCAGCCACGTGAACGCTCGGGCTATGTTGTCAGTGACGAGGCGCCAACGACGCGGCTTGTTGATACGCCGGGTGCTGATCAGCCTTTTGCAAATATTGATGCCAGTACCAATCTGGGCACCAATGCGGGTACTGGTAAAATTGACTGGGACGCAAAGCTGGTGCAGTCATGCAGCTATATCCGGCCGGTGCAAAAGCCGGTGAATTGGCGCGAATATGCCTATCCCTTTGTCTATGGGCAGGTGGATGACGAATTATTCTCGCATTCTGAATGGCGTGACTGTGCCCGTCAGGCGCTGGGGATGCGTAATTTCAGCACGATGGTCGGTGATTTCGGCCAGCATGATGACCCCATGCTGGTCAATTACATCTGCTCGCGAAGCCTGCCAAGGCGGGGGATCAAGGCCCGTCCCGAACAGATTCTGGTGACTTTGGGGGCGCAAAACGCTCTATATCTTGTCGCCCAATTGCTGGTGGATCAGTCCAAGCATGTGGTCATCGAAAGCCCGTCCTATCCAGATTTACGCGATATTCTGCTGCAACGTACCAAGGCCATCACTGCGTTACCGGTTGATGCTGGTGGTCTGATACTTGATGAGGAGGTTTTGCGCCGGGCAGATTCGGTGTTCATTACGCCATCGCACCAATGCCCGACAACCCATACGATGTCGGCCAGCCGTCGGCGGCAATTGCTAGATATGGCGGCGCGGCATGATTTGCTGGTCATTGAAGATGATTACGAATTTGAGATGAATTTTCTCGAATCACCAACGCCGGCATTAAAGGCGCAGGATAATGATGGCCGCGTGATCTATGTTGGCAGTCTGTCCAAATCAGTTTTCCCCGGCCTGCGCCTTGGCTATATGGTGGCACCCGAGGGGCTGATCCAGCAAGCGCGCGCGCTTCGCCATTTGATTTTGCGGCATCCGCCGGGCCATGCCCAGCGAACCTTGGCCTATTTTATGGCGCTGGGGCATTATGATGCACAGATCCGGCGGCTGCGCCGTCATCTGGCCGAACGCCGACGAGTGCTGCAATCTGCCATTGATGCCGAAGGGCTGTTTTCTCACAGCGCGGCACATTTTGGCGGCACCAGCTTTTGGGTCAGCGGGCCGGACTGGCTTGATTCGCGTATTTTGGCCGAACGCGCCATGCAGGACGGGGTTCTAATTGAGGCGGGTGATGTGTTTTTTGGCCGCGACACCTCGCCATTAAATTATTTTCGCCTGTCCTATTCGGCAATCTCGTCAGAGCGGATTCCCGAAGGCATCGCGCGGCTTGGTGCCTGTATGCGCAAATTAAAACCATGATCATCCGTCAGCTTTTTCACCGCGTTGTTTTTCACTGCGTTGTCTTTCACGGCGTTGTTTTGCAAGGTTCACCCGCATGACCACTGCTGCAACTGGTACCAGAAATAGCGTGATCTGGTTCCAATCGCCGCTTTAAGATCGGTGGCAAATATGGCATATAGAAAAAGCTGTTCATGCCTGTTGGGCGCGGGGCAGCAACGCATGCCGATCGGTGGCGCTATGGCCCTTTTTGATGACCATGTCGCCTGATGCAATTCATCCGCCTGTGTCTCAAGCAAGCTTGATTAGGAATAGAATGTCGAACCAAGCCAATTCGTCCAGCATGATGCCAAGCCGCTTTCTAGCCAGTGGTGATATGGTGTGCCCGCCAGATTTACTGGCGTTGGCGGCCTCGTCTGCGCCCAAGCCGTTTGGGTTTGTTCGGGCCATTGGTGCGGCAAGTTTGGAGACCGCACGCGCCGCGGCGGCGGCGAAGCTGGCAGTGCCGATCCTGATTGGCGAGCCGGATATTATTGCGAGGGATGCTGCGGCGATTGGCTGGGATCTGGCGGGTGTTGAGATTGTTCCGGCGGTAGGCGAGGCAGGCGCAATTGATGCTGCAATCCAGCTGTTTGGGCAAAGCCGGGTTGCTGGTCTTGCCAAGGGTCAGCTTCATACAGATATTTTCATGGGCGGGATTGTCAAACGCGCTGCGGGTATTCGCATCGGCAAGCGGTTGGTGCATTTGTTTGCCATGTTGCCGCCCGCAGGTGGGCGCCCGTTGCTGATTAGTGATGCGGCGGTCAATGTTGCACCAGACATCGAAACGCGGGTAGAGGCAGCATTGCATATGGCGGATTTAAGCCGCCGCCTTGGCCAGCCGCGCCCGCGGATTGCGATTTTGTCTGCCACCGAGTCAGTCTTGCCGGCAATGCCATCAAGCGGCGAGGCAGCCGAAATTGCATCGCGTGCCAGCACCGCTGATCCGGCGGCTGATTTTGCTGGCCCGCTATCGTTTGATCTGGCGGTTGCGCCGCAGGCGGTTGCGATTAAGGGCGTTCATGGGCCTGTTGCCGGCATGGCGGATGGACTTGTTGTGCCAGATATTGTGTCGGGCAATATTTTGTTTAAATCTCTTGTGTGGTTTAGTGGCGGCCTAGCGGCCGGACTGGTTCTTGGCGGGGCAATCCCAATTATCCTGACAAGCCGGTCTGATCCACCAGCCGCACGATTGGCATCTTTGGCATTAGCGGCGATTGTCGGCCGCGACGACGGCTAAGTTTCTGGAGCAAAAATATGAGTGTTGAACCAATTGTCGAGCGTTCGCCAAAAGTTGCGGATGAGGTCAAAAAAACCACCTGCTATATGTGTGCTTGCCGCTGTGGGATCAATGTGCATTTGCGTGATGGTAAGGTACGCTATATCGAGGGCAACCGCAATCATCCGGTAAATAAGGGTGTGCTGTGCGCCAAGGGGTCGGCGGGCATTATGCAGCATTATTCACCGGCACGCCTGCGCAGCCCGCTAAAGCGTGTTGGCCCGCGTGGTAGTGGCCAATTTGAGGCGATTAGCTGGGAAGAGGCGCTTGGCACGGCGACTGAATGGCTGGCGCCAATCCGCGAAACCAATCCGAAAAAGCTGGCGTTTTTTACCGGCCGTGACCAGTCACAAGCCCTTACCGGCTGGTGGGCACAGCAGTTCGGCACGCCAAATTTTGCCGCGCATGGTGGCTTTTGTTCGGTCAATATGGCGGCTGGCGGCATCTACACAATTGGCGGCGCATTCTGGGAATTTGGCTCACCCGACTGGGATCTGACCGAAATGTTTGTGCTATTCGGCGTCGCCGAGGATCACGATTCAAACCCGATTAAAATTGGCCTTGGAAAATTAAAGAACCGTGGCAAGCGGGTGGTTTCGGTTAATCCGGTGCAAACCGGCTATGCAGCGATCTCTGATGATTGGTACGGCGTGACCCCGGGTACCGATGGATTGTTGATCCTGTCATTGATCCGCGAATTGATGCTATCGGGTAATATCGATGTTGATTATTTGCGGCGCTATACCAATGCAAGCTGGCTGGTAATTCGCAATCCGGGGGCGGCTAATGATGGGTTGTTCCTGCGCGGTGAAGATGGCAAGCCGCAGGTTCTTGACCGGAAAACCGGCAAATTGGTGGCGCACGACAGCATGGGTGTCAGCGCGCAGTTAAAGGGAGAGGTGGCACTGGATAATGGCGCGATTGCGGTACCGTCATTTATGCTAATGGCCGAGGCCTATCTTGATGATGCCTATGATCCGGATGTGATTGCGGCCAAGGTTGGTATTCCGGCTGCGCGTATTCGTCAGCTTGCGGCTGATCTGGCCGCGGCTGCTTTTGCCAAGGAAATTGTGATTAACCAGCCTTGGACTGACTGGAAGGGCGAGCGTCATGAGACGATGATCGGGCGCCCGGTTTCAATGCATGCGATGCGGGGCATCTCGGCGCATTCAAACGGCTTTCAGACTTGCCGCGCGCTGCATGTCTTGCAGCTTATTCTGGGGTCGGTTGAAGTGCCGGGCGGGTTCCGCTTTAAACCGCCTTATCCAAAACCGGCTGAGGTTCATCCAAAACCGGCAGGCCGCCCCGATCAAGTTGCGCCGGGCAAGCCAATGGCCGGTGCGCCGCTTGGCTATGTTTTAGGGCCGGAAGATTTAATCATCGGCAAGGATGGCACGCCGCAACGTATCGACAAGGCCTATAGCTGGGATGCGCCAATGTCGGCGCATGGCCTGATGCATATGGTGATTTCAAACGCTGTTGCGGGTGATCCATATCCGGTTGATGTTCTGTTTATGTATATGGCGAACATGGCGTGGAATTCATCAATGAATACGCGCGGTGTCATGGAAATGCTGACTGAGAAAGATGCTGAAACCGGTGATTATAAAATCCCCAAGATCATCTATTCTGACGCCTATCAATCAGAAATGGTTGCCTATGCCGATTTGATCCTTCCGGACACCACCTACCTTGAACGTCATGATGCAATCTCGCTTCTTGATCGGCCGATCTGCGAGGCTGATGGTGTTGCAGACGCGATCCGCTGGCCGGTATTGCAGCCGGATCGTGACGTCCGCGGGTTCCAGTCGGTATTGCTGGATCTGGGGGCACGGCTTGGCCTTCCAGGCATGGTCAATGAAGATGGCAGCGCAAAATATGCTGATTACGGCGATTATATCGTCAATCATGAGCGCAAGCCCGGCATCGGCCCGCTGGCCGGTTTCCGCGGCGAGACGGGCACTGCTGAAGGGCGCGGCGCCCCAAATCCGGGACAGCTTGACGCCTATATCGAAAATGGCGGCTTTTGGCATACCGAAATTCCCGATGCGGCAAAATATTATAAAATGGCGAATATGGCCTATCAGGAATTTGCCGTTGAAATGGGCTTTTTTGACAGCCCGCAGCCCTATGATTTTCAGATTTATTCCGAAGTCTTACAGAAATTCCGGCTAGCTGCCGAGGGGCATGGCGATGTGCAGCCGCCAGAACATTTGCGCGAACGGGTCAAACAATGTTTTACCCCGTTGCCAAGCTGGTATCCACCATTTGAAGGAAGCGCCATTGACGAGGATGAATTTCCGATCCATGCGCTGACCCAGCGGCCGATGGCAATGTATCATTCATGGGGATCACAAAACCCGTGGTTACGGCAAATTCATGGCTATAACCCGATGTTTATTTCGCAAACACTTGCCACCAAAATTGGCGTTGTCGAGGGCGACTGGATTTGGGTGACCTCGCATCATGGCAAAATCCGGGTTCCGGTGGCAGTGATGGAAGGCGTCAACGAACATACGATCTGGACGTGGAACGCAATCGGCAAACGCAAAGGCGCATGGCAGCTAGATGCCGATGCCCCCGAGGTTAAAAAGGGCTTTTTGCTGAATCATCTCATCCATGAATTACTGCCGCCAAAGGGTGATGGTATGCGCTGGTCTAATTCTGATCCGATTACCGGTCAGGCCGCATGGTTTGATTTGCGGGTCAAGGTTGAGGCCGCGTCGGCGGACGAGGCGGCTGAAGTGTCTCCGCAATTTGATCAGATTGCCTCACCGCCCGGCCTTACCGAACCGGATGCGATGCTCCGCTATGGCATTGAATGGACAAAATCAGCCTCCAAATCATCAAATAAGGGCGAATGATATGACAAGTTTACCGGAACCATCGGCCATCAAGCTGGGCCTTGTTATCGACCTAGATATCTGTGTTGGTTGTCAGGCTTGTGTGGTCAATTGTAAGGAATGGAACACGTCTGGATATGGGGCGCCATTGGCCGATGCTGACGCATATGGTGCCAAGCCGACGGGCGCATGGCTAAACCGTGTTCATGCGTTTGAGGCGGGCACTGGTGCTGATGCCAAGGTTGTGCATTTTCCGAAATCATGTCTGCATTGCGAAGATGCGCCATGCGTGACTGTTTGCCCGACCGGCGCATCCTTCAAACGCAAGGAAGATGGCATTGTGCTGGTGAATGAGGATTGGTGCATTGGGTGCGGGCTGTGTGCATGGTCATGCCCATATGGTGCCCGTGAAATGGATCCGGCTGAAGGCGTGATGAAGAAATGTACGCTGTGCGTTGACCGTATTTATAACGATAATCTGCCAGCTGAAGATCAAGTGCCCGCTTGTGTGCGGACCTGTCCGACCAATGCGCGTCATTTTGGTGATCTTGGCGACCCGAATTCAGAGGTTAGCTTGCTGGTTGCTGCCCGTGGTGGGGTCGATTTGATGCCCGAACAGAATACCAAACCGGTCAATAAATATCTGCCGCCGCGCCCGCGCCGTGCCGCGAATGACACGCCGATGTCACTTTTGGCGATGGCTGATGAGGCAACCCCGTCAGGTTTCTGGAAATGGGTCGATTCAACTTTGGAAAAGCTGGGGTAAGTTAGATGCGTCCTGCATGGTCAATTATTTTCTTTACATCGATCTCTGGTCTCGGCTTTGGCCTTGCCGCTTGGGTGGTTTTAGGGTTTGTCGATCTGGCTCAGCCGCAGCATATTTTTGGTGTTGGCGGCATTGTTCTGCTGTTGATCGGGGCTGGCCTGCTAAGCTCGACATTGCATCTTGGTCACCCTGAACGCGCCTGGCGTGCGCTTAGCCAATGGCGCAGCAGCTGGCTGTCACGCGAGGGTGTTCTGGCGGTTCTGGCGATGCTAACACTGGTCGGATGGGGCTGGCATTTATTTGCGGTTGGAACGCCGCCGCTTTGGATGAATATTGCCGCGGCTGCCCTGATGGCGGTAACAGTCTATGCGACCTCGATGATCTATGCGTCACTGAAGACGGTGGCGCGTTGGCATCACCCGTTGACGCCGATCTGCTATTTGATGTTCGCGGCTGCGGGCGGCCTCTTGGCAATATTATTTCTGCTTGCTGTGCTGGGTCAGGCGAATGGCGCCGCATTTGAAATGGTGGTTCTGCTGGCGATGGCATCTGCATGGGGTGTCAAGCTGGTCTGGTGGCAGCTTGCTGGTGCCGAAGGGTCGGGCAGTACTCTGGCCTCGGCAACCGGCCTTGGCAGTCTTGGCACGGTGCGTAGCATCATGCCGCCGCATACCTCGGAAAACTATCTTCAGCATGAGATGGGCTTTGTGGTTGCGCGCAAGCACGCGGCACAATTGCGGCTGATTGCGCTTGGCCTTGGCGGCGGGGTGCCCTGCTTATTGGTCATTATTGATGCCGCATCGGTTATCGGGCTTGGCATTGCTCTTGCCGCGCATATTGCCGGTGTGTTTGTCGAGCGCTGGTTGTTTTTTGCCGAAGCAAAACATACCGTCAGCCTTTATTATGGCCAGCAGCACTAGATTCAGCAGCATTAGATCCAGCAGCAGTAGATTAAGAGGCTTTGGCTAGCTGTTGTAACCGCTGTGACTAACAGATAAAAACCGGCTTTAGTGCCGGTTTTTTTATGCGCGCGTATCATTGTTGCCGATTATGTGCCGCAACAGACCTCTTACTAAAAAGACCAATAATATGCTCACCAATAAAGGGATCGCCAATAAAGGGATCGCCGTTTATGCCTGTTTGCCTAATGCGTGCCTGATGCGTGCCTAATGCTTGTGGGCCGGTGGCCGTTTATCGGGGCATAGTAGCGCGGGTTTACTGACTTGGGCATGGGCGCTACCACGGCCGGAGTTTAGGCATAAAAAAACCGGCCCTGTCGCCAGAGCCGGTTTCATATTCTATCGCTATGCGATCACACCAAAAGCGGCGAGATCACAAGGCTGACAATAGCCATCACGTTGATCAGGATGTTCATCGCTGGGCCTGAAGTGTCTTTCAGCGGGTCGCCAACGGTATCGCCAACAACAGCTGCCTTATGGACGTCAGATCCTTTGCCGCCAAGGTTGCCCTTTTCGACATATTTCTTGGCGTTATCCCACGCACCACCGGCATTCGCCATCATCAGTGCCATCATCACACAGCAGACCAATGCACCGGCAAGCATACCGCCGAGCGCCTTTGGCCCAAGGCCGAAGCCGATGACGACAGGCGCAAGCACAGCCATTGAACCAGGCATGATCATCTTGCGAAGCGCCGCTCTGGTCGCAATGTCAACACAGCGGGCTGTGTCAGGCTTAGCGGTACCCTCAAGAAGGCCGGGGATTTCTTTGAACTGACGACGAACCTCAACGATCATGTCAAACGCCGCATCACCAACCGCAGTCATTGTCATTGCACTGACAAGGAACGGGAAGATACCACCAATGAACATACCGCACAGAACCATCGGATCGTTAATGGCAAGGACAAAGTCCGGGTTACCATTGCTGACCTTGGCGATATAGGCGCTGATCAGAGCCAGAGCCGCAAGGGCTGCGGCGCTGATGGCAAAGCCTTTACCAATGGCTGCTGTTGAGTTACCGACCTCGTCAAGCGAGTCGGTGATTTCCCGGGTTTCTTTACCCATATTCGCCATTTCCGCGATACCGCCAGCATTATCAGCAACGGGGCCATAGGCATCAATTGCCATGGTGATGCCAACCGTCGACAACATACCAACAGCTGCAAGACCAACACCGTAAAGGCCGGCCGCTTCATTCGCACAATAGATAATTGCTGCAATGGTCAATACCGGGATGGCAACTGACTGCATGCCGGTGGCCAGACCAGAAATCATAACTGTTGCTGGGCCAGTCTCACCATCCTTCGCGATTTTGCGAACGGGGGCACCGCCGGTGTAATATTCGGTGACAAGACCGACAACAATGCCGCCAATCGCACCAACCAGAACCGCAACCCAAATACCATTGGCACCGCCCATCGCGGCAATCAGGAAGTAGGCAGCGCCGATAAAGATAACGGCTGATCCGATTGTGCCAAAGCGCAATGCAACATCGGCGCTTTTGTGTGAGAACATTTTTACCGCAAAGATACCAACGAGCGAGCAGACCAAACCGAGTGACGCCAGCGCCAATGGCATGAACTGAAGCACTGCCTGATCACCACCGAGCATGGCAATATTTTCCATCGACATTGACGCTGCAAGCGCAATCGACGCAATCATCGCACCGCAATATGATTCGAAAATGTCCGAACCCATACCGGCAACGTCACCAACGTTATCACCAACGTTATCGGCGATAACAGCCGGGTTGCGAGGATCGTCTTCAGGAATACCTGCCTCAACCTTACCAACAAGGTCAGCACCCACATCGGCACTTTTGGTAAAGATACCGCCACCGACGCGGCTGAACAACGCGACTGACGAGCCGCCCATCGCAAAGCCTTCGATTGATTCGACGCCATGCGCTGTACCTCCCATAAAATGGTACAGAACACCGATGCCGAGCAAACCCATTGACGCCACGGTAAGGCCCATGATTGAGCCACCAAAAAAGGCGACGTTGAGCGCAGCTGATGCACCTCTGGTGTTCGCCGCTACAGCCGTTCTGACGTTTGCTTTAGTGGCCGAGTACATACCAATATAGCCAGCGGTTCCAGAACAGACAGCGCCCAGTGTAAAGGCGATGGCCGTGTCGATGCCGAGGCTGGCGTAAAGCGCTACGATACAAATTAAACAGAAAATTGCCAGACGCTTATATTCGCTGGCCATGAACACCATGGCGCCGAGATGAATTTCATCGGCAATTTCTTTTACCCTGCCTTCGCCAGACGGTGTTTTTAGGATGTTGGCGTAGATCAGAAAGGCAGCGATCATACCGACGGCGCCAAAGGCGATCGGCAGAAGTGCATTTGTAAGCATGAAAAGATCCTCTTGCTTGATAAAAATGTGCGCGCCGTCGGACTGCTTTGGGGCGGCGCGAAACCGCCGCGTTTATAGCGGCAATGGCGCATAGTGTAAACCATAGAATACAGGCGGTTTGTCAGGTTCAACGGTGGGTGCCTGTGGTGGGTGTCTCGGTGGGTGCTTGTGGTGTAAGGCAGATTGCGTCGCAAAACTGACCGCTATGCCTTTTCTAGGTTGGTATATTGGCTCCATACTGGTTTATTGGCTCCATACTTTTAGATTGGGCTGCGATTAGCCTTGAATTTCTCTGCATTGCGGCGTCAAATGACGAAAATATTGAAGAGAGACACCATGGGTGATTTTGAGGGCGAGTTTAACACTGCGGCCTGGCTTGCACATAATCCTGAGATCGGCAATTTACGCGCCGCTGTTTTTGACCTTAATGGGGTGCTGCGCGGCAAGCGTGTCCCGCGCAACCAGTTAAAGAAGGTTACAAAGGGCGGTGTTCGTATGCCTCTATCGACCGCCAATCTGGATATTTGGGGCCGTGATATTGCGAATAGCAAATGGGTTTTTGAAACTGGCGATTCTGACGGCGGCTGTTTTTGGACAGGCCGTGGCCCGTTGCCAATGCCATGGACTGATCAACCCACGGCTTTGGTGCCGCTTTGCCTGATGGAAAATGACGGCACCCCATTTGCTGGTGATGCCCGCAACGCGCTTGGTATGGTTTTAGATAGGTTCGCCGCACGGGATCTTTACCCGGTCGTTGGCATTGAACTGGAATTTTATCTCGCCGATCCGCAAGGCGGGTCTGATGGCGCACCAGATACGCCGGTCTCGCCGCTAACCGGTGCAAAGCCCATCCGGGATGGCGCCTTGGCGATCGATGAGGTGAATGACCATGATGCGTTGATCAATGAAATCTATGCAGCTTGCCAGTTGCAGATGATTGAAGCTGACACAACGATCAGTGAGGCGGGTCTTGGCCAGTTTGAGATTAACCTGCTGCATTCCACCGATGCCATGAAAGCTGCTGATGATGCGGCCTTTTTCAAACAGATTGCCAAGGGGGTGGCGCGGAAATACGGACTTGCCGCCAGCTTTATGGCCAAACCCTACATCGACAGGCCGGGCAATGGAATGCATTTGCATATCAGCCTGCTTGATGGCGCGGGACGCAATGTCTTTGACGATGGCGGCGAGACTGGAAGTGAGACACTTCGCCATGCCATCGCCGGCGGTTTGTCTGGTCTTGCCGATTCGATGCTGGTTTTTGCGCCGCACCAGAATTCGTATCGCCGGTTTGCGATCGAATCACACGCACCAATGAGCGTTTGCTGGGGGTATGAAAATCGAACGGCGGCAATTCGGGTGCCGCTTGGCCCGCCAAGCCAGCGCCGTATCGAACATCGTGTATCGGGTGCAGATACGAACCCATATCTGGTCTTGGCAACGATTTTGGCGGCAATGTTAACCGGTATTGAAGATCTAAAATCACCGCCAGAGCCATTGTCAACAAGTGCTTATGCGCTTGATTTGCCTGTAATCCCAACGCGTTGGGAAGCGGCGATTGACCGTTTCGCTGAAAGCCCGTTAATCGCCCGGATGTTGCCGGTAACGTTGCGTGATATGTTTGTCGATTGTAAGCGCCAAGAATTACTGCGATTTTCGGGCGATGTTTCACCGTTCGAATATCACAGTTATCTTGATCAAGTTTAACGGGCTTCTCTATAATCGCCCCGGGACAATAAAAACCCGCGATTTTTTAATTTTAAAGTAATATATGAGACGTTTTTATTCGATGAACCAGTGATTTATGTTTATCTGCGGCACCAGATCAGATGAATAATAGGTCGCAAAACAAGGAGGAACCAATGAAGAAAACTTTATTGCTGACGATGATCAGCGTTTTAGCAAGTGGCGCAGCATATGCTGACGGCAAGTTAAATATCTATAACTGGTCGGATTATATCGCCGAGGACACAATCGCCAATTTCAAGGCTGAAACCGGCATTGACGTGACTTATGATGTCTATGATTCCAACGAAGTGCTCGAAGCCAAAATGTCAGCCGGATCATCAGGTTATGATCTTGTTGTGCCAACCGCCGATTTTCTGGCGCGTGGCCGCCAGTCAGGTGTTTATGCCGACATGGATTACAGCCGCATTGCCAATGCTAAAAACCAAAACCCGCAGGTGCAGTCATTGGCGAACAAGCAGATGCAAGACGACAAGGCCGGTCTGGTTTATATGTGGGGAACAACTGGCATTGCCTATAATGAAAAGAAAATTGCCGAACGGCTTGGCGATAATGCGCCAACTGATAGCTGGAGCCTGATCCTTGATCCGGCAAACGCTGCCAAACTGGCCGATTGCGGTGTGGCGATCTTGGATGCGCCAACCGATGTGCTGCCAAACGTCATTGCCTATTTGGGCCAGCCGGGCGACACAACCGATGCCAAATTATTCGAAGATGCTGGTGCGGTGCTAAACAAGGTGCGTCCGCATTTGCGCTATATCCATTCCAGCCAGTCAATCAATGATATGGCGAATGGTGATATCTGTGCCGCGATCATGTGGTCAGGTGATGCGTTTCAGGCGGCAGCGCGCGCCGAGGAAGCCAATAATGGTCATGTGATCAATTATTACATTCCATCCGAAGGCACGAATATGTGGTTTGACATGATGGCAATCCCGGCTGATGCAAAGAATGTCGATAATGCATATCGGTTTATTGATTACATGATGCGGGCTGATGTGGCGGCAAATAACGTCAATTATGTCTGGTACGCTAGTGGTAACGAAGCTGCTGAAGCAAAGATTGACCCTGAGATTCTGTCGCATCCGGGCATCTATCCAAGCAAGGAAACACGCAAAAATCTGTTTGTCACGCCGGTCTATGACGCCGCGCTTGACCGGATTGTCAATCGGGTATGGTCACGCTTTACCAGCGGTGGCTAGGGCATAAAAACAAAAGCCTCGGCCGCCCTTTATGCCGGTTCCTCGCGAGGGGCGGCTAAAGGGCGCGCCACAGGGCTGTTTGAAAGAGGTTTGGCGGGGCCTGAATATCTGCCAAGCCTGCAGGATAGGATGCAAATGGCTCCCTTCATAAGGTTGAAATCCATTTCCAAATCTTTTGCTGATGTTGTTGCGGTGGATAATCTGTCGCTGGATATCGAAAAGGGAGAGTTGTTTTGCCTGCTTGGCGCGTCGGGCTGTGGTAAAAGCACACTCTTGCGGCTGTTAGCCGGGTTCGAGTCGCCAACGACGGGAACGATTGAAATTGACGGGCATGATATGGCCGGGGTTGCCCCTGCCGACAGGCCGGTAAATTTCATGTTTCAGAATTATGCGTTATTCCCGCATATGAGTGTGGCTGGCAATATTGGCTATGGTTTGCGCCGCGCTGGACTGCGCGGTGATGCGCTTGGCGAACGGGTCGATGCGCTGCTTAAACTGGTGCGGTTGCAAAATCTTGGCAGCCGCAAGCCGCATCAACTTTCCGGCGGCCAGCGCCAGCGCGTGGCACTGGCACGCGCTCTGGCCCGGCGTCCAAAGCTGTTATTGCTTGATGAACCGCTTGCTGCGCTGGATAAGAAACTGCGTGAAGATACCCAGTTTGAGCTGGTCGATATTCAAGAAAAACTAGGCACGACTTTCATTGTGGTGACGCATGACCAAGAAGAGGCGATGACGCTGGCTGGTCGTATCGGGATTATGGATGCAGGCCAGCTGGTTCAAGTTGATGAACCGCGCAAGCTTTACGAGCGCCCAAAAAACAGTTTTGTTGCCGATTTTCTGGGCACTATCAGCTTTGTCGACGGGGTTGTTGGGCAGCGGGATAAAACCGGAATTACGCTTGATGGCGATCTTAAAATTCGCGCGCTGACCGATCTTGACCTTGCGGTTGGCAAGGCGGTCAAACTGGCAATTCGGCCGGAAAAAATCTATCTTAGCCGAACCGCCAGCGGCGCGTCCAATGAGATTGAAGTGGTGGTTGAGGATCTTGCCTATTTGGGGTTTGCGACAAATTACCGGGTCAAGACACCGTCAGGTCAGATGTTCAAATTACAGCAGCAACAGCGCCGCAGCACCGAGGCGCCACTTAGCTGGGGCGAGACGGGCTATGTGCATTTTGACCCGCAAGACGTTATCGTGCTTGAGGATTGATCATGGTGCGGGGGCTGGTCAGATATGTTGCGCATCTTCCTGCGGTGACGGGTCGCCGTCTGGTGATTGCGCTGCCGCTGATCTGGCTAGCTGTATTCTTTTTCCTGCCGCTTGTTGAAACGCTGCAAGTTTCCTTTACCACGCCGCGCCGTGGTATTCCGCCCTATGCCCCATTATGGGGATTTGGCGATGACGGGTTTTTCACCAATTTCACCACCGGCAATTATGAGCTTTTATTGCAATATTGGTCGGATTATTTCGGTCCGGCGCTGAACAGCATAAAGCTCGCATTCTTCTCGACTCTGGTCTGTTTGGCCTTTGCCTATCCGATGGCGTGGTGGATCGCCCGCAGCACAGAAAAATGGCGGACGGTTTTGTTGGTGATGGTGATGCTGCCATTCTGGACATCCAGCCTGTTGCGGCTTTATGCGTTGATCGGATTGTTAAACCCCAATGGATTTATCAATGCAGCCGGATTATGGCTGGGGTTGATTGACGCGCCAATCCAGATGATGCAGACCGATTTTTCAATCTATATCGGGATGGTGCTGACCTATCTGCCATTGATGATCCTTCCACTTTATGCAGTGATGGTGCGCCTTGATGCAGATTTGCTTGCGGCGGCGGCCGATCTTGGTGCCTCGGGTCCAGAAATTTTCCGCACGATCATTCTGCCCCTTACCGTTCCGGGCATTGTGGCTGGCAGTCTGCTGGTATTTATTCCGGCGGTCGGCGAATTTGTGATTCCGGCGCTGCTTGGTGGGCCAGACCAATTGATGATGGGCAAGGTTCTCTGGACTGAATTTTTCCGTAATCGTGACTGGCCGGTGGCGTCGGCAATTGCGATGCTGTTGCTGGCAATCCTGACCGTGCCGATCATCTATGCCCGTTATCAAGATGGCCGCGAGACAGCCGCCGACGGGCCCGAGCAACCAGCGGAGGCCAAGTGATGGGACGGATGAACGGTCTTGTATTATCGCTTGGCGCCCTGGGATTTGGCATTTTATATCTGCCGATCATCGTGATGATTATCTATAGTTTTAACGCCGGAAAACTGGTTTCAGTCTGGTCCGGTGCGTCGCTGAAATGGTATGCTAGCTTGCTGGAGAATGATCAGCTTTTATCGGCGTTTGGGACGTCGTTGCTGATTGCGGTCTGGGCTGCGACCATTGCCACAATTTTTGGGATTTGCATTGCTGTTGCCTTTGTGCGGTTTGGCAATTTCCGGTCACGACTGGCGCTAAGCGCGATTGCGAGTGCCCCGCTGGTAATGCCGGAAATTGTAACTGGCCTGTCGATGCTGCTGTTGTTTATTTCAATGGAAAGCCTGTTTGGCTGGCCGGCAGGACGCGGTGTCGACACGATTATCATTGCCCATGCGACCTTTGGGATGTGTTTTGCCGCGGTGGTGGTTCAAGCGCGGTTGCGCGATTTTGATATGGCGATCGAAGAGGCCGCCGCCGATCTTGGTGCGCGCCAGCCGTTTATCTTTTTATCGATCACCTTGCCAGTGATCGCCCCGGCGGTTGTGGCGGCGTGGCTGCTGGCCTTCACGCTTAGTTTTGATGATCTGGTGATCGCCAGCTTTGTCAGTGGCCCGGGCAGTTCAACCTTGCCGATTTTGGTGTTTTCCAAGGTTCGACTTGGCGTTACACCGGAAATCAACGCGCTTGCCACTGTGATGATACTTGTTGTTGCGATTGCGGTCACTGGCGCAAGCTGGGTGCTACGCTGCCGGCTAGCTGCCCGCAGTCTGGATTGAGACGCCCAAGATGAGCCAAAAATGATGGGGCAAGAATGATGGGCCAAAAATGATGGGGCAAGAATGAGTAAAACCGATGGTGATGCGGCATTCCGCATGAAACAAAATGACCAGACCCTGCGTGAGATGACCTATGGGGGGGCGCTGAGTTTTGCACGGCGGCGTTACAGCCGGGATTTAGACGGGGTTGATGTTGTGGTTAGCGGCATACCCTATGATAGCGCGGTGACCTATCGTTCGGGCTGTCGGCTTGGCCCGCGTGCTATTCGCGCCGGATCGGTGCAGCTTGCTGAATTGGCGCATTTCCCCTTTGGATTTAACCCGTTTGACCATCTTTCAGTGATTGATTTTGGGGATTGTTTTCTTGATCCGCACCACCCCCATACGGTGTTTGACAGCATCACTGATCATGCTGATAGGATTATCGCGGCCGGGGCAAAGATGCTTAGCCTTGGCGGTGATCATGCCATTGCCTACCCGTTGTTGAAAGCGCATGCCAAGGCCTATGGGCCGGTGGCGCTTGTTCAGTTTGACGCGCATTGTGACACATGGCCCGATGATGGGGTGGCGTTTGATCACGGAACAATGTTTGCCAGAGCTGTTGCCGAGGGCATCATTGATGTCGATAAATCCACGCAAGTTGGCCTGCGCACCTATAATGACAGCGATCATGGTTTTGAAATTCTGACCAGCCCATGGGTGCATCGCAAAGGTATTGATGCTGCTATTGATATTGTGTGTGAACGCGCTGGCGGGGCGCCGGTCTATCTATCGTTTGATATTGATGGTCTTGATCCGGCTTTTGCGCCGGGCACGGGAACACCGGTTGCAGGCGGCCTTGCCAGCTGGCAGGGGCTTGAGTTTGTGCGCGGGCTAGAGCCACTTGATTTGATCGGTATGGATGTTGTCGAGGTGGCACCAGCCTATGATCATGCTGAGATCACCGCAATTGCTGCGGCAAATATGGCGTTTGACTGGCTGGCGGTTCTGGCAAAGAAAAAGGGCGCGACGGCAAAGCCGGTTGGGCGGCTTTAATGCGCTGATCATGCCGATGGGTGCGCCGGTTTGAGACCCAATTCGTCCAAAAATTTCGGTGATCTAGAGGCGTAGATAATCGCGCATCTTGTACCAGCTCATGCCAATGGCGAGCGCCGGTGTGCGGAAAAGCCCACCGGGAAATGGCAAGTGACGAAGCTTGCTCAAAATATTAAAGAGCCGCGATTGCCCCATGATATGTTGCGCCAGAAGAGTTCCGGCAAGTCCGGTTAACGCAACCCCGTGACCAGAAAATCCCTGCACAAAATAAACCCCGTCGCCAGCAGTACCAAAATGCGGTATCCGGTTGACCGTAATGCCAATTTTGCCCGACCATACCGCGGCTGTTTCACAGTCGGCAAGCTCGGGGAATACTTGGATCATGCGCTGACGCAGGTCGCTTTCAACATTGCCGAGATTGACGTTGGTGTAGCTGGCACGCCCACCAAAAATCATCCGCCCATCCGCGTCAATCCGGTAATAATTCAGCGCGGTATTGCAATCAGCGACAGCGGCGCGTTGGGGTAGAATATGCGCGATCAGATTGTCTGACAGCGGTGTGGTAGCAAGCACTGACGAGGTAACCGGGGCAAGGCGGCGGGTCATCTTGGCCGTGCCAACATTCTGCAAATAAGCATTACCGCATAACAGAACAAATTTTGCCTTTACCGTTTGCCCATCGGCAAGGACAAGCCTTTTGAGCGGCGTGTTCTTTGTGCCCCCACCCATTACGTCATTATGATTTGATTTTTTCACGGTCTCCAGTGACGTGACAACCGCATGTTCGAAAATGCGAACGCCGGCTTTGCTGGCAGCGCGTGCCAATCCATCAAGATATTTCAGTGGCTGGATATGTCCGCTGCCGGCATCATGCAACGCGCCGACATAGGCATTGGTGCCAATATGCGCCCTAAGCGCATCCGGGCTGTCCAGAACGGTAAAATCATCATAGCCCTCGGCCTGCCATTCCTTATGCGTTGCCAGCAAATCCTGCATCTGGCGGTTATGCAAGGCGGCATGGAGATAGCCAAACCGCAAATCACAATCAATATTATGGGCCTTAACCCGGTGGCGCAGCTGGTCAACCGCATTCATGCCCGCATCCCAAACCAGCTTTGCCTCATCGGCTGGTAATTGCCGGCTAATGTGATGAAAATCATTGGACCAGCCCTGACAGACATGACCGCCATTACGGCCCGATCCACCGCTGCCGATAACACTGGCTTCGAGAAGCACAACATCATGCCCGTTTTCGGCAAGCGTCAATGCTGCTGTCATGCCGGTAAAGCCGCCACCGATAATGGCAATTTCGCAATCAAGATTGCCGCTTGGTGTGGCAAATTCTGGCCGCGCCGGAATTGATGTTGCATAGATGGAATTGAGCTCTGTCATGGTGCCGATTTTACTTGCAGATTGCCGGTCGCGCCGGTTAGGTGTTTTTGCCAATCAGACCGATTGCGATCCTCTTGTAACAATAGTAGTCTGTGATGGTAAATATGCGCAAGTATAGTTGGGATGCCATTTAAGGCACAACCGGACAAAGAGATAAGGCCTGATCGCCATATCTGATCGCCATATCTGATCGCCATATCTGATTGCCATATCTGATTGCCGTATCTGATTGCCGGAGTTGATTGCCGGAGTTGATTGATATAGCTGAATAAGGCGATTGCCGTCGGGCGTATTTTTCCGGTTACCCTGATAAATGCGCATATTTGCTGTTTATTTGTTTTAGATATGAAACTGCTTAATATTTCGATTTGGATGGATTTACCATGCAGGATATGACGACCCAAGATTGGCGCGAGCTTGACGCCTCACATCATTTAGCGCCGTTTACCGATTATCGGGAATTGCGTGCGGCTGGAACCCGTGTCATCACCCATGCGCAGGGTCACTATATCTATGATAGTGACGGCAATAAAATTATGGATGCGATGGCTGGCTTGTGGTGTGTCAATGTTGGCTATGGGCGGCGTGAATTGGTGGATGCCGCGACATCGCAGATGACCAAGCTGCCCTATTATAATAATTTTTTCAAAACCAGTAATCAGCCGATCATTGCCTTGTCTAAGCGTTTGGTCGATCTGACACCGGATGGTCTGAACAATGTATTTTATGCAAATTCCGGATCAGAGGCGAATGATACGATTATCCGCATGGTTCGGCATTTCTGGGCGCTTGCTGGCAAGCCCGAGAAAAAGACCATTATCGCCCGCACCTACGGCTATCACGGCAGCACAATCATGTCGGCCAGCATGGGCGGTATGACGGCAATGCATGAGCAGGCGGCACAGGCACCTGACTTTACCCATATCAACCCGCCTTACGGATTTTTATATCAGGGCAATCTTGATGAGGCGGCGTTTGCCACGCAGGCGGCTAGCTGGCTTGAGGATAAAATTGCCGAGATCGGTGCCGATCATGTTGCGGCCTTTATCGCCGAGCCGATCCAAGGTGCTGGTGGTGTGATTATCCCGCCTGCCGGTTACCTAAAGCAGGTTGAGGCAATTTGCCGGAAGCATGATGTTCTGTTCATTGTCGATGAGGTGATTACCGGATTTGGGCGAACCGGTCATTGGTTTGCCAGTCACGGTATGGATTTATCGCCTGATATGATGACCCTTGCCAAGGGTTTGACGTCGGGCTATGTGCCGATGTCTGCAGTGATGGTTGGTGACAGGGTGGCTGAGCGGCTTATTGCCGATGGCGGGGAATTCTATCATGGGTTTACCTATTCGGGTCATCCGGTTGCAGCAGCGGTGGCACTGGCTAACCTTGATTTGATTGAACGCGATGGTCTGGTGGAAAAAATCCTTAATGATACTGGCCCCTATCTGGCATCTGCACTGGCCCCGCTTGCAGCGCATCCGCTGGTTGGCGAGGTGCGCAGCTTTGGCTTGTTAGGTGCGATTGAACTGGTCAAGGATAAGGCAGGCCCGGTGCTGTTTGATCCGGTTGGTGAGGTCGGGGTTATGTGCCGTGATCACGCAATCAAAGGAGGGTTGATGGTGCGGGCGGTTCGTGACGCGATGATTATGTCACCGCCATTGACCTTTGAGCGTGATGATATCGATCTGATGATCGCAAAAATATCAACCGCACTCGATCAGACCTTTGAAGATTTACAGGCGCGATAGGAAAGAAAATGGGATTCGATATGGACGCATGGCTGAAAGATCAGGGCATTACCGAAGTGGAATGTCTGGTCAGTGATATTTCGGGTATTGCTCGCGGCAAAATTCTGCCGGTAAATAAATTCATATCTGCACAGAATACCGGCGGATTACGCTTGCCGGAATATGTCTTTGGTCAGTCGGTCACTGGTGAATATTATGACAGTGAAGTGCTGGATGAAATTGGCCGTGATGTCATATTGCGGCCTGACATTTCAACCTGCCGGCTGGTGCCATGGTATGATGAGCCAACGGCGCAGATTATCCATGATGCGGTTCATCAGGATGGAACAGATGTAACGTTTTCGGCGCGGGCGGTGCTGAAATCGGTTTTGGCGCTGTTTGATAAGGCGGGATTAGAGCCGGTGATTGCCCCTGAGCTTGAGTTTTTTCTGGTCAAGCAAAGCAGTGATGCCAATGCGCCGCTGGTCACGCCAACCGGCAGGTCGGGCCGTGCTGAAAAGGCGCGTCAGGCCTATGGCATTGATGCGGTGAATGAATTTGACCCGCTGTTCGAAGAAATTTACGACCATTGCGAGCTGCAAAAGCTGGATATTGATACGCTAAGCCATGAAGCTGGCGCGGCGCAGATGGAAATCAATTTCAATCATGGCAAGGCGCTTGATCTTGCCGATCAGGCTTTTTTGTTCAAACGGACGGTCCGTCAGGCTGCGATCAACCATAATCTGCATGCGACCTTCATGGCAAAGCCAATGCAAGAACAGCCGGGCAGCGCTATGCATGTTCATGCCTCGGTTAAATCAAAGGTGACGGGGAAAAACATCTTTTCCAATGATGATGGTGACGAAAGCGATGATTTCTATCATGCGGTTGCCGGTATGCAGCGTTACCTGAGTGGGGCGATGGCGTTAATGGCGCCTTATGTGAATTCTTATCGGCGGCGGACGGGTACCGAGGATTCGCCTGCCAATCTTGCGTGGGGTATGGATAACCGGACAGTTGGATTGCGGGTGCCACTTGGTGATCCGAAGAACCGGCGGATCGAAAACCGTATTCCGGGGGCTGACGCCAATCCGTATTTGGCGATTGCTGCAACCTTGGCCGCGATCTGGCTGGGGCTGCAGGAAAAGCGTCGTCCAACCCGCCCGCGCAAAATCAGTGGTGAAGATCTGGAAACCTTGCCGCGTAATCTTGACGTGGCGCTTGATGCCTTGGAACGAGCAAAGCCCTTGCACAGCGTTCTTGGCAAGGAATTTGTCGCGTTGTTTGTTGAGGTAAAACGCGCTGAAGCCGAGGCGTTTCTTGAAGTGATCAGCCCGTGGGAGCGTGAATATCTGTTGCTGAATGTCTAGGGTGGCGGGGGTTAGTCTAGACCGAACGGCAATCGGCGCATAGGCCGGTGATTTCAATGACCTTGTGCGCGGCCTGAAATTTGCGATCATCGCCTAGTGCCTGCAATGTTTTATCAATACTGGCATCGGTGAATTCATTGGCACGCTCGCATTGGGTGCAAAGCATGAAAATGCTAACCTCACTGCCGCCGCAATCATGCAATTGGCATGCGACAAAGCCGTTTACACTTTCAATCCGGTGAACCGCGCCGCGTTCCACCAGCTTGCCTAGCGCGCGGTAAACCTGAAGCGGCGCGCGGATGCCCTTATCACGAAGCGCGTCAAGAATATTATACGCGCTTAACGGCCGGTCAGCCTGACATAGCAGGGTATAAACAAGGGTCTCATTTTGCGTCATGGCCTACCTCGTCTTGATGGGTGTGGGGGCGCATATTGGCATTGGCCGGCCGTCGGCGTGGCACAAAGCTGAGGCCAAGCAATAACAATCCACCAGCCAGAATAATGGCAGGGCCCGATGGTATGTCAAATTCGGCCGAGCCATAAAGCCCGGCAATCACCCCGATCACGCCAAGCAATGACGCCAATCCAGCCATCATTTCGGGGCTGCTGACCAGTCGCCGCGCCGCCGCCGCCGGAATGATCATCAGCGCGGTGATCAGCAACACGCCAACAAGCTTGACCGCAATCGAGACCACCAGGGCAATCAGCATCATAAACAGCCATTCAGCCCGCTGTGGAGACAGGCCTTCAGCCTCGGCGATTTCCGGACTTAACGTCGCCGCAATCAGGCGTCGCCATTGCCAGATAATAATTGCCAATATTGCGCCGCCGCCAGCGTAAATCACCAAAAGGTCGGTGGTATCAACTGCCAAAATATCACCAAATAAAAGCCCGTTCACATCGAGGCTGCGACCGCCTGTAAGTGAGATTAGCACCAGCCCAAGCGCCAATGTCGAATGTGCCAATATTGCCAAGATCGTATCGGATGAAAGGCTGGGTGTGCGTTTGGCAATCATCAGCGCAATACAGCTTGCCAGCGTCACGAGCGGAACGCCAACGAGGGGCGAAATATCAATAAGGATCGCCAAGGCAATTCCCAGCAGCGCCGCATGCGCTAAGGTGTCGCCGAAAAAGGCCATTTTGCGCCAGATAATCAAACAGCCGAGCGGCCCAACAATAACCGCCAGACCGATGCCCGCAAACAGCGCGCGGATGAAAAAATCGTCAAACATGATCATGCCCGCGCCGCAAGTCATCGCTTTGCTCAGGCTGGCAACCCGTGCTGATTGACCCGTCGGCATGCTGAACCGTACCATCGGGAAGATGGATATGGTCATGGTCATGCTGATAAACTGCCAGCGCTGCAGTATCATGCGCGCCGAATAACCGCAGATATTCTGGATTGCTGACAACCGAATCCGGGCTGCCGCTACAACAGATATGACCGTTCAAACAGAGAACAGTATCAGTGTCAGCCATCACAATATGTAAATCATGCGAAATCATCAGAACGCCGCAACCTGTGGTATCGCGAATCTGTTTGATAAGATTATACAGCATGACCTCACTCGCGAAATCAACACCTTGAACCGGCTCGTCCAGCACCAGAAGATTGGGCTGGCGCACCATCGCACGGGCCAGCAATGCGCGCTGAAATTCACCGCCCGATAAATCCTGCACAAATGCATCGCCAAGGTGCAAAATGCCAACCGCATCAAGGGCGCGCCGTTTCGCTTCAACGGAGACCATGGCGGTCAGGTCCAAAAGCCGGTTCACCCGCATTGGCAACGCTGGATCAATATGCAGTTTTTGCGGCACATAGCCAACACGCAACCCAGTTTGGCGCAGAACGCGCCCTTCACTGGCACGCAATGTACCGACAACCAGCTGCGCGGTGGTGCTTTTGCCAGCGCCGTTCGGGCCAATGATGGTTACGATCTCGCCAGCGCGCATGCGCAAATCAATGCCGCGCACCAGCCAGCGATTATCACGCCTGACACCGGCATTCTCGAGGGTGATTAAATCATTGGGTTCGCGCGTCATAAAAAGCCTAGGCCTGATCATCAAAATAGATAATGTTATAATATAACATATGCGCCATAAAACCTAGTGGTTAGTATAACCGATAAACAGCAACGCTGGCAGAACTGATAAATTGTCAGCATCAGCCAGTGTAGATTTTGCCACGTGATGCTGTTATGTGTGATGCGGGTATTTCTGGGGCTTGTTGCGTTAATGACAGCCTGTTTTTGTTTCATCACCTGATTAAATATCAGGGTTTTTGCTGGGGTTCGTTACCATGACTTTCCTGACCATTCGCCGCCCGGATGATTGGCATTTGCACCTTCGTGATGGGGCCATGCTTGCAGCGGTTATTGATGATACATCGCGTCATTTCGGCCGCGCCATCATAATGCCGAATCTGGTTCCGCCGGTGGTAACAGGCGCCGATGCGGCGGCCTATCGTGAACGGATTATGGGATGTGTAAATCCCGCTCATGATTTCACGCCGTTGATGACGCTTTATCTAACAGAGACAACCCAGCCGGACGATGTTGTGGCGGCGGCAAAGGCTGGACTGATCCATGCGGTCAAGCTGTATCCGGCTGGAGCGACCACCAATTCGGCATCGGGTGTGCGTGATCTGGACAAGGTAATCGCGGTGCTAGACGTAATGGCCGAAATTGGTTTGCCGCTTTGTGTGCATGGTGAAGTGACCGACCCGCAGGTTGATATTTTTGATCGCGAGGCGGTATTTATTGAAACTGTGCTGGAACCGTTACGCAATCGCATCCCTGATTTGCGGGTGGTGCTGGAACATGTGACGACCAGTGACGGTGTCGATTACGTCAAATCTGCCGGTGCTAATATCGCTGCCACGATTACAACGCATCATTTATTTATTAATCGAAATCACATTCTGGCAGGCGGAATTCGCCCGCATTATTATTGCCTGCCTGTGGCAAAGCGTGAAAGCCATCGCCGTGCATTAGTCGCGGCGGCAGTTTCTGGCGATAGCAGTTTCTTCCTTGGTACTGACAGCGCACCGCATCTTGACGCGGCCAAACTTATGGCCTGTGGCTGTGCCGGTATTTACACGGCACCAAACACCATGTCATGTCTTGCCCATGTGTTTGAGGCCGAAGATGCGCTTGACCGTTTGGAAGGCTTTACCTCGCTACATGGGCCAGCATTTTACCGCCTGCCGGTCAATGAAAGCCGGATGACCCTGATAAAGCAGGATACGCCGGTGATCTATCCACAAAGCCGCACCACGCCAGACGGAAACCTGACGATTTTCGATTGTGGTACGCCACTTTACTGGGCGGTTGAGACGGCCTAGACCTGCTGGCTGCCACTCCTCGACTTAGCCACTCAACTAGCTGCTTTTCTGGGCAGCTTTTTGGGCAGTTTTCGGGTTTATAATTTTGACTCCTTGATGCCAGCATTCGGCCGCAATGATTTTTTGGCGCGTGCCTCGCGCTGGGTGATATATACGGTTGACGCAAAAATGACTGCACCGCCAACCCATGTCCACAAGCCGGGCCATTCACCAAAGACAATCCAAGCAAGACACACAGCAAATGGCAGCTTGATAAATTCCAGCGGCTGTAAGGCGGTAATATCGACCAGTCGATAGGCGCGGGTAAAGCATAGATGCGCAATCGTTCCGGACAGTGCCATCGCCCATAGATAGATCCAGTTCTCAAGGCTGGGCCATTGCCAGACGCCCATTGCCGGTATTAGCGCCAGCGGGGCCTGCATTGCCACCATCCAGAATACGATCGCTTCGGGGGTTTCAGTTGCGGTTAGTTTCTTGACGATCAATGATGCCATCGCAATTGATAGCGCGCTGGCAAGTGCCATCATCGCGCCAACCGAAATTTCGGCAAAGCCGGGCTGTAGGATGATCAATGTTCCAAGAAACCCGACCGCAATTGCCGCAATGCGTCGTGCCCGGATCACTTCGCCAAGGAATAATACCGCGCCAATGGTAACAAATAATGGGCCGGTAAAGCCAAGTGCCGTCATCTGTGCCAGCGGAATTAGCGTCAAGGCTGTAAAGCCACAAAACATACCGCCAAAATTAATCAGGGCGCGCAGAAAAAATAATTTTGGTTTCTGCATTCGGATGCTTGATCTGCCCATCCGCATAATGAGCGGCAGCAACAAAACCATCGCCAGCGCATTGCGGAAAAATACGACTTCGATTACCGGTAGACCGGCGGCAGATAGGCGGATAAAGATGCCCATAGAGGTAAACATGAAAAGCGCCGCAACCATCAAGATTGTGGCGCGCATCTGCGGCGGCAAATTTTGAAAGGCCAGAGACAATTGCATAGTTTACCGGCATCGTTGAGGCGGAATCAAATCAATCGAAATAGGATCGTTTGACCCCTAGATGCCTTCACCCTAGGCGCGAAATGAATTCAGCGTCAATGGGTGTTATCTAGCTGGCTAGCTTGGCCGCTGCCCAGTCATCAAGCGCCGTCACATAGGCTTTATACTCGTCCCGAACCGACGGATGCGCGCATAAATTAGCCGCATAGGTGGTGATTGATGATGGCAGATCAAGCTCAAATCCAAGCACGCCCCGAAGGCAATTTAAAATCGCAAAGCTGGGCGCAAAGCCGCAATCGGCAAGGCTGAGATCGGTGCCATCTAATAACGGTGACGGCGTTACCATCTGTGCAAGCTGGTCAAAGCGGCGTTGCAGCAATGCCGCATTTTCGGCAATGAAATCAGGATTGCGATTAGCCGGGGCTACCTGCCCAAAATAAGCGCGCAACAGGGGTTCGATGCGCGTGTCATGAAAGCGTGATATTGCGCGGATTCTGGCGCGGTCCTGCATGGATAGAGGCAGCATCGCCGGCAGCGGTGCCAGCTCATTCAGATATTCGGCAATCGCATCAGACTCGGCAAGCGTAAGCCCGTCATGCAGCAATGCCGGAATGGTTCCCGACGGCACAATCTTGCAATAGGCGGGGCTGCCATAGCCATCTGGTGGGGCAAGGCTTTTCCATTCCAGCCCCTTATGACGAAGCAGAATGCGGGTTTTGCAGCCATAGCTGCTGATCGCAAGGTCATAAAGCACAAGCATGGGTCGGTCTCCGCTGGGGTTTGGTTCGGCGATCATCTGGCAATGGTGATAACAACGTAACGACGATTGCGCAAAAAAAAGAGAGGCAAAAGCCCCTCCTTTCACATTTATATGTGGCGCTAGGTTAGTTAGAAAGCTGCCATTTTCGGCCAAGCTCGGCAAAGAAGCCACGTTCGGTTTTCAACGTAATCCATGTGTTCACATAGTTGATCCATACCTGATCAGCCTGCGGCAACAGCATCGCGATCGGTGTTGGGGCTTTTGGTGCTGAAACTGGCACAACCATCATTTCAGGATATTTCGCCACCAGCTTATAAGCCTCGACATTTGACGTGATATGCGCATCGGCACGGCCAGCTAGAACCTCTTGGAAATCACGCGCTGGGGCTTCGACAATTTTGTATTTTGCATTTGGAAAAAACTGTTTGACCTGCTTTTCCTGTGTCGTTCCAAGAGTTGCCGCAACGGTAACCGTTGCTTTATCAAGATCGGCCCAGTCGGTAAATTTATCTGCATTTTTCTTTAGCGTAAGCGGTACGGTCGCCAGTGAGAAATAGCTGTTTGAATAGCCCGCAGCTTTGGCGCGGCTTGGCGAGATAGAGGCAGAACCGGTCATATGGTATTTGCCCGATGTCACGCCGCTGACCAGCGTTTTCCAATCAGTTGGCACGAATTCAACCTTAACCCCAAGATCCTTGGCAAGCTCGGTCATCACATCAATATCATAGCCAGTATAGCTATTGGTTGCGGTGTCCTTCATTGTCATTGGATTCCAGTCGCCAGTGGTGCCGACCTTCAGCACGCCGCCGGACAGAATTTCATTTAGTGCACTTGCGGCCTGCGCTGATGCTGACATCATAATAACGGCAAAAAATGTGGTAACTATTCTCAATAGGCGCATCAAAAAGTCTCCTTGGACTGGTATTTCGGGGGATTCATTTTGCTCTTTACACATTGTTAAAGATAGGTTGCCGGCCGCCAAATGCAAGTCTCGACTACGATTTATTGTTCGTGGCCGATTGCGGGCTGGCCGATTGGAACGGAATCGGGTAGCTTGCAGTTTGGGTGCGCATTTTGGGTGCGCATTTTGGGTGTGCAGTTCGGGTGCGAGAGGCTGTATGCGAACTGCTTGATGGCGAATAAACTTGATGCCTGATGAATTTGAGGCATATTGACATGAATAGGTTACAATCATCGTGAGTGCGCCCACCCAAAAGCCCTTTATCCAAATCAGCAATGTTTCAAAATATTTTGGTACGTTTCAGGCGCTAGATAATGTTTCACTGAATATAACGCTTGGACAAAAGCTGGTAATTTGCGGGCCTTCAGGATCTGGAAAATCAACCTTAATCCGCTGTGTCAACCGGCTCGAACAGCATGAAGCGGGCGAGATCAGGATTGATGGAACGCTGGTTGATGACAGCCCTTCCGGGCGTGAGGCCTTGCGCAATAATGTCGGGATGGTGTTTCAGCAATTTAATCTGTTTCCGCATCTGACCATTTTGGAAAACCTGATGCTGGGGCCGGTGCGCGCCCGCAAATTGCCCGAGGCCGAGGCACGCGAGCTGGCGATGAATTATCTTGAGCGGGTCAAAATTCCCGAACAGCTGGACAAATATCCGGGCCAATTATCGGGCGGCCAGCAACAGCGGGTGGCGATTGCCCGGGCGCTGTGCATGGCGCCCAAGATTATGCTGTTTGACGAGCCAACATCGGCGCTTGATCCGGAAATGATTGCCGAGGTGCTTGATGTGATTGAAGAATTGGCTGACAGCGGCATGACAATGATTTGTGTTACGCATGAAATGGGATTTGCAAGGCAGGTTGCCGATATTATGCTATTTATGGATCATGGCAGAATTGTTGAAATGGGCCCCCCAAAGACATT
Source organism: Alphaproteobacteria bacterium LSUCC0396 (assembly GCA_041228345.1). Classification (NCBI taxonomy): domain Bacteria; kingdom Pseudomonadati; phylum Pseudomonadota; class Alphaproteobacteria; species Alphaproteobacteria bacterium LSUCC0396. The sequence goes on along the minus strand of CP166131.1, from coordinate 985,945 downwards.
TTTCACCGCGCCTGAAAGTGACCGGTGCAAATTGTTCCTTAGCCAGATTTTACGGCATTAGAGGTGAGATGATCATGCTGCTAAATGCTGTCAAAAACATCATTGGATTTGGCGCGCCTGCGACGCCGATGCTATTCCGCCTGCTTGGGCTTGCTGCGTTGCTTGGTCTTGGCGGCTGTTCGGGCAATTGGGGCTGGTATGTTGTCAATCCGGCCACCGAAACCGGTCGCCGCAATTTGTCATTTCTGATTGATGGTCTTTATTTCACCATTGGCCTGTCGGTGACGGCAATATTAATCTCGATTTGTCTTGGGTTGATGGTGGCCTTGCCCGGTTTGTCGCGTCGCCGTGCGCCTAAGGCGATTAACCGTGTCTATGTCGAGCTGGTGCGTGCCATCCCAATTCTAGTGCTGATTTTATGGGTTTATTATGGGCTGCCACAAGTCGCCAGCCTGTCAATTTCGGTGTTCTGGGCGGGCGTACTGGCTTTGGCAATTTCAGATAGTGCGTTTCAGGCGGAAATTTTCCGCGCTGGCATCCAGTCCATTGACCGCGGCCAGTATGAGGCGGCGCATTCGGTTTCGTTGAATTATCGTGACACCATGCGATATGTAATTTTGCCGCAAGCGATCAAACGGATTCTGCCAGCGCTTGGGAACCAGCTCGTTTATATGCTCAAAATGTCATCGCTGGTGTCGGTCATTGGGATGCAGGAACTCACCCGCCGTGCCAATGAATTGGTCGTGACCGAATATCGGCCGTTGGAAATCTATACAGTTTTGGTGCTTGAGTATCTGGTGGTGATACTGATTGTGTCGGCAGGGGTTCGCTGGCTGGAGCGCCGCCTAGAGACAAGCTGATTAGGGGCGGCTATTTAAGGCGTTACTTTCGTTCATACTTTACTTTGCGGTCGTTTTTGCCGCAAAATTTCAGCCCTGAGGAAGAGCGAGGTGGCACGACCATGGCAGGAACCAAAAACCCCAAGGCATCCGACCGATTGCAGAGTGAGCATAAGGCAGATGGCATATTGCGTTTGACCTTGAATGACCCGGGTCGGCGGAACGCTCTATCCGAGGCAATGCTAGACCAGCTGGGCGCGGCATTGGCTGACGCGGCGGTTGATGCCCGTGTACGGGTTATCATTTTGGCGGCAAACGGGCCTGCCTTTTGTGCCGGCCATGATCTAAAGGAAATGACCGCCGGCCGCGCCCATGCCGATAGTGGTGAGGCTTATTTTACCGATGTCCTGAAACGCTGTTCGTCGGTGATGATGTCGATCCTGCAAAATCCGAAACCGGTGATTGCCGAAGTGGCGGCAACTGCGACCGCCGCCGGGTGTCAATTGGTGGCGAGCTGTGACCTGGCCTATGCGGCTGCATCGGCGCGCTTTAGTACGCCCGGTGTGCATATTGGCCTATTCTGTTCAACGCCAATGGTGGCGTTATCGCGCAATGTCGGCGCAAAGCACGCCATGGAAATGCTGTTGACCGGCGATATGGTCGCCGCCGATCGTGCCGCCGAAATTGGCCTTATTAACGCTGTTGTTGATGATGCTGAACTTGGTGATCATGTGAATGCTATTGCCCAAAAGATTGCCAGCAAATCGCCGGTGACTTTGGCGATTGGCAAAAGCGCCTTTTATGCACAACGTGAATTATCCATTGCCGATGCCTATGATTACGCATCACGGGTAATGGTGGAAAATATGCTGCACCGGGATGCGGCCGAGGGGATCAGCGCCTTTATTGAAAAGCGTGATCCAAAATGGTAACAGGCAACGCTGGTTTGTGATGAGGGGGCGACATAAATGACAAATCCATATGATATCGGGCTTGACCAGAATCCAGCGAATTACCAGCCTTTGACGCCGCTAACATTTCTTGAGCGTGCAGCGATGGTGTTTCCCGCTCAAACCGCGGTCATCCACGGCAAATTGCGCCGTGATTACGCGTCGCTCTATGCGCGGTGCCGGCAATTGGCAAGCGTATTGGCAGCGGCCGGTCTTGGCCGCGGCGATACCGTTTCGGTTATGCTGTTGAACACCCCGGCAATGATCGAGGCGCATTACGGTGTGCCGATGTCAGGGGCGGTTCTGCATTCGCTAAATACGCGGCTTGATGCGGCGACAATTGCGTTTCAGCTAGACCATGCCGAAACTAAAATTCTGATTACCGATATTGCGCTTTTACCGCGTATTCGTGAGGCTTTGGCACGGGCCAAGACCAGCCCGCGTCTGGTGGTTTATGACGACCCCGAATTTAGCGGTGAGGCGCCTAGCTATGATGAGATTGAGTATGAAAATTTCATCGCTGCCGGTGACGCCGATTTTGTCTGGAAGATGCCTGATGATGAATGGGATGCGATTTCGATCAATTACACCTCAGGCACGACCGGCGATCCAAAGGGCGTTGTCTATCATCATCGTGGTGCCTATTTGTTGGCGCAGGGCAATGCCCTGACCGCATCAATGAAAAAACACGCCGTCTATTTATGGACATTGCCGATGTTCCATTGCAATGGCTGGTGCTTTCCATGGACAATTTCGGCGATTTCAGGAACCCATGTCTGTCTTCGTGATGTGCGTGCCGAGGATATCTGGAAGGCAATTCTAGATCACCGCGTCAGCCATATGTGTGGTGCGCCGATCGTGATGTCGCTTGTCGTGGCGGGCAAGCCTGATAGTGCCAAGCTGGATTATGAGGTTGAATTCTTTACCGCCGCCGCGCCGCCACCCGAAGCGGTGCTTGCTGCGATGAAACAGGCAGGCTTTAACGTAACGCATCTTTACGGGCTGACTGAAACCTACGGCCCGTCGGTGGTCAATGACTGGAATCCTAGCTGGGATCAGCTTGATAACGCCAAGCAGGCGGCGCTAAAGGCGCGGCAGGGGGTGCGTTATCTGGCGCTTGAGGGGCTGGATGTTGTCGATGCGGAAACGATGGCGCCAGTACCGCGGGACGGCACCACGATTGGCGAGGTTGTCATGCGCGGCAATGTGGTGATGAAGGGGTATTTCAAAAATCCGACATCGACCGATCGTGCCTTTGCTGGTGGCTGGTTCCATTCGGGTGACCTAGGCGTTGTGCATCCGGACGGCTATGTCCAGTTAAAAGACAGATCAAAAGATATTATCATCTCGGGCGGCGAAAATATTTCGTCAATCGAGGTTGAAGACGCGCTCTATAAGCATCCGGCGGTAGCAAGCGTTGCGGTGGTTGCAATGCCACATGAAAAATGGGGCGAAACGCCCTGCGCCTTCATCGAGATGGCTGACGGGAAAACTGCAACGCCGGATGAGCTGCGTGAGTGGTGCCGGCAAAACCTTGCTGGCTATAAAGTGCCAAGCGAATTCCGGTTTGAGCCCATTCCTAAAACATCAACCGGAAAGATCCAGAAATATGCGTTGCGTCAACGGCTTGTCGGCGATGTCACCTCTGGCTGATGCCCAGTTTAATATTTTGTCCAAAAGGGGGAATTGAATATGCGCCTAGTTCGTTACGGTGAAATCGGTCAGGAAAAACCCGGCCTTATTGATGCGGCGGGTGTGCTCCGCGATTTATCGGGGCATATTGCTGATATTGATGCCAGCGCAATTGACGATGCTGGCCTAGACCGGTTGCGGGGGCTGGATCCGGACAGCCTGCCTGCGGTTGATGGCTCATCACGGCTTGGCCCCTGTATCTCTGGCGTTGGCAAATTCATCTGTATTGGTTTGAATTTCCATGATCATGCGCGTGAAACTGGATTGCCAATTCCAGCGCATCCAATTGTGTTTATGAAGGCAACATCGTCAATCAATGGGCCGGATGATGATATCATCATGCCACGTGGATCAACCAAGAGTGACTGGGAAATCGAACTGGCGGTGGTGATTGGGACGCGCGCAAAATATGTGACTGTAGAAAACGCGCTGGATCATGTGGCCGGCTATTGTATCGTCAATGATGTGTCCGAGCGCCATATGCAGATGAACCTAACCGGTCAATGGACAAAGGGAAAATCATGCGATCATTATGGCCCTGTCGGGCCGTGGCTGGTTACCCGTGATGCGATACCCGATCCGCAAAAACTGTCGATGCAGCTGGCGGTCAATGGCAAGATGATGCAGGATGGCAGCACGGCCGATATGATTTTTTCTGTGGCCGAGATCATTGCGCATCTATCTGAGCTAATGACATTGCATCCCGGCGATATTATCGCCACTGGCACGCCTGCTGGTGTTGGCATGGGGCAAAAGCCTGATCCGGTCTATTTGCGGCATGGCGATGTTATGACGCTAGATATTGACGGTTTGGGTCGGCAGCAGCAGACCATTCTGGCTGATCCTAGCTAATCTATCTATGGCGAAAGGCGGGTTCTGGCTTTGGGCCTCGCCTTGTTTTTGCCACTGCTAACGCCTATATCGCCTACAGCGATTCGTGTGTGTGTTTCGCGCGGCGCGCGGGTGTTATGTGGCAAGATCGAGGGTGCGATGTCAGGTTCAATTCAAATTCACTGGTTTCGTCAAGATCTGCGACTTGCCGATAATCCGGCCTTGTCGGCGGCGGCAGCCAAAGGCGCAGTTCTGCCGGTTTATATTCTGGATGATGTTAATTCAGGCGCGTATTCCATGGGCGCGGCTAGCCGTTGGTGGCTGCATCATTCATTAAACGCGCTCAATCAAACGCTTGATGGCAAGCTGGTGGTGCTGGCCGGTGATCCCGCCGAAATTCTGCCCCGGCTGGCGACAGCGATGGCCGCAGCAGGCATTCATTGGAACCGCGCTTATGAGCCATGGCGGATAGCTCGCGATGCGGCGATCAAGACGCAGTTTGCCGCGCGCGGCATTGCTGTGAACAGCCATAACGGATCGCTATTATGGGAGCCTTGGGACGTGCTGAAAAACGATGGCACGCCATATAAGGTCTTTACACCTTTTTATCGGCGCGGTTGTCTTTCAGCACCGCCGCCGCGCCACCCGTTACCGGTGCCAGCAGATTTGAAGATTGCCAGATTTGATGAGGGGGGCACCGGTGCAGATGCGATCAATGCGCTTGGGCTTTTGCCGAAACAAAAGTGGAAGGATCAGTTGGCGGCGGTTTGGGATATTGGCGAGGCGGCAGCGTATGACCGGCTTTGCGCATTTCTAGATGATGGGTTTGATGGCTACAAGGACGGGCGCAATTTTCCTGCGCGGCGCAATGTATCGCGGCTTTCGGCCTATTTGCATTGGGGCGAGATTTCGCCAAATGCAGTTTGGTATGCGGCCAAAGACCGGATGGATGCTGGCATCGGTCAGGATCAGGATTACGATCATTTCCTGTCTGAACTTGGCTGGCGTGAATTTTCGCATTCGCTGCTATATCACTTTCCTGACCTGCCGCATAAAAACCTGCAACCGCGATTTGATCATTTTGACTGGCAAGATAATCCGGCATTTCTGCAATGCTGGCAAAAGGGCATTACTGGCTATCCGATTGTCGATGCGGGTATGCGTGAATTATGGCAGACCGGCTATATGCACAACCGCGTTCGGATGATTGTGGGCTCGTTTCTGGTAAAGAATCTAAGGCTTCACTGGCATCATGGCGAGGCATGGTTCTGGGATTGTCTGGTCGATGCTGACTTGGCCAATAATAGTGCTGGCTGGCAATGGATCGCTGGTTGCGGTGCTGATGCGGCGCCTTATTTCCGCATTTTCAACCCGATCACTCAAGGGGTGAAGTTTGATCAGGATGGCCATTATATCCGGCGTTATGTGCCTGAGCTTGCCACTATGCCTGACGCCTATCTTTGCAACCCGTGGGAGGCACCGACGGCGGTGCTGAACGGGGCCGGAGTGCGGCTAGGCGAGACCTATCCAAAGCCGATTGTCGATGTAAAAGCATCACGTGAGGCCGCGTTGGCCGCCTTTTCGGCATTGCGTGCAGCCTCATGAAAACGCTTCGCCTTGTTCTTGGCGATCAATTAAGCCGCGACCTGCCCAGCCTGACAGATATAGACAAGGATCAGGATATTGTGCTTATGGCCGAAGTGATGGCCGAAGTCACCTATGTCAAACATCATAAACGCAAGATTGCGTTTTTGTTTTCGGCAATGCGGCATTTTGCCAACGCGCTGGCAGATGACGGGATAAGGGTGCGCTATCGGCGGCTTGATGATCCTGAAAATGCGGGCAGCCTTGCAAAAGAGGTTGCTGCTGCAATTGCCGAATTTGCCCCTGACCGGATTGTCGTGACCGCAGCTGGGGAATACCGGCTGGCTGACGAGATGGCCGGATGGCAGGCGCGGTTTGGTCTGCCGGTAGAAATTCGCACAGATACTAGGTTTCTGTGTGGGCTTGACGAATTTGCCAAATGGGCTGATGGCCGTAAATCGCTTCGCATGGAGTTTTTCTATCGCGATTTAAGACGTCGTTATAATGTGCTGATGGCTGGTGACGAGCCGGTTGGCGGCAAATGGAATTATGATGCCGATAACCGCCAGCCGCCAAAGGCCGGATTAACAATCCCGCCGCCAAGTAGCTATGAGCCGGATGCGATTACGGCTGAGGTACTGCTGCTGGTCGAGGCGCGCTGTAGTGATCATTTCGGCCAGCTTGCCGGATTTGATTTTGCCGTGACGCGTGATCAGGCCGTGGCCGTGCTTGATCGGTTTATTGCCGAAAGGCTGCCCCAGTTTGGTAGTTATCAGGATGCGATGATCGAGGGCGAGCCGTGGATGTATCACAGCCACATAAGCCCCTATCTTAACGCCGGCTTGCTTGGCCCGATGGAGATTATTCGCGCGGCTGAGGTGGCCTATCATGCAGGTGCAGCGCCGTTGAATGCAGTTGAGGGGTTTATCCGGCAAATTCTGGGTTGGCGTGAATTTGTGCGCGGGCTTTACTGGCTGAAAATGCCCGATTATGCGACCGCTAATTTCCTTGAGGCAAACCGCCCATTACCAGATTTTTTCTGGACCGGAGATACGGCGATGAACTGCCTTCGCCAGTCAATCAAGCAAACGGATGACCTCGCTTATGCGCATCATATCCAGCGGCTTATGGTGCTTGGCAATTTTGCGCTCATTGCTGGTTTGTCGCCGCAAGAGGTCAATGAATGGTTCCTAATTGTCTATGCTGATGCGTATGAGTGGGTGGTGCTGCCTAATGTGTCGGGAATGGCGCTGTTTGCTGATGGCGGCTATCTTGCCAGCAAACCCTATGCGGCGGGGGGTGCCTATATTAACCGGATGTCTGATTACTGTAAAAATTGCCGTTATAAGGTGGTAGAAAAATCTGGTGAGGATGCGTGTCCGTTTAATTATTTATACTGGGATTTTCTGGGGCGGAATCGCGCCAAGCTGGGCGGTAATCCGCGTCTTGGCATGATCTACCGTACCTTGGATAAGATGGCGCCGGAAAAACAGGCCGCAGTTGGCCATGATGCTGATCGGTTTCTTAAAAGCTTTGGTCGCGCTGATGCCCCATATAAGTAACCCGCCCAAAATCCAGCCTCATAGATTTTAACAGCAGGGGCAGCAATAATTTGCTACGTTAGGTGCAAGGATTGGAGTGACGAGGCGGCGATGACAACATTGCGAGGATCAGATGGCAAGACATAGACGGAGTTTTGGAGCGGTAATTATCGGTGGGGTTTTCCGCCTTATCGTGACGGCGGGATTATTAATTGGCGTATTTGCCGGTTTGTCTGCCTGTGCGCGAAAGGACGTCACCCACCTTTTGGAACGTCGGCCATCGCTGGTGCTGGAAGATTTCTTTGCCGGTGACACGATTGCTCTTGGTATTTTCGAAGATCGGTTTGGCAATCTGCGGCGACAGTTCAGGGTAAATCTGAAAGGTACGATCACCGGCAACCGGCTGGTTCTTGATGAAACCTTTTTATATGAGGATGGTGAAAAAGCATCACGCATCTGGACGATTGATAATCTTGGCCGCGCCGAAGATGGCACATTCCGCTATGAGGGCCGTGCCGATGACGTTGATGGCAGTGCCAAGGGACGCATCGCGGGTAATGGGCTGAATTGGCAATATGACGTAAGCCTCGAAATGGCAGGCAGTAAAATGGATGTCCATTTTGACGATTGGATTTATCGCCAAAGCGAGGATATCGCAATTAACCGTGCCTATGTCAGCAAGTTCGGCGTTGAAGTTGGATCAGTGACAATCGTGTTCTTGCGTGGCAAAGCGGCGGCGGCGGTTGGCCCGCTAGACGTTGAACAATGGGTTGCCCGATAAGGGGCGGCACTGGCAATGGCATCTTATCCGCCAATGAGGCTTGTTTCTTTCTTTCTGGAGATTTTACCGCTTGCCGGATTTTTTCTGGGATATGAGTTTTACGGATTATTTGCGGCGGCGGTCATTTCGGTCGTGCTTGGCGCGCTGGTTATGGCGCTAAACTGGATACAGACCCGGCGGTTAGCCCGCTTTGCGCTGTTTTCACTGTTGCTATCTGGCGGCATGACGCTGGCGGCGCTTTATTTCAATGCAGCTATTTTTATCAAGATTCAGCCAACCTTGTTCAATGGCATTTTTGCTACTGTACTGCTTGGCGGTCTGTTGCTTGGGCGCGCTATGATGCGTGAGTTTTTTGGCACACAATTTCACCTGACCACGCCAACATGGTTTTTGCTTAGCCGGCGATGGGGGCTGTTCTTTTTGTGTCTTGCGATTGCCAACGAGATGGTTTGGCGCAATGCCAGTGATGCTGACTGGGTGGCGTTTAAAACCTTTGTCGCGGCGCCTGCCAGCGTTCTGTTTATGATGGCGCAATTGCCATTAACGCTTCGTGGCCGGATTGCCGCCGATACGCCCGAGGCTGATTAGCGCCGGTTTAATAGGGGATTGGCTGGCCGTCATAGGCAAAGAAACTGCCGCTATCATTTGGTGAGACTTGATCAAGAACCGACCATAGGCGGGCCGCGCATTCTTCCGGGCTTTGCAATTGACCTTTGGCAAGCTGGGTACGAAATGGCGCGGATAAATTGGTGGCAACAGTGCCCGGATGCAGGGTGACAACCGTTGCCTCAGGATTATAGCGGGCAAGCTCTATCGACAGCGTGCGCAGATACTGGTTCAAAGCAGCCTTGCTAGCACGATAGCTGTACCAGCCGCCAAGCCGATTATCTGAAATTGACCCAACCCGCGCAGAAATGCTGGCGGCAACCACCGGATGGGCGCGCCGCAGGGCAGGCCATAGGGATTTGAAAAACAGCACCGGCCCCATCGCATTGATCTGATAAAGCCTTAGCATGGCATCAGCAGATAGCGCGCCAACGCGCTTTTCTGGCTGGAGATCGCCATCATGCAGAACGCCAGCGGTGGTGATAATGCGGTCAGGGTTGGGCTGGCTGGCAAGGATCGTATCACCGGCAATGGCAATGCTGTCCGGGTTTAGAAAATCCATTGCAACCCAGCTGATTGTGGCTGATGGGGGTAATTCCTGATAGCCGGCTGATTGTTCAGGGTTCTGCGCCGTTAGAAAAAGATGTGTCGCACCGCTCGCCAGCGCGTGATGTGCAAGCGCAAGGCCAATGCCACGCCCCGCGCCCTGAATGACGATATTCATTGCTGTTTCACCCTTGTTTAAAAGCGCGCTCACCGGCCGCGCGATACCGCATTTGCAATATTAGAGATAAGTTGTCATCCTTCTATTCGCAACCGACAGCAATGGGATTGGAAAAAAGATGCGTTATCATTATGGCCTTGATCGATATGTTCTTAGCGGCGTTTTTGGGATGATCGCCTGTTTGCTGTCGATGGCGGCATCTGCCACTGATCTGGTGCGCCCAGACCCCTCAATTGCGCCAGAAGAGGTGGTGGCCATTCAGCTTATGGGGCTAAAGCATAATGACCTTGTTGAGCGTGATTTTGGCATCCGTCAGACATGGAGCTTTGCGCATCCGCAAAACCGCCAGATAACCGGCCCGTTCCCGCGATTTCGGATGATGTTGAAGGGGCCCGGCTATGCGGCTCTGCTGAACCATAAATCGCACAGCATCCAAACCGGTTCCAGAACGGCATCAGGCCTGACAAGTGATGGCGAAGCATGGCGCCAATTTGATGTGCTGATGGAAACCAACAATGGCGAAATTCTCTATTTTTCGTGGGTTGTACAAAAGGTCGCGTCGGGTCAGTTCAAGGATTGCTGGATGACCGTTGGTGTCTCGGCGCCGCGTCCGGCCGGCCAATCTGGCTAAATTACTTTATCGGGGTGTGTTTAAAGCGGCAGGGTAGGATCTGCCTTAGCTTTGTGCTGCCTGGCGTTCGCGTTGCAGGGCAAACAGACCCGAGCCAACAATGATTGCGCTGCCGACAATCAACATCGGGTCGAGGCTGTCATCAAACACCAATATCCCGATGCTTGAGGCAAATACCAATTGCAAATAGGCAAAAGGCTGGATGGTTGATGCCTTGGTGGCGTCTAACGCCTTGATCAGCAAATAGTGCCCGCCAGTGCCGGTTAGGCATAATAATCCCATCCAGTACCAATCAGTGCCAACGGGTGGTACCCAGAAAAAGGGCCCGATTGCCAGCATGGCGATGCCGCCCGCAATCGCTGTCCAGAAAAAACTGGTAAGTGCTGCATCCCGCCGCGCCGCATAGCGGGTCAGGATTCCATAAACCGCTATCATAAAGGCGGCCAGAACGGGCAGGATGCTGGCACTGCCAAACATTTCCGTGCCCGGTCGTAAAATTAACAACACGCCGCAAAAACCAATACAAACCGCCAACCAGCGTCGCCAGCCCACCGCCTCGCCAAGAACCGGCACCGACAGTGCCATGACCATCAGCGGATAGCTGGCAAAAACCGCGTGAAAATTTACCAATCCAACCGTGCTAAAGCTCAAAATGGCAACGCATATCTGGCCGGCAAGCAAAAGGCCGCGCCCGATCTGCACGGGTAATTGCGGGCTGCTGGCAATTTTCCGGATGCCGCCATCTTGCCGCGCACTATAGGCCAGAACAAAAGCCATGAAAAACATATAGCGGATCGTAACAACGGTAATGACGTTGTAATGTTCAGCCAGATATCTTGAAATGCCGTCTTGCACCGAAAAGACAACCGTCGTGGCAATCATCATGATAGTGCCTAGGCGCGGGTTGTCTTGCATGGGGTGAACCAGTCCTTGTTCGCAACCGACAACGGCAAGTTGCGGCATATATTTTCCGGGTTTGGTTTTCAAAGCCCCAGCGTCAAGGCGCCTAGCTTACAGATTTATGATCGCTTTGACTCGTAAAAAATAATCGCAGGCTGTTCTGCAGATCATTGCGCTAGAGCGTCCAGTCGATTGGCGGGATTGCATGGGCGCAAAGATAATCATTCGTGCGGGAAAAGGGACGACTATTCCAAAAGCCATTATGCGCCGCCAATGGTGATGGATGCGCCGACTCGATTACCAGATGACGCTGTCGATCAATCTTCGCCCCTTTTTGCTGGGCTTTTCGCCCCCAAAGAATAAACACCAGATTGTCGAGTGCCCCGTTCAGCGCCGCGATTGCCGAATCGGTAAACCTCTCCCAGCCCTTGCCGCTATGCGAGCCGGGCTTGCCATCTTCGACTGTTAGGCTGGTGTTCAACAGCAAAACACCTTGCCGCGCCCATGCCTCGAGATTGCCATGCGTTGGCCTTGCTAAGCCTAGATCACTGGCCATTTCCCGATAGATGTTCGCCAAGGATGGTGGCGGCGCGATATGCGGGCGAACTGAAAAGCTGAGGCCATGTGCCTGACCCGGTCCGTGATAGGGGTCTTGACCGAGTATGACCACCTTGACCTTGGCAAACGGGGTCATGTCAAAGGCAGCAAAGATCTCGCTATTTGGAGGATAAATGCGCTTGCCAGCGGCCTTTTCATCGCGAAGAAACTGGCTTAATTCGGCCATGTAATCGGCGGCAAACTCTGCCGCAAGCTGGTCTTTCCAACTGGCTTCGATTTTGACCTGACGCATGGTTTTTCCTCAACCGATCGGTTCCCACCGATCTATTTCAGTCACAGCAATGACAATCTTGCCAAATCGTCAACGCAAGTTGTCACGCAAATCGGCAACGTAATTCGCAGCCTGATCGGCAGTATAAGCCACAGCATCGGTGGCGCCAAATACGATTTATTATGAAAAAAAAGCCTATTCGCCCATACCGGCAGCGACAAGTGCCCTATTCGGCGGCTGCTGAGATGTTCCGGGATACAACCGCTTTGCAAACGGCCTCGATCTTTTCCTGAGCGGCACGAATGATGCTAGCTCTGTCATTTGCCAGCCCGGTCACGTCAATCATGTTGACGTCGGTGCAGCCGATGAAACGCAGAATGAATTGCAGAAATGACGTGGCAAATTCGTCTTCGGCGCCAGCGCGTGTATAGTTTGACGTCATGATGACAATCGCCTGCTTTTGCCGTCTGCGATTGCCCGGAAACGTCGCGTTTGCACCATCGACATTGTCGCGGCAAACCATATCGACCCATGCTTTCAGGGCAGCCGGAATACTAAAATTATAGATCGGTACCGCAAACACCATGATGTCAGCGCGCTCAACCTCGGCGATAAGCGCATCTGATTGGGCAAGCAATGCACGGTCTTCACCGGATCGTGATGCAGGCGCTCCGAGACTGGCATCGCGCCATGCGCTGTTAACGTGCCCGACGCCCGATTTAAGATCGCGCCACACAATGTCACTATCCGGCAGATCAGCCCGCAATTGCGCAACGACAGATTCAGCCAGCTCACGGCTAACCGAGCCATGCTGGCGCATGCTCGAGTCAACTCTCAATATTGCTATTTTGTCTGCGCTCATTTGATAGAACCGCCCATTTGGTTATTAATGGCAAAGGCAAATCGGGGGTAGAAAGATCGCCGAGGGAGGGGGGAGGTCTCCCACGGCCCCTACCTTATATTTTTTCCCAGTTTAGAAATAAAGAGGCCTTACCGAAAAATATATTTCTAATTAATAGAAAAATAAATTATACTCAGAACATGAGCCAGATCGAAGAACTTCGCGCATTTATTTTGATTGTGGAGACGGGCAGCTTGACGCAGGCCGCGGATCGCATGGGTATTGCGGTTTCAGCAGTGAGCCGGCGATTGCGTGATCTTGAGGTGCGCCTTGGCGCAGCGCTGATCCAGCGCTCGACGCGGCGGCTTTTCTTAAATGAGACCGGCCAGCTGTTTTATCAACGGGCAAAATCCGTCTTGGCAACATTAGAAGATGCCGAGCAGGAGGTAAAAAATGCGGGTGGGGCGCTGAGTGGTGGCTTGCGAATTAGCGCGCCGTTGTCTTTTGGCATCGCGCATATGTCGACCGCCATTGCACAATTCATGCACGCGCATCCCGACATCCATATCGAGCTGGATTTGAGTGACAAGCGGGTGGATATGATCGCCGAAGGGTTCGATTTGGCAATTCGCATTGGCAATCTGACCGACTCCAGCCTCATCGCCAAAAAAATCTCATCGGTCAGCGTTTTGCCTGCTGCTGCGCCTAGCCTGATTTCGCAATGGCCGCAGCTAACCCATCCAGGCGATCTGGCGAAAATACCGGCGCTGGTTTATGCGAATGATCGCAGCCCGCATGATTGGGGCTATGTCGGGCCGGATGGAAAGGCTGGCAGCCTGCATATAACGCCGCGAATGTCGGCCAATAATGGCGATGTCTTGCGCGATCTTGCGATTGCTGGGTTGGGCATGGTGTCCTTGCCCACATTTCTGCATTATGAGGCAATCAACAAAGGTTTGCTGCAGCCGCTGTTTCCTGAATATCGCTGGAGCGGGTTTGATATATTCGTGGTTTATCCAAAAACCACGATCTTGCCAAAACGAACCCGCGTTTTTGTCGATTTTATCTCGGGGCTATACGGTAAGGCGCCGTATTGGGAAGCGATTGAAGGGGTAAGGCTCACCGGATAAACTTTCTTTGTCCGATGGTAACGCATATCATTGACAAACGATCGCTTCCAAGGCACCAGTCTGACCCATGCTAAAACTTCAGAACCTGTCATTTTCCATTGAGGGAAAACCGCTTTTTGAGAATGCTTCGGCGGTCATCCCAACCGGTCATAAGGTTGGGATCGTCGGCAGGAACGGCACTGGGAAAACCTCGCTTTTCAGGTTGATCCGCGGTGAATGGGCGCTAGATTCCGGCGAGATCGACTATCCCCAGCAATTCAGCATCGGTGGCGTCGATCAAGAAGCACCAGCAAGTGATATCAGCCTTCTTGACACTGTACTGGCGGCTGATGGCGAGCGCGCCCAGTTGCTAGCTGAGGCAGATACCGCCACTGACCCTGACCGGATTGCCGATATTTACGCCCGCCTTGCAGATATTGATGCCTATTCGGCCGAAGCGCGCGCGGCGTCAATATTGTCCGGTCTTGGATTTAACAATGAAGCACAGGCGCGCCCCTGCCATGAATTTTCGGGTGGTTGGCGAATGCGTGTCGCGCTGGCGTCAGTGTTGTTTTCCCAGCCCGATCTTTTGTTGCTGGATGAGCCAACGAACTATCTTGACCTTGAAGGTGCGGTCTGGCTTGAAGCGTTTCTGGCGAAATACCGCCATACGGTTCTGGTGATTTCGCACGACCGGCAATTGCTGAACCGGTCGGTCACTGGCATCCTGCATTTAACTGATCGCAAGCTTGCCTACTACACCGGCAGTTATAACCAGTTTGATACCGAACGCCGGATGAAGCTTGAACAGCAGCAATCCATGGCGCGCAAACAAGATGCCCAACGCAAACATATCCAGTCATTTGTCGACCGGTTTCGGTACAAGGCATCAAAGGCGCGTCAGGCCCAGTCACGTCTCAAGCAACTAGAGAAAATGCAGCCGATTTTAGCGCTATCGGAACAGGCTGTAGCCCCGTTCCGGTTTCCAACGCCTGAAGAGCTGCCGCCGCCCTTGCTGGTGCTTGATGATGTGTCGGTTGGGTATGATCAAAAGCCGGTTCTGCGCAAGCTGGATTTGCGTCTTGATGCGGATGACCGCATTGCACTTCTTGGGGCGAATGGCGAGGGCAAATCGACCTTGTCAAAATTATTCGCTGGCAGGCTGCAACCGCTGTCGGGCCAGATCAAGAAATCAGGGAAATTGCGCATCGGGTTTTTTGCCCAGCATCAGCTGGATGAACTGGTTGCTGGCGAGAGCCCTTATCAGCATATGCAACGCCTTCGGCCAAAAGAATTACCGACTAAATTGCGGGCACGCCTTGGCGGGGCAGGGTTTGACGCCGATATTGTCGATAACCCGGTCGAGCGCCTCTCGGGGGGGCAAAAGGCGCGCTTGCTGATGGCGATGGCGGCAATTGATGCGCCGCATATTCTTATCCTCGACGAGCCGACAAACCATCTTGATATCGAAAGCCGCGAGGCATTGGTGCAGGCTTTGAATGTCTATGAGGGAACGGTCATTCTTGTCAGCCATGATTCGCATCTGGTGGAAATGATTGCTGATCAATTATGGATTGTTCAAGATGGTATGGTGCAAGCCTTTGATGGTGATATGGCTGATTATCAGCGACAATTGCTGGCGCGGCGCGGGGCGGGTGGAACGGCGCGTGCGGCGAGTGATGATGCCGGCAATCCGGATCAAAAACCAGCCGGAAAACCAGCCGGAAGAATTCAGTCGCCCGGCCGTGTGCGCCGCCAAAATACCAGCCAGCTTCGCGCGGTGGTGAAACAATGTGAAAAAGCCATGATCACGCTTGCTGCGGATAAAGATATGATCGCGCGTGAGATGGCGCGTCCGGGCTTTTACGACAGTGACAATGCCGCGGCGATTGCCAGCTTGTCCAGCCAGCTTGCCGCAATCGATGATGCGCTGGCCGCGGCGGAGCAGGCATGGCTTGACGCCGAAGAAGCGCTCGCGGTGGCCGAAGCCGATCACTAGAGCCGGCTTTTTTATGTTAATTTGAGATCAGCTAGGTTAAGACAAATCGAGACAATGGGTATTAGGGATGTGGCTGGGTTGATAATAGTTCTGGATAGGGCAGTCGGTTTTATATGCGCAAAAAATTAACGCCAATTTTGGGCCATATCCGCCTTGGCCTGTTATGCGTGGCATGGGTGGCGGCACTTTTGCAAATCACGACTGGCATCAGGAATATCGACATTGTCCATCTGGGGGTGTTTGCCTTCATTGCCTTTGCGGTTTTAACATTGTCACGCTTGCGGCGTGACTCGGTGCTAATTCTGCTATTGCTTGTGGTTGTTGGCTGGGCGTTGCTAGACCATTTTCCCGATACGGAAGAATGGGCAACTGGCGGGCGCTATATTCTGATTTTTACCGCGCTATTGCCGACGATGGCATTGGTGCGGGCAACCGCGTCATTGATGCCATCGGTGCATCGTACCCAAGACGCATTGGCCAAATTGCCCGCCTCGGCGTCGTCGGGCGGCCTGCATCTGGCGGCCAATATATTCGGTGGGATCATCAATACCGGTGCGCTGGCAATTTTGTCGGCCGCGATTCCCAAAGATGCCGATCGTCATCGCCGCCAGCTTGCCGCCGAAGCCGCGTTGCGTGGAATGGTAACAGCAGCGGCATGGTCACCATTTTTCGTGGCGTTTGCGATCGGCCAGAGTTTTGTTGGCAAAAGCAATTCTTGGATTGCGATTGGCATTGGCGGTGTTACCGCTATCCTGTTTGCAGCGATTTCATTGCCGGCCCTTAACCGGTCATTTTCGACTAACCAATTGCGTATTGCGCTGGTATGTCTAAAGCCGGTTTTGATGCGGCTATTGCTGGTGCTTGGGGCGGTTTTAACGGCGGCGGTGTTGTTTGATTTTACCGCGCTGTCGGCGGTGGTTGTGGTCATGCCGGTGCTGGTGGCGGTGCAGTTCATCCGCTATCCGGCGCAGATCAGCCCGATTATCCATGATACCGCAAACAGCATGAAGAATATTGCAGATGATCTTCTGATTATCAGCATGGCGATGCTGATTGGCTATTTTGCCACCCGCACTGGCGCGTTTACTGCACTTGTGACCAGCCTTTATGATGGTGTTATTCCGGGATGGTTTGCCCTTGTTGTGACCCCGCTTGGCATGATGCTGGCGTCGGTTGTTGGTGTGCATCCGGTGATTAGCAGCACGGCCTTTCTGGCGGTGTTTAGTGGCGGTCACGCCGATGTTCACCCCGCACTTTTAATGCAGGCACATCTGATTGGCTGGGGCGCTGGAACGATGAGTTCGGTTGCATCACTGTCGGTGATTACTGGCGCAAGTTTATTTCGCGTGCGCTCGCGCGATTTGGTTCTTGGGGCAAATCTCTGGACGGCACTTGCCTATGCGGTGGTTGGCGGCGCGGCTTTATGTGTTGTAAATATGATGATCTAGCAACGACGCTGTGAACGATCGGGATATAATCGCCGGGGGCTAGGGCATGGGGCAGGACAGCATGAAGAAATCAATAATTGTTATTGGTGGGGGCATTGTCGGGGTTGCGGCCGCATTAAAACTGCAGCTTGACGGCCATAAGGTGCGATTGATTGATCGCGGACAGCCCGGCCGCGAAACCTCATATGGGAATGCCGGTGTCTTGTCGGAATCATCGGTTGTTGTGCTGAACAATCCGGGGCTGATCAAAGCCCTGCCAAAATTACTGCTGAACCGGTCGAATGGGGTTCGCTATAACCCGTGGTTTGTGCTGCGGCGGCTTGGCTGGTTTATCCGGTTTCTGGCGCATTGCCGCCCCGCACATAGCCGGCACGCTGCATTGGCATTGCGCGGCCTGCTGCAATTGTCGCTTGATCAGCATAAAAAATGGATAAAGGCGGCCGGTGTTGATCATCTGCTGCGGCATGGCGGCGGCTGGTTCAAATTGTTTCGAAGCCCGAAAGCTTTTAAAAACTATGCTGCCGAAATGGATTTGATGCGGGCAGTTGGGGTAAAGTTTTCAGTCATTGAGCGCGAACAGATCCGGCAGATTGAACCGGGCCTTGCACCGATTTATCACAAGGGCGTGTTGATGGATGAAACCTGCGCCGTATCCAGCCCGGCCGATTTAACTGATGCCTATCTTGCAATGTTTCAGGCGGCCGGCGGTGTTGTCGAGTGCGCTGTCATTACCGGTTTGGCGCATGATGATGATGGCTGGCAGGTGCGCAGCGCCGAGCAGGTTTTCTGCGGCGATGATGTTGTGCTAGCGGCTGGTGCATGGTCGGCAGAGATTGCTGGGTGGCTTGGCTATGATATTCCGATGGCTTGGGAACGTGGTTATCATCTGCATTTTGCGCCAGCGCCAACGCCAAATGGAACCCCTTCGCCAACGCCGCCGCTTGGACGGCCTATTCTCGATGTTGAGGGCGGCTTTGTTGTCGCACCGATGCGCCATCACCTTCGGGTGACGTCCGGGGTTGAATTGACCGACCGTGATGCGCCACCGAATTTTCAGCAAATCACCACATCAGTGGCACTGGCGGGCGAGGCGGTCACGCTTGGCGCGCAAATTGAGGAAACACCGTGGATGGGGCGGCGACCAACCCTTGTCGACTCACTGCCAATGATTGGTATGGCGCCGCGTCATCATGGTCTTTGGTTCAATTTTGGTCATCACCATATCGGACTTTCAATGGCACCCGGCTCAGCCTTGCTGCTATCCGCATTGATCAATGACACGCCGCCGCCACTTGATCCAGCGCCGTTTCGGGCGTCCCGTTTTGCGATGTGAGGAATCCCGTCGGATCATTAATGTGGGGGCGAATCCGTGCGATTTGTGTCTGATGCGATGACATTTTCAACGTGCATCCAGTTGATCGGTTATCAATTTGCAATTTTTGCACAAAAGCCTTTTTCACGATTTATAAAAATTTTATCTTTTGTTGCATCAATATTAACAAAAAATTCGTTAATATTCTTTTTATTTGAGTGAAATTTTTTCACTTATTCGCTCCCTGGTTTTCTTACAGCGGTGGGAATAAGAAGATTCCTCTATGCAAACCGAAATTAGTAATTGATAAACTAGGGGTGCAAGTTATGGTACGCCCCCAAACAAGTTCGGCGGCCATCGCTGAATTGTAAAATTAGGAGGAAATCGAATGTCCGATTTGAATAGAAGAAAGTTTTTACGTGGATCAGCGGTAGCCGGTGCGGCTGCGGTTGGCTCACTTGCAGCGCCAGCCATTGCGAATGCAGCCCCTGTGACACTGAAAATGCAAGCGGCCTGGGGCGGCGGTATTTTCCTCGAAAACGCAAAATCATATGTTGACCGTGTACATGCAATGGCCGGTAAGGATCTGAAGATCGACCTGCTGTCAGTCAACGCGGTTGTGAAAACAAGCCAGATGCAGGACGCTGTTCACCGCGGTGTTCTAGACGCAGCGCATTATGTCCCAGCTTATTGGTACTCAAAGTCGAAGACAGCGTCACTGTTTGGGACTGGACCATGCTTTGGCTGGTCATCACAAGAAGTTCTCGGATGGTGCCATTATGGCGGTGGTATGGAGCTGTTTAACGAGTTGATGGGCAAGCTTGGCCTGAACGTTGTTTCATTCTTCAACAGCCCGATGCCAGCCCAGCCACTTGGTTGGTTTAAAGAAGAAATCAAAGACGCTTCACAGATGAACGGCCTGAAGTACCGGACCGTTGGTCTGGCTGCTGACGTTCTGATGGAAATGGGCATGTCTGTTGTGCAGTTGCCTGGTGGTGAAATCCAGCCTGCGATGAAGTCTGGCTTGATTGATGCAGCCGAATTCAATAACCCAACGTCTGACCGTGACTTTGGTATGCAGGATGTGTCGAAGGATTATCACCTGGCGTCATTCCACCAGTCACAGGAATTCTTCGAAGTGACCTTCAACAAAAAGAAGTATGACGCGCTTCCAGCAGAGCTTCAGGCGATCCTGAAATATGCATCTGAGGCCGAAAACTCAAACTTCTACTGGAACAACACAAAGCGTTACTCAGATGATCTGATCAAGCTGCAAAAGGAAAGTGGCGTTCGCGTTCACCGGACCCCTGATTCAGTGATGGCAGCTCAGCTGAAAGCGTGGGATGTTGTTGTTGATCGTTTGTCAGCTGAAGATGAGTTCTTTGCCAAGGTCATTGCTTCACAAAAAGCATATGCCAAGGATGTGATGAACTATCTGAACCTGAACCAGCCTGATTACAAGCTGGCTTACAACCATCACTTCGGCTAAGCCTTAGTCGTCTGAAATGCTATAGCCAGAGGGCCGCTTGCGGCCTTCTGGATTTATTGTTTTCATGTTCTGGAGACATGTATGACGCAATTTGTTTATGCGATTGAAAGCCTTAGTATCTGGTTTGGCCGCGCCTTTGGCTGGTGCATCCTCGTTCTGACATTTTCAGTGTCCTACGAAGTTTTCGTTCGTTATGTTTTGAACGCGCCGACCGTTTGGGCGTTTGACATGATGATACAAATGTATGGCGCGCTCTTCTTGATGGCGGGGCCTTATGCGTTGGCGCAGGACACCCATGTTCGTGGTGATGTTCTCTATCGACTGTTTCCAGTGCGATGGCAGGCCCGCGTTGATTTTGTCTTATATTTAATCTTCTTCTTTCCCGGCATGCTGGCACTGTTCTGGTTTGGCTGGGAAATCGCCTCTGATAGCTGGCGCTACAAGGAAGTGAGCTGGAATTCTCCGGCACGTATTCAAATTTATTTCTTCAAATCCTTGATTCCACTGGCAGGATTTCTGTTGATCCTGCAAGGAACGGCTGAATTAATCCGCTGTTGGCGGGCGATGAAAACTGGCGTCTGGATGGATCGCCTTGACGACGTCAAGGAAACTGAAGAAATGCTGACGCAACAGGTTGAGCAGAAGTAATTGCTCGCCTTCATGCCGGCCTTATGGTTGAAAAGAGTGACAAGAAATGACCAATCCTGAAATTGCGATTTTAATGCTGTGCCTGTTCATTGTGCTGGTGCTGCTGGGATTTCCGATCGCCTTTACCCTGCTCGCGATGGGCGTAGGTTTTGGCTATTACGCCTATTATTCGGAAGGCGCGACAAGCTTTGCTGACCTTTTGAACAACAATATCTTTTATTTGCTGAACCAGAACACCTATTCGGTCATGGAAAATGACACGTTGGTGGCGATTCCGCTGTTCCTGTTTATGGGTTACGTTGTGGAACGGGCGAACATTGTGAACCGGCTGTTCTATTCGCTGCAAATGGCGGCACGTAATCTGCCCGGATCAATGGCGATTGCGGCATTGCTGACCTGTGCGGTGTTCTCGACAGCATCGGGTATTGTTGGTGCGGTTGTAACGCTGATGGGTCTGCTGGCCTTTCCGGCAATGGCATCAGCCGGTTATGACAAAAAATTTGCCTCAGGGGTGATTTGTGCCGGTGGCACGCTGGGAATTTTGATCCCGCCGTCGATTATGCTGATTGTCTATGCAGCGATTGCTGAATTGTCACCGTTACGGCTTTATGCGGCGGCGATGTTCCCCGGCCTTATTTTGGCGGGTCTCTACATTGTTTATGTGATTATACGGGTGTTTTTTAACCCGTCACTAGCCCCAAAACCGCGTGCCGAAGATGTGCCACCTGTCAGCAAAATCTATTTTGATCTGATTGTTTCTTTTGTGCCGCTAACGTTGCTGATTGCAACGGTTCTGGGATCAATTCTTGGGGGTCTGGCAACGCCAGCCGAAGCAGCCGCGATGGGGGCGCTTGGCGGTATGGTTTTGGCGTTATTATATCGCTCGCTGACCTGGACGAAGGTGAAGGAATCGGTGTTTTTGACAGCGAAGGCAACGGCGATGGTCTGTTGGCTGTTCGTCGGATCATGGACCTTTGCGTCAGTCTTCTCATATCTTGGCGGGCATGATGTGATTGAACATATGGTTCTGGCGATGAACCTAGAGCCATGGCAGTTTCTAGTGATGGTTCAGCTGATCATCTTTGTGCTTGGCTGGCCGCTTGAATGGTCAGAAATTTTGATCATCTTTGTGCCGATCTTCCTGCCGATGCTCGACAATTTTGGCGTGAACCCCTATTTCTTCGCGATGCTTGTTGCGCTGAATCTGCAAACATCCTTCCTGACCCCGCCAATGGCGATGTCGGCCTATTATTTGAAAGGCGTGTTGAAAAATCAGATTGAGCTGATGGATATCTTCAAGGGATTGTTGCCGTATCTTGGGATTGTGCTGTTTGCCATGGTTCTGCTTTATCAGTTCCCGGGCATTGCGCTCTGGTTGCCTGATTATCTATTCGGTCCAGATATGTCGCGCTAACCATCAGGGGCTAATGCTCCCAACGGGTAAGGAAATATAGAATGACATCAGCTTTGCAAATGGTACAGATGATCCGTGATGGCGAGACAACTTCGGTTGCGCTTGTCACTGCGGCGCTTGATCGCATTGCCGAGACCGATGCATCATTAAAGGCATGGGTTTGGGTTGACCGTGACGGCGCCCTTGCACAGGCCGCAGCGATGGATCAATTACGCCAGTCAGGGCGGGCTATGGGGGCGCTGCATGGCGTGCCGATTGGCCTGAAAGATATCATTGACACAGCCGATATGCCGACCGAATGCGGCAGTGTGGCGCTGGCCGGGCGAAAGCCTGAACATGATGCGATCTTGGTATCACGGCTGCGCGCTGCCGGGGCCGTCATTTTAGGCAAAACCGCAACAACGCCATTTGCATTCATGGATCCGGCGGCAACGCGTAACCCGCATAATCTGGAGTATAGCCCGGGCGGGTCGTCGGCCGGTTCGGCTGCTGCGGTTGCGGCAGGGCATATTCCGGTTGCGATTGGCACCCAGACCAATGGGTCAGTTATCCGGCCAGCCTCTTTTTGCGGTGTTTATGGGTTTAAACCTTCGGCTGGTATGGTGCCGCGGACGGGTGTTTTAAGGACATCTGAGACGCTTGATCAGGTTGGTGTCTTTGCGCGGTATTACGAGGATGTTGCGCTTGTTGGCGATGTAATTTCCGAATTTGATCCGGCCGATCCAAGCTCATTTTGTCGCCCTCGGCCCAATCTGTTGAAGGGTGTCTCCAGCGAACCACCGATCGAACCAAATTTTGTCTGGTTCGAGATGCCCTATTTTGACAAGCTATCAGACGATAGCCGCGAGGGCATGATGGCGGTCATTGACGCGCTTGGCGGACAGGTCGAAAAGCTTGACGCCGAGGGGTCTTTCTCGGGTCTCGTTGAGGCACAGAATATCATTCAATATTATGAAATCGCGCGTAATCTTGCCGAGATCCGTGAACAGCATAACGATAAGCTTAGCCCACAGGTTGCCAAGCTGTTGGCACATGGGGCGACGATCAGTGACGAGGCTTATCAAGAAGCGGTTGGGCTTCGGCATGGTGCAATTTCCTATTTCCAGTCGTTTTTTAACGATTTTGATGCGATCATCACACCGGCAGCCCCGGGTGAAGCGCCGCTATTTAGCGATGGCGTCACCGGCAATCCGATTTTTTCAACGGTCTGGACGCTATGCGGCCTGCCCTGTTTGACAGTGCCGGTTCTGATATCGAAAAATGAAATGCCAATTGGTGTCCAGCTGGTTGGTGGCGCCGAAGAGGATGATCGGCTGTTGCGCACTGGAAGCTGGTTGCTTGCCGAGTTGAACAAAAACCAAAATGAGCCGGAAGAACCCGCGCAAAACTTAGGAATAGATCCATGATTGATAGAAAAACAAAGATAATCACGGCTGCCATCGGCACCTTCTTTTTGCTGCTTTTTGTGCTAGGTCTGGCGGAAAGCATCACTGCCGGATTTGCCGGTTTCAAGGGGGGCTTGCCGTTCTGGATCATTGCCCTGATTGTGATGGCGATGGCGGTCTATGATGCTTACGACGAAACTGTTCGTAAGACAAAAGACTAGCGTGCTGATGCGTCTGGCCATGCGGTAACCTCTTATTGGCAGTCATGTTTTTTTTTAATCACCACGGAAAGATTGTTGATGACACGCCCCGTAATCTGGATTGCCCGCCGTTTGTCTGATGCCACTTTGGCGCGCGCCGAACGCGACTATGACATCATCGTTAATCATGACGACATCCCCTATGATCGTGCCGATATTATCGCGATGAGTGCCAAGGTGGATGGGATGATTGCCTGCCATTCAGAGCATTTCACCGCCGATATTGTTGCCGCGCTCGATTCACGACTTAAGATCGTAGCGAATTATTCGGTTGGAACTGACCATTGCGATCTGGCTGCCTTTGCGGCACGCGGTATCGTTGTGACGAATACGCCAGATGTGCTGTCAGACGCGACCGCAGAGATTTCGCTATTGCTAATGCTTGGCGCTGCACGGCGCGCCGTTGAGGGCGACCGTATGGTTCGAGACGGAGACTGGGATTTTTGGTCGCCGTCCTTTATGGTTGGCAAGCAAGTTACTGGCGCACGGCTCGGCATTGTTGGTATGGGCCGGGTTGGGCAAGCGATGGCACGCAATGCGCGCGGCCTAGAGATGGATGTGCATTACTATAATCGCAACCCTTTGCCTGATGATTTGGCACAGGGGGCAACCTATCATGACAGTCTGGAATCGTTGTTACCTCTATCTGATTTCCTGTCGCTTCATTGTCCGGCGACACCGCAAACCCGGGGCATGATGACGGCCGAGAAATTTGCGATGTTACCTGATGGTGCGGTGTTTGTGAATGTGGCGCGTGGTGCATTGGTTGATGAGACGGCCTTAATGGCGGCGCTTGACACTGGCAAGCTGGCAGCCGCCGGGCTCGATTGTTTTGTGACTGAACCCGGCGGCAATCCGGCTCTGTCGAAATATGATAATGTGTTTATGCTGCCCCACATTGGCAGTTCGACCGGTGCCACGCGTGATGCAATGGGATTTCGGGCGTTGGATAATCTCGACGCATTCTTTGCCGGTAATCGCCCGCGCGATCTGCTTTAGGCTGGTGGATGACGCGCCGTTAGGGGCGATAGCCTTGCATAATCTTGCGGTGGTGTCCGGTTCTTTAGCCATAATCTGTAAATGATAAATTCGGCTGGCATTTCATGCGGCTTGGATTTAGGCTTTGATCTGTTTTTATGACCATGCTTTTCAATGGTGATGAGCACCGGTAAAAGGCTGGCCTAAAGCAGGCGCGGCTACTGGGCCGTGTTGACCATTATCTTCAGGTAAGGAGTTACCCCAATGCAGCTGCGTTCAAGCCCGTCTTCGCCCTTTGGCCGTAAAGTTAAAATGGCAACTTATATCCTTGGTTTTGCTGATCAGGTTACGCCCGTTTTAACCGATACGATGGATCCGAATGATGGCATCTGCACGGTGAATCCGCTTGGCAAAATTCCGGCACTCGAAGATGACGGCTATACCTATTATGACAGCCGTGTCATCATGGAATATCTTGATGCCAAGGCCGGTGGTGGCAAGATTATTCCGGCGGCCGGTGCGGCGCGCTATGATGTGCTGACCCGTGCGGCGCTGATGGATGGTATTTTAGATGCCGCGATTCTGGTGATTTATGAGCGGCGGATGCGCCCTGAAGACAAATATGTCGATTCAGTTGTCGAGCGTCAGCGCGGCAAAATCATCCGCGGCCTTGAACTGGTTGCCGCCAGTAACCCAAGCTATAAAAACGGCACCATGCCAGATGTGGCGGAAATTGGTCTTGCTTGTGTGTTGGATTATCTGGATTTCCGCAAGCAGGTTAATTGGCGTGACCATGCGCCCAACCTTGCCGGGTGGCTGGCTGATTTTGCTGCGGCTGTACCGGGCTATGATGAAAGCTTGCCGCCAAAAGAATAGATGCACCATGTAGCTTGGTAAAAAAGTCCGGCTGGGCAAAAGTCCGGCTGGGCAAGAAAGGGATCCGCGATGCGATTGCAAGTCACTCTTCCGCTTGAGGCGGCTCTCGGCATTATAAATTGTGCGATTGGCACGGCGCGGGCGGAAACTATGTTGCCGCTGACAATTGTGGTGCTTGATGCGGCTGGCAAGACCATTGCTAGCCAGTCTGAAGATGGGTCTGGCCTGATGCGTTTTGACATTGCGCGCGGCAAGGCATGGGGGGCGCTTGGTATGGGAATGTCCAGCCGCCTGATCCGTGACCGGCTGGCAACCCGTCCAAGTTTTCAGGCCGCACTTGCGGCCGTTGCAGATGGTGCGTTCGTGCCGGTACCGGGCGGCGTGCTGGTGCTGGCTGATGATGGAACGGTCATTGGTGCGGTCGGGGTCAGCGGCGACACATCGGAAAAAGATGAATATTGCGCAATTACGGCAATTCTTGCGGCAGGATTAGACTGTGAGCCGAATAGCCCAGATGCAAATTGGCGCGGCTCATCACTGTCTGGCCCATCGGCGCATTAACCCCACTTTTAGGTCATGCCAGCTTTATTTAACGCTTAGCTGCCGGAAAACCATTGGGTGCGCAGAATATGCAGCGTCAGCACCAATGCAACAAAACCCGCGCCAGCAATCATGATAAGGGTAGGCTGTTCACCAACACCAAGCCAGACCCAGAAAGGGCCGATCACCATTTCCAATAGCATAAGCAGGCTGACAATGGCCGAACTGGTATAGCGCGGCGCCAGATTAAGGCAGGTAAACGAAATGGGCAGAATAATCAGCCCCATCGTCAGGACTGTCCATATGGGTACATTGGTGATGGTGCTGATATCGCTTAAAAACAGGCCGATAAAGCCACTGATCATCGCGCCAAGCGCCGCCGCAGGCAAAATGCCGAGGTCGTTATATTTTCGGGCCATGGTAAAGGTAAGGGCAAGGCCTGCCGCCGTCAGCACGCCAAAAATCCCGCCAAGCAGCACCGACCCATCCGGGCTGCCAATTGCATTACCGCCATCCATAACAACAATCACAACCCCGCACATGGCTGCGGTGATTGCCAGCCAACCCAGCCATCCCTGACGCTCGCCAAGCATGAAAAACGAGAGGATTGCAGCAAAAATCGGCATGGTCGCGACCGCGGTTAGCACAACCGTCGCTGATGTCTCGACAATGCCAAGGGTGAAGGTGGCCGAATTCATGCTGAAGGCTGCGATCACTAACAGCCCTTGCCAGCTGGCAAGGCTGCGCCATTCGCCGCGCGGATTTCGGGTAAGGAATAATCGCCATAACAGCAAAGACATCGCCCCCATTAAAACCCCGCGCCACCCCATTAGCGCCCAGCGTTCGAGGCCGGAAAGGCGGATCACCAGTGTATCGGGCGTTAGCACCAAGACCCCGATTAGCGCCAGGATCGTACCAAAACGGTGCGGATTATCAGCAAGAAATCTGGCAAAGTAACGCGGCATGAACATGGACCCTAACGCAAATAATTAGTTGAGCGATTTATGAGATTTGTTGACGTGACTGGTTGACGTGACTTGTTGATGTTGGGGGGTTGCCCCGACGAGCTGGCAACCAGCCGGTGCGACATTGCCGCCTGATATCAACAGTGTCAATCGGCATCGCTCGATGTGATGACCAACATCAGTCAAAGTTAACGGCCAGAATCAGGAAATATAATAGCTCTGGGCGACGCGCCTCTGCCGCCCTTGCGCGTGCAACTGGCAATCAAGCCACTCACGCGGCCAAGACCAATCTTTGCGTCTCCATTAACAAACGTGAATCACAAACACCATAGAGATCGGCGATGCTGGAGAATCAGATTGTCTATAATATTAATCAAATCAGCGATTCTGCCTGATATCATACAATCAGCCATAGATTGTATACACAAAAACGAAATCGATAGTAAAAAAGGCGGTTTTTGAGACCGTTTAATGCAAAATTCGACTAATTAAGCCGGAATTCGTGCTTTGGGGGGACAAACCACGGTTTTCTCATTGCTAAGCTTCCGGTTTGAACAGTAATATGCGCGGCAATCTACGTTTTAAGTAATGAAAACTATTTTAGAGGTGACACAATGAAGAAACTTTCGTTTTTATCTGCGCTTTGCGGCGCAGCAGTGGGTTTCGGTGCGATCGCATCAGCCAACGCAGCAACCACTCTTGAAGCTGTAAAGGCCAAGGGATTTGTCCAGTGCGGAGTATCACAGGGCCTACCTGGATTCTCAAACGCTGATGATGCAGGCAAGTGGACCGGGCTAGACGTTGACCTTTGTCGGGCGGTAGCAGCTGCAGTGTTTGGTGACCCAGAAAAAGTTAAATACTCGGCTCTATCAGCTAAACAGCGTTTTACCGCGCTGAGCTCTGGCGAAATTGATATTTTGTCACGTAATACAACATGGACAATGACCCGTGACACGCAGCTTGGCCTAAACTTTGCCGGCGTAAACTACTATGATGGTCAGGGGATGATGGTTCCCACATCACTTGGTGTTAAGTCTGCAAAAGAACTCGATGGTGCAAATATTTGCACGAACACCGGAACCACCACTGAGCTTAATATTACAGATTACTTCCGTGCAAACGGTATGAGCTTTAAGCTAGTGGCTTTTGAAAAAGCAGACGAAGTCGTGGCGGCATATGATGCGGGTCGTTGTGATGTTTATACTACTGACCGGTCAGGTCTTGCTGCTCAGCGTGGCAAGCTAACACAGCCAGACAGTCATGTAGTTTTGCCTGAAATCATTTCCAAAGAGCCTCTTGGTCCAGTTGTTCGTCAGGGTGATGATCAGTGGTTCAACATTGTGCGTTGGTCTTTGAACGCGATGATTAACGCGGAAGAGATGGGGATTTCTTCAAAGAATGTAAATATGAAGAAGTTCCAGGCAGATTTGGCCCCCGCAGTTGCACGCTTGATTGGTAAAGAGGGTAAGTTTGGTGAAGAGCTTGGACTGTCAAACGACTGGGCCTATAATATCATCCTTAAGGTTGGCAACTACGGCGAAAGCTATGAAAAGCACGTTGGTCTTAACACACCACTCAAGCTGGCAAGAGGCGTAAACGCACTTTGGAACAATGGCGGGATCATGTACGCGCCTCCAATTCGCTAATAATTAAAACTGAAGTGATACATGTCCAGCGCGCGTACTCGTGTTGGACATGTTTTTTTAGTGTGTATATCGAACGATATTTTTTGGAATAAACGACGGGGAAGTCTGTGCGCCTTGAAAAACTGATAAATGATACCAAGTTCCGAGGTTTGTTTTTTCAAGTGCTTTTGGGCCTTTCACTGGTGCTTGCAGGTCATTGGCTTTTTAGCAATACAGTCGATAATCTTACCAACCAGGGGAAAACACTTGGGTTTGATTTTCTGAGCCGCACTTCTGGTTTTCAAATCATTCCAACTTTAGGAACTTGGGTACTTGACTATGAGGTTGGGCGGTCAACCTATCTTGATGTTTATTTTATAGGTATTATCAATACCACGATTGTTGCGTTCCTGGGAATTCTTGCAGCAACAGTAATTGGATTTGTTGTTGGCATAATGAGGCTTTCAGAGAATCTAATCCTTAGAACTTTTGCAACCATCTATATTGAGGTTGTGAGAAATGTTCCTCTGCTTTTACAACTGTTTTTCTGGTATTTTGCTGTTCTTCGTCTCTTGCCGGGCAAAAGAGAAAAGATAGAGCTTTTTGGTGGCATGGCGGGATTGAACATTACCGGTCTATACCTGCCTGCTCCGGTTGTTGGCCAATATTTTTACATCACTATTATGGCCGTGCTTCTGGCTATCTTGTTGGGTTTCTATTTAAAAAAATATGCATCTATAAGGCAAGCTGACACAGGTCAGATATTACCGGTGTTTTGGATGGTGCTCGGTATCTTGATAGTTGTTCCATCTATTGCGTTTTACTTAACTGGTTCACCGTTAGATTGGAGTTTTCCAGAGTTTAAGGATACAGGTCCGAAATTAAGGCGGGGGTATCAGGATGGCTTTGGGATGGCTGTGGTTCCTGAAATGTTGGCTGTGCTTTTTGCACTTGCACTGTATACTGCGGCTTTTATTGCTGAAATTGTGCGGGCTGGTATTCTGGCTGTCAATCGAGGCCAGACAGAAGCTGCTTTTGCTTTGGGCATTAGACCAAACATCACTTTACGATTGGTAATTATTCCACAAGCGATGCGAGTGATCATTCCGCCGCTGACCTCACAATATCTTAACTTGACTAAAAACTCCTCCTTGGCGGTGGCTATTGCCTACCCCGAACTTGTCTCGGTTTTTGCCGGTACAGCGTTAAACCAAGTTGGTAAAGAGATCGAGATGATCTTTATGATGATGATGGTCTATCTAACATTCTCGCTTTTGACCGCAGCTTTCATGAACTGGTTTAACAGCCGCGTAAAGTTAGTGGAGCGCTAGAATGGCGAAGAAACCAATCAAATCAGCGTCGCAGAGAGCCAATGTGAAAAAGACATTATCAGGGGCTGTTGATCCGCAGGTTGGGTTTGTGCGCACCGAACCGGCGCCATTATTGCCGCCACCGCCGTCAGAGGGTGGCTTTACCGGCTGGCTCTATAAAAATATCTTTGCCAGCATGTCGGATTTTGGCTCTTTTGGTGGCGCCACCAAATCGATTTTTATGGGCTTTGTAACACTTATTTTGTCATACTTCCTAGTAACACAAACTTTGGCTTTACTGGATTTTGCAATTTTCTCGGCTGTTTGGTCGGATCCTAAAGGACTGGAGCGCGAAGCTTGCTGGACTGTTGAACAGGGTGGTGCTTTACCTGCGGGTTGGCACGCGGCCTGTTGGCCGTTCATTCAGGCCAAGGCTAAATTTATCTTTTATGGTGCCTATCCGTCGGATGAATTATGGCGGGTGAACCTTGCCTATCTGGTTGGCGGTGTCATGCTGGCATGGGTGATGATTGAGCGCCTGCCCTACAGGAAAATTGTTGGTGCGTTACTGCTGACAGCCTATCCGGTTTTGGCGACGGTGCTGTTAACTGGTGGTGCCTTTGGTATTTCGACCGGCACAATTGGCGTTTACACAATTCTTGGCCTTGCGCTGATTACCATGGGGCGGCTTGGCAAGGCTGGCTATGTTTCCGGCGCGCTTGGTGATCTTGCGTCAGTCACTGGGGTTTGCGGCTGGGTGGTTATTCTGCTTGCCGCGGTGCTGGCGATATTCTCGGTCGATTTCAGTCTTGAAGCGATTGATACCCGCGATTGGGGCGGCTTGCTGATCACGCTAGTGGTCGCGATTACTGGTATTGTTGCGTCATTGCCATTGGGTATTTTGCTGGCACTTGGACGGCGTTCGGACATGCCGGTTGCACGGTTTCTGTCGACTGTTTTTATCGAGTTCTGGCGCGGCGTGCCGTTGATTACGGTGCTGTTCATGGCATCTGTGATGCTGCCGCTATTCATGCCCGAAGGGGTGAATTTCGATATGCTGTTGCGGGCATTGATCGGGGTGACATTATTTTCTGCTGCCTATATGGCCGAGGTTGTACGCGGCGGTCTGCAGGCGATCGACAAGGGTCAATATGAAGGCGCCGATGCGGTTGGCCTATCCTATTGGCAGTCAATGCGGTTGATCATCCTGCCGCAGGCCCTGACCCATGTGATCCCCGGTATTGTGAACACATTTATTGGCCTGTTCAAAGACACGGCGCTGGTCAGCATTGTTGGTATTTTTGACCTTCTTGGGGCGGCGCAATCAACGCTTGCCGATGCGGCATGGTCAACACCGGTTCAAGGCCTTACAGGCTATCTTGTCGTGGCAGTTATTTTCTTCATTTTCTGTTTCGGCATGTCACGTTATTCAATGTTTATGGAACGGAAACTCAGCCGCAGCCGTAACCGCTAGGCATTGAGCGTCAAAGGGAGTTAGAGATATGGCACAACCGCAGCACAGTCCCGCACCGGCTGTTGATCAGAACACAGTCGTTTCTATGCGCAATGTAAATAAATGGTTTGGGCAGTTTCACGTGCTTCGCGATATCAATCTAACGGTCGCCAAGGGCGAGAGGATTGTTGTCTGCGGCCCGTCAGGTTCGGGCAAATCAACCTTGATACGCTGTTTGAACCGGTTGGAAAAACATCAGGATGGCGACATTTCTGTTCACGGGATCGAACTGAATAATGACGTGAAGAATATTGATGAAATTCGCCGTGAAGTTGGCATGGTATTTCAGCATTTTAACCTGTTTCCCCATCTTTCAATTCTGGAAAACTGTATGCTGGCGCCGATCTGGGTGCGGAAAACGCCGCGTGCCGAAGCCGAAGAAATCGCTATGCATTTTCTGACACGGGTGAAGATCCCCGAACAGGCCAGCAAATATCCCGGCCAGTTGTCAGGCGGCCAGCAACAGCGTGTTGCGATTGCGCGCGCCTTATGTATGCAGCCGCAATTAATGCTGTTTGACGAGCCGACCTCGGCGCTTGATCCCGAAATGATCAAAGAGGTTCTGGATACGATGGTTGAACTTGCCGATGACGGTATGACCATGATTTGTGTGACCCATGAAATGGGCTTTGCCCGCAAGGTTGCGAACCGCGTTATTTTCATGGATGAGGGGCAGATCGTTGAACAG
Source organism: Alphaproteobacteria bacterium LSUCC0396 (assembly GCA_041228345.1). Lineage (NCBI taxonomy): Bacteria > Pseudomonadati > Pseudomonadota > Alphaproteobacteria > Alphaproteobacteria bacterium LSUCC0396. The sequence continues at coordinate 953,637 of CP166131.1, read as the reverse complement.
AACGAGCCTGAAGCCTTCTTTAATAACCCGCAATCAGACCGTACCAAATTATTCCTGAGCCAGATTTTAGGTCACTAAAAACCGGCTGACCTGATCTTGGGTTGGATGTTTTAGGGCGCCATGATTCTGCTTGATGCCGTCACTAGGCTTGTTGTGATTGTTTTCCGTGGCGGCGCCTGCCGAGCTGGGCGATGAATAATCCGCTCAAAATCACCACTAACGCCATCAGGAAATGTCCGGGCAGCGCCTCATCCAGAACGATGGCACCGATCACTACCGCCCATACCGGCACCTGATAATTTACCAGTGATAAAAATGGTGGCCCGGCGCGCCGCACAAGAACCGTCAGCAAAATAGTTGCAATCGCGGTTGGGAATATTGCCAGATAAGCAAGGCCGGCAAAGGCAATGCCAGCGGGTGGTGTGGGAACGCCGTCGATGATTAGCGCCGCTGGAATGAGGATAATCCCGCCAAGCATCAATCCTGCCGCAGCAAAAGACAGCGCGCTGACAGGCGGGCATAGGCGGGTGATGATGCTGCCAATTGCGTAGCAGGCGCTTGCCGTAATGCAGGCAAACTGGGCGGTAAACATAAGCGGTGATGGTGTCGTGCTGGCCAGAATCTTGCCGCCACCGATCAGCAGTACCACGCCCATAAAACCGAATAAAAACCCGACAGTTTTGATGCGGCTCATCACTTCGCCCGGAACTAGGAAATGGCTTAACGGCAGCACGAATAATGGCACAACCGCCATGCTAATGCCGGCAAATCCAGAGGTCACAATTTGCTGTCCCCATGATAGCAAGCAGAATGGAATGGCGTTGGTAAAGAGGGCCATGCCAAGACAATGTAACCAGATACGCCGATCGGTCGCGGTGCGAAAACGCGGCAGCCCGTCACCGTAGGCAATTGCAATAAAAACAAGAATAAGGCCGGCGGAGGCGACGCGTCCAGCAGCGACGGTCACCGGACCAAATCCGGTCAGGGCCAACTCGACGCCAAGGAAGCTGGCTCCCCAGATTGCGCCGAGAGTGATCAGGATTATCCAATTGATAATCATCGCTGGTGGTGAGGTAGGAATTTGCATATGCGCCACGCTAGTCCTCTCGCGGCCTAAAATCAAAGGGAATTAGACCATACTGGTAACGCAATTGAGGCAAACCCTGCAACGCTAATTGAACCGCGCCGGCGATTGACAGATTGGCATCATCGCTGGCACTCTTAACCCGTTGATCGTGGTGGTAATTTAGAAATATTGCGATGCCAATATATCCTATGGCCACTATTATCGCGTAACCGGGTGCGAGCTGCCAGGATGCGTCTTTTCGAGGTGAGGTATTATGAAATGCGGCGTGTGATTGTTGCCATTACCGGTGCATCTGGCGTTATTTATGGTATTAGGGCGTTGGAGTTGCTAAGGGCGGTCGATGATGTCGAAACCCATGTGATTATTACGCCATCAGGGTTTCGTACAGCCCTAGCCGAGGTTGATTATGAGCCTGATCAGATTCGCGCGCTTGCCGATCATTTATATAATCACAAAGATATTGGTGCGGCCATTTCATCTGGCTCGTTCCGTACAAATGGTATGCTTGTTGCGCCCTGTTCGATTAAAACCCTAAGCGCGATCGCCAATTGTTTTAATGAAGAGCTGACCGCGCGGGCGGCTGATGTATGCCTGAAAGAACGCCGCCGCGTCGTGCTGATGCTTCGCGAAACACCGTTTCATGCCGGCCATATAAGGTTGATGGATCAGGCGACCCAAAGCGGTGCTATTATCATGCCGCCAGTTCCCGGATTTTATGCACGGCCAGAAACGCTCGATGATGTGATCAACCAGAGCGTGGGGCGCGCACTCGACCTGCTGGATATACAGCTGCCTAATGTTAAACGCTGGACAGGTTCGGGCGTGGATTAAGGCTTACTTTGGCGCGTGCCGATGCTGGCACTACCCAGCGCGGCGGCCGCAATTATATTTATATGATTAGTCTGGTTTGGGGTGACTGGCTGCTGGCTGCTGGCGGTCACAACAATCCCAATTGCATCGATTAGGGTTTGCAAATTTAGAGGTGAATTATTTGGGCTAGCGGCGGGAAGCGCATCTGCCCAGATCTGCATCATTTCAAGCTGAATTTTTTCGGCGGCAAGCTCGGCGGCCTTTACCTTGTTGCGCAGCTCATCAGTGATTTCGTTCGGGGCAGGGTGCGGGCCGGTTTTCAGGTGGCTGCGTATGTGGCGAAGTGATTGCACAATTTCGGTCTGCCACGGGCGGGCCAGCGCTTGAAGATCAAGTAATTCAAAATTCCCGATGCGTTTATTCTGCAAACAGGCATAGGCGACGCAAAGCATCAACGGCACATCAACATCGGCGTCTTCTTGCAAGCCAAGACACGCCGCCGCAACCCCATCACGCTGATAAACCGTTACGGCAAATGACCAAAGCGTTGTTATCGTCATGATCCTGATCTTAATCTCGGCTGTTGGTGCATCATGGCAATCACCCTAGCGGTAAAGTGTGATGAGTGCCCAGATCAGATAGAGCGCCGCCAGAAAGGTGATGATCATGTGGATTTTGCTGATACGAAAATCATCGCCAAGCCAGCCTTTTTTTCGGCTTTTTTCAAGCTGTGGCTGTGCGGGTGTTGGATCTGGTGCGCCGGTAATTCGTGTTTTTAGCCTGATGAAAACCGCGTATAGCGATACGATCAGAATGGCGAAGATAATCAGTTTGCCAATCATTGGCGCTACCCTCAATGTGACCCAAGCCAAGACATGCCGCCGCAAATTATCAGCAGAAACAAATACCGTTATAACATGGCTGACCATCAATCCCTAGAATCATATTAGCGCGGGTATATTTGGGGCCAGTGTTTTGATTCGGCCGGCAAGGGTGCGCCAAAACATCGCAGTGATTGGCTCTTCACATTTGTCAGTTTCAGGCCTAACTACTGCGCAACGAGCTGGTACCAGCCAGACTCAAATTACAAACACTCAACAATAACTGGTTTTTGGGAGCAATGATGCTCGTTAAAAGGCGTGTCCTTTTCGCGAGACTGTTATGTGCGCGTCAAAGACCTGTCCGGAGATTAAAATGTCAGTTACAACTGTATATCAAACAACCTGCCGCGCATGTGAGTCAATCGAAGCTGCGGTTATGGCAAGCCTCGCTTTTGTTGCCGATTTCTTCACTGTTGCCAGCGTTGCAACCAAAGCATCAAATGCCGCAATGTCTGGTGATTTCGATGAAGCAAAACGGATTATCGACACGCTTTAATAATACCGCTGAAACGCAAGGCAATCCACGCCACATGGTGATGTGACCAGGCTCTCTTTGCGGTTTCATGGTATCGATGAAAAACCCGTACCCGCCTGTCTTGGCCGGTACGGTTTTTTTATGCCGAGGTGAATAAAATCAATCCCTTTTTGGAAATCTTTGATTAAGATCATGCAAGTGAACCTGAATTGGGAGATGTAAATGGGCGCCGCGATAACCGCTGATGACCTTGCTGTTTTAACGCAATGGGATACGCCGACAATCTGCAATGCGCTTGAGGAAATCATGCCTGAACGGCGGGGATATGGCTTTACCACCACGCATCTGTTCAGCCTTGATCCTAGCCTACCACCAATTTGTGGTTTTGCGCGCACCGCAACCATTCGGGCGGCTGAACCATCTGACGAAAGTGCTGCTAAAATGGCGGCCAAACGCGCCGCCTATTACGAATATGTAGCGGCAGCACCGACGCCGACCATTGTTATCATCCAGGACATTGATCCGCAGCCAGGGGTTGGGGCATTCTGGGGTGAGGTGCAGACCAATATCCACAAAGGGCTTGGCGTGCTTGGCGCGGTGACCAATGGATCTTTCCGCGATGTGCCGGATAGCGCGCGCGGCTTTAATTTGATTGGCGGTAAGGTCGGGCCTAGTCATGCCTTTGTGCATCTTGTTGACATAGATTGTCAGGTGACGGTGCATGGGCTGACCGCAAAAACAAATGATATCATTCATGCTGACCAGCATGGTGCGGTATTCATTCCACCATCTTCAATCGCACAAATACCGGCTGCTGTTGACCTGATCAGCCGACGCGAGGCAGTTATTCTGGAAACGGCAAAATCACCTGATTTCACCGTTGAAAAACTGAAAATAGCCATGGGGCAAATGAAAGATATCCACTAGTCCCCAACCGGGCTGACTAGACCGTCACACCATATCCGTCACCGGCTATTTCACTTCGGCGCGCACGATTGCTGCGCCGTCGACCATTGCCTTTAATTTACCATAGGCGACATCACGCGGCAGATATTTCATCCCGCAATCAGGCGCGGCGACAAGCCGGTCAGGGCTAACATAACGCAATGCCCCACGTAATCGTTCGGCCACAATTGCGGCTGTTTCGATTTCGTTGGTTCCCAGATTTAACACGCCATACAAAAATTTCTTGGATGGTAATTCGGCCAGAATTGCTGGGTCGAGATTTGGTTGTGCCGCCTCGACAGAAATATAATCCGCACGGCAGGCGTCAAGCTGTGGCAAGAATGTATAGCCAATAGGTTTTTCCTTCACCACATAGGCATAGCCAAAGCACAGATGAACAACGGTTGGACCGTCAACCCCGTCTAGCACCTGATTTATCGCATCAACACCATATTTATCGGCCTCTTCGGGATTGGCCTGCATATAGGGCTCGTCAATCTGAATAACATCTGCGCCAGCCGCTTTAAGGTCGCGAATTTCGGCGTTTACCGCCTTGGCATAGGCGCTAATCAAAGCCTCTGTATCATGGTAAAATTCGTCTTCGGCCAGTTTTGCCATGGTAAACGCACCCGGAATGGTGATCTTGATTGGCCGGTTGGTATGCGCGCGCAGATAGGCAACGTCATGCACCTGCACCGGATGTTTGCGTTTGATCTCACCAGTAACGCGCGGCACAGGGATCATGACATTGCGCCGATTTGGCACCAATGCTGGATTGTCAAGATCAATGCCCGACAGCGCATTGGCGAACCGGTTGAAATAGCTCTCGCGGCGGATTTCCCCGTCCGACAGAATGTCGATGCCGGCGCGCTCTTGATCATGTATCGCAGTCAGAGTCGCGTCATCCTGCGCCTCGTCTAGCGTATCAGCGTTAATCTTCCAGACCTCGCGCATTCGAACCCGGGGCGGCCCTTCGCTTAGCAGTTTTTCCTTATCAACAAGCCATGATGGCTGCGGGTAACTACCAACGAGAGTGGTCGGGATCAATTTATCAAACATCATGTTATCCTTGGCATAATTCTCGATTAAGTCATGGCTGATGGTGTGCGTTTAAAGGGAGTGTGCACCAGGCCGGAAAATGGGTGGCTACAACAAACAGCGCCTTCCAAAAGGGGATGATCAGCATTTGCATCATGATTGCTGCCGCGAACAAACGCCCCCAAGGAATGCACCATGAAAGAATGTAACCGCGAAAACTATTAACTGGACAAATGATGAATGCAACTAATGATAGCGTTGTGGGCAATAAAATTCGAAAGCGCGCCTTATTTGCCGCGTTCAGCTATGCAGGGGCGGCAACCAGTACTGCCACGAAGATGAAGGCGTGGCTGCTGCTCAAACGGGCCATGCCGGCGGCAAATGATCGTGACCTTGGTGGTGTGATTAATGTAATCAACCCGCGAATAATCAAAGGTGCTGCCATGGATTTTCTGAAATTTACGGATGATGGACTCGCTGTCATCCGGTTTTGATTTTGCCAAAGATTCACCCTCTTACGCATTCAATTATTTGTCACTATCGCGCAATTTGCCGAATTTCTCAATGTTCTCAATTATTGAATTCATGGCAGCAGAAATCTCATCCTTGCCATGATCTAGTTTTTATAGTTTCATCCATATAACAATTCTAATGCCAAAAGGTTAGCTAATGAATAAAAGCGCCCCCAATTCTCAATTTGGAGTATTTTGTTTAGCTCTATTGTTATCGTTCGGCCTGGTCTATCACGCTAAGGCGGACGTCGGCCTTGCCGAACAGATTGCCAAGGCCGACGTGGGGTATGGCGAATATCTGGCAGGGGAATGCGTTACCTGCCACCGTAACCAGGGCGCCGGCATTCCCAAGATCAACGGTATTGAAGCCGAAACATTTGTGACTATTATGCAAGCCTATCGCAGCAAGGCACTGAATAATAACGTCATGCAAATGGTGGCGGGGCGGCTAGATGATGAGCAAATTATTTCCCTTGCCGCTTATTTTTCATCCTTGCCTGAATAGTGAACAAAGCCCATGTTAAATGCTGATGTCGTCCGATGTGTGGAAAGAGAAAACAAAATATAGCGTTTTCTATTTGTATTTTTACAAAATAAATGATTTTCTAGTTCTATCCGGCTTGGGATACTAGGTTAAACGGCATAGTTCTATCAAAAATTGATCATAAAAAATGGGGAGGTTTGTATGACAACAATATCACGACGCGGGTTTGGCGGCCTGTTTGGGGCATCAGCTCTTGGCCTTGCTATGCCTTCTCTGGCTTTTGGTGCAACTCCAAAGGTTGTTGTAATAGGCGGTGGTGCTGGCGGTGCAACTGCTGCGCGCTATATCGCAAAGGACTCAAAAGGTGCGATTGACGTTACGCTCGTTGAGGCGTCAAAGCGCTACTACACGTGTTTTTTCTCGAATCTTTATATTGGTGGTTTCCGTAAATACGCCTCGATAGGACACAACTATTATGGCCTCGCAGTAAATAACCGTATCAATGTTGTGCATGAGTGGGCTGCATCGGTTGACGGCGCTGCAAGAACGGTGACGTTGGCATCTGGCGGCAAGCTGTCTTATGACAAACTAGTATTGTCGCCCGGTATTGCGCTAAAATATGATAGCATCGCTGGCTATTCGCCGCAGGCTCAAGGGCGTATGCCGCATGGTTGGACATCAGGAACGCAAGCGCAGCAAATTCGCAATCAAGTTATGACGATGAAAAAAGGCGGGACATTTGTAATGGTTGCACCGCCAAATCCATACCGCTGCCCACCAGGACCATATGAGCGCGTATCGATGATTGCGCATCTTTTGAAAGAGCGTAACCCTACCGCGAAAATTATTGTGCTAGACCCCAAGGCAAAATTCTCCAAGATGGGGCTGTTCACAGCGGGTTGGGAAAAACACTATTCAGGAATGGTTGAATGGATCGGCCCGGAAGCTCACGGGGGTATCAAATCAGTTAATCACGAGACGATGGAAATCGTCACTGATCTTGACACGTTTAAAGCTGATGCGGCGTGTGTAATTCCAGCAATGCGTGCCGGGGTAATTGCTCAAAACGCAGGTGTTACCGATGGTGATTGGGCGCCAATCATTCCGGCTACCATGGCGTCAAAGGCTGATCCTAATATATATGTTCTCGGCGATGCTTCTGTAGCTTCTGCGATGCCGAAATCCGGCTTTTCTGCGAATAGTCAAGCAAAGGTAGCGGCAAATGCAATTCGCGGTGAATTAACCGGAAGTAGGGTTTATGACGCTCGCTTTGCCAACACTTGCTGGAGCCTCATCGCGACCAATGACGGGGTTAAGGTTGGGGCAAATTACAAAGCTGGGTCAGAAAAAATTGATGTGGTTGATAAGTTTGTCTCACAAGGAAATGAGAGCAGTGAGGTGCGTAAGACAACCTATGAGGAGTCGATTGGTTGGTACAGCGGTATTACCACCGATATGTTCTCATAGAATATCAGCTAGAAATTTGAAGAAAGCCGGTCATCTTGACCGGCTTTTTTTTAAAGATGAAACGGCCTAAAAATGTGCCTCTTTTGCATGAAGTGGATGAAGCCTGGATGATTGTCATGATCAGTAGTAGTATATTCCTGGTTTGTTTGCGAGGATTAGAGAATGCGTAGCCTTTTGGTGCTGGCACTATTCGGGTTTTGGGCAGGCGCAGCAGTAGCGGCACCATATCAGTCAACGACATTGGTCTATGATGTTAGCTGGGGAAATATCCTGCTCGCTAAGAGCAAGCTCGATTACCGCTTCGGACCAGATAAAGCGCGTATTTTGGCAAGTGCTGGCTCTAGAGGGCTGGCAGTGATATTCAGCGAATTCAAAAGCAATGCCGAGGCTGAGCTGGTTTTAGCAGGGGGTAACTGGCAACCAAAAACCCTGATGATGGAGCGCCTTTCTGGGGTTGATACCGTGAAAAGCCGGGTGATTTGGGACTCTGCGTCAAATGTTATTTCCGAGACCCGCATACCCGACCTGGATCTGGACGAAGTCTATCCGCTTAGCGATCAGATGCGCGTCGGTGTAATCGATCCCTATAGTGCGGTTCTGCGGTTGATCAATCAAATTGAGGCCGACGGGAATTGCACCGCAAGCTATGAGATCTATGATGGTCGGAGGCGTAGCCGGATCTCTTTTGAAACCATCGGCGCGGTTGAATTAACCAAGGCACGCCCGGACGAATACGAAGGCAGCGCAATGGCCTGCCGTGTGCAATTTATTCCGATAGGGGGACACCGGATCGAGTCAAAATGGCGCGGAGATGACAAGCCTGACAATGACCGTTTTAAGATGTTTTTTGGCCGACCATCTCAAGGCCAACTCGTACCGGTCCGCATCGAAGTCAAAAGCTGGATTGGCAAGATTATCGGCAGGCTGGATATGGGTAAAATTGAGATGAAAAGACCAGCCCAGAAAGGCTAGGCCGGCCGCCGTTTCTGATTAACCCGCAAGCGCCTTTTGCATCACATCCGATAGGCGTCTGGTAAAGTCGCGCGGGTCAATAATCGCCTCGCCCTCGGCAACCAATGCAGTATCTAGAATTAATTTGGCAAAATCATCCGATCCTTCAAATTCGCCGGTCTCCAGCTTGGCGTTCAATGATTTGATCAATGGGTGTTTTGCGTTTACTTCAAGGATTTTCGGCATACCCTTAAAGTCGGGATTGTGCATTCGCATCATCCGCTCCATTTGCTGATCCATGCCATTCTCGTCGGCCACAAGTCGGGCCAGACTGGTTTCCATATTTGCCGAGCTACGTACATTCGCGACACTGCCTTCAAGCACGTTTTTGATCTTCGCAACAAAAATGTCCGACAGAGTTTCATCTGGCTGGTCATCTTTCTGCTTGGCTTCACCAATATCCGATAGATTCACCTCGCCTCTGGTGATTGACTGAAAAGTCTTGCCAGCGAATTGCTGAATGTTGGATAGCCAGAAATCATCGATCGGGTCGGTCAGGAGCAAGACGTCAATATCCTTTGCCTGAAATGACTCAAGATGCGGGCTCAGCCGGGCGCGTCCTGCATCATCAGCCGATAGGTAATAGATCACCTCCTGATTTTGCGCAAACCCGTCAACATATTCCTGAAGCGTAATCATCTTGTCGGTCTTGGTTGACCGGAACAGACAAATCTCCAGCAGCTTTTCACTATTAGCCGAATCTTCATAAAGCCCCTCTTTGATAACCTTGCCAAGCCCATCCCAGAAATTGGCATAATCATCACGGCGTTTTTCCAACGCCTTTTTCATCTCGCTAATGGTGCGTTTGACTACCGCCTTGCTGATTTTTGTGACGGCGGGATTTTGCTGTAACATTTCGCGGCTAACATTCAGATCAACATCGGGCGTGTCGATAATACCGCGCAGGAACCGAAGCCATTTTGGCACAAGCCCCTCATAATCATCCGTAATGAAAACACGGTTTACATAAAGCTGCAGTTTCGATTTGCGTTCTGGATCATAGAGATCAAACGGCGCAGATGACGGGATGAACAGCAAGTTGGTAAATTCAACCGCGCCTTCGGTCTTATTATGAAGTGTGATGAAGGGCTTGTCATAAGCTGAAGCTACAGCATGGTAAAATGATTTATATTCATCCTCGGAAATTTCTTTGGCTGGCCGCGTCCACAGGGCAGCTGATGAATTTAGCTGGTCAGCCGCGTCATCCTTGCCAATCCAAAAAATAGGTTGGGCAATGTGATCGGAATATTTTTTAACCAGATGCGCGATACGTTCCTGCTCAAGATACTCCTTAGCGTCATTGCGCATATAAAGAATAACGCTGGTGCCGGTTTCATGACGATCTGCATCAGTAATGCTAAAACCGCCCTGGCCGTCACTGGCCCATAGATTTGCAGATTTGGCGTCATGTTTCTTCGATAATACTTCAACCTTGTCGGCCACCATAAAGGCGGAATAAAAGCCAACGCCAAACTGTCCGATCAGCTGGTCGGTCATTTTATCGGCATCTTTGGTTGTTTTGGCGGCTTCCATAAAGGCCTTGGTTCCAGAGCTGGCAATTGTGCCAAGCGTCTCGACCATTTCCTCGGCTGACAGGCCAATGCCATTGTCGCTTATGGTAATGGTCTTGTCCTTTTTATGAACGGTGATGGTGATTTTTCCATCGAAAGTATCGGCGGCACTGCCAGCAGTGATGATCTCAAATTTCCGCTTGTTGATGGCATCTGATGCGTTCGAGATCAGCTCACGCAGGAAGATTTCTTTTTGCGAATAAAGTGAATTGATCACGATGTTCAGAATTTTTCCGGTATCGGCTTCAAAATTGAATGTTTGGGTGGTCATAGATTGCTCCTTGGTATTTCAACTATATCGGCTATCTCGATGCGCTACCGATTTAAGAATTTGGCAGTTAGATTTCAAGGTAAAATTGAGATGGAATTTACCCTGAAAGCAGGATTGCCATGAGTGCGTTTTGAGACCTTACGATCCGGCAAATCTATGCTAAGCTGAATTAAAAGATATGGTAACCCTTTGGTGGATTACTATCCATCCCGATTGACAGAAATGACCGATGAAACCTGCCCTGATTACGCATGAAATATCATCTCGCCATGATGTGCCCGCAGGTCATCCTGAACGGCCGCAACGCTATGCGGCAATTCTCGAACATATTGGTGATGGCTATCAGTCATGGAAACGAGTTGCCGCGCCAATAGCGTCACGCTCCCAGCTGGAATTAGTGCATGGTGATGCCTATCTCGACATGGTGTATGACGTAGCTGGCGAGGCTGATGAACCGGCACCGTTTGATGCGGATACATGGGCCAGCAAGCGCGGTTATGAATGTGCTTCCCGCGCTGTTGGCGGGGCCTGTCTTGCGGTTGATATGGTTATGGATAATCAGGCCAGCACCGCCTTTAGTTTGATGCGGCCACCCGGTCATCATGCCGAGCCGGATAAGGCCATGGGCTTTTGTCTGTTTTCCAGTGCTGCGATTGCCGCGCGTCATGCGCAGGAAAAATGGGGGGTAAACCGTGTTGTGGTGCTGGATTTTGACGTCCATCATGGTAACGGAACGCAGGCCTGTTTCTGGAATGACGGCAGCCTGTTTTATGCCTCGTCCCATCAGATGCCGCTTTTCCCAGGTACCGGAGCTTATGAGGAAACCGGAGCCTATCAGAATATTTTCAATCTGCCGCTTGCTTATGGCACCGGAGGCAGCAGTATCCGGTCTGGCTGGCGTGATAATCTTTTGCCTTCCATCATTGAGACAAAGCCTGAATTGATCATAATTTCGGCCGGATTTGATGCGCATGAGGCCGATCCCCTTGGCGGGTTGCAGATGAGTAGTGAAGATTTTGGCATTTTGACCAATGATATTATTGACGCGGCAAAAAAGGTGGCTGAAACGAGTGGCGCGATGCGGTTGGTCAGCCTGCTCGAAGGTGGCTATGACCTAACCGCTTTGGGTGAGAGCGTGTGCCAGCATATGACCGCACTTGAAGGTGTCTAGCCGCTAGGGGGCGGCAGCCGGCTATCACGAATGATCGGCAACCACGATTGAAATAACAAAAAAGGCCAGCTGGACCTGTTCCGCTGGCCCTTTTTCAATATGGTGGATGGTTGTTGCTTACCGATAGACTGGTGCTGTGCGGCCGAGAAATGCTGATAGAATATCATAGACCATCAAATAGTTTTTCTGCTGGAAACTCGCATGAGAAATGCCTTCCATGAAGGTGAATTGCTTGTCAGGATTTGGCAATTTTTCAAAAAACTTCAGCAAATCCGGAACCCCAGCGATACCGTCATACTGGCCCCGTAAAACAATTGTTGGAACGGTTATCTTATCCGGGTCCACAAGCGGTAAACGCGAACACATATCGATATAGGTGCCGTTTGGCATCGAGTCATCAAGTGCGCAAATCGCCTCGGCAAAAGCATCAACAACCTTTGGCTCAACGCAGTCGGGATGATCACGGTTAAAGATTGATTGCACAAACGCATAATCAATCGGGCGCCGATTTGACTCAAGAAACTGCGGCAGTTTTTTTGTCCGGTCGGCTAGCGTCGGGCTGCCTTCACCTGTCCAGACGAATGCGTCAAGCGCCAGCCGTGCAACGCGTTCTGGATGACGCTCGGCAAATGTTGCGGCGCGCAATGCGCCGGATGAAATGCCATATACATGCATCGGGCCACAATTCCGATAATTCTGGATATAGGCGCTGGCGGCTGCCAAATCATCGGCACCATTGGCGATGTCGCAGGTGATGTCGCGATGCTTTGATGAACGGCCATACCCCTCCATGTCAACGCACCATGTGTCATAGCCCAATGTTGAAAAATAATTCATTGCCGAGCTGAATGGGCGCCCATCGACATGAAGATCAAAGGTTGGCTGTGATGCCATGGACGAGCCGTGCACAAACAGGATTGTTCCCTTTTTTTCCGTGGCGTCAGGCAAAAACTTGTTCCACATAAATAGCTTTACATCACCTTTTTCAGTCCAATGTTCTTCGCCGACAACAGCGCTTTCAAGATGGGCATTTATCATTGATTTTCCTTTTTTGGTTAAGTCTGCCGAGGTATGGGCACTCAGTTGTTAGGCAACGTCATGCGCAAGATTTCCAGTCCGCCATTGCGGTCGAGAAGATAAATAAAGCCTTTGTCATCAACGTCGACATCGTTGCTTTGCGGGCTCTCATGCCCAGCGGGGGGAAGCGGAATATAATGCGCCACCTCGCGTGGCTTGAACGGGTCGGCGATATCAATCACCCGCAATCCGCCTGAAAACCAGGTCGCATAAACTAGTGTGGTGTCGATCTTTTCACGGAATTGATGCGCGCCAAAGCGGCCCTTGGCACGCGACCAAGGCGAGTCCATCTCGCTGACATCAAAGGCCGATAATGCATGGATATTATCGAGGTCGGTGATGTCAAAAATCCACAAAAAGCCGTGCAGCAGGCCGGGCGTGTGATCGTGTTCTTCATCAACAACAACGGCAATCCGCCGACCATCAATCAATTGCTCGCATGGCAAAACGGTGTGGGTTGGCTCAGGGAAAGGGGGGTGATAATTATGCGCTGCAAGGGTTTTGGGATTTTTAATGTCCTTGACGTCGATCACCTGAAAACCCGCATACCAGACAGCAGCCCACATTTCATCACCAACTCGCAATGCGTGATGCAGCCGGTTCTTATAGCCTGACCATGTCGGCGTCTCGCCTGCGGCAAGGTGCTGACCCGGCATATGCCAGCGAGAAACCTCAACCGGATTGCTGGGATCGGCAAGATCATAGATAACCAAAATATTGCCGACATAGCCCTCCATTTCGGTCGAGATATAGGCGTAATTCTTATCCATATCAAACCGGTGGGTGCCAAAGCCATGCGTGCGAACATAGGATAATAGCTTTGGCTTTGAGCGGTCAGAGATATCCCAAACGCGAAAACCGCCATCGTGATAGCCATTGGCAAGGAAATGATCAATATCAGCAATCTTTGCCACCGGAACACCAAGCGCCTCAGCAAGTTCGGCGTCGCTGGCCTCACGCCCCAACTCATCGCGCAACTGTTCGCGAAGGGCCGGTAGCCGCTCTCCTCGCCGTAAAAGATGTCGCTGCGCCTGCTCGACATTGGTAATCATGATATCACCTGCAACCCTTACTTTATGCGTGTGGGATAGATGATCATCGAGTTTAATTTCGGCTACGATTTTGGGATTATATGGGTCTTTGACGTCAATTATGGTGGTGCCATCTGGCGCATCCATGTGACCAATATAGGCATATCCATCCTCTACCGTAACCTGCCCGCCACCGGCGATGTCCACTCGGGCAATTTGTTCGATATTTAACGCGACTGGTTCTGTTTGCATGAAATCTGCCTATTCAACGGTTTTGGAGTGACGCCGACGTTTGAAAAATGCCGGCAAGATTAAGGTTATGACGAGCGCCGCCCACAAAATATTGCCGAGTGATGACGAGAAAAGCACCATTGGATCACCGTCAGACATTTTTAATGCACGAAGCATATACTGCTCGAGAAGCGGGCCGAGGATCACACCAATTAAAATTGCTGCAACATGATAACCGGTTTTGCGAGCAATATATCCAACGATGCCAAAGGCAAAAGCCAGATACATATCAAACATATATTCCCGCGGCACAAATGAACCGACAAGCGTAAAGGCGATAATGATTGGTGACATGTAGGTGGTCGACACCATGGTGACCCGCGACATATAGCGTGACATCGGCAAAATAGTGAAGGCCATCAAAAGATACGTCACCAACATCGCCATAAACACGCCATAGCCCAGCTCTGGCCGTTCGACAAACAGGCGCGGGCCGGTAGGCACGCCTTGATATTGCATTACCACCATCATTATGGCTGCTGTGGCACCGCCGGGAATGCCAAGCACCATCAGTGGTATCAACGTTCCAGCAGTTACCCCATTATTTGCTGCCTCAGGAGCGATCAGCCCCTCGTAATGTCCTGTACCATAGGCGTCTGGTGTTTTAGAAAAGGTTCGTGATTGCTGATAGGCAACAAAGGATGCGATGGCAGCGCCAGCGCCTGGAATGACGCCGATAATAAGCCCTATCATGCTTGTCCATGTGACATGATACCAGCGCTTCAAGGTGATGCGAACGCCCTTGATAGTCTCTTTCCAGCTGGCATTATCCACATTCTGGACGTTGCTTTTTGACAAGATTGATCCGCTTTCGATAACCAGAAAAGCCTCGGAAATCGCGAACAGGCCAACAAGAGCAGGGATCAAAGGCACGCCATCATAAAGCTCAAGAAAGCCCATTGTGCCACGCGGGGTAGCATAAACATGGTCGGCCCCGATCGAGCCGATCATCAGTCCGAAAAAGCCAGCAATCAATCCCTTGATCATGTCCTTTGCTGCAACTGATGCAATCAGTGAAATGCCAAAAAGCATCACCACAATCATTTCTACGCTATGCATATAAAAGCCAACACGCGCCAGCCAAGGCATAGTCACAAGGGCAATCGCAGTGGTAAGAACACCGCCGATAATTGATGACACAAAGGAAATCGACAGCGCGCGTTGCCCAAGCCCCTTTTTTGCCATTGGATAGCCGTCAAGCGGGGTTGCCGCAGCGCCAGCTGTCCCCGGAATATTGACCAAAATAGCCGGAATACCCGCGCCAAGCCGTGACGAGCAATAGAGCGCAATCATAAAGACAAGCCCGACCTCGACCTCCATCATAAAGGTAAAGGGCAGCAGGATGATGATTGTGTTGGCCGCGCTGAACCCAGGAATTGCACCAACAATGAGACCAAGCAGAATAGAGGGGACGATAACCCACCACATCCCCATTATATGGAAAAACAGATCAATGAAAAATGCGAGATTAACGTCCATGCTCAGAAAGCCCCTGCCAAAAATGTTTCAATAGCACCCTTTGGAAGGCGCGTTTCAAAGCCAAGAATAAAAATGCCATATGCGACAAGTGCCATAAAAACGGCGAGCGCCAGTTTGGCCAATGGCGCCTTGCCATAATCAAGCAGCAGCATTGACCCCCAGAAAAACAAAGCTGTTGTTAATGTGAACCCGATCGACTCAATGACGATAAGGTAGAGAATTGTCAGCCCGATAAAGCCGCTTTGTCGGCTTTTGATAGCATCTGGAAGACGGTCAAACGTGACATGAAATTGCGCGCTGCCTTGAACGAGCATGACGATCCGGCTGATCAGGAAAATACCAATTACCGCCAGCAGAATTGAGCCAACCATGAAGGCGTTGACCTGAGCCGTCCATGGCGACTCGATCACGGTAAAGATATAATAGATGGTAAACGCCAGCGCACCGACTGGTATTATCAATTCGCCAGCAATGTTCTTTTTTGACGATGGTGTTGATGGATCTTGTTCGGTCATGATGATTGTCCAAAACGGCTTATTGCGCGATTAAAGGGAAAAATACATGGTAAAGGGAACACGCCAATGGCGTGCTCCCCTGATTAATAACGCGTCTATTTTCCAGTCAAAAGCGAACGATACCGTCCACCAAGCTCAAGCATTGCGCTCTTGAATTCTTCACATTCGGCAACGCCGCCATAGTTTGAATATGGCCAAAAGCCCTTTGATTTCAGAAAGGCCTCTTTGTATGCAGGATCATTCATTGCATCTTTGAAAGTCTTCTGCAAAAGCTCCATCCGGTCAGGATATTTGTCAGCGGCAGCCTTGTGAATGCCAAAAGCTCTGGCTGAATACATTGGTGGCAGCTTGGTGCCGAAATAATCATTCATTGTTGGCGCGTTGCTAAGCTTGTCACCCGCCAAATTTTTGTTGTCAAAGACCAGCAACGTGCGGCAGGCATCGCCAGCCGCAATCACCGAGCCTGAAGTCAGAACACAGAAATCCATCTCAAGTGTCACAGCACCAGCAACGGTCTTCTTCCCGCCAGATAGAGGCACAAGATTAAATTCTACTCCCACTTCCTCACCAAGTGCGAGGATGCCAATCGACGCCGGGTGCGCAAGGCGGCTGGTGCCAACATTCAATTTACGCTTTTTGCCTTCGGCAATAATATCGTCGATTGACTGAAATTTGCTCTCAGCTCCGACAAAAACAACGCCTGGATCAGTGTCAACACGGCCAAAATAGAAGTAATCATTAATATCAAAACTTGGCGCTTTTACTGCCCAGTTCAGAACTTCTGGACCCATATTGCCAAAGATCAGACTATAGGCATCGGGCTGATATTTACCCATATAGACTTCATAGCCAACCCGGCCAGAGGCGCCCGGGAAAAAGCCTGGTTCGAAATTAGTGTTTAGGTGGTTTTTCCAAACTGAACTAACTGCGCGCAGCAGTCGATCTGCGCCGCCGCCAGCCCGGGTTGGAACGATCACATCAATATTGCGGTCAGGATAGGCTGCCCATGCTGGGCTCGACATCAAGCCACCAGCAAGTAATGTGCCAGCAGTTGCTGCGCTGGTCTTTAAAAACTGGCGCCGTTTCATTGCATCAAAATTCATTTTATCCTCCCAGTTGGTTACTTGGTTCATCGGGCATGTCTTTTTACCTATATGTAGGTCCATTCAGGCCATCGACATGCCGCATTTTGGCCGAATGTAAAATTTAATTTAAAAACATTATGACTATGCTTCTGTATGGTAAAGCTCTTATATGAATAAGCTATTTTAAAACTTAGATAGCGATGCAGCTCATGCAATAAGCCTCATTTAGATACCAAGCCCTCCAAGCTGTTTTTCCGGATAACGGGTGCCTGACACCAGGTCAGGATTGATCGCGGCGCCGATTTCCGCAACTTCGCTGGCGCTTAAATTGATCATTGAGGCTGCGATGTTTTCCAGCATATGTGATTTATTTTTGGTACCCGGGATGGGCAGGATGTCATCGCCTTGCGCTAACAGCCATGCAAGGGCCAGCTGCGATGGAGTTACATTTTTTGTCGCCGCAATATCTCGAAGCGGTGCAACCAGCGCAACATTTGCATTGATGTTTTCAGCCTGAAATCTTGGGTGGTCGTGGCGACGATCGCCTTCTGCAAGGCTGTCGGCGCCCGTGATAGTGCCGGTCAGCATTCCCCGGCCCAGTGGCGAATATGCAATAAAGCCAATCCCGAGTTCACGGATAAGAGGCAGATAGCTGTCCTCAACAAATCTCGTCCATAGTGAATATTCAGTTTGAAGTGCGGCAACGGGGTGCGTGCCGTGGGCTCGGCGAATTGTTTCCGGTCCAGCCTCGGACAGGCCAAGCCAACGCACCTTGCCCTGTTCCACCAGCCGCGACATCGCGCCAACAGTATCTTCAATCGGCACATCAGCATCAACGCGATGTTGAAAATAAAGGTCAATCACATCTGTCTGCAACCGCTTGAGGCTTCTCTCGCATGCTTCGATCACATATTCCGGCCGTCCATTGGCACTACCTCCCAGATTACCAAATTTGGTGGCAATGAACGCGTTCTGCCGGCGCCCTGTCAGTGCCTTTGCCAGCATTTCTTCGTTTTTGCCGCCAGCATAGGCGTCTGACGTGTCGATAAAATTAACGCCGGCATCCATGGCAGCATGGATCGTATTCACAACAATCGCCGCATCCGCGCTACCATAGATATTGGTCATTGCCATGCCGCCAATGCCGATGGCAGATAATGGATCAGTGCAATGTCCAAGAAATCGGTATTTCATCATTGGCTCCGCATGGAAATGAGGACGTTATATTTGTGGCGTGGTGAGCATTCTTAGGTCACGTTCTAGCCGGTCTAGTGTTTTCATATAGTGGGACTCGGTAAGTTGGCAGGCCAGTCCGGCATCGCGTGCCAGCACTGCGTTGCTGATAGCGGCATGTTCTTTGCCGACGTCACGTTTGCCATCTCCGGTTTTTCTGATGCTTTGACTTATTGATGACCGGCGATAGCGCTCACACATATCTTGCAGATGATCGCGCATTTGCAACAACCATTTTGATCCACAGGCAGCAATCATGGTCGCGTGAAATTCCGCATTGGCTGCCTCCCACGCATCAGAAACCCCGTTGCCGCTGGCGAGCAGTGCCGTATCTTCCTTGTTCATCAGATAGGTTGCCGCAACAACACGTGACTCCCACTGTCTGTCACCAAGTGCAATGGATCTGCTAAGTGCGACCTTTTCGACTTCGATGCGGGCGATGTTTAGGTCGCTGAATTCATCAAGATCAAGTGGTGACACCATAAAACCGCGCTTCTCCAGAGCCAGTACAAGACCCTCGGTGCTGAGCTTTTGCAAAGCCTCACGGAGCGGTGTCGGGCCAATATCATAGATGGTTTTTAACATCTCGATCCGGAGCCGTTCGCCGGGGGCGCGCGCGCCTGAAATGATGTCAGCACGAATTATGCGATAGGCCCGCTGCGCCATCGACTCATGTTTCGAAACGCTTATGTCGTTCGAACCAGCCGTTACAATCATATCGGCCTGTGCTAACAAATTCATCCCCATCACATTGGTGGTTGCCAGCTAGCGCCCCAATTAAAGACAAGAGCGTTTGACAGACAAAACTCTATATGCTTTTAAATATTACCGATAAAAATAAGGATTGTCGAGAAAATGAAATTTGTAACTTTCCGCGATGCCGGCTCTATCGCTGCTGGCGTTATTGATGGCGATGAAATTATTATCTGTTCTCAGGGTGATGATGCCAAAACAGCTGTGCTTAAACTTTGTGGGCAGGAGCAAGCGGTAATTGACCGCTGGGTAGCCAATGGCACGAATCGCATTGCATTAGATGGTGCAGAACTACTGTCGCCGATCCCGCAGCCGCAGCGTGATATTCTGTGTGTCGGAAAAAATTACTATGCGCATGCCGCTGAATTTCACTCTAGCGGGTTCGACTCGACCAGTAAGGAGAGCGTGCCGAAGGTTCCGGTTATCTTTACTAAGGCGCCGACCAGTGTAGTTGGGCCGGGGGAGCCGGTGAACGGCTCGCTTGATCCAACCCAGTCGGTTGATTACGAGATTGAACTAGGCATTGTTATCGGCAAAAAAGCCTTTCAGGTCAGCAAAGCTGACGCCTATGATCATGTCTTTGGCTATCTCATTATTAATGATGTGACCTCGCGTGAGTTGCAGCAGCGGCACGGTCAATGGGTTATCGGTAAGAGCCTTGACACCTTTTGCCCAATGGGGCCATGGCTTGTAACCAGTGATGAGATCGCCGATGTGAATGCGATGAAACTGGTCACCAGAATCAATGGCGAAGTGCGGCAAGAGGCAGTTGTTGCTGATCTGATTTTTGATATTCCGACCTTGATTGAAACCATGTCGGCAACGATGACATTGATGCCCGGTGATATCATCGCAACAGGTACACCGGCCGGCGTTGGGATAGGCTATACGCCGCCAAAATATCTGGCAAAGGGCGATCATATGTCACTTGAGATTAGCGGTCTTGGTTGTTTGGAAAATACCATCGCATAGTCAGACAAGGCCGATGAAGAAAATCTGTTTCGGGGGAGGCATACGGGGAGCGCTTAGCGTTCCCCGTTTTGCGTTAGGGGCTGGCTATAATAAACATTTTGTCTATTAATCTTCACTGGTGTTCTCGTTATTATTGGCAGGGCAGCAGGTTTATGAGGTCTGTGCACACAAAAAAGAGGTGGCGATGTCAATGCGTATATTTTGGGTGCTATTTGGCCTGATCGTTTTTAACCCGGCGCAAGCTGACATGGCGATCAGGATGGACCAGACTGAGGTGTCGATTAGAGCCTTTGCCGAATTTGTCGCGGCTACTGGGTTTCAAACCAAGGCCGAGCTGGATGGCGGTATGGTCTATGAAGCGGGATGGGTGGTCAAGCCGGGCTGGAACTGGCGGCAGCCATACGGCACGGTCAGCCCGCCAGATGAGCCTGCGGTTCATCTGACTTTTGATGAGGCTGCGGCCTATTGCGCATGGCGCGGTCAGCGATTGCCGAGCCGTGACGAATGGATCAGTGCCGCCTATACCGAACAACGCCTCGCCCCACCCTCACCGTTCCGACGCGGTGTTACATATGATTACCCGACCGGAGACAGCCCGCATGGTGCCAATTGCCTTGGCGACTGCGGCACTGAGGCAGTGCCAGTTTCTGGCAAGCGTGACTACAGCCGCCAGCTTTATCGAGGGTTTGGCCACGCACCGGTCGGGCGGACAAAGCAGGGCGTTAACGGGCTGTTTGATATGGGCGCAAATGTTTGGGAATGGGCAGTGCTTGGCACCAGTTCGGCGCAGGCCACGATGGGAGGTTCATGGTGGTATGGGGCGCAACAGATGACGGCCGATTATGGCGCCACCAAGCCGCGTGACATGGCGGTGGTCTATATTGGGTTTCGTTGCATCGCCAAATAAGCCGCGTTTCAACCGGCGAGCTTTCCGGCTTACTTGGTTAATAAAACCGCCGCGAACCCACTGCAGTTTGTGAGATTTGAACAGAATTGGCCGCTAACTGCGCAGCCAGCCGATAAAACCGCGTTAGAGTGCGCCTTATCCAGATAATTATTATCGGAATTGCCGCCATTTTTAACCGCGCCATGTCTGTTCCAGAGGAGTTTTTATGCGTGATTTAGTTGATTTTGGATTTGGAACACAAATCCGAAAATCCCCCTATTTTGATGCGACCGTAGAATGGGGCGCGAAAGCGTTTTCAGTGTATAATCATATGTATATACCGCGTGACTTCGGCGATCCTGTTGCCAATTTTTGGAATTTGGTGAATACGGCAATCTTGTGCGACGTGGCGGTCGAGCGGCAGGTGCAGATCACTGGCCCAGATGCGACAAGATTTGTCCAGCATCTAACTCCGCGTGACCTCAGCACGATGGCTGTCGGACAATGTAAATATGCGCTGATCACCAATGCCAAGGGTGGCATTTTGAATGACCCAATCATCCTGCGGTTGGCTGAGGATAAATTCTGGATCTCACTAGCCGATAGTGATGTTTTGCTCTGGGCGCAGGGTGTTGCTGTGCATGGCGGGTTTGATGTTGATATTTGTGAGCCGGATGCATCACCGCTTCAGCTTCAAGGACCGCGGTCAATGGATGTCATGAAGGCGCTGTTCGGGGAAGATATTGCCACATTAAAATATTACTGGCTTCGCCATCTGACGCTCGATGGCATCGAACTGGTAGTGTCTCGAACCGGTTGGTCAAGTGAGCTTGGTTATGAGATTTATCTGCAAGATGGATCGCAAGGCAGCCGCTTATGGAACAGGATTATGGCAGCAGGAGAGCCTTTTGGGCTAAAGCCTGGCCATACCTCAACTATCCGCCGGATTGAGGGAGGTATGCTGTCATATCACGCCGATATGGACATCAACACGAACCCGTTTGAGCTGGGACTGGACCGGCTGGTTGCGCTGGATACTGCGCATGATTTTATTGGCAAGTCTGCGTTGCAGGCTATCCGCGCGAAAGGACCAGCCCGCCGACAGGTTGGCCTGATCATCGACGGTGCGCCTCTTACGGCTCCTAATACTAAATTCTGGCCGGTAAGCATGAATGATAAGGTGGTCGGCAAGGTCACATCAGCCGTCTATTCACCACGTCTTGAACAGAACATCGCCCTCGCGATGGTTGAGCGCGGTGCCGATCAAATTGGTGCTGAGGTCACGGTCGATGCCATTGGTGGTTTACGTCAAGCACGTCAGGTTGAAATGCCGTTTTATGACCCGAAGAAAAATATCGCCAAAAGCTAAATGCTGCTTTTATAATTAAGGTGATTGCAGCATTTGATATCTGGCAATGCGAGTATCAGCGGGTGCATAAGGCTCGTCAGCCATATCCCGGTTTTCTATGTCGTTGCCGGCGCGGGCCGTAACCGATGATTTGCCGCAGCCATTTTGTTTTTTGGGGGGAATATGGGTAGAAAAATCAGGCGTGTTGTTACTGGCCACGATGAAAATGGTGTTGCAACAGTGATTATGGACGGCGAGGCCGATTGTATTTTGCAACGCCCAAACCGGCCAGGCGTGACTTTGACAAACCTGTGGCAAAGTACAAAGACGCCAGCCACAATGGAACGCCATGATGATCCGGTGAACGGCCCGTTGATCCTGCACCCACCCAAAAATGGTTCGGTGTTTCGCATCGTTCAATTTGATCCGGAAAATCCCGAAGAGCTGGCCAAGCTTGACGGTAAATCAGCCTTTGCGGAAATGGGAGCTGGCGCCAATATTGTTGAAGGTGCGCGCCACCCTTTCATGCACCGGACCGACAGTCTGGATTATGCGGTGGTTCTAACCGGCGAGATTTACATGATGATGGATGAAGACGAATATCTGGTAAAAGCAGGAGATGTCATCATCCAGCAAGGCACGAACCATGCTTGGTCGAACCGCGGTACCGAGCCTTGCCAGATTGCGTTTATCCTAACTGATGCCGTAAAGGACTAGGCGGCACCCGGTCCTTTTTACCACCAGCTCAGTTTGCGCTGGTGATGTTTTTCATTACGCCCAGGAACTGCGCAACCTCGGCGATGCTATTATAATGGCACATGGAAACACGAACACAGCTATCAAGCCCAAGCGGATCAAGAACATTGCCTGAATAATGATCGGCCTTTCGAAGATGGGTCCGCACGCCCTCGCTATTCAGGCGGGCGACCACGTCCTTCGAGGCAATGCCGTCAACATAAAGTGAGACAAGCCCCTCACGCGCCGGATTATCAATCCCGCCAATGATATGCACATTCGCCATTTCGGCTAGGCCGGGCAAATTACCGGTACCGTGAATCATCGCATCGGTAAGGGTTTTTTCATGCTCATGAATGGCCTTGCCAGCTGCTTCAAACCGGCCACGCTGATCGCGGCTATCAGAAACCTCGCCGCCAAGCCATTCAAGATATTCGACAACATCCGACATGGTGGCATAGGCACCGGTGTCGCGTGTGCCAAGTTCCCAATTTTCGGCTGGCCCGCCAACAAGACTGTCATGCGGCAACTGGGTCATACGATCCGAAATCCATGCAAGGCCATAGCCATGCCGCGAAAACATTTTGTATGGTGAGATAACATAGCCATCAATATCATAAGCGCCGATATTGATCTCACCGTGCGCCGCGTGTTGAATACCATCGACAATGATGAAACAATCCGGGCTGACAGCGCGAATCGCCTTGGCAATGGCTGCGATATCCATGCCCATGCCGGTCACTGGTGAGGTATGTAAAATTGTGGCAACCAACGTGTCTTTGGTCACGGTGCTGGCATAGGCCTCGGCACTGACCAGTCCCCGTGCATGATCATGCTCGATCAACACATGCTGTTTGCCACTGATCGGCGCCCAGCGCGCGCAGGCGCTGCGGGTTGCTGGATGTTCTATCGTCGAGCCAAGAACAATGCCGGCTTTATTGGTGCCAAGACAGGCATTCATAACGAGGCGGAAAATCAGTTCGGTGCCACTTTCCCCGACAAAAAACTGTCCATTTGGCGCATTCATAAAGGCGCGCAAATCATGCTTGGCCTTATCTATGACGCGGACCAGTTCATGCGAGCCGGGGTTATCACGACCCTGATTATCGGGGATCGCGGCAAACCGTGCAGAGGTATCAACAACCCTATCCAAGGTCAGCGCGCCGCCAGCATTTTCAAAAAAGACGCGCGGCCCCTGTACTGGACAGCTATCAATCTGGGCAAATTGCCCACGAATATTATCAAGTAGATCGGCAGAAATTTGGGTCATGGAAAGATGCTTTCGAAAGGGGTTCTTCACAAGATTTAACCACACCAGACAGGAAGGTAAAGTGATTTTGATGCGCCATTCACGGAGGTGAAAAATGGCTAGGCTGCAGGTCAGATCAGAAGGTTTGAAACTATCCATCACCTAGTGCTAATGTTCTGGCCATGCGACAGAGAGTAAATATCGTCTGGTTCAAGCGCGATTTGCGTGTATTTGACCATGCACCGTTGGCGATTGCGGCGCGTGACGGCGCATTGGTGTTACCACTTTTTGTTGTCGAGCCGGACTATTGGCGATTGCCGACATCATCACGTCGCCAATGGTGTTTTGTGCATGATTGCTTGGGCGAGCTTGATGCCAGCCTTGCCGCACTTGGTCAGCGTTTGATCATCCGCATTGGCGAGATAACCGATGTGCTGGATGAACTGGCGCGTGAGGTTGATATTGCGGGAATCTATGCGCATGAGGAAACCGGGGACGCCTGGACATATGCGCGCGACCGAAAAGTGATTGCCTATTGCCGGCGGGGCGGAATATCGCTTTGCCAATCACCAGCCAATGGGGTTGTCCGCCGTCTGCAAAACCGTAATGACTGGGCCGCAATTCGAAACCAGCGTATGCAGGAGGCCCGCGTTCCGCGCCCCGATCGCTTGGCTGGTGCTGCGGCAGTGCAAACAGAATCACTACCGCCCAAGGATGATCCGTTATTCGGCGCGCCGGTGCCGCAACTAGGCATGGAATATTACGGGCAAAGCCAAACCCAAACCGGTGGACGCAAGGCAGCGATCGCGCTGTTAATATCTTTCCTCAACGACCGCAGCCAGTTCTATATCAAAAATCTGGCGTCACCGGCGCGCGGGCCCGATACGTCAATGCGCCTGTCGCCGCATCTGGCGTGGGGAACAATTTCATCGCGCGAGGTCGAAACCAGCATCCGCAGTTATCTGGCTGATCCGTCACGGGTGATCAGCACGGCCAAACGGCGGGGCTGCCGGGCGGTTATGTCGCGACTTGCTTGGCGTTGCCATTTTATGCAGAAACTCGAGGATCAGCCGGCGATCGAAACGACTGCGATGCACCCGCTTTACGAGTCTATCCGCGATACGGTTATTCCCAGCACGCCAGGAATTGGCGCGCCTGATGCTGAGCAAAATAATTGTGATGAGGCGCAAAAAGCCGTCTATCTTGCCGCTTGGGCGACCGGCAAGACCGGCTATCCGATGATTGATGCCTGTATGCGCTCGCTGATCCATAATGGCTGGATTACCTTTCGGATGCGGGCGATGCTGGTCAGTTTTGCCAGCTATCACCTATGGCTTGATTGGCGGGTAACCGCGCCCTATCTGGCACGACTTTTTACCGATTATGAGGCTGGCATCCATTACAGTCAGTTTCAGATGCAATCCGGGGTTACAGGCATTAACACAATCAGAATTTATAATCCTGTGAAGCAATCGCTTGATCATGATCCTGATGGCCAGTTTATTCGGCGCTGGGTTCCTGAGCTTGCGCATTTGCCGGCGAAATGGATTCATCAGCCGCATGATATACCGCCGGTCGAGGCGGCGGCGCTTGGCTGGAAGGGAGCGCAGGATTACCCCTTACCGATTGTCGAGAATGCGGCCGCAATGCGCGCTGCGCGTGAACGTATTTATGCGGTGCGCAAGGGCGATCAGTTCAAGATGATGGCGCGTGCCGTTTATCAAAAGCTGGGAAGCCGCAAACCGCCACCAAAAAAACGCCGTGCCAAACCTGCCGATGCGCAACCGCGCCTGATCTGACTTTGGTAAAATGACCTAGGCGGGAAGGCTTGTCTTTATCGCACTGTCCAAGCGCACGACCAGCATATCCATTTCGTCAATGGAAATGATAAATGGTGGCGCCAGCAAAATATGATCACCGGATTTGCCGTCAATCGTACCTTGCGATGGATAACAGGCAAGCCCCGCCGCAAGCGCGTTTTTCTTGATTTTGCCAGCAATGTTCAATGCAGGGTCAAACGGGGTTTTGTCGGTGCGCGATGCCACCAGCTCGATGCCGATAAACAGCCCCCTGCCTCTGATGTCGCCGATGTGTGGATGCTGGCCCAATACCGATTGCAACTGTGATCTAAGATAGGCGCCTTTTTCTGCCACGGTCTTAATCAGGCCATCGTCAACCAGCCTGTCGAGGACGGCATTTGCCGCCGCTGCCGCGATCGGGTGACCAAGATAGGTATGACCATGTTGAAAAAAGCCCGACCCTTGCTCGATTGCATCATGGATATAATCACGGCAAAGCATCGCGCCAATCGGCTGGTAACCGGCACCAAGCCCTTTGGCAATGGTGATGATGTCCGGCATTACCCCATCGATATCGCAGGCAAACAGCGCGCCGGTGCGCCCCATTCCGCACATCACCTCATCGAAAATCAGCAGCACGCCATATTTATCGCAAATCTGGCGAATACGTGCCAGATATCCTGGCACCGGACACAGCGCGCCCGCCGTTGCGCCAACTACAGGCTCGGCCAGAAACGCCATCACCTGATCCGGGCCAAGCCGTAAAATTTCTGTCTCAAGCTCATTTGCAACCCGAAGACCATAATCATCCTCGGTTTCGTCATCACGCTTGTCCCGCCATGCATAGCAGGGTGAAATCAGGCTGGTTTCAATCAGCAAAGGCGCAAAGTTCTGTCGCCGCCATTGGTTGCCACCTGCCGCTAGCGCGCCAAGGGTATTGCCATGATAGCTCTGGCGTCTGGCAATGATGTGCTTGCGTTCGGGCTGACCAATTTCGGTAAAATACTGGCGGGCCAGTTTAAGCGCGGCCTCGATCGCTTCCGATCCACCCGAAACCAGATAAACCCGGTTAATGTCACCCGGTGCATAGCTGGCCAGGCGTGCGGCTAGCTGTTCGGCAGGCGCGCTGGTGAAAAAGGATGTGTGCGCATAAGACACGCTTTCCATCTGTGCCAAGATCGCGTTTTTTACATGGCTGTCGGAATGGCCGAGGCATGATACGGCGGCACCGCCTGACCCATCGAGATAGGCCTTGCCATCAGCATCCCTTATAAAGCATCCGTCACCTGCCGCCGCTATGGGCAGATCGGATTGACTGTTTCGCTGGAAGATAAACTGGCTTTTCATGGTAAATCCTTTGCACAGATGCTGGTCGCCGCATAAGGCCGGCCTTGGTCTAAATAGAGACGTGGTCACATGCGCAATTTGGCTGTTCCTTTGCTCATGTTTTGATAATGGCGTTACCGGTATAAGGAATGGTCTTATCGACAAGGTCCCAAATTTCCCGACCCGTTGGGCTTTGCTGTTCTTCCATGATATGCGCCACCAGTCCGGCGGCACGTGAAATCACTGCAAAGCCACGCATGATGCCAATCGGAATGCCTGCCCCCATTAATATTGCAGCCGTTGCGCCGGTTGCATTGATCGTCAGATGCTTTCCATAAATCTGATCGACATGATGCCCCAACGTTTTCAATATTTCGATCGGCCGTTTGTCGATGTCGTCATATGCCATGGCAATTTCGAACATTTTCGAGGTGCGTGGATCATCAGGGCGATGCAAATGATGACCAAAGCCGGGCATGTGCATAGCGTTCGTCCGATGCCGTTGCACGATGCGGTTGCAGGCTGCGTCATGGCCATCTGGATCTTCGGCGATCTCGGCCAGAATTTTTGCTGCATTTTCCATCGTGCCAATAAATTGGCTAGCGACATTCAACAATCCGGCCGCAACCGCTGATTGCATTGCCTCAGGGGCAGAAAGGTAGGTCATGCGCGCGGCAATCGCGCTGGGGGTAAAGCCATGTTCCATCAATGTGACCAGCACCGTATCAAGGACTGCGCGCTGGCCGGGCGAGGGGGCGACACCGATGATGTGATAGAACATCGCATCGGTAAAACTCATCTTGCCCATCACATCATCAACAAGGTTTTTGTCGCGCAGATATAAGGCTTCGAGCGTATGCGTCGATAGTTTTGTCTCGGCCATGGCAAAGGCTCCCTGTTTTTTTGCAAATTCTAGAAATTCGCGTCAATTCCCATCAATAGACCGGCCATCATCCTGCCGCGCATTGCAAGACTATCAATTTCGATGTGTTCTTCAAGAGTATGATATTTGTCGCCCGCAACGCCCAGACCGTCAAGCGTCGGAACACCCATCGCGCCAGTGAAATTACCGTCGCTGCCACCACCCGAACTTTCATGGCGAAATGGCTGGCCTAGCTGCGTGGCAAGATTTTTGGCCAGCTCGACAAGTTTCAGGCCGGCTTTTGTCGGCGTCCAGACAGGCCTTGTCAGGCCAAGTGTGACCTCAGTAATGACCTCGCCATCTGGGTCATTATGGGCAAGCATTCTGGCAATGCCATTATCCAGATCCTCTTGGCGTTTTGACATTGACAAGACCTCGGCGCTGGCCTTTGACGAAACGCAATTCACCCATTGCCCGGCGTGCATAACGCCCACTGAAAAGCTGCAATCCTTGCTTGTCATGGCTTCGATATCGATAATTTTTTCGGCCATTTTTCGGATTGCTGACCGTCCTTCAGAAAGCCGCAATCCGGCATGGCTTGGCCGTCCATAGGTGGTGACATCATAGCGGGCGACGGCATAACGGCCAGATGTCACGCCATTACCTTTTCGTGCTGGCTCGGGTATCAGAACCGCCTTTGCCCGCGCGGCTTCGGCTTCGATAAGGGTGCGGGTGTGTGGCGACCCAATTTCTTCGTCCGAGGTAAAGAGAACGGTGATGGGAAGCGGCGTTTCAAGTCCGGCCCTTTGCAGCTGGCGGATTGTCTCAATTGCAAGATAATTGCCACCTTTCATATCGCAAATACCGGGGCCATAGCAGCGGTTGCCATCAGTTTTAAACGGTAATTGTGCCAGCGTGCCTAGCGGGTGAACCGTATCCATATGACCAATAATCAAGATGCCGGGTGCGTCAGATTGTGAATGGGGAAAACGCGCGCGAATACAATCACCAATTGAGGAATGCGGCGTAATGCGTTCAATCGATGCCCCCATAACTGCAAGATCATGTGCGGCGATATCCTGCATCCGGTTCACTGCTGCCGGATCATAGCTGGGGCTTTCGCACAAAACCCATGGCTTTAATCCGGCAAGCATATCTTCATCATTAAACCCTAGCTGCGCCAAATCCATGATTACCCTCCATATTGCCATTTACCTGCTTTATCTTGCAGCGCACCGATAACGTTAGCGTGTCGGTCATGACAAAAACAAGCCATTAGCTAGCAATGGCGTATCACGACACTCTGACAAAGACTGCACTGGCAGGAATTTCAAAAACCTGTTTAAGTTTGTGATCGGCTAGATAGTCAATTTGTGAAGGAAGTTATGATGACGCGTTGTATGATTTCGGCACCACAGCCAGAAGCGGTAGAGGCTGGTCTGGATATTTTTAAAGCTGGCGGTAATGTCATGGATGCGGCTATTGCTGCCGCCTTTGTCCAGACAGTTGTGGATCCGCAAATGTGCGGTATTGCCGGTTTTGGCTCGATGCAAATCTTCATGCCAGAAAAAGATATTCACAGTTTCATTGATTTTCACGGCAAGGCACCAAAAGCGACCAAATCAGATATGTGGGAACATCTGATCGAACGCGAATGCGATGATGGTTTTGGCTTTGTGCTCAAGGGGCAGGTTAATGAATTCGGGTATCAATCGATGACATCGCCAATGACGTTGCAGGCGTTTAATACCGCGCTGCAAACGCATGGCACAATGTCGCTGGATCAGGTTTTGCAGCCAGCGATTGACTATTGTATGAATGGGTTTGCGGTTCGGCCAAGGGTTCTGGGATTTTGGCTTCAACCGGCACAGGCAGGACGTATTGAACGGGTTGCCGTGGTGAATAAACTGGATGCAGCCCGCAAGATATACCTCAGCGATGATGGTTCGCTGTTGAATGTTGGCGATATTCTGAAAAACCCAGATATGGGCCGGCTTTACCAACGAATTGCGAATGAAGGCATTGGCATCTTTTATAATGGTGATGTTGCTGACCTGATCGCCGCCGATATGAAGGCAAATGGCGGGCTGTTGACAAAAGATGATCTGGCTGATTGTGCGCCAACCAGAATTGCGCCGCTGATCGGCAGCTATCGCGGGTTTGAGGTGGCAACCAATCAATTGCCGGGTGGCGGTTTGATGATCTTGGAAATGCTGAATATTCTAGAGCAGTTTGATTTGTCCGCTATGGGGCATAATTCGGCGCAATATATCGCAACGGTGGCCGAAGCGATGAAATATGCCACCATCGATAAAGACCAGTTTATGGGGGATCCAAATTTCATTGATGTGCCGCAAGATCTGCTGGCAAGTAAAGCCAGAGCAGCCGACATTGCGGCAAAGATTCGCGCTGGTGAAAAGGCTAATATAGTGCGGCTAAATTCAGGCGCGCCAGAAAGTAAGGACACAACGCATCTGGTTGTCGCTGATGCTGACGGCAATGTTGTTAATGTTACGCATTCGCTTGGATCAAGCTCGGGAGTGATCACAGACGGGCTTGGCTTTATGTATAATAATTGCATGATGGTGTTTGATCCACGGCCCGGCCATGTCGGCAGTCTTGCACCGGGTAAAGCCCGCTTTACGGCGATGTGCCCAACAATCTTGTCAAAGGACGGAAAGCCGTTTTTGGCGTTGGGCGCACCGGGCGGCACAACCATCACTATGGGGGTTTTGCAAACGATCCTTAACGCGGTCGATTTTGGAATGAGTGCTCAGGATGCGGTGTCTGCGCCGCGTTTTTGCGCAACGTCCAATGTGATTGAGTTGACCAATCGGATTTTGCGCGGTGTCGAGCGTGATCTTCATCAAGACGGATATGTGACACGGCGCTATGCCGCCAGCTATATCACCCCGATCTTGCACGCGATCAGACTGCAAGATGGCAAGCTTGATGGCGGGGCTGATCCAGCCGGTGATGGTATGGCGGCGGCGTGCTAATTTGCTTGTTTGTGGGCGGGGTGCGCTAGCACCGCATTAAAGGCCGGTTTTGGTTGGTGTTGTCGCCAGCGCTAGGATTGTCTCGGCAATGAATTTTGCGCGCACTGACAAGCTGTCAATCTGCATCCATTCATCTGGCCGGTGATAGTTTCCACCAATTGGTCCAACCCCGCAGATTACCGGCGTACCGGCATTGGCGATAAACCCGCTATCCGCGCATCCGCCTGAATGTTCTCCCGCAACAACGACACCATTTTTGGCAGCAGTTTTTACATAAAGATCGAATAGCTCGACTGATTGCGGCGATGGGTTCAGCGGGTGAAATTCGCCTTTTATCACCATGTCCGAACTGGTGCCATCAACGCTTGTCATGGTGCAAATTTCCCGCACTTTCTCATAAATCTCGGCGCGGTCATCACTATCGCGGTAGCGGATATCAATACCGCAGCTGGCCTCGGCGGCAACCGTGTTGACCGACTGGCCGCCCGCGACCAGGCCAACGTTAATTGTAATGCCGCGGTCAAGATCGGTCAGTGCGTGCAATGCCTGTATTTTGCGTGCCATCTCTTCGATTGCGCTGCGGCCATCTTCGAAAAACCCGCCTGAATGCGCTGCAACGCCGCGAATCTCGCAGTGACAAAAAATGCCGCCCTTGCGCTTTGTCACAATGTTTCCGTTCGGTCTGCCGGGTTCACTGTTAAACGCAAGGCGTGCCTTTTTTGCTTCGGCAATAATCACATTTTGAGATGTTGGCGAGCCGATTTCTTCATCACCGGTAAACAGCCCAACGAGCGGATTTGGGTGCCCCCCAAATTTTTGAAAAGCGGCCAGAATAAACGCGTTGATTACAAGTCCGGGTTTCATATCAGCAACGCCCGGACCATAAGCCAGCCCATTTTCAATGCGAAACGGGCGTTTTTCAACTTCGCCGGTGGGAAAGACAGTATCGCGATGGCCGCATAACAGGATTGGCCGGTTACCGTTGCCACCGGCAACAACCGCGCGCATCGCATCCCCATGGGTGCTGATCGGAATGGTCTCGTGCGGGATGGATTGGGCATCAAAAAATTCAGCAAGCCGGCTTGCCACCCGGTCAACGCCGGCTTTGTCGAAACTGTTGCTATCGATATTTACCAGCTCGCCCAGTAAATCCAGCATATTATCCTGCTGCGACTCCAGCCAGTCGATCACTTGGTTTGACATCGCTTTCTCCTTATTTAATCTGTGGGGGTAATCCGAGGGGGGTATAATCGGGTCAAATTAATCACGCTTTTTCAATTAGCAGAGCCTGTTTTTGCAAGGCATTTTTCTTGTCACGCATTTCTCGCCGGATCACATAAAAAGACGACGCAAAAATAATACTGGCACCGATCCATGTCCATAAATCGGACAGCTCGTTAAACAGCAACCAGCCAAATAATACCGCAAAGGGTAATCGCGCGTAATCAACGCCGGCAACAAAGGACGCATCGGCAAGCGAATAGGCTTTGGTTAACGCAAAATGTCCGATAACGGCAAAGGGACCAGTTGCCATCAGGATTAACCACACCTCTTGATTGGGCCATTCCCAAACAATGATCGCCGGAATGAGTGCCATCGGCATCATGATTAGATGAGAGATAAACACAATGATCAGCGGATTATCCTGACGGGTTAGATGTTTGATGATAAGAGCCGAACAGCCCATTGCCAGCGCCGATAAAATGGCGACCCAATGACCAAGACTGATATCGACGATGCCCGGGCGAATAATAATCAGGGCGCCGACAAAACCGGTAAAAATCGCCGCCCATCGTCGCATCCGCACGGTTTCTCTAAGCGCAAAGGCGGCACCGATTGTGGTAAAAAGAGGAGCAAGAAAGCTAAGTGCTGTTTGCTCGCCAATGGGAATAAGCGTTACCGCATAAAACCATGTCCACATTGCCACCATGCCGGAAACTGATCGAATGATATAGGTTTTAAGCTGCGCAGTTGTGACCGTCTTTAGCCCTTGATGCATTACCAGTGGCACCATCACCAGAAAGGCGAACAGCAAACGGCAAAACACCGTCTGGAACGCGCTTACCTCATATTCTCCCAAAAGCCTGCCAAGTGCGGCGAGCATTGATAGCGCACAGCAGGAAATCAACATCCAGAATACCGATTGTAGCGCAGTATCTTTGCTCTGCAACCGGCTTAGTAGCGATCGCTTTTGCTGTTTGGTGTCAGATTTCAAACCATGTTCCAAAGATTGTTGGGTCAAGTCGAATTTGTCAGGATATTATTAGATTTGTTCTGCCTTCTTTACTCTAACAATAAGATATAGACCGAAAATCCAAACATTTAAAACGAATGTTTTCCCTGCCAGAAAGATTTGGCTGATCAGAGTGTCTGCACCGACGAAATAATGGATTTTCTCGTGAAGTGCCTCGACACAGCGAAAAAGGTGTGTTTGACTTTTGTCTAAGAGTGTTCAGCATCACTATACAAATGAATATAAAGGGAGGTTTTAATGATCATAAAAAAACATGTCTCGTCGCTGCTTGTTGGCGCCTTGCTTGCGACAGGTGGTGCCTCTGTTGCGCATGCAGGAAAGTCTGACGACACGCTCAACGTTGCGATTGATCGTGAGTTGGAATCTATCGATAATTATTACAATACAGCGCGCGAGGGCATCATCATTTCACGTATGGTTTGGGATGCGCTTCTTTACAGGGACCCCAAAACAAATGAGTATTTGCCGAATTTGGCGACATCCTACACCTGGGTTGATTCGAAAACCCTTGAATTTGAACTTCGTAAAGGAGTGAAGTTTCATAATGGTGAAAAGTTTGATGCGGATGACGTGGTGTTTACGCTCAATTACGTAGCAGATCCAAAAAATGGAGCAAAACCCGCGCGGAATGTGAACTGGTGGAGTAGTGCTGAGAAACTCGGTGAGTACAAGGTCCGGTTGAACTTGAAAAAAGAGTTTCCTGCCGCGCTAGAGTTCTTATCTGGCCCGATCGTGATGTACCCAAATGATTACTATGGTAAAGTTGGCCCTGAAGGTATGGCGATAAAGCCTGTCGGAACGGGGCCCTACGCTGTCACAAGTGTTGAACCCGGTAAACGCTACCGGTTCAAGAAATATGATGGCCACCATAGCGGCAGCCCAAAGGGAAAAGCGAATATAGGAAATGTTGTGTTTCGTACCATTGCTGAGAGCAACACACAACTCGCAGAGCTTTTTTCGGGCGGTATTGACTGGATTTGGAAAGTCAAACCAGATCAAGCCGAACGTATCAAATCACAGGGTGCATTTACTGTAAAGAATTCCTCAACCATGAGAATTGGGTATCTGAATTTCGATGCAATGGGACGTCACAGTAAAAATCCCATGAACGATGTTCGGGTGCGCAAAGCTATTGCCCATGCGATTGATCGTGAGGGCATCGTCAAAAACTTGGTGCAGGGCGAGTCAATTGTTGTGAATTCACTGTGCTTTCCGTCGCAGTTTGGATGCACTCAGGATGTGCCAAAATATGATTACAACCCCGAAAAGGCAAAGAAGCTGCTGGCCGAGGCAGGCTATCCAAATGGGTTTGAAACACCGTTCCTTGCCTACCGAAACCGTGATTATGCTGAAGCCATGATCAACAATCTGAATGCAATCGGCATCAAGACAAAATTTGAGTATCTGAAATATGCGGCATTCCGAGACAAGGTTCAGGAAGGTGCGTCGCCATTTAACTTTGGTACATGGGGATCATACTCAATTAATGATGTTTCAGCCATTACCAGCCACTTCCAATCTGGTGGTAAGGACGATTATTCAAAAGACCCTGAGGTTATCAAGCAGTTGGGAATTGGGGATACTAATGTAGATCCCCAAGTTAGAAAGGACGCCTATAAAGCGGCTCTTTCTCGCATATCGGAAGAGGTATTTATGTTCCCGCTATGGTCATATAATACATGGTATGCGTTCTCGAAAGACGTCGAATTCACGCCTACGGCAGATGAAATTCCGCGCTTTTTCACAGCAAAATGGAAATAAATAAACGATAGCTGCGCGCCGAACGGCGCGCAGCTCTCTCACTGACGTTTTGACAGGTATGCTCTGATGCTTTTTTATACATTGAAGCGGTTTGGCCTCGCATCATTAGTCGCTTTAACGGTTTCTTTTATCAGCTTTGGTCTGCTCTATCTGTCGAGTGACCCAGCGATTGCTATGGCTGGTGAAACGGCTTCAGACGCGGATATTGAGGCCATTCGTAAACTATATGGCTTTGACCGGCCTATCCTTGTCCAGTATTTTGACTGGCTTCAGCGTGCAATTGGTGGTGACCTGGGAAAAAGCTATTATTTCCGAACTGACGTCAGCGCCCTGATTGGTGAAAGATTGCCCACCACCATGATGCTTGGGGTTAGCGCAATTACCTTTGCAATTCTATTCTCAGTTCCGCTTGGTGTTGCTGCTGCAATTCGTCCAAACAGCATTATTGACCGCGTTGCGCTGTTCTTATCTGTTATGGGGCAGGCGCTTCCAAGCTTTTGGTTTGCCCTGATGCTCATCGTTTTACTGTCAGTAAATCTGCGTCTGTTGCCAACATCCGGTTCCGATACATGGCTGCATTTTGTAATGCCAACCGTGGTTCTTGGGTATTATGCGGCGCCAGCGATTATGCGGCTAACGCGAACTGGCATGCTTGAGGTTCTCAGCACAGATTACATAAGAACCGCGCGGGCAAAGGGATTACGGCCGGTAGTGGTCCTCTTTAAACATGCTCTTCGTAACGCGATTATCCCTGTTGTCAGCCTAGCTGCGGTGCAGTTTGGGTTTATGTTGGGGGGGTCGATTGTTGTCGAAACAATTTTTGCTTTGCATGGGGCTGGCTTTTTAGCTTGGGAGTCAATTACCAGAAATGATCTACCGACAGTGCAGGGGCTTATTCTAGTCTTTTCATTATTTTACATTGTTCTCACATTTTTTGCTGATTTGCTAAATGCGTGGCTTGATCCTCGGATCAGGATTAGCTGATGTCATTATCAAATAGTGCAAACATAAATAGGTCAGGCAAATTGTCTTCGCTGATTAAAAAAGTCAAAGGCCATCAGGGCATGATCATCGGCTCGGTCATTGTCATTACAGTCATTGCCATCGCTTTGCTTGCCCCGCTTATTGCCCCGCACGATCCGTATCATCAAGATTTGATGCGGCGTCTTGTGCCGCCTGTTTGGGACAGCCGTGGTAGCTGGGAGCATATTCTTGGCACGGATCACCTTGGGCGTGATTACCTGTCAAGGTTGATATATGGGGCTCGAATTTCCCTGCTCATTGGCATCGGGGCTGCAGTTATTTCTGGCATCATCGGTACTTTTATGGGGGTTATGGCGGGCTATTTTGGTGGCCGCGTTGATATGGTCGTCACGTTTCTGATCACGGTCAGGCTCTCGATGCCGGTCGTTCTAGTGGCGTTGGCGGTTGTGGCGATTGTTGGTGGGTCGCTGCAGGTGGTCGTGACGGTGTTGGGCTTGTTATTGTGGGATCGATTTGCCGTGGTGATGCGGTCATCGACCTTGCAAATTCGTTCGATGGATTATGTTGCTGCAGCACGGGCGGTTGGCTGTTCAACCTCACGTGTTTTGATCGCAGAGGTGATGCCGAACGTGGTTAACAATCTGATCGTGATCACAACGATTGAAATTGCGCACGCGATTATTCTTGAAGCCGCATTGTCGTTCCTTGGCCTTGGCGTTCAACCTCCATTGCCATCCTGGGGGCTGATGGTGTCCGAAGGAAAGGATATGATGTTATTTGAGCCATGGTTGATTGCTATACCAGGAGTGGCGTTGTTTATGCTGGTTCTAGCTATCAATCTGATGGGTGATGGTGCACGGGATATAACTGCACCGGAAAATAGGAACTAGGGGGTGGGGATGCCTGATCGAGTGCTTGAGGTCAAAAATCTATCGGTGGATATTCCCCTCGCCGAGGGCGTGCTGCATGCAGTAGACGACCTCAATATTCATGTGGATAAGGGTGAGACGCTGTGCATCGTTGGTGAGTCTGGTTGTGGCAAATCATTGACCTCGTTGGCGATAATGGATCTGTTGCCCAAAAAAGCGATCCGGAGGCTACGACAGCTTGATCTGGCGGGCACGAGTATCCTTGATTATTCCGAGAAACAAATGTCGGATATTCGGGGTAACAAGATGGGAATGATTTTCCAAGAGCCAATGACCAGTCTGAACCCGGCCTTTACCATAGGCAATCAGATGATCGAGACATTGCACCGTCATCGCACCATATCAGGTGATGAGGCGCGCGATCTGGCAAAGCGTATGCTGGAAAAGGTTGGCATCACTGCGGCCGATCAGCGGCTTGGTCAATATCCGCATCAATTATCTGGTGGGTTGCGTCAACGGGTTATGATTGCCATGACGCTTTTATGTGAACCGGAATTGATTATCGCTGACGAGCCGACAACGGCGCTTGATGTGACGATTCAGGCGCAGATCCTGTTGTTGTTGAAAGACCTGCAAAATGAATTTGATATGGGGCTGATGCTGATCACACATGATCTTGGCGTGGTGGCGCGAATTGCGACCCGTGTTGCGGTGATGTATGCGGGCCAAATCGTCGAGCAGGGCACGGCGCAGCAGATTTTTGAAAACCCGCTTCACCCTTATACCCGCGGGCTTATGCGTTGTATTCCGGTGCCGGGAAAAACCAAGCGCGGTACGCCACTTGGGTCAATCCCGGGTATGGTGCCGTCGCTGATTGGCGAATTTACTGGCTGCAGGTTTGCTGATCGCTGCGATATGGCCAGCGATGCGTGTCGTCAGAGTGATATTTCGCTGCGTGACCCAAAAGGTAAAACACAGGCTTATCGCTGCATCCATGATGCTAAAACACTGGCAAAAAGTGAGGTGGCATGATGGCTGAACTAATGATTGATGCAAAGGATGTAACCCGGAACTTCTCTATTTCACGCGGTATGTTTCGGGGAAAGCAACAGCTCAAGGCAGTGAATGGGGTAAATCTGACGGTTGCGCGCGGCGAGGTTCTGGCACTTGTTGGCGAGTCGGGTTGTGGAAAAACGACGCTTGCCAAAATGCTGCTTGGTCTGTTGCCACAATCATCGGGCACGGTTGAGCTATGTGGCAAGCCGATCAATGATGTGCCGCGGCTCGAGTTGGCGCGAACTGTGCAGCCTATCTTTCAAGACCCATATTCGTCGCTCAATCCGCGAAAGACGATCGGCTCTATCATCGCGTTGCCGATGAAGGTGCAGGGCGTTGCTGATCTGGACAGTATGCAACGGCGAGTCGAGGAAACGATGGAGCTGGTGGGGTTGCCGCCGCGCCTTCGTAATGCCTTTCCAAATCAGTTATCGGGCGGCCAGCGCCAGCGCGTGGCAATTGCCCGTGCGCTGGTCAACCGGCCACAAATTGTCGTGTGTGACGAGCCAACATCGGCGCTGGATGTCTCGGTGCAGTCGCAGATATTGAACCTGTTGAACGACCTGCGCGATGAGTTGAATTTAACATATATTATCATCAGTCATAATCTGGCAGTGGTCGAACATATCGCAACGCGGGTGGCTGTGATGTATCTTGGGCGTATTGTCGAAGTCGCCGATACCGATAAATTGTTTAATGATCCGCAGCACCCCTATACACGCGCGCTGTTGAATTCAGTTCTGACCCCTGATCCAAATCTGGGGATTCCGAATAACCAGTTAGGCGCCAGTTATCCAAATCCGATTGACCCACCGACAGGCTGTTCGTTTCATCCGCGCTGTGCCAACGCAATGCCGCATTGCTCTGGCATTGCGCCAGTCGGAAAAGCTCAAAAAGGGCATTATGTCGAATGCCATCTTTATGAGGATTGATCCCGCTAGGCGTTAGCCTGCCGCTTTTGCAACATTTGCCAGATTGGCTATATCGGGAAGAGGGCGACGGGTTTTCTCGTTCACAGCAAGCACGTCCTCGAGCGCTTTTGCAACCTCAATAACAAGCCGATCACGCCCGGGCGCGCCCAGAATCTGGATGCCAAACGGCATGTGATGATCATCTAGCCCGCATGGCAGAACAACCGCGCTTGCAAGCGCCATTGTTGGCAAATAGGTGATCGCCAGCCAGCGCATATAAGTTTCCATTTGCACATCATCAATCTCTGTAACCGACCATTGATCATGCGGGAATGGTGAGGTTGATGCGGCTGGACAAATGACCACATCCACCTCGTCAAAGAGATCGAGCCAGTTGCGGGCAATCTTGCTTTGTTGCAGATGTGCGATTGCAACATCTTCCAGATTATAGGCAAGGCCGCGATCAACATTATCGACAACGTTCGGGCTTAGCTTGTCGCGGTGTTGACGGACACGCTCACCATGTGCGGCAACAAAATTCACCCCGCGCAAAACTTCAAATGAGTTATCACCATCGGTAAAGTCGGGGCTGCCCTCTATCGCAGTCGAAAAGTGACGGCCGAAAACACCAACCCGGTCGGCGAAAAGCGACCGATAGCTTTTTGACATTGGCGCGGCGCCAAGATCGGCCGTAATCATTGCCCTGATGCTGCCAAGATCGGCGCCTTCAAGGGGCGCAAATAAATCGATGTCAGGTGATGTTGAAAATGGATCATGCGGATCAACGCCCATCTGTGCCTGCAGCAATAGATAGGCATCGTCAACGGTGCGCCCCATCGGCCCGAGAACGGAAAAAGGAAGCAGGCCAACCGGCCGCCCTTCTGCTGCAACAACCCCCGGAGATGGCCGGATGCCGACAACACCGCAGAAACCTGCAGGCGTGCGCAGGCTGCCCCCATAATCAGATCCGCTGGCAAGCGGCATCATACCAGTGGCAAGCGCAACCGCTGATCCGCCCGACGAACCACCACAGGTTTTTTCTGGATTGAAAGGATTGCCGGTGGCACCAAATACAAGATTGCGTGTATTTGCCCCCGCACCAAATTCCGGTGTGTTAGTCTTGCCGATAATGATACCGCCCTCGGCGCGAATATTCGCAACTGACCCCTGATCCTTGGTTGGGATGTGATTGGCATAAAGTGTCGAGCCTAAAGTGGTGCGGATCCCGGCGGTCGCTTCAAGATCTTTGATGCCAACCGGAAGCCCGTGTAGCAAACCCAATTCCTGCCCACTCAGAACGGCTTTTTCAGCGTCAATTGCCGCGTCACGGGCGTGATCAAATGAACGCGTAACAACGGCGTTAAGCGCCCCATCTGTCGCTTCGATCCGGGCAATGCAACTATCCAGCAGCTCAACCGGCGAAATGTTTTTGCGTCCAATCATGCGGCGTAATTCGACAGCGGTCATGTCACATAGGTCTGACATATTATTTCCTCATGGGTAAAGATTAGGACAAAGATAAAGAGATTTGCTCAGTTGCTGTTCCGTGGGGTGTTTCCGGCACCAAGGTCCCACCATAACCCAGTCATTAGCCGTAGCGCCGATTGGGTGATTGATTCCAGAATATGCTCGTTTGGTGCGTGTTGCGAGCAGCCAGCATAAGAATGCGGCACCCAGATGGTCGGCAATCCAAGCAAATCTGCAAACACGTCATTGGGCAATGATCCCCCAAGATTTGGCATCACAGAAATATCCTCACTGGCCGTTTCGCCAAGCGATTTCAGCGCCCATTTCGCCCATGGATGATCGGGATCAAGCCGTGTAGCATACATCGGATCGCGCTCGCTGGTGATCGTGATATCATTGAATCCGTGCTTGTCGAGATGCGCGCGCAGCAGCGGCATTAACTGGCTAACTTCGGTGCCAACAACATAGCGAAGATGCCCAAACACCACGGCACTTGGCGGGATAGCATTGGCTGGTGATCGCGGATTACCAGTTTCAAACGCACGCACTTCAAACGTGTTGCTGGCAAAAACCCGTTCACCAAGCGTCATATCAGGCTCGCCCCAATTTGGGTTAATCTCGGGTGCGTTTTCGCCGCCCCCAACCTCTAGCTTGGCAATTGCTGCGCGAACCGAATTTGGGATTTGGGTGTTGCGCCATCCTTCGACAAGAATTTTTCCATTTCGATCAATCATGCTGGCAAGCGCATGTGCCATGACCACGCCGGGGTTGGTCAGCAGGCCGCCCCAATTCCCGGAATGATGACCGCCAGCGTGCGAATCCAGTCGCATGGTAAAATTAAATACCCCACGAGATCCCATAAAAATGGTCGGTTTATCGGGGTGGATGCGCGGCCCGTCAGACGCAATAAATACGTCGGCCTTGAATAGATCCCGATGGGCGGCACAGAAATCCTTTAGCCCGGGCGAGCCACGTTCCTCGCCCATTTCAATCAGAATGACAACATTGAAGCCAAGCGTGCCGCGCGCCTCGAGTACGGTTTTCAATGCGGCCATATTAATCGTGTGCTGGCCCTTATTATCGGCGGTGCCGCGGCCATACCAGCGCTGTCCATCCTTGGTGATTTGCCATGGCGACATTCCATTGTCCCATTGGGTATCGTATCCAGCAACCACATCGCCATGACCATAGGTCATCACCGTTGGTAGATCATCGCCTTCGATGCGCCGCGCCACCAGAAATGGGCCGGCGTCGTTGCGCGGGTTTGGATAGATTTCACAATCAAATCCAAGGTCGGATAAATATGGCACGAGATCATCATCAAGATAGGCCTGTAAAGCGGCCTCGCATCCGGCAAGGTTGCTTTCGGTTTTATAAGCGATCCTGCGCGCAAGGTCAGCCTCGAAACCGCCGGTGTGATAATATTCGTCAATTTTGGATAATGCCTGTTCTCGGCTCATTGCCATTTCCCTTTCGTCACATACCCGCATTTGCGGCAAAGCTAATCCCATGAGCATAAAACCAGCATGATGAAAAAGTGAAGTTTATTCTCAGCCAATAACCTTGGAAGGGATCGGTTGATTTATGGCTAAAACGGCATAGTGACTGACGCTGTAAGCGCATTGCCGTGGCAGTATCAAGAATAATGACAACGCGGCCTTGTTATAAATGCCGGCTTGATATTGCGATTGAACCACTAGCCTAATGTGCTAGGGTTTTAAAAATATTTTGGGAGGCAAAAACAATGAAACTCAATTCGATAGCAAAGATTTTGCTGGCGGCGGCGATGATCGTGCCAGCAACACAAGCGATAAGTGAAACGCGCGTTACCTATAAATCGGCAAAGTCGACTTCATCCTATTATCAAATGGCGGTACAGATTGCCGAGGGGGTGAAGCAAGGCTCGAAGGGCGACATAACTGTCACCGTCGAAGAGAGTCAGGGGTCGGTTCAAAATGTGATGGAAGTGATCGGCCGTAAAGGTAATTATGTGTTCACCACACCGCCCACGCTGATCAATCTGGCCCGTGGTGGCAAGGCGATGTTCAAGGATAAGGCAAATCCGCGCTTTAATGAAATCAGGGCTTTGTTCCCAATTCCGTCTTTGACCATGCATTTTGTGATGTCGGAAGCGTCAGGTGTAACCGATTTCAGCGGTATGGAGGGCAAGACAATTTTGCTTGGCAAGGGGTCGTTTGGTGCGAGAGAAGGCGCAAAATATCTCAAGCTGTTTGGCCTTGAAGGCAAGGTGAAGCTGGCTGAGGTTGAATTATCGAATGCGGTTCCTGCGCTAAAGAATGGCCAGATTGACGGGTTTGTGACGGCCGGATCCTACCCGGCACCAAATGTGATCGAGGCGGCAGCATCTGCCGGTGCGAGGGTGCTGTCTCTATCTGATGAGCAAATCAAACTGTCAAAGCGCACGCGGCTCGAGATACCGGCTGGCACATATGCTGGTCAGTCGTCGGAGATTACCACAACATCATTGCCCGTTGTCGCCTTTGCCACAACAGATATGGATGACGCGACAGCCTATGCCTTGACCAAAACCTTTTGGGAAGCGAAAGCGTCCATGGGTTCTGCGGCAAAATGGTGGAATGGTGTATCGCTTGATATGCTTGATAATATTGTGACCGAGATCCATCCGGGCGCCGTAAAATACTATAAAGAGGTCGGTGCCAAGCTGGCATCACATCACTGATCATTTTCGGTTCAGTGAAACCAAGATGATAGGGGCAAGCGTTGGTGATAATGGTTGCCCTTTTTTATCGGATATTAAGCTGGAAATCTGTCAATGATGGCACCGTTGAAATCAACAAGATCTATTTGGATTGGGCTTGGGGCTTTATCTGTTGTGTTTCATCTATGGCTCATTTTTTCCGGCCTTGTGCCCAATCTTGTATCAAGGCCGCTTCACATGGCGCTGGTTATCCCGTGGGTTTTTCTGTTCAAATCATCAATTGGGTTGCGGCGCGTTTGTGACTGGGGCTTTACCATCATCGGAATGGCGGCTTGCCTCTGGATTGTCGTAAATCACAATTTGCTGCTCGATCAATATGGCTATCTTGCCAATCAGTTTCAGACGTTTGTTG
Source organism: Alphaproteobacteria bacterium LSUCC0396 (assembly GCA_041228345.1). Classification (NCBI taxonomy): domain Bacteria; kingdom Pseudomonadati; phylum Pseudomonadota; class Alphaproteobacteria; species Alphaproteobacteria bacterium LSUCC0396. Next base: position 909,880 of record CP166131.1, on the reverse strand, counting down.
CAGTTATCCTGTTGATGACGGTATTGGAAATGGCGCGCAGGTCCATTGGTTGGCCGCTTCCTCTGCTGGCTTTGATCGCGCTTTTCTATGGGCTGTTTGGTAACTATGTTCCGGGCGAATTTGGCCATCCGGGAACGCCGCTTGCCAGCTTTCTTGGCACAATGACAATCGCCGAGGGCGGTATCTGGGGCACATTAACCGGTGTTTCCGTCTCAATCGTTGCGATTTTTGTTATTTTTGGGGCCATGTTGAATGCGGGCGAGGCTGGTGCCGGCTTTATGAATGTTGCGACATCGGCGGCAGGGCGGCTGCGAGGGGGCGCGGCAAAAGTATCGGTTCTATCGTCAGCATTATTTGGGTCAATATCAGGTTCGGCATCGGCAAATGTGGCCTCTACCGGTATTGTAACATTGCCAACGATGACCTCACTTGGCTATCCAAAACGGATCGCGGCGGCGGTAGAGGCGGTGGCGTCATCAGGCGGTCAGATCATGCCGCCATTAATGGGCGCAGGCGCGTTCGTCATGGTCGAATTAACCGGCATCCCCTATGGCGAGATCATTGTCGCGGCTGCACTGCCGGCGCTATTATATTTCTTTGCCGTTTGGATTGGGGTGGATATTTATGCAATACGTTTCGGACTGCGCCCGCTTGATCCCGCGGCGCGTCCGGCTTTTCGAAACGTGCTGATAACGGCCAGCTTCTTTTTGATACCATTTACCGTTCTTTTGTTTTTTATGTATGTCGGTTTTACCCCGCAATATGCCGCCGCAGTGGCCATCTTAGCCGCAACATTTTTGCTATTTATTAACGGATCACTGGTAATAAGCTTTCGTGCGGGCGTGGGGCGCATATGTGACGCGGCTGTCATAGCCGGCGGCCAGATTGCCATGATCGCGTCAATAATTCTTTGCGCATCGATTATCATAGGCGTGCTTGGAATAACCGGTCTCGGGATTAAGGTGACATCACTTATTTTGTCTTTTTCGGGCGGAATGATCTGGCCAGCATTATTATTAACCGCGCTTGCTTGTCTTTTCCTTGGCATGGAAGTGCCAACAACCGCGGCCTATGTGATCTGTGTTTCGGTTGCAGGGCCGGCATTGATTGATCTTGGAATGGCACCATTGACGGTGCATTTGTTTGTTTTCTGGTATGCGCTTTTATCGACAATCACGCCGCCCGTTTGTGGTGGGGTGTTTATCGCTGCTGGCATGGTTGGTGAAAACTGGCTGCGGGTCGGGCTGACGGCGATGGCGCTTGGTATCGGACTTTATCTGATCCCGCTTGGTATGGTGATGCATCCCGAGCTGCTGACAATCGACACGACGCCTGTATTGTCATTATTTGCGTTTTGCAAAATTGCCCTCGCTCTTGGTCTGACATCCTATGCGGTAATCAGTGCAGCCAAACCGTTTCGCCGCCTGATAAGCCTTGTTCTGGGCATGGCACTATTGCTGATGAACTAAATTCTAATCGTTGGTGGCGCGTGCCTATATCGTAGATTTGGCAAGCGCCGATGTTATTATGACTGACATCATTATGACGTGACCGACGTGCCATCATCAACGTGACTTTGCGCTTCTGCCAGCATTTTGATGACTGCAGCCTCAAGTGTCGCTGCAAAGGCCATTGCCGATCGTGATAGCGGCCGACGTTTTGGAGTAATGATAGAAAATCGATAAGTTATCTGCGGTTTAAATCGTCGAAAGGCAATGTTGTTGTTATTTGACCAAAGGTGTCTATGTATCCAGGCATTTAAGGGGCTGAAGACGCCAAAGCCTGCGCCTGATCCGATAATTTCATATTGGGCAGCACCATTCTGCATCTGAAATTTTGGATCGAAAGCTGCGCCGGCATTGTCAAAAGTCGCTTTTAGCGCCTTGGCAATATGATGTTCGGGAAGAAAGCTGGCACATGGTCGACCTGCGAGGTCGGCAGGCTCAATCACTGATTTGGCCAACAGCGGATCACCATTTGGTAAAGCACAAACACAATCAACGTCAAAATGCCGACAGTGAATTAAATCGCTATCTTCGCCGCGCTCGGCAAGGCCAACATCAAATCGTTGTGCCTCCATGCTGGCAATCACTTCGGGCGAGCCTTGAACGGCAACCTGAAAACTAGCCTGTGGATAATCTTTGGAGAATTCAGCAATAATCCCCGGCAAAAAATGATCACCAAAGACTGGCATAGAACTTATATTTATTTTCCTTGGGATTGCTTCATTACCCGATTTTAACAGCCGTTTAAGGTCGTCAACCTGTTCTAAAATCGCCGTGGCTCTGTCGAGCAGGAAAAAGGTCTCAGGCATGGGGATTAGACGACCTTTTTCACGCTCAAATAGTTGGCAATTCATGTTTCGCTCAATTTCTTTAACGGTGGCGCTCAGTGCAGGCTGGGTACGCCCCAATTGACGCGCCGCTGCAGAAATTGAGCCAGCAGTCATTATTTCCCGAATTACTGTCATTTGCCATATGCTGATCATGCGGTGCCCATTTTTCTATTTGCCAGAATTCATATGATAGCCAATAAGAAAAACTTATGGAATTAGAATAATTTATAATTTGTGCTAATGGATTTTCTGGAATTTAATCTGTTGTTAATTGGCGTCATTTTTTTTGTGATGCTGAATAGGCAATTGGGGGATTGCCCTGTCGTCGTGCATCGCGCTTAGATTAGGGGTGTACCCTTCATTTGTTGGGCTAGGCGTTTAGCTGAAACCATGCCTTACGGGCAATCAGCTGCAAATGCTAAATTAATAGACGCAAATATTGTGGAGGAACGCATGAAATATTTAAGCAAGCTATTTGCTACAGCTTTGGTTTCATTGCTTGCAATGGGCAGTGTGGCTCAGGCGCAGGACATGAAATTTTTCCGGATTGGCACCGGTGGCACTGGTGGCACCTATTACCCGATCGGTGGTTTGATCGCTAACGCAATCTCAAACCCGCCAGGCTCACGCCCATGTGAGAAAGGCGGCAGCTGTGGTGTGCCTGGTCTGGTTGCGATTGCTGTTTCAACAACTGCATCGGTTTTTAACGCTAATGCCATTCAAGCAGGCTCGCTTGATGCCGGTCTGGCAGGGGCACAAACTGTTGTGCAAAGCTATAACGGCGAAGGCAAGTTTGTGGACAACAAAAAAGACAAGATCCGCGTCATTGCAAATCTTTACCCGGAGAGCATGCATTTGGTGCTTAAAAAGGGAACAAAGCTAAACAGCCTGAAAGACCTTAACGGTATGAAGGTTGGCGTGGCTGCGGCAGGTTCCGGTACTCAGGTGTCTGTTCGCATGATCCTCAAGCATTATGATATCAAGGCTGAAGAATATGAGTTGAACGTTGGACAAAGCGCACAGCGTCTTGCTGATGGGCAAATCGACGCGTTCTTCTATGCTGCTGGTACACCGCTTTCATCCCTGATCCAGCTGGGTTCAACCAAAGGCTTTGATCTTTACAGCTTTTCAGCTGATGAGCAAAAGACGATCAATCAGATCATTCCTTACTATGTTGAAGACGTCATTGAAGCGGGTGTTTATGAAAACATCGGCTATAACGTCAACACTGTCGCGGTGAATGGTCAGTTTATCACGTCAATCGATCAGCCTGCCGACCTTATCTATGAGATCACCAAAGCATTGTGGAACGACAATACCCGCAAGTTGCTAGATAAAGGTCATCCAAAAGGCAAAGCCATCCAGAAAGCAACAGCGTTGAAGGGTGTTTTGATTCCATTGCATCCTGGCGCCGAGCGTTTCTACAAAGAAGCTGGCTTGATGTAATTCCATAATTTCTGTTGGGGCGGTCAGTTGCCGCCCCAACAAATCCAAATTTTGAATATTACCTCTCGATCAGGGGCGCAGAGTCATGGAAAAGTTTAGCCTTGAGCGGGCATTATCTCTTGAGAGCAAATATGACGACTCACTTGCCACAAGGCCGATTGGCGCATGGCTTGCTAAGTTTGTTTTCTCCTTCAGTATTATTTTTGCACTTTATCATTACGTGACATCGGGCATTGGTGTGCCGGTGGATTATTGGCATATGGGTGCCCATATGTCGGGCGTCATTATTTTAATCTTTATTTCTTTTCCTGCGTCAAAGCGTCTGCGGCAACGGTCGGTAAATGAACAACCGTGGTGGAGCTTCTCCGGTGTGCCAATCTATGACTGGCTGCTGATGATTGCGGGTGTGACGGCGTCACTATATGTTGGCTTTAGCTGGTATGGGTTTGAGTTTCACTTCTTGGGGTTCAGTTTAGTTGTTCCTGAACAAGTGCTACGCATGGGTGTGCCCTTGCCGATTGATGTATTTTTTGGAACAGTTTTGATTTTTGTCCTGCTTGAAGCGGTACGGCGAACGATTGGTATAATTGTACCGATCATCATTCTTTTATTCACAGCGTACGCGATTTTTGGGCAATCAATTCCTATTCAAATCATGAAGCATCCAGGTCTGAGCTGGTCACTTTTTGTTAATAACATGTATTTTCCAGATCTTGGTATCTATGGGGTTACCTTGTGGATTGTCTCGACAGTGGTGTTTCATTTTGTGCTGTTTGGCGTTTTGGCTCAGCGCATTGGCCTTGGACAATTCTTCGTTGATTTGGCGACAGTCGTTGCCGGCAGATATACCGGCGGCCTAGCAAAGGTTTCGGTCGTATCTTCGGCGCTGTTTGGCACGATCTCAGGATCATCAATCGCCAATACCGTATCAACGGGATCACTAACCATACCGAACATGAAAAAAAGCGGTTATCCCGGACATTTTGCTGGTGGCGTTGAAGCTGCGGCTAGTGCTGGTGGACAAATTACCCCGCCTATCATGGGAGCCGCAGCTTTTGTTTTGGCTGAGTTTCTTGAAATTTCATACACTACGGTGGTTATCGCAGCAGCTGTACCTGCAGCAATGCATTACATTGGAGTTATGTCTATTGTCCATTTTAAGGCTAAAAAATTAGGCCTTAAAGGCCTTAGCCCTGAACAGATACCTCAATTTTTGGCGGTGCTCAAGCAAGGTTGGATGACAGCTATCCCTCTTATTGTACTGATTTATGTCTTGTTTTCTGGCTATTCACCGCACATGGCGGCGTTTTGGGGTATCACGTCCATACTAGTCGTTGGCTTTATAAATCCAAACCACCGTATCGGTGTAGGTGATTTGATGGCTGGTGCGTCGCAAGGGGTGAAGTATGCTCTTTCTGTTGGAGCGGTATGTGCGGCAATTGGGATTGTCGTTGGTGTCGTTAATGCCACTGGCCTTGGTTTTCGCTTGGGCTTCATGGTAACCAACAGCGCGCTTGGCATGGGTGAAACGATTCAAGGCTGGTTTAGCTATGTGCCATTAATTGATTTTTCCTTAAACGACATTACGCTGTTTATTTCTCTCATTCTAATTGCAATTACTTGCATCCTAATGGGCGCGGGCTTGCCGACAACAGCGCTTTACGTGATGTTGGCAACCGTTGCCCAGCCTGCCCTATCAGGACTCGGTGTTCCCCCGCTGGCATCGCATCTTTTTGTCTTATATTACGGTGTGATTTCTGAGATAACACCGCCGGTTTGTGCTTCCGCTTATGCTGCGGCTGGTATTGCTGGTTCAAACCCTTTCAAAACTGGGTTGTCGGCCTTTTCGCTTGGCATTGGCAAGCTGCTGGTGCCGATGGTGTTTGTCTATTCACCGGCAATGCTGATTGTTCTTGATGATTATTTCACCTATGCCGAATTTTTCCAGACAACCATAACCTGTGCTTTGGGTGTGTTCATGATTTCAGCGTCGGTGGCGGGCTATTTTCTGGTTTCGATGAACGGGCCAAGCCGTGTCATGTTTGCAATTGCTGGTTTGCTTTTAGTTTCGCCAAGCGCCACAGCGGCATTCTATTCACTGGCCTTTGCGTCGCCGGTGCTGGTGTGGCAAATATATGCGCGTTATTTCAGCCAGGAGCCAAAATCAGGAGTGGTTTGATGCATCCGGCATCACGTGATACGCAGACGGCCTATCATTGGGGTAATGGCGGTGTTGGCTGGCCACTTGTCGAGACTGCGGGCTTGCTTGTGATTGAGGAAACGCTGGCACCTGGCTGCAGCGAAAAACATCATTATCACAATCAAGCGGAACAATGTTTCTATATGCTGGCGGGGCGCGCGGTGATGCAGTTTGCGGATGGCCAGCATATTGAGATTGGCCCGGGTATGACCTTGCATATCCCGCCCAAAACTCCCCATGCAATTGTTAATCAGACGGTTGAAGAAATCCGCTTTCTGGTGATATCGGCGCCATCATCGCGCGGTGATCGGTATGAAGGGGAACCGGACCGATGACACTGCCGGAAACGAGGATTGATGTTGCTGTTATTGGGGCAGGCATTATTGGCGTCTGTACGGCGCTTGAACTTGTTGAACGCGGCATGAAGGTCACGATTTTTGACCCTGCGCCGGTATGTAGTAAAACCAGCTATGGTAACGCCGGCGTCATCTCGCCATGGACCTGTGTTCCGCAGTCAATGCCGGACTTGTGGAAACAGGTTCCGCGCTGGCTAATCGACCCAGAAGGGCCGGTGTCGGTCCGCCTCGGCTATTTACCAAAATTAATGCCATGGGTTTTGCGGTTTCTGGCGGCAGGGCGGTCTGAACGGCTTGATCCGGTTGCTGATGGTCTATTCCGCTTAAGCAGGGGCAGTGTGGCCGCCTATAAAAAACGGCTTGCCGGAACCGGACAAGAACAGCTGGTTCGCGACTCCATGTATGTTCATGTCTATCGAAATTCAAATGCGGCGTCGCTTGAACATCTCGGTTGGCAGTTGCGTCAGGCGCGTCAGGTGCCAATCGAACTGATTGACAAGCAGGCCCTAAAGGAAATCGAACCGCATATTGCTGATGATTTTGAGGCGGCAATTCTGATCAAACATCAGGGGCGTGCAAGTGACCCTGCGGGGATTGGAATTGCCTTGGCGGAAAAGGCATTGGCAAAGGGTGCCAATCACATCCAAACAAAGGTCCACGAAATTCATCCCGATCAGGGTAGTGGTTGCCAGCTGGTCACTGATAAGGGGGTGTTTTCGGCTAAAAAAATTGTGCTGGCCGCCGGCGTATGGTCATGTCAGTTGCTGGCACGCTTTGGTATTAAGCTGCCGCTTGAAGCTGAGCGTGGCTATCATCTGGTATTACGCAATCCGGGTATCACCATCAATCATTCGGTTATGGATGCCGACCAGAAATATGTCGCCAGCTTGATGCAAGCTGGTGTCAGGGTTGCCGGTACGGCTGAATTTGCTGGTCTTGAAGCTGCGCCAAATTATGCGCGTGCACGGCGTTTTGCTGATCAAGCCAAAAAGCTTTTTCCGCAATTAAACTGTGCTGATCCGGATGAGTGGATGGGATCGCGCCCAAGCTTTCCTGACAGCCTTCCCTGTCTTGGTAAGATTCCGGGTGTGAATAATATCATTGCCGCTTTTGGGCATTCGCATTATGGGTTGGGCATGGCGCCAGCTACCGCCGAGATAATCGCTGATTGCATCACCAAAAATATAGATCACAAAACGCTGTTACCATACAGCATCATGCGGTTCCAATGACCGATATTACCAAATCCAATTTTGATGCAATTATCGCTGGCGGTGGTCTGATCGGCCTTGCCATCGGCTATGGGCTGTCGCGTCGTGGCTTGTCAGTGCTGTTGCTTGACGCTGAAGATAATGCTTTGCGGGCGGCACGCGGTAATTTTGGGCTGGTCTGGGTGCAGGGTAAGGGTGCCTATTTTCCGGCCTATGCTGACTGGACAATGCGATCATCCGAATTATGGCCAAAGCTGGCCGGGGACTTGCAGGAAACCGGCGGCCCCGCCTTGGGTCTGCATCAAGAAGGTGGCCTTAGCATATGCCTTAGCGAGGCCGAAATGCAGCATAGATTTGAAAAGCTGGATCATCTTCGGGCCCATCAAAATGGCCGGTTCCAGTTCGAGATGCTTGATCGTGCTGCACTGAAAGAGATTATGCCCGGCATCGGCCCCAAGGTTGTCGGGGCGGCCTATTGCCAGCATGATGGACATGTGAACCCGCTCTATCTGATGCGGGCTTTGCAAACTGGTCTAATCAGAAATGGCGGTGTTTGCCTTGCAAATGCTGCGGTTCGCACAATTGATAAAACAGGAAATAGCATCCGCGTTGGCACCGAAAAAGGTGATTTTGAATGTCAAAGAATTGTTCTGGCGGCGGGGCTTGCCAATGCCGAACTTGCCCCAATGGTTGGTCTGCAGCAATCGCTAAAGCCGCAAAAGGGGCAGATTGTCGTGACTGAAAAGCTTGATCAGCAAATTGCATTGCCGAGTTTGCTTTTACGGCAAACTGACGAAGGTGGATTGATGATCGGTGACAGCCATGAGGATGCCGGATTTGAAACCAGTGTTCGCCCCGATATTGTTAGCGGGATTGCCGATCGTGCATTGGCGACCCTGCCTGCCTTGGCTGATGTTGGGGTGGTGCGAAGCTGGGCTGCGCTTCGGGTGATGTCAAAAGATGGTTATCCGATTTATGATCAGTCTGAAACGATACCGGGTGCCTTTGCCATATCTTGTCATAGCGGTGTAACATTATCGGCAGCACATGCGTTCGATCTTGCCGGCTATATTGCCGAGGGTGGTTTAGGCCCAGAGCTTGAAGGGTTTTCCCAGAGGCGGTTCAATGTTTAAATCGACAATGCCCCAAAATGGCAAGATTGTTCATCTTCACTTTGACGGAGAAGCAATAACCGCTTTTGATGGTGATAATCTTGCCGCGGCATTATTGCGTGCTGGCAAGGTTCAATTCCGCACTGCCGAAAAAAATGATCCGCGTGGTCCTTATTGCATGATGGGTGTTTGTTTTGAATGTCTTGTCGAAATTAACGGCAGGCCCAATCAGCAGGCATGCCAGATCACCGTTCGAGATGGCATGATGATTCAGCGTCAAAATGTGCCCGATAACGCCGGCAAGACATCAGGATAAAAGATGGCAAATCAGCATTTTCAAATTGTCATCATTGGCGCTGGTCCTGCTGGTATGGCGGCGGCTCTGACAACAACAAAGGCTGGTCTCGAGACGATCGTCATTGATGACCAGAAAGATAATGGCGGTCAGGTTTACCGGAATCTGCAGGCCAATCAGAAAACCTCACCTGCCTATCTTGGTCAGAGCTATTATGACGGCGTCAAGCTTGCCCAGAGCTTTGCCGATTGTGGTGCCATTTACCGGCCCGATTGCACAGTTTGGCAAATCACCGATACGCATGAAATTGCACTTGTCTCGCAGGGCAAAGCCGAATTAATCACCGCCGATTATATCATCATTGCAACCGGCGCGATTGAACGACCAATGCCGGTAAAGGGCTGGACATTGCCTGGTGTGATGAGCGTTGGCGGCGCGCAAACTCTGTTAAAACAGGCAGCAATTGGGGCTGAAGATGCGGTATTTGTCGGGTCTGGCCCGCTTCTATATCTGACTGCGTGGCAATATATCAAAGCGGGGCTGTCGGTTCGGGCTGTTATTGACATTACTGGCACCAAACAATGGCGATCGGCTATTCCATTTGCCCCTTTGGCATTCTTGCAACCCGGAATGGTAGCGATGGGGCGGAAATGGCTCGGTGATATCCGTCGTAATACCGAGGTAATTAACCATGTAATCGCGGTTGAAATCATCGGGCAGTCGCAGGCTCAGGGCGTGTCTTGCACCCTGTCGACCGGAGACAAAATTGAGATCGGCTCCAACCATATATTTTTGCATCAGGGCGTTGTGCCGAATGTTAATCTGACAATGGCAACCGGGCTTGCGCATCAATGGGATCATCAGGCACATTGCTGGCGACCAGTAATTGATGTCACCGGAAAATCGTCTGACGAGCAGATTTATATTGCCGGCGATGGTGCTGGTATTGGTGGTGCCAAGGCGGCCGTAATTGCCGGACGATTAGCAGCAAGCGCGATTGTCGCCCGCTGCGGCAAGCCGCGTTTTCTGGCACAGCTATATTATAAATTGCGGCATCTGCACTATCTGAGTATCCGTCCATTTCTTGACCGGCTTTATTTACCACCGGCCCATTTCCGGCTGGCGCAGGCTGACGAGACGATCATCTGCCGATGCGAGGCTGTTAGCAAAGCCGATGTCGATGCGGCGCTTGACAGCGGTGCCAGCGGCCCAAATCAGCTAAAAGCCTTTTGCCGCGCGGGGATGGGGCGTTGTCAGGGGCGTAGTTGCGGCTTGGTCGTTCAGGAAATGATTGCGTCCCATACGGGTCAATCAATGACAGAAACCGGCTATTACCGGCTTCGTCCGCCGGTAAAGCCGATCACCCTTGCCGAGCTTGCCAGCCTTGAGGGACCATGGCCAGACTAGTGGGACCGGCTGCTACGCGGCCTGTTGTTATTATTGGCGCAGGTATCCAAGGCTGCGCTACAGCGTTCTTTTTGAGCCAGCGTGGCCAGCCGGTCATTGTTGTCGATAAAGATCATGTCGGGCGCCATGCATCAGGGGTTAATGCTGGCGGGGTTCGTCGTCTTGGGCGCGATATTGCGGAAATTCCCCTCTCGGTTGCGGCGATGGACTGGTGGAACCAGATTGATCAATTGCTTGATATCGATAAGGGGTTTCATCGGCAATTTTATGTCAAGGTCGCGCTTGATGATGCGGGGGCTGATCTTGCGTCTCGGCGCATACAGCAATTACATAAGGCCGGATTCCAGCATGAAACATGGGTTGATCGTGACCAGCTGCTTTGCCGCATTCCGCATCTTACAAAATCGGTTCTTGGCGGTGTTCTGGTTCAGGGCGATGGCTGGGCCCTGCCGTGGAAAATTACGCGCGCCTTTCATGATAAGGCGGTGGCTCTTGGTGCCGAATTTCGAACGCCGGTGACTGTGACATCAATCGATAGATCTGGTGAACATTGGCAGGTGACAACTGATGCTGGCATGATCGAAACCGATATTGTGGTGAATTGTGCTGGTGCTTGGGGTGGGCGAATTGCCAGAATGACCGGTGATGTTTTGCCAATCGAGGCGCATGCGCCAATGCTTGTTATCACCGATCGCCAGCCAATATTTTTGCAATCTGTTGTTGGGGTCATGGGTGGCACATTGTCATTCAAACAGCTTGATAATGGGTCGATGGTAATTGGCGGTGGTAAGCGCGGTGTTGCAGATGTAGCGCGTAATTTGACACAAATCATTCCAGCCGGTCTAAGCAGTTTTGTGATGACCGCAGGGCGCGTCTTTCCACATTTGCGCGATGTCGCCATCTTACGCGCATGGGCTGGAATCGAAGGCTATACAAAGGATGATTTGCCGATTATCGGCAATGGTGGCGAAGCAGGTATAATTCATGGCTTTGGGTTTTCGGCACATGGGTTCCAGCTTGGGCCAGCAGTTGGCGAAGCCTTGGCAGATCTGGTTATGGCGCGGCAAACGCGAGTTAATCTTGCGGCGTTTTCACCGCACCGTTTCGCTGAGTCGCCGGATCAAACCAGCCGCCGTTAGGTACGCTGGCGGCTGATATAGTCTGACTGTAAGGCTCGGTTATTTTGACGTTGTTTTGAATTTATCCTGAATCGCATATAGCCCCATGGCCAATGGCAAAAACCATGGTTCGCCAGAATAAAACGGCATCGTGCGAAACGGAACGCCCTGAAATGCGCTTCCCTCAAATGCACTTCCATTCAGATCAGCAAGCACCATATGCGCCGCTTTTTGACCTAGCCAGCGCGCCCAAACCGTTCCCGAACCGCAATAGCCAGCTGGGTAAATAACCCCATCATGAACCGCCAGCTTTGGCAGCTGGTCGAACGGAAAGGCAACAAACCCAAACCAGTGATTTGTGATGGCGATATCGGCAAGCTGGGGAAAGATTGAGGCCAATCCCCCGACCAGCCTTTTACGCGCCCTGACCGGATTCGGACTCATCCGGCGCCCGCCCAAGAGGATGCGTTTTCCATCAGGTGATGGACGGTAATAATGCCCAAGCTGCAGGGCTTCGCCATACATGTTCAACCCCGGCATCAGGCTTTTGACCATATTCTCGCCAAGCTCTTCGGTAGCAATCATCTCGGAAATCACCGGAATAAGACGGCGGCGCAACCATGGCTGACCTGCATCTGTGTATGCATTTGTTGCGCTGATAACATGGCCGGCATGAATAACCCCGCGACTGGTCTCGACACGAAATTTGGGGGTGGGTGATGAAGTGCGTTGCCGGCTCACCGCGACCATTTTTGTCTGGGTTGCGATTTTGACCGAAGCTGCAGTTGCGACCTGGCACATGCCAGCCAGTAATTTTGCTGGATGAATGCCGCCAATATCGTCGCGCATCATACCGCCGCAATAACGCGATGTATCAATGTAATCAGGCAGGCTGGCGCGATCATAGACAACGGCGTCAATACCAAGCAATTTGGTCAGCCTTTCAGCATCATTTTTCATGCTATCGAGCGATTCTGGACGCAAGGCACCAACCAGACGCCCACATTGCTGAAGGTCGCAATCAATCTTTTCGCTGGTGATAAACTGTGCCAGATCAGCCCGCGCCGCTTTGGCTTCCTGGTAAAAAGCTGTGGCTTTTTCTGCGCCAAATCTTTTGGTCAGATCATCGAAAGACAGCCGCAAATTACCGCTGGTAATGCCGCCATTCCGCGTTGAGGCGCCCGACCCGACCTGGTCGCGCTCTAAAATCACCACATCAAGCCCGGCGCGGGCCAGCGGAATAGCAGCGCCAAATCCGGAATAGCCGCCGCCAATAATCACCACATCAGCGCGCGTCGGCCAGTTATCAATGATAAAATCCTGTGGTGGTGCCGCCTGCCACCAATAGGGATCATCTGAAATGCCTGTCATTGTTCCTATCCTTTATCAAGACATCGTGCGCCGCGCAGACATGGCGGACAATTTGGGTTTATGCTAGTCCAAGATTTAAAAATGAAAAGGCTGCTTTTTTCAAAATGGCATTCTATGTGATTTTTCTATCAGACTATGCTTTACTAAAATACTAATGCGTTGGCCGGTGGTCATTGCAGCTTATGCCTGGCCATTACCAAGCCGCTCTCTAGGAGAAAGCATAGTAGCATCATGACGATCACCATTCCCAAAACCAATCCGCCCACCGACACCAGCTTCGTTAATCTTCCGGTCATTAGCGACTGGCAAGATCTGCACGCCGAGGCGGTTATTTTTGGTGTGCCTTATGGCAAGCCCTATCTTAAGCATTTGTTTCCTAATAACCAATCGACTGCCCCGGTTGCGTTGCGTGCAGCAAGCCCGCGGATTCTAATTGATGGTCAAGCGCTAGATGCTGATTTCCAGCACGCTATCTGTTTGGATGATTTTGCAATCGTCGATGGCGGCGATATTCCTTTTGACGGGGGCGATATTCAGCAGCATTACGCCGCTGCAGAAAATGCCGTTCGCTTTGCCGTTCAGCGCGGTATTATGCCAATTAGCATTGGCGGCGATGATGGCGTGACCAACCCGGTGATAAGGGGGCTTGATGCCCTATCAGATATCACCTTAATTCAGATTGACGCGCATTTGGATTGGCGTGATGAACGCTATGGCATTTATGACGGCTATTCCAGCCCCATGCGCCGCGCCGCCGAGCAGGACCATATTACTGCCATTCACCAGATCGGCATCCGTTCGTTTGGGAGTGCGCAAAAGTCGGAAATAGACATTGCGCGCAAATGGGGCGCACAGATTCATCCGGCAAAGGATATTCACCGACACGGTATCGCGCCGGTGATTGCTGCGCTACCATCATCGGGCAAGTTTTTTGTCACCTTGGATGTTGATGGGCTTGATCCTTCGGTGATGCCGGGAACAATTGCGCTCGCGCCGGGTGGGCTGATGTGGTGGCATATTATCGAGCTGTTTGAGGCACTAGCGGCAAAGGGACAGATTGTGGGGTTGAACCTTGTTGAGTTGGCGCCAAAAAATGATCTGAATCAGCTTTCGATGATTGGTGCTGGCCGATTGATACTCAAGCTGATCATGCTGCAGTTAATGAAATCAAAAGACCGGGCGGGGTAGGGCGGCTTTGAGGCGGCTGCATGCGGCCTTGGACAACCAGCCGCGCCATGTGCGACCGTTTAGATTGAAATGATTTATGCACAGTGACGGAAGGAAAAATGGCGCATTCGAGATAAGCTCTTGCCACCGCGTTGGCCTGAAGCCTCAATGATGCTGTCACCTGCTGACTGACGCGGCAAGTCGGAATTCTTACGACTGTAACGCCTGATCTGCCGGTGTCCCCATTGAAAGGATGGGCGGCGGCAGTTTGCGTGATGCGCGGTTCCTTCATCGCCGGCAAACGGCGCAATATAACAAGGGCCCTCCAAAGACATTTATGCTAAAGACATAACACTCATTATCAGATTGGTTGGCTTAGAATAGGTCGACGCCAGCGAGTGCGTAATTGCCGTTTTAGAAACGGGGTATCGCTCAGATTTGTGATGTCAAAAGGCAGCTTGCTGTATAAGCTATGACCTCAAACAATTAATGAAAGATTTTCAGATGCCGTTTACGACAGCTTTCGAATTTGTTTCTATTGATAAGCGTAGAACCGTCTCAAAGCCCCGCAAATCTGGTATCACAATGGTGTCCGACTATCAATTGGGGTTGGCGTCTTTGTCTGACCTTATTGACGTTGCTGGTCATTATATTGATTTGTTCAAAATTGCTACTGGCACATCCCGGCTTTTTGAGAAGACGCATTTGCAGGCAAAAATTGAGATGCTGCGCGCAAACGATATTAGGCCGTTTCTTGGAGGCCAATTTCAAGAATATGTTCTTCACACAATGGGCGTTGATGCCATGCCGCGACATTTGAGTGAAGCGCAGGCTCTTGGCTTCGATATTATAGAAATTTCTGACAATATGGTTCAACTTGGCCAAGGTTTGAGGCAACAGCTCTTTGATATGGTTCGCGATCAGGGCATGAACCCTGTTGGCGAGATCGGCGATAAAAGGCAAAGCTCTTCGATAATGTCAATCATTGACGACGTGAATGAGGTTTTGGAAATGGGCGCAGAGTTTGCCCTAATCGAGGCAGCTGAGTTGATGCATGGAGGCGTGCCAAACGAGGCGTTGATTTTGGCTCTTCGGCAAAATGTTGATATTACCCGATGTATCTTTGAACTCGCAACGCCGCGCGTTGGGAGTACCACGGTTCAAATTTATGCCGGAAAAAAATTCCTTGTGAAAACGTTTGGCCCAGATGTGAATTTGGGCAACGTGACACCCGATGTGGTGATAGAGACTGAAACAACTCGTCTTGGATTGGGATCTGCCGGGCCTCTCGATTTTCTCGAAAAAAGCTAATATTTAGCGCTTATAAGAATTTTCTTTGTGCTTTGATCTCAATGCTTTGCGTCATCAAAACACCGCTAGTAACATGCCCTACAAGCGCTTGTGCAGGGCGCAGAAGATTAGGTAATCTTTGCCTTAGGAAAAATTTTAAAGGAACCCATTGATGGGACGTCTAGATAACAAGATTGCAATTGTAACCGGTGCTGGTTGTGTTGGTGCTGGTTGGGGAAACGGCCGCGCGATTGCCACAAGGTTTATCGAAGAAGGTGCGCGCGTGCTGGCGGTTGACTTGTCATTGGATCAACTAGAGGACACGATGAAACATAATGCGGCGCACAAGGACCGCATCATTCCGCATCAATGCGATGTTACCAATTCGGATCAGGTCCGGGCTATGGTTGAAGACTGTATCAAAAGGTTTGGTCGGCTTGATATTTTGGTGAATAATGTTGGCGGGTCAAAAAAAGGTGGGCCAGTTGAATTATCAGAACAAGACTGGCAGGCCCAGATTGACTATAATCTGACGAGTGTTTTTAACGCCTGTAAATTCGCACTGCCACATATGGCCGCAAAGAAATCTGGATCGATTGTCAATATTGCCTCCACGTCTGGGCTCCGCTGGACTGGCTCGGCTCAGGTAGCATATGCCGCGTCTAAAGCTGGGGTTGTCCAACTCTCTAAGGTAGTGGCTGTCGAATATGCGCCAAAGGGTATTAGAGTAAACACTGTGGTTCCGGGGCAATTGCATACGCCAATGGTGGAGGCGCGGCTTGCTGGTCAGCGCGCCGGGGGCAATGTTGATGCTTTATTGAAACAAAGGCTTGCCCGTATTCCGCTTGGCTTTATGGGAAATGGAATTGATACTGCAAATGCTGTTCTCTTTTTGGCCTCGGATGAAGCGCGCTTTATCACCGGCACTGAGATTATTGTCGATGGCGGCATGTCGGCGCGGTGTGATTAAAAAATTATGCAAGGGGAAAAGCGGATGGATAAAGATAGATTTTATGGCAATTGTCACTGTGGAACAGTTAAGTTTTCAATCCCGCGCAATATTGATATGAGTGCTGTCCGGCGCTGTGATTGCAGCCTCTGCAAGCGTCGCGGTGCGGTTATGCTATCATGCCCAAGTGACGATGTTAAAATTGAAAGCGGCGCCGAATATCTGATCCATTACAAATGGAATACAAAAATTGCCACCCATCATTTTTGTTCAAAATGTGGGATCATGACTCACCACCAAAGGCGAACCACACCTAATATTTGTGGAATCAACTTAGGCTGTATCGACGAGCTTGACTATCGTAGTTTCCAAGATGTGACCATGAATAATGGGGTGGATCTAACGCTAGTCGAAAACGAGTTGACTGCGCGGTTGGCTGGCCAAGAATAGGTCGATAGCGTGGGATGTTTCGGACAGCACCAAAAGTCACCCTTAACAAAAGGCTGTTCGGATGACCCGCAGCTTCCTTGCAGCCATTTCCCGACCCTGTTCAGTCATGACGGCCTAGGCATGGCCTAGGCATGGCCTAAGCATGGCAGAGCCAAGGCAGGGTCTAAACATGGCAGGGCCAAGGCAGGGCAGAGAAGAACAGGGTTAATCGGGCGACATTTTCTAGCCTCCAATTAACCCCAAGATTATCAGGAATGGCGAGCGGCCATACTTCCTTTACGGGCAAAGCCACTATTCAGCAGCTAAGCTAAGAGGCTGGCGCGTGTCAGTGTATAGTTCAACTGCAGCACCAACGCCACTACCGGCTTGAAACTGGATGCCGACGTCCCGCATGGCCATTTCAACCCCACCAAGGGCGCGGAGAACCATTGTTTCGTTCAGCCAGCCCAAATGACCAATACGAAAGACCTTACCAGCGACTTTTCCAAGTCCGCCACCAAGTGAAACGCCATAATTATGATAAGCCGCATTGATGACATCATTGGCATCATGTTTTTCAGGAACAACGATCGCCGTTACCGTATCCGAGTACCACTTCGGTTCAGCAGCGCAATTCTTAAGCCCCCAAGCATCAACTGCAGCCCGAACGCCAGCGGCGAGGCGATTGTGGCGTGCTGCAACATTGTCCAATCCCTCAACGTGAAGAAGATCGATTGATGCCCGCAGACCTCGCAAAAGTGTGGCCGCAGGGGTGTATGGGAAATAGCCCTGCTCATTCATTTTCATCATTTCCTGAAAGCTGAAATACCCGCGGGGGAATTTCGACGTTGAACATGCTTCCAAGGCCTTTTTGCTAACACCAACAATGCAAAGCCCTGTCGGCATCATAAAACCTTTTTGTGAACCCGATACAGCGACATCAATACCCCATTCTTCCATTCGAAATTCAAGGCTTCCAACCGAGCTAACCCCATCAACAAAAAGCAGTGCTGGATGGTTGAGGTCATCCAGTATCTGACGGACAGCCTTCACATCACTTGTAACGCCCGTTGCTGTTTCATTGTGACAGACAAGCACTGCTTTGATGGAATGGCTCTTATCAGCCGAGAGGGCTGAATAATAATCATCGAGCGGCACGCCTTCGCCCCAAGTAACGTCGATATTCTGCACATTTAGGCCAAAGTCTTGGCACATTTTGACCCAGAGTGAGGAGAACTGGCCATAGGTTGACGTCAGAACGTTATCGCCGGCAGACAAAAGATTGCTAATGGCCGCCTCCCATCCACCCGTTCCTGAACCGGGGAACACAAACACACGGCCGGTTTCAGTCCGAAATATCGTTTTAAGATCGGCGAATAGCGGCAGCGTGAAATTTGGAAAGTCAGGAGCGCGGTGATCTTCCAATGGAACTTCCATTGCGCGCTGCACTTCATAGGGCATGTTCGTCGGGCCGGGTACAGCCAAAGTTTTATAACCAATCATAACGTCCTCCATTGCGTGGGAGGAAAGGTTTAAACAAAAATAGTCAAATATCACCAAAAATAGTGTTATTGTGTATAGTGTTTATATAACAATTCTAGATTTTGTTAATTTGTTAATATGCCGAAGAGAGCCATTGGAATATGCAAAAAACATTTATCGGAACGCAATTGCGCCAGCTCCGCCGCGAAAAAGGCCAGACACAGGCTGAAATGGGGGGAATCCTCGGAGTTAGCGCCGCCTATATTAATCTTCTTGAAAAAAATCAAAGAAGCTTATCAGTCCCGATATTGATGGCTTTGGCAGATAATTACAACGTCGATTGGCGAGATGTTGTGATGGACAAAAGCACGAATCTGCTGGCAGATCTGCGCAATGCGATCCAAGACCCGCTATTTGCAACGACCCAGCCTGATTTGCAGGAGCTTCGTGCGGCAATAGACCATGCCCCATCTCTGGTTCAAAACTTTCTAAAACTTCATCAAAGTCATCGTATCGCAATCGACAATATAATGAAGTTTGGCAATGAACGTATGCCGACAGAGTTGCTTACAGCCTCGCCTGACGCGATCATTCATGACTTTTTCCGTGACAATTTCAATTATTTTGATGAGTTGGAGCAGGCGGCTGAGACACTTAGATTAGAAGAGCCAAGTCAGCCATATGAAATGCTATACATGCTCAAACAGCGTCTTCTAAAAAAGCACGGCATAACCGTTGAGACAAAACCGGTTGAAAAAATGAATGATTCTTTGCGTATTTACGATACTGATACGCGCGTGATCCAGCTCTCTGAAGCCTTGGATTATCAGAACCGCACATTCCAACTGGCACATATACTATGTTTTGTTGAATTAGCGGACGTCATGGATGGCATTACATCAAATATCAGGAGTGGTTCATCGCATGCCGTTGCGCGCTGTCATGTTGAGCTGGCAAACTACTTTGCGGCTGCTGTTTTGATGCCATATGACGATTTTCATGAAATGGCAGAAAAGAGCAAATATGACATCGACAGGATGGCATCTGCCTTTGCTGTTTCATTCGAACAGGCCTGCCAGCGATTGACCACGATGCAAAGAGAGACCAAACGCGGCGTTCCATTTTTCTTTCTTCGCGTTGACAAGGCCGGAAATGTAACAAAACGGTTTAACGCTACGAGCTTTAACATCGCCGAGCACGGGGGATCATGCCCTGTATGGAACTTGCATACAGCCTTTCGGACACCCGGCGTTATTTTACCTCAATATGTCGAATTACCCGATGGAGAGAAATTTTTTACCTTAGCAAGAACAACTGAACGCCCAGTTTATTCAATGCAAACTCAAGATCGACGGTTAGCGATATCACTTGGTTGCAGCATCAAACATTCAAGCAAATTGATCTACACATCAGCTTTTCCGCCGCCAGATAAAGACACTTTTAGCAAGATAGGCATAAACTGTCATCTTTGCCTCAGGCATAACTGCTCACAACGGGCGCATGAACCGTTATTGACGGAACTTAACACCGACCCAACAAAGCGGGGTGAAACGCGGTATGAGAGCTGACTAAAAAAGGGAGCAATTCAGTATAACCCTGACTCAATCGCACGATATGCGCGAGGCACATGTGCGGCCGGCGGGTGCCCGGGGCTATCCTGAAGAGGGCGCTATCCACAGTTTCTGGCAGATTATAGGCTTCTGTATCAAGACAAGGCTTCCTAGCCGCCCTTATCTCTTAGTTTCTTCAAACCATATTATCGCTGATAACGAAAAAGCCTTTGTCTTGGATCTGTTGTCAGTCACAGTGCCGCGCTCCAATAATTCAATTGACAAAACACTGGCAAAAGCGGAAGTAAATTTTTCAGTCAACATGCAGTGATGTCGTCCTGATTTTATGAACATAATCATCAATGATGCTGAGACCAGAGATATTGAGGCTCTCGTCGCGATCGAGAATAGTTGTTTCCCGACGGACAGGCTTTCACGCCGGTCCTTTTCCCGAAGTCTCAAAAATCCAGTTCAGGTCATGAAAGTGGCACGGGTTGGCAACACAGCGGTTGGATATGCGCTGATCCATTGGCGACGAAACGGAAAGAGTGCCCGTCTTTATTCACTGGCAGTATTAGAGCGCTGGCGCCAAAACGGCATCGGCGAAATGCTGGTGAATGCAATGCGAAACAGTGCCGCGCACGAAGGCAAACGTCTTTTGTCGCTTGAGGTTAGGGCCAATAAACCCAACCTGATAGGCTTTTATCAAGGGCTTGGCTTTGCTGTTCAGAGGCGGTTGCCTGCCTATTATGAAGATGGTGCAGATGCGCTGAAGATGGTTGCCGTGCTTGGTGATACCACAACGCTAATCCAGCCGGATCAACTGCCGGCGAGACGCCAGCGCACTCTAATCGTCGTGTCACGCGCGCAAGATGCACGCCATTTAAACCTGCATCTGACAGGAAACTCAAAACTGGAAGTCATTGTTGCGCGACAATTTCTAATCGCGACTGACCGTCAAGGGGCACAGAATCATATCATCAATCTTTGCCCGAGTGATGAATATCTGGGCTCAGGATATTATGTTTCCTTAATTGCCGAGGCGCGCGGCAATCGAACATTGCCAAGTGTCGATACGCTATCCAGTCTGGTGCGTCGGCGGCTTTATAAGAAACATCTTGGCGTGCTAAGTTCGCTGTTACCACAGGATTATCTGGCACAAAACGAACATGCGCATGATAAAATATCGCTTGAATTTTATTTTGGTCAAACCGACGCTGACTGGGCACGCCGCCTTTGTCGGCAATGTTACCGGTTATTTCCATCACCTGTACTTGAGGTGCTATTACAGCGCAGCAGCAATGGGTGGGACGTGCGTTACGTCTGGCCACTATCATTTACTGCGGTGGATGAAAAGGATCGGCCACGCTTTTCTGAAGCGCTTAAAGCGGCAGTGTCCTCGCCGATTCCAAACCCGGCCTTCATACGTCATTCAGCCTTTGATCTTGCCATCCTAATTGACAGGCGTGAGCTACTTCCACCATCAAATAGCCGCGCCATAAACGCCTTCATTCGCGCCGGTAAAAAGATCGATATCGCCTGCAGCGTGATTGAAAAGACAGATATAAAACGGCTGGCCTCTTTCGATGGGCTGTTTATCAGAACAACAACGCAACTTAACAATTATTCATATGAATTCGCACTTGCAGCAGACCGACTTGGCATGCCAGTGATCGATGATCCCCAATCCATTCTCCGCTGTTCGAACAAAGTTTTTTTGAAGGAAGTTCTCGAGCGCGCCCATTTGAACATGCCAAAAAGCTGGCTTGTCACATCGGGGAATCTCAACGAAATGGCGACCAGTCTCGCATTTCCACTCGTGCTAAAAATTCCAGACGGGTCATTTTCACGCGGTGTATTCAAAATTGAAACTACTGATGCCTTTCTCTCCAAAGCAAATCTACTTTTAGAGAAAAGCTATGTTTTGGTCGCTCAGGAGTTCATGCCAACCCTCTATGACTGGCGCATCGGGGTTCTCGACGGCCAACCGCTCTTCGCGTGCAAATATTTTATGTCGCGGGGGCATTGGCAAATATATAATCACAAATCGAACAACAAAGTGGACTCGGGTGATTTTGAGACTGTCCCGGTGACAGAGGTGCCGACCCATGTTCTCGATGCGGCCATTCGGGCTAGCCTTAGCGTTGGCAACGGTCTCTATGGCGTCGATATAAAAGAAATAGACGGCCGCGCCTTTATCATTGAGGTAAATGATAATCCAAATATTGACGCCGGAATTGAGGACAAGATTATTGGGGCTGACCTTTACAATCAGCTGATGACATCATTTCATCAGCGCATTCTTCTAGCAAGAGCCAGAACCCAAATTTAACAGCATCAGGCCAATCTTCATTTACCATATACATGTCTCTTTTCTCTTTTGGCGATGCGCGTTCAAGAGCGTGTAAAACGTTCAGATAGCTGTCCTCCGTGGAGCATCATTGGAGCAATGAGCTTTTGAAGGACTGCACAAATGCAGCTAAAGCCTTGGAGAAATTGGCGCACTCGACAGGATTCGAACCTGTGACCTCTGCCTTCGGAGGGCACAGGTTGTATGTTAAAATATAATAAAATCAGTCCGTAAGTTGATCGTAGTATAGCAAATGTTCAATTGTAGTATAGTTATTTCAGCGGTGTCAGTGTTATATCAACTAGAAAATTGGTCAAACACACCATTTAAAAATGGTTTATATTTTTTCCATTGCTCTGAACTACCTTTGTAAACTTTTTGCCTAACTTGAAGGTTAGACGCTGTTCCTACGCTTCTCGTATTGTTTTGAGGTGATAGGCAGTTTTCATCCCAGTCTAAGCCTAGATATTCAATTAGCTGCCGAGTCTCACTTTCCTGATTAATTGTTAATAGTTCGTAATCAAGGTTATATATTCTTTTACTGAGCTTGCTTATCCAAAAATCCATAAGGTTTTCGTATAGTTTATAATAACTAACTACGTCATCAATCGCGTAACAGTAGCCAATATTCTTTGATTCAAAATACTGCTTGTAATTTGCCCAACATACTGCGGCAGGGTTTCTTTTAACGTGTACTATTTTAGCTTCAGGAAAAGCAGAAGCAAGTAATCCCAGGTAATGAAAGTTTTGTGGCATCTTGTCTGTAATAATCAAATTGCCATTCGAGAAACTCTCAAGTTTTTTTAAATATTTAGTTCGGAAGTTCAGTAAGGACTCGTCGGTTGCTTCAGAAAAACCATGAGCAATAGCAGCGCCAAATTGTGCTGCAAAAGGTAACTCTCCTGCTGCAGTAACTTGCGAATGAGAAGAAACTATTTGTTCAACTAAAGTTGTTCCAGAGCGTGGCATCCCAACAATAAAAATCGGCATTAAATTCTTTGATAATTTGTCAGGTTCTAATGAATTTTTTTCTATTTTTAGATAACTGCATTTGAGACGTGTGAAGAGCTCTACATCTCGATCGATATTATAATTCAAAAGTTTTTTACGCAGCGCATTACCCTCTGTATAATGCAGAAACGCTTGCTCAAAGTCTTCTAAATCTTCACAAGCTTTGGCTAACCCAAAGTTAATTTGGCAGCGGCACTCATCCGAAATATTTTCATCAGAATATTGTTCCAGCATTTTAAAGTATTGCGAATCCTGCGCATTAAATTTTTTCATTGATGTAAGAGCCAAGTGGGCTTTAGCGTAGTCATCTTTTAACACGATCGCTTGCCTGTAGCTTGCTTCAGCTTGTTCTAATCTTCCTAGCTCTTTAAGGATGGTGCCTAGGTTGTAGTGGGACTCGGCAAAGTCAGGATTAAGAGCTATCGCTTGTTTCTCGCTGTTTAGAGCTTCGTCCAATCTGCCTAATTTTTGCAGCACGACACCCAAGTTGCTATGGGCTTCAGTAAAGTCAGGTTTCAACGCTATCGCTTGCCTGTAGCTTGCTTCAGCTTGGTCTAATCTTCCGAGCTCTTGAAGAGTGTTACCCAAGTTGTTGTGGGCTTCGGCAAAGTCAGGCTTCAAAGTTATGGCTAGGTTGTAGCTAGCTTCCGCTTCATCCAATCTGCCTAATTCTTGCAGCACGACACCTAAGTTGCTATGGGCTTCAAAAAAGTTAGGTTTTAACGCCGTCGCTTGCCTGTAGCTTGCTTCAGCTTCGTCTAACCTTCTTAGTTCTCTGAGAGTGGTGCCTAAGTTGCTATGAGCGTCGGCATCATGCGGTGATAATATCACTGCCTTTTGGTTAGCGTTCACCGCTTCAGAATGTCTCCCCGATTGCCAATATATTGCTCCAAGTACCCCCCATCCAAATTGGTGCTTTGGGAATTCTTGAGTGATGGAAATTGCTAGCTTTTCAGCATCACCGTATCGCCCGTTCTGATAGTATTCTAAAAGACGACGAATGTTTTCATGAGATGGCAATTTTGCGCCAACTGTTCTTTCTGACTGACAAATTAATGCTTGCAGTTTCTTGGCATTAAATCCTCTCTTTTTAGCTTTTTTGATAGCCTGTTTAGCTTCCTTTAGATTTTTGACTTTTACGAGTGCATCAATACAACTTACCCAAAATTGTTCTATATTCGGATTTATATCCAACGCAGTTTTGAATAATGGCAATGCCATATCAGGTTTATTAGCGGATACTAATATTACCCCAAGGTTGTGATTGGCATCTGGATGGAGAGGCTGAGATTGCAAAATAGCTCGATACACGCGTTCCGCATCTTGAACCCTGCCCGCTTGATGGGCTGTAATCGCCTGCTTGAGCGCTTGGTTGATTGTCAAGTTCACTTGTTGCTTAAAGTCCTGAGTTGACCAATAACTGCCGAATGCTCATTAGCGTGAATATTCAGTAAATATAAGTTATCACTTGACTTATTACAAAGCCAAATTTTTTTAAAAAATTAAATTGTAAAGTGCAACGCATGTCGTTAACACCTTTCAGCTGTGATGGCGTGAAGTATTTCACTAATGGGTTTCAGATTCTTGAAAATACAACCAATTAGTAATTATGAGGTTTCTCATGAAAATTTTAATAATGGGGTTACCAGGCAGTGGTAAAACGTATCTGACTGAAAGGTTGGTTCCATTAATTGGTTCTGCTTGGTTCAATGCAGACAAAATTCGAGAAATGGCAAACGATTGGGACTTCTCTGAAGACGGAAGAATAAGGCAATCTAATAGGATGAAAACCTTCGCAGATTTTGAGAAAAGCCATGGGAGGTTTGTAGTGTGTGATTTTGTTTGCCCCACCATGAAAACCAGACAAATGTTCGATGCAGATTTTACTGTCTGGATGGACACAATAAACGTGGGGCGATACGAGGATACGAATAAGTTATTTGAACGTCCTGTTAATGTTGAAATGCGTATAACAGAATGGAATGACAATAATCATCATGATGTTGCTCGAGAAGTCTTACGGGTTAAGGGGTAAATATGTTTGATTGGAAAAAACCAACAGTGCAGATGTTGGGCAGATGGCAGCCGTGGCATGATGGTCACCAAGCTCTTTTTAAAAGGTGCGTCGTAAAGACAGGACAGGTGATAATTCAAGTCAGAGATGTTCAAGGTGCATCTGGTGGTGATGGACAAGATGATAATCCATTTAGCTGGGATATAGTCTGTTCAAATATTGAAGAAAGTTTACTTCAAGATAGTTTTAAAAGAGGAGTTGAATATGAAATTATGTTGGTTCCCAATATTGTGAATATCACCTATGGAAGAGGTGTGGGGTATTCTTTTGAAGAAGAAACTTTTGACAAATCTGTTACTGAAATAAGTGCGACCAAGATAAGGCAAGCACTAAGAAAAAAAGGGATTTTATGATTTTTTTGATCGCAACAGCCAAATTTTTTACCCAGGCCGAAAAAAATGGCGCAGTAATATATTGAAAAATATACGAAAATGGCGCACTCGAGAGGATTCGAACCTCTGACCTCTGCCTTCGGAGGGCAGCGCTCTATCCAGCTGAGCTACGAGTGCGTCCTTATTGCTGCTGGCGTTATTACCAAGGGGTAAAACGCGCCGAGCCTAACAACAATAATTCGCCAGCGCGAGCTGGCCGGAACAACTTGGCTGGCGTAAACCAGCCAACGTCTGGATAGCTATCTTCTATACTGACTTTGTGCCGCTGCCAAGGGGGTAATGCCGTTTGACATGATCCGCCCCGCAGCTTGGCTTAATTCGTCAGGCTGAGGAACACATCTTCAAGGTCGGGCTCGGCGGTGCTGATATCGCTGATATCGCAGCCGGCTGCCTGTACCGCTTGCAAAATATCAATTGCATTACTGGTCGCCGGATCAAAAATAATCGATAAGCGGGCTTCGCGCTCTTTATGCTGAAAATGCCAGTGCGCACCAAGCGCGATTAGCGCCGCTGGCAGCGGTTGTGGCGGCGGTGCTTTCAGGCTTAGATGCAGTGTTTTTTGCCCGGCTGACGCCAAAAGCTCGTCCTTTGTCTTTGCCGCGATAATTTCGCCCTTGTTAATAATGGCGATACGGTCGCACAGCGCCTCTGCCTCTTCTAGATAATGCGTCGTCAGCACCACCGTAACACCGGCCCGGTTCAGCATTTTGATGCTATCCCACAGCCGTTGCCGAAGTGCGACATCAACGCCGGCGGTAGGCTCGTCCAGAACCAAAATTGGGGGGCGATGCACCATCGCCTTGCCAACTAGTAGCCGCCTGCGCATGCCGCCAGACAGACGACGCGAATAGAAATTTGCCTGTTCGGTCAGGCCGACCATTTCCAGAATTTCATCGGTGTGACGTTCGGATTTCGGCACGCCAAACAGGCCTGCCATCATATCCAGCGTTTCGCGTGGCGTGAAAAAAGCGTCGATGTTCAATTCCTGCGGTACGATGCCGATGTTGGCCCGCGACTGGCGCGGATTATCGTCAATATCCGTTCCCCAAATTGAAATGCTGCCGCTGGTTTTCAGCACAGTTCCGGCCATAATGTTGATAAAGGTCGATTTGCCAGCGCCATTCGGCCCTAATAGCCCGAAAACACAGCCAACCGGCACCTCGATATCAACCGATTTAAGCGCGTGATGCGCGCGCCCGGCGGCATCATATATTTTATTCACCCCGCGCGCCTCGATCGCCAGCCCGGATTTGGGGCTATGGGTAAAGGCGGTATGATGAATGCCAGCATTTTGTACGGTCATGATGGCGCCCCCCTTGTGGATGAAAATTCGTGGATGAAAATTCGGCTTTGCTCACCTGCCAAGATATAGGCCGATGTGTGTGGGGCGGCAAGGGGCGATATCCGCAACAGCCGGGGCCGCGAGCCGCTTTGCCAAGTGCCCGCCTGAAATCTTTTGGGCCTATCGAAAGATTCTTCCGCCGCCTGCGCCGGTTACAATTGCATCAATTGGCAAGCCGCTATAGGTTAAAGGCGGGCAAAAAGGTTTTTGGCCGCAGCGCCATTTTCTGCCACTTTATTCGATACCATTGAGGATAGCATGACCCCAGAACAAGCTAGCAATGCGGCTGATCAATCAACCGCTCCATCATCGTCAAATGTAATCGTGACAAACCAGTCGCGTGTTGCCTGCAATGGTGGCGGCGGAGCGCTTGGTCATCCGCAAGTCTGGTTAACGCTTGGCACGGGTGGCAAGGTTACCTGCCCCTATTGCTCATGCGTATTTGTTGCGGCGAAATAGCGAAACGCCGTGTCGTCATCAGCGGCGTTGTGATTGACAGTCGCGGCGTGATGGTGAGGGGCGAAACCGGTCGCATCATATCGGGTGTGGGGCGGGCTAGCCCGTAACGGATGTAATAGTGCCGAAAAAAATAGCTGGCAAGATTGCCAGCAGGATGAATGCGGGGATTTATGGCTGAGAAGGGTAGATTGGTACTAGTGGACGGGTCGGGATATATTTTCCGTGCCTTTCACGCCCTGCCACCCATGACCCGCAGCGACGGAACGCCGGTAAATGCCGTTTATGGCTTTACCGCAATGTTAATGAAGCTTGTTGATGATCTGGCGCCCGATCATGTGGCGGTGGTGTTTGACGTTGCCCGCAAGACATTTCGTTCGGACATTTATCCTGAATATAAAGCGAACCGGTCAGAACCGCCCGAAGAGCTAGTGCCGCAATTTGCCTTGGTGCGCGCTGCGACCGAGGCGTTGAGCCTGCCGTTACTTGAGGCGCCGGGTTTTGAGGCTGACGATCTGATTGCCACCTATGCGCGGGTTGCCGAGGAGGCTGGCCTTGCAACGTTGATTGTCTCGTCAGACAAGGATCTGATGCAGCTGGTTCGTGGTGATATCACGATGCTTGACCCGATGAAACAGCGCCGCATTGGCGCGGATGAGGTGTTTGACCGGTTTGGTGTGCCGCCGGAAAAAGTGGTTGATGTGCAGGCTCTGGCTGGCGACTCTACTGACAATGTGCCCGGGGTGCCGGGTATTGGGGTGAAAACCGCAGCCGAATTGATTCAGACTTTTGGCGATCTGGATAATTTGCTGGCAAGTGTGGACAGTATTAAACAGCCAAAGCGCCGTGAAAATTTGATTAATTTTGCCGAGCAGGCGCGTATTTCACGCCAGCTTGTCAGGCTTCGTGACGATGCACCGATGCCGCTTGAGCTTGCCGCGCTATCGACCCCGCCCCGTGATATGGATCGCTTGACTGCGTTCTTGCAAGAACAGGAATTCAAACGATTACTGGTTCGCATCGGCGCTGATCATGGGCATAATGGGTCTGGCAGTGACCATAACGGCAAAATTGGTGGTGCCGTGCGGTCGATGGCGGCCAGCGCATCACCATTATCACCATCACCATCAGCACCAGATTTAGGGGGTGCTGCCGGATCAGTGTCCCAAAGCCCCGCTGTCGCGCTTGATCCGGTAACGACCCAGTATCAGCTTATTACCGACATTGATGCGTTGGCGGGCTTTCTTGCCGCGGCGACGGCGCAGGGGTTTCTTGCGGTCGATACTGAAACCAGTGGCCTGAACGCTGCGGCGGCTGATCTGGTTGGCATTTCAATGGCCCTAACGCCGGGGAACGCCTGTTATGTGCCATTGCGCCACGGCGCAATCGCTGAAAATGGTGACGCGCAGGGCGGTCTAGATTTTTCGGCTGAGGCTCCGGTTTCGTATCAGCAAATTCCGTTTGATACGGCAATGGCGATGCTAAAGCCGGTATTCGAAGATCCGGCGGTTTTAAAAATTGGGCATAATTTGAAATATGACTCGCATATCTTGCTATGGCCGCGCAATGGCGGGGTAAAGCTAGGCCCGGTCGATGATACAATGTGCCTGTCTTATGTATTGGATGGCGGGCGTGTTGGTGGTCATTCGATGGATCATCTGGCAAAGCATTGGCTGGATTATGACACGATCAAATATTCCGATGTTTGCGGCAAGGGTGCCAAGCAAGTTGCCTTTGGCACGCTGGCACCAGAGGCGGCGCTGGATTACGCGGCCGAGGATGCTGATATCACGCTTCGTCTTTGGCATCAGTTTAAGCCGCGCCTCAGTACAGAGCGGGTGGCATCTGTTTATGAAAGGCTGGAA
Organism: Alphaproteobacteria bacterium LSUCC0396; assembly: GCA_041228345.1. Classification (NCBI taxonomy): domain Bacteria; kingdom Pseudomonadati; phylum Pseudomonadota; class Alphaproteobacteria; species Alphaproteobacteria bacterium LSUCC0396. Next base: position 880,672 of record CP166131.1, on the reverse strand, counting down.
CGCCCGCTGATCCCGATTCTTGCTGAAATGGAGGCAAGTGGCATTACCGTTGATCGCGGGATATTAGCGCGGATGTCGAATGATTTTGCAAGCCGTATGGCAGCGTTGCAGACCGAGATTCATCAGCTTGCTGGCGAGGATTTCAACATTGCCTCGCCAAAACAGCTTGGTGAAATTCTGTTTGATAAAATGGGGCTGCAAGGCGGCAAAAAGGCCAAAACAGGTGCCTATTCTACGTCGGCTGATGTGCTTGAAGATCTGGCGGCATCGGGTGTTGAGATTGCCGCTAAAGTTCTTGATTGGCGACAATTGGCAAAATTGAAATCAACCTATGCGGATGCGCTGGTTGACTCGATCCTGCCTGCAACGGGGCGGGTTCACACATCATTTTCAATGGTCGGTGCTAGTACTGGCCGCCTGTCGTCATCCGATCCGAATGTGCAGAATATTCCCATTCGCACCGCTGAGGGTCGGCAGATCCGCACCGCCTTTATCGCGGCGCCCGGGCATAAATTGATCTCTGCCGATTATTCGCAGATCGAGTTGCGTCTCGTGGCGCATGTTGCCGGCGAGAGCACGATGATTGAGGCATTTCATGCCGGGTTGGATATTCACGCGCGCACAGCGTCCGAGGTATTTGGCGTGCCGCTTGATCAAATGGACAGTGAAAACAGACGCCGCGCAAAGGCAATTAATTTTGGCATTATCTATGGCATTTCGGCCTTTGGGCTGGCGCGTCAGCTGGGAATTTCACGCGGAGAAGCTGGCGATTTCATCACCGCCTATTTCAAGAATTTCCCCGGCATAAGGGATTATATGGAACGGATAAAGCTATCGGCACGCGAGGATGGCTATGTCGAAACGCTGTTTGGGCGCCGCATTCATATTACCGGCTTTGACGGCGGAAATCAGGCCATGCGTGGTTTTGCCGAACGCCAAGCGATCAACGCGCCAATCCAAGGCAGTGCGGCCGATATTATTAAACGCGCGATGATCCGCATACCGCCAGCCCTCAGCGCGGCGGGGCTGAACGCGACCATGTTGTTGCAGGTGCATGATGAATTGATTTTTGAGGCGCCCGAAGCCGAAGCCGAGGCCGCAACCAAGCTGATCACTTCGGTTATGGAAAATGCTGCGGCGCCGTTACTGTCGCTTGCTGTACCGATTGTTGCCGAGGCTGGGATCGCTGACAGTTGGGCTGATGCCCATTAAGGCTGGTCCCATTAGGATTTTCCCCAATGTATAATGCTGGCCCGATTATGCCGACTTTCTGCCCTATATTGGCCTTGTTTTATTTGCAGATTGCAGGCTGATAGACTGGCAGGCTTGTTCTTAAGTCAGGTGATGGGGAAGTGGGAGACTATAATGGCAGACCGAATTGCGCTTGTTGATGATGATCAGAATATTCTGACCTCGGTATCCTTGACGCTTGAGTCCGAAGGCTTTGAGGTTGATTGCTATCATGATGGCGAGGCGGCGCTTGCGGGACTTGCCAGACGGCCAGCCAATCTTGGTGTGTTTGATATTAAAATGCCGCGCATGGATGGTATGGAATTGCTGCAGAAAATACGCGGCCTGTCACAAATGCCGGTGATCTTCCTGACCAGTAAAGATGATGAGCTTGACGAGGCGCTTGGCCTTGGGATGGGCGCAGATGATTATATCACCAAACCGTTCTCACAGCGATTATTGCTGGCTCGTATTCGTGCCGTGCTGCGCCGTGCCAGCGGCGGGGCAATGAAGGCAACGGGGCCGAATGTCATCCGTCTTGGTGAATTACTCATGGATTCTGACCGCCATTTATGCAGCTGGCGTGGTCAGGAAGTAAAGCTGACGGTGACTGAATTTCTTATTTTGCAGGCGCTGGCATCGCGTCCGGGCATGGTGAAAAATCGTGACCAGTTGATGGATGCTGCATATGGCGAAAGCATTTTCCTCGATGACCGCACCATTGACAGCCATATCAAGCGGCTGCGTCGCAAATTACGTGCGCATGACACGGATTTTGACCAGATAGAAACGCTTTACGGAATCGGCTATAAATATAAAACATCATAAATGTCGCGCGGCGATGCCGAACGCGGCATAATGGCGGCGATAAGGTTTCGGGGGTTTATGGTGATCGCCGAGGGAGCGGGACTATCGGGATTTTGCGTTGGCGTCGATTATCTGGCTGGATCCGTGGCAAGGCGCAAAGGCTTGTGTCGCCGCTTCGCATGAGCCGCCTAACCGCGCGGATTATGGCAATTATGCTGTTTCCGCTGGCTATTTTTCTGGCTGGGCTGCTGTCGTTAGATCAATATCGCACCACCTTAATCCAGTCAGAATTTGTTGCGCTTGAACGGCAGGGTTTCACCCTAGCACGGTCACTGGCACTGGCCGAGGCGGATCGTGACCGGCGTGTTGCCCGCCGCCAGCTATCGCCTGAAACCATGACCCATCTATTGCCACTTGTTGGCCTCGGCAGCTCGTTACGGGCGCGGGTGTTTCAACCGAATGGCTCGTTGCTTGCTGATACGGCGCGGCGCAGCGGCTTTCAGCCAAATGTCGATATCCGGCGGCATCGGGGTAAAAGCTGGCATCGGCAAACCCGTAACTTTCTGAATGATATGGTGACGGCGGCATCGGGCTGGTTTAGCCCCTATGATGAATTACCCGAATATGTCGAGCGGCGGCGCCAACGTGCCAGCCATTATGCCGAGGTCATTGCGGCGCTGTCCGGTGAGCCGCGCCGTGCTTTGCGCATTGACCGTGATGGTAACCTTATGCTGTCAGTTGCGGTGCCGGTGCAAAACCTACGCCTTGTCCGTGGTGCGTTGATGGTCTCAATTGGCGGTGGCAAGATTGAAAAAGAGCTGGCAAATGTGAATATCGTATTTCTACAGCTATTTGTTGGGGTGCTGTTGGTCACGCTTGGCCTTAGCCTTTATCTGGCGCGATCCATCACAAGGCCGATTTCACGATTGGCGGCGGCAGCCGATAAATTGCGACAAAGCGCAGATATGTCCAGCCGTCTGCAGCGCCTGCCGCATCGCAATGATGAAATTGGTCAATTGTCGGACTCGCTAATTGAACTGACCGATGAATTACAAAAGCGTATTCAAGCCACCGCGGCTTTTGCCGCTGACGTGGCGCATGAAATCAAGAACCCGCTATCATCTTTACGCAGTGCCACCGAAACCTTTAGCCGGGCAAAAACGGCTGCGCAGAAAAAAAAGCTGCTGGCGGTTATCTTACAAGATGTGCAGCGGCTTGATCGTTTGATCAGCGATATTTCCCAAGCCAGCCGTGTTGATACCGAAATCATCGGGCAAATCCGCGATCCGGTTGATTTTGCCAGCTTGATAGATAATTTCCTGCAGATGCGCGCGCAAACCCATAGCCAGCACAAATTGCTGTTTGAGAAACCGGCAGCACCGATCATGGTGCGGATGAATGAGAGCCGGATCGTTCAGGTCATTGATAATGTGCTTAGCAATGCAATCTCGTTCAGCCCGAAACAGGGGGCAGTGCAATTTGTCCTCAGCCATGATGCTGCTGATAAAATGGCAGTCTTGGATATATTGGATGATGGCCCCGGCATCCCTGATGGCAAGCTTGAAACCGTGTTTAACCGGTTCTATAGCGAACGGCCAAGCGGCGAGAGTTTTGGCGAACATTCTGGACTTGGTCTGTCTATTGCGCGGCAGATTGTCGATGCGCATAATGGGAAACTGACCGCCGCAAACCGGCTCGGCGGCGGTGCCCGCTTCCGGCTTGTTTTGCCATCAGAAAGCTAAAGCTGTTTTTTCCTGATGGCTGTAGTAAAGTGATGTCATGTCAAACCATATTTCTTCAGTAAAGCTTGTGCTTGTAACCGGTGTTTCGGGTGCCGGTCATTCGACTGCATTGAAAGTTCTGGAGGATTATGGCTTTGCCGCGGTCGATAATCTGCCGCTAGCACTGGTTGATCCATTGATCGCGCTTGAGGTTGAAACGGGCGGCCGGTCGATTGCGATCGGGCTTGATGCCCGTACTAGCGGTTTTGGGGCTGATGCCGTGGCGCGCCTTGTGAAAAATCTGGCAAAGCGGCTTGGTGATGGCTTTAAAATTGTGTTTATCAGCGCCGGTCATGCCGATTTAATGCGCCGATATAACGCCACGAGGCGCCAGCATCCGCTTGGTTATGAGATGGATCTTGATGCCGCGGTCAGGGCAGACATGGAGCGCATGACCGATGTTGAGACCTTAGCTGATATCGTGATTGATAGCAGCGGGCTGGCACCGGCTGATCTTCGTCGCAGCCTGCTGGACGCGCTGCATCTTGAACCGGCGCCGCCAATGCCGGTTCATATTCTGTCATTTTCTTATCGGCATGGTCTTCCCGAAACTGCCGATCAAATCATTGATATGCGATTTGCAAAAAATCCGCATTGGGATGACGGGTTACGCGATTTAACCGGGCTTGATGCCAAGGTAGCGGCGTTTCTGGAAAAGGATGATGCGGCACAAGACGTTCTTGGGCAATTCAAAGCGATGCTATCGGTTATGTTTGCCCGGATGAAGATTGATGGGCGGCCGCATTTGACGCTTGCCTTTGGCTGTACCGGTGGCAAGCATCGATCGGTATGGGCCGCCGCGCAAATGGCAAAATGGATTGAGGCCGAGGGGTATCCGGTGCGCCTTGAACATCGTGAATTGGCAAAAATAGCTGACTAGGTCTTTGGCCTGCTGCCAGCGAACACGGCCCCCTAGGCGGCGCGATTTGCCGCGGCTATATCTAGCCCTTTCAAAGACGGTGTTAATTTGCTAAACGAAGCGCAGTTTTTACCGACAAAAAAGATAGGATGAAACGATGGCGACGGATTATGTGATTGCAGATATTGGTCTCGCTGATTGGGGCCGCAAGGAACTATCAATCGCTGAAACAGAAATGCCGGGTCTTATGGCACTTCGCGATGAGTTTGGGTCAGCCAAACCATTAGCTGGCGCCCGGATCGCTGGTTGTCTTCATATGACGGTGCAAACGGCAGTCCTAATCGAGACGTTGGTCGATCTTGGCGCCGATGTGCGCTGGTCGAGCTGTAATATCTTTTCAACCCAGGATCACGCCGCGGCAGCGATTGCCAAATCTGGTGTTCCGGTCTTTGCAATCAAGGGCGAGACCTTGGCCGATTACTGGCAATATGTTGATTGTATTTTCGACTGGCCGAATGACCAGACAGCTAATCTAATTCTCGATGATGGCGGCGATGCCACCATGTACATTCTGCTTGGCGCGCGGGCCGAGGCTGGTGAGGATGTGCTGGCTAATCCAGAAACCGAAGAAGAAGAATATCTAAAGGCGCAGCTAAAGCGCCGGCTTGCCAGCAGCCCAGGCTGGTTCACCCGCCAGCGTGATGCGCTAAAGGGCGTTTCTGAAGAGACCACCACAGGTGTTCTTCGCCTGTATCAGCTCGCTGAAATGGGCGGGTTGCCATTCCCTGCGATCAATGTGAATGACTCAGTCACCAAGTCAAAATTTGACAATCTATATGGATGCCGCGAGTCACTGGTTGACGGTATTCGCCGCGCAACCGACGTGATGCTGGCTGGCAAGGTTGCTGTTGTTGCGGGCTATGGTGATGTTGGTAAAGGGTCGGCAGCATCGCTTCGTCAGGGCGGTGCGCGGGTGATGGTTACTGAGGTTGATCCGATTTGTGCGTTGCAGGCGGCAATGGAAGGCTATGAAGTTGTCACCATGGAACAGGCAGCACCAAAGGCGGATATCTTTGTGACGGCGACCGGCAATCGGCACGTGATTACCATTGATCATATGCGTGATATGAAAGACCGTGCGATTGTCTGTAACATCGGCCATTTTGACAATGAGATTGATGTTGCGTCGCTGAATAATATGACATGGTCAGAAGTAAAGCCGCAGGTTGATGAAGTCGAATTTCCTGACGGCAAGCGGATGATCCTGCTTGCAAAGGGGCGTTTGGTCAATCTTGGTTGCGGTACTGGCCACCCGTCATTTGTGATGTCGGCGTCCTTTACAAATCAGGTTCTGGCACAGATCGAGCTTTGGTCGCGCGGTGATCAATATGAAAATAAGGTCTATACCTTGCCGCGCCACCTCGATGAAAAAGTCGCCGCTCTGCATCTTGCCAAGGTTGGCGCAAGCCTTAGCACGCTTCGTCCTGATCAGGCCGATTACATTGGGGTGAAACAACAAGGCCCGTTTAAGAGTGAGCAATATCGCTATTAATTGATAGCCAAGGCCCGAAAAAAATGCCAGTTCTCCAATTGGAATTACCTGATTTGTCAGCAACGGCTCGGCTTGGGGCGTTGCTGGCCGAGGGGTTGATGGCGGGCGATGTTATCTCGTTAAGTGGCCCGCTTGGCGCTGGAAAATCAGCGTTGGCACGTGCGATTATTCAGGCGGCAAACCCTGATGAAACTGATGTGCCAAGCCCAACTTTCACGCTTGTTCAGACCTATGCTCTTGGTGATGGAACCCCGCTTTGGCATCTCGATCTTTACCGGGTTGAAACGCCCGAAGACGCTATGCAGCTCGGGCTTGATGATGCATTTGTTGATTCGGTCTGCTTGATTGAATGGCCTGACCGGCTGAAAAAGCTGCTGCCTAAAACCAATCTTTCTATTCATCTATATATGCCCGATACCGATGCTGAAAATGCCGCGCCTCTATCGAATATACGGTTTGCCGACATCACCGCCCCGCCGCATTGGGCTGATCGTATTAACCTGCTTAGGAACCGATTAAGCGAGGGCTGAGCAAGTTTATGCCGGTCTTGGCTGGCCGGTTACTGGTCTTTTACGGGCGGTTTTGAGTGATGGCAGTAAACGGGTCTCGCCTTTCAATCTTGTTGCTTTTATAGTTGTCTTATGACACCCCCTTTGGTTTACAGCATTGATGCCGGATTGCCGTTCGCCCGTGATCTGGCGGCTGGCGTTAGACAGCTGGCTGGCAGTCCAGAAAGACTGGCACGTGGGTTGGTTCTGCTGCCATCGCGGCGTGCAGCCCAGGCTTTACAGGCCGCATTTCTGGATAGTGCCGATGGCGCCCCGATGCTATTGCCGCGGCTATTGCCGATTGGTGATTTTGGCGGTGATGATGATGGCAGGCTAACCGCGTTTCTGGGCGATGACGATAGCGGTGATTTGCCGCCGCCCATCTCGAAGATTAGACGCCAGATTAATCTTGCTAAATTGCTGCGCCATTTCCCGCTTGGCGGTCATTATCCCAACCAGCCACAGGCCATGCACCTTGCGGACCAGCTTGGCGAATTGCTGGATCAGCTTTATAACGCCGATGCCACAGCTGAACAGCTTTGCGCGTTATTGCCCGAGCGCTTTTCTGCACATTGGCAGGATATTCTGACCCTTCTTGGGATACTGATTGAACGCTGGCCAGATATTCTGGCGCAAGAAGGAGTATTAGATGTGGTTGATCGGCGTAACCGGCTTTTGCGCCGCCGCGCCCAGCTTTGGCGTGAGCAGCCGCCGGATCAATTGGTGGTGGTTGCCGGCTCGACCGGCTCGATCGCGGCGACACGTGAATTGATCGGGGTGGTGGCGCAACTGCCTGATGGTCATGTCGTGCTTCCCGGGCTAGACCGTCAGGCTGGCGACCAATGGCCAGCGATTTCACAAGATAGCGGTCATCCACAATACCAGCTGGCGCAGCTGTTAAGCGCGCTTGACATAACGTCTGATCAGGTGCGCGACTGGGTTGTTACATCGCCTGTCGTGCCGCCAGAGTTGGCCGCGCGCCGGCAATTGATGCAGGAGGTGTTTCGTCCTGCCGCGCTAAGTGCACATTGGCAACGCCTCGGCGATACCGGCCCGCTGATTGACCGCACCGCCCTTGCTGGTCTCAAAATCATCACCGCGCGCGATCGACGCGAAGAGGCGAATATAATTGCCTTGTCACTTCGAGAGGCGCTGGAAACACCGGATCAGACAGCTGCTGTTGTAACCCCTGATCGCCAGCTTGCCGAACTGATCATTGCAGATTTGCTGCGCTGGGATATTGCTGTTGAGGACTCGGCCGGTAAACGATTATCGCTGTGCCCGCCTGGCCGGTTTTTATCGCTTCTTTGCGATGCGGTAGATGCGGATTTTGCGCCAATGCGGTTATTGTCATTATTAAAGCACCCGTTTTGTGCGGGCGGCATGAACCCGGTTCATTTTCGTCGTCATGTTGACAATGTCGAGCTGGCGGCTTTGCGGGGGGCGCGTCCGGATGGGGGGCTGGCCGGGCTGGCGGCGATGCTTGATGATGGTGATCTGCGGGCGTTTTTTGAAACCCATATTATTGCCAATCTCACCCCGTTGATCGAGTGCTGGCGGGCACCAAATCCGACCTTAGCTAGCCTTGCCGAAGGCATTGGCGAAGCGGCTGAACGGCTATGCGCAACTGTCATGGATAGCAGCGGCATGGCAGCTGACCGCGGTGTTGGCGCGATGGAATTATGGAAAGGCGCTGACGGCATGGTGGCGAGTGACCTGTTCCGTAGCCTTGCCAGTGATGGCCGTGATAGCGCCATTGATGCCCGCGAGATGCCGCAGATTATGCGCCAGCTTCTTGATGCGGAAACGGTTCACCCGCATGGCACGCCGCATCCAAGGATTGCTATTTTAGGGGCCGTTGAGGCGCGAATGCACCCATTTCAGGTGATTGGCAAAAACCGCTTGATCATCGCCGGTTTCAATGAGGGGAACTGGCCGCCGCGCCCGGATGCCGATCCTTGGATGAACGGCGCAATGCGGGCAGCGGTTGGCTTGCCACCACGGAACTGGCGTAGCGGCCTTAGTGCGCATGACGTCTATATGGCCATTTGCAGCAAGGACATCATTATAACGCGTGCAGGCAAGGAGGCTGGAACACCAACAACCAAAAGCCGGTGGCTTCAGCGCATGGAAGTGGTGGTGAGCGCGCTTGGGCTTGATGACGTCATCGACAATGGCGAATTGGAAAAATCATGGCTGGCAAAATGCGAGCCGACGACGGTTCCGCAACCAGCGACGCGGCCCGCCCCTTGTCCACCCTTGGCCAGTCGCCCCCGCCAGTTCTCGGCAACCGAAATTGATATTTGGGTCACTGATCCCTATGCAATTTATGCGAAAAAAATCCTGCGACTAAATCCACTGGATGACGTTGACCGGCCTGCTGATGCGGCGCTTCGCGGTATTCTGTTTCATGATGCGCTTGCTGATTTCTGCAAGGCCAATCCAAGGGGTGAATTAACGACTGGCGCATTGGCTGAATTGCTGAAATTTGGCAGGCAGCGTTTTGCCACCCGAATTGATCAGCCCTCGATCCGCCATTTCTGGTGGCCCCGCTTCGAAGCGATGGCGGCATGGTTTGTCGAGAATGAACATCGTCGCCGCGCGGGTCTTAGGGAAGTTTATGCCGAAAGGGACGGCGCGGTGTTTCTGCAAGCACCGCTTGGCCCGATCAAACTGACTGCGCGTGCTGACCGGCTGGAATATAATCAGGATCACAGTTGGACGATTGTCGATTATAAAACTGGCGCTGCGCCGGCTGCCAATTTAATCAATTCGGGCGCGCGCAACCAGCTGGCGGTCGAGGGGTTGATCGCGTTTGAGGGTGGCTTTGATGGCTTGTCAGCAGGCCCGATTGAGGCGTTGGAATATTGGCAGCTAAGCGGTAAGAAATCGGCACCGGGCGAGATTAAAGCGCCGTTCAAGGAACTTTTTGATGCAGCTGAAATTCGGGATCGTCTGGAGGCGCTTGCGGCATGTTTTGATCAGGCTGAGACGCCTTATCCAAGTGAGCCAAACCCACAGATTGTGCCTAAATTCAAACCCTATCAGCATCTAAGCCGAAGCCGCGAATGGCTTTATGGGGAGATCGCTGATGAATGAGATGATTGCCCGCGCGAGTGCGGCTCAGGCGGCCGCGTCTGATCCCACTGCATCGGTGTTTGTGTCGGCCAATGCAGGTACTGGCAAAACCAAAGTGCTGACTGACCGTGTGCTTCGCTTGCTGTTAGCGGGCGCGCCGCCAGATGGTATTTTATGCGTAACCTATACGCGCGCCGCCGCCGCAGAAATGCGCAACCGAATTTTTAGACGCCTTGCCAATTGGGCAACGATCTCGGCCAAGGGGCTTGGCGATGATTTGGCAAGCATGGGGATTACCACGCCAAGTCAGGAAACCCGCCAACGCGCCCGCAGCCTGTTCGCCGAAATTCTTGATAATGACGACGGGCCGCGCGTCGAGACGGTGCATTCATTCTGCCAGTCGATCTTGCGCCGTTTTCCGATTGAGGCAGGTGTCGCGCCTCATGTTCAGCTTGCCGAAGATGACGAGCAAAATCGGTTAAAGGCTGTGGCGCGGGCGAATGTTCTTGGCAATCCAACGCCTGAACTTGGCGCTGCGATATTGCTGATTGCCGAGACGATCGGTGAGGCGCGGATCGAAGAGATTATGAATGATCTGCTTAACCGCAGTGAGGGGCTGGATGCGCCGGACTGTCTTGCCCGTATCGACGCGCATTTCCGTGACGAGCTTGGTGTTGTTGATGCCACCATAAGCCGGACTAGGCTGGCAGACGAGCTGGCGCAAATTGATAATGAGAGGCTGCGGGCAGTTTCGGCGGTGTTGCAGGCGTCAGGGGTATCAACTCAGCAGGAGCGTGGTGCCAAAATGGATGTGTGGTTGGCACAGGATGCCGCAGGCCGCATTGATAAATGGTCATTTCTTGTTGATGCATTATTCAGCAAAGGCCGCCAACGTGCCAGTTTTTCCAATCCGGCTATTCGCAAGATTATGCCCGATATAGACGCGATCCAACAGCAGGTTGCCGACCGGCTGCGCCCGCTCTTGATTGATCAGGCCGCGCAGATTTGCCGCGACCGCACGATGGCTCTCTATCAGTTTGGCACAGCCTTTCATAAAGAATATAACCGCCTAAAGGCGCAACGGGGTCTGCTTGATTACAATGATCTGATTACCCGCACGAATGATCTGCTGGCGATGAGTGAGGCGTCGCAATGGGTTGCGTGGAAACTTGATAACGGCATCCATCATCTGTTGATTGATGAGGCACAGGACACCAGCCCAGCGCAATGGAAATTGCTGCGGCGGCTGGTTGATGAGTTTTTCGACGGTGAGGGCGCCGCGCACCACAAAAAGGACGACCAAGATCCGGGGCGAACAATGTTTGCTGTTGGCGATTTTAAACAGTCGATCTATTCATTTCAGGGGGGCGATCCGGCGGTCATGAACCAAAACCGGAGTGACCTTGCGCGCCGTGCCAATGCTGTTTCTGTGATTTTTCGTGATGTGCCTTTATCGGTATCGTTCCGCTCGGCAAGCCCGATTTTAAATCTGGTGAATGACGCGATCCCCGATCTTGCTGGTATTAGTGATTTTACTGAGCATGAGATGGCGCGCAGTGGCGCTGGCGGTTTTGTCGAATTATGGCCATTGGTAACGAGGGATGATGATCTTGCGCCCGAGGTGCATGCGGCTACCTTGTTGGCGCGGCGGGTTAAAAGCTGGATTGGAAGCCGCCAGCTACCGTCCGGTAAATTGGTGAATGCTGGTGATATTCTGATCCTGCTTCGTAAACGCGGACAGTTTTTCGAATTGCTATTATCGGCACTGCAAAGCATGAATGTGCAGGTTGCCGGGGCTGACCGGATGAAACTTGCCGAACAGATTGAAATTCAGGATTTGCTGGCGCTTGGTGATGTAATGCATCTTGGTGACGATGATCTTCAATTAGCGGCGGTGTTAAAATCGCCGTTATTTGGCATGACTGAGGATCAGCTTTATGACCTTGCTTATGACCGTGGCAAGGCTAGCTTGATTTCGCGGCTGATGGTGCATCGCGGTGCTGACAGTGCGTTGGGCAAGATGGCTGACCAGCTCAGCCGATGGCAAAATCGCGCCGAGTACGAATCCGTATTCGGTTTTTTCAGCTATGTTCTTGTTGATGGTGGGCGGCAGAAATTCAGAGATCGCCTTGGTCGCGCGGTTGATGAATCGCTCGATCATTTTTTGAGTCTGGCGCAAAATTTTGCCCTTGGTGGCGGTGTGTCGTTGCTTGAGTTCTTGACCACGATCCGCAGTAGTGGCGGCGAGGTTAAACGCGATATGGACGCATCTGGCAGCGACGAGGTGCGCGTCATGACAATCCATGGGGCAAAAGGATTAGAAGCGCCAATTGTAATCCTGCCTGACCTTCTGACCGGTAAAAATCGGCCAGCGCCAGTCCTGCCATCACGCGATGGACGGGTCCATTATTGGCTACCGCCATCAGGTCTGCCGCGGCCTGATTTTATTGAAGATGCGAGCATGGCCGCAGCAGCGCTGGCGGCCGAGGAAAGCAACCGGCTGCTTTATGTGGCGCTAACCCGTGCCCGCGATGGGCTGGTCATTGGTGGCTGGGAAAAGCCCCATGGGGTGCGCACATTAAAGGACAGTAATTACGCGCTATTAAGCGATGTGATCACATTATCAGACAAGGCCAAAACCTTGGCTGACGGAACCGTTTTGATCATGGCCGAACAGGCTGGCGATGATGATCAGGAAATAAAGATAAAGCCCAATTTGCCGCCAAAAAAGCTGCTTGATGATGCGGCTGACTGGCTGTGGCGCCCGGCCCCGAAAGACGATCGTTCGGGGCGGCCAATCCGCCCATCCCAGCCCGGCCTTGACCATGATCCGCAATCGCTTGGCGGTAATGCTGGCCAGCAGGCCGCGCAAACACGGCAAATCAGCCTTGCCTATGGTCAGCTTGCGCATCGTTTGCTGGAACAGCTGCCCGCCCTTGATCCGGCGGCACGGCGCGATCGCGCTGTTCAGGTTGCGGCTAAGGTCCATATAATTCCAGATACGATGGCGACCAGCCTGATTGACAGGCTGCTCCGGCTAATTCAGATGCCCGAATTTGCCCCGCTTTTTGGCCCAGACGCGCTGGTTGAAGTGCCGATTAATGGGCGGTTGAACGGTGTCGGGATCGCCGGGCAGATTGACCGGCTCTATGTTGATGCTGAGCGTATTATTCTGGCTGATTTTAAAACAGGTCAATCTGGAAATGGCAGCATACCCCGCAGCTATCTTCAACAAATGGCGCTTTATGATGGATTGCTTCGTGAAATCTATCCGGGGCGAGACATTGAATGCTGGCTCATATGGGTTGATACGCTTGACTATCAGGTGATCGAGCATGAGGCGCGTGTTCAGGCATTGCGCGAAATTTTTGCTGCTTATCATCGTTGATCAATGATAAATATTCACGACGCTGCGCTTGACGTGATGCCGCCCGTTCCATAAATTCAAACCGTTAAGACCGCGGTGCAAATGCCGCAGATTTTTACAATGAAATGGAATCACAATGGCAACCTCAAAAACCACGGATAGCGATTTTAGTGCAGATGTTTTGCAATCGGACAAACCTGTATTGGTTGATTTCTGGGCCGAATGGTGCGGTCCGTGTAAGGCAATTGGTCCCGCGCTCGAAGAAATCGCTGGCGAAAAGCAGGACAGCCTTTCAATTGTTAAGTTGAACATCGACGAAAACCCACTGACACCGCAAAAATATAATGTTCGTGGGATCCCGACATTGCTTATTTTCAAAAATGGTGAAGTTGTCGCCGAAAAAATGGGCGCGCTGCCAAAATCACAGCTGGAAAGCTGGATTGAACAATCAGTCTAAAGCGGGCAATGACAGGCTGGAATTTTAAACGCTGTCCTATTCGGGCAGCGTTTTATTTTGCACCAATATATGTCCGGCAAGGTAAAGCGAGCCGCAAATGATCACCGGACAGGTTAAGTCGAGATTGTCAAAAGCCGACATGATCCCGCTAACTGGCGTTGCATCTAGCCCTTGTTGGGTTGCGGCATCGGCCATCTGGCCCGCACTTAGACTGGCGTCCTGATCCGGAATGGCAAGACAGCGCACCGGCCCTGCAAGATCGGCGAGTGGTGCGATGAATTCTGCGGGGTTTCGGGTGTTTAATGCGCCACAAATGATGTTCCATTTGCCGCGATGAATTTGCCCCAGCGCCGCCGCCAGCGCCTGTGCCCCATGTGCATTATGGGCCCCATCAAGCCAGATTGCCTGATGTGGCCAATGTCTAGCCAACGCGCCGGTTGCCAAATGCTGCACACGTCCTGGCCAGACGGCCGATTCTATCCCGCTGGCAAGTATTTTTCTGTCACTGTTTCGCGGCCATGATGCCAACAGCCCCTTGCTGGCAAGATCGCAAAAACAGGCAGCTGCCAAACCGGCATTATCCAGCTGGTGCGGCCCGCGTAACCCGGGGCGCGGCAGCAAGGTGACCGCGCCATAAAGGGTAATTTCAATGCCGCCATCTGCTGGCCTGTTGATGCCAAAATCGCGCCCCGCGACAATGACCGCCGTGCCTATTTCTGCTGCATAATCATCCAGAACTCTCAAGGCTTCAGGGGCTTGCTGGGCGCTATAACACGGGGTTTCGGCCCGCATGATACCAGCCTTCTGACCAGCGATCTGGGTGAGGGTGGTGCCAAGAAAATGCTCATGATCTTGGGCAATCGGGGTGATAATCGTTGCCAAGGGTTGGGCTAGGACATTGGTCGAGTCGAGGGCGCCGCCGAGGCCAGTTTCAAGCAGCAGCAGATCGGCCGGTGTTTTCGAGAATGCGAGCATTGCCGCTGCCGTTGTGACCTCAAAAAACGTCACCGCCATATCGCCATTGACGGTTTCGACCTCTTCCAACAGATCGGCCAGCGCGCCATCATCAATCAGCTGGCCGGCAACCCGGATACGCTCATTGAACCGGCAAAGATGCGGCGAGCTATAGACATGAACCTTGAGGCCAGCGGCCTCGGCGATGGCCCGCAGAAATGCGATCACCGACCCTTTGCCGTTGGTGCCGGCGACATGGATTGTTGGTGGCAGGCGATGATGCGGGTTCCCCAGCTTTTCAAGCAAGGCAAAGCTACGATCAAGACCAAGATCAATCAATTTTGGGTGGAGCCGCGCCAACCGGTCAAGCGCGGCACCCGCGCGGCCCGCAGCGATAGCCTGCGGCGATGATGAAGCTGGCATCAGGCGCGCTTTCTGCTGTCTTTCGATCCCATCATGAAATCAAGCAGGCGGCCGATATAAACAGGCTGTTCGGCACGCGGCACAACGGCATCTACCATACCATGGTCCATCAGATATTCGGCCGTCTGAAAGTCATCAGGCAGTTTTTCGCGGACAGTTTCTTCGATCACACGGCGACCGGCAAAGCCAATGATGGCACCAGGTTCGGCAATCTGGATATCCCCGAGCATCGCAAATGACGCGGTAACACCGCCGGTCGTGGGGTGCGCCAGCAAAACAAAATAGGGCAGGCCGGCATCACGAACCATCTCAACAGCGGCGATTGTCCGCGGTAATTGCATCAGCGATAACACGCCTTCCTGCATCCGTGCGCCGCCGGTTGACGGCACTGTAATCAGCGCCGCTTTGCGGTCAACCGCCTCTTTTGCTGCGCGAACAATCCCATTGCCAACCATGCGGCCCATCGAGCCGCCCATAAAGCGAAAATCAAATGCTGCGATCACTACTGGATAGCCGTTAATCTCGCCAGCCCCGACAGCAATAGCGTCGTTAAGGCCGGTTTTGTTACGGGTATCGCGCAGCCGGTCGGTATATTTTTTGCTGTCGCGGAATTTTAAGGGATCATCCTCAATCGGGGTTAACGCGATTTTCTCGAATTTTCCAGCGTCAAACAGCATTGAAAAACGCGCTGCCGGTGGCAAGGCCGCGTGATGGCCGCAGGTTGCACAGCAATTGTGAGCCTGTTCAAATTCGCGGTGAAAGATCATCTGTTTACAGGCGCCGCATTTTACCCAAAGATTATCTGGCACATCATCAGATTTGACCCATGCCTTGATTTTTGGAAGGACAGAATTTGTAATCCAATTCATAGCAATCTCCCTATGCGCGGATAGCAGCGCTAAGATCACCGACAAATGCGGCAACTTTACGGACGACAGCGGCGCGGTTTTCTGCTTCATCGGTGCTTGCCGGATTAGCAACAGCATCAGCAATCAGATCGACCACCGCAGATCCAACAACCGCGCCATCGCTAAGGCGCGCTGACTCGGCCGCCTGTTCGGGGGTGCGGATGCCAAATCCGGTTACGATCGGCAGGTCAGTCTGTTTGCGGATACGCTTGTAGGCCTGATCAATGCTGGTGGCAGCTGCGCTGGCCATGCCCGTAATGCCGGTCACCGAAACATAGTACACAAACCCGCTGGCCTCGGCCAAAATGGCCGGTAAGCGCTGATCATCGCTTGTCGGTGTGATGAGGCGAACAACGTTCAAACCTGCTTTGCGCGCCGGGATACACAGCTCACTATCTTCTTCAGGCGGCAAATCAACGATGATCAACCCGTCAACGCCCGCCGCCACGGCATCATCAATGAACCGATCATTTCCATAGATATAGATCGGGTTGTAATAGCCCATCAGAACCAGCGGCATATCAGGGTGGCGCTGGCGAAAATTACGTGCGATTTCCATAGTTTTGACAAGCGTCATGCCGCCTTTCAAGGCGCGCAGTGAGGCTGCCTGAATTGCCGGCCCATCTGCCATAGGGTCAGAAAACGGCATGCCAAGCTCGATAAAATCGACGCCCACCTCAACCAGCCCATCCAGCAAGGCATCAGTGGTGGCAGCATCAGGGTCACCTGCGGTGATAAATACCCCCAGACTGCCGCGGTTTTCGGCTTTGGCCTTTGCAAATGCGATGTCGATGCGACCTGCCATGATTATCTCTTTTCCAATCTAAAAGGGCTTGCGGCTTACATGCGGCCAAGTTTTTCAAGAACTGGAAGCACCGCACCCAAATCCTTGTCGCCGCGACCGCACATATTCAAGATGACAATCTCGTCAGGATCCATATCGCCGATGACGGTGCTGACATAAGCCAGCGCGTGCGATGGCTCTAATGCCGGAATAATGCCTTCAAGACGGGCGCAAAGCTGAAATGCAACAAGCGCATCATCATCAGTGGCGCTAACATAATTGACCCGGCCAATATCATGCAGCCATGAATGTTCCGGCCCGATGCCCGGATAATCCAATCCGGCGGAAATCGAATGCGCATCAGTAATCTGCCCGTCATCATTCTGCAGCAGATAAGTGCGGTTACCATGCAGGATGCCGGGCGTTCCACCGGTCAATGACGCAGCGTGAAGACCGCTACCAAGCCCCTTGCCAGCGGCCTCAACGCCATAGATGGCAATCTCAGTGTCGTCTAGGAAAGGGTAGAAAAGGCCAATCGCGTTTGAGCCGCCACCGATACAAGCAACCAGCGCATCGGGAAGCCGACCTTCGGCTTCAAGAATTTGCTCGCGCGCCTCAATGCCGATAACCGACTGAAAATCACGCACCATCTGCGGATATGGGTGCGGGCCTGCGGCGGTACCGATAATATAGAAATGCGTGTCGGCATTGGTTACCCAATAGCGCAACGCCTCATTCATCGCGTCCTTTAGCGTGCCAGTCCCGGATGTAACCGGATGGATTTTCGCCCCAAGAAGGCGCATCCGGTCGACATTTGGCTTTTGCCGTTCGACATCTTCAGCGCCCATAAAGACTTCGCATTCCATATCAAACAGGGCACAGGCAGTTGCCGTCGCAACACCGTGCTGACCAGCGCCGGTTTCGGCAATGATCTTGGTTTTCCCCATCCGTTTGGCAAGCAGCGCCTGACCCAGCACATTGTTGATTTTATGCGCGCCGGTATGGTTTAGCTCGTCACGTTTCAAATATAGCTTGGCCCCGCCGAAATGCGCGGTCATGCGTTCGGCAAAATAAAGCGGGCTGGGGCGGCCAATATAATGTTTTTGATAATACAGCATCTCTCGCTGAAATGATTTATCAGCGCGGGCTTCATTATAGGCCTTCTCGACATTCAAAATCAGCGGCATCAGCGTTTCAGCAACAAACCGCCCGCCATGAATACCAAAGCGTCCAGCCTCGTCAGGCTGGTTACGGAACGTGTTTAGATTGGTTTTGCTCATAAAAAGCTCTCATCCTGTCAATGTCGGTAATACCAACGCGCGGCCCCCAGGAATTGTTTTAAACCATTTGGGCTGCCCTAATAAAGGCATGAATCTGTTCTGCGTCCTTTTTTCCGGGGGAGGATTCAACACCAGATGAAACATCGACTGCCTTTGCACTGCTGATTTTGACCGCGCTTGCAACAGTATGACGGTCAAGCCCACCCGCCAGCATCCAAGGCAGGCGGCCGCGATAGCCGGCCAAAATTGTCCAGTCAAATCGGTGCCCGGTGCCGCCGGGCTGAGACCCCGGTTGCACTTTGGCGTCAAACAGCAACCAGTCAGCAAGATCATCCCATTTCGCGCATTGATCCAGATCTTGCGGCGTTTCAATGGCGATGGCCTTGATGACCGGCAAACCGGTACGGGCCTTGATGTCGGCCACATCTTGCTGGGACTCGGTGCCATGAAGTTGCAGAATATCCGGGCGCGCCGCCTCAATCAGCTGCATCAGCTGGTCGCCAATAATATTCACGCTCAGCAATACCCGCAAAGGGTCATTCGGCCCCGCTATATCGGCACAGGCGGCCAATTCGGCCAGTTTGGCCACGTCTAGATGACGCGGCGATCCGGGGTAATGAACCATGCCAACCCAGCGCGCGCCAGCCTCTCGGCAGATATGATAGTCAGTTGCCGATGATATTCCGCAGATTTTAACCTGAGCGGTCATGTCTATCCTTTTAGCTGAGGCCGGATGGCATCAATGCTTAATGCAAGCGCCGATCGGCGGTCAATTGGTCTAATGCGGCCGGTTGATCGTCGGCACCTACAGATCTGGCTGGTGCTGTCAGGACGGGATGCGGCGCGGCGGCTGATGCCGCCCCTAATTTATCCGCATTGGCCTGTAACTTGTTGAATTGTCCTTGGAGTCGCCACAGCTTTGCCCGCACCGCCAGCCATTGCCCCCACAGGGTAATAGCGCCCATTAAGCCGCCAATGATAAAGCTGGATAGGATCAGCAACCATATTGGTGCGGTCAGGGTGCTTTCAAATGGCCAGAGACGAAGCGTGATCAGGGTTTCGTTTGACGTTGCAAATATAACCGCAAACAAAACCAAAGCAATGCTGATGCCTAGCCATAAAAGCCGACCTAATAGTCGCATGATTTGATCCGTCTAGCGGTTTAACCGCTCGCGCATACCTTTTCCCATCTTGAAAAAAGGCACTTTCTTTTCAGATACTTCTACGCTTGTTCCAGTTCTTGGGTTGCGACCGATCCGTGCTTTTCGTTCGCGTACTGAAAAGGCCCCAAACCCGCGCAGTTCAACCCGGTCTCCCCGTTCAAGCGCGCCGCCAATTTCGTCTAGGATTGTTCCGACCAGCCGTTCAATATAACGGTGGTAAAGTGCTGGATTCTTTGCCGCTAATTTCGCGATAAGTTCTGACCGTGTCACAGAATACGCTCCCTTATATTCATTTTTATATATTCTGATAAGGATGCCTTTTTGCCAATCGCGGGTCAACTCAGAATCGGCTGAAGTTTGCAATAAGCATGGTAATGGACGGGCTGCCAGCCCACTACGGCCTAGGGTGGCGCTTAAAAAAAAGCCAGCCAATCTGGTGATCGGCTGGCTTAATCGTTAAAAGCAGTAATATCTGAAAGTTAAGGCAGATAATGGCCTCATCCAGATAATCGGCTTACTTATCGTCGGTTTCTTTCTTGGCAAGTGCCGCACCGAGGATATCACCAAGGCTGGCGCCGCTGTCTGATGATCCAAACTCGGCCATCGCCTGCTTCTCTTCGGCTGACTCGCGGGCCTTGATCGACAACGACAATTTACGGGTTTTCTTGTCAACACTGGTGACGATGGCATCAACTTTTTCGCCAACGGCAAACCGGTCAGCGCGCTGCTCTGCGCGGTCACGGCTAAGATCAGTCCGGCGAATAAAGCCGGTCATGTTCTCACCAATGGTTACATCGATGCCATTGTCTGAAACCGCGCTAACGGTACAGGTAACAACTTCACCCTTGCGATAAGCATCTGCCTGACCGGCGAACGGATCGTCGGTAAGCTGCTTGATGCCAAGCGAGATACGCTCTTTATTCACATCAATATCGAGGACTTTCGCCTTGACCATATCGCCTTTGGTAAAGCCTTCAAGCGCTTCTTCACCAGCAGTTTCCCAGCTGATATCTGACAGGTGAACAAGACCGTCGATATCTTCATTCAGGCCAACAAACAGACCAAATTCGGTGATGTTCCGGATTTCGCCGTCGATCTCGGTGCCAACTGGATAGGTGGCGCTAAGATCTTCCCAAGGATTGTTGGTGCACTGCTTCAGGCCAAGCGAGATACGGCGCTTTGACAGATCAACGTCAAGAACCATAACTTCAACTTGCTGGCTGGTTGAAACGATTTTGCCCGGATGAACGTTCTTCTTTGTCCAGCTCATTTCAGAGACATGGACAAGACCCTCAACACCGGCCTCCAGTTCAACGAATGCGCCGTAATCGGTGATGTTGGTGACGCGGCCTTCCATTTTGGCACCGATCGGGAATTTGCCATCGACATTTTCCCAAGGATCAGACAGAAGCTGCTTCATGCCAAGCGAGATACGCTGTGTCTCAGCATTAAAGCGGATCACCTGAACCTCGACAGTTTCGCCGATTTGCAGGGCTTCTGATGGATGGCTGATGCGCTGCCATGCAATATCAGTCACGTGCAGCAGGCCGTCAACGCCGCCAAGATCAACGAACGCACCGTAATCGGTGATATTCTTGACCACACCTTGAAGAACCTGACCTTCTTGCAGGTTAGAGACCAGCTCTGACCTTGCTTCGGCGCGTGATTCTTCCAGCACAGCGCGACGTGAAACAACGATGTTGCCACGGCGACGGTCGATTTTCAAAATCTGGAATGGCTGCGGGGTGCCCATCAACGGGCCAAGGTCGCGAACCGGACGGATATCGACCTGGCTTCCCGGCAGAAACGCGGTTGCGCCCGACAAGTCGACCGTAAAGCCGCCTTTGACCTTGCCAAAGATAACACCAGTAACGCGCTCTTGCTTTTCGAATGACGTCTCGAGAACGCCCCAAGCTTCTTCGCGGCGGGCTTTGTCGCGGCTCAGTACGGCCTGACCGTTGCGGTCCTCCATACGCTCGACATAAACCTCAATTTCGTCGCCGATTGAAACATCTGCCTTTTGTCCGGGGGCAGCAAGTTCCTTTAGCGGAACGCGGCCTTCAGATTTCAGGCCAACATCAATGATGACAGCATCACCCTCGATGCCAATAACAAAGCCGCGGACAACGCTGCCCTCGACATTGGTGCCTTCGCCAAAGCTCTCGGCTAGAAGATCGGCAAAGTTTTCAGTGGCAGCATCGGCTGCCGAATTCGTTGTAGATGTCAAAAAAATCTCCGTTTTGTCGCTATTCCGATGCTAGCCTCCATACGGCTAGAAACAGGATCGAAATGTTTAGTGCCTCAGCCGACATGAGGGCCGCATTGAACGAACGATAACCAAATCATAGTTGCTGTTTCTAGCAATATGGCTTGGTTCCAAGCGGGTTTTTTGGCGACCAGTTTGTTTCGCCGGCAGTCTGTTTATCATTTGAATGAACCGGAAATGTTCGCAAGGTTTCCGGTTCGGGCTCATCGCTTTGACGGAAAAGCACGATCAATATGCGACAGGGCTAGTGCTAAAACCGCCGCTGCATCCATGCTGGATGTATCGATGGTGATTGCGTCATCTGCGGCCCTTAACGGGGCCACCGACCTAGTCCGGTCGCGGTCATCACGCGCCTGCATTTCCGCCAGAACGTCGCGGAACATAACCGATTGTCCCGCCTTAAGCAACTCTTTGGTGCGCCGCTCGGCGCGAATGTCAATATCGGCGTCAATAAAGAATTTCAAATCGGCATTGGGCAGCACAATTGTGCCGATATCGCGGCCATCAAGGACCGCACCATTGCCGTGCGGTGGCGTTGCGGCAAAGGCCCGTTGCAGGGTCAGCAATTCAGCGCGTACCGGGCCAAGTGCCGCCACTTGCGACGCAAGGCTGGCAATCCGGTCATTACGGATTTCTGGTGATTGTGTTAATTCAAGATCAAGCGACGCAGATAACCTAACTGCCTGTTTTTCATTGATATCATCACCATCCGCGCCAGCCTTAAGCAGGCTGAGTGCAACGGCGCGATAGAGCGCTCCTGTATCGAGATAATCAAAGCCAAGATCCGCGGCAAGGCGTTTGGCAAGTGTGCCTTTGCCGCTAGCGGCGGATCCGTCAATGGCGATGATCATGCGTTTGGCCCGGGGCGAATATCGGCGCCAAGCTGGTTCATCCCATTGGCAAATCCGGGAAAGCTGGTTTCGATTGTGGCACAGCCGGTAACGGCAATCGGTGCTTCGGCAACGAGGCCAAGCGTCAAAAACGACATGGCGATTCGGTGGTCATGCTGGGCTGATAATGTCGCACCGCCCTTTATGACACTGCCTGAAACGCGCATCGAATCATCATCATAATCAACCGCAACGCCGCATGCGGCAAGGCCGTCGGCCATCACCTTTATCCGGTCAGTTTCCTTGACCCTTAATTCGGCAACGCCAAGCATCTGGGTCGTGCCGCTTGCCGTTGCGGCGGCAACTGATAAAATCGGAAATTCATCAATCATCGATGCGGCACGCTCGGCTGGAACGGTAATACCGTGCAGCTGGCTGTGGCGGATGGTTAAATCGGCAACGGCTTCACCGCCCTCGATCCGGTCGTTGCTTTTAACGATGTCGCCGCCCATTTCGACAAGAGTTGTAATCAGGCCGGTACGAAGCGGGTTCATGCCAATCCCAACGAGGGTGATGTCGCTGCCCGGTGTAATCAACGCCGCGACGATGGCAAATGCGGCAGATGACGGGTCGCTTGGCACGATGATGTCTGCGGCGCGAAGGGTTGCCGCGCCCGCCAGATGAACATGATGCGTGCCATCACTCTCGATTTTCTGTTCAACCGATGCGCCAAAATGGCGTAGCATCGATTCACTATGGTCGCGCGACGCGTGTGGCTCGATCACTGTCGTGGTGCCGCGGGCATTCAATCCAGCCAGTAAAATTGCTGATTTAATTTGCGCCGAGGCAACTTTGGAGCGGTATTGGAGTGCCATCGGGGTAACGGCGCCGGTAATTGTCACCGGCAAAAGGCCGCCATCACGGCAGGCAACAGATGCGCCCATTTCGGCAAGAGGGTCAGTAATCCGCGCCATTGGCCGCACGCTCAATGAAGCGTCACCGCAAAAAGTCGCCGTAATGTTTTGCCCGGCAACCACGCCCATCAACAGCCGCGCGCCAGTTCCTGAATTGCCAAGATCAAGCGGCGTCACCGGCGAGACCATGCCGTTTAGCCCAACGCCGGTAATATGCCATATCCCGTCATCATCGCGCCGAATTTCAGCACCTAGCGCAACAAGCGCATTTTTCGTCGAGATCACGTCAGCACCTTCTAGCAGGCCTTTGACCTTGGTCGTGCCAATGGCAAGGCTGCCCAGAATAAGCGAGCGGTGCGAAATTGATTTATCGCCCGGGATTGGCATTGTGCCGCGAAGCGAACCGGCCTTGTGCGAGACAAGTTGATCATGCGAATGTGATGACATCAAAAAACCTTTTTTCGGGTTACTGACTGGCGATTTTGCCTGCCTCTTCCTAGCTCGGCCGCTTTTAACATTTTTAGGGCACGCTGGGCAATCTATGACATACCCGCTGGGCAATCTATGACATAAAAGTCCAGAATCGTTAAAACCGAGTGCTGGCTTGGAAATAAAATTAAGAAAACCGGCGAAAATTGTTTTGACAGCTTGCAAAATTTGTTTCAAATCCCGTAATGATGATCAATATGTCGTTTCTATGGGTTAATGCAGGGGATTTTAGAGAATGGCAAAGGTAGAGCTTGGCGTTAAGCGGTCTTGCCTGTCATGTGACATGCGCTTTTATGACTTTAAACGCAGTCCGATTATTTGTCCGGGCTGTGGCACGGAATTTGATCCAGAAAATTTGCTAAAGGGCCGCAAAGGCCGCGCTGCACCGAAAAGCGCGTCAAAGGCGCAGCTGTCTGGCGACGCCGATGATGCGGATGATCTTGACAATAACGATTTTGATCTTGATGAAGATGAAGATGTCGATACTGACACTGCCGTTGACGAGATCGATGATGATATCGATTTTGACGATGATGACGATGTTGATGTCGATGACGCGGACGGGCCCGGCATCATTCATGATGATATCAGCGATGGCGATGAATTATTGCCCAATCTTGACAAGAAAGACGAGTAACCGTGATCACGCCTGCCAAGGCTTGATTGATCGGTGCGTATCTGGCGACGGCAATCGAAACGCCCGTTGCCAGATAAAAATCCCCGCTGCGGGGTAAAAATTACCTATACCGGATAAAAATCACTTGCGTCGGGCATCGCCCCTGCGATAAACATCCATCTCAGCGCGCAGGCGCCGCACGAATTGGGACCCGTTAGCCGGTGCAACGATAAAAACATTAGGCACGGCATAAACGGTAACAAGGGGCTATAGCTCAGCTGGGAGAGCGCTACAATGGCATTGTAGAGGTCAGCGGTTCGATCCCGCTTAGCTCCACCAATTTCCCATATATTCCAAAGCAGAAAGCTGGCGGCAGAGGAGCCTAGACGCATTGCCGCGATCTAAGCAGTGGCCGCGCTTTAAGCAGTTTCCGCGATCCAAGCAGTTTCCGCTGGTCGTCTAGCGTTGGCCTGACTGTTTGCGCCCAGCCGAGGGGAACAAAAACTGGGGGCTACAAACGGTGCGGGCTTGCAAGCGTTTTCATGTCTTAAAAAAAATCAGGCGATGGGGCTGACTAGGCGGCAACGTCACTGCGGGCTGCAAGAGATTGCAGTAACGCCTCGGCAGTTTTGGCCTGGCGAAGCTGATTACGAACAGCGACGTCACCAAGCAATTTTGCCACGCTTGAAACGCATTTCAGATGATCGCAATCCGCGTCTTGTGGGCCGATCACAAGGCACACAATATCGACGGGTTTTTTATCGGCCGCATCGAAATCAATCGGCGTGGCGAGAACAGCAATGATGCCAATCGTGCGGGTGAGGTCGCCATGCACGGCATGGGGAATCGCAATCCCGTCACCAATGGCGGTGCTGCCAAGACGCTCGCGGCGCATGATCATCTCAAAAAGGCTGCGTTGGGAAATGCCAGTAAGCACCGCACCGCGTTCAGCAAGCTGTTCAATCAGCTGCTTTTTGCTGCTGCTGACGACACCAACCATTACCTGATCGGCGGCGATATAATCAATGATGGACATAAAATAGACCTGTGAAATGAATCGTGCCTTAACATCGCTAGCCCCTATCGAGACGGCAAGCAGTGCCAAAGCGGCGCAGGTATAGGGTGTGCGTGATAGGCTGTCAAGCGGTGATCGCCGGCTTTTAGATGCTAAAACGCTCACCAAGATAGACTTGGCGCACACCGCTATGCTGAACCACCTCATCAGGGGTGCCCTCCATCAGCACAGTGCCGTCATGGATGATGTAGGCGCGATCTACAATATCGAGTGTCTCACGAACATTGTGATCGGTAATTAAAACGCCAATTCCGTGCGTTTTGAGGTGGCTAATCAAATCACGGATTTCACCAAGTGCAATCGGGTCAATACCGGCAAGTGGCTCATCTAGCAGCAGGAATGTTGGGCGCGCAGCAAGGGCGCGCGCAATTTCAAGACGGCGGCGCTCGCCACCTGAAAGGCTGACTGACGGGGTGTTGCGAAGATGGGTGATGCCAAATTCGGCCATCAAGTCATCTAGGGTCGCGTCGCGTTCATCTTCGTAATCTTCCAGCGTTTCAAGAACGGCGCGGATATTCTGTTCAACGGTCAATCCGCGAAAAATACTCGATTCTTGCGGAAGATAGCCCATGCCAAAGCGTGCGCGCTGGAAAATCGGCAGGCCGGTAACGTCGCGCCCATCAATGAAAACCTGACCTTCATCAGCCGGCAGCAACCCAGCAAGCATATAAAAAGTTGTCGTTTTGCCGGCACCGTTTGGCCCGAGCAGGCCAACCGCTTCACCGCGTTGCAGCCCCAGCGATACGTTGCGGACTACACGCCGTTTGTTAAAGCTCTTGCCAAGGCCTTTGGCACGCAGTCCCTCATTCCCCGGCACCAAAACGGGCCGCACCATTCCAAAATCTAATTGTATATTGTCAGACACCATGATGCCCTTTTTAAAGCGATCAGGCTTTGACGCCCCAATGAATATCTATATATCGGCCGATTAATCACTAATTGTCAATGAGTTGTCGGCGCAATACCCGCAATGCCAGATGGTAAATCCGGCCGCAAGGTTTACGGCGTCAGGATGCCAGTGACGCGCTTGCCGGTTGGGCTTGACATTATCTTACTGATTTCTTTGTCAAAATCAATCTCTGCACGATCGCCGCGCATGATATTCGCCTTATCGTTGATTTCAACATTCCCGACAAGATTTGCAAGGGACGTACTGGCGACATAATTCAATTCATCGGCAGTTGCGGTGGTGCCTTCGGTGGTTATGACTTTGGTATTGTCAAAGGCATCTATGGTTTTCAAGCTGCCATCGGCACCAATATAGGCAATCAGTTTATCGCCAAATATGCTGCGGCCATCGCTGTTTTTATAATGCGCCTTGCCAATTGCAGTGACTTTGCGGTTATCTTCATCAGTCGTATCATATGTGATTGATTGGGTTGCCGTCATCGCACCGCGCGGCCCAACGACCGACGCCTTTTTGCCAGTCAATACATAACGGCTGGAGTTAAGATCATAATCCAGCCTGTCTCCCTTGGCAGTATTTTCACCCTCAACATAGGTGACGGCACCGGTGGCGATCACGCGGGTGATGTCTCGGGATTCTCTGCCGGTTTCGTAATTTGCTATAATATGATTGGCTGAAATGTTCGCGCTGCCCTGTTCGACATAGGCATTACCCTTGGCAACATATGTGCCGTTATTTTGATCCCATTCTAGGAATTCACTGGCCTCGATCGTGATCGGTAACGGGGCAGCATCGCCCGAGTTTTTGGACGTTTGCGCCATAGATGCAGTGGCTAGGCTGCTGATCAGTACCAGACCAATTACACCGGCGGCAATTATGCGAGACGTGTATAACAAGGATGGAAGAGGTCGGCGCATAATGTCGGTTACTTTCTTTTCGCTAGGCTTTTGGTTAGGCTTTCCGTTTGAATTCTAGGGTTTGTTGCTAAGTCGTTGTTCTGCCAATCAATATCACGCTAATTTCACGCCAATAATCAGGTTTTAGCCTTGGTTTTTTGCAGTTCCTTGTCGGCGTCTGGTACGGGTGATGGTGTGGGTGACGGCGCGATGGCGTTACTGTTTTTGATCACCATTTTTGCCGCCCCGCCAAAAATAATACGCGCACCATTGTCATAGACTTTCATGCTATCGGCATTGATGCGCCTGTCAATGTCTTGCACCTCAACCGGCACATCGCTCTGCATCTCACCGGCTTGCAAATTTGCCTCTAATGCTTCGGTATTGAGGCGAAGATTGCGGGCGGGCTGGGTTACGACAACCGCGCCGGTCATGATCACGATATCGGTTTCTTTATTATATGTGCCAGCATTTGACTCAAGATTTACCAACGCGCCATTGCTCAAGGTCACGATGGCTGTTGGCTGATCCATGTCGACCCGACCCGACCCGTCGGGCGCTTCATTGGCCTTGGCTGCGGTAATTTGATATGGCCTGCCAGCCGGGGTCAGGCCGCGATAGCGCGCTCCGGTCAGCTGCACCTCGCCGGTGTCGTTGCGTTTCACCTCTTTGATCTCAAGCGATACATCCTTGCCGTTCGCCAACAGGCCAAGCCAGCTGGCAACAGCAAGGGTCAAGACCGCACCAACGCCAAGCAATAGCAATGATAATGGATAGCGCCGCTGGCTCGGAACTGCTGCGGCTTTGGCGCGCGGGGTAAAGCGGCTTTGTCTTTGTCCTTTTGTCTCGGCCATTTCTTTAAAGTCAGTTCCTGAACGATCGTTAATGGATGCGTCTGCCAGCAACCGTCTGCCAGCAATCGGCTGGCCGCGCTTTACCAGCTGGCCGCGCTTTAATGGTGAAAAATATCCATATCAGCAAAGCCGTCAAGATCAAGCTTGGCACGCGTTGCCAGAAATGCAAAGCATTGTGCGGCAACATCGCTGCGGCCTTCGCGTGCCAGCATCATGTCAAGCCGCTCGCGAATGCGGTGCAAAAATAATACGTCTCCCGCTGCATATTCGGCCTGTTCGGGTGTTAAGACGGCTGCGCCCCAATCTGATGATTGCTGCTGTTTCGAAATATCAATTTGCAGCAATTCGCGGCAAAGCTCTTTCAAGCCGTGTCGGTCGGTATAGGTGCGGACTAGCTTTGAGGCAATCTTGGTACAGTAAATGGGGCCAGCGACCGGGCCAATGCCATGGCTCAGGCTGGCAATATCAAAACGGGCAAAATGGAAAAGTTTGGTAATGGCAGGGTTGGCAAGCAAGGCAGCAAGGTTCGGGCTGGGCTTTTTCGGGCTTGCGATTTGCACAAGATGCGCATCGCCATCACCGCTCGATAGCTGCACAACGCATAGACGGTCACGCTGGGGGTTAAGCCCCATTGTTTCAGTGTCAATTGCCACCACATCGCCAAGATCAACATCAGCTGGCAAATCGTCTGAATGAATATAAATTGTCATAGATGCCTCGCTTTTTGGCCAATGCGTCTTGTTGAGCCTCGATCAAAGGACCCGGGCTGCGCCTCCCTCACACCGGCTATGGTGCCTTGGGTTTCCGGTTATAAAGACAATGGTGCCCAGGAGAAGACTCGAACTTCCACGACCTAATGGTCACTGGCACCTGAAGCCAGCGCGTCTACCAATTCCGCCACCTGGGCTCGCCATTGGCCTTGCGAAAAACCGCTGCCCTACTGACGGCGTGAGAATAGCCACAAACGCTGGCGTGTCAAACCTTTTTACACTGGTATTATAACAGCGATCATGGCGCCGAAATGCACCGCCCCATCGCTGTTTGATCGGGCCGCCAAACCCTAATTTATTGCAAATTTGCACGGCTGGGATTGTAAAGCTGTCAGGCTTGACCTAATTTGCAGTCATCATAAAGACGTAAAGTCCAGTTTTATCCGGCTGCCTTGTTGCCGATAGGGTGATAGCGCCGTTCCGGGATGGGCGGTCAAACAGGGGTTAATCCAACGAGGGTTATAGTGATGATCAACACAGTGGCTGTAATTGGTGGATCTGGATTTGTTGGGCGGGCAACGGTCGAGCGGCTGGCACGTGCCGGCAAGCAAATTGTGGTTTTATGCCGCAATAGTGAGCGCGCGAAATATCTCAAACCGATGGGCAATGTTGGCCAGATCACCCTTGTGGCGGGTAATGCGCTGGATGAGACTGTGCTGGAAACAGTCATTAAGTCAGCCGATGCTGTGATAAATCTTGTCGGCATATTGGCCGAAGGCGGCGGTCAGAAATTTGAGGCGCTGCAAGCGGGCCTGCCCGGGCGCATTGGGGCGCTGGCGGCGGCGCATGATGTAAAGGCGGTTGTCCATATCTCGGCAATTGGCGCTGATGCAAACTCGCCAAGCCAATATGCGCAAAGCAAAGCAGCAGGTGAAGCCAATTTGTTAAAGGCGTTTCCGGCGGCAGTGGTGCTGCGGCCGTCGATTGTTTTTGGCCCGCGCGATGATTTCTTTAACCGCTTTGCCGCGATGGCGATGATGGCACCGGCTCTGCCATTGCCGGGTGGCGGCAAAATGAAGATGCAGCCGGTCTATGTCGAAGATGTTGTCAGTGCAATCATGGCAAGTCTGGGGCTAGGCGGTAAACTGGCCAAGCCTGCCGCGGGCAATATTTATGAACTTGGCGGGCCAGAAGCCTATAGCTTTCGCCGGTTGATGGAAATAACTTTACGGCAAATTGAGCGCCGGCGCCTGCTTGTGCCAGTGCCATTTTTGGCATTGTCATGCGGTGCGGCATTTGCCGGATTATTTCCAAACCCGCCGATTACGCGTGATCAGGTAAGGTTGCTGAAATGCGATAATGTCGTTTCGAAAAAGGCCCGAACTCTGGCTGATCTCGGCGTCACGGCAACGTCGGTTGATATGGTGTTACCAAGCTATCTTGACCGTTATCGGCCGGGTGGTCTTTTTCGGTCTTAGGTGATGCTGGGGGCGATCCAGCCTTGCGTTAACGCTAGCAATAACAGCCCGCCAAGCACCAGACGGTAATAGACAAAAATTCCAAAGCTGGCGACGGCAAGCCAGCCCATCATCCAGCGTATGGCAAGCCATGCGAGCACGGCGGATAAGACCGCAACAATCACCGCATCGCTGCCAAGCGCGGCATCGCCGCTTTGCACCAGATCAATCGTTTTCAGCAAGCCCGCACCAGCAATTGTTGGCAGCGACAATAGCAACGAAAACCGCGCCGCTGTAACCCGGTCAAAGCCGAGGAAGCGGGCAGCACTCATCGTCACACCCGACCGCGAGGCGCCGGGAACCAGCGCACAGATTTGCACAACGCCGATCACCAGCGCGTGCCGCCAGCTGATCTGTTTTAGATCATGCTGTGCGGCCGGCACTTTATCCGCGCCCCACAAAATTGCGGCAAATACCAGATTGGCAACGGCAAGGGTGTGAACCATGTCGAGCCAGTGCCAATTGGCGTAATTCACGATATAGCCGACGATAATCACCGGAATGGTTGCCAAAACTAGCATGATACCAAGGCGTGCATTATGCTCATCACCGCGGCCAAGGCGCAACAGCGCGCGCAGAATGGCGATAATCTCAGCCCGCAAATAAACTGCAACCGCAATCAAGGTGCCGACGTGAGCCGCAACATCAATCGCCCGCCCCTGATAGGGAAAATCAGTCACGATGGGGATAAGGACCAGATGGCCGGATGATGAAACCGGTAAAAATTCAGTTAGTCCTTGGATTGCAGCAACAAGAATTAGCAGGCTCATCGGCATCAAACAGGCTCCCTACAGCAAGGCTCAAAACGCCTGCCGACAGTCGGTGCTGAAAGGTTTGGTCATCCAGCTATACCGCGATATACCATACCGCAATCTGTTCGGCGAGATATTCGGTGAATTACGGGTCAGGCGCGGTGGGGTTTTCGTCAGGCCAGATTTTAATTAGTACCAAATCGGCCATAGTTTGGCGGATTCTGTTGATAGTCATGCGCATAATTGAATCTCACTTGCAATTATGTTTGAAAAAAGGTAACAGTTGTTGACTAATTATTCGCTTTCGCTTTGTCTCTGTGTAGTCGCCCCAGCCAACCGGCAGGTGGAAAAGGGCCCCGCAAGACAAAAGTGATAAAAAGCGGCGCTGATTTCGGGTGTTAAGGCCAGAAAAGAAAAATAGAGACTGAAAATAGGCGAAACAGTCGCTGGGAAGGTGGGTAGATCCTGCCTTTTTTTGACAAGATGTAAACTGATTTAACGGCCTCGGGGAATGGGTGAAGGTGCCATACCGCTGGGGCTAGTGGCACCGCTAAAACAGCACGCCACAGACGAAAAAAACCGCCTCTTTTTGCCGATTAAAGGCTGGCTTATGATGTGTGTGCTGAAGTGAGGCCTGCTGAAGTGGGGCGTGCCGGACAATTGGTTCGGGTTCGGGGTTGGATAATCGGTGTTGAGCGCAATGTTCATCACCCAGCTGAATAGCTGAAGTGGTTAGGAGAAGCTAAAATGTCGTCGAAGATGTTGAAATTTGTATCGACTGAAAAAGCCATGCCTGAAAAGCGCAAGGCGGAAAAACGCGTCGCTGATTTTGACGAGATTTATGACGAGTTTGATGCGTCCGAAGCCGAATCACAGGCATCGCGCTGTTCGCAATGCGGGGTTCCGTTCTGTCAGGTGAATTGTCCGCTTCACAACAATATTCCCGATTGGTTGATGCTAACCGCCGAAGGCCGGATGCAGGAAGCCTATGAGCTGTCATCGCAGACCAATAATTTTCCCGAGATTTGTGGCCGCATCTGTCCGCAGGATCGGCTGTGTGAAGGCAGTTGTGTGATCGAAAAAGGGTTCGAGTCGGTAACCATTGGCGCGGTTGAAAAACATATTACCGAGACCGCCTTTGCCGAAGGCTGGGTCAAGCCAGCAGCCCCGCGCATCGAGCGCGCACAATCAATTGGCATTATTGGGGCGGGGCCGGCAGGTCTGGCCGCTGCCGAGATGCTGCGTCATCGGGGCTATCAGGTGCATATCTATGATCGCTATGACCGGATTGGCGGTTTGCTGATGTATGGTATTCCGGGCTTTAAGCTGGAAAAATCTATTGTCGAGCGGCGCGGACAGCTATTGCGCGATGGCGGGGTTCATTTCCATCTTGGCGTTGATATTGGTGGCGAGACCAGCTTTGCCGATATCCGGGCAAAACATGATGCTATTTTGGTGGCAACTGGCGTTTATAAAGCGCGCGACATCGCGGCACCGGGAAGCGGGCTTGATGGGATTGTTCCGGCGCTCGACTATTTGACGGTATCAAACCGGAAAAGCCTTGGTGACAAGGTTGAGGTGTTTGAGTCTGGGGCGCTGAATGCCGAAGGCAAAGATGTTGTGGTAATTGGCGGCGGCGATACGGCGATGGATTGCGTTCGTACGGCGATTCGCCAAAAGGCCAAATCGGTTAGCTGTCTGTACCGTCGTGACCGGGCGAATATGCCGGGCTCGCAACGTGAGGTGCAGAACGCCGAAGAAGAGGGTGTCGTTTTCAAATGGCTGTCTGCCCCGCAAGCGTTTCTGGGTGATGGCAAGGTACGGGCCGTTCAGGCACAGCGGATCCACCTTGGCCAGCCCGATGCAACCGGCCGGCAGGTGCCCGAGGTAATTGAGGGCTCATCGCATGAACTGCCAGCCGATATGGTGATCAAGGCGCTTGGGTTTGATCCTGAGGATCTGCCAGCGATGTTTGATCAAAAAGGGCTGGAGGTTACCCGCTGGGGAACTTTGAAAATTGACTGGCAAACCATGATGACGAATTTGGATGGCGTGTTTGCAGCTGGTGACATTGTTCGCGGCGCCTCGCTTGTCGTTTGGGGTGTTCGTGATGGCCGTGATGCGGCCGAAGCAATTGATCAATGGATTACGGCCGCCGCTGATGCGCCGCGTGCCGCTGGTGCCGGACGTTAGAGCGCCGCGTAAAGGGAGTTTAAAATGACCAAGATTTTTGATGAAGCTGCCTATCTTCAGCGCCGTGCTGCAAATGAGGCAAAGTTAATTGAGGCTGGTGTCTATGGGCCAGAAATGGAGCATGATGCTTGTGGCGTTGGCTTTGTTGCGGCGCGTGATGGCAAACCAAATCGCGCAGTGGTCGAGTCTGCGATCGAGGCATTGCAGGCGATCTGGCATCGTGGTGCGGTGGATGCGGATGGCATGACGGGTGACGGCGCCGGTATTCACATTGAAATCCCGCGGGACTTTTTCATCGAGCATATTGCGCGTACCGGCCATGATGATGATGGTGGCAGGCTTGCGGTTGGCATGGTGTTTTTGCCGCGCACTGACCTAGCGGCGCAGGAACGTTGCCGCTGTATTGTCGAGCAGGAAATTCTGGCCGTGGGTCACAGCATCTATGGCTGGCGGCAGGTGCCGGTTGATATCAAGGCGCTTGGCACAAAGGCGATCGCGACACGGCCTGAAATCGAGCAGATCATGTTCTCGATGCCGGTTGAAATGGACGCAACAGAGGCTGAACGCCAGCTTTATGTTGTGCGTCGCCGGATCGAAAAAGCAGTGATGAAGCATATGATCAGCGATTTCTATCTTTGCTCGCTGTCCAGCCGGTCAATCATTTACAAAGGCATGTTTCTGGCCGAACAGGTTACGGCGTTTTTCCCTGATTTGCTTGATCCGCGCTTTATTTCGTCCTTTGCGATTTATCACCAGCGCTATTCAACCAATACAATGCCAACTTGGAAGCTGGCACAGCCGTTCCGGGTGCTGGCGCATAATGGTGAGATCAATACCATTCGTGGCAACCAGAATTGGATGAGCTGCCATGAAGACCGTATGGAATCGGCCGTTTTTGGTGATCATATTGATGATTTGAAACCGGTCGTGGCTGGCGGTAGCTCGGACTCAGCAGCGCTGGATGCGGTGTTTGAATTACTGGTGCATGGTGGGCGGCAATTGCCGATGGTCAAAACCATGATGATCCCCGAGGCGATTGATGTTGGCAGTGATCACCCGCGCGCCAAACTTTATGCCTATTGCAATTCGGTGATGGAACCGTGGGATGGGCCGGCAGCGATTGCCGCCTATGCCGGTGACTGGGTTGTTGCCGGCCTAGACCGCAACGGATTGCGGCCATTGCGGTATGTGGTGACCCATGATGGGTTGATTATTGCCGGCTCTGAAACCGGTATGGTGGTTGTTCCCGATACGAAAATCGCCGAACGTGGGCGGCTTGGGCCGGGACAGATGATCGGCATTAATCTTGCCGAGGGCCGTCTTTATAAAGATGGCGAATTAAAAGATGCCCTCACCAAAAAATGCGATTGGAATTCATGGATTGGCCGCGCCAAACAGATGGATGCGTTGTTGGCCAATTCAACGGGCAAAACCAGTCAGCCGCTGAGCAAAACTGAGGCCCGCCGGCGCCAGATGATGGCTGGCTGGACCATGGAAGATATGGAACTGGTCTTGCAGCCAATGGCGCAAACCGGCAAAGAGGCCATCGGTTCGATGGGTGATGATACCCCGCTGGCGGTGTTGTCGAATCGCTATCGCGGCCTTCATCATTTCTTCCGGCAGAATTTCTCGCAAGTGACCAACCCGCCCATCGACTCGCTGCGTGAACGTCATGTGATGACGCTGCGCACGCGCCTCGGCAATCTTGGCAATATTCTTGATGAGGCACCCGAACAATGCGATCACCTTGTCCTGAATTCGCCGGTCTTGACCGTACCAGAATGGGACGCGCTGTGCCGTTACGTTGGCGACAAGGCTGCTGAAATTGACTGTAGCTTTGAAAATGATGGATCAGACACTGCGTTTACTGACGCGATTGAACGGATCCGGGCCGAAGCTGAAGAGGCGGTACGCTCGGGGTGTGAGCATGTGATGCTGACCGATCGTCACGTCTCGGAAACCCGCATTCCGATCCCGATGATCCTAGCAACAGGGGCGGTGCATTCGCACCTTGTCCGCCAGCAATTACGGACATTTACCTCGGTTAATGTCGCCAGTGGTGAATGTCTGGATGTGCATCATTTTGCTGTGCTGATCGGGGTTGGCGCGACAACGGTCAACGCCTATGTGGCCGAAGCGGCAATTGCTGAACGGCATGAGCGCGGCCTGCTGGTCGGTATGGAGCTGCGTGATGCGGTTGCCAATTTTGCCAAGGCGGTCGAAGAAGGCCTGCTGAAAATCATGTCAAAAATGGGCATTTCGGTTATCGCATCCTATCGCGGTGGCTATAATTTCGAGGCGCTTGGCCTATCGCGGTCACTTGTTGCCGATTTCTTTCCGCCAATTTCATCACGTATTTCGGGCCTTGGCCTGAAGGGCATTGCGACACGCGTCATTGATATGCACAACAAGGCCTATGCCAACGATGATTTGCATTTGCCGGTCGGTGGTTTCTTCCGCTATCGCAAATCAGGCGAGCGCCATGCCTTTGACGGCCAGATGATCCATGCAATGCAGCATGCTTGCGACAGTGGGTCGTTTGAAAGCTGGAAAAAATATTCATCATTGGTGAACGGTCAGGGGCCGGTTAATCTTCGCGATCTGATGGAGTTTAAACCAGCCGATGCGCCGGTCGAGATTGACCGTGTCGAGTCGATCACCAACATCCGTAAACGGCTGGTCTCGCCGGGTATCTCACTTGGCGCACTCAGCCCCGAGGCACATGAAACTCTGTCGATCGCAATGAACCGGATTGGGGCAAAGTCTGATTCGGGTGAAGGCGGCGAGGATCCAGCGCGGTTTAAACTTCGTGAAAATGGTGACAATCCGTCAAGCGCAATCAAACAGATCGCCTCGGGCCGGTTTGGGGTCACGGCTGAATATCTGAATAATTGCGAGGAAATTGAAATTAAGGTCGCACAGGGTGCAAAGCCCGGTGAAGGCGGGCAATTGCCCGGCATTAAGGTTGATAGCCTGATTGCACGCCTGCGCCACTCGACCCCCGGGGTGACATTGATTTCGCCGCCACCACATCACGATATCTATTCGATCGAGGATCTGGCGCAGCTGATTTATGATTTAAAGCAGATTAACCCCGATGCAAAGGTCTGCGTAAAGCTGGTGGCATCGACCGGTATCGGCACGATTGCCGCCGGTGTTGCCAAGGCCAAGGCCGACTCGATTCTGGTATCGGGTCATGGCGGCGGTACTGGTGCCAGCCCGCAATCTTCAATCAAATATGCGGGTCTCCCATGGGAAATGGGTCTGTCTGAAGTCCATCAAGTTCTGTCGATGAATGACCTTCGCAACAAGGTGGTTTTGCGAGCTGATGGTGGCCTGAAAACCGGCCGTGATGTGGTTATGGCGGCGATGCTTGGGGCGGATGAATATGGCATCGGCACATCATCACTGATTGCCATGGGCTGTATCATGGTGCGTCAGTGCCATTCGAACACCTGTCCGGTTGGGGTCTGTACCCAGCGCGATGATCTGCGTGCAAAATTTGAAGGCACACCAGAAAAAGTCGTGCAGCTCTTCACCCATCTAGCAGAAGAAGTGCGGGAAATTCTGGCAGGACTTGGGTTCACCTCATTACAGCAGGTGATCGGCCGGACGGATCTTCTCACGCAGGTTAGCCGCGGTGATGAGGCACTTGATGATCTTGATCTCAACCCGATTCTGGTTCGGGCTGATGGCGAAGATGAATTGACCAGCAGCCGTGGCGGCCCGCGCACCGAAGTGCCGGACACGCTGGACGCGCAGATGGTTGTCGATGCCAAGCTGGCTCTTGAAAATGGATCAAAGATGCAATTGTCTTACAATGTTGAAAACACCCAGCGCGCCATCGGCACGCGGCTGTCCTCGCATATTGTGCGGCGGTTCGGTATGACCGGACTTCGTGAGGGGCATATTCTTGTGAGGCTTCGTGGCTCAGCCGGTCAGTCCTTGGGCGCCTTCGCCACACAAGGCCTGCGCCTCGATGTCATCGGTGACGCCAATGACTATGTCGGCAAGGGTCTTTCAGGCGGAATGATTGTGGTGCGGCCATCGGCAGCGGTCAGTTTTGTTGCCAGTGCGAATACCATCATCGGGAATACCGTGCTTTACGGGGCGACGTCGGGCAAGCTGTTTGCGGCTGGCCAGGCGGGCGAACGTTTATGCGTTCGTAATTCTGGTGCAACAGCTGTTGTAGAGGGCAGTGGATCGAACGCTTGTGAATATATGACAGGCGGTAAGGTCGTCATCCTTGGCGAAGTTGGTGATAATTTCGGGGCTGGCATGACTGGCGGTATGGCCTTTATCTACGATGAGGCGGGAACGTTTGAATCCCGCGTTAATCCGGAAAGCCTGCAGCTTGGCCGCATTGCGCACCCGCATTGGGAAACGGTGCTACGCGATCTGGTTGCCGAGCACGCCCGTGAAACTGAGAGCGCGCTTGCAGCTCGGATCTTGAATCAGTGGGATACCGCCGTGGCAAATTTCTGGCAGGTGGTGCCAACCGAGATTATTCCAGTTCTGGATGTACCACTTAGCGTTGAGGATGATCTGTCTGAAACTGCGTAACAGCTGATTTTGCATGGAGTATAAAAGCAGATTGTTTCCAGTACTGCTTTGCTATAAAGCATAATTATGTTCCAGATTAAGCACCAAACACAGGCAGATAGTGCGGTCGTCGAGGAATTGATGATTAAGGCATTCGGACCGGATCGGTATGACCGATCGGTTTGGGCCTTGCGTCCGGGTGCGCCTGTCGAGACCTTGTGTCTTGTTGGTTATGATGATGATCAACCCGTTGGCTCGTTGCGCTTTTGGGAAGTGATGCTTGGCGATGAGACAATTTTATTGCTTGGGCCGCTTGCAGTTCAGCCGCATGTTCGCGGGCAGGGCTTTGGCCGGCAATTAGTTATCGAGGGTATGCGTCTTGCGCGGCTTGGCGAATGGCGGTTGGTGCTGGTGTCGGGAGAGCCTGACTATTATCCGAAATTTGGATTTATACCGGCTGCCGGCTTTGGCCTCGATTGGCCCGGGTTTGTCGAACCGGAACGACTACAATTTTGCGAGCTGGTGCCGGGCGCGCTGGCAAGTCTGCCAAAGGCTGGCCTTGTTGTGCGGGGACTTACCCCGCCACTTTAATTTTATATGATGCCGGAACACTGTATGATTTTGGCGGCGCGTTCTGGCTGTGTTCGGCGAAGGGGTTAGAGTTTTATGCGGGTCTTGCATCATTATCAATTATCAGCATCGTCACGTTTTATCCGCCTTTTGCTAGCCGAGCGTGGCTTGCTGGTTTTGCCAAAGCTCGAAATTCCGTGGCAGCGTAGTGAGGATTTTCTGAGTTTAAATCCGGCCGGTGATGTGCCGGTACTGGTCACCGAGGATGGGCTGGCAATAAGCGGTGCAATGGTGATTGCCGAATTTATCGAAGAAACCGAAGATACCACGCAGCATAATCTGTTATGGGGTGAAGCCCCCGCGCGTGCCGAGATTCGCCGGTTGGTACATTGGTTTGAATATAAATTCAGCCGTGAAGTGGGAACGCCGCTTTTGTCCGAACGGGTGGTGAAACGGTTTTCAGGGCAGGGCACGCCATCATCGGTCGTTTTGCGCGCCGCGATGAGTAACCTGCAAATCCATCTTGGTTATATCGACTGGCTTGCCGAGCAGGGCAACTGGCTGACCGGTAAACAGATGTCGCTGGCTGATCTGGCGGCAGCGGCGCATTTGTCGGTGGTGGATTTCTTGGGTGATATCGATTGGAGCCGCCACCCTGAGGCAAAAAGCTGGTACGCAAAAATCAAGTCGCGCCCATCATTCCGCGATCTGCTTGGCGATCAGGTTGTTGGCCTGACCCCACCAGATCATTACAGCGATTTAGATTTTTGAACCCAAGCTGGCTGAATTTAGGGGGCAAGCCGGTTTTCTAATTGATCGCTAGCCTACCAACGCTGACGCGTTAATCTGCCCCCAGCCGATCAAGCAATTCTGTGATGGTTGTCTCAATCAATTGCAATTGTGCCGGTTCTGAAAACCGGTGTGTCGCTGTCTTGTCAAAATGCAGCATGACATCGTCAGACTCTAGGCAATCAGCAAGCCGTGTCGCGGTTTGCCATGGCACTTCGGCATCATTCATGCCCTGCAAAAGACGCACTGGCACGTGAATGGGCAAAGGCCCTCGAAGGCGAAGGTGCTGACGACCGTCTTCGATTAGATGATAGGGGTAGATGACCGGATCATCAGCATAGGGGTTGGCCATGGCGATATGGCCGGTGGCTTGCATATCAGCGCGGGATTGGGCGTCAAGCGGTTGCCAGATTAAATCTTCGGTAAAATCTGGTGCGGCCGCAATGCCAATCAAGCCAGCAACCCGATCTGGCCGGGCCAGCGCGACATTCAGCATGATCCAGCCGCCGAGTGATGATCCGACAAGGATTTGCGGGCCTTCGCTCAAATCATCGAGAACTGCGATTGCATCG
The DNA here is from genome assembly GCA_041228345.1 of Alphaproteobacteria bacterium LSUCC0396. Classification (NCBI taxonomy): domain Bacteria; kingdom Pseudomonadati; phylum Pseudomonadota; class Alphaproteobacteria; species Alphaproteobacteria bacterium LSUCC0396. The sequence continues at coordinate 840,989 of CP166131.1, read as the reverse complement.
GCTGTCCAGTTGGAAATATTGGTTTCCAGAAACACGCCATCCGAGCGGCCATGCCCGCTATAGTCAAACCGCAGAAAGGCACGACCTTGTTGTTGCGCCCAATTTTCAAGAAATAGCGCCTTGCTGCCTTCCATGTCTGAGCCATGACCACATAAAAAGATAATGCCCGGTGCCTTACCAACAAGTCTTTTATAGGCGATCTTGGTTGAGTGGTTTATTGTGTGCCGCGAAATAGAGTCCATAAGCCTATCTTTCTTGATCCGGTAATCGCCAGTTCTTTTATCATTTGGTTCTATCCTGAATAAATCTTGACCAATCTTGCAAATCATAGCCATCTTAGAAAGCCAATGACATTATCACCAGAATCAAATTTGCTGAAACAGCGTTGCAGGAGCGCGCCAACGATTGTGCAGATCCTGCCAGCATTGGTGCGTGGCGGCGTTGAACGCGGCACGGTTGAAACGGCTGATGCCATTCAACGACATGGTGGTCGTGCGGTTGTTGTGTCGTGCGGGGGGCCCATGGTGCGCCATCTTGATCGGCTTGGGGTTACCCACCATCAGCTTGATGTGCATAGCAAAAACCCGTTTCGCTGGCCGCAGATCCGGCGCCGGCTAAAGGCTATTCTTAGCAGTGAAGGCGCGGATCTTGTCCATGTACGCTCCCGCGCGCCGGCTTGGATTGCGCTGCCTGCCGCTGCTGCCCTTGGGATCGGCACGGTCAGTACCGTCCATGGCCGCTTTGTCGCCATATCTGCGCTCAAACGGTTCTACAATGCGAAATTGCTGAAAACCGATCATGTGATTGCGATTTCAAATTATGTGAAAGAATTAATCACCCAGCAATATGTCGGCATCGAGAACCGGATGACAGTGGTGCATCGCGGCGTTGATACAAATCTGTTTAATCCCGGAAAGGTAAACCAGACGCGGATTGTTAATTTTGTCGATAGCATGGCAATTCCCGAAGATGCGCCGGTGATCATGTTGCCAGCCCGTGCCACCGCATGGAAAGGCCACCGGATATTGTTAGAGGCGCTGGTGAAAATCAAAGACCAGCCCTTTATCTGTCTGATGGTTGGTGCTGGTGACGGTAAGCCGGCCTTTGTGTCCGACTTGGTGCGGTATGGTCAGCAATTGGGGCTGGAAGGCCGGTTCCGCCTGACGCCGATTGTTGATGATATGCCCGCCGCGCTTATGGTTGCGGATGTGGTTGTGATGCCATCGATCACCCCTGAACCGTTTGGCCGCGTCGCCCTCGAGGCGCAGGCAATGGGGCGGCCGGTTGTGGCGTTCGAACATGGCGGTGCCATCGAGTCGATCAAGCATGGTGAAACCGGTTGGCTGGCAATCCCGGGAGATGTTGATAGTCTTGCCGCCGCAATAAAGGCGGCGCTTGACCTTAGCCCGCGCAAACGTAAGGCTCTTTCGATCGCCGCGCGCCAGCATATTGAGGCGCATTTCTCCACTGAAACAATGTGTTGGGAAACGATGAAAATTTACCGGCGTGTGCTGGATCAGAATGCGGCAAAGCACGGCAAAAAATCATAGGCAATACACGGCAATTCTGCATAGGGAATACACGGCAATTGTGAACGTGTTTTTTGGCGGATTGTGCCGGCACGGATAATAGCTGCCATGCTGTGTCTAGGTACGGCACATGATTTGCACCCAACATCTGACACCCAAAGCACCATGCCCAAAGTTTAACATGGTAAAGCACCAGTGTACTTGCGTTTACCAGTCTATTTACGTTTAGTGTGCTTGAGTTTAAGCGAGGGTGAGGCTATGGTCGGCACGGGCGCAGAGTGACGCGGTTTCACAAAAACTGGCCGCATTGATAATAAGAGGTTTCGAACAATAATGCCAAATATTACGCTTCCCGATGGATCACAGCGATCATATGCCGCGCCGGTAACACCTGCAACGATTGCGGCCGATATTGGGCCGGGTCTTGCCAAGGCGGCATTGCTGGCAGTGGTTGATGATGCTGAGTGGGATCTAACCCGTCCGATCGAGACCGATGCGCGGCTATCGCTGGTCACGCTAAAGGATGAGCAGGCACTGGCATTGTTGCGTCATGATTGCGCCCATGTAATGGCCGAGGCAGTGCTGGAACTGTTTCCCGAAACACAAGTTACCATCGGCCCCGCAATCGAAAACGGATTTTACTATGACTTCCACCGCGAAACCGCCTTTAGCGAGGATGATCTAGCCGCCATTGAAACGCGGATGCATGAAATTGTTGATCGTGATGAGCCGATTATCCGCAACGTCTGGAGCCGCGATGAGGCGGTCGCCTTTTACAAGAAAAACCATGAGCCGTTCAAAATTGAGCTTGTTGAGGCGATTCCTGCGGATGAAACCGTTACCTTTTATCAGCAAGGCAATTTTATTGATCTTTGCCGTGGACCGCACCTGCCTTCAACCGGAAAGCTGGGTCATGCGTTTAAATTGATGAAAGTCGCCGGTGCCTATTGGCGGGGCGACTCCAAGCGGCCGATGCTACAGCGCATCTATGGCACCGCATGGGCAAATGAAAAGGATTTGGCGGCCTATCTGCATATGCTGGAAGAGGCTGAAAAACGTGATCATCGTAAATTGGGGCGTCAGCTTGGCCTGTTCCATTTGCAAGAAGAGGCGGCTGGGTCGGTGTTCTGGCACGCCAAGGGCTGGGTGCTTTACCGCGAAATTGAGGCCTATGTCCGGCGCCGTCTTGATGCCGCCGGCTATAGCGAAGTCAAAACCCCGCAACTGGTTGACCGCAGCCTGTGGGAGGCGTCGGGTCACTGGGAAAAATTCGGTGAGAATATGTTTACCGCGCAATCGGAAGATGAGCGCACATTGGCGCTAAAGCCGATGAATTGCCCTTGTCATGTCCAGATTTTCCGGCAGGGCATTAAATCCTATCGTGACCTGCCATTGCGGATGGCTGAATTTGGATCTTGCCATCGTAATGAGCCGTCTGGAGCGCTGCATGGCATCATGCGGGTGCGCGCCTTTACCCAAGATGATGCGCATATTTTCTGTACCGAGGATCAGATCACTGCTGAGTCGGTGAAATTCTGTTCGCTGTTGCAATCCATCTATGCTGATTTTGGCTTTACCGATGTACGGGTGAAGTTTTCTGATCGTCCTGACGTGCGTGCCGGCAGTGATGCCACATGGGACCGCGCCGAGGCGGCGCTGACCGATGCCACCAAGGCGGCCAAGCTGGATACAATATTGAACCCGGGAGAAGGTGCGTTTTATGGCCCGAAACTGGAATTTGTGTTGCGCGACGCCATTGGGCGCGACTGGCAATGCGGTACCTTGCAGGTCGATTTTGTTCTGCCTGACCGGCTGAATGCCGAATATGTCGGCGAAGATGGTAACCGGCATCGTCCGGTTATGCTGCATCGTGCGATTCTGGGGTCAATGGAACGCTGGATTGGCATTTTGATCGAACAATATGCTGGGCGGATGCCGGCATGGTTGGCACCGGTGCAGATTGTCGTCGCGTCGATTACCGATCAGGCCAATGATTATGCCCGCGAGGTTGCCGATGCAGCAGCGGCGATGGGCCTGCGGGTTGAGACCGATCTGAGGAACGAGAAGATCAGCTATAAGGTTCGCGAACATAGTGTCATGAAAGTGCCATTTATTCTGGCGGTTGGCGGGCGTGAAGCCGAGGCGAAAACTGTTGCGCTTCGCCGTCTTGGCTCGACTGATCAGCAGGTTATTGATATGGCAGACGCACTAGCAATGCTGAAAGGCGAAAGTCTGGCCCCGGATATGGCTGGCTAGGTATCTGGTCATCAAGGGCTATCTTGAGAGATAAAAACACCAGTGATGATAATTGAATGTTGAGAAAATCGAAAAAACTGGTATCAATCCGCTGTTTTTGGTAATTAAATAACGGTTGCAGGCTTGCCGATGAATGGTTTGCATCAAACTGAGCAATATACACCGCTATAGGAGAGTTAAATAGCACGTCCACATAGTAATACGCCGCCCACTTTGGATGGCCCGCGCGTCAATGGCGCCATTCGTGCACCAAAAGTACGCTGCATTGATCCAGAAGGTAACCAGCTTGGCGTTCTGGATACAACAGAAGCAATTCGTCAAGCCGAAGATTTCGGGCTTGATCTGGTTGAGGTGCAACCGAATGTTGACCCGCCAGTTTGTAAAATACTTGATTACGGTAAATTCAAGTATGAAGCGCAGAAACGCGCCAACGAAGCCCGTAAAAAACAAAAGATCATCGAGGTCAAGGAAATCAAGCTTCGTCCGAATATTGACGAGCATGATTATCAGGTCAAAATGCGCAGCGTGCAGAAATTCCTGAGCGGTGGTGATAAGGTCAAAGTGACCTTGCGTTTTCGCGGCCGGGAAATGGCACACCAAGATCTTGGTGCGGTTGTTCTGACACGAGTTCGCAACGAAACTGACGAATTTGCCAAGGTCGAGGCCATGCCGAAAATGGAAGGTCGCCAGATGATTATGGTTCTGGCACCAAAATAACCGCTTTCGGACTTTGATCGACGATCACGATTTCTGGATCGCATCCGCACGCTAGCATTTCTGCGTCACAAACATTTATCGTTCAGTGGGATCAGGGCTTGATTCCACTGGGCTTTGGCTATATAAACCGGCCATCAAAAGTCTTGCGTCGCGTCCGGGCCTGAAAAAACGGGGCATGCCCGGCCGGCTTATCGCTTTTTCATGCCTATCGATTGATGGGGATGGAACAAGCTTCCTTTTAAGAAGAAAGAGGTCAAAATGCCCAAGATGAAGACCAAAAGCGGTGCGAAAAAACGGTTTCGCCTCACCGCAAATGGCAAGGTTCGCGGCTCAGCTGCCTTCCTCAGCCATAACCTACGTCGCCGTTCCCAGAAAATGAAACGTCAAGCTCGTGGCACCATGATCTTGTGTGATGCCGATGCGCGCATTGTAAAACGTTTCCTTCCATACGCTTAACGGAGGCTGGAACATGGCACGCGTTAAAAGAGGTACCACGACTCACGCCCGGCACGCCAAGGTAATCAAGGCGGCAAAAGGCTATTACGGACGTCGTAAAAACACATTCAGAACCGCGACCCAAGCCGTCGACAAGGCACGTCAATATGCCTATCGCGACCGGCGTGTGCGCAAGCGGGAGTTTCGCGCCTTGTGGATTCAGCGGATTAATGCTGCGGCACGCCTATATGGTGTGACATATTCACAGATGATGGGCGGCCTGATCAAAGCTGGAATCGAGATTGATCGCAAGATGCTTGCCGATCTGGCAGTGAACGAGCCACGCGCATTTGAGGCCCTGGTAGAGCGGTCAAAAGCGGCAAGCTAGGGATCATCCCAAAATCGAGACGACAGACGAGCCGTTGTGTTGACCGGTGCCAGAAAAAATGATTGGTTTTGACCATGATTGATCTGGCGACTGCGATCACAGCGGCTCGTTTTTTTAAAGCTAAATTTCTGTTCAAAACGACATGACGACCAACGGTGACACATAATGCAAAGCCTTGATGCTGTATCCACAGAAATTATCGACGCCATTGGTGCCGCCGACAATCTTGATGCGCTGGAGGCGATCCGCATTGATGCGCTTGGCAAAAAGGGGCGGATTTCAGTGATGATGCGCGACCTTGGCGGCATGGATGCCGAGGCACGCAAACAGGCCGGACAGGCACTGAACAAGGTCAAGGATATGATTGCTGCGGCGATTGACGCCAAGCAGACCACATTGGCCGCGGCCGCATTAAATGCAAGGCTGGCGGCGGAACGGATTGATGTCAGCTTGCCAAGCCGGCCGGAAACCGAGGCCCGCCTTCATCCATTGTCGCGTACAATCGAAGAAGTGATTGCAATCTTTGCCGAGATGGGGTTTCAGGTCGCCGAAGGCCCCGATATCGAGTCCGATTACTATAATTTCACCGCGCTGAATATTCCGCCTGAACATCCCGCCCGTCAGGAGCATGACACATTTTATCTGCCAGCTGATGCCGATGGTAAGCGCAAAGTGCTGCGCACCCACACATCGCCAGTACAAATCCGCACGATGGAGGCGAACGAGCCGCCAATCCGCATCATTGTGCCGGGCCGTACTTACCGGTCTGACCATGACGCAACCCATTCGCCGATGTTTCATCAATGCGAGGGTCTGGTGATCGGCGACGGTATTCATATGGGGCATCTTAAAGGGTGTCTGATTGATTTCTGCCGCGCCTTTTTTGGCGTTGATGATTTGCCGGTAAGATTCCGGCCAAGCTATTTCCCTTTTACCGAACCGTCAGCCGAAGTTGATATTGGCTGTACCCGTGAAAATGGCGCGCTGAAAATCGGTGCGGGTGATGATTGGCTGGAAATTCTGGGGTCTGGCATGGTCAACCCGCGGGTGTTGGCAAATTGTGGTTATGATCCGGAAAAATATCAGGGCTTTGCCTTTGGTATGGGGATCGAGCGTATTGCCATGTTGAAATATGGCATTCCTGATTTGCGCACTTTCTATGACAGCGATTTGCGCTGGATGCGCCATTACGGATTTCTGCCGTTTGATGCGCCGTCTATCCATGCCGGTCTTGCTGGGGGGGCTGTCTAATGAAATTCACCCGTGACTGGCTTTTCTCGCATCTCGAGACAGATCGCCCATTGGCCGAGATTATTGACGTTTTGCCCATGCTTGGGCTGGAAGTTGAATCCCTTGTCGACCGTGCCGAGATATTGTCGCCGTTCGTTATTGCCGAGGTGATTTCGGCAGAACAGCATCCAAATGCAGATAAATTACGGGTTTGCATGGTCAATATTGGTGCGGGTGAGCCCGTGCAAGTTGTCTGCGGCGCGCCAAATGCCCGCGCTGGCATGAAGGGTGTTTTTGCACCAGTTGGGGCGTATGTTCCGGGAATTGATCTGACCCTGAAAACTGGCGAGATTCGCGGTGAGCTGTCGAATGGCATGTTATGTTCTGAACGCGAAATGAAGCTTTCTGACGAGCATGACGGCATTATTGACCTAGCTGCTGATGCACCTGTTGGCATGGCTTTTGCCACCTATGCCGGTCTCGATGATCCGATCATTGAAATCGCGATTACCCCGAACCGCGCTGATTGTCTTGGCGTTCGTGGCGTTGCGCGTGATCTGGCGGCAGCAGGTTATGGCACGCTGAAAGCACTCGACACCAGCCCGCTGGACGGCAGTTTTGATAGCCCGATATCATGGGAACTGAACTTAAAACCGGAGCAGGCGCATCTCTGCCCGCTGGTTTCAGGTCGGGCTTTTACAGGCCTTAAAAATGGTGCCAGCCCCGCATGGATGGCAAACCGGCTAACCGCAATTGGACAGCGCCCGATTAGCGCCCTGGTGGATATCACCAACTATATTATGATTGATCTTGGCCGCCCGTTACACGCCTATGACATCGATAAGATTGATGGTGGTAAGTTGATTATCGGCCCGGCCAAATCTGGCCAAACCATGACGGCCTTGAATGAAAAGACCTATGAGCTTAATGAGGACATGCTCGTCATCGGCGATGCGAACGGGCCGGATGATCTTGCTGGCATCATGGGCGGTGAACGCTCGGGGGTCAGCGATGCCACCGATAAGATGTTTTTAGAGATTGCAATCTTTGATCAGATTGCGGTTGCCACAACCGGTCGCAAGCTGAATATTCATTCCGACGCACGCTTTCGGTTTGAGCGCGGTCTAGATGTAACCTCGCCTGAATGGGCATCAGGTTATGTTGCGCGCATGATTCTCGAGATTTGCGGCGGACAGGCAAGCCATGTCGTGACCGCTGGCGACGGTGCTAAATGGCGGCGTGAGATTTTCCTTGCCGCTGATAAGGTTGAGCGGTTGACCGGTATGCAAGTACCGCCCTCCCGCCAGCAGGCAATTCTGGAAAGCCTTGGCTTTACAGTTCGTGATGATGCCGGTGGATGGCAGGTCAGCCCTCCCGCATGGCGCGGTGATATCGACGGTGCGGCCGATCTGGTCGAAGAGGTGAGCCGTATATTCGGGTTTGATCATTTGCCAATGACGCATCTGCCCCGCGAACATGTGGTCGCACAGCCCGCGGTCAATGCCAAACAGGTGCGCCCGTTACGCTTACGTCGTGCGCTGGCTGAACGCGGCTTGACCGAGGCGGTTACCTTTTCGTTTCTTGCAGAAAAAGAAGCGGTCATTTTTGGCGGTGGTGATGCCAGTCTGAAACTGGTCAACCCGATTAGCGCGGAGTTGTCATTCATGCGACCGTCTGCGCTGCCCAACCTTTTGTCAGCGGCGGCGCGTAATCAGGATCGCGGCGAGGCCGACGTTGCACTGTTTGAAATTGGTCCGGTTTTCCTTGGTGATGAGCCAGATCAGCAGCGCATTGCAGTGGCGGCAATCCGGCATGGGGCGATGGCACCACGTGAATGGCATGGTAGTCGCCGGATGGTTGATTTATTTGATGCTAAAGCAGATGCCGAGGCGGCATTGGCGGTTCTGGGCGTGCGGCGCGGCAGCCTTCAGGTTGAGGCAGGTGGGCCTGATTATTTCCATCCGGGTCGTTCTGGCCGGTTGTTGCAAGGGCGTAACCTGCTTGCACAATTTGGTGAATTGCACCCACAAATTGCCGCACATTTCGGTTTGCGCAGCACACTTGTGGGGTTTGAATTATTCTTGGAAGACGTGCCGGTCGCCAAATCAAGAGGGCCGGCGCGTACCTATCTCAAAATGTCGCCATTCCAGCCGGTCAGTCGGGATTTTGCCTTTATCCTTGCCGAAGATGTGGCCGCAAGCCAGCTGCTTCGCGCGGTGAAATCGGCAGCGGGACCATTGGTAAGTGATGTTCAGCTGTTCGATGTTTATCAGGGAAGGACGATTGCCGAAGGTCATAAATCATTGGCAGTTACAATCACATTGACGCCGCAAAAGGCGACTTTGAGTGAGGCTGAAATCGACGCGATCAGTGATGCTGTGATTGCCGCTGCCAGCAAAAACTGCGGTGCTGTGATTCGTGGATAATTTGGCGTTGTGCTGAAGAGGACAGTCTTTTGTTTTGTCGGGTTCCTCAAAAAAAATCTGGTCTAGGCTAACAGTGAGTGTCGCATTATTGCGTAATATTCTTAGAAGTATCACTATTAGATTTTCTATATAGTCGCTTGGAAAGGGCGCGCATATGGCAAAAATTGGATTTGTAGGCCTAGGGCAGATGGGTAGCGCAATGTGCCCTCATCTTATAAAAAATGGTCACCACGTTACGGTCTATGACGTTTCGCAAGAAGCTGTAGCTGCCCTTGAAAAGCAAGGCGCAAAAGGTGCGAAGTCACCAAAAGAAGCCGCACAAGGCTGCGAGGCGATTTTTGCCATTTTGCCGATTGGATCAATAGTAGAAAAGGTTGTTTTCGGTCCAGATGGAATTGCGGATGGAATGTCTGGTAATGCAATATTTGTTGATATGAGCACGATACTGCCAGACGAAACTCGTCAGATTGGCAAACGCCTTGTCGATCGGGGGTTTTCTATGGTTGATGCTCCTGTAGGCAGAACATCGGCGCATGCAATCAATGGGAAGTCAACTTTCATGGTTGGAGGCAAAAAACAAGATATTGATCGTGTGGTGCCATTCCTGGAATGCATGGGAGAGGCTATAACATACTGTGGTGAACTAGGTTCAGGTTCTGTCGTAAAGTTAGTTAACAACTATATTTCAGCCGTATCTAACCTTGTTACGGCAGAAGGGTTAGCACTAGGCCTTAAGTCGGGTGTTAGTCAAGACGTAATGGTGGAAGTGATCTCTAAGACTCCGGCAGGGCTTGGGCACATCACCACGGCTTGGCCAGAGAAAGCCTTATGCGACAATCCCTTGCCAGCTTTTATGTTGGATCTGGCGCGTAAGGACATTGGTCTAGCCCTAACGGCTGGAGCATCCTCCAAAGTACCGTTATCCACAGGTTCTGTTGCCCGTGAGGTATACAATATTGCAAGTGCAGCGGGACGTGGGGAGGAGGATTGGACAACAGGAATATACAGAACTTTAAAAAACCTCTCAAAAATATCGGAATAGTTTTTTTTGATTAAAAGACTATCAATTGCTCCCAAGAACCATGTCTGCCCCCTTTTCAGCAATCATCATTACCGCTGCGTTTAGGTTTGCCGATACCATAGTTGGCATTATAGATGCGTCAATTACCCGAATATTTTCAATGCCATGAACCTTTAGGTCTGCATCCACAACGGCAGTTTTGTCATTTCTGGTACCCATACGGCAGGTTCCCATCAAATGGTATATTGATTGACCGATTTCACGCGCTGAATTCAACAATTCCTCATCATTTTGGCAGGCAACACCTGGAAAAGTCTCTTCTACAATAAAAGGTCTCAAGGCATCAGTTTGAGCGAGCTTACGACATATTTTGATTGCCGCCAAAATTACGTTTTGGTCAGTTTCGGCGGCCAGGTAATTTGGCTGAATTTCTGGGTGCTCAAATGGGTTTGAGCTTTTTGCCTTGATATATCCGTGACTCTCGGGACGGTGTTGCCAGGTCGCCATGGTAAATCCGGCCTGTTTCTCCAACGTAGACTGCATGCCACGTTGGTGCGTTCCCGGGGTAAAGTTGATCTGGATATCAGGGGAGCTCAGACTCTCATTTGACTTAAGGAAACAAAAAACGGCTGTTGGGCCAAGGTTTAATATCGACTTTTTACCAAAACAGTATTTTGCAATCTCAGCAATCAATGGCAGTCCATGCGCGCGATTGTTGATTGTGTTAACTCCGCGAACCCGGTACGTCAACCGGGTCGCGTAATGGTCCTGAAAATTGGTTCCCACAGCTGGCAGGTCATGACGTACCTCGCAGCCAATCTCTTTTAAATGATCCGCGTCGCCAATTCCTGATAGCTGTAAAAGGTGCGGAGAATTAATAGCGCCGGCACATAAAATCAGTTCTCGGCCTGCATCAATTTGCCGCTCTATTTCTTGATTTTTAACGAGTTTGAATGTGACGCCAGTTGCGCGCTTTCCTTGTAAAAGAATGCGGGTAACGTGGGCGTTTGTAACCACTCGCAAATTAGGACGTCTTTTAGCTGGGTTTAAAAAAGCTCGGGCAGCACTCATGCGAAACCGCCCACGTACGGTACGTTGAAGATATGAAATCCCCTCTTGTGTCGCACCGTTGTAATCTGCATTCCTTGAAATGCCTAGACTCTCTGCTCCTTTGATATAGGCCTCACAGAGAGGGTCTCGCCAATCGAGATCACTGATGGTCATTTCACCATCGGTGCCGCGATAGGACTGATCATCCTGGGACTGATAACTCTCAAATTTTCGGAAATAAGGCAAAATATCGTCATAGGACCAACCTGTATTGCCTTTTTGTGCCCAGACATCAAAGTCCATTTTCTGGCCTCTGTTGAACCCCATTCCATTAATTGAGCTTGATCCACCAAGCACTTTACCTCGGGGAGCTGGTATGGTGCGGCCATTGGTGCCCGCACTTGGTTCGCTCGAATACATCCAGTTGAATTTTGGGTTAACTAAAGTTTTGACAAAACCAGCTGGTATATGAAGCATAGGGTGCCAGTCTTTTGGGCCTGCTTCAATAACGCAGACACTATACTTACCGCATGCGCTGAGGCGGTTTGCTAGAATGCACCCTGCCGAGCCTGCGCCTATTATTATGTAGTCAAAAATTTCAACGTTTTCAGTCATAACTCACCACTCCGTTTTCTGACCGGCTTGGGTAAATTTACTCAGTGATTAGAAAGCCTTGGTATCCGCTTGCCGCGATGGAATCACAGTGGTTCCGATAATGATTTAATCCAAAAACGTATGGCATAAAGACCCGTGGTTTTCCGGGAACGTTTGCCCCAAGGTACCAGGAATGATTAGCTTTCGGTAAAAGCGTTTTGTTGGCTACATCGGTAACATGTTCGGTCCATTCGTTGGCAGCTGCCTCGCTGGCTTCAACCTTGGAGTAACCTCTCTGAACCATGTGGCATAGCAAATCTGTAATCCAATCGACATGCTGTTCAATTGCGCGTGGCATGTTTGTTAATACTGATGGGCTGCCAGGCCCAGTTATGGTGAACATGTTTGGGAATTTTGGGACAGCTAGACCTAGATATGTTTGTGGGCCAGTAAGCCACGCTTCCTCTAGTTTTAGGCCGTCCCTCCCTTTAAGGTTCATTTTTTGCAGTGCTCCGGTCATCGCGTCAAAGCCTGTCGCAAAGACTATCATATCCGCTTCTATTTTTGTGTCATCGGTAAATATTATTCCTGCAGAGGAGCATGAAGCTATAGGGTTTTGCCTGACGTCAATAAGATGCACATGTTCAAGGTTGTATGTCTCAAAATAATTAGTATCGATTGGTGGCCGCTTGGTACCAAACGGGTGATCTTTCGGTAATAATTTTTTCGCTGTTTCGACATTGCGGACGGTACTCATGATTTTCTGCCTGATAAATTCAGACATTATGTTGTTTGACTCTTCATCTAGGAGTACATCGTCAAAACTTTCACGAAAACTGAGCCCACCATGTTCCCATGCAGATTCCATAATCCTGTAGCGTTCCTCTGGTGAGGTTTTCCGGACCTGACGATCCGGTGCTATCCATGGGTGTCCATGGCGTGACTTAAGCATTTTTGATCTCCAAGAATCAATGTCTTCGATGAATGCCGAATGGAAATCTTTGGATAGCGGCCTATTACGCGCGGGTACGCTATAATTAGGCGTTCTCTGAAGCACGTAAAGTTTTTTCGCATACTTCGCAATTTCAGGAATTGCCTGAATTCCGGTTGAGCCTGTACCAATAACGACGATTGTCTTTTTTTCAAAATCAACTGTGTCATGGGGCCATTGACCAGTGTGATAAATTTCACCTTTAAAATCAGAAAGGCCATCAATATCTGGCATATTTGCTGAAGAAAGACACCCAACGGCAGTAATTAAAAAACGCGCTATGAAAGTCTGACCAGTTTGTGTTTTTACGTGCCAAAGTTGTGAATTAGCGTCCCACTCGGCTTTTATCACACGCTCATTAAAACGAATGTCTTTTTTGAGGTCCAGTTTTTGGGCGCAAAAATTTAGGTAGCGCAAGATTTCTGCTTGTCCAGGATACCGTTCAGACCATGACCATTCTTCAAGCAAATGCTTGTCAAAATAGTAGCAGTAAGTATGACTTTCAGAGTCACAACGCGCACCGGGGTAGCGGTTCCAATACCAGGTGCCCCCTACATCACCTCCAGCCTCAAGAACCTTAACTTTATGATTTAGTTTTTCACGCAAGCAATACAGCTGATATAGGCCTGAAAACCCTGCACCAACAACGATAGCGTCAAGGGTGTGATTGTCATGTTTCATTGTACCAACTTTCAAGAAATTATTTTTTTCAATTCAACTAGAAATTGTACTCAGTGCGATTAGCTGTACTACGGTTGTATGCAAAGTTACCAACTCATGCGAATTGTTCAAATATGAAAAATTTGCAGTTGTAGGTCCGTGATGGTGTAATCGTTTCTCCTTGCGATAAAAATTCTTTGAAAAGGATTGTGGTTTGATGATTAGACTTCAACAAAAATCGATCGTAGTTACAGGTGGTGCCAGCGGTATTGGAGCCGCTATTTGCACTGCTGCGCATAAAGAAGGGGCTACGGTTGGTATCATTGATATTAATGGTGATGCGGCGCAAGAGTTATGCACAGCGCTTGGCCGTCGCGCTCACTTTGCGGTTGGTGATGTTGAGTCTGAAGGATCAATAGATGCTGCGCTGGAGAAGCTCTCTACAAGCATGCCTGCCTTTAACGGTTGTGTGACCTCCGCGGGCATAATGCCAACCCGAGAACCAATAGAAGAAATGCCACTAGAAAATTTTAAAAGAGTGCTTGAAAATCATATCAACGGCACATTCGTTACTTGCAAATTAGTTGGCAGGCGAATGCTAGCCACAGGTGGAGGTTCTATAGTTACAATGTCATCAGTGTTGGCCTTGAGACCTGGGCCTGTACTAGGATATGGCGCTGGTAAAGCAGCAATAAAGAATCTTACCCAGGCCATGGCTGTTCAATGGAGCAAAAAAAATATCCGTGTCAACACAATCTGTCCGGGTTGGGTTGACACCCCATTTATCAGAAAACAGGAAGCAGCGGGACGGGATTTATCACCAATTCTCAACATGACGCCGCTGGGCAGAATGGCCTTGCCGTCAGAGATTGCCAATATTGCTTTGTTTTTGTTATCTGATTTATCGAGCGCCATGACAGGTTCTGTCACTGTTGCTGATTGTGGCATAACACTTGCCGGCGGATATCTTCCATATGGAGAGTTACCTAAGTAGACAATATGTATCTGTATTGATCAAACTTTCTTTTAATCAAATTCTTATGTGAGTGTAGCTTTAGGAAGTGTTGGGAACTGTGGAACAAAAAATCCTTTTTATTGGGCTCGGAATTATGGGAGCTCCAATGGCAAAAAACATTATTCGAGAGGGCTTTGACGTTGCTGTGTGCGACATTCAGCAGAATGTTGTCGACGGATTTAAGGGCGTCGCCTTGGCCGGATCGACTAATCCCTGTGAGGCGGCTGATCAACGTAATGTAATTATGATGATACTGCCAAACAGTGATGTTGTTGATGCAGTGTTGTTTGATAAGGGTGGCGTTTTGGAAACCTGTGCACCAAACAGCCTTATTGTGGATATGTCGACAGGCTCATACCCACAATTGATGGAAACAGCAAAGCGTGTTGCCAACCGGGGTCACAGATTTGTTGATGCACCTGTTGGCCGGACACCTCGGGAGGCAATCACCGGCAACCTTCTCGTGATGGCGGGTGGAGAGGCAGATGACGTTGCAGCGCTTGATGGTGTTTTCAACGCCGTTGGCGATACAATTCTTCATGTTGGTCCAGTAGGTTGCGGCTTGAAAGCAAAACTTGTCAATAATTACATGGCTATGGTCAATAACGCATTGACTGGAGAAACGCTTTCTCTAGCAAAGGCTGCGGGACTTGATGTAAGGGCTATGGCAAAATTGATGAGTTCAACGGCGGCTGGGCTTGGTCAACTCAATACAAATTATCCTAAAAAAGTTCTTGCAGGCGACCTGACGCCAGACTTTCCGATTTTTATGGCGGTTAAGGATTTGAATATGGCAATAGAGCTTGCAGAAATTGCAAACCACAAAGTTCAATTTGGAAGAGTGGCTCGAGAAGAGTTCATCAGTGCAGAAAAAGCTGGGATGGGGACCCTTGATCAAACAGCTATTCTTGAATATTTCATGGGCTCCCAGTGACTGCGCATTAAAAGCTAATCAATCAACATGTCAACGGCCAATCAACTGCTCAAATGCAAACAACAGGCAGAACAAAGCTGCAAGGGCAAGAAAGGTTCCGTAAATTGTATCTTTTACGGATTTGGGTGCAGTGATTTTCTGGATGGCTGACAAGAATAGTTCTTCAATCACTTTTGCTGATCGATAAATGATCATTGACGCGCCTCACATGATTGATGTTTAACTTTTAAAAAGTCGCTCATAGCCTACATGTTTTAAGATCATATGGCTAAAATTTAATGTTTGCCAATTTGATTTGCCCAAAAGCTCATATTTAGGAGAGAAAAATTTGCAGTGGCTAAAGATAATATTGATCGCCATGGTTGCGTTTTATATGTCCTCAGCCGTTGCAGATGATTTAAATTCTGGCTTTGTAAAACTCTCAGAGGGCAAACCAGATGAGGCAGTCAAACTATGGGTACCATTGGCAGAATCTGGTGACAAAGTTGCACAGGCAAGTCTTGGTTTGCTCTACCAGACTGGCCAGGGGGTGGCCCAAGACCAACTGCGAGCTGTTGAGCTTTTTAGGCAATCGGCGAAGCAGGGTTATCCGTTTGCTTTTACGGCTCTTGCAAACAGCTACCACGAAGGAATGGGTGTCGAAAAAAGTCTAAGAAAGGCGCTGTATTGGTTCTTGTTATCAGCTGAATTTGACCCCAACGCTGCGTTTATGGTTCAGGCAATTGCTGCAGAATTGCCAGCGCGAACTTTTGATGAAATTGTCGCGCAGGCGACTGCATGTCAAGCCAGCCAGTACTCTGAATGCCGTTTTTAAGCCGCTTTGTCTGTTAAGTCAAAATTTAGCTTTTACCCGGTTCTCCCAAAACTTGCAGGCCTTTGGACTTATCGATGGTGACTTTTCTTTCTTCAGTTGTAAAACGGCACTCAGCAATTAAAATGATGATTGCATCAGCAACCATTGTGAGCACTGCTGGCCTTATTTTTCGCAGCTTAGACAATATTGATCCGTTTGGAGTTGTTTTTTTTCGAGGGCTCGCACTTTCATTTGTGATGTTAGTCGTCTTGACTGCTCTTTACAGGCAGCGGGTTTTTTCGGCAATCTGGAGCATTGGAAGGCAAGGTATACTTGGCGCCCTGTTTTTTACTGGAGCTCAGACCTTTTATGTTTTTGCTTTCTCAAACACTACAGTTGCCAATACAACATTTACCATTGCCCTCGCGCCCTTTATTACGGCCCTAATTGCATTTTTTGTGATAGGGGAGCGCATTGACAGAGCCACCCAGCTCGCGATGGCCACTGCGAGCATTGGTATCTTCTCTATTATAGCTAATGACGTTACTTCAGAGGGATTGGTGGGCGTAGTCTTTGCTTTGATGACAGCCTTTTGTTTTTCCTGCTTTGCTGTCACCCTTCGGCGAAATAGGCATGTAGAAATGTTGCCAGTGCTATTACTTACTGGGCTCTTTAGCATGGTCGTTGGATTGATCTTTAGTCAGTGGAGCGCTGTACCAGAAATACGCGACATAGCATTATGTTTTATTTGGGGCGGCGTCTTGCAAGGTTGTGGGCAAACCCTTCTAGTGCTGTCTACAAAAGTTTTAAAGGCTGCTGAAATCCCTCTTATTATGCTTCTTGAATTTGCGCTTGGACCAATATGGGTTTGGATCTTCTTTGATGAGTTCGCAAGTCACGGTACCCTTTTTGGCGGGGGGCTAATCTTTTTATCTGTATTTGGCTTGGCGATGTATGAAATTTGTAAACAGCGAACTAAGGGTTGATAAATTAGAAAAATGGATTTTCTTGGGCTTGGTTATGAAAATTTATTAATTTGTCTGCTTAGCATAGTGGCTGGGGGGTTCATGCGGGGCTTTCTCGGTTTCGGCGCAGCACTTGTAATTGTGCCAACGCTTAGTTTCACACTCCCGCCAGTTGTTGCTGTTGCTATACTCGTTATAATTGAGATTCCAACGATACTTTACCTCGTGCCAACTAGTATTCGTGATTCGAATTTAAAGACTGTTATGCCGATGTTAATCGGTATTATTGTTGCCGTGCCCTTAGGTACCGCTGTTTTAGTTGAGGTCAATCCCGCTAAAATGAAACTGGTCATTTCTTTTACTCTACTAATGACCGTGGCTCTTCTCGCTTCGGGCTGGCGTATAAAGGGTGTTGTCGGCAAGTCTGTTATGTCAGGTTCAGGGTTGGTAGGCGGATTTATACAAGGCGCTGCTGGAATGGGCGGGCCTCCCCTAGTGACAGCGTTAATGTCATTACCGGATAATGCAAGCACTACCCGCGGCAATATTGTCATTGCACTCAGTTCAATGTCATTGATTAACTTTGCTGCTTTACTTGTTTACGGTCAGTTCAGCAATGACGTTTTAACGTTTGGCATCATCAGTGCCCCCATATATGTGTTGTCAAATTATTTGGGCGCACAGTTTTTTCGTCAGCAGGGCAACGAACATTTTCGCCGTGCGGCACTCATTGCGCTTGCGTTGATTGCCATTGTAACAATTTACACAAACTTATCATAGAAGCTCAGGCATTCAGGGTTCAATCTGGTCCAGCGGCGTTAACACCAAATTCTTTTGGCGATAAAATTTAATTATTTTTGAGACTAAAGAACATTCTTTTTCATACACCGGCAGATAAGTGATCAATTAACTTGCAAAACCATTAAAATTTTGGAACGTTTTTTTAATCAAAGTTAATTGCCTAGTGAAGTTATAGGCTTGTTGGATTTGATTTTAGGGAGGAAGAAATGAAAATTTTAAAGCCAGTTCTTGGCTCAATGTTTGCGGCTCTGCTGCTAGTAGCAGGACCTGCAAACGCAAAAAAAGTAACGATGAACATTGGTTACTCGGTTAACGAAGGCCACCCATATGGCACTTTCATGCATTTGTTTGCTGAGCGCTTCGAGACACTTTCAGGCGGCACGGTACGTGTGAAGGTGCACTGCTGCCATAAAATGGGTAGTGAGCAGGAGCAATTTAAGAAACTTCAGCTTGGCACTCTTGATGGGACAATGATTGCGCAGAACAACGCCGGACCATTTTACCCAAAAATTGATTTGTTGGTGCTGCCCTATATGATCCAAAACTATGATCATGCTGTGAAGATTGCAGATGGTCCGGTTGGTCAAGACATTTGGGGTGGAATGCCAAAAGAAGTTGGTGTTCACCTTGTCACGATCCCACTGTTCTCATTCCGTCACATCTACAACACTAAGATGCCTATCAACAATCTAGCTGACTTTGCAAAAATGAAGTATCGGGTGCCAAAAAACACTGTGATGGTTGATACATATAAGGCGTTTGGATCAGACCCTGTGCCAATTGCTTGGTCAGAGGCGCTGACCGCTACGCAGACTGGAACTGTTGATGGCGGTGACTTGCCTTTGGACGTTCAGTACTCACAGAAGTTCCACGACATTGCAAAGCATGTAGCGATGACTGGACATTTTGTCCTGGCTCCGCCATTTTTTGTTAGTGACTCGTTTATGAAAAAGCTTGACGACAGTCAAATGGAAGCTATGCAAATGGCGGCGAAGATTGCCACTGCTGCATCACGGTTCCACACTAACTACGGTATGTCTATCGTGCAAAAAAAGATGGAAGCGACCGGTGTGACGTTTACTCAGCCAGATATCGGCCCTTGGGTTGAAAAGGCAAAGGCTGTGCACACTGCTTTCGCCAAGGAGCGCGGTCCCGAGTATGCCGCAATCATGGATAAGATCTATGCAGCGGCAAAGTAAATAAGTAACTTACAAGCTGGCTCCCAAACCTGGGGGCCAGCTTTTACATTTTGACAAGTGAGATTGCTAAAATGTGGAAATTTTTAGAAAAACATTTTGAAGAAATTTTAGCTGGTATTCTTGTGATGTTCATGGCTTCGATGGTGTTTTTCCAGGTCGTCATGCGCTACTTGTTTAATATGCCGACCTCTTGGTCCGACGAATTGGCAATTTATGCAATGTTGTGGTCAGTTTATATCTCAGTCGCATGGGCAGTTCGAGAGCGCGCGCACATTCGTGTGATGAATTTTGTACAATTGTTGCCATCAAAAATGGCCCTTGGGATGACAATTTTTAGTGATCTTATATGGTTTCTTTTTGGAATTTTTCTCACCTATCAGAGCATTTTGTTGGACCTGTCTTTCTGGAAAGACGAATACCGTTCACCAGCGTTAGATATTGATCAAAAATGGCCATACATGTGCCTTATCCTTGGCTTTGGTCTGATGACTTTGAGGTTGGCGCAGGTTTATTATCGCTGGATAAAATATGGCGAGCCAATCCTAGAGCCCCGTGACGATGAGGATTTACCTCATGCTTGACCTTTTGATGGACTTTATTTTTGACCTGTCAGAAGGCCAGCAGGCTTTGATCATGTTTGGCTCAATGATCTTAATGATTGTTCTCGCAGTTCCAATTCCAATAGCTGTCGCTATAGGTACAGCGATTGGTTATTTTATGATGGACCTGAATTTGGTTCAAGTTGTGCTGTCCATGTATACTGGCGTGGAGCCATTCCCGCTGGTAACAGTTCCATTATTTGTTTTCGCGGGCTCCTTAATGGAGCAGGGAGGTATGGCACGCCGTATTGTGAATATGGCGCAATCAATGATCGGCAATTATACGGGAAGTTTGGGTCTAGTGGCAGTTCTGGGCTGTGCTTTTTTTGCAGCCTTGTCTGGGTCTGGCCCAGCGACTACCGCTGCTATCGGCGCTGTTATGATACCATCAATGATTAAGCAGCGTTGGGATCCTGCGATGGGCGGTGCAATTGCTGCAGCTGGCGGTGCGCTTGGGAGTCTCATTCCGCCAAGTAACCTAATGATTATTTATGGTATTGTTGCCGAACAATCCATTCCGCGTTTATTTCTCGCTGGCTTCATACCTGGTTTCTTTGCAACTGCTCTGTTGATGTTAACGGTCTATATAATCGCCAAACGGCGAAATTATGTTGGTGATGGTTCAATTTTCTCTTGGGCAGAGGTTGGGAGGACAATGGCTGATGGGAAATGGGCCATACTTGCTCCATTCATAATTCTCGGGGGTATCTACAGTGGGGCTTTTACCCCCACAGAAGCCGCGTCTGTAGCTGTTTTTTATGCATTACTGATTGGTGGTGTTGTTTACAGAGAGCTAACAGTTAAAAAAATACTGGTCTGCCTAAAAGTGACCGCAATGATTTCAGGTGCAGTTTTGATTATTGTAGGTCCAGCCAAAGCTTTTGGGGAGTTGATGAGCCTTTTGTCTGTTCCGGACATGATTGGAGAAGCTTTAAGTGGCGTGACGGAAAACCCATTCTTGCTGCTGATGATTATCTCAGTAATCTTGATAATTACTGGCATGTTCCTTGAGTCAATTGCTCAGATTATTCTTCTTACGCCTTTGCTGCTGCCTATCGTGGTGGCGCTCGGTATTGATCCTATAGTATTTGGCATTGTGATGGTAATTTCCTGTGAGGTGGGCTTTTTGACGCCGCCTGTTGGCGCAAACCTTTTCGTTGCTGCGCGAATAACAAACCTTGGAATTGACAAGATTTCGGTTGCGGTTCTCCCGTTTCTTCTGGCTTATATTGGTGTGCTTGTGCTTGTTGCGCTCTTCCCAGATGTCGTCACTTGGTTGCCGAATTTGGTCTATGGTAAGTTCGGCTAGGGTCAGTGTCTGGTGAATGTTTTAAAGTTTAGCGGAGAGCTGAGCTTTTCATGCAGTTTTGTATAACAACTGTGCGAAGTTGGTTTTTGTTTCGTCCCTGCCTTTCAAATAGGTTCTGGTGCTCTCCCTAACGTAAGTTTGGCTCCAGAGATTAACATGAAATAATGTAAGCCCGTCTTTCAAGCATTGACGTTAGGTTCATTAAATTGAAAAGTCAGGTGTCTTATTGTGATTCACATGAGGCTATGGAAATTATATATCCCAAAATATGTTTAAGTCTGCAAAATTAGCGTGTAATAAGATGTGCTCACCTATCTTATTGCGCAAAGTTGAACTAAGATATTATTTCCAATTCTGGTGATGGAAATAATCCGCTTACATCGGCTCCTGACGCTAACTTTTCCAATATATCAGCCTCATATGCCATACGCGCAAGTGACGCCTCAAGTATGGTATCGGCGCGGTTTAGTGGCACAACAGTAACGCCATCGTCATCACCGAGAATTATATCACCTGGCATGACAACAACTCCACCACAGCTGATGCGATCATCAATTGAGCCGCCCCAGCCTTTGTGCGGTCCTGCAGGCGATAAAGCACTCAAAAAAACTGGCAACCCCATAGCTCGCATTTCAGCTGCATCTCTCGCCGCGCCATCAAGCACAACTCCGTTTATGCCGCGCAACTTCGCGCGTGTGTTCAAAATTCCGCCCCAGACCGCGCGATCGCTATAGTTTGCTGCGTCAATCACCAGAACCTCCTTTGGGTTCAAGCGGCCAATCACCTCATGAAGGGCGGCATTATCGCCTGCAAGAACGCTGACTGTTCGTGCCTGTCCAACGATTGTCATTCCGGTTGATAGCGGCGAGATGCGACCCGCCATGACATTCTGACGGTTCATCACATCACCGGCAATTGCTGGAGGTATGCTGGCCCATTGTATCAGTTTCTCGGCAGATAGCGGGGCGAAGTCATTTTTAAAAATTTGAACTGACATTTATTTACTCCGTTGCAAAACCACTTCCGGGGCGGGTATATTCTGGGCGTGGTGGGCTAAAGACATCGAGGATGACAGCACCGTCAGGCCCGCCAATAATGCCATGTTCAACGCCGCACGGGCTGCACCAGAAATCACCCTTTTGAACGGGAATTTCTTCACCGGCTTGAATGCGGATCGCGCTGCCTTCCAGCATCACCCCCCATTGTTCCTGCGGGTGACCATGGATTGCGCCAACAGCATTTGGCGCAATGCGGACCACTGATAACATCGCGTGATCACCGGGGAAAATACGGGTCGTAAGCCCCTCGCCAAGGGTGCGAGCAATCCCTTGATCCATGGCATCAATATTGAAAAAATTAGTATCTTTCTGGCTCATCATAACCTCTAAAAAAACGGTGGAATTGTCTCTTGATAACGGAGTACATCATGATGTGAACAGCGTCACCTGGCGACCGCCAACTGAGTGATAGGTTTAGTTTGACGCCGCTGGAATGATGAAATCAAGCAGAAAACACCAAAACCACCGGTGCCGCACGATTCACCCCAGATTATATGCGGCGGTTTTCACTCACTTTGTGATTCGATCAGCTCGGCGCGAATGACCCGGCAGCTGCATAGATGCTGGTATCATTAAAAGTCGGTTGAGTTTTCTGGTTTGTTATAGTATAACATTACATTATGAACTTTCGACGCGTGGTCGACTGCGCTGACTATCGACTAAGCCCAACCGCAAGCTAGCTTGCAGCATTATGGATTAGGGAAAGACAATGATGGTACGAGGATCGATAAATCATCTGATCAGTTTCTTTAGGTTCTGTGGGCTGGGCTTGCTCCTAATTGGGGTACATTCTACTGCAATGGCATCGCAGAGACCATTATCTGTGGTTGCTTCAATAAAACCAATTTACTCATTGGTTGCGGCGGTGATGGGTGATATTGGTACGCCGGAATTGCTGCTTAAGGCGCCGTCATCGGCGCATCATTTTACCTTAAAACCTTCACAGGCCCGCATTTTACAGGCGGCGGATATCGTCTTCTGGGTTGGCCCGACGATGGAACAGCCACTAACAAAAGCACTGGCGACGCTTGCGCCACACGCCCAAACGACACCGCTGATCAATGCCACTGGTCTGATGTTGCTTGAATTTAACAACGATGCGCCCGCACATCAAAAGCCTGGCCTTGAACAGCGTGACGATCACGATAGGCACGAAAAACATGGTGATCACGACGGCCATATGATTAATCCGCATATCTGGCTTGATCCGCAAAATGCTCAGGTAATGCTTCGGGAGATCTCATCGCGGCTTGGCAAGGCCGATCCAGAAAATGCCAAGATCTATGCGGCGAATGCTGATCAGATGTCGGTGCGTCTTGCAGGTTTGCAGGCCGATATTGCAAGGCAGCTGGCACCATATTCCGCCGCCAGATTTCTGGTGCTGCACGATGCACATAGTTATTTTGAGCGTCGGTTCGGTTTGCGCAATCATGGGGCAATTACAAGCGAGCCTGACGTCATGCCAACGGCATCGCGGATAAAGGCGCTACGTTCCGAACTCAGCACACATCAGATTGATTGTATTTTCGCTGAACCGTTGTTGGGACAGAAAGCCTTAGACCTGATCGCCGAGGGCAGCAAGGTTCGCATTGGGAGGTTAGATCCGGTGGCCAGTAATCTGCCTGCTGGCGTCGAGCTTTACCCCGATCTTTTGCAAAGCTATGCCACAGCGATGCAAGCCTGCTTCAGCGGCAATTAGGATTAACCGCCCGGTCTAGTGCTGATCAGCAATAATCATATCAGCCGCTTTTTCGGCAATCATGATCGTCGGTGCATTAGTGTTGCCGGACACCAATGTTGGCATGATGGACGCGTCAACTACGCGCAGCCCCTCAAGGCCGTAAACCCGAAGCCGCGCATCAACAACATCACCCGATTTTGCATCAGGCCCCATACGGCAGGTTGAAACCGGATGATAAAGGGTCACGCCGGTTTCACGCGCATAAGCCAGCAGCGCATCATCGGTATCAAGCTCTTTGCCCGGACGCATTTCTGATTCAACCAGCGGTGCCATATGCTCACTTTGCATGATTGATCGGGCGATTTTCATGCCGGCAACATGCACCCGGCAATCTTCATCAGTGCTTAGGTAACATTGCCGGATTTCGGGCGCTGCCATAGGATCGGATGATTTGATATGAACCGAGCCACGGCTTTCTGGCCGAAGCTGGCAAGGGCCAAAGGTCATGCCGGGGAATTTATCAAAGACGCGTTTTGCCGGGTTAGCAAAGCTGGCATGAGCAATGTGATATTGAATGTCGGGACCGGCAAGACCGTCACGCGATCTAACAAACCCACTAAGGACCCCGGCCGGCAGGCTGAGCAGGCCGCGACGGGTCAGGCCATAGCGGATAATCTCGGCAGCAAGCCCAAGCCCGTGCGCGCGGTTGTTAAGCGAAATATTCCGCCGCAACCGCCATGATAAACGCGAGATATAATGATCGGCTAGATGACTGCCAACACCGGATAATTCATGGCAAACACTGATGCCGTGACGGTTGATATGATCGGGCGCGCCGATGCCTGACAATTCGAGAATTTGCGGCGATTGAATTGCACCGGCCGACAGGATAACTTCGCGCCCCGCCTTTAGATGATGCGCCTTGCCCCGGCGGATATAATGAACCCCATCGGCGCGCTTTCCGCTTAGGCTGATCGAGGTGACATGCGCATGGGTGATAACACGAAGGTTAGGCCGGCTTCGCGCAGGTTGTAGGTAGGCTTTTTTGGCCGAAAACCGCAGCCCGTTTTTCTGCGTTACCTGATAATAGCCAAACCCGTCCTGACTGGCGCCATTATAGTCCTTGTTGCGCGGATAGCCCAGCTTCTCCGCGGCATCAATCAGCATATCAAGGGCTTCATAGCGCGTGCGTACCGGCGCCACATTCAACGGCCCGTCAATGCCATGGATCTCGCTGTCAAAATCATCATCACCATTTGCCAATGCTTCACAATGCTCGGCCTTACGGAAATACGGCAGCACATCATTATATGACCAGCCACGATTGCCGCGTTGGGCCCAGCCATCATAATCAGCTGACTGGCCGCGAACATATAGCATTGCATTAATCGCAGATGATCCGCCAAGCACTTTACCTCGCGGAATGGCGATCCGGCGGTTTCCGCTGCTGTCTTCGGGCTCGGTCTCAAACATCCAGTTCATTGCCGGATTAACCATCGTCTTGATATAGCCTGCCGGAATATGAATTAGCGGGTTGCGGTCTTCGCCACCGGCCTCAAGAAGCACCACATGACAAGCCGGATCTTCACTTAAACGGGCGGCCATCACGCAGCCAGCAGATCCGCCCCCAATGACAATATAGTCAGGTTGATTGTGATCATATGCCATTACCGCTGCTCCTTAAACAATACTGCACAGACCCCGTATCATAAGCGTGAAACCACCGCAAGCCAGAGCAAAATGGACAAAATGACGAAAGGTTTCTTCAGTGATGTGCTGTCGTGTTAAGTGCCCCGCTTGTTGTCCAACGATGGCTGGAATAATCATGGTAGCTGATAAAAACAAGCTATCACCAACAGGAAAGCCAGCATTAGAAATACCCAGCCACAAAGCGGTATAGCCCATCGATAGAAACACGCCAAGTAACATCGCAAAGTCGTTTTTATCAATACGCATCATCATAAATAACTGAACGCTCGGAAAAGAATACATGCTGGTAAAACTGCCTAGAACGCCGGATGTAATACCTGCTGGAACAATGAGTCGTTTGAGGCTTTTGGCTTTGATCCGTCGTTGGCGAAGTTGGGGCAATGGAAAGCTGGACAAGGTAGCGTGAAGCACAATAAGTGATCCAATCAAGATGCCGAGCAAACGACTATCAACCGTTACCATAATTGGCGCCCCAACTAGCATTATTAGTGTAGCGACGCCGACAAGTGGCCAAAATTGTCTCAAAATACGCCAATGCGATCGGTTCAGCCAGATTTGTTGGATGTTGGCCACGATTATCGGCAAAGCAAGAATAGCAACAGTTTCGGGAAGCGAGAGTGCAAATAGCATAATGGGTGTAGCAATCAGCGGCAGGCCAAATCCCAACGCGCCCTTTACAAAACAGCCAAGAAGAACTGCCGTTATCACGATTATAAAATCGGCTGAAATTTGAGCTTCAATAATCATCTTGTTATATCCTGATATAAACAACGGCTGAGATTGTGTTCAGCTTGAAAACATGATGCTGTGTTAGTTTTACCTCACAATTTACATTAATCATCTATGTGGACGAAGCCGCTAATTTTATTTCAAGAGTAATATGATGACACAGTTTATGGGTAGTCTAGGGTGAAAGGGATTGTCGGTTTAAAAAAATAAGCCTAACGTCGGCAGGCCCCAAAGGGTGGTTTGCGGCGTATGAGGCCGAACGACTTTTGGAGTTAGCGGGGGCTCCTATGAGCAGATTTATTAGGCAAGTGTTGGTTGATTCAAAGCCAGTAGCCCTTCGGCTCTACCCATGTTTAGAAACCGTCATGCCTGGACCATTTATCTCCGCACCTTTGCTTGAAGAATTGGGCTGTGATGAGCATTGATGTAATAGTGTTGATCATCGCTGGTGCGCTTGCTGGTGGTTTTGCCAATGGTCTTGCTGGATTTGGCACCGGCCTTTTTGCGCTTGGTTGGTGGCTGGCGGCGATGCCACCACTGGATGCGGTTGTCACGGTTGTGATCATGTCGCTAGTTGGGGGGGTACAAGGCCTATATGCTGTCCGCAATGCGATTGATAAGGCCGACCAATTTCGGTTTTTAGTACCGGCACTGTTTGGCATCATCATTGGCTATCTGGTTTTGGACGCGGTCAATGTCGCCATACTGAAATTTTTGGCAGCGAGCCTGCTGATCCTGTTTGGTGGGTTTTTTACCTTTCGTAAGACTTTGCCAAAATTGACCAAGCGTTATCTTTTAGCCGATGTGTTTGTTGGGTTTATTGGTGGTCTCTTTGGAATGGTGGCTGGAATGTCCGGAGCGATTTTAACTATGGGATGCTCACTTTATGATTGGTCCAAGGCGCGTCGGCGCGCACTGGTACAGCCGTTTAACATGATCGTTTTGGGAACGGTGATGGTTTTGATGGCGTTGCGTGGGTTAATTGACCAGCATATCTGGCTGATTGTTGCGGTGGCCTTTCCATTTTCGATTATTGGCACGCAAACTGGCATTTTTGTGTTTCGCCGGTTAAATGATCAGCAGTTTCAACGGCTGCTCATATGGTTGATTCTTGCATCTGGTCTTGTTCTTGCGGGACGCGAATTAACTGCTATCATAACATCAATGTAGGTGTTTAATTGCTCCATTCTGAAGTTTAACAATCAGTTTCAAAGGTGTTGTTATGACTGAAATGCCAATGGGAAGCCGGGATGATGTTCTTGCTGGAGGCGGCACTGGTGGTACAACTAGCTCGCCAGTTGCATTTCCCATTCCGGCTGATGAACTGGGCAGTGTCTCTATTTCCCCCGACGGCGCCTTTGAGGCGGGAAGTTATCAAACATTTGTGCTTACCTATACAGCGGGCAAATTTGGCATTGATGATTCTGGATCAATCCGGGTTTGTTTTCGGTTTGCTAGTGACCAAACTCGACCACAATTTGAAGATCCAGAGGGGCCGAACTACACGACTATTGAAGCGTCTAACAATGCTATTCTCACGTATCATTATGATCCAAAGGGTAATGTGCGCCCGTGGGATAGAACGCTTTATGTGAAAGTTGTGCGTGGGTTTTTGCGTGAAGGTGATCAAATTACCATCACCTTTGGTGACCGGTCTGGTGGCTCGCCGGGGATGCGGTTGCAGACATTCTGTGAAGAGAGCTATGAGTTCCATGTATTGGTTGATCCGATTGCGACCTATTGTTATCAGCCGATGCCCGTCCAACCGGCGATTACAATTATTCCAGGTAAGCCGGATCGTTATTTGGCGGTCGCACCAACAATCCGTGCGGTGAATGAGGTGTTTTCAATTAAATTCAAGGGTGAGGATAAATGGGGCAATCCGTCAGACCAGTGCGATATTGTGTTATATCCTCGCTCCAGTCATCCTGTTAAAGGGCTGCCCGAGAGTGTTAGTCTGAAGCCCGGGTCTTTTTCTGGTGAGATTGCTGACCTTTTGGTTGCAGAGGCAGCTGATCTACATGTGGATTTTCTGGATCGGTCAGGCACCGTAATTTGCCGGACAAACCCAATCCGGATTGAGGATAGTCCAGTATCGAGACATTTCTGGGGTGACCTTCATGGCCAGTCGGAGGAAACCATCGGCACCGGCAGCGCTGAGGCCTATTTCAGGTTTGCGCGTGACTATGCGTTTGTTGATGCCACAGGTCATCAGGGTAACGATTTTCAGATTACTGGTGATTTATGGGGTGAGCTTGACCGCCTATGTAAAGCGTTTAACGAGGATGGTAAATTTGTTGCCATTCCGGGCTATGAATGGTCTGGCAATACCGGGCTTGGCGGTGACCGCAATATCTATTTCCCAACCGAAGGACGCACCATCCGTCGGTCGTCGCACGCCTTGGTAAGCGACCATTCTGACATTGATACTGACTGTAATTCAGCTATTGAGCTATTTGCCGCTTTTGCAGAGCACGGCGAGGATGATGTTGTTGTTTTCGCGCATTGTGGTGGCCGTTATGCCGATATTGAACTGGCACACGACGGGCGGTTTGAAAAGGCCATGGAAATTCATTCAAGCTGGGGCAGTTTCGAATGGCTGGTGCAAGATGCGTTTCGTCTTGGTTACCGTGTCGGTATCGTTGCTAATTCAGATGGGCATAAGGGCCGGCCTGGTGCCAGCTATCCAGGCGCTGCGCTGTTCGGGGCAGTAGGTGGGCTGACTTGCTTTTTGATAGATAAACTAAGCCGTGAAGCGATTTTAGAGGCAATCCGGAAACGTCACCATTACGCCACCACTGGCGGTGAAAACGGCCGGCCATTGATCACGCTTGATGTAGATTTTCCGCAAGGCGGCACAAAATTCCATGAAGATCCCCGCCATGGGCGTGACACGGGTAAAGCGGCAGATCAGGCAATTATGGGTGATATTGTCCATTTGCCATCGGGCGATGTGTCGATCAAGGTAGATATCCGTGCCAGTGTGGCAATTGAACGTGTTGATATCTTCAACGGTTTAAACTTGATTGAAACTATTCGCCCCTATGCCAAGGAAGATCTTGGCAGCCGTATTCGCGTAATCTGGGAAGGCGCTGAATATCGGGGCCGTTTCAGGCAGGTGATCTGGGATGGATCAGCCTTCTTGTCAGAAAATGAAATTATTTCGGCAAGTTCGATTAATTTTTTCAACAAGGATAAAACGCTGAACCAGCCATCACCTGTTGAATTGAACTGGCGTGCATTAACGACAGGAAATATTGGCGGCTTTGATATGATACTAGCCGATCCTTATAGCGGCACGCTGAAGATCGAAACACCATTGATCAAGGCTGGTGTTCCACTGGAAGATATTGGTTTTGAAGATGAGGTGTTTGATAATAGCGGGGTTCTGCCGCGCTACCTAAAGCTATTTCGGCTGCCGACAATTAATCCGCATCAAACCTTGCAGTTCGAGCGCAAGGTCGCGCTTGATGGCGACGGGGATAATCCAATCTTTATTCGGGTGACGCTAGAAGATGGCACCTTGTGCTGGACCAGCCCGACCTACCTCTATCGCTAGAGCCTATCACTATAGCCGAACTTTATCGCTGAATATTATCACTGCCATATGTGCAGCGGCGCAAATACTCAGTTACTTCGGTGCGGGAGCCAAACTGCGATAATGTGCTGGCATGAATTGGCTGGCGCATATGTAGGGAGATTGAGTGTCCCATTTTTTTACAGATTTCACGGAACATTAGTGAATAGCCCAATGTGACACTAATCCTGCGCGCCATCTGGTATAATAGTGAATTTCGTCCATCAAAATAAAACGGGATCGTCGTTGTATCGGGAACTTGCGCCAGCTTTGCCGCAAAAGTTTTCCAGTCGGTGTCGATAGCGTTGCCAACAAAGTTGGGCGCTAGAGAAATTGCTCCGGCTGGAAAAATAATCACCGCGCCTCCATTTTTCATGTGTTTAGTAGCGTCGGCACGGGTTTTCAAATTACTGGCAAGTGCGGCTTCGGTTTCATCAAAATCAACCGGCAAAATCTTGTCCATAACTGCAGGTGCCTGGCGCAAAACCCGATGTGTGATGATCTTATAATCCTGCCGCACATCAGCCATTAGTGCGCATAACGCCAAACCATCGATCACCCCATATGGATGGTTGGCAATCGCCAGAACCCGGCCTGTAGCCGGAATCGAGGCGGGAATGCCGTCGGTATTGCTGCGTGTCAGATCAATTGAAATATTCAGCCGTCGGAGCGCATCAGACCAGAAATTCTCGGGTGGTAAATCGTCTTTAACATAATCAAAGTACAATTTGCGGATCCGAGGTTGCCCGGTGATTTTTTCAATTGACCTGATAAAATGGTTTGAGAGTGCGCCCATTTCGCCGTTCGCAAACGAAAAGATAGGGTGCAAATCGGTGGGGTGAGAGACATTTGGTCGCATACGCAGCGGATTCCTCTGGAAACCATCCTATACTACCCAAAGATAGCATTTTTTAGGTGCTGTGAAAGCAGCATTTTCTGATTTTGGCATGAAAAATCCAAATCAGCCCCAGAAATAATTCTGCGCCGCGATGTTTTGGCTTATGAAAACCAAAACTGACGACGGCATTTTTTACAGATTGAGCGCAGCCTTATTCGGCATTTTTGGCAGAAAATTGCCGCATGGAGATGCTATTGCTATAAGCCGCGGATCGGCTGGCCAGCAATCATTGCCGCAACTGCTTCGAGGGTCTCACCGTAGAAAATTGCCATAGTCTCGCGCGTGACATAACCTATATGGGGGGTCATCAACAGATTGGGTGTTTTACGCAAGGGATCATCTGCTGGCACAGGTTCAAGATCATAAACATCAATTGCCGCGCCGGCAATTTGTCCGGTGGCGAGCGCGGTGGTCAATGCCTGCATATCAATGATTGGGGCGCGTGATGTATTTACTAAATATGCGTCTGGCTTCATCATCGCCAATTCTTTTGCCGCGACCAGGTGACGAACCCGATCAGATAGTTTCAAATGGATTGAGATAAAGTCCGAAGTTTTGAACAACGTATCGCGATCAACATAGGAAACACCGACCTCGTTACACCTCTCAACCGTCAGGTTCTGCGACCACGCCTGAATATTCATGCCAAAAACCTTGGCATAATTGGCGAGCTGTCCTCCGAGGCGGCCAAGCCCTAAAATGCCAAGATTGCTACCGCGAAGATCACGCCCAAGATGTGTCTGCCAGCCGCCATTGCGCATTGAAGTTGCGCTCTCAAAGAGGTGGCGGGCCTGCATTGCAATTAGGCTAAAGGCAAGCTCTGAGGTCGCATGGCCAGGTGATCCGGTGCCACTTAGCATGATGTTTCGGGCTTTGGCCGCATCAATATCCAGTGCTGCATTTCGCATGCCGCTGGTCACAATGCCCTTTAGGTTAGGCAGCTTATCCATTACGGCAGCGGTAATGGGGGTGCGCTCGCGCATCATGCAAATGATGTCATAGGGCTGCAAGCGTGCAACAAGCGGATCGCCGGTGATGGTGTCGCGAAATATGTCGATTTGGACATGTTCGCCAAGTCGGCTCCAGTCACAGCTGGTTAACGCGCAATCAAGCCAGTCATCGAGAATTGCTATTTTCATTTTTCAGTCCTTATCTTTAATGCGGTGATTTTGCGTTATTTGGAATGAGGTTTCGTTTCTGTGCATAGGCGACGATAAACGGCAGGCTGATGAATACCAACATCACTCTAATCGTATGATGAAAGGCGACAAAGGCGACATCAAATCCGAATATCAAAGCCAGCAAGGTCACTTCATAAAGGCCGCCGGGAACAAAGGCGAGAAGCATCATAATGAAATCAACACCGGTCAGGGCGGCGATTGCATAAGCAGTGCCGCCATAGGCCAGCAATATGATGACCGAATTGACCATAGCATCGCGTAAATAGACAGATAGCTCGATAAATGGTACCCGCGCCAGCCGCCCGCCAACCGACCCGCCAATGATGATCTGGGCGATGATAACAAATTCACTAATCCGCGGTAACTCGACCCATCCGATGATATGGAGTAACGAGCTGAACAATAGGGGCCCGATTAGATGCGGCATCGGAATACGGAGCAGCCGCGCTAGTGGCAAGCTGAATGTGGCAATCGCCAAAAACGTCAGCATGGTCTCTATATCGATGTTGACGATGCTTGGCATGGCCAGCAGGGCCGTATTTGACGCCGCAACCGCTGCCTGACCCTCAACCAATGCGAGGATCAAAGGGGTTGAGCAGAATACAAGTGCAACACGCACCAGATGAAATAATGCCACAACATAGTCTTTTTCCACCAGATCGCGGCTCATCACGATCACCTCTGCCTGGCCGCCCGGAATGCAGCTCAATAAAGCCATCACAAAGCTGTATTTACGCACCCGCATCAGATAAAAAAGGCCAACTAAGGTCGCCAGAACCGTTGCAAAAATCATTGCCGCAACAGTAATGCCAGCCGATCCTATATGCGCCAGAACATCGGGCCGGAAATT
This sequence comes from Alphaproteobacteria bacterium LSUCC0396, assembly GCA_041228345.1. Lineage (NCBI taxonomy): Bacteria > Pseudomonadati > Pseudomonadota > Alphaproteobacteria > Alphaproteobacteria bacterium LSUCC0396. The sequence goes on along the minus strand of CP166131.1, from coordinate 808,393 downwards.
GGCCCCGATCAATGTGCCAAGCCCAAGAATAACCGGCACATGAAGCCAGCGCGGAATGCCGATACGGGTTTGAATGGGCGGCACGGCCGCGCCGATAATCCAAACGCCAAAAAGACTACCAAGCAGGAACGGTGCAGGCAGGCCAATAAACTGAAAGGCATAGCCGGTACCAAAGGCAATGGTTGCGGTAACAATGATGTTTGGGATATCCGACAGCACGGGCCGCATGGAAACTCCTTTAAGGGGTGGGTCATATTCGGGCGGCTTGCGCCCCTTTATGACATCACGTTTTATAAAGTTCGGTTATGTGACATCTAGTTAATAAGCAGGCTAATCAATATTTTCCTTATGGCCAGTTGCGATGATTTGCAGGCGCGCCTTGACAGCATTTTGTAAATGCGTTCCGGCTGCCAGCTTGGCTGCGACTGGATCATGCGTCTGAATGGCGGCATTTATCGCATCATGTTCGGTGCCGATTTCACGCACACGCACGCTCAGGCTATAGGCGGTCGGGCCAAGCAAAACCATCAGGGTGCTGAGGCGCTGCAAGGTTTCGATCAGAAAAGAATTGTGACTGGCAAGAGCGATCGATTGATGAAACTGACCGTTGATTTTGGCAAGAGCTGCCGGATCACTGTCTGCAATGACAAGGCTCGTTTCGCGAGCTCTGATCTCGGCAATAAATTCTCGTTCGGCTGGGCTTGCTTGTGTTGCGGCCAACGCGGCCGCCATCGCTTCCAATTCGGTGCGGAATTGATAGAGCGCGTGGATGTCCTGATAGCCAAGCTTGCGCACCCGCAGCCCACCATCGTCACCGATCGACAGAATGCCCTCAGCCTTGAGCCCTGCAATAGCTTCGCGAAGCGGGGTCCGGCTGACCCCTAGCTTTTGCCCAAGGTCAATTTCTTTTAGCCGCGCACCCGGTCCAATATCACCCGCCGTAATCGCCGCCAGCAGAATATGCCTTATCCGCGCCGTCGCCGATAGATTGTTGCCGTAATGATCCTGTACAATTAGGTCATGTGCCGCCCAGTCTGTTGACATGAACGCCTCCTCTTTCGTATATTGTATGCAAATGTATGCAATAGATCAAGGCGCCCTGAATGTTAGATAACGACAGTCAGTCTCTTTTTGAAAGATCGTGGGATATCGTGGTTATTGGCGGTGGAAATGCTGGCGTTTGCGCAGCTATTACCGCCGCTGAGCGTGGGTGTTCAATTTTGGTTATAGAGACCGCACCTCGCGAATTCCGTGGTGGCAATACGCGGCATACTCGAAACCTTCGCTCGGTTCATGACGAGCCAACAGATGTTATGTCGGATCGCTACACCTTTGAGGAATATTGGGATGACCTTATGAGGGTTACCAAAGGCGTTACAAATGAGCATCTTGCAAAACTAACATTGGAAAGTTCACAAGCGTTGATGGAATGGTTGATTGAGCGCGGGGTCAGATTCCAAACCGCCTTATCTGGCACATTAAACCTGAACCATACGAATGCCTTTTTCCTTGGCGGTGGCCGGGCAATGCTGAACAGCCTGTGCCGTCATGCGGAGTCGGTTGGGGTGCAGTTCATCTATGAGGCTGAAGTAACCGATATTGCGCTTGAAAACGGCTTTTGTGAGTCGGTTGACGTTTCTTGGCAGGGTCAATCGCATCGTATCCGTTGCAAACAGCTTATTACCGCGGCAGGCGGGTTTGAGGCTGATCTCGATTGGCTGGCCGAGGGCTGGGGAGACGCCGCCAAGAATTTTCTGGTTCGCGGCACGCCGTATAATAAAGGCAGAGTGTTGCGCGTGTTGCTTGATCGTGGGGCACAGCCGGTGGGTGCGCTTGATCAATGCCATGCAGTGGCAATTGACGCCCGCGCGCCGAAATATGATGGCGGAATTGCCAGCCGCGTTGATGGGGTTCCGTTTGGTGTGGTGCTTAATAATAGCGCTGAGCGATTCTATGACGAGGGTGAAGATTTTTGGCCAAAGCGCTATGCGATCTGGGGGCGTTTGGTGGCCGCGCAGCCGGATCAAATTGCCTATGCAATCGTTGACTCTGAAGGGGTGGAACGGTTCATGCCTTCGGTCTTTACACCGATTGTTGACGATACGATTGAGGGGCTGGCAAGCCAGCTCGGCATTGATCCCACTGCGGCAAAGAAAACGATTGATGCGTTCAATGCAGCCTGTCCCTCTGGCCCGATCGACCAGATGATACTCGATGGCAAAGCCACGACTGGCCTGACCCCGGAAAAAACCAATTGGTCGGCACCACTTCAAAAGCCGCCTTTCTACGGATACCCGCTGCGACCAGGGATTACCTTTACCTATATGGGGGTTGCGGTGAATGATCGGGCGCAGGTTTTGATGCAGGATGGCAGGCCTGCGGCAAATCTTTTTGCTGCCGGTGAAATTATGGCCGGAAATGTTCTTGGCCAAGGGTATTTGGGCGGAATTGGCATGACAATCGGCGGCGTCTTTGGCCGCATTGCAGGAGCGGAGGCGGCACGTGTCCTTAACCGATAAAATCGAAGCTGAGGGGTTTGACCTTAAGGCACTGCTTGACCCTGATGCGGCCAGTGAGGTTACCCGGGTCATGCAAATCTGTAACGCCTGTCGTTATTGCGAGGGGTTTTGTGCCGTGTTTCCGGCGATGACCCGTCGTCGTTCATTTGACGAGGGTGATGTCGGCTATCTTGCCAATCTTTGCCATAATTGTGGCGCCTGTTATCATGCGTGCCAATATGCACCGCCGCATGAATTTGGCGTGAATGTGCCGCAGGCGCTGGCGGCGGCGCGGAACGACAGCTATGCCGCCTATGCTTGGCCCGCGCCAATGGCCGGATTGTTCAGGCGTAACGGGCTGTTTGTTACATCGGTAATTTCGCTTGGTTTGGCAATCACCGTTGGGGTGATGCTGGCGATGATTGCGCCGCAGCTATTTTGGGGTGTGCATGTCGGTGAGGGCGCATTTTACAAGATCATGCCGCATACAGTCATGGCAGGTATTCCGCTGGCGATTTCAGCTTTTGTGCTGATGTCGTTTATTATGGGCTGGCGGCGTTACTGGCGCCATACAGGCGCGAAATGGGGCGGCTTTGTCGATCTGTTTGACGCCATCAAGGCTGCGGCGAGTTTGCGCCATCTTGGCGGCGACTCGTCCAGCGGTGTGTTATCGGGGCCGGGCTGCCCGACCGGTGATGACCGGTCAAGCAATGCGCGGCGCATCTATCATCAATTGACGATGTACGGTTTTTTGCTGTGTTTTGCCGCAACCTCGGTTGGCACAATCTATCATTACGTGCTTGGCCGTGAGGCCCCCTACGGCTATCTGGAATTGCCGGTGGTACTTGGCACAGTTGGCGGCATTATTTTGTGTATCGGAACGGCTGGCCTTTTTGTCGAAAAGCGGCGAATGCATCCTTCGGTTCGCCATGATGAAGGGCTTGGCATGGATTACGCTTTTATCGTGTCGCTGTTTTTCGTCAGCTTTACCGGATTGCTGCTGCTTGCAGTCCGCGAGACCAGCTATATGGGCGTGACTTTGGCGGTGCATCTAGGCGTTGTTTACGGGTTTTTCCTGATCCTGCCATTTTCAAAATTTGTGCATGGGCTGTATCGGTTTGCGGCGCTGATCGCCAGTGCAGGTGAGGCGCGTCGCGGTTAGGCCAATTGCATTGCCACGAATATCGCGATCGCAAATGCCGAATTGACCTTGGGGTTAATAGCCAAATGTCTGCGAGATGATTTTGGCTGACTCGGCCAGCAAACCGCGCCGTGCCATCGCTTCGTCAAAATCAAAGCGCTGTTTTGGCCCATGAATCGCAAGCGCAGCGACATAACGCCGGCGCGAGTCCAGCACTGGCACGGCAATCGCAACCATGCCATCATGGAATTCCTCCAAATCAAGCGCAAAGCCATCTTTGCTGATCCGTTGCAGCTCGTCCTCCAGCGTTTCGGTGCTGGTATGGGTGTGTTTTGTATAGGCGCGCAGGTCCAAGCTATCTAGCAAAACGCGCCGTTTTTTTGGCGGCAGACTGGCAAGATAGGTTTTACCGCTTGCTGTGCAGTGAAACGGCACATGCGTTCCAACTGGCAGCAGAACCCGAAAAGGCCAATTCGTCTCGACGCGATCAGCATAGATCATCCCCTTGATTTCTGGCCTGACGAAATTCACCGTCTCACCAGCCTCGCGCGCAATATTCTGCAAAATCTGGTGGCGCGTGGTCTGACCGGTGGCGTGCTGGGCCAACCCCGCAGCAAGAGACAAAAGGCGTTTGGTCGGGTGAAGGCGGCGCGCCTGTTTGACCAGATACCCTTCGGCAATCAAGGTCTGGCAAAGTCGGTGTAGACTTTGTTTGGGCCAGTCGAGCTGTTCATTGATCTCGCTCGGTGTCAGAGGGCCTCCGGCATCTGCAATCACTTCAAATATCTTCAAAATCCGCAAATTTGGTGGAGTTGAGTCGGTCATTATGGTGCCTTTTTTCACGCGCAATTCCCGCACGAAACAAAAAGTGACGGCAAAAATTCCTTGAACAAGCCGTGGATTCGTGCATGATTTTAGTCTCCATTCAATAATAGAGACTAAAAGTCTCAAAAAGTAAATGATTTTTTGGGGGAATGGTTGAAGTTTGATTACGTCATCATTGGCGCCGGGTCGGCTGGTTGTGTGATTGCCAACCGTCTGTCCGCTGATCCGTCTGTTTCCGTGGCGCTTGTCGAGGCGGGCGGCAAGGATAGCTATCCGTGGATTCACATTCCGGTTGGTTACTTCAAAACCATGGGTAATCCAAAAACTGACTGGTGCTATCGTACCCAGCCTGACCCCGGGTTGAACGGGCGGGCGATCAATTGGCCGCGCGGCAAGGTGCTTGGCGGCAGCAGCTCGATCAACGGACTTTTATATGTTCGTGGGCAACCGCAGGATTATGATCATTGGCGACAGCTTGGCAATGCGGGTTGGAGTTGGAATGATGTGCTGCCGTTGTTCCGGCGAGCCGAAAATTGGGAAGGTACGCCGTCGCCTGAACGCGGTGTTGATGGCCCGTTAAATGTATCTGAAAATAAGGTCGATTGGGACATTATCGACGCGTGGATTGAGGCGGCGGCAAAAGCCGGTTACCGGCGCACGGGCGACTATAACCGTGAAGATCAAGAGGGTGTTGGCTTTTTTCAGATGACGATGAAAAATGGTCGGCGTTGCAGTACGGCTGCGGCCTATCTGAAGCCGGTTCTAGCGCGCAAGAATTTGCATATCTTCACCCATACGCATACTGACCGGATCGAGTTTGAGGACAAGCGCGCCACGGCGGCGTTGGTTCGGATCCAAGGAAAGAGCCAGCGGATCAGCGCGCGCCGTGAAATCATTTTGTCGGCAGGTGCGATTGGATCGCCCCAGATTCTGATGCTGTCCGGCATTGGCGATCAGCATGATCTTGGCAAGCATGGTATCGCCGTAACGCATCATTTACCGGGGGTGGGGCGTAATCTGCAAGACCATCTGCAAGCTCGCCCGGTTTTTAAATGCAACGCCAGCACGATCAATACGGAAACCAAAAACCCGTTACAGCTTGTAAAAATTGCACTGGAATATGCGGTGAACCGATCTGGCCCAATGGCAATGGCGGCCAGCCTTGGTACAGCGTTTTTAAAAACCCATCCGGCGTTAGAAACCCCTGATATCCAGTTTCACCTACAGCCGTTCAGCGCCGATAATATCGCCGATGGCAGCCATAATTTTTCGGCCTTTACCGCCTCGGTTTTGCAATTGCGGCCAGAAAGCAGAGGGCACATCGAACTCAAGTCATCAAAGCCCGAGGATTATCCGGCGATCTATCCGAATTATCTGGGAACCAAAACCGATTGCGACACTATTGTTGCCGGCATCAAGATTGCCCGCGCGGTATGCCGCACCGATCCGGTAAAATCGCTGATCACCGAAGAATATGCGCCGGGGCCAGCGGTCGCAGATAACGATGATGCGGCGATCCTTGAATGGGCGCGCAACACGTCAACAACCATCTATCATCCAACTGGAACCTGTAAAATGGGTCAGGATAAAATGGCGGTTGTTGATGAAAAGCTGCGGGTTTTTGGCGTTCGCGGATTGCGCGTTGCAGATGCGTCGATTATGCCAACCATCACCTCGGGTAATACAAATGCGCCGACCATTATGATTGGTGAAAAACTCTCAGATTTGATCTTGGAGGGGGCGAGATGAATATCAGCGGGCTTGATTTTACCCAATATGGTATCGCCGAAGTAACCGATATTGCGCAGATCATTTTCGCCGACATCATCTTGTCGGGCGATAATGCGCTGGTGATCGGTATGGCGGCGGCGGGGTTGGCCGCCAAGCAACGCAAACGTGCGATTGCGATTGGCATGGCAGTGGCGGCGATATTGCGCATTGTGTTTGCTGTTGTTGCCGCACAATTGCTGGCAATCAAGGGCATTCTCTTGATCGGTGGCGGGTTGCTTGCGTGGGTCTGTTACCGGTTTTATTACGACTTGAAAGAATTCAACAGCACCGCCACAAACGGGGCGGACGGGGCCGCGCCGGGGGAAGCTGGAACAGACAAGCCCGCGGAAAAAACGTTTGGCCGTGCCTTGGTGACCATTTTGGTCGCTGATGTGTCAATGTCGATTGATAATATTGTCGCGGTGGCGGCGATTGCCCGCGATAACACAGCGCTTTTGATCTTTGGCCTTGGGCTGGCGATCGCCTTTATGGCGTTCAGCGCCTCACTAATTATGCGGGTGATGATCAGGTATCGGTGGCTGTCTTATCTGGGATTATGGTTTCTGATCTATCTAACAGTCACAATGATCTATGACGGATTAATCGATCTTGGGGTGATCACGGCAATCTTTTAGCCCTGCCGCCAAGGGCGATGTGAATTGGCTTATCAGGCAAGTGGAAATGATGTTTGGTTCGATTGTCTGAAATGACTGTAGCCGGGCAAAACTATGTTTAAAGACCTTCATCAACATGGTGCGGCTATAGGGAGTAGCTGAATGGGACTTGAAAGACATCTATTTTGGTATGATACGATTTATGGTGATTCAGTTGATTGGTCTCGCATTAATCTTTCTGTTCCCGTAAATTGCATTATGGCTTCCGACTTACATTTATGGGCAATAGGTATTTAAATGACGGTAACTTATTTGAAGAAGGCGGCAAAAACCCCGCAAACTGGCAGTGATGAAACTCGTAATATTGTTGCTGATATGCTTGCTAAAATTGAGGCTGGCGGCGAAGCGGCCGCGCTTGCCTTTGGGCGGGATCTTGATGGCTATGGCGGTGATGCGATTGTAAGTGATGAGGTGATTTCGGCGGCGGCGGCAACAGTATCGCCGCAGTTAAAGGACGATATTCAATTTGCCTATGACAGGGTGACGAAATTTGCCAAGGCGCAGCTGGCGTCGATCAGTGAATTTGAAACCGAATTATCGCCCGGATTATGGGCGGGACAAAAATTAATTCCGATTGAAACGGCTGGCTGTTATGTGCCGGGCGGACGCTATGCCCATGTGGCCTCGGCGATTATGTCAATTGCCACGGCCAAGGTGGCGGGGGTTAATCATGTGGTCGCCTGTACCGCGCCGCATGGCAAGGAAGGCCCAAATCCGGCGATCATTTATGCGATGAACCTATGTGGAGCCGATACCATTCTGTCGCTTGGCGGCGTTCAGGGCATTGCCTCGATGGCCTTTGGATTATTTACCGGCAAACCGGCGCGCATTCTGGTCGGGCCGGGCAACCGGTTTGTTGCCGAGGCAAAACGGATGCTCTATGGCCGTGTCGGTATTGATATGTTTGCGGGCCCAACCGAAATTGCGGTGATTGCTGATGATAGCGCTGATGCGGCGGTGGTTGCTGAAGACCTTGTCAGTCAGGCCGAACATGGCCCAGACTCGCCTGCATGGCTGATTACAACATCGCGCCAGCTGGCTGATGATGTGATGGCGCAAATGGATCGTCACATTAATGCCTTGCCAGAAACTGCGCGTAATGCTGCAACCGTGGCATGGCGCGATTACGGCGAGGTGATTTTGTGTGATACTGACGAAGAAGCGGCACAAGTGTCGGATGAATATGCCGCCGAACATCTCGAAATTCATACAAGCAAGGATGAATGGTATACCGCACGTCTAAAAAATTACGGATCGCTGTTTATTGGTGAAGAAACCACGGTGACTTACGGCGATAAATGTTCAGGCACAAACCATATCCTGCCAACCAAGGGTGCAGCGCATTACACTGGCGGTCTTTCGGTTCATAAATATCTGAAAATTGTTACAACGCAGCGCATGACCAAAGAGGCTAATCGCGAGGTTGGACAGGCGGCCGCGCGAATTTCGCGGCTGGAAGGTATGGAAGGCCATGCCCGTGCGGCTGATGTGCGGTTGCGCAAATATTTCCCCGGAGAAAATCTTGGCTAATGCTGGCTTGAGCCTATTTGATATCGCTGGCAAAACGGCCCTGATAACCGGTGGCGGCAGTGGCCTTGGCCAGTTTATGGCAAAGGCGCTGGCCGAAGCTGGGGCGAACATCTACCTCGTTGGGCGGCGTGAAGACAGATTAAAAGCAAGTCTTGGCAGTCACGACGGGGCGGTATTTCCGCTTGATCTGGTTGAACGCGATGCGACGGATCGTTTGTTTGAGATGGTCACGGCACAAGGCAGGCAGCCTGACATCATCGTCAATGCTGCCGGTATTAACCCGCGTCGGCCGGCAGATGAAATTTCCGAGTCCGAATGGCATTACACGGTCGATCTGAATTTGAATGTTCCGTTTCTGGTTAGCCAGAAATTTGTCCCCTCTATGAAACAGGCGGGGTGGGGACGAATTATCAATATCGCCTCTTTGCAATCCACCCGTGCTTTTGAAAATGGCATTGCCTATGGTGCAGCCAAAGGCGGTATCTTGCAGCTTACTCGTGCGATGGCACAGGCATGGTCGCCCCACGGTATTACCGCTAATGCGCTGGCGCCCGGGTTTTTCCCGACGGAATTGACCGCGCCGGTTTTTGCCGATCAGGCGGCGGCGCAAAGGCTGGCAAATGCAACCGCGATTGGGCGGAATGGGGTGCTTGAGGATATGCGGGGGCCATTGCTGTTTCTGGCGTCAGATGCCAGCGGCTATGTCACCGGCCAATCAATTGCGGTAGATGGAGGGTTTACAGCAAAATGAAAGCGCTTGTTTATACCGGCACCCAATTGTCCGAGATCCGTGACGTTGAATTACCGGTTGCTGGCCCGGGTCAGGTTTTGGTTGATCTGGCCTTTTGCGGTATCTGCGGATCGGATATGCACGCATGGCATGGGCATGATGAACGCCGTGTACCGCCGCTTGTGCTTGGGCATGAGGCTGTTGGCATTGTGCAGGTCAATAATTTTGCCAATAATCCTGCCAGTAACCTTGCTGGTAAACGGGTCGCGATCAATCCGTTGATGACCTGCGGGATTTGTGATGTCTGCACCAGCGGCGATGAGCATCTATGCGCCAAGCGTGAATTGATTGGTATGCGGGTTCCTGGTGCCTTTGCCGAAAAACTGGTGATTGATGCTGGCAATTTAACCGTGATTGATGATGGCTTGTCATTTGCCGAGGCAGCCCTTGCCGAGCCGCTGGCCTGTTCGGTTCATGCGGTGCGCCTTGCCTGCCAGCTTGGCGGGAATAATCTCGATGCTGGCGTCATTGTGCTTGGTGGTGGTGCAATCGGACTTTTGACCGCGCTGGTGTTTGAGGCCTATGGATATAAGGACATCTGGATTGCGGAAACCAATCCGCATCGCCGCAAAGTTCTGGAAAATAGTGGCGCGATGCGGGCCTATGATCCGCTGCATGAGGCGCCGGGTGCGCGCCAGATTGATATTGTTGTTGACGCGGTTGGCTCGGGCGCGACGCGCCGTGCGGCCAGCATGATGGTGCGGCCAGGCGGGGTGATTGTGCATATCGGCCTGCAGGATAATGAAGCTGGTCTTGATACGCGCCGGATCACGTTGCAGGAAATTAAATTTCAGGGCACCTACTGCTATCGCACAGATGATTTTGCCGAAGCCTTGGCGCTGCTCACAAGTGGCAAGATTAGGGGCAAGGGCTGGGCAGAAATCCGACCGCTTGATGATGGTGCGCGCTCTTTCATTGATATCCATGAAGGCAAGGCGCCACCAAAGATTATTTTACAAACAAGCGAGATATGATGATGCAATCTTCACTATTTTCAGGCGTTGCAAAACTGGCGCTTACCGTGCTGATCGGTATGTCTTTTTTGCAGGCGGTAACGGCACGTGCTGATTTTATCAATGGTGATCAATTGCGGCTTTACTGCACATAAAAAAACCCAAATGACGAGGCTGTCTGTTTTGTCTATATCGCCGGCGCTGTTGATGCGTTTACCACGATTGATTTGATGGGCGAGAAAGCTAGCGGAACAAAACGGCATTTCTGCCTTCCCGACGGCATATCGCCAGATCAGTTAAAGGACACAACGATGACATGGCTGGCGCGGCCAGAGGCTAATCTTGACCTTGCGGCAACGTTACTCATTTGGGGTGCAATCAAGGACGCTTATGGCTGTCGATAGGCGGCCGCTGATATCACGATCTTAGGAAAGGCCAAGCCCTAAACAGCCCCGCATTAGATGAACATCTTTTTGGGTAAAATCTTTAAGGGGTAAAACCGTCTTGTCCTTAAAAGTTATCTTTGCGTTTCCGGATTTCGGCAAAAACCGCCGCATTGCTTGCCTGTTCCATGCCCAGATGCGCGCGGATTGCCGCGTTATCTACCCGTAAAAAAGGGTTTGTCGCTTTCTCAAGATCCAGCCTTGTTGGCACGGTCGGCAGGCCGCCGTTGCGCAATTCGGCGATCGCCTCCTGACGCGCGGCAAGCGCCGCATTATCAGGGTCAACGGCGCGCGCAAATGAAGCATTGGCAATGGTGTATTCATGGCTGCAATAGATGATTGTGTGATCAGGAAGCGCCAACAGCTTTTCCAGTGACGCCCACATCATATCGGCATCACCCTCAAAAATACGGCCGCATCCCATAACAAATAGGGTATCACCGGTGCAAACCATATCTTCGGATGCAATGTGGAAATTCAGCATATCTAGGGTGTGACCCGGCGTTGCAATCACATCAACCCGCCGTCCAGCAAAGTCAAAATGATCACCGTCGCCAAGTCTGACATCATAAAGCGCGCTGGCAGCACTATCAATAACTGGACCCATTACGGTGGCGTTATGGCGCTGTTTCAAATCGGCAAGGCCGGCAGTATGATCGCCATGATGATGAGTGATAAATATATGGCTTAATTGCCAGCCAGTTTCGGCCAATGCGGCCGCGGTGGCGTCGGCGTCGCCGGCATCAATACAGGCGGTTAGATTGCTGTCAGTGCAATGCAGCAAAAGTCCGTAATTATCGTCACCATAGGGGAATTGATGTGTTTGAAAGGCCATTGATCTCTCCGATTAAACCAGCGGTGTGTTTATCTACCAGCTTCCGGTATTTTCCATCGACAGCCATGGTTCGGCTGGCGGCAATGAATCGCCCTCTTGCAGCAGTTCGATCGAAATATTATCCGGTGACTTGATAAAGGCCATACGCCCATCACGCGGCGGGCGATTAATCACAACGCCAGCATCCATCAGCCGCTGGCAGGTATCATAGATATTATCGACCTTATAGGCGAGGTGTCCAAAATTCCGGCCGTAATCATAATCTTCAGGATCCCAGTTAAAGGTCAATTCCAATTCCGGTGCCATGGCGGCGAGGCTGCTGTCCTTGTCCTTTGGTGCGGCAAGAAAGATCAAGGTAAACCGCCCTTGGGGAACGTCTTTGCGGCGCATCTCAACAAGCCCAAGTTTTTTACAATAAAAATCAAGTGATTGCTCGACATCACGAACCCGAACCATTGTGTGAAGAAACCGCATAGCTACCATCGCTCCTATCTTGCTGGCCAGTTTTGCTGCCTTATTTAACGGCGGCTGCCTCGCCATTATAACCAAAGCCCATGATAGGCGCCATGCCAGAGCCATGTCTAGCCAATTGTCGGCGCGCCCCGGCGGCATCGCTCATAGGTTTTATCCTGAAATTTGATTTCAAGCTGGGTTATTCGTCAAGCTGTAAACCGATCATTGCGGCGGCCTCGGTCAGGCTGGAACAAATCTGAAAATCTGGTGGATTGGGGGTCCGGTTTGGCGGTGCCAAATCGGGTATCTGAATAACCTTCATGCCAGCAGCGATAGCCGCCGTCGTTCCGTTGTTCGAATCTTCAAACGCAAGACAATCATCAGGTGCAATGCCTAGTTTTTGCGCAACGTCCAGATACACATCTGGTGCAGGTTTTCCAGCAGGCACCTCATCGCCGCCGGTCACATGCCGAAGATAGGGCATCAGGCCGGTTCTTGTTAGAATGTCACGCGCTTTGCTGCCAGATGATGAGGTGGCAACCGCAAGCGGCATATCCATCTGCTGAAAACCTCTCAGAACTGCATATGCTCTGGCCTTTACCGGCACATCACCAACCAGCAATTGGCGATAAACATCGAGCCATTCATTTTTAAAGGCAACGGCATCCATATGAGGCGGCAGCATCGCCCGAAGAATATCAATGCCGGTAGCCGCGTTCAGCCCGATCATGCCGCGATAATCATCAATGCCAACGTTCAGATCATAGCGCGATGCTGTGGTAACAAATGACTGGAATGAAAGGGTTTCTGTATCAAGCAAAAGCCCGTCCATATCAAAAATGACAGCCTTGATCCGGCTAATTTCAATTGGTGATTTTACCGGTGATAATGGCATGAATATTTCCCTATGAATGCGGCTTTTACCTGTGCGATGATTTGGCTCTTAGCACGCTGGGCGACTATGGCACGTTTCGCTGTCAAATGAAAATGCCAACGATCTGCTTTGCCCAGCGGGTGGCATGTGGGTATCAAGCGGGTGCCAAACCGCCGCTGTGCCGGTGGTACTGTTATAAATAGTCAAAAGGACTGGACGATTGCGCAATGTTGAAAGCTGAAAACATCCGTTACTTAGTGGTGCATTGTGCTGATACGCCGGATGACCAAAACCTTGGTGCGCGTGATATTCACCAGATGCATCTTGCGTTTGGCTGGCATGGGGTGGGCTATCATCGGGTGATTTGCCGTGATGGGCGGATCGAACATGGCCGTCCTGATTACTGGGTTGGTGCCCATGTCAAAGGCTTTAATGAGATAAGCCTTGGCGTTTGTCTGATCGGGCGGAATGATTTTACCGATGCGCAATTTGCCGCTCTGGAGACCGTGCTTCGTGAGTGGCGCAAAACCTATCCGGCTGCTGAAATCTGCGGCCATCGTGATTTTGAATATACGCCAAAGACCTGTCCAAATTTTGATGTCGCACAATGGTGCGAAAGGGTTGGGCTGTAAATCTGATGTTGGCGACGCGCATTATTACACCATCGGCACCGCTGCTATCCGGCCCAAAGGCAGATGCCCCCCTTGATAGTGAATGTCTTTTTGGCGAGCGGTTTGACATTGCCGATGGCGGAGTGATGCCGATTGACGGATTTGTTTTTGGAACGCTTGGCACTGATAGGTATCAGGGCTGGGTGCCGCGTGAATGTCTTGGCGACATGCCGCCACCAACCGCGCAAATTATGGTGCCGATGAGTGATGTCACCAGTGCCGCCGATATTAAAAGCCCGGGGCGTTTTGGGCTGTCGCTTGGTGCCTTGGTGACGGTGAGGGAGATTACCGGTGATCGTGCCAAGATCGTCACAGCTAATGGTGATGGATTTTTGCCATGCCGGCATCTGTTGCCACTGGCGGCAGATGATAATCACCTGCCCGCCGCAGATACCAAAATTGATGATTGGGTCGGGCTTGGCGAGCGGTTGATCGGCAGCCCCTATAAATGGGGTGGGCGCACCGCATGGGGGCTGGATTGCTCGGCGTTAGTGCAGCTGACCTTGGCAGCAGCTGGATTAGATGTGCCGCGTGATTCCGGCCCGCAGCATAAGATTGGATCCCCGATCAGTGATCTGACGGCACTTTGCCGCGGTGATCTGGTGTTTTGGCATGGCCATGTTGGCATCATGCAGGATGACGCGAGATTGCTGCACGCCAACGCGCATCATATGGCAGTGGCAAGCGAGCCACTAGATCATGCGGTCGAGCGTATCGCCACTATTGCCGGGCCGGTAACAGCGCTTCGGCGGCCGGTCATATGATCTATCAATAATACGATATTAAGCGGCGAGATCATTTCGCTGGCATGGCTGGCTAGCCGGTTTAGCCCTAACCTCCATTCAGCTGGATTTTATCGCGCAGCATCCAAAGCAGGCAAAGCGATGGCAATACCATTAACGCGGTAATTACAAAAAACAGCCCCCAATCACCGCCAAGCCAATCAATCATTGCCCCGGATGATGCGGCAAGCGTGGTCCGCCCAATCGTGCCAATTGACGCCAGTAACGCATATTGCGTGGCGGTATAGGTGCGATCAACAAGCAGCGAAATAAAAGTCACAAAGGCAACTGTCGCAAAGGCGGCGGCGATGTCATCTAAAAGAACCGCCACTGCAAACACCCATTCGGATTTGCCGGTCCATGCCAGAATACTGAACATGACATTGGTGGCAGCCATGGCAATGCCAGCGATAAACAGGGCGCGCAAAGCACCTGACCGGATGGCAAAAAATCCGCCAAGCAATGTAAAGACAACTGTGGTCACCCAGCCAATACCTTTGGAATAAAGGGCGATATCCGATTTTGAAAAGCCAATTTCGGAATAGAAGATTAATGACATTTTGCCCATAAAGGCTTCGCCAATTTTGAACAGCAGAACAAAACCAAGTATCCCAAGCCCAATGGCAACGCCGTTATGCCGGAAAAAGCTGGCAAGTGGTGCCCAGACTGTACTGCCAAGAAAGCCGATGATTTTTGCTGCGCGGCTGTCGCTGCGTAGTTTGTCAGCGATGTCTTGCTGGGCTTTATTTTGTGCTTTGATGCGGGCGTTGGCACTAGCCTCGGGGATGAATAACAGCCCGATATTTGCCAGAACAACGAGCCCGCCTAACCCGACAAAGGTCAATTGCCAGTAATTTTCATAGCCAGCATTCTGCAATAAATCAGCGGTAAATAACGCAACGATGCCGCCAATTTTATACCCGCTCCACCATCCGGTGACATGGATTGCGGCACCTGCTGCCATCGCGCTTTTTTCCGAAGCGTCAATCTGTTCGATGCGCAAGGCGTCAATGGTGATGTCTTGTGATGCGGATGCGGTGGCAATGACCAAGCCAACTGCCATAACTAACCAGATATCCTCGGCTGGTCGCAGCAAGCTCCAGATCAGAAGAGCCACAAGGATGATGATCTGAAAGCAAAGAATCCAAGCCTTGCGTTGGCCGATTTTACTGGCAAGTTGGGGAATACGAATACGGTCGATCAGCGGCGCCCACAAAAAATTTACCGCATAGACGCTAAAGATCAATCCAGCCCAGCCAATGGCAGACCGGCTTAGGCCATCTTCGTTCAACCATAATGATAGTGATGAGCCGATCAACACCCATGGAAAACCGCTCATCGCGCCAAGCAATAATATCCGAAGCATTCGCCGGTCACGATAGGCCGCCAAACCCGCTTTGAAATCACCCATTCCCCGTGGCTCCATCAGATTGCATTTGCTATGATAGACTGGGCGATGGCGGCGGGAAAAGGCATAATCGCAATGCTGACCGAATTTGACCTGATTTGATAGGGGAACGATGCGATGCCGGACTTGTGTTTGCTGCGTGATAGGGCGGGCGGCTATTGGTTAGAGGCCGCGGGTATGGCACCGATGCGCGCCATTATTGGCAAGGCTGGTCTTATTGCCGGTGCGGCCAAGCGCGAGGGCGATATGGCAACGCCGGTTGGACGTTGGGCATTGCGCCACCTCTATTACCGGCAGGATTTGCTGGGTCCATTGAATGCTGACTTGCCGAAAAGCGTGATCACGCCGCATTGTGGCTGGTGCGATGATCCGGATCATAAGGATTATAACCGCTATGTGCCGCTGCCATTTACCGCTAGCCACGAGGTGATGTGGCGTAATGATGGTGCCTATGATCTGGTGGTGATGCTGGGGTTTAATGATGCACCGCCGGTCGCCGGACGCGGTAGTGCCATATTTCTGCATTGCATCGCCGAGGGTAAAACCAGTACCGCGGGCTGCGTTGCGATTGAGCGCGCGGCGCTATTGCAGCTAATGGCAAAGCTGGATGCCGATCAATATCTGTCGATTGATGCGGGGCTATTGCCCTAGCGCGGCGTCAATCTGCGCCCGCCGCTGGCGCAGTTTTTCATTGGTTGGAACCATCGCCACCATCATTCCATTAGCAACAAACCCCATCTTGACCATGATCATATTCGAGATCAGATTCATGCAGATTTTCTGTGCAGTGCCTGCGGTCAGCCGCGTTGAACCGGCAATGATTTCACCGCCGGTTGCCAATAAAATTGGATAATGGGCGGCGGCTAAAAGCGGTGTGTCCGGATTATTGGCGATGCCGATGGTGACGGCACCTGCCTTTCGCGCTGCGGTGATGGCGCCAATCGTGAAGGGTGTTTTCCCACTTGCCGCGATGCCAATAACGACATCATGTGCGCCACCATTCATCGCGGTAAAGCCAGTCGCACCGGCGCTGGCATCATCTTCGGCATTTTCAATCGCGCCCAACAATGCTGACGGCCCGCCTGCAATCAAAAACCCAAGCCGGTCCCGAGGCCAGTTAAAGGTTGGTGGCAATTCGGCACCATCTTGAACGCCGATGCGTGCCGATGTACCGGCGCCGGCATAAATTAATCGTCCTGCTGGATCGCTCACCAGCCGGTCATAAGCCGCAATTGCGGCAGTTTCGATGGCTGGCAGGGCGGCCTCTATGGCTGGGATTGCGCCAGCTTGGCTGTCAAGCATCAAGGATAAGGCTGCAAGGGGCGCCAGCTTATCTATATGCTGGGCCGCTTGTGGCACATCTTCAGTGCTGCCGTAATTTGGGTATCGATTTCTGCTGCTCATCGGGTCACTATAGGCGGCAGTCGGGTAAAAGAGAAGGGGCGCATGTCGGGGGTAATGGCAGAAATACTTGTTATTGGCCTGATGTCGGGCACCAGCGCCGATGGTATTGATGCGGCGGTGCTGCGGACTGACGGTCAGCATTTCGAGGGCGTCAATTGTTATGGCTCGTTTGAGTATCGGCCGGAAACCAGAGCTGGTATCTGGAAAGCTGTTGCCGATGCCCAGCAGCATATGCGCGATGATGCTGCGCGCCTGCATCTTGACCGGCTGATTGCCGAAGATCATGCCAATGCCGTATCAGGACTTATCAAAGATAGCGGGCTTAGCCCCAGCTTGATCGGGTTCCACGGCCAGACAATCTATCACAATCCATCGGGTGACGAAGGTCATCCGCTTGGCCGCACCACAATCCAGCTCGGCGATGCGGCGTTACTGGCTCGGCGCTGCGGAATTCCGGTTGTGCATGATGTGCGCCGCGCAGATATGATGGCTGGCGGGCAGGGCGCACCGCTGGCACCAGTGTTTCATGCGGCGATGCTGGCCCGTCTTGGCGTCGCGTTGCCTGCGGTTATGGTGAATATTGGCGGCGTGGCCAATCTGACATGGGCCGATGGTTCTGGCAGCATGATCGGGTTTGATACCGGCCCCGGTAATGCGCTGATGGATGATTATATGCGGCTTTATTGCGATGCCGATTTCGATAAGGGCGGCGCCTTAGCGGAAAATGGCCGGGCTGATCATTCGCTTGTCCGGCAGTGGCTGGACCTTCCGTTTTTTGCCGAGGGCTGGCCTAAATCACTGGACCGTCAGGCGTTTCGCCATTGTCTTGATGATAAAAACCTGCTTGCAAAAACCCCGGCAGATGCGATGGCCAGTCTGGCATTGCTGACTGCTGGCAGCATTGGTGCCGCGATTGATCGGTTGCCGCTGCCACCATCAAGCATTCTGATTGCTGGTGGGGGGCGTCATAATCGCTGTGTTTTAGCGCATTTACGCGGCTGGTATGGGCGCGCCTTGCTTGAGCCTGATTTCAGCACGGCAAAGGGCCAGTTTTTCCCCGATATGCTGGAGGCCGAGTTAATGGCGTTTCTGGCGGCGCGGCATATGGCCGGATTGCCGACGTCCTTTCCCGAAACAACGGGGTGTCATCATCCGGTTTGCGGCGGTGTTCTGGTGACGCCGGTTTCACAATAATACCTGATTAAAGTGAAGCCCCGCCTAAATCAGCGCGTCAGACCCCGGCACATAAAACGGCCGATAGGGCGGTGGCGGTGGCAAAAGATCGCGGATATCCGTAAAAGGGAACCGGCGCGCCATGCGGTAGGCCTCGGCATAATGACCATCGGGTGCATTGCACTGCGCCGCACGGAACCTGTTCATGATTGCGCTGGCACTGGCAAATCTTGCCGGATCCTGACTGTGATGCGCCATGATGGCATTTTGCTTGGCGGTGAAATGCGGGCTGATATCAACGTAAAAATCAGGCGTAAACCCGACCCCCATCAATGTGTCGCAAAATAATACTGGACAGATAAACCCCGCCGCATCGCTGACAAAGGCGGACAGGGCGCGATGATCGGGATGATAGTCTTCGGGGGCGTGGGTGATTACCAGATCGGATGCGGTGCTGCGGATAAAATCGGTGACCGCTTCGCGCGCATCAGGCGCAGTGGCAAGCTGTCCGTCGGGAAGATCAAGAAGCACTGGCTTGCCAAGCGCGGCAAGGCCGTTGCGCGCTTCATCGGCGCGTTGGCGGGCAAGCTCTAGCCCCGGATTTGGTCCACCAGCCGCCCCATCAGTGGCAACGCCAAGCACCAGATTATCGCCGCGTGCCGCCGCTGCCGCCAGAAAGCCATAGGCAAAAATTTCCAGATCATCAGGGTGTGCGCCAATCGCGAGAATGTTCATCTTTTGCCCTCCATCATCTGGCGCTTCTGGCAATTGTTTCGCAATATGCCCGCTTGGTCTCACAAAGATTTTGCTTTTGCCCAGAAATAGGTTTTAGTGAAGAGGCCTTCATAACAAGGCTTTGCCGATGCGATGATAACGGATGCAAAGCTGGTGACAAATAACAATCGTACGATTTGTGATCAATCCGTCGTAAGATGCGTGATAAATCGGCAGCAGATAGTATATGCGTAAGGATAGGACATAAATGGCGCTGAATTTTACCGGCTATATTGAGGGCTATTACGGCCAGCTGCTTAGCTGGCATGACCGCGACCGGTTGCTTGACGGTCTGAAGATTGCGGGAATGACAAGCTATTTTTATGCGCCAAAGGAAGATGCGTACCATCGCTATTTGTGGCGTCAGCCCTATGACGCGGCATGGCAAGCAAGCTTTGCCAAATTTACCGCTAATGCCGAGGCCAGAAATATCCATATCATTGCCGGTATTGCGCCCGGATTAGATTTTGATTTTGCGGCGATTGATGACGCCAATACTGGCTCAAATGATCGTGCCAAAAATGAACTTAATGACTTTGTGATCCTGCTGGAAAAGGCACGCAGCCTTGTTGCCAGCGGGGCGCATATGATTGCATTACTGATGGATGATATTGCGGCTGATTTTGAGGCGCGATGCGGCAGTCTGACCAGCGAGGGCAATGCGCATGGATTGCTTGCCAACCGGCTTGGGGCGGCGCTTGGCGCGGCGGTGATTGTTGTGCCGCGCATCTATGCCGACAGCCTGATTACCCCCAATGATCCGCAATCATTGGTCTATCTTGATGATCTGGTCAGCGCGCTCGATCCACAACATCTGGTGGTTTATTGCGGCGATGATATTGTGGCACCGCATCCGGCGGCCGATGCTGGCGGGCGGTTGGATCCCGCGTCGTCAATCATCTGGGATAATTTCTATGCCAATGATTATTGTCCGCGCCGCCTTTTTGTTGGGCCATGGCGCGCGGCTGAGGCGGCTCATATATTGACGAACCCGACCGGCATGATCGAGACCGATCTGCTGCTTTTGACGATGATGGCGGTGGGGCGTGATCACGGCGATCAAAATCGCTGCGCAAACGCCAGCATTGAGAGCTGGCGCCGGATTATGACCGATAACGGTGTGCCAGACGCATTTTTTGATATCGCCGCATATTTTGATGCGCCTTACGGATTTGTGGCAGCGTTTGACCTGCCATCCACCGAACGGGCATTGGCGGCACTGGAAATTCTGCTATGGCAATGGAAATCGCCACTTCAACGCGAATGGTATCCGTATCTGATGGGGCTGAAGCAGGATATTATGCTCGCCGATGGGCAATTGCCGCAGGACCGGATCGAAAAGACACAGCTGGCACCGCTCGCCACAAAGATCATAGAGGGCGGATTATAAGCACCAAATTAGGCATGCTAATATGGGCTGAAGGGTGAAAGCCTGCTGCCAAGCTGGGCAATGACATCACGCCCCGCGTTCGCAAAGGCAAAGCGAAGCGCCCCATCTTGACCTGCGCCAAAAAATGCGCCCGGGATCACCAGAACGCCGGCTTTGCTTGCCATCGCCTCGGCAATCTGGCGCGAGTCAACGCCAATAAAAGGGTGACGCACATATCCAAAATAGGCACCGCTGCTGAGCAAATCCCATCCGGGCAAACCATCCATTGCTGACCGGAAAACGGCAACGCGTGCGGCAATCCGTTGACGGTTTTCCTGCCGCCATGCACCCATTGATGCCAGCATGGGGGCAAGGGCGTTTTGCACCACACGCGGTGCGCAAATCTGAATATTGTCGATTACCTTTGCCAATTGGAAAACCACGTCACGGCCAGCGATGATTGCACCTAGCCGGTGCCCCGGCAGGCAATAGGATTTGGAAAAGCTATAAAGCTGGATCAATGTTGATTGCCAGTCATCCTCGGTAAAAAGCTGGTGCGGCAAATCTTGATCAAGCGGCAAGAAATCACGGTAGGTTTCGTCAAGAATGAGCCAGATACCGCGGCGCCGACATAATGCCAGAATTTCGGCAAGAAGTGGTGCTGGATAAATGCTGCCCGCCGGATTATTCGGGCTGACCAGTGCGACGGCGCGGGTCTTGTCTCCAATTGCGGCATCAATCGCCGCGCAATCGGGTAATAAACCGGCATCGGCATCGCAATCGACATAATCAATGCCAACCCCAAGCATGCCAAGGGTCGATTCATGATTGAAATAACAGGGGCGCATCATCAGGACGCGGTCGCCATGGCCGGCAATCGCCAGCACAGTTGCGACAAAGGCCTGATTGCACCCCGAAGTGACCTGCACCTCGCTTTGGTCAATAGGAGCATTATATATATGGCTGACATGATCTGCATAGGCGCGGCGGAAATCTGGATCACCCTCGACCGGCCCATAGCGGGCAAGTACCGGATCAGCGGCGGCGGCGGCCAATGCGGCTAGAATATCAGGATGTGACGCATAGCCCGGAACAGCTTGGCTCATATCAATCAACGGCCCGTTCGCGCCGTCATAAGATGATTTCCAGTTCAGCACGACAGAAACAGGTGGTGCATTCAAGGTGGCAACAGCAGAATTAAACATGTGACTTGCCTATCTTCGTAATGTGGGGCGAGAATACAGCCTGAAAAATGATCGGACACCAGAGTAACTATAGATCACAGGTCAGACAAGCCGGATATAAAGCATGATTTGCTGGGCGGTCAGACATGAAAACGGGGATTTTTATAATGGAAAAATATCACATTATCGGCAGGGCTGGCGCTGGATCACTGATTGTCGAATTTTTGTTTCGTGAAGCCGGAATTGACTATGATATTTCGTTTCCTGATCCGGCTGACGTGAAAAGCCCCACCTTTTATGCGGCCAATCCGCTGGGGCGAATTCCTGTGCTGATCTGCCCGGACGGCACCAAAGTCTTTGAGACCCTTGCCATCATCAATCATATAACCTGCCGCTTTGGCGATTTGGCACCGCCGCCGGGAACGCCGCTTTGTGATCGTTATCACCAGTTTCTGGCGCTTTTGGCAACGTCAGTCTATCCGGCTTATCACCGCCAGCATCACACCCGCTATTATGGGGATGACGCTGCCGCCGAGGCGATCCGAGATCGGGCGCGTGCCGAACAACGGGTTATTTTTGATTATCTTGAGGCTAATCTTGACCCATATATATGTGGTCAAACAATCACCGCTGCCGATTTTTACCTCTATATGCTTAGTCGCTGGGATCTTGATAAAGCGGCGATGCGCGCAGGCAGGCCGCGATTGAACGCATTGCTTGATGAAATGCGGGCGCGGCCATCCGTGGCGGAAACGATTGCAGCACAGCCACGCCGCACAAAGCCAGCCTGATTATGCTGTCATCACCAGCTTTCAGCATAATTCACTGCGATGATACGGGCTGGCAATCAGGGCTTGTTTAATAAAGCTGGCGCGTTACAGCCCCGCCATCATATCGCGGATGATCTTGATAATTGCGGCAGGCTGTTCAGCACACGGAATATGTCCAGCGTCTTTGACCAGCTCAAATTTAGCGCCGGGGATCATATCAGCAGTACCGCGCACCAGATCTGGCGGGGTTGCGCCGTCCTGATCCCCAACAACACAGGTCGTCGGCACCGCAATCGATGGCGCCTGATCACGGAAATCAGCATCGCGGATCGCCATGCCAGTGCCGATGTAGCCCTCAAGCGGTGTACGGGTAAACATGGCAATAAAACCGGCTAGATCGGTTGCGCGCTCGGTATGGAAGGCGGGTGAGAACCAGCGTTGCATATTGGCGTCAACAAGCGCTGCCAAGCCGCCCTCGCGGGCAATCCCAATCCGGTCATTCCACATATCGGCATTGCCAATTTTGGCTGCCGTGTCACAAAGGATCAGCGCCCGTACAAGGTCAGGACGAGCGTGATAAACGCCTTGTGCAATCAGGCCGCCAACCGAAAGCCCGACAACAACCCCACCAGAAAGCCCAAGATGATCCATCAGGGCGACCAGATCATTGATATGATCATCAATCTGATAGGGCGGCGTTCCCATGCCCGAGAGACCATGACCGCGTTTGTCATAACGTAGGATGGAATAATCAGCCGATAGGTCATCCACACAATCTTGCCAGATGCGAAAATCGGTGGCGAGCGAGTTGGAAAACACAATCAGCGGTTTTCCTGCGCCCGCATCATCAAATTGATAGTGGATAGAGATGCCGTTAATCGCTGCAAATTTCATTTTCATGTCTCGTTATTTATGGGGAACAAGGGGGGAGAACCGTTTATTGTGATGCTGGTCGCTGGGGCGGCACAAGCCCTTCTTCTAATGCTTTGATCTGGAAGGCCAGATATTTCGAATAAATCCGACATTGCGCAAAACTGCCAGCGATAAACCATAGGCCGGGCTGACCAGTCTGACAATACATGTTGCGCAGTTCCACCCCATCGCCAAAGCCCCAAATTGGGCCAACGCGTGCCGCAACCATCTCGCCAAACATCTTCTCAACAAGGTGTTCCTGCGGCTTGTAGCCGGTCGCCAAAATCACAATATCGGCATTAATGGCGCGGCCATCTTTCATCTGCATACCGCGCTCGGTAAATTGTTCAATCTGATCAAATTGCACAAGATCAATTGCACCTTCGGCCAGCAGGTTTGAACAACCGACATTGAAATAATAGCCGCCACCACGGGTCAGATATTTGAATTGCCAGCCAGTGTCATCCTCTCCAAAATCAAGCTTAAAGCCGATTTTTTCTAACGCATCTAGCAGCGGTTTATCGGTTTCACGCGCGGATCTGGTGAAATGACGATGCGCTGCTTTGACCAGCGGGGTCGGCATTGATGTGGTGATGAAATCACACTCATCGGTGCTCCGATCTTCTTCATATAGTTTATAGGGAAATTGCGCGCTGGGTTCGATATTGACCACAAGGCTTGGGCTACGCTGGATCATCGTGACCTTGGCGCCGCTTGAATAGAGGTCTTGTGAGATATCATGGCCGCTATTGCCGCATCCAAGAACAATGGCGTGTTTGCCTGACCAATCATCGCCATCATGATATTGACTGGAATGAAGCGTCGGCCCTTTGAAGGCTGAAAGGCTGTCGATATCTGGTAAATTGGGAATGCCGCTGACGCCGGTTGCCATGATAACATGACGCGGTGTCATTTGCCTTAGGGTGCCATCGGCGCGTTTTATATCCACTTGCCAGCGCGCTTTATCATCATCATAGATTGCCGAGGTCACTTCGCAACTGACCCAAAAATTCAACTCCATCGCTGCGGCATAGGACTCAAACCACAAGGCCAGCATATCCTTTGGAATATAGGTCGGCCATGTCGGTGGAAACGGCATATAGGGGAGGTGGTTCACATGAAGCTGATTATGCAAGGTCAGCGCATGATAGCGGTTGCGCCAATTATCGCCGATGCGGCTGTTCTTATCGACAATTAATGTGTCAATGCCAAGCTGGGTCAGCCGTGCGGCGATGGAGAGGCCGGCCTGTCCGCCACCAATAACCAGCACGCTGGGATCGCGGTCGTCATAGCTGGAGGCAGTGACGCGCTTGTCCAGCCAGTTGGGGCCACGAAAATCGCGCGAATAGGATTGTCCGGTTGGCCGGTTACGGTCGGTTTTTTCCTCAAAGCCGATCAGCGCATCAATCGCGGTAAAGAATGTCCATGCGCGGTAGTGGTCTGGGTTCTGGCTATCCGGACACAGCCGTAAAATACCACGGCAATGTGCATGATCAGTGTTAAAGGTGAAGAAGGCTTCAACTGTTTCGGTGCCAGCCCGATTGACGAGGCGCGGCGCGGTGGCGTTAAGGTCGAGCGTTAACGGCCCAAGCCCCGAATTTGCCGCCACACTGGGAAGCAAATCTAGAATTGACGCAGCGCCAGTAACGGTTTTTAGGTGCCAGCTCAACGCCAGCGCGTCGCGCCAGTAGCTGTCATCATGAAAGAGGTCAGCAAGACCAGCTGGCGCATCGCTCGACGCCGCAGCTCTTGATGTCATTACCGCGTTAAAACGGCCAAGCCAGTCAGTAACCAACGTTTCAATCGTGGTGATGGATTTATGCTCGTTCAATTATCCCAAACCTTTATCAAAGCCGTCATTTTAACAGGGTAGCGTTATCGCCATTTACTCTGAATCATGTTCAAAGCTGGCACGGCCAACATGCTATCAATATCCTAATCATTACGACCGCCGTGGCAATATCGATGTTGCAATTTTGGTGATACAAGTCGCCGCGCCGGCAACGGATCATGCCATTGGGCTGGGCTATTTCCGATCAGGCAGAATAGGTGCCGGTGAAATGTTTTGGCGGCGCACGGGCGCCGCAGGTGTTTTTGGTAAATAATTTTCAAGGCAGTTTTGCATACAAAGCTTGACGAAGCCTCAATCAGTATCGCTTAATAATTCCGTCTTTATCGGCGGCGACGCCAAAAAGTAAAAATCTAAAGACTGGGAGGGTCATTATGAATAGAAGATTTTTAACGCGTGCTTTGGGCATCGCGGCCGTTTCATCTGTAGCATTGACGGGTGGATTTGCTCAAGCGAAAGACTCTATCACGATTGCGGTGCCGTCGTTCCTAACAGGCGGTGCGGCTGGTCCATTCGGCATCCCCGCTATGAATGGTGCTAAAATGGTAACTGACGCAATAAACAACGGAAAGCTTCCTGCGCCTTATAATACAAAAGGATTTGGCGGTGCGTCAGCCAGCCTCATCGAGCTCGATGAAGGTGGCGGCGCAACAAAACAGGTTGCTGAGTACCGTAACCTAGTAGAAAAGCGTAATGTTGACGCAATTGTTGGTTATATTTCCTCCGGTAATTGTCAGGCTTTGGCGCCAATAGCTGAAGAACTGAAACAGTTCACAATCTTTGCAACATGTGGCACGCCTCGAATTTTTGAAGAGGCTCCGAGAAAATATGTTTTTAGAACTATGGGACATGCAACTTCAGATAATGTTGCTGCGGCGATGTATGTCAAAGAAAAATTCCCGAATGTAAAGGGTTATACAGGGATCAACCAAAACTACGCGTGGGGACAAGACTCTTGGCGTGATTTTGATCTGACCATGAAACAAATTATGCCAAACACAATGGCATCAGATAAAACTCAATTCCCGAAGATCTTTGCTGGGCAGTACGGCTCAGAAATTTCGGCGATGTCACTCGATAAGGCTGACTTGGTTCACAGCAGTTTCTGGGGTGGCGACTTGGAAGCCTTTATCTTCCAGGGTGCGGCTCGTGGATTGTTTAAAAAGAAACTTGGTGTGGTAACTGTTGGTGGCACAGCGGCTTATCGATTAGGCAAAAAGCTGCCAGATGGACTGGTTCTTGGAGCCCGTGGTCCCTATGGGATCCTTGTCAAGGACCGTGACACGGTTCTAAACCAGTGGTTCGTCAATACCTACAAAGACATATACGGTATTTATCCATCAGGCCCAGCTTACCAATACGGTCAGGCAATTCTTGCAGCTAAGATTGCTTATGATAAGGCTGGCAGCGATGCCTCCGACGAGCAGCTTGCTGATGCTTTACGCGGTATAACCTTCGAGTCATTCTCAACTACCGTTGAAATGAAGCTTGGTGGTGGGCATCAAGCGGCAACAGAAAATGGCTATGGTATCACCAAATATGATAGCGAAGCAGGAGAAAACGTAGTTACCGACGTTAAATTTTATCCTGCATCATGTGTTCTGCCCCCCGACGGTGTTGACAGTGTTGAATGGATTAATGGTGGCATGAAGGGCGCGAAGTGCTAAACCGTAAATAAGGGCAATCGCTAGGGCCACTTTGTGCCCTGGCGATTTTAGATTTTCTCGAACTTTGATTTATTTCTTTTGGGGGCGACTAATATGGAAACCTTCCTAACAATTCTGTTGGACGGGCTTCAGTTTTCGTCCTATCTCTTCATAGTATCCGCCGGTCTTACCATCATCTTTGGCGTGATGAAAATACTTAATGTATGTCATGGAAGTTTTTACGCTTGGGGCGCTTACACCTCAGCCTTTTTTATTGGGAAGTTCTCTGAAATGGGCTTGCCTGACGGTTTGGGTTTCGTCGTAATTGTGGCTTCAGCAATTATTGTGGGGTTGGTGCTAGGTTTTTTAATCGAGCAGCTTATCTTGAAGCATATGTACCACCGCGATGAAGTGCTAATAGTCTTGGCGACCTTTGGGTTGTTTTTGGTTCTGGAAGACGTGATCTTAATTGCCTTTGGAACTGATCCCTATTTTGCATATCAACCAATGGCGCTTTTGGACTCCGTCGAAATGGGCGGGATTGTCAGAGACGTATATGGACTCACCCTTATTGGTGTTGCGGCCCTAGTGGCGGCAGGATGTTGGTTGCTCTTAAATAAAACCAAGTGGGGGACGATCCTAAAAGCCGTGATCTTTGATCGGGAAATGGGGATTTCCATGGGAATCAATGTTCCGTTCGTTTACACGTTAACGTTTATTGGTGGTGCGATCCTTGGTGGCCTTGGCGGTGCATACATCGCTCCCACAATATCCGTTGCTCCCGGCCTTGGCACAGAGGTAATTGTATTGTCATTCGCGGTTGTCGTCGTTGGTGGTATGGGCTCGATAATGGGTGCTGCAATTGGCTCTGTGATAATTGGACTCTTGAGGGCCCTTGCAGTACATGAGTTACCGCAAGTTGAGTTGTTTGTGGTGTTCGCTGTTATGGCTGTGGTTTTGGTTTTCCGGCCAGAGGGCCTCTTTGCGCCAGCCAAGCCAAGGAAGATCTAATATGCTTAGAGATAACACTTCAAAAGTTGTATTGATTGGTGGTATTTTAATCATTCTGTTCGGCGCCGTTGCCCCAAACTGGATTGTTAATCAACTTATGTTTGGCTTTTCTAGGGCTCTGGCTATTCTTGGGCTTTTGGTTTTATGGCGGACAGGGTTGGTTTCCTTCGGGCATGCATTTTATTTCGGCCTTGGAGCGTATACCGTTGCAATCTTGGATATCCAGTTAGGCGTCACTGATGTGTTTGTGAGGTTGCTGGGTGGAGCATGCTTGGCTGGGTTGGCTGGATTTTTGGTTGGCTTCATAATGAGAAATTATCGCGACATTTTTTTCGCGATGCTCAATACAGCAATATCAATGGTTCTCTACGGTATAATTGTAAAAACTGAGTCTCTTGGCTCAACTGACGGCTTTGCCATTTCGTTGCCTACAATTTTTGGGGTGGCGCCAGAAACCAAATACCCACTCTTTGTTGTAATCACTACTGTGGCAATAGTTAGTGCATTGTTGATCAACTTTTATCTCAAGACTACGATTGGACGCCTCACTACTCCAATACGAGATAATGAGATTAGGGTTGAATATTTAGGTTTTTCGGTCGCACATGCAATTCACCTCAAATACACTATGTCGGCGATCTTAGCCGGTGGTGCTGGTGCTTTGATGGCTATGTCTCTTGGACAGGTGGATCCCGACTCAATGATCAACTGGACCGTATCAGGGGAGTTGGTCTTTATCACGATATTATCTGGTCCGGGTAATGTGATTGCACCATTTATTGGGTCATTGGTATTCGAAGTGCTGAGAACATATGCTTTTGAATTAGCTCCGCATCTTTGGCAGCTGATTGTCGGTGGAACTTTCTTAACAATTATTTTCTTCCTGCCAGGAGGGATTTGGAGCCTTATCTCGAAGTTGGGAAGGAACAAGTCATGACAGAGTCAAAACCGATTTTGGAAGTGCGTGATCTTCTAAAGACTTTTGGTGCTGTTGTGGCAGCCAAAGACATTAACGTTGATGTGCATAAAGGTGAGATTGTTGGAATAATTGGAGCAAATGGTGCGGGCAAGACATGTTTTGTAAATATGGTCACTGGTTACTTGAAGCCAACCAGTGGTAGCATCGCCTTTGATGGAGTCCAGCTTGTTGGCAAAGGCCCCCGCGAGGTAACGCACGCGGGTATTTCTCGGTCATTTCAAGTATCTCAAGTGTTTCATACGATGACTGTCGCAGAAAATTTGATGATTGCGCTTGCAATTGCTAAGAATCGTGGTTTTGCCGCGCTCCGTGAAATGGAGAGTCCCGACCTGCTCGCGCGTAGAGATGATGTTTTAACCCGATATCATCTAGAGAGCTACAAAGACATGACGGTTAATGTTCTTTCTCAGGGCGTTAGAAAGTTACTGGACATTGCAATGGCTGTGGTGAGCGAACCGCGTATTCTTCTCCTTGACGAACCCACGAGCGGAATATCAGTGGAAGAAAAATTTGGCTTCATGGATGTGGTTATGGAAGCACTACGTGAGGACGAAGTGACGGTTTTGTTTGTTGAACATGATATGGAAATTGTCGAGCGATACGTTAGCCGGGTTCTTGCATTCTATCAGGGAGAGATCATAGCTGACATGTCTCCTAAGAAAGCTTTGGCAGACGCTAAGGTTCAAGAGTTTGTCATTGGTACGCGGCACTAGAGCAAGAGGCAGATTTAGTTATGTTGAAAGTGGATGGTCTTGATGTTGATATAAATGGAACGCCAATATTACGAGACATTGGTTTAGAAATTGAATCTGGTGAGATAGTGGGTTTAATCGGCCGAAATGGGGCTGGTAAGACAACTTTTCTTAGGTCTCTGATGGGTCTTTTGCCGATCCGCGGTGGAAAGTTTGTGTTTGAGGCTGAAGCTTTAGAGTCCACTCCTGGATATCGCCGCGCTCATATGGGGATAGGTTACATGCCTGAGGATAGACGTCTGGTTCCTGAGATGACGGCTGAAGAAAATATTTTAGTGCCGGTATGGTCAACCAATATACAAGGATATGAGGGGCGGCTGTCGTGGATTTATGAAATCATTCCTGAGTGTAAAGGATTTAGAGAGATGGCGGCTACATCATTATCCGGCGGTCAACAGAAGTTGGTAGCACTCGCTCGGGCATTGATGGTTGGACAAAAACTTTTGCTTCTTGATGAGCCTACAGAGGGCATAGCGCCAGTTCTAGCGCTTAGAATGGGTGAAATTCTTGCGTCTCTAAAGCGAGAGGGTGTGTCAATTATCATCGCTGAGTCAAACGATGCACATGTGTCGGACGTTATAGATCGTACATATACGATTGAGCGGGGGTCTATCGTCACTGCTTAATGAGGTTGTTTATAAGATGAAATTCCAAGCACAGGGCGTGATTCCGGCAACTCTTGTTGCATTTGACCAAGATTTTGAAATTGATATTGAGGCGTCGCGTAAACATTTAAGAGATGTTGCTGATATCGCCGGGCTAAGTGCGATCACGGTAAATGGTCACGCATCGGAAATACACGCCTTTAGCCGTGATGAACAATGCCGTCTCTTGGCTGCATCATTGGATGAGGTTGGCGGCGCGCTGCCACTGGTAAATGGTGTTTAT
Organism: Alphaproteobacteria bacterium LSUCC0396; assembly: GCA_041228345.1. Lineage (NCBI taxonomy): Bacteria > Pseudomonadati > Pseudomonadota > Alphaproteobacteria > Alphaproteobacteria bacterium LSUCC0396. The sequence goes on along the minus strand of CP166131.1, from coordinate 778,035 downwards.
GCCGATGGCAGTCACGCCGCCGTTGAAATTGCTAAAATGGCCGCCCGCGAAGGCGCAAGCGCGCTATTGGTGTTCCCGCCAAACAGCATGAGCATGGGCGGACAGTTGCGCCCCGATATGGCACTTGCTCATTTCAAGACAATTGCCGATGCCACTGACCTGCCGCTGATCTTGTTCCAATATCCTGCTGGTACCGGCCTTGGCTATTCGGTTGAGACGATGCTGCGCATCTTTGATGAAGTGCCAAGCGTGGTTGCAATCAAGGATTGGTGTAACGATCCGATGTTGCATGAGCGCCATATCCGCACTTTTCAGTCATTGTCGCGTAAGGTGAATGTGCTATCGACCCATTCATCATGGTTGATGGCGTCACTTTCGATGAAGCCTGCCGGATTATTATCGGGGGCAGGAAGCGTCATCGCCGATTTGCAGGTTGAATTATTTACTGCGATGCAGCGCGATGATCTGGCGGCAGCGCGTGCGGTAAATGACCGGATTTTCCCGCTAGCACAAGCATTCTATAGCGCACCGTTTCTTGATATGCACAACCGGATGAAGGAATGTCTGGTGCTGCTTGGCAGGTTAGATCAAGCAATTGTAAGGCCGCCATTGATCAAGCTAGAAGCGGCGGAAATTGCCCGTCTTAAAGGGGCGCTGATAGCGGCTGGCTTGCTAAATTAGCGGCGGTTACGCGCTATGGCGCCCGCCCAGGTTTTAATTTGACTAATCTTAAGACTGTTGAGTGAGAAAAAGATCATGGCTATTTACGAATTACGAACCTATCAGGTAACTGTCGGCAAGATGAAAGATGCGGTTGAGGCCTATACCAACAAGGGCTGGCCTGCCTTGCAAAAGGGGGGCTTTGATAAAAAGCTGGTGGGCTATTTCATCTCTGATACCGGCCCGTTGCATCAGATTGTGCATCTGTGGAAATTTGATGATGATGCCGATCGCCGCAATCATTGGAATAGCCTGTTTGCGAATGATGACTTCATGAATTTTGCCGGTGATCTTCGCCCGCTCCTAATAAGTCAGCAAAACCAGCTTTTGAATGCAGCCCCTTGGGGGCCGCATCCGTGATTTTAGAGTCATTGCGCATGCGGTAACGGCATGGTGAACGAGGAGATGCCAAAATGATCAATATCAAATATCTTGTCTGGGCGCTTCTCGCCGGATCATTCATTCCGGTTGTTGGAATTTTGAACGGCCGGGTTGCCCGGGCGTTTGGTGAGCCGCTTCATGCCAGTGTTTTGTTATTTGGTGTGGCAATCCTTCTTGCCATAATGGTGGCGCTTTTGGCTGGCCGCGGTCTGCCCGACATTGGCCAGTTCAGGCATTTGCAGCCAGTTGAATATCTGGCCGGATTTGTTGTGGCTTTTTACGTAATTAGTGCGACGGTTCTCGCTGGCAAGATTGGCGTCGCCAATTTCATTGTTATGGCGGTATCGGGGCAGATTATCTTTTCGCTGCTGATTGATCATTTTGGCCTGTTTGGCGCACCAATCCGGCCCGTGAATTTGCTACAGCTTGGCGGGGCCAGTCTATTGCTGACCGGTCTGGTCATCACTCAGATTGCCAACGGTAAATGGACATGAAGCGCGGCAATCATTGGTAAGCCGTGCCCTAGCGCAGGCCATCCTTGCCGTCTGCCTGATCATGCGTCAGGCCGCCAACACGCGGTAGTGGCCGTCCCGAATCTGTCACCGCCACAGCGACCAGAATTTCATTGGCGCGCGGCGCATCATTCACACTGACTTCCATACCGTCAAAATGTGACCGTACATAGGCGGCATCCTTATGGCCAAGGGGCACATCAATCGGATGCCCCATGCCACCGCGTTTTTTATTTGATGGCACGAGTGCAGCACCTTTTTCCACTGCCGCGCGTAACGGTTTGCCAAGGCGTGGATGCAGGATCGCCGCGGCATGCTCAAGCTCGCCATTTTCGCCGACAATCGCCGCCTTGCCATAGCTCTCTGCCGCCTGTGGTTCAATGCCAAGCGCGGCAACGCACCGCTCGCCAAGTAATCCGCCAAGCTCTTCGCCGATGGCCATTAGTGTCTCAAGGTCTTCTTCATAGATGCCCGCATAAGGGTTTTCGATCACGGCAATTGCCGCCGCACGGCGGGTAGGCGGGGTGATGTCCTGTCCTGCCTCTTGGTGTGTGTCCTCGACAATCGTCACAATTTTCCGAATTTTGGCTAATACCATAAGCTGCATCCCCAATTTTCGCCAGTCGCCACCACTCATGCCCATTGATAGCTAGCGATGACTATTTAGGGGCATTTGCGGTGATCTTTGATTTTATCTTTCCTGATCAAAAGATAAATATCGTTTGCTGTCAAAGGATATTTTAGTGGATCTGCGGCATGAAAACGCGCCGTTACGATGCGGTTAATTGTTGAAATTAACTTATATTTTCAAGTCTGGCTTTTTTGATGTGCCAATGTTACACCTTGAATGTGTTGCGGTATCGTGGCGTTTTTTCGGGGCTGAACTGGATCTGGTTTTGTTATGACTGTTGGTGATTCTCGCGGTGTTTCGGCAAAATCTCTGGCCGATGATTATCAGCTTGATGATCAGGTAGGTTACAAGCTGCGGCTGGCTAGCCAGCGTCATCTGGAGATTTTTTCGCGGCAGCTGCCGGATATAACACCAACGCAATTCTCTGTTTTGGTGCGACTTCGGGAAGTTGGGGAAGTATCACAAAATCAGCTTGGCCGCCTTGTTGCGATGGATGCAGCAACGACCAAGGGGGTGATTGCCCGCCTGATGGATCGCGGATTGCTGAGGGCGCGCCAGGATACGGATGATATGCGCCGCCTCCAGATTTCACTGACCGATGTCGGTCAGGCGGCGGTAGAGGCAGCCATAATCACGGCAAAAGATATCACCAAAGAAACCACCGAAAGACTGACCTCGCGTGAAGTTGCACAGCTCTTAACGCTGCTGGATAAGCTTCAGCAATGACGGGATGTCTGAGCACGTTTTTGAGATGAAGAGGGTTAAATAACGATCTTGACCGGCGCCACAGGATTGCTGACTAATAATAAGGTGAGTGCGTGTTATCAATGCGGCCTAAAAGACTGGTGTTTATGCTAGCAATAAAAGGTCATAAATCTGGGTGAACAGACTGTTAAGCGGTTTCGGCAAAAATATTGAGGGACAAAATCATGGCATCAGAAAAGCTTGTTATTACCAATATCGGCCAGATCCTGTCGGGTAAGCTGGAGGCGCCCATTCTTGATGGTGATTGCGTGGTTGCGGTTGATGGCCGGATTACCGATATCGGCTATGCCAAGGATATGGATTTGGACAATGCCACGGTGCGGGTTCATGCACATGGTGTGACGCTGACGCCGGGCCTAATCGACAGCCATGTGCATCCGGTGATTGGCGATTATACGCCGCGGCAACAGCAATTGAACTGGATTGACTCCTGCCTGCATGGCGGTGTCACAACGATGATTTCAGCCGGTGAGGTTCACGCCCCTGGGCGGCCGAAAGATATTGTCGGATTAAAGGCGATGGCGATTGCCTCGCAGCGCTGGTACGAAAATTTCCGTCCTTCGGGTGTTAAGATGCTGGCAGGAGCGCCGGTGATCGAGGATGGCATGGTTGAGTCTGATTTTAAAGAGCTGGCGGATGCTGGCGTCAAGCTGCTCGGTGAGGTTGGGCTTGGTTCGGTCAAGGCTGGCGAAACCGCTGCACAGATGGTCAAATGGGCGCGTAAATATGGTATTCAGTCGACCATTCATACCGGTGGGCCGTCGATTCCTGGGTCGGGTCTGATTGACAAGGATGTTGTGCTGGAGGCTGATGCTGACATCATCGGTCATATCAATGGCGGCCATACCGCGCTCCCCGATGATCAGATCACCTGCCTTTGCGAAAGTTGCAGTCGCGGGATCGAGATTGTGCATAATGGGAATGAGCGCGCTGGTTTGCTGGCGATGCGAACTGCCTTTGAAATTAAGCAGTCGGAACGTGTTATCCTTGGCACTGATGCGCCGGCCGGTTCTGGTGTACAGCCGCTGGGCATCTTGCGGATGATCGCGATGCTGTCGAGCCTCGGTGATATCCCGCCGGAAATCGCCTTTTGTTTTGCCACCGGCAATACTGCGCGGATGCGTGACCTTGATTGTGGCATTGTCGAAATTGGTCGCAGCGCCGATTTTGTGCTTATGGACACCGCCCAGCACGCGCCGGGCCGTAATATGCTAGAAAGTATCCATCAGGGTAATTTGCCCGGTGTTGGAATGACGATTATCGACGGTATTGTGCGCACCAATCGCAGCCGTAATACCCCGCCAGCGACTAATTTGCCGGAAGTTCTTGAATGATCATCGAATAATCATCTCGCGGCGATTCGTGATGAACCAGAATATAAACCGATTGGTATATGACGCGCAGCAGACAATGGCGCTGGCGGAAATCTGTTCATATGAAAATGCTCTACCGGATTGTCTTTACAAGACGAAGTATTTTTGTTAGTATACAAACGAATTAACGCTGGGTATCCGGCATTGTTTTGAGGCATGATATTGCCGAACAGGAATGAAGATGCGCAAATTTATCACAATAGATCTTGGTAAGAAAACCACTGCCAGCCGTGATTTGTCTGGGCGTGAGATTGCCAAGTCCGGACGATATCTGATCGCGCGGATGCTGCTCGATCAAAATATAGCTACAGTCGATCCGATGGCACCGGAAAACCCGTTAATTTTTTCGGTTGGGCCATTTGCTGGAACAAATTTTTCCAATGCAAACCGGCTCAGTGTTGGCTGCAAAAGCCCGTTAACTGGCGGCGTCAAAGAGGCCAATAGTGGTGGGACATTTGGCTTTGCGATGGGGCAGTTGCTGATTGCCGGCATTACGTTTCAAGGCGCCAGTGATACATGGGTTGTGATCCGTATCACCAAGGATGGCGTGATTAGCTTTGATGATGCGACGCCCTATATGGGGTTGGGTAATTTCGATTGTGCGCGAAAGCTGCATGAGGCTTATGGAGACAAAACGTCGTTGGCGCTGTGTGGGCCGGTTGGTGAATATCTTGGGCTGATGGCTGGGGTGGCCTTTTCCGATACCGATAACCGGCCGTCACGTTTGGCCGCGCGCGGCGGTGTTGGCGCGGTAATGGGTGCCAAGAAAATCAAGGCTGTCGTTATTGACAAGGACCGTATGCCGCCGGTGAATAACCGTAAAAAATTAATGGGCGCGATCAAGGATTATGGCAAGAAGCTTGGCGAGTCTGTTGCGGTACAAAGCCTGAAAACCACGGGAACAGCGATGGTTGCTGACCTTACCAACCATCTAGGCGCCTTGCCGGTGCGTAATTTCTCATCTGGGCAATTAACCGGTGCTGATGATGGGCCGCTTCGAATGGGTGGTGACTTTATACGCGACCTGAATGGTGGTCGCGGCGGTGAGACATCGCACGCTTGTATGCCTGGATGCCTGATTAAATGCAGCAATGTCTATGTCGATGATACTGGGCGTGAACTTGTCTCGCCGCTGGAATATGAAACCATTGGCTTGCTGGGTACCAATTGCGGACTTGATGATCCGGATGATGTGGCAAGGTTGAACGAGACGGCAAATGATCTTGGCGTCGACAGTATCGAGCTTGGCGCGACAATCGGTGTTTTAATGGAGGCTGGCGAAGGCGCATTTGGCGATGTGGCATTTATGCAATCCTGCCTTGAGGATATTCGGGTTGGCAATGAGCGTGGGCGGCTTTATGCGTCGGGTACGGCGCGGGTTGGCAAGGCGCTGAAGGTTGCGCGGGTGCCGGTTATCAAACAGCAGGCGATCAGCGCCTATGATCCGCGGATCATCGAGGTTACCGGCATTTCAATGATGCTGACCGCGCAAGGTGCTGATCATACGGTTGGTAACGCACCATCGTTCAAATGTGATGATAAGACGATTGAAGAATTGGTTGCCGAAAGCTTGCGAATGCAGATTAACAGCGCGGTCGCTGACTCGTTCGGTCTTTGCGTGTTCGGCCGGTCGGTTACCGACGATAATCTGACGCTGATTGCCGATGCGATTAATGACTCGTTTGACGCTGGTGTGACCCCTGACTTTATCCGTAATATCGGCTTTGAGACATTGCGGCTTGAGGCGGCGTTCAACAAGGCCGCAGGGTTTGATCAGGACGATGATGAATTGCCATCATTTTTCCGCGACGAGCCGCTGCCACCAACCGGTAAAATGGCGCGTCTTTACAGCCGTGAAGTGAATATTGCGATGCAGAATTTGATGGATGCGCATAGCCACTAAGGTTAGGTTTTTCAAGTCGAGGCTGGGGTACGAACTGGGGCTGTGGTGCGGAGAAATCAATGCAAGATAGGCTAGCTGCTGATGGCGGGATCGGTGATTATGTGCGGGCAGATAGCCTAGAGAGCGCGATTGCCGCATTGTCCACCGGCCCGAAAACCATTCTTGCCGGCGGAACCGATGTGTTTCCACGCTTGCAAGATCGCCCGCTAAGCGGCCCTGTTCTTGATATATCGGGGATTCCCGCACTTGGCGCAATTGCCTTTGACGGCAGCTATTGGCGCATTGGTGCGGCGGCAAGCTGGAGCAAATTGCTAAAGGCTGATGTGCCAGCGGCCTTTGATGGGTTAAAGGCGGCGGCGCGCGAAGTCGGCTCGGTGCAAATCCAGAACCGCGCAACGATTATTGGCAATCTTTGTAACGCGTCGCCTGCGGCTGATGGTGTGCCGCCGTTACTGACGCTAGATGCAGAGGTGGAAATTGTCGGTGCAGCTGGAATGCGCCACCTGCCTTTATCGGCGTTTATATTGGGTAATCGGAAAACCGCGCTTGGGGCTGGCGAGATGGTAAGTGCCTTGCGGATTCCCGGCGCGTCAGCTGCTGGCCGGTCGGGGTTTCGAAAGCTTGGCGCACGTTCCTATCTGGTGATTTCGATCAGTATGGCAGCGTTACGACTGGTGGTTGATGATGCTGGTGTTATTGAAGATGTCGCGCTGGCGATCGGTGCCTGCAGTGAGGTCGCCCAGCGTATGGGCGGTGTTGAAGCGGCATTGCGCGGAACAGCATTAACCGCGGCCGCCAGCAAGATTATCCCGGATCTTTTCACTGGTCTTTCGCCAATTGATGATGTGCGCGCAACAGCGGCTTACCGGCTGGAGGCGTCATGCGAAATTGTACAGCGGCTGGTTCGTGATCAGCTGGCCTTTGTTGCGAATGAGGCGCAGGCATGACGCGATTTACCTTGAATGGCCGCGCTGTTGCCAGCGAATTACCGGCGGGAACGCGCCTTAGCGAGGTTCTTCGTGATGAAATGGGGCTTTATGGCACCAAGGTAGGCTGTAATGCTGGTGATTGCGGGGCGTGTAGTGTGCTTCTTGATGGCGCGCCAATTTGCAGTTGCCTGACCGCGGTTGCACAGGTTGACGGCGCCAACGTGACTAGTATTGAAGGCCTGCATGATGCCGGTATTATCGCAAAATTGCAGGATAGTTTTCTGGCGCATGGTGCGGCGCAATGCGGTATTTGCACCCCGGGTATGATGGTGTCTGCGGCGGCGTTGCTGGCGGATAATCAGGCACCAGATAGGCGTGCGGTCGAGGATGCGCTGGGCGGGGTTTTATGTCGATGTACGGGCTATAGCAAGATCATTGATGCGATCGTGGCGGTTGGCCATGATGTGGTCGCCCCAGTTTGTCCGCAGGCTGGACAAAATGTTGGCAGTGCTATCAGGCATCTTGATGGCCAGCCAAAGGTTGATGGCAGCCTGCGTTATGGTGATGATGCGGTGCCGTCAGATGCGCTGCTGGTGCGGGTCATCCGCAGCCCCTATCATTATAGTAGTTTTGAAATTGGCGATAAGGCCGCATTTCTTGCGCGCCATCCGGGTATTCATGCCGTTCTTGATGCCAGTGATGTTCCGGGTCGCAATTGTTTTGGTGTGATCCCGCCATTCGCCGACCAGCCGGTGTTTGCGGAAAAGACCGCGCTTTACCGCGGCGATGCGGTGGCAGCCATTGTTGGTGATGCGGCGGTGATTACGCATTTTGATGACGCTGATTTCCCGATTACATGGACGCCGCATGACACCATGTTATCACCGGCACAGGCGATGGCTGACGGGGCGCCAAAACTGCATGAAAGCCGTGATGGCAATATTCTGGTGCGCGGCTATGTCGAAACTGGCGACGCAGATGCGGCGTTGCGGGCGGCGGCGCATCTTGCAGAAATTCATACAACAACGCCGTTTATCGAACATGCCTATATCGAGCCTGAGGCCGGTTATGCGATGCGTGAGGGCAATCGTCTGGTTATTCGTGGTTGCACGCAAGCCGCGCAGATGGATCGCGACAGCCTAGCCGAGATTATGGCGATGGAGCGTGAGGCTATTCGGGTGGTGCCATCAGCCTGTGGTGGCGGCTTTGGATCAAAACTGGATATATCGTTTCAGCCTTATATCGCGCTGGCAGCGTGGGTTCTGGGGCGACCGGTGCGAATTTGCTACAGCCGCGGCGAGTCGATGCGTGCGTCGACCAAGCGGCATCCGTCGGATATCCGGTTGCAAGTTGGCTGTGATGAAACTGGCCGGATCAGCGGCTTTGTTTTTGATGGTGTCTTTAACACGGGTGCCTATGCCAGCTGGGGGCCGACGGTGGCGAACCGTGTTCCCATTCATGCAAGCGGGCCCTATCAAACAAAGGATTACCGCGCCAATTCTGTTGCCGTTCATACCAATGCCCCGCCAGCCGGTGCGTTTCGCGGATTTGGTGTCCCGCAATCAGCCGTGGCACAGGAATGCGCCTATGATTTGCTGGCGGAAAAAATTGGCATGGACCGGCTGGCATTTCGGCGGCTGAACGCGCTGAAAAATGGTGTGCCAACCGTCACGGGTCAAGTCTTTAACAGCGGTGTTGGTATCGACGATTGCTTTGCCGCCCTTGAAGACAGCTGGCAGCACGCGCTGGGCGCGGCAGATCAATTTAATGCGGCAGCGCTAGAGGATGCCAGCCCATGGCGCAAAGGTGTCGGTATCGCCAGCTGCTGGTATGGATGCGGCAACACATCATTGCCAAACCCGTCGACGATGCGCATGGGCATCACCAGCGATGGACAGGTTGTCCTGCATCAAGGGGCAATGGATATCGGGCAGGGCGCGAATACGGTGATTAGCCAAATTGCTGCGGATGCGCTTGGTGTTGCTGTTCATGATCTAAAGATTGTTGGGGGCGATACCGATTTAACGCCTGATTGCGGCAAAACCTCGGCGTCGCGCCAGACATTTGTGTCAGGCAAGGCAGCCATGCTGTCGGGTATGGCGTTGCGCTGGAAATTGCTGCGGCATGGCAATGTTGATGCTGACGCCAAGATCAGTCTTGATGGCGCAACTTTGCGGCTAGAGGATGCCGCTGGTGGGGCGGTTCGGGTTGAATTGGCAGGGCTGCCGGTAAATGAATATGGCTATGTCTTTATGGCCGAGGAAACCTATGATCCGCCGACCAGTCCGCTTGATGAAAAGGGGCAGGGCATTCCCTATGCGGTGTTTGGTTACGGTGCACAGATTGTTGAATTGTCGGTTGATATGGCACTGGGTCGGGTGCGGCTGGATAAAATCACAACCGCCCATGATGTCGGGCGTGCGATCAACCCCCTTTTGGTCGAGGGCCAGATAGAGGGCGGCGTTGGTCAGGGGATTGGCATGGCGTTAATGGAAGATTATCAGCCCGGACGAACCGAGAATTTGCATGATTATTTGATCCCGACAATTGGCGATATGCCCGAATTTGAGCATATCATTGTCGAGGTGGCTGACGAAGAAGGCCCTTATGGTGCCAAGGGGCTGGGCGAGCATGTGCTGATCCCGACCGCGCCGGCAATCTTGAATGCGATCCGCCATGCAACCGGTGCGGCCATCTATGATTTGCCCGCAACGCCGGATAAGGTGCGCGCGGCAATCGCGGCGCTGACTGCAGCCGGAGGCGATCAGGCATGACAATGAAAACCAGCCGTGACAAGCGCGTTGAAGAAAAGATCCGCTGTGATGCCTGTCCGGTGATGTGTTACATCGCCGATGGTAAATCGGGGGCGTGTGATCGCTATGCAAATGATGGCGGCCAGCTTGTAAGGCTTGATCCGTTGCTGGTGATGCAACGCCGGATTGATGATGGCGGCCAGTTGGTGCCGTTTCTGGATAATGCGGATGATTGGAATGGTGATCTGATCGCCCCACAGGACGCCTTTGTAACCGCGGTTGGTGCGGGGACGACCTATCCCGATTACAAGCCGGCGCCGTTTATCGTCAGCAGTGTTGTTGACGGCGTGGATATGGTCACGGTGGTGTCTGAAGGGATTTTCAGCTATTGCGGCGCCAAGGTTAAAATCGACACCGACCGGCATATTGGCCCTGAAACCGCGCTGGTTCGGGTTGATGGTGAACCGGTTGGCCATGTAACAACCGGTGAATATGGGTCGCAAATGCTGTCTTTGGGTGGGGTGCATCACCTTACCGGCGGCGGTAAAAAGGAAGGCCGTGTTACCTGTGCCACTTTGCTGGCGCTGTGCAATGGCGAGGCGGTTGATATGCAGATTGATGACGGCTCAAGCCTTTTGTTGCAGGCTGGCAAGCCGCCAGTCATTAATGGCGTTGTCGAGGCGCGGATGCGGGTCGGGTGCGGCTCGGCGACGGTCGGTATGTTTGCGGCGCAATGGCAAGGGCTGGTTGACGAAGTGGTCATTGTTGATGATCACATCACCGGCGTCATGTCCGAGCATCAGGCCGGCAAAGTTATTGGCTGGCCGTCAAGTGGGATTAAGATTATCGGCCGCAGATCAACGCCCGGGCGCTATTTTCAGGTTGCCGAACCGGGCACCGGATGGGGCGGTACAAACCTGACCGATCCGTTGACGATTTTGGGGCCGTTTGACGCCAAAATTGCCAAGCCGGGTCAGTCATTGCTGATGATCTCGACGACCGGCGAGCAGTTTGCTTATTACGAGCTGGATGAAAATCTGCTGCCAATAGAAACCGAAATGCCAGAAAGATTACAGCCATCAATCCGGCGTATTGAAGAAAATTGTGAACCGGCCCTAACTTCGGTCAGCTTTATGGGCGGTGCCGGTGGCTCGTTGCGAGCGGGTGTTACGGAAAATCCGGTGATGCTGACACGCTCGGTAAAGGATGCGCTTACCCGTGTTACGTGTGGCGGGGCGCCGGTTTATATTTGGCCGGGTGGCGGCATCACGCTAATGGTTGATGTAACTAGCCTGCCGGAAAATGCGTTTGGTTATGTGCCGACTCCCGCATTGGTTGCACCAATCGAATTTACCATGCGTAGGGAAGATTATATCGCGCTTGGTGGGCATCTCGATCATGTGATGTCGATTGACGATGTGCTGGCTGGCAAAATTGGGCGGCAGAATGATCACAAGCTGAGTGGCAAAAAACACTTTGCTCAACAGCCGCAAAACCCGTGGCCGATAAGGCGCTAGCCTATGTCCGGCTCACGGTCCCAACCGCCCCAGCTATCAAAGCCGCTCCAGCCTGTAAAGGCGCTAACCCCCCGAGCCATATCAGTAAAACTGCCCAAAAGGGGTGGACAGCCATTGCAAATGCCAAGCGGGGCAATGGTAAACTGGCTTGATCACCGGCTGCATCTTCAGCATGGGCCCATCGACCTTATCGTGACGGCAGAGGGTGATCCGGCAGCGGCAGCACTGGCTTACGCGCGAGCGGCTGACAGGTTTTGCGGCTTGCTGGATGAACTTGTTGGCGAATTGTCAATGCTGCGATTGCCTGCAGAAAAAGACAGGCTTGCCACTTTTGACGGGCCGGTTGCACAGCGTATGGCGGCGGCTATCCAGCCTCATCTACCCCGTTATAGTAACGCAGATTTTATCACCCCAATGGCGGCAGTTGCCGGAAGTGTTGCTGATGAGATTTTGCAAGCGATGGGGAGTAACCTTGATCGCGCATCGGTAAATAATGGCGGTGATATCGCGCTTTATCTTGGCAAGACGGCGCATTTTGACATTGGGATCGGTGATGAGCGCGATGCGCATCTAAGCGATTTTGCGGTGGCTGCAACGGCGGGTGGCCGCGGCAAATTACCTCTTCATGGTCGCATCAGGCTGCATCAGCATGACCGCATAGGCGGGGTTGCAACAAGTGGTTGGCGCGGGCGCAGCCAGTCATTGGGAATCGCGGATTCGGTGACAGTTCTGGCCCAAACGGCGGCGGCGGCTGATGTGGCGGCAACGCTGATTGCGAATGCGATAACAATATCGTCGCCAGCGATATTGCGGGTGCCGGCAACTGATCTATATCCAGATAGTGATTTAAAAGAACGACTGGTTACGGTTGAAGTTGGCGTGTTGACGGCAGATGAAATTAACAGCGCGCTAGGCCATGGTTCTGCGCTTGCCCGTCAGATGTGTGATGATGGGCTGATCGCTGGTATGCACGCATGGTTGCAGGGGCATTCGATTGTGGTGAATGTCTGATCAGGCGAAAGGCTGAATGTTTTTTGCAAAAGCCCCTTGGTCACGGCGCGAAAATCGGTCAGGCTAACGCACGTAAATTACCTCACCAATTTAGGCTCTCCGATAAGATCATGATAGATTTAATTGTGTTTGATAAGGATGGAGTGATCCTTGACCTTGAGGCAACTTGGTTGCCGGTGGCGCTGGCGGTGGCGCATTATACTGCAAGTCGTATCCCCGATGATTGGGATGGATCGGTGGGTGCGCCAGAATTGCTCGCCTCTATTGGTATTAACGAGGAGGCTGGTATCATTGACCCGCGGGGGATTTTTGCGGCTGGTTCTTTTGCCGATATCCGAGATCGGTGGCAGAAAATGCTGCCACCTCATATGATCAGGCTGGATAGTGACAAGGGCTATGCGCATGATGTTGGGGAATTGGTTAACCTGCACGGCCGCAATAAAACTGTGCCGAAAGGTGACGTGGTGACACCGCTTCGCCAGCTCTATGATGCTGGCTATGCGCTGGCGATCCTGACCAACGATACCGAAAACAGTGCGCGAAAGAATATGCAAGATATCGGCGTCCTTGATTATTTTTGTGCGATCATTGGTGCGGATAGTGGCTATGGGCCAAAACCAGGGCCGCACGGGTTTTTTCGCTGTTGTGAGATTGCCGGTGTGACGCCGGCCGCCAGCATTATGGTTGGGGATACAATGGCCGATTATGGTACCGCCACTGCGGCAAAGGCAGCTGATTTTATCTGTGTCGCCGATCATGTTGACGATCGGCCGCATCATGATATTGATCATGCTAAGGTCATTGGCAGGATCGATCAGTTGCCAGCCTTGATGGCGGCGCGGCTGGCCGGTTAGCCAAGAGAATAATCAGCAGGAAAATCATGTCAGATAACGTCATTATTATCGGAGCCAGTCATGCGGGGATTGCCTGCGCCGAACAATTACGCATGAACGGGTTCGCCGGCCAAATTACGATGATCGACCGGCTTGAGGGCCCGCCGCTTGAACGCCCACCATTGTCGAAGGCGTTTTTGCAGGCCGATGGCAGCGACGATGCAAAATTTCTATTGCGGCGATCTGACTGGTTTACCGCGCATCAGATTGACCTTGTTGATAGCCGGATCGCAACGGCAATCGACCCGCTGCAAAAGCAAATAAGCCTCGATGATGGCAGCCAGCACCATTATGACAAGCTGGTGCTTGCCACTGGTGCGGTGCCGCGCCAGCTAGCCACGGCAAGTGGGCTTGATGGAGTGTTTGTGCTGCGTCATCCAGATGACGCGCATCGTTTGCGCATGGCGATCGGTGGTCGGCGCCGTGCAGTGGTGATTGGCGGCGGTTACATTGGGCTGGAGGTTGCCGCCAGCCTGACCAAAATTGGTGTTAAGGTTGATGTGATCGAAATGGCCGACAGATTACTGGCACGGGTAGCAAGTCCGCCCATTTCAGATTTTTTTGCCGCGTTACATCAAAGCCACGATGTGCAGCTTCACCTTGGTGCCAGCAGCGATGAAATTTTGCAAAAGGATGGCAGCTTTACCGGCGTGCGGCTTGATAGCGGGGGTGTGCTTGAGGCTGACTTATTGCTTGTTGGTATTGGCGTATCGCCAGACCTTGATCTGGCGGCCGATGCAGGGATTGCTTGCGGTAATGGCATTCTTGTCAATGCCATGATGCAAAGCTCAATCGATGATATTTTTGCCATTGGTGATGTGGCGTTAATTGATGGGGCGGCGTTGCGAATCGAGTCTGTTGATAATGCACAAGTAACAGCAGCGCGTGCCGCCGCCGCGATTTGCGACACGGCGCAACCGGCAATTGCGGCACCATGGTTCTGGTCAGAACAATTTGATGTGCGATTGCAATCTGCCGGGATTGTGCCCTTGGCCGTGCCCGGGGTACAATATCGGGTGCGCCCGGGCAAGCGCGAGGGCGGATTCTCGGTCTGGAGTTATGATGGGGCGGGCGTTCTTGCTGCGGTTGAGGCGGTTCGTGATCCAGCAGGCTATATGCTTGGCAAGAAATGCCTTGATTTAGGCTTGTCACCCGATCCTAACGAAATCGTCAATGCCGATTTTGACCTGAAAACCTTTATTGCGGAGGCATCCCAATGATGAATTATCAGGATGCGGCACAGGCCAATCAAAAGGTGCGGATTGACCTTCGCAGCGACACAGTAACCAGACCAACTGCAGAGATGCGTGCAGCCATGGCAATTGCCGAAGTTGGGGATGATGTTTATGGCGATGATCCAACGGTTAACGCACTGCAGGCGCAGGTGGCCGCGCTTCTTGGCAAGGAAGCGGGTCTGTTTGTTGCCAGTGGAACGCAGTCCAACCTATGCGCATTGCTGGCGCATTGTCAGCGCGGTGATGAATTGCTGGTTGGTGATTGCTATCATGTCCACCGCTATGAGGCTGGCGGCGTGTCCGTGCTTGGTGGGGTAATGATGGAGGCGCTTGCCACTGATCATCGCGGCATGATGCAGCCTGATGCTATTACTGAGGCGGTAAAGCCGGATGACCCGCATTGCCCGATCAGCCGTCTTTTATGTCTGGAAAATACTGTCTCGGGTCATGTGCATGATGTGGCAAGCATCACCGGCCTTGCCAGTGCTGGCAGGGATAGTGGGCTTGCGGTACATCTTGATGGGGCAAGGCTGATGAATGCAGCGGTCAAGCTGGGTGTGCCTGCACGCCAGCTAGTCGAACCGGTCGATAGCGTGTCTTTATGCCTGTCAAAAGGATTGGGAACGCCAGCAGGGTCAGTGCTGGTCGGATCAACTGAATTTATTGCGCGCGCCCGCCGGATGCGAAAGCTGGTTGGCGGCGGTATGCGGCAGGTCGGAATTCTGGCCGCAGCAGGGCTTTATGCGCTGGAGCATCACATTGACCGGCTAGCCGATGACCATGCGGCGGCACTTCGGCTTGCGGATCAGCTTGGCCGCATTGCCAAGGTTAGCGTTAATGCCGATCTGGTTGAAACGAACATGGTATTTATGCAGTTGCCAGAGGGAGCGGCAGACCCGCTTCGGGCGCATCTTGCCGGCCGCGGCATACTGCTTGGCGGCGGCGACCGGATAATTCGGCTTGTCACGCATCTTGATATTGATGTCTCGTCGATCGACCAATTTACCGCTGAGCTGGCTGATTTTTTTGAATAGGGCGTTTTTGCACAAGAAACAGCCGATAAGATGACGCAAAGGGAACATTCGATGGGGCTTTAACTATGGCAGTATCTGGCCGCAATTTGGCGTTTAGATAATTTCTCCATAGGGGCTGTTATGGCGGTTCATCTATCCATTGGTGCGCGGGTTCGCAAAAGCCCGTTCTTTAAAGCAAGCCGTGACGCAGGTCTGGTGGCTGCAAGTGTTTACAACCATATGTATATGCCAACCAGCTATGGTGATCCGGCGGCCGAATATGACCGGCTGATTAATGGCGTTGCCATGTGGGATGTTGCAGTTGAACGGCAGGTGGCGTTAAAGGGGCCGGATGCGCTGGCGTTGGCGCGGTTATTGACGCCGCGCAACCTTGACGGTCTGGTCATTGGGCAGGGCAAATATGTACCGCTGTGCAATCACAATGGCGTGATTATCAATGATCCGGTTCTGCTGCAGGTGGCCGAGGATGAAATCTGGCTGTCAATCGCCGATAGTGACATTCAATTATGGGCCAGTGCGGTGGCAGGTACGTTAAAGCTGGATGTCGATGTGTTCGAACCCGATGTCTCACCACTTGCGATTCAGGGGCCAAAGGCGATTGATGTTGTCTCAGATCTGTTCGGTGACTGGGTTCGTGAGCTGAAATATTTCGGTTTTCGTGTTACTGAACTCGATGGGATTCCGCTAGTGGTTGCGCGGTCGGGCTGGTCAAAGCAGGGCGGCTATGAGCTGTATCTGCGTGACGGCAATCGCGGTGATGAGTTGTGGGCGCGTGTTGCCAAGGCTGGCAAGCCCTATAATATCGGGCCGGGCACGCCCAATTACATTGAGCGGATTGAAAGCGGCCTGATTTCCTATGGCGCCGATACTGACGCAAAGACCAACCCGTTTGAGCTGGGCATGGATAAATTCATCGCGCTTGATCAGCCACATGATTTCATTGGCAAAGACGCGCTGATCGCGCTAAAGAGGGCGGGTGTCACGCGCCGCTTTATGGGGTTGATTATTGATAGCCCGCGGATCATGCAGACGAGTGAAGATCGTCAGACCATCACCTTTAATGGCGCCGATGCGGGCTATGTCAGTGCGTGTGTATACTCACCGAGGGTTGGTGAGAATATTGGCGTTGGCATGGTTGCAACAGCGGCGATTGATGCGCTGGAGCCGGTAGAAATCATGATGGAAGAGGGGCCGCGATCAGGCCGCATTGTTTCGTTACCATTTATCTAGGGGGGCATCCATCTAGCGGGCCATTACCTCTTGTGGCTAATCTTTAAAACCAATTTCGCTTAAATTTGAATTTCGCTAGCGTTACCAAATGCACGGGCATGAGAGCGAGTTACTGACAACACCATTTTTGATGCTAAGCGCGGTTAGCTTTGGTCTGATACTACGCTGGCTGAAGCAGCCGCCTCTGGTGGGATATATTCTAGCCGGATTGGCCCTGGGGCCAGCTGGCCTCGGGCTTGTCGATTACTCGGATGAAATTTCATCGCTTGCCGAATTTGGTGTAATCCTGCTGCTGTTCATCATCGGTATCGAATTATCAGTCGAAGCGTTTTTGCGCGTGTTGCAACCGGCGGTCGTTGCCACGCTGGGCCAGATTGCCTGCTGTATTCTTTTGGCGATATCGGTGAAAAGCTATTTCGGCTGGACGCTGCCGCAAATTCTGTTGATCGGTTTTGTGTTAACCCTATCCTCGACTGCGGTGGCATTAATGGTGTTGCAGGGGCTTGGCCAGCTTCGCACTCATGCAGGCCAGCTGACGGTTGGTGTGCTGGTGGCACAGGATATTGCGGTGGCGCCGATGTTGGTTTTTGCGCAATCGGGGGCTGATGTGTTTCAGCAATGGCAGTTATTGCTGATCAGGATTGTGATCGCCTTGCTGGTGCTAGCCGGATTACTGGTTTGGATTGGCAAAACGGCGCGCCAAAGGCTGCCGCTGGCGACACTGCTTGAGGGGAATGTCGCGCTGGCAATAATATTGTTCAGCCTGGGTGCTTGCATGCTGACGGCCAGCCTGACCGGTACCATGGGGCTATCGGCAGTTTTTGGTGCCTTTTGCGCCGGACTTGCCCTCAGCCATACCAATTTACGCAAAGCCGTACTTGACGCTATTTTGCCGTTACAATCATTATTGCTGGTGGTGTTTTTTGTTTCAATCGGCCTGCTAGTTGATCTGGATTATGTGAAAAGCCATTGGGGGGTTATTGCTGCAGTTACGCTCGGCGTGCTGTTTATCAAGACGCTTTTTGGGTGGGCGCTTTTATCACTGGGCGGCGAACCAGTTGGTCGCGCGCTGGTATCATCACTTGTAACGCCGCAGATTGGCGAGTTCAGTTTTGTGCTGACAACGAGCGGCGTTGCGTCAGGCATCTTTACCGGATTTGAAGCAGATTTCCTGTTGGCAGTGATCGTTGCAAGCCTGTTTATATCACCGATCTGGAGTGGCGTGCTGCATTATCTGGTGGTGCGGTAACGGATCCGTGATCCTGACCCGCAACCATCTGTCGTGCCCGATAATGAATAAAAAAGGCCGCCCCAAATGATCGGGCGACCCAGCTGCATTTAGTCCATGGTCAGCATGGCCAAAGTACAATTTGTTTTATCGCAAACGGCGATTGCTTACTCTACGATAGACAGTCCGACAGCGGCCATTTTGCCGTTGCGCTGTTCTTCAAGATCGTAAGATACCTTCTGACCTTCATTCAAACCGTTCAGGCCTGAATTCTGTACAGCGGTGATATGTACAAATACATCATTGCCATCATCGTCTGGATTGATAAAGCCATACCCTTTTTGGGTGTTAAACCATTTCACAGTACCCTGTGCCATATTTTCTAGTCTCCAACTTCAGCCTTGATCTGCCGGTGATCAAGGCCCAATGTCTCTTAATACGACTTCTATGCGGCATCGAACCTTCGTTGGATTCTAGTCTCATAAAGCCCTTTCGGCTAAATACATATGGGAACAGCAATAGTTAATGTCAAATGATAAATGAATCTTACCGGGTCTTACCTGAGCGCTCACTGGTCAATTTACTGCCTCTGCGGGGTGGTAACAGCGATCAAATCTACCTTTTCTAACCGGCCAAAAGGTCAATTTTCGGTAAAAGTTTAATGGTGAGCCACGGTCGATGGAAACTCCAAAACAAAATAGTCTAGCCGGCATATGCTTTTCGTTAAGTGCCGGTTTTTTATGGGCAATTGTCCCGCTTTATATCAAGTATATTGATGCTGACGACCCCTATGAGATCATTGCACATCGGTCATTATGGTCGGCGGTGCTGTTATTCATGATTTGCTGGGTTGTGGGCCAGCTTGGCGATATTTGGCGGTTGATAAGGGTGCGGCGTAATTTATTTAATTTTTTTGTCACAACTTGCCTTTTGTCACTGAATTGGGGGTTTTATGTCTATGCGGTTCAGAGTGAACAAGTGGTCGCCGCGGCACTTGGCTATTTCGTCTATCCGCTCTGTACGGTTTTTCTGGGTATTATTGTGCTTGGGGAACGACTTGATAAATGGGCGTGGCTGGCGATCGGGCTGGTATGTCTTGGGGTAATTGCCAAGGCGATCATGATCATGGGCGTGCCGTGGATTTCGCTGGCGCTGGCGGGTAGTTTCTCGCTTTATGCGGTGCTGCGCAAACGCATGGATGTTGATCCGTTGCAGGGTCTGTTCATCGAGACGCTGTTTTTGCTGCCATTTGCAGCGGGGTTCCTGTTCTGGATGCAGGCCAACGGGCAAGTGCCGTTTTTTGGCGGTGGGGCTGCGAATGTTGCGCTGGCATTGCTGGCTGGCGGGATTACAGTGTTGCCGCTAGTGCTGTTTTTAAAAGGCAATCGGGCGCTTAGCATGACCATGGCCAGTTTGTTATTTTACAGCAATCCGACAATGCAGCTTTTGTTTGGGGTTGTGGTGTTTTCTGAGGCGTTTTTACCGCAGGATTTAATTGTCTTTGGATTGATCTGGCTTGGTATAACAGTCTATTTCACGACTCGGGCCAGGGTGGCTCGCCTCGCAATCCCTGCTCCATAGGGGTGATGGCGTCATGCCGATCTTTATTAAATCCGCCTGTAATGAAAAAAAGCCGGAAATCTCCGGCTTTATATTCTTTGGTGTCAATATAGTTATTAGTCTCAATCGCCTCTAGGCAGCATTTGCCACTAGTCTAGTCGATTAGCTTTGCCGAGATAATCTGATCAGGCGTCGCTGGTGGCTCGCCGGCTGCCAGCTTTTCAACCGCGTCCATACCGTTTTCGACCTGTCCCCAGACAGTGTATTGTCCGGTTAGATGGCCGCAACCATCAAAGCAGATGAAGAACTGGCTGTCGCCACTGTCAGGGCTCACCGAGCGGGCCATACCAACAGTACCATTACGGTATTTATAATCACTAAATTCGGCCTTTAGCTTGGTGCCTGATCCGCCCATGCCGGTGCCTGTCGGATCGCCAGTTTGTGCCATAAATCCGGGGATAACACGGTGAAAGACGATGCCATCATAAAAGCCCGAAGCTGCCAGCTCGGAAATGCGGGCAACATGGTTTGGGGCAATGTCTGGCAGTAATTTGATCTCTACTTGTCCCTGACTGGTTTCAAGCAGAAGGCTTTTGCCGGTGGCGGCTGCACTTGCTTCACTCATAATTAAAAATCCAACTCCTAATAAGCGTAATAAAATAGTTTTCATCTGAAAGACCCTAAAAAACACGATGAGACTAGAACAATGCGTCAAGATGCTCGTCGGTCAAGTTTCCGGGAACAACGGTAATTGGAACCCGGCAACGTGACGCCCCTTTTGCCATCAGAAAGGTAATCAGCGGGCCAGCAGTTTCCGATTTTGTATCGGCACCAAGTACCAGCAGGCTGATATCATGTTCGGTGTCAATCAGGTCAAGCAACTCGTCGCGAATATCGCCTTCACGCACATACAGGATTGGTGTGTCGTTGGTCAATGTTTTTACATATTCGGCGTGCGTGGCCATTTTGGCTTCGGCCTCTTCGCGCGCTTCCTCACGCATTAATTCACCGACGCCTGCCCAATATTCAAATTCCGCTGGAACGATGCAATACATCAGCGCAACACGGCCATTTACCGAGCGTGCGCGCCCACAGGCAAATTGCAATGCCTGATGCATTTCTTCGCTATCGTCAACGACAACAAGAAAGACTGGCTGTTTTTGGTGTGCCTTTGCTTTTGCCATAATATTAAAACTCCACTTTCATCGGGGGAATGAATGATTATTTGCGGCGGAATACAGCAGCGGCAAGCCAGCCCGAGGCAACCGCGAACAGGATTGCAAAAATGCCATATAACGCCGAATAATCATGCGCGAAATTATAGATGCCGGCACTCAAGCCGCCCCGTTTAATGAACAGGTTAGTCCGATCCTCGCTGATTGCAACACCATCACGAAACTGAAGAACCCGAACATCATAAGTACCAGAGACGATATTTGCCGGTAATGAGACTTCGGCACGGAAAAGCGCATTTTCGGTCAGCTTAACCTTGCCAGTTTCATCCGACCATAAATCAATGCTAGCCATATTCGCCTGAAGCGCCGCGATAAAGTCAGCGGCCAGCGGCGGGGCCTGACCCGGTATCGGGGTTTCTGGAACAATTTTCAGCCCAATATTCTGCGTGCCAATGCCAAGTTCAGCCAGCACGTCGGGGCTGGCAATCTTTTCAATCGGGTTGGTGGCAAGCACCGTGTAGAGGCTGGGAATTTGCTGCCAGATATTCGTTTCGACATTGATCCATATGCCGGCCCGATTGGCCTTGCGGCGTTGGGCAACATCAGTTGGCGGGCCGCTAACAACAACCAGAATATCATCGCCAATATTGCCATCAACAGCGCCGAACAACAGGAGGTCAGTGCCGTGAAAGCCGCTGGTGATCGCGACGTTCGATTTGGAAAGATCGGCAACGATCCGGCCCGAATTGGCAGTGGCAAAACCAGTCATGCCAATGAGCAGAATCAGGCCAAGAATGAAACGATGCGCGTGGATCATTTTAACAATTCCACACTAAATAAATCATCAGGGCGAATGACAAGGTCAAAACCAAGCTTGATACAGACCGCCAAAACCATCAGCGCCAAAAGGCCACGCAATTGCTCGCCGCGAAGAAGCGCGCTGGCGCGTGTTCCAAACTGCGCCCCGATAACCGCCCCAAACAGCAACAAGCCCGCTAGCATAAAATCGACTGTCTGGGTTTGCACCGATTGCAGGAACGTCACGTTTGCCGTCACGAAAATGATCTGGAAAAGTGATGTGCCAACGACAACCGATGTTGGCATGCCAAGAAGATAGATCATCGCGGGCACCATAATAAAGCCGCCACCAACACCCATGATCGCCGCCAAAACCCCCACAAATGCCCCGATGCCCAGCGGTAATAAAGCGCTGATGTAAAGTTTTGAGCGGCGGAACCGCATTTTTAGGGGCAGACCGTGAAGCCAGTTATGCTGGTGTAATTTGCGCCGACGCGCGCCTGGTTGGCGTGTGCGCATAATCGCACGCACACTTTCCAGCAGCATCAAAAATCCAATGATGCCAAGAAACACAACATAAGACAGCTTGATAACCAGATCGATCTGTCCAACGTCACGCAAAAAGGTGAAAAGCATAACCCCAAGCGAGGATCCGATGACACCGCCGATCAGCAGGATGCCACCCATTTTAAAGTCGACATTGCCGCGCCGCATATGCGCCAAAACGCCCGATACGGATGACGCCACAATTTGGTTAGCCTCGGTGGCAACGGCAACCGCCGGTGGCACGCCAAGAAAAATCAGTAACGGGGTCATCAAAAAGCCGCCGCCAACGCCGAATAATCCTGATAAAAAGCCAACACCCCCACCAAGGCCGATGATGATGGCGATGTGCATCGAAATTTCAGCAATAGGTAGGTAAATATACATTGATGCCGGCATCAGGAATTTGATTTGAGGAAAACGGGTTTGACGTCAAGCGCGGTTGCGGAAAACCCTTCCCTAATTTGGTTTGGCATAGTGCGTTATTGGATGCAAGGGCAATTCGGACAATGTACCCTTTTGGCGGCCGGTGTTTGACAAGCGGTCAGGAACAGCCGTGCGCGTCACGGGTATTTGGTAAAGTTTTTGTAAATGCCTAATGGCGCGTGCGACGCATTACCGGATCATCTTCATAAATATGCGATAATAAGCGCAGAATACGCAGCACGTCATGATCATCAATTGAATAATAGATCGTTTGTGACGCACGCTGAGTGCGGACGATGTTGGCGCGGCGCAAACGTCCTAGATGCTGCGATAATGCAGACTGGCTAAGGGTTGCAATTATACTCTCCAACTCGGATACAGATCGTTCCTGACCGTCCGATAACTCGTTTAGAATGCGCAGTCGCTTGGTATTGCCAATTGCACGCAATACCGTGGTGACTTTTGACGGCTCACCTCCAAATTCGGGTGATCTTGCCATGTCGCTTCTCCTGAATCTTTTAGCCTTTAAAAGAGGTTATGTGAGAAAAGTTATAAAACCTTTAATAATGCGGAATATTTTTTACTAAATTGCTTTTTTCATCATTAGATCAGTCTTTTTAAGGATTTATTAATTTTCCAACGATCTCATTTGCTAATTTGCAGCAAGGTCAGCCCTAGATAATAGGTGCTTCTAGATCATCCAAAAGGCGGGCTGCTGACAAGATGCGGTGATTGCTCGCACGTTCATTGGCCGGCATGATGGGGTAGATGATGCGTTTAAACTGATAAGTCAAATTATCGTTCAGGCAGATTGTCCCATGCTGATATAATGGGCTGCTAATAGCCATTGCCGTTTCATAAATAATAGCAAGCCATTGATTGAATGGCGCATCAAGGCAATGGTCAAAGGATTGTGCCAGCAGCGGCGCGGGGTCTGGCCATACCAGATCTTTTGGAACGACAACAAAACATAGTTTCATTGAAAGTGACTGGCCCACAAGTGTGAGGTTCCTGATTTTTGCGTCATAGACCTTGATCAGGGATGTTGGCACATCTGGCGCATCAAAGGACATTTGTGCCAGCCGCAGCAGATCATCGGGAAGGTTGTCTAAAGTCAGGAGATCCGGCGTAACAAGGGCAATTTTACTTTGAAAGCATTTTTGATTTTCACTTTCCAGTTTCGCAAGTGCCATCCGCGCGAGAAGAATACATAATTTGCTTTGGGTGTAGCTGGAGCTGTCAATATCGTTGGCGTCAATCAAGGTGATCGGGGCTTTGACAGCGCGCAAGGTGCGGATCAATGATAATAATGCCGCAAACGTTGGGTCGCTGCCAAGCGTGATTGCGACCCTTTGATTAACGCGTACAGCAACAGCACCGCCGGTCGACGGCGCGGCATTTGATGATGCGAATACAATGCCCAGGTCATTTATCGCAATATTCGCACGCATATCGTTATCAGTGCCTAAATCCAGTTGGTCATAGGTAAAACGATGTGGACTATGGTAAAGTAAATTGTCCTGTCTTTGCCTTTGCGCACTAGTATGACATGAAAAGATTTACAAAGGGTTTACAGGCGGCGTTATTTCGGCGGAAGCATTCATGGCGTCGAGGCGGATGAGTTTGCAATGCCGATAGGATTGTTAAAATCTCGGTTGGTAGGCGGTCAAGAAAACACTGAACGGCATTATAATGAAGTCAAAATTAGCAAAAATCAGTCTTGAGCGCCTGCGTCTTATTGCCGAACAGCAATTTGACATTCGGATCGCCAGTGATGGCCGGTGGTACCATGATGGGGGCGAAATCCGGCGCATTGAATTGGTGAAATTATTTGCCTCCATCTTGCTGCGCGATGACGACGGGGTATACTGGTTGGCGACGCCAGCTGAAAAGGGCCGGATTGCCGTTGATGACGCCCCCTTTATCATTCGCGAGATGAGCGTCGAAGCGGGCGCTGGCATGGCGCCTCAAAAAATCAGCTTTCAAACAAGTCTTGATGACATCGTCCCGCTTGATGAGGCGCATCCCCTGCAATTGCAAAAGGCAGCGGCGTCAGATTATATGCGGCCCTATATTGAGGTTCGTGACGGGCTGTTGGCAAAATTATCGCGGCCGGTCTATTACCAATTGGCCGAATATGCCGAGACCGGGCCTGACGGCCGGTTTGGTGTCTGGAGCCATCACCAGTTTTTCCCGTTAGAGGCGTGATGTCCCGCTCTGTTGATTGGTCACTCTTATCGCAAACAGATGCGCGGCAAATCAGTTATATTGATTTGCACCAACGCCTTGACGCCTGTCTGAACCGCCTGCCGGACGGGTCAGGAAAATCGGACGGGTTAGGCGGATCGGGCGGATCAGGCGGATCGGGCGGATCGGGTGAGCAAAAACTATCGTCTGGGCCGGGCGCTGGAACAGCGCCGGATCGGCCGGCGGCTATTTTGGTGCCATTGCTGCGCGATGCTGGAGACTGGCATGTGCTGATGACGAAACGGGCGGCACATCTGGCGCATCACGCCGGACAAATCAGCTTTCCCGGGGGCAAGGTCGAGCCGGAGGATGACGGGCCGGTGGCAGCGGCATTGCGCGAAGCCTTTGAAGAGGTGCGCCTTGTGCCGCAATCGGTACGGATTGTTGGCGGGCTTGATCCGGTGCGCAGTCCGGCAGGCTTTGTCGTGCAGCCTGTTGTCGGCATTGTTGGTGGGGATAACGGGCTGGCAGGGCTGATCGCTGACCCGGGTGAGGTTGATCTTATTTTCACCCTGCCATTATCGCATATTGTTAATCCGAATAAGTTTCGGCTGGTGCCGCGTGAGACGAATGGCCGCCGCAATGATTATTGGATTGTCGAACATGATGATCATTTGATCTGGGGCCTGTCGGCGCGGGTGCTAAATGATCTGCATCGCCGGATTGGTGCTGCCGTTTGATCTTGACGCAGATTGACCCCATATAATGATGATAGGATTTGTATTTTTTGACGAGATGTTCAGGTCATGGAAATCGCAAACAACAATGGAGTGGATAAGAGATGCGAGCCTTATTGGTAATTTTGTCTGCCCTAGGTGCGGCGGTTCTGGTGATGGGGCTTGTCCGCAGCTGGCAGTCTCGCAAAGCCCTTAAAACGGGTCAGCCGCCAGAGGCAGTTCACAATAATTATTTCGTTGGTCTGGTTGTCGCTGGGCTGGTCTTTGCGGGCGGTGCGTGGTGGCTGGAGTCTAACAGCGTGCCTCCGGATTCGACCTATTCTCCGGCAAGGATTGAAAACGGAAACGTAACCGGGGGCAGTTTTGAACGACAATCAGAAAAACCCTGATCACCTTGATCATGCGCAAAATAGATCAAATCAAATCAGTCTGGCCAAAGACGGTCTTCCCGATTGGGCGCAACGTCCTCTTGTCCGGCAGATATTTGATGGGGCGCGTGCGCTTGGCGGTGAGGCGCGCATTGTTGGTGGCGCCGTGCGTGATTGGCTGGCTGGCTATCCGGTTGGCGATATTGATATGGCGATTAACCTGCCCATTGAAACCGTTGCAAGCCATATGCGCGCGCACCAGATACGGGTGGTTGAAACCGGCCTAAAGCATGGCACGATTACGCTGTTTGATGGTGATGATCAAATCGAGCTGACCCAAACGCGCGTAGATCTTGAAACCGACGGCCGTCATGCAATTGTTGCGCATGATCGCGACTGGACGCGTGATGCGGCGCGGCGCGATTTCACCATTAATGCGATTTATCTGGATGCTGATGGTGCAATTTTTGATCCGCTTGGGGGGCAGGCAGATTTACAAGCCGGCCGCTTGCGCTTTGCCGGTGATGCCGGTCAGCGGGTGCAGGAAGATGCGTTGCGGATGATGCGCTATTGCCGGTTTTTGCCGCGCTTTGGCATTGCTGGCATTGACCCTGACGCGCGGGACGCATTGCGCCAAAACGCGCATCTTTGCGCGGCGCTGTCGGGCGAGCGTGTTGGTCATGAGCTGCGGCGCATCTTGCGTGGCAACAGCTTTGCCCTTGGGATCGCGATGATGAATGACACGGCGATTGATCAGGCCGCGCTTGGCGTCCCTCTTGATGCGGCGGGGCTGGCTTTCGATGCGGCGGCCGAGGTGGCTATTGCTGAATTGGACAGGGCCGTTGGTCATGGGTGGCTTGGTGGTCTGGCAGCGGTGATGCCAGCCGGGTCAGCGGCGGCATTATCTGATCGGTTGCGGTTAAGCCGGGCTGAAACTAGATGGCTGGCCCGACTGGATCAGGGTCTTGATGACGAAAATATGACGATGCTGGCTGGGGCCAGGTGGCGGCAGGCGGCTTATTATCTTGGCGATATGGCAGCGATGCTTTATGCGGTGCAATCATGGCGCAACAAAACGCCAGTGTCGGGCGCACGGCTTGCCGAAATTGGTCGTTGGCAGGCGCCGGAAAACCCACTTTGCGGTGCAGACTTATTGTCGCACGGCGTTGACAATGGCCCGGGTCTGGGTCAGATGTTGAAGGATGCAGAGGCGCGGTGGGTCAGATCAAATTTCACGCTTGCGAAACCGGCATTACTGGAATGGCTATTTGGAAATTAGGTGAGGGTAATCATGGCCGATACGGCGCGCCAGACCATGTCGTCAATTGAGCAAAAAAAGAATGCTGCAAGCGACTGGTTCAAAGCCCTTCGTGACGAGATTTGTGGTGTTTTTGAAGTCATCGAGGATGCTGGCGACGACCGCGATGGTGCCGCCGGCCGTTTCAATCGCAAACCCTGGCAGCGTGATGGTGGCGGTGGCGGCGAAATTAGCCTTATGCATGGCCGTGTGTTTGAAAAGGTAGGGGTGAATATCTCGACTGTTTTCGGCACTTTTTCTGATGATTTCAAGGGCCAGATCAGTGGTGCTGAGGATGATGGCCAGTTTTGGGCGTCGGGAATCTCGCTGGTTGCCCATATGCGCAATCCCCATGTGCCCGCCGCGCACATGAACACCCGTTTTATCGTGACCTCGAAGAACTGGTTTGGCGGCGGCGGTGATCTGACCCCGCTATTGCCGGATGCGGCGGCTGGCGAAGAATTTCATGCGGCGCTAAAGGCGGCCTGTGACAGCCATGACACTGACTATTACCCGAAATATAAAAAATGGTGTGATGAATATTTCTATTTGCCGCATCGCGACGAACCACGGGGTGCGGGCGGGATCTTCTATGATAATCTGAACAGCGGTGACTGGGAAAAGGATTTTGCCTTTACCCGCGATGTTGGCACTGCATTCAAAAATGGCTATGCCGAAATCGTCAAGGCGAGGATGGGTTTGCCATGGACCGATGACGACCGCCACGCCCAGCTGGTTCGGCGCGGCCGGTATGTTGAATTTAACCTGCTTTATGATCGGGGTACGTTATTCGGCCTGAAAACAGGCGGTAATATCGAGGCAATTCTGATGAGCCTACCGCCCGAAGTTCGTTGGCCTTAGTGGTTTTGCCATGTCGAAACAATCTGTCGAGCCGCTTTTGGTAAATTTTTGGCAAAATCATGCAAAATTAGGGTAGGAAAACAGGCTTTGACCATGCTAGGAAATCAACGATAAATTTTGCCGGCCGTCATGGTCGGTCTGCCAAGACCGAAGCGACTTTATATCATGTCGAAAATCATGTGCGGAAAACAGCGTTAAAGAGGACAATATGGCTAAATCGGATAAAAACCAAAACCCCGCCAAAGGTGATGTTCAGGAACCCGGACGTCGCGATTTTTTTGTTGTGGCGACCTATGCGATGGCAGGTCTTGGTGCTGCTGCGGTTGCATGGCCACTGATTGATCAGTTGAACCCTGCCGCCGATACATTGGCGCTGGCGAATATCGAGGTCGATGTCTCGAAAATTGCCGTTGGACAGTCAATCACCGTGAAATGGCGCGGCAAGCCGGTTTTCATCCGGCATCGTACAGCTGATGAGATTGCCAGGGCCAATACGACTGACATTGCCGATCTTCGTGATCCTCAAGACGATGTGACGCGCGCTGAAAAGCCTGAATATCTGGTTCTCGTTGGTGTTTGCACGCATCTTGGTTGTGTGCCGCTTGGCCAGAAAACTGGTGAGGTACGCGGTGACTATGACGGCTGGTTCTGCCCATGTCATGGCTCACATTACGATACGTCAGGCCGGATCCGTAAAGGGCCAGCCCCGACTAACCTAGAAGTCCCGCCTTATAATTTCCTGTCCGACTCGGTTATCCGTATCGGCTAATCCGTTTTCCCTTCTGGAGGATATGAAAAGCTATGTCTGCTGAGAAGTTTCAAAATCCGGTTGTGCGATGGATTGACCATCGGTTGCCGGTCTTTTCCATGCTTGATCATGAAAAGTATGATTATCCGGTTCCAAAGAACCTGAACTATATGTGGAATTTTGGTGTGCTGGCCGGTATGGCGCTGGCCATCATGATCGTCACCGGCATTGTGTTGGCGATGAGCTATACTGCGCATGTTGATTATGCGTTTGAATCAGTCGAGCGGATCATGCGTGACGTGAACCATGGCTGGCTGATCCGTTATATTCACATGAATACAGCGAGCTTCTTCTTTATCGTTGTCTATATCCACATTCTACGCGGCCTCTACTATGGGTCGTACAAAGCCCCGCGTGAATTGCTGTGGATTTTGGGCGTGGTGATTTTCTTGCTGATGATGGCGACTGCCTTCATGGGCTATGTGCTGCCTTGGGGCCAGATGAGCTTTTGGGGTGCGACAGTGATTACCAACCTATTCTCGGCAATTCCGGTTGTTGGTGACAGCATTGTGACGCTGCTTTGGGGCGGGTTTTCGGTTGATAACGCAACCTTGAACCGGTTCTTCTCGCTGCATTATCTGCTGCCATTCGTGATTTCTGGCGTGGTCGTTCTGCATATTGTGGCGCTGCACCGGTTTGGATCGAACAACCCGATTGGTATTGATGCCAGCGGCCCGCAAGATACAATCTCGTTCCATCCTTACTATACAATGAAGGATATGGTCGGTATTGCGGTTTTCTTGCTGCTGCTTGCAATGACCGTGTTCTTCTTCCCGAACGCAATGGGTCACCCGGATAATTACATTCCAGCCAATGCGATGCAGACACCAGCGCACATCGTGCCTGAATGGTACTTCCTGCCTTTCTATGCGATCTTGCGGGCAGTGCCTGACAAGCTGGGCGGCGTGTTGTTGATGTTTGGTGCGATTGCGGTGCTGTTCATCCTGCCGTGGCTGGATAAATCACCAGTTCGCTCGGCGCGGTTCCGTCCGTTATTCCGTATCTTCTTCTGGCTGTTCCTGATTGATGCTATTTTGCTGGGCTATCTTGGTGGCAAGCCGGCTGAGGGAATTTATGTCACATTGTCACGGATTGCGACGGCGTGGTACTTCCTGCATTTCCTCGTCATCCTGCCGTTGTTGAGCATGTTCGAAACAACGAAACCTTTGCCAAAATCCATTTCGGAACCGGTACTTGGATCATCGGGGAGGTCAGCGTAATGTTGAAACGTATCTTTGCAGCAATCCTTGCCTGCACATTGGCAGGCCCAGCAATGGCAGCCGGTGGTAATGTTGAGCTTCAGCAACGCGATTGGAGCTTTTCAGGGCCGTTTGGAACCTTTGACAAAGCCGCTATGCAGCGTGGGTTTCAGGCCTATCGTGAAGTGTGTGCTGGGTGCCATTCACTCGAGCTGATTGCGTTCCGCAATTTTGCCGACCTTGGCTATAATGATGCCGAGATCAAGGCGATTGCCGCACAATATGAGGTGCAGGATGGCCCGAACGACGATGGCGAGATGTTTATGCGTCCCGGTATCGCGGCCGACCGTATTCCATCGCCTTACCCGAATGACAATGCAGCTCGTGCCGGTAACAACGGTGCCTTGCCGCCGGATCTGTCATTGATTGCCAAGGCACGTGCGAATGGCCCGGATTATCTTTTCAGCCTGCTTGCCGGTTATAAAGAGGCCCCTGAGGGCGTAACCGTGCCTGAGGGTATGCATTACAATGCAGCCTACCCTGGTAATTTGATTGCAATGCCACAGCCGTTATATGGCGAGGATGTGACCTATAGCGACGGTGCCGATAATTCGGTTGATGCGATTTCCAGCGATCTCGTGCAGTTCTTGATGTGGGCAGCTGAGCCAAAGATGGAAGTGCGCAAGCGGATCGGTGTTGCCGCGGTATTCTTCCTCAGCATCTTTGTGATCTTCTCATACCTCGCAAAGCGTCGGGTGTGGGCAGACGTCCACTAAGCAGCACTAAAACAAGATCATAAAAAAACCCCGTCAATGTGGCGGGGTTTTTTCTTGTTTGGAATTTTGCGCGGCTCTTTTCGAGCCAGTATCAGCATTAGTGCCTAGACGTTAAAGCGGAAATGGAACACATCGCCATCAACGACTTTATACTCACTACCCTCGATGCGCAGCTTGCCAGCTTCCTTGGCACCATTTTCGCCTTTGTATGACACATAATCATCATAGGCGATGGTTTCAGCACGAATAAAGCCGCGCTGGAAATCAGTATGAATAACGCCGGCGGCCTGCGGGGCGCGGGCGCCTTTGGCAACGGTCCAGGCGCGGGCTTCTTTCGGGCCGACAGTGAAAAAGGTCAAAAGATCAAGCAGGCTATATCCGGCTCTGATCAGGCGCGCCAGCCCAGCCTCTTCAAGGCCTAATTCGCCCAGAAACTCGGCTTTATCAGCTTCGTCCAACTGAACAATTTCGGCTTCGATTGCAGCTGACACAATTACAGAAGCGGCCCCTTCGGCGGCAGCTTTTTCGGCAACCCGCTGGCAATATTCATTGCCAACCGCAGCATCGCCTTCAGCAACATTGCAAACATAGAGAACCGGCTTTGCGGTGAGCAGCTGTAGTTGGGGAAGGCGCAGGGTTTCATCGTCGGTCAGGCTCTTTGTACTGCGGGCGGGCAGGCCATCCAATAGATGCGCAAAGATCTTTTCCATTAGTGCCAGATCGGCTTTGGACTCCTTGTCGCCGCCGCGTGATTTCTTGACAAGCGCAGCCATGCGGCGTTCTAGCGAGTCAATATCGGCAAGCATCAATTCAGTTTCGACAGTGGCGGCGTCACGAACCGGATCAACATCACCATCGACATGGGTAATCTCACTATCTTCAAAACAACGCAACACATGGGCAATCGCGTCAACCTCGCGGATATTGCCAAGAAACTGGTTGCCAAGACCTTCACCTTTGGAGGCACCACGGACAAGGCCGGCAATATCGACAAATTCCAGATAGGTTGGGATGATGCTCTTTGAGCTGGCAAGCGCAGCAAGCGCGCTAAGACGCAGGTCAGGTACTGCCACCCGGCCTGTATTAGGCTCGATTGTGCAGAAAGGGTAATTTGCCGCCTCTGCTGCCGCTGTCTCGGTCAGGGCGTTGAACAGGGTTGATTTTCCTACATTTGGCAGGCCAACGATGCCACAATTAAATCCCATATCTGGTAAACCCCATATCCGTTAAATGCTGTTTTTGCTTAAGTCTGTTTTGGTCGGGTGGAGACAGGACGGTCTTTCTTTTCGTCTTCATTACCGTCTTTATCACCTGAAGAACCCGTTTGCGGGGCCGGTGCCAGATAGGCAACACGGCTCATAAAACCGCCATCATCATGTGTCACAAGCCGTTCGGCCTCATCAGAGATTGCCTCAAGCAAGCGTGCAAGCCAGCCCGATCGCTCGTCATTACCAAAGTCGGCCAAAACCCATGATTTTACATCCATAGCATCATGTGGCGGGCGACCAATGCCGATGCGAACACGCCAGTAATTAACGCCCATATGCCGGTCAATATCGCGAAGGCCATTATGCCCGCCATGCCCACCGCCGGCCTTGACCCGCAACCTTCCCGCAACGAGATCAAGCTCGTCATGGAATACGAAAATGTCATTAATGTCGATCTTGTGAAACCGCGCAATCTCGGCAATTGGAAGGCCGGATTTGTTCATAAAGCTCTGCGGCTTCACAAGAATGATTTTTTCTGACCCGATACGGCCATCGCTGATCAGCGATGCCCCCTTTTTTTTCCAAGGGGTAAACCCATGCTGATCGGCAAGATGATCAAGGGCCATGAACCCGACATTGTGCCGGTTGATGGCATATGATGATCCGGGATTTCCCAGTCCTGCAAAAAGACGCATGATTGTCCCGTTTTGGGTTGGATAGGCTGATGCCTATTCGTCGGATGCCTCAGCGTTTTCAGCTGCGGCGTCACCGCCACTATCGCCCTCGGCGTCGTCCTCGTCTTCGTTCTTCACGCCGCCGCCCGGTGAGGCGATGGTCGCGACGGTAAAGTCACGATCAGTGATCGTCGGGGTGACACCATCTGGCAAGTCGATGGTGCTGATATGAACCGAGTCACCAATCTTTAACCCGCTAAGGTCAACTGTGATCTTTTCCGGAATTGTTGTTGCCGGACACAGCAGTTCAACCTCGTAACGAACAACGTTCAGAACGCCGCCGATCTTAATACCCGGGCAATCATCTTCGTTGATAAATTCAACGGCAACCGCAACTGCAACTTTGGCTGAACCTGATACGCGCAGGAAATCCATATGAAGAATGTTATCGCTCACCGGATGAAACTGAATATCACGTGTCAGAACGGTGTGACTGTCTTTGCCAACCTTGATATCAAGCAACCGGCCGAAAATGCCAGGCTGATGAATGATCTTGGAGATCTCACGGGTTTCTAGGGTGATGCCCAATGGTTCCTTTTTGTCGCCATAAATGACGGCAGGGACTCGACCTGCACGGCGTACCGCACGGGCGGACCCCTTACCGACCCGTTCGCGCTGTTCTGCGCTAATGGTTGTATTGTCAGACATTGCTAACTCCTTTTTATAAAACAATGTACCGCGCCTCCAGGGGTGCGCGGCAGCGGAGATATAGGCTGATTACTGGAAAAATACAAGCTTTTTTGCGTTTTCACGCGCGAATCAGACAGTGCCTTAAAACAGTGTTGAGACCGAACGTTCTTCGTTGATCCGCAGCATCGCCTCACCCAATAACGGGGCGATAGATAATTGCCGGATATTGCGGGCAACGCGGACTGCTTCGGTGGCTGGAATCGAGTCTGTTGTCACCAGCGAGTTAAGCGGTGATGCCGCAACACGGCTGACCGCACCACCTGATAAAACCCCATGCGTAACATAGGCATCAACCGACAGGGCGCCAGCCTTCATCAGGGCGACCGCAGCGTTGCAAAGCGTGCCACCGGAATCGACGATATCATCAACCATGATGCAATGGCGGTCTTCAACATCGCCAATGATGTTCATGACTTCAGACACGCCTGCCTTTGGGCGGCGTTTATCAATGATCGCAAGATCAGCCTCAAGCCGGCGGGCGAGTGACCGTGCCCGCACAACGCCGCCAACATCAGGTGAAACAATCATCAGCTTAGAGCCGTCATAACGTTCCTTGATGTCGCTAACGAAAACCGGAGCGGCAAATAAATTGTCGGTTGGGATATCAAAAAAGCCCTGAATCTGGCCAGCGTGCAGATCAATCGTTAAAACGCGATCGGCGCCAGCAGAGGTGATCAGGTTCGCCAGCAATTTTGCAGAGATAGGCGTGCGTGGGCCTGATTTGCGGTCTTGGCGCGCATAGCCGTAATACGGGATAACAGCGGTAATTCGGCGGGCAGAGCCGCGTCGCAGTGCGTCAAGAGCGACCAGCAATTCCATCACATTATCATTCGCCGGAAAGCAGGTCGATTGCACAACAAAAACGTCTTCACCGCGAACATTCTCGCCAATTTCGACGAAAACCTCCATATCGGCAAACCGTTTCACATCGGCTTTGGTAAGCGGGACATCCAAATAGGCGGCAATGGCTTCCGCCAACGGCCTGTTGCTATTGCAGGATAAAATCTTCATACATCAAAACCTTGTGTAGGATGACCCGTGATGGCTCCGGCACTTGCTATAGCAATCAGCCACGCTACGGGCAAGAAGATAAGCCGCAATTTCGCCAAAAACTATGCGGTTATGTCTAGCTGATGACGCAGGACGCCAGCAGCGCAAGAAACATCAATCCAAGGAAAATATATAGATGCGGCATGATTGCTGCCCCCTCAACTAGGTTTCACCGATGGGCGTTTTCACAAGGCCTATGGCCGAAATTTGTCGTCCCGAGTTAGGTAAAGCGGCGTGTGTTGCCTGCCGGTGGGAAAATAGGCCAGATGATTCGCCATATGTGTCGATGCCAAGATCATGCAGTTTGGTCAGCCCCGCCTTTCGCAGGCGTGATTGCACAAATCCGGGAAGATCAAAGCGGTATTTATCGTCGATATCCGGCTGAAAAAAATGATCGGCGTCGTTATCGGCGGCTAGAACGCTTGTGCGCAAATCATCGCCCACCTGATAGCTGGCTTGCTGGATCGAAGGGCCGATAACGGCCTCGATATCTGCCGCTGCTGCGCCTTTGTTCATCATTGCTGTAATGGTGGCCTCCAAAACCCCATTAACCGCACCGCGCCAACCCGCATGTGCCGCGCCAACAAGGCCAAGCGCGGGAACAGCAAAAAGCACTGGCACGCAATCGGCGGTCAATATTGCCAACAGGCAGTTTTCTGCATCTGTGATGAGGGCATCAGCGGCGGGGCGGGCGTCTTTGCTGGCATCGGTGGTGGCGGTGATTTCAACAACGCTGGCCGAATGGGTCTGGCGAAGGCCAAACATCTGTTCAGGACGAAACCCAAGGCTGGCACCGACACGGCGCCGGTTTTCAGCAATCAGTGCCGGTTGATCATCTGAGCCAAAGCCACAATTTAAACTTTGATAAAGACCGGTGCTGACGCCCCCATTGGCGGTGAAAAATCCATGCCTGATTTGCCCAGCATTATTTTGCCGGTTACTATTTTGCGCGCTACTGGCTTGATCCGTCAGCCAATCATCATGTTGATAGCATTGAGGGCCGCCCGCGAGCGTTACTGGCATTTTTCTGCTCATTTGGCTGTTTCCGTTTCATCTGCAACTGCAAATCCCGGCGGTAACCCGTTTCCGGGCGGCAATAACAACCCGACCTTGAACGCCGATCCCATTTGATGGCTGCTCACCAAACGGTCAACCGCGGCAAGCAGGCCGCGGCGGGTCTCGGCATCGGCCAGTCTTGCTAATGCCTCGGTGCGCTGGGCAATGCCAATACCGCGGAGAAAGTCGCCTTGGGTAACAGGCCCGACAAGACGCGCACCAGCCGCAATTGCGGCGCGGCGCAAGGCACCGAAATCAACCCAATGCGATAAATCGGCATCGCCTGGTTGATAGAAAACGTCAACTGGCTGATGGTTAGCAACCGCTTGCAGGCTGTCGCCACTTGACCCATCACGCCCGTAATCGACAATCAAACACGCCCCCCCATAAGTCGCAATATGGCGCGCCAGCTTGCCGGTATATTGATCGGCAATGGCGCAATATTCGGCAATGGTGCCAGCGGCTGGCAGGGCGCCCGCGGGTGCTGATAAATGCCACTCATCAAGCTCGGCCTCGCTAAGAGCCGGCCCATTAACGAAGCCAAGCCGGTGATCAACAAGCCCGACAAGCCGGTGATGCCATGCGCCGGTTTTGCTGGTTTCGGACTGCCGCCAAATGGCCTGATTTATCGGTAGCGCATCAAAAAACTCATTGGCAATCCCAAAGATCGGCCGCGCAGGCAGGTCGTCCAGATCCTGATGCCAATAAAGCGCGGCATCGCCAAGCCGGTCACTTTGGCGTTTTCGCAAAGCTGGACTGGTTTCCACGAGATGCACCGGCGCGGCGGCGAGGGGCGGCATGATTTGAGCCCACGCATGACGCATATCAGCCATTAAACTGCCACGCCCCGGCCCGAGCTCAAGAATTGCCGGATTATCGAGGTTGGCGAGGTCGGCCATATGGGCAAGATATAGCCCGCACATCTCGCCAAACAGACCAGAAATCTCGGGTGCAGTGGTAAAATCGCCTGATGCACCCAGCGGGTCCTGTTTCTGGTAATAGCCATGTTCAGCATCGCCAAGCGCAAGGTCAATATAGCTGGCAAGGGTTAGCGGCCCGTGGCGCCTGATCTGATTTGTGATATGATCAGATAGCACGCTATCAACAATGGTGGCGATCTTGTTTGCCATTTATCTGCCCGACTGCCAGCTTTGGCGCAGCAGATAAATGCCGATCATCATCATTGGCAGGGATAATATCTGCCCCATGCTTAGCCCACCTGCCAACAATCCGATATGGGCATCGGGCTGGCGCACAAGCTCGACAAGGAATCGCGCTGCACCGTAGCCAGACAAGAACACACCGCTGAGGCGTCCATGCGCGCCAAGCCATCCCCGCCGCCAGAAAACATACATCGCAATACCAAGCAAAACCCCCTCAAGACCAGCCTCATAAAGCTGGCTTGGGTGACGCGGTTGACCATCGCTATTGGGAAAAATCATGGCCCACGGCACATCGGTAACACGGCCATAAAGCTCGGCATTGATGAAGTTTGACAAGCGCCCCAGAAACAGGCCAATCGGCGTGACCATTGCCACCCTGTCGGCCACAGCTAAAAGCGGAATTTTATGGCGCCGTGACATGACATAAAGCGCGGCAGCAACGCCGATTAGTGCCCCATGAAATGACATGCCGCCCTGCCAGACGTAAAAGATCGCGATCGGATTGCTCAGGTAAAAACCCGCATTATAGAAAAAGACATAACCAAGACGTCCGCCAAGAATAATGCCGATCAGCAAATAATTAAGCAGCCGGTCAGTCTGATCAGCAGTCATCACCGCGGTTGCAAGGCGGGTTTCGCGGCGCAAAATATAAATGCCAATCAACAGACCGGCAATATAGGCAAGCGCGTACCAGCGAATACCAAAATCCCCGAACTGAACCGCAAAGACATTGAATTCGGGAAGCGTGATGGCACTAACAAGGTAATCAACGGGTACCGGCTGAATGATCATGTGATGTCTTTCGGTCTTTCCACTGCGCTGGATTGGCTTTGGTTATCTTGATTTGGGGTCGCCAAGATGATTTGTTCCTATCCTCGGCGGTTGCATCCTTACTCTAGCGGCATTATTTATGATAAGGAACATAAGGCACAAAAAAAGATCGCACGAATTAAAGATTGTGTAATTTACAGATTGTGTAATTTACAGATTGTTTGGGCAAAGATGGTGGCTGGTACCATCCGGATTACCGCTTTTTTGGCAGGCAGGATCGTAACAGGAGATTTATCATGGCACCGCGTTCAAATTTCATCGCAGATATTGCACAAATGGCAAATGGTGCTGCATCGGCATTTGGCGGAATGCGCGAAGAGGTGGATAACCTTATTCGCCAGCGTATGGAACGCAGCCTGAATGCGCGCGGCCTTGTGACGCGTGAAGAGTATGATGCGCTGCGTACCCGCCATGAAGCGCTGGCGGCACGGGTAGCATTTCTCGAATCGACGATGCTAAAAGAGGCCGAGTCGGCAGATAAGGCGGCGCCACCCGCGAAATCAGCAAAAAAGCGCAAAACAGGTGCAAAAAATAGTGGCAAATAATGCGATAATGCAATAGCCGCGAATCAGCGGAAAAGGCCGAAAAACCACAAATTGATGTGGGTCTCTTGCCATTGAGCCACAAAATATTGTGTTGAATTAGATTGAATGCGCGATCCGAATTTGACATTTTAGCGATGGTCGTCGGCAATAAAGCCGAGCCTGGATTTCGGAACGCGTCGCATGGCACCAAGCCAAAATCAGCATGACATTCTTCTTGGCGATCCAATCGAACTGGTCACGCGTTTTGTGACTAATCAGGATTGGTTGTTGCAGCGGCGCGCCGAAAATGCGGTGCTTGTCGAGGTGCCGGGCAAATGGTGCGATTATCAGCTTGCGGTAACGTGGCAGCATAATGAAGAGGCGATGCAGGTTACCTGCAGGATAGATGTTCGCTGTGAAAATGACCGGATGGGTGATATTGCCCTGCTGGCGGCGTTGCTGAACCAGCAGATTTTCATGGGGCATTTGGCCCTTGATATTGGCACCGGCGAATTGGAATTACGGCATACATTGCCACTTCGCGGTGCCGGTGGGGCAACGCCCGAACAAATTGAAGACGTCGTCGATATCATGCTTGGTGAGTGTGAACATTGCTTTCCGGCAATCTATCAGGTGGCACAAGGCGCGCTATCCGCAAACGATGCCGCTGCAGCAGTGATGTTCACCACCGAGGGTGAGGCCTAGAGATTATGGCAACGCAGCAAATCACGCTGTTGGGATGCGGTAAAATGGGCAGCGCAATGCTGGAAGGATGGCTTGCCGACACGAGCCTTGCAGCGAATTTTACCATTATTGAACCCTACCAAGACCATCTAGGCTGGCTGGATGGCCAACCGCGTGTCCGGATCTATGCCGATTGTGCGGCGGCGATTACTGATGGCGCTCCTGACAGCACCATGATTGTGCTGGCGGTAAAGCCGCAAATGATGGATGAGGCTATTGCCGCACTTGGCGCGCTGGCGCATGACCAATGTGCTTACCTTTCGATTGCTGCGGGTATCTCGACCGGCTGGCTGAAACAGCGGCTTGGCGATCAGGCGGCGGTGATGCGTGCGATGCCCAATACGCCGGCGGCGGTTGGCAAGGGGATCACGGCGTTATTTGCTGATGCACCTCAAAGGGTGCGTGATCTGGCAACACAGCTTTTG
Organism: Alphaproteobacteria bacterium LSUCC0396; assembly: GCA_041228345.1. Classification (NCBI taxonomy): domain Bacteria; kingdom Pseudomonadati; phylum Pseudomonadota; class Alphaproteobacteria; species Alphaproteobacteria bacterium LSUCC0396. Next base: position 738,760 of record CP166131.1, on the reverse strand, counting down.
ACGGCGGTCGGACAAGTTGTGCATTTGCAAGATGAAGGGCTGATGGATGCGGTGACTGCGGTTTCCGGTTCGGGGCCTGCTTATGTTTTCTTGCTGGTTGAGGCGATGAGCACGGCAGGTATCAAGGCCGGACTTCCCGACGATTTGGCAAAAGAACTGGCAATGGCAACCGTTTGCGGTGCCGTTGCCTTGATGGCAGCAGTAGATACGCCGCCGTCCGTGCTGCGCGAAAATGTTACCAGTAAAGGCGGTACTACTGCGGCTGCTCTGGCGGTTCTGATGGCTGATGATGGTCTTGAAGCGCTGATGACAAAGGCTGTTGCGGCGGCAAAGGCGCGGTCAATCGCGCTTGGCAATTAGGCCTATTAGCAGAGACGCATATCTGTAGCTTAGATTAGTTCCTATTCTGTGCTAGCATGGAGCATGGTCAGGATGATGGCGGCAATTTTTTTTTGGTGTCATCTAGCTAGCTGGGTTGCGTTTTGATGAAAAGGATGTCTGATGTCGCAGGATACCACCTCGCCAAACATGAATGATGAAAAACGAGCGGAGCTTGCTGATGCTGCTTGGGCGCTGTTGGCGACCCATAATATTGACCAGATCGAGCTGGAAATGGTTTCTGACATGGCCGGTATTGATCATGGGCTTGCCGGTGCAGTTGGGGGCAGTGTGCAACGTCTGCTATTGGCGAAAATGGCCGCGCTTGATCATCAAACAGTGCTTGAAACCTATGGTGATATTCAACATGAAGACACGGTATCGATCCGTGAAAAGATCATTGAAGGCCTGTTGCACAGGTTTGAAACCTACGCGCCTTATCGCCAGCAGATTGAGAATCTAAATCGTGCGGCGCGGCGCCACCCGGAATTGGCATTGCGGCTGTTTGATGGATTAGAAGCCGTGGTTCGCAGGATTCTGGTAATGTCAGGTGATCCGGTGCGGGGGCTACAGGGAATGCTGCGGGTCAAGGGCGTGATCGGCGTGGTTTTAACCGTGGCGCGGGTCTGGATGAAAGACGACGGCGCAGACCTTGCTGCGACAATGAAGGCGCTTGATAATAACATGACTAAGGCAGAGGAATGGGGCCATAGTCTGCGGCTGTTTGCAGATGACCGGCGCGGTGATCAGGCAGGGTCAGCTGCCGGCGATGATTATGGTCATGATAGAGGTCGTCGGGGCGTTGATAATGACTGACGCCTCATATGATGATTTCTTAAAACTGGATATACGCTGCGGTAAAATTATTGCCGTCTTGCCGTTTCCCGAAGCGCGCAAACCCGCCTATAAGCTGGAAATTGACTTTGGCGCGCCAGTTGGGGTGCGAAAATCATCAGCACAGATTACCAAACATTATCAGCCCGAGGATTTGGTCGGCAAGCAGGTTATGGCAGTGGTGAATTTCCCGCCGCGGCAGATTGGGCCGTTCATGTCGGAGGTCCTAACCCTTGGGGTGCCTGATGCGGATGGTGAGGTGGTGCTGGTGACGCCGGATCAAATTGTGCCAGCTGGTGGCAAGCTGTTCTAATTTAAAGCCAGCATGCCAGTTTCGAGGGAAAATTTAGACCGGCAGCTTGATGACGACGCGCAAGCCGCCGAAGGGCGAGTCGCCGAGGACGAGCTCACCGCCATGGCTAAGAATAATGTCGCTGGTGATTGATAATCCAAGACCAGCCCCGCCAGTACGTCGATTCCGCGATTCCTCAAGCCGGATAAACGGGCGGATCGCATCGGCGCGGCGTTCTTGCGGGATGCCAGCGCCATTATCGTCAAAGGTAATAATCACCTCGTCATTGCGCAGCCGGATCGAGACAACGGTCCTTGACGAATAGCGGATTGCGTTTGAAATGATGTTCGCAAAGGCACGCTGAATAGCATTTCGGCGCATCGGAAAGACCGGAATATCATCTTTAACCGGCGACAGGGCAATGTCGAATTTATGCGCCTTACGCGCTTGGGTGACAAGCCGGTCCAGCATCTCATCAATGGCTATGTCTTGCGGATTTTCGTCGCCTTCTCCAGCGGCAAATGCAAGATAGCCACCAATCATTTCTTCCATCTCGCTGATATCGCTGCCAATTGCTTTGGTGTCAGCACTATCTTTCATCAGCGCCAGTTGCAGCCGCATCCGGGTGAGGGGGGTGCGTAAATCATGGCTAACACCGGCCAGCATTTCGGTTCGTTCGTTCAATTGCCGCATTATCCGATACCGCATTGCCTGAAATGCCCGGCCAGCCAGCCGCACTTCACGCGCCCCCTCCAGCCGGTAGTCGGGGGCCGTCCGCCCAAGGCCAAGCTGGCGCGCAGCCGAAGCCAAACGATGGATCGGCCGTACTTGCCCGCGCAAGAACATCAGCGCAATGCCAAACAAAATGATTGAGCTGCCAACCGTCCAGCTGATAAAAGTCCAGCTGGTCGAGCTGAAGATCCGTTTGCGACTGGCATAAATCCGCAACACACCGTTTTCCATTTGCAAATCAACAAAGATCAGATTGGGATGACTGCTGGTATCAAGAACCCATGGCTGGGCAAGCCGGTTTTTCAATTCGCGTCGCAGCATCGTTTCGGCATAGCTTTCAGGCGGGCCAAGCGGCTTGTTCGGCAAAATTGCATCATTCTGAAAATGGATTGGAAAGTTAAAATATTGCCAGCCTTTGTTCGTCACAGCCTCAACCGCAGCCTGATCGGGGCGGGTGCCTAAATTATCAATCAGCAGGCCTATTTCGCCTGCAAGATTTTGCGCCATATGACGCGTAACCGTATCCCAATGGCGCTCATAGAAAATAAATACGGTAATCACCTGCACGAAAATCATTGGCACAAGGATGATTGATAACATCCGGCCAAACAGCGTTTTAGGAAGAAACTCGCGCAGCTGCATAATCAACCCCGCCTAACGCTGTGGTGGGGTGCTGTCGGTGCGCAGCATCCAGCCGTGGTTCCGAACAGTCTGTAAATAGACAGGGTGACGGGGGTCGGGTTCCAGCTTGCGCCGAAGCCGGGCAACCGCAACGTCAATCGAACGGCCCTCCATGCGCCCCTCAAATGCTGCGCCCAGATCATCGCGCGACAGGATTTGATTGGGGTGTTTACCAAAGCTGGTCAGCAATTGCTGCTCGGCAGTGGTGATATGCAACCGCTCGCCTGATTTGGATAGCATGCCGGTATCGGGGTCAAACAGAAATGGCCCGAAATTGACCAGTGTATTCACATTTTCGCTGGCACTGTTGCGTTGCAGGATACGCTTGATCCGCAAAACTAATTCACGCGGCTCAAACGGTTTTGACATATAGTCATCAGCGCCCGCCTCCAGCCCTTCAATGCGATTTTCTGTATCCGACTTTGCGGTCAGAAACAGCGCCGGAACCGTGTTTTCTTTCCGGATACCTGCTAGAAATTCGAGGCCGGTTTCCCCCGGCATCATAATGTCGACAACGAGTAAATCAAAGGCAACGCCTTCTAGAATGCGGCGTGCATCACTGGCATTACCGGCGTCGGTGACGCGAAAGCCGCTTTCTTCAAGAAACCGGCGAAGCAGGACACGAAGCCGTTCATCATCATCGATGACTAGGATGTGATGCTTCGACATACAGTCCCTCAATGGTTGGGTGCCAAAAACGATATCGGCACAGGTTAGGTCACTTTAGGACAAGCTGGTGGCTCGTCATCAGTGGTCATTTCGCTCAAACGTCAGCTGAACGATCCTGCTGGGCAATCTGATTGATCGTATCGTTGTCAAGCAATCCCCGCAATACGCGCTGAAAGCCATCAACCGCATCAACACCCGCTTCGCGATACGCGGCAGCAAACCGCCGCCCTTGCAATGATGTCAGGCGCGTCTCCAGCGCCGTACCAGTCTCGGTCAGATAAAGCAGCCGCTGACGCCGGTCGGATGGCCCTTGCTTTTGGGTCACATATCCGTCTTTCATTAACCCAGATAGAACACGCGACAGGCTTTGCTTGGTAATACAAAGAATCGTCAAGAGGTCGCTGACTGTGATACCGGGATTGCGCCCAATGAAATAGATCGCCCGATGATGCGCCCGTCCCATGTTTTGTTCGGCCAAAATCGAGTCAGCTTCACCGGTAAAATCTCGGTAGGCAAAGAACATTAATTCAATGCCGCGACGCAATTCTTCCTCGCGAAGAAAAAGAGCCTTGCCAATTGGTTTTACGTCAGCCATGTTGACCAATAAGAAATTTGAGTGATAAGAAAGACCTTCAGTCTTTACCATGAAATGGCCGAAATGGAACCATTTAAATTCGTGAGAAAAATAGCTTTGACTGTTTTTAGGGAGAACATGATATGGCGTTAATTCCGTTTGATGATCGCGATGGTAGCATCTGGATGGATGGCGAGATTTTGCCATGGCGCGACGCGAAAACGCACACCTTAAGTCATGGATTGCATTACGCCAGTCTGGTGTTTGAAGGCGAGCGTGTTTATGCCGGGAAAATCTTTAAAGGCCGCGAACATACAGAGCGGCTTCGCAAATCTAGCAAAATGCTGGATTTTGATTTGCCGATCTCGGACGATGAGGTGGATGCCGCCAAGCAGGCTGTCCTTGATGCCAATAATATTGTCGATGGTTACGTGCGGGCATTCTGCTGGCGCGGTTCAGAGATGATGGCGATTTCGGCACAGCAAACGACGGCGCATTTGGCCATTGCGGCTTGGGAATGGCCTAGCTATTTCGATCCGGAAACAAAAATGAAGGGCATCACTCTTGATATTGCTAGCTGGAAGCGGCCATCGTCTGAGTCGGCGCCGGTTCATGCCAAGGCTGCCGGTCTTTACATGATTTGCACCCTGTCCAAACATGAGGCCGAGCGCAAAGGGTTTCAGGATGCGTTGATGATGGATTATCGCGGCTATGTGGCCGAGGCAACTGGTGCCAATGTGTTCTTTCTCGATGCAAATGGTACCTTGCACACGCCAATCGCCGATTGCTTTTTGAACGGTATCACCCGGCAGAGCGTGATCGAAATGGCAAGATCAATGCAGATCGAAGTGATTGAGCGCCATATCAAGCCCGAGGAACTGGCGTCAATGAAGGAATGTTTCCTGACCGGCACAGCCGCCGAGGTAACGCCGGTATCGCGGATTGGCGATTACCATTTCACCCCGGGTGATATCTGCCGAAAAATGGTTGAAGGCTATAGCGCATTGGTGCATGGCTAAGCGTGGCCTTGCAAATCGATAGGACTGATATATAACTTTATCTGAAAACCACTAGCCCGATGCGGCTGGTGGTTTTTTTACATCACCCGTTATGTTTTAGCCACCTGTAACGGGCGGGAAAAAGGCAATTTCGTCACGATCAGTGATCGGCGTTGTAAGATCACCGTAAACACGGTTCACCGCAACCCTTACCGCATCAAGATTTTCAAGTGCGGTTTTATGACCGGCTGATTTGCGAGTGATGTAAGGGATTAATGCGCCGACTGTATCAACGCCGTCGGGAATTGGCATATCCTCAAATGAGCAGCCAGTATGTTCCTTCAGCCAGGCAAAATACATAATCTTCATTGTTTTATGTCTCTTTTGTCATTTATCGTTGAGCGTCGATCATCATGCCGTTTAAGGCGCTATCTAACGCAGGCTAGTAACGTGACGCAGCGCGCCTTTGACATAGCCCGAACCTGTTTGCACGGTCAAAAGGGCTGCAACCCACAATAATGTCAGCCCGATCTCATGCGCAAAGGGAAAGCCGGGAAAGCCGGGCGCCCCCATCAGAAAGCCAAGCGCAAGAATTTGTGCGGTGGTTTTCCATTTTGCCAGCAGGGTAACTGGTGCCGAGATATTTTGTTTGGCCAAATATTCGCGCAACCCCGAAATCATAAATTCTCGGATAAGGATAATCAGAGCTGGTACGAGAAACAACCATCCGCTTGTCTCGACACTGGCAAGCGCCAGTAAAACCGCCGCGATTAACAGCTTGTCAGCAATTGGATCGAGCATTTCGCCAAACGGCGACTCAACCTTTAGCCGGCGTGCAATATATCCGTCGACATAATCGGTGACGCTGGCAATTGTATAGAGATAAAGCGCCAATTGATAATAAAGCGGTGCCACATCACTCCAGATCAATACCGCAATAAGCGGTGTGATGGCGATGCGCATAACGGTCATCCAATTTGGAAGCGAAGCGAGTGTGAACATGAATGCGCCTGCGATCCTTTTGCTGGAGGCCTTTTTAACAATCTAGCGCGATTAAAGGGTACGGTGAACCCCCCCCCTTTAGCTAGCTAGGTGCCACTATAGAACCAATCGTAGATTTGTTGAGCATATTTTTTCGAAATTCCTTCAACGGCTTCCAAATCGCTCAAGCCAGCTGCCGAAACCGCGCGTGCCGAGCCGAAATGTGCAAGGAGTGCCTTTTTGCGCTTTGGGCCGATGCCGGGCACTGCATCTAATGGGTTAGTGAATTCGGTCTTGGCGCGTTTGGCACGATGGGTGCCGATTGCATAACGATGTGATTCGTCACGAAGTCGCTGCAAGAAATGCATGGCGGCACTGTCGGGAGGCAAGGTAAAGCTTGGGCGGCCACGGATATGGAATTGTTCGCGTCCGGCGTGCCGATCCGGCCCTTTTGAAATCGCCACGACCGCAAGATCATTAATCCCCAGATCGTCAAGTGCCTGATGTACCGCCGATAGCTGGCCAACACCGCCGTCAATCATTAATAGATCTGGCCAATTGCCAGATTGGCGATCAGCGTCATCTTTTAGAGCGCGGGAGAAACGGCGGTGAATAACCTGACGCATCATCGCAAAATCATCACCGATGGCAGTGGCAAATTTGCCCTCATCCTTAATGTTAAACCGTCGATAAGCGCCTTTTTCAAACCCATCAGGTCCGGCAACAACCATGCCGCCAACAGCATGTTTCCCCTGAATGTGTGAATTATCATAGATTTCAATACGGTTCGGCGGTTCCTGAAGGTCGAGCACGGCCGCTAATTCGCGTAAAAGGCGGCGCTGTGACGAGGCATTGGCGAGGTGGCGTGACAATGCTTCTTCGGCGTTCTTTAGCGCCATGTCGGTAACCTTGCGACGATTGCCGCGAACCGGCTGGCTCAGCACGACCTTATGGCCGGCATTCCGGCTAAGCGCCTCGGCAAGCAGCAGGTGATCTTCGGGCATTTCGCTAAGCATGATCTCGGCAGGTGCTTCCTTATCTTCATAAAACTGACCAATAAAGGCGCCAATCACCTCATGCGCCGGAGTATCGGTAAGATGGGTCAGGAAGTATGAGCGATTGCCATAGTTGGAACCGCCACGAATAAAGAATATCTGAATACAGCTTCGCTCGCCACTGCGCGCGGCGGCGATGATGTCGGCGTCGCTAACGGTTGGCAGGTTGATATCTTGATTGGCCTGAATGCCGGTCAATGCGCGAATTCGATTACGCCAGATAGCAGCTTTTTCAAATTCCAGCGCTTCAGCGGCGGCGTGCATCCGGGCCGCATATTCACGCTGAACATCGGCTGACCCGCCATCTAAAAACCGACGTGCCTGCGCCATTTGTTTGGCATAATCCTCGCGACTGACCAGCCCAACACATGGCCCTGAACAGCGTTTTATCTGATATTGCAAACAGGGGCGTGTGCGGCCGGAAAATACATTGTCCGAACAGGTACGCAGCATAAAGGCACGCGCCAGATCGGCAACAGTGCGGTTAACCGAACCTGCCGAAGCAAATGGCCCGTAATAATCTCCCTTGCGGTTTTTTCGGCCGCGATGCTTGGTCAGCTGTCCAAATTCATGGTCGTCAGTCAGCAGGATTTGCGGCAGGCTTTTATCATCGCGAAGCAGAATATTATAGCGCGGCTTCATCTTCTTGATCAGGTTTGATTCAAGCAGCAGTGCCTCAATTTCCGACTTTGTGACGATGACTTCCAATTTCTTGGTCTCGCCAACCATTCGCATGATCCGGTTCGACAGACGGTTGGGCTGGGTATAGCTGGTGACCCGCCGAACGAGATTGCGCGCCTTGCCAACATACAGCACCTCGCCCGCCTCATTATGCATGCGGTAAACCCCGGGCTGACTTGGCAGCGTTTTTAGCTCGGATTTTAAATAGGTAATGCCGCGTTTTAAATTTGGCGGCATATTAAGGGCGTCATCCACAATGTTGATACCATCCTAGGGTTAACTGCTGTTGGTTTTGGCGGCGGCCTCTATGATGGTGCCACTATAAGAAATTTCTGCGGTAAAGTCATTGCCGCTAACGGGGGGATCACTGCCTCTTTTTTGCAGATCAGGCTGTCCAGACGCGGGCGCCATAGCGGGCGTTGTTAAACGAATTGGCTGTGGCGGGTGAAGGGTAATTCAGCGGCGGCGAATCAGGTGTGATAATGACACGAAAAAGCGAAAAATTGTTTTCCACGAAAGCTGGGGATAAACCTGTGGAAAAACCCTCAAAAATTTTTATGGCTTACTGTTTTTCTACAAAAAAATACTCTTTGCCTAAAAAATAGGCATAAAAATTTAAATGAATGAAAACAGTAAGTTAAAATATTTCAAGAGAGAAAACGGCTTAGATCAATGTAAATTTTACGGCGACATCCGCAAATTAGGGCATTTTCGCAGAACTTGTGCAAAACCATCACCGATTCGCCATCAGTTTATGACAATTATTGCATTTGCTGCAAAGCGGTGTGATCTAGAGGTGGCTTTGATTTTCAGCGCTGCTAGCGACGACGGCCACGTTTTTTGATTGGTGCGCCCGGGGTGCCGGCAGGAAACCCGTGTCGCTGCGCAATGGCGGCGGGAACGCCGGGTTCAAAAAGTCCAAGCTCGGCCGCTTCCATGCGTCTGATTTCGTCACGCAATCTTGCCGCTTCCTCGAATTCGAGATTGGCCGCCGCTGCTTTCATATTGGTTTCGAGATCGGCAATCACGGTTTTGAAGTTGCTGCCAATCAAGTCGCCTGATTTGGCACCAGCTTGTGGCGTTAAATGATCACCGCGTTCGAACACCGAGTCCAGTACATCAGCGATATCCTTGCGGATCGATTCGGGGGTAATGCCGTTGGCTTCGTTATAGGCGGTCTGGCGTGCGCGCCGCCGGTTCGTTTCATCAAGTGCATATTGCATCGAGTCGGTCACACGGTCACCATAGAGGATAACGCGCCCGTCGAGATTTCGCGCCGCCCTACCAATCGTCTGGATCAATGAGGTTTTCGAACGAAGGTAGCCTTCTTTATCGGCATCCAAAATTCCAACAAGCGCACATTCCGGAATATCCAGCCCCTCGCGGAGCAGGTTGATACCGATCAGCACATCAAAGACCCCAAGGCGCAGATCGCGCATAATCTCGATCCGTTCAAGCGTATCAATATCGGAATGCAAATAGCGTACGCGCAAGCCGGACTCATACATATATTCAGATAATGCCTCGGCCATCTTTTTGGTCAGGGTGGTGATGAGCGCGCGCTGTCCTTTGGCGGCAACATCACGGCATTCGGCAATGATATCATCAACCTGATTGATGGTTGGCCGGACGATACAGTCAGGGTCGATCAATCCGGTTGGGCGCACCACCTGTTCACTGAAAACGCCGCCGGTTCGCTCTAGCTCCCATGTGCCAGGCGTTGCTGAAACAAAAATCGTTTGCGGGCGAAAGGCCTCCCACTCCTCAAATTTCAACGGTCGGTTATCAAGGCATGATGGCAGCCTGAACCCATATTTTGACAAGGTCGATTTCCGCGCAAAGTCACCCTTGTACATCGCCCCAAGCTGGGGCACGGTGACATGGCTCTCATCAATGATCAAAAGCGCATTTTCTGGCAGATATTCAAATAAGGTCGGCGGTGGCTCGCCGGGCCCGCGTCCAGAAAGATAGCGCGAATAATTTTCAATTCCCGCACAAACGCCAGTGGCCTCGATCATTTCAACGTCAAATTGCGTTCGTTGTTCAATGCGCTGCGCCTCGAGCAACTGGTTATTGGCAGTAAAGACAGCGATCTGATCTTTTAGTTCCTGTTTGATCTGTTTGCAGGCTTGCTGCAATGTCGGTCGCGGTGTGACGTAATGCGAATTGGCAAAAATTGTGATGCTGTCGAGGCTGCCGTTTTTTGCGCCGGTCAATGGGTCAAACTCGAATATCGCTTCGATCTCATCACCAAAAAGTGAAATGCGCCATGCCCGATCTTCAAGGTGAGCGGGAAATAACTCAACCGAGTCGCCGCGCACCCGAAACGTACCACGGACAAAATTTGTGTCATTACGGCGATATTGCAATTCGGTGAGCTGGCGAAGCAGTTCCTGACGGGCAACGGTTTCACCCGTGGTAAGTTTTAACGTCATGCTGGAATAGGTTTCGACCGAACCGATACCATAAATACATGATACTGACGCAACAATGATTACGTCATCACGTTCAAGCAGCGCCCGCGTTGCCGAGTGGCGCATACGGTCGATCTGTTCATTAATTGATGATTCCTTTTCGATATAGGTATCCGAGCGTGGCACATAGGCCTCGGGCTGATAGTAATCATAATATGAGACAAAATATTCGACCGCGTTATTCGGAAAGAGCGAGCGCATCTCGCCATATAGCTGTGCTGCCAGAGTTTTGTTTGGCGCCAAAATCAGTGTCGGTCGCTTGATTTCTTGGATGACATGAGCGGCGGTAAAGGTTTTGCCTGATCCGGTAACCCCAAGCAGCACCTGATCGCGTTCACCTTCCTTAATGCCGGCAATCAATTCGGCAATCGCGGTTGGCTGGTCACCGGCAGGCTTAAACTCTGAGGTAAGGTCAAAATTTGCCGGGCCGCTTGAGCGGGTTATGATGAGGTTGTCGCTGCTGTTTTCGTCCATGTGGCATAAGATAGGCATCTTCTCGCCAAGAAGAAAGGGGGCACGGCGAAAAGCACTTGTTCTTGATGGCAAACCACCTCATAAATTTGAGAGACAAAGGGAGACCAGACCAATGGGCCTTATTTCTGACAGGCTTAATCGCATCGCACCATCACCAACCGTGTCGATAACCGACATGGCATTGAATATGAAGGCGGCGGGCCGCAAGGTAATCGGTCTTGCCGCCGGCGAGCCTGATTTTGACACGCCGCAGCATATCAAGGATGCGGCAATCGCGGCGATGCAGGCTGGCAAAACCAAATATACACAAGTCGATGGTATTCCTGAATTAAAGGCGGCTATTTGCCGTAAATTTACTCGCGAAAACAATATGGAATGCACCCCCGACATGATTTCGGTCGGTACCGGCGGTAAGCAAATCCTGTTTAACGCATTGATGGCCAGCCTCAACCCGGATGATGAAGTTATTATCCCGACGCCCTATTGGGTCAGCTTTGCCGGCATTGTTGAGCTGTGCGAGGCCAAGCCGGTCTTTGTGCAGGGCAGTGGTGCCAACCCGATGAAAATCAGTGCAGATGATCTAGAGGCGGCGATTACACCAAACAGCAAATGGTTAATCCTGAACAGCCCGTCAAATCCGGGTGGGGTTGGCTATAATGCTGATGATATTTTAGCCTTTGCCGAGGTCATGCGCCGCCATCCACATCTGCATCTGATCAGCGACGATATCTACGAGCATCTGGTCTATGATGATTTTCGCTTTACCACAATGGCGACAGTTGCACCGGACCTTCGGGATCGTATCTTGACGGTGAATGGCGTGTCGAAATCCTATTGCATGACGGGCTGGCGTATTGGTTATGGCAGCGGGCCGGTGCCTTTGATTAAGGCCATGGCAAAGGTTCAGTCACAATCAACGTCAAGCCCAAATTCGATTGCCCAATATGCGGCGATCGCGGCGCTCGACGGGCCGCTGGATTTCATGGATGAAAACCGCGCCGCCTTTGCGCGGCGACGGCAGATTGTCTGTGATGCGTTGAATGATATTGATGGCATTGATTGCCCGCGTCCTGATGGCGCGTTCTATGTTTACCCGTCGATCGCCAAGTTAATAGGCAGGAAGCGCCCCAATGGGCAAATGATCGAGACTGACAGTGATTTTGTCAGCTATCTACTTGAGGCTGGCGAAGTGGCTGTAGTGCCCGGCGTTGCTTTTGGCTTGTCGCCATATTTCAGAATTTCTTATGCGGCAGCCGATGATGTTTTGCTGGATGCGCTCGAACGTATTGCCAAAGTTACTGCCAGCCTGTCCTAAGACGTGCCAAAGCCGCGTATACCGAACCGCGTATGCAGGATCCAGTCTGATTACGGCTGATCAGGGGTGACTAATGATAGCATCATGCCGCATATTTGCCATATTGGTTGGGTATAGGTGATGGTATCACCAACGCCTTATCGCCGAAGGAGATAGTCAATGCTGATCAAAAAGCGCCCAAGCTGGGCTATGGCTGAAGCTGACGCCACCCCCGAACATATCTATTTGAATCGCCGAGACTGGTTGCGCGGCGCCGGATTTGCTGGCCTTGGGCTGGCCTCTGCCATGTCTGGTATCGGCGGATTTGCGGCCAGCGCGGCGGCAGGCATTGCCGGTTATCCGGCGCCGCGAAATCTGGCTTATCGGCTCGACCGCGATATCACGCCGGAAGAAGATGCAACAAGCTATACGAATTTTTATGAATTCGGATCGTCAAAAAATATCACCAGACGGGCGCAAAAGCTGATTACTGATCCTTGGATGGTCACAATTGACGGGCTGGTCGAGACCGAGTTGCAGCTCGATGCCGAAGATTTGATCGCGCGGGCAGGCGGATTAGAAGAACGGCTTTACCGGCATCGCTGTGTCGAGGCGTGGGCAATGGCTGTGCCGTGGAGCGGGGTGCCACTGGCAAAACTGGTCGCGCTAGCAAATCCAAGGGCTGAGGCTAAATATCTGCGAATGAAAACCTTCTTTGACCCCTCTATCGCCCCCGGGCAAAAGCAGGATTGGTACCCGTGGCCGTATGTTGAGGGCCTGACCCTTGACGAGGCGACAAATGAATTGGCTTTTCTTGCGACCGGTATTTATGGCAAGCCGATGCCGGCGCAAAATGGCGCGCCGATCCGGCTGGTTACACCGTGGAAATATGGCTTTAAATCAGTGAAATCCATTACCCGATTTACCTTTACTGATGAGCGCCCGGTCTCGTTCTGGGAACATCTTAATGCGCGCGAATATGGGTTTTGGGCGAACGTGAATCCAGATGTATCGCATCCGCGCTGGTCGCAAAAAACCGAACGGCTGCTTGGCAGCAACAAGAATGTACCAACCCAAATTTTCAACGGATATGGTGCCCAAGTTGCCAGCCTTTATGATGGAATGTTCCCGAATGACGGGCGCGCGCTATTTCACTAGAAACGGCACGAATAGCGACCCGATAACAGCGTGTATATGAGTGCGGCTCTGGCGGCTAGCGGCCAAGACGCATAAGGACAGCCTTGGCAATTTCGGGCATTTCATTAAGGGGCAAAAAGCCCTTTTTAGGCAGAGTGTCGGCCAGCGGCGCACAATGACCAGCCGCCATCATCGCATCATGGAACGCACCAATACGCCCGCTTTCACGCTGCCAGTCGGCAATTAGAACCGGCAGGCCTGTCACCGTCGCTTCTGATATCATATTCACCGAATCCGACGTCACAATCACCGCATCTGCAATGCCAAGAATGCCCGGATAGGGATTGTCATCATGCTGATCCAAGACCGCATAGCACGTTTTATCCAGACTGCTGGTCAGGCGATCTAGCAGATCGACAGGGGTTCGCCGCGAGGTAATCATGGCAAGGCTGGCACCGGTTTTAGCCGCAAATTTAGCCAATCTTGCAGCCATCTCGTCGGCCATGTCCGCCGAAATCCGATATCGTCGATTTGTTCCGCCAAGCATGACCGCCACCAATGGCGTGGGAAGCGATGTCCATTTGCTGGTAAGGCGTGCCGCAGCCTGTTTAATCTTGGCGGTATCCAACCTGTTCAATGATGCCAGACTGGTCACAATATTGGGGCCGCGGGCTGGGTCATGCTGCGGCACCACCAGAACGTCAAAATAATCTGGTGGAAGGCGTGGGTCTTGAATATGGATGGTGCGCGTATCAGCGCCGCCGGCCTTGCCAAGCCGCCGGATCGCGATGGATATTCCGGCCATACGCCTGCCGCAGGTGATGGCGATATCGGGCATCCCAGCGCTGAGATCGGGCTGGCCGGATGCTGGATGGCGCCCCGCATTTATCCCCGCACGCAGCCCCGCACGCAGCCAAGACAGCGGCAGAATGGCGGCAAGACGCGGAAACCGGCGCGCCCACCATGGCAGGGTTAAAATGACGTCGACAAGATTGGTTTGATTATGGGCATCAGCCGCCACCAATGCGTCGCCAAGCGCGATCGCCTGAAGACGCATTCCCGCGGTACCATCGCTTAAAACCCAGATCGTTGATCTGTTCGCTCGGGTTTCCTTTCGCGGTGTCTCGCGCGGTTCCCCGCGAACTCTAGTGCTAGATTTTGCACGGGGTTTGGATGGTCTGGATGCGGGCAAAACGATGCCTCCACTACGTCGAGTCTGATAACTATAAGTAACTTGGACGGGGGCTTCAGGCAATAATATTACGCAATAGCGCTTGTCGAACGGCATCTGCCGCGTCTATTATGGCGATGCTTACGGTAATGCTTCATTGATGCTGGCACTCTATTCATGGCTGAAAAAATTAAACTGGATATGGTTGATCGACAGATTTTGCATGATTTGCAAAATGATGGGCGGATGACCAATGTTGAGCTTGCAAAGCGGGCGGGCATTTCAGCACCGCCATGTCTTCGGCGTGTCCGGGCACTGGAAGATGCCAATATTATCAAAGGTTATCATGCAGATCTTGATCCTGATGCGCTTGGGTTTAGCGTGCAGGTTTTTGCCTTTGTGGGGCTAACCAGTCAGGCCGAAGCTGATTTGCAGGATTTCGAAAAGCTGGTATCGACATGGCCGCAGGTGCGCGAATGTCATATGCTGATGGGCGAGACTGATTTTCTGCTGAAAATTGTCGCGCATGATTGGGATGATTTCCAAAAATTCCTGACCGGTCATCTAACGCCGGCAAAAAATGTCAGCCATGTCAAAACTGCATTGGCAATCCGCTCGGCAAAACAGCTTGCCGGGGTACCAATTGACCGGCGCTAAACTGAACAGCCTTCAACTGACCGGCCCTAGCGACAGGTCAGGCGCTATAAATCGCCCGAATTAGACTTTGGTGATATCAAACAGCGCAATTGTCAGAATTTCATAAGAACGAAGACCACCAGGGGTTTGCACCTCAACCGAGTCGCCAACGCTTTTGCCAATAACCGCACGGGCAACCGGTGATGATGTCGAAATCATACGCTTGGAAATATCGGTCTCATAAGGCCCGACAATGTGATATAGCGACTCTTCGTCGGTTTCCTCATCGACCAGCCCAACACTTGTTCCGAATGTAACTTTCTCGCCGCTCAACTGCGCCGCATCAATAACCTCGGCGCGACTGGTTACGTCTTCCAATTCGGAAATACGCCCTTCGATGAATGATTGTTTTTCACGAGCAGCATGATATTCGGCATTTTCTGACAAATCACCATGTTCACGCGCGACGGCAATGGCATTAATCACCGCCTGCCGTTCGGTGCCCTTTAAATGCGCCAGCTCTTCTTTGATTGCGTTCAACCCTTGCGGGGTGAAAGGTATCTTTTCCATCGCTTTAATATCCGTTTACCCAGCTGCCGCAAGGCCGCCTTACACTGTCCTGATTGCCCAGATTAACTGCTAACGCTTAATATCTGCAAGATAATCCTGCAATGTACGAACGCCCAGTTGACCTTGCCGCAGGGCGCGGATTGCCTCAGCCGCCGCGCGGCTTCCCGAAACAGTTGTATAGTAGGGAATTTTGTTGGTTAAAGCGTTATGGCGAAGCGAAAAAGAATCCTTAATTGCGCCGGCACCTTTGGCTGTATTGAACACAAGTTGAATCTCGTCGGATAACATTGCGTCAACCGCGTGGGGACGGCCTTCCATCACCTTATTGATCCGCGTTGCTGGAACCCCTGCCGCGTTTAACGCATCAGTTGTGCCGCCAGTCGCAAGAATTTTAAAGCCATCATCAACAAGGTTACGACAAATCTCGACAAAGGCCGGCTTGTCCTCATCCTTGACCGAAATGAACACGGTACCAGAGAGCGGCAGTCCAACGCCTGCACCCAGCTGGCTTTTTGCAAATGCTGCACCGAAATTACGGTCAATGCCCATAACCTCGCCCGTTGATTTCATTTCCGGGCCAAGGAAGACATCAACACCGGGGAAACGGGCAAAGGGGAAAACCGCTTCTTTCACCGCAACATGGGGTAATTCAAGGTCTTTAAGATTGAAGCCAGCCAGTTTTTCGCCAGCCATCACGCGTGAGGCGATCTTGGCAAGTGGCACGCCAGTGGTTTTGGCAACGAACGGAACGGTCCGGCTGCCACGCGGGTTGACTTCAAGAAGGTAAATCTTGTCCTCGCGGATTGCGAACTGAATATTCATCAAGCCAACTACATTCAGGGCAAAAGCCAGCTCTGAGGTCTGCCGCCTGATCTCGGCAAGAATCTCGTCCGATAGGTGTTGCGGCGGCAATGAGCAAGCAGAATCGCCAGAATGGATACCAGCTTCCTCGATATGTTCCATGATGCCGCCAATATAGACATCGCTGCCATCACATAGCGCATCGACATCCACCTCGATGGCGTTATTCAAGAAGCGGTCAATCAGTACCGGATTGCTGCCCGATACCACAACCGCATCGCGCATATAGCGTTCGAGATCAGCCATCTGGTGAACGACCTCCATCGCGCGCCCCCCAAGCACGTATGATGGGCGGATAACGACCGGCAGGCCAATCCGCTCGACAATGGTGCGGGCTTCTTCGGCTGAATGGGCGATGCCATTTTCTGGCTGCAATAAATTCAACTTTTGCAAAAGCTGCTGGAAGCGTTCGCGGTCTTCGGCAAGGTCGATCGCATCGGGGCTGGTGCCCAGTATTGGGATGCCTTCAGCCTCAAGAGCTGCGGCAATTTTCAACGGGGTTTGCCCTCCAAGCTGGACAATAACGCCGCGTAGATCACCATTTTCGGCCTCGCGCTTGATCACCGAGATGACGTCTTCGTCGGTCAAGGGCTCAAAGTAAAGCCGATCGGATGTGTCATAATCGGTTGATACTGTTTCCGGATTACAGTTGATCATGATGGTTTCATAGCCGGCATCAGACAGCGCATAGCAGGCATGAACACAGCAATAGTCAAATTCAATCCCTTGGCCGATCCGGTTCGGTCCGCCGCCAAGAATGACAATCTTTTTCTTGTCGCTTGGGTCGGACTCACACTCGGCCTGATCGCTGGCCTCGTAGGTTGAATACATATAGGCGGTATCAGACGCAAATTCGGCGGCACAGGTATCAATGCGTTTATAGACAGGCGTGACCCCTGCCGCCTGCCGCATCGCGCGCACATACGCCGGTTCAAGCTTGGCAAGCTCGGCAAGGCGGCTATCGGCAAAGCCAAGTGATTTCAAATGACGCAAGGACGTAGCATCATCGGGCAAGCCGTTCTCGATCACTGCATTTTCCGCATCAAGAATTGCCGCAATTCGTTCAAGGAACCAAATATCCCAGCTGGTTGCGGCGTGAACCTCGGCGATTGACATACCGCTGCGCAATGCCATTGCAATGCGCAAAATCCGGTTTGGTACCAGCTCGCCAAGCCATCCGCGAAGCGGGTCTTCGCCAAGCGTGCTGTCCGGTGCAGGCATTTCAACCGGATTCAGACCAGTCAGGCCGATTTCCATTGAACGAAGCGCTTTTTGTAGACTTTCTTCAAAGGATCGGCCAACCGCCATCGCCTCACCAACCGATTTCATTGAGGTCGAAAGATTCTGTTCGGCACCGGCGAATTTTTCAAATGTGAAGCGCGGGATTTTGGTCACGACATAATCAATCGTTGGCTCAAAGCTAGCCGGTGTAACGCCGGTAATATCATTGACCAATTCGTCAAGCCGATAGCCAACCGCCAGTTTGGCCGCAACCTTGGCAATAGGAAAACCGGTTGCCTTAGAGGCAAGGGCTGATGAGCGGCTAACCCGGGGGTTCATCTCGATCACAATAACGCGGCCCGTATCCGGACAGACGGCAAACTGCACATTCGAGCCGCCAGTATCAACGCCAATTTCACGCAATACGGCAAGCGAGGCATCGCGCAGTACCTGATATTCCTTGTCAGTCAGGGTCAGGGCAGGAGCCACTGTTACCGAGTCCCCAGTGTGAACGCCCATCGGATCAATATTTTCAATTGAACAGATGATAATGCAATTGTCGGTTGTGTCGCGCACAACCTCCATTTCAAATTCTTTCCAGCCGAGAAGTGATTCTTCGATCAGAACTTCAGAAACGGGCGACAGGCGCAGGCCGTTACTAACGATGGTTTCGAACTCGGCGCGGTTATAGGCAACGCCGCCGCCTTCGCCGCCAAGGGTGAATGATGGGCGGATAATCGCCGGTAGCCCGACCTTATCAAGCGCCGTTAACGCATCCTCAAAATTGTTAACGGTGCTGGCCCGCGCACATTCAAGCCCGATCCGCTGCATTGCCAAACGGAACAATTCGCGGTCTTCGGCCATCTCGATTGATGCGGTACGCGCGCCAATCATCTCGACGCCATATTTTTCCAGCGTCCCGTCATTATAAAGCGATAATGCAGTGTTTAGCGCGGTTTGGCCGCCCATCGTCGGCAATAGCGCATCCGGACGCTCGGCCTTGATGATCTTGGCGACGGTCGCCGGTGTAATCGGCTCGATATAAGTGGCGTCGGCCATTTCCGGATCGGTCATGATCGTCGCTGGGTTCGAGTTGACCAGAATAACCCGGTAGCCGTCAGCCTTTAGGGCTTTACAGGCCTGTGCACCGGAATAATCGAACTCGCAAGCCTGACCAATAACAATGGGGCCAGCGCCGATAATAAGAATAGATTTGATATCGTTACGGCGCGGCATCGTTAATCTCTCGTCTTTTCCATCATGTCGGTAAATCGTTCAAAAAGGTAGCGCGAATCATGTGGGCCGGGCGATGATTCGGGGTGATATTGAACGCAAAAAGCAGGTTTGCTGGTGTGACGCAGCCCCTCGACAGATTGGTCGAAAAGCGAGATATGCGACACTTCCAATTCTGCGGGAAGGCTGTCAGGGTCCACCACAAAGCCATGATTCTGGCTGGTAATTTCGATCTTGCCAGTCGCAAGGTCTTTGACCGGATGGTTGGCACCGCGGTGACCGCGTTCCATTTTATGGGTTTTCGCACCAAGCGCCAGCGCCATCAATTGATGGCCAATACAGATGCCAAAGACGGGCATGTTTTTTTCGATCAGCTTGGCAATTTGCGGGCCGGCATATGCTGCGGTCGCGGCCGGATCACCAGGCCCATTTGATAGGAAAACCCCATCAGGCTGCAATGCCAAAATCTCATCGGCTGTGGTTTCAGCAGGGACAACATGAACCGCGCATCCGGCATCTTCTAGACAGCGCAGAATATTGTGTTTGCAGCCAAAATCCATGGCGACAACTTTGTATTTTGCGGGCGTTTCAAGATGCGCGCCCTGATCCATCTGCCAGCTGCCCTGATGCCAGTCATGGGCTTTATCGGTGGTGACCTCAATTGCGAGATCCATGTTTTTAAGCCCGGGCCACGCGGCCGCTTGAGCCTTTAAGGCGTCGAGATCAATCTTGCCGTCGGGCGCATGACAAAGCGCCCCGCGCGGCGCGCCAAGGTCGCGGATGCGGCGCGTCAGCGCGCGCGTGTCAATACCGCTGATCCCGGGTAAATTATGGGTTTTCAGCCAGCTATCAAGGCTGCTTGTCGCTCGCCAGCTGGCAGGATTGGTTACCGCCTGCCGGACGATTAACCCCAGCGCTGTGGGCTTGCCAGTTTCAAAATCCTGATCATTGGCACCAACATTCCCGATATGCGGAAAGGTAAAGGTGATGATCTGCCCAGCATATGACGGATCTGTCAGGATTTCCTGATATCCAGTCATTGATGTGTTGAAACAGATTTCGCCAACATTAGTGGTGGCGGCACCGAATCCGTAACCGGTGAAGACGGATCCATCTTCAAGAACGAGGGCTGCTGTCGGGTTTTCCCGGTTGGCGCGAAGCGCAGCAAAATACTGGCCAGACGTAATTTTCTGCCCCATTTGATCCCACATCCTGTTATAAAAGCCGCGTGGTTCAGCCCGTGTCTGCCAAACGGCAGTGGTGATACCGCAGCCTGCTGCATTGGTCAAGCCAAAGCGGAAGGGCTTGCGGCATTTGTCAGAGTCGCGTATAAGCGCGCTGACGATTTGGGGGGGACTTTCCCGACTTTGATTTACAGGGGAACGCTAAAATCATGCGCGAAAATATTGCAGCAGCAATGAAGCAAGCATTAAAAAACAAGGATCAGGCTGCGCTTGGTACCATGCGGCTGATCATGGCTGCCCTGAAAGACCGTGATATCGCCGCAAGAGGTAATGGCAACCCTGATGGGATCAGTGACGATGATATCCTTGGCCTGCTGCAGACCATGATCAAGCAGCGGACAGAATCGGCCAAGATGTATCGTGATGGTGACCGGCCGGAGCTTGCGGATGCCGAAGAAGCCGAGATCGCCATCATTAAGGGGTTTCTGCCAGCCCAGCTGGATGACGCCGAAATGCAGGCGGCGATATCGGCAGCGATAGACGAAACCGGCGCATCGTCGGTCAAGGATATGGGGCAGGTGATGGGCTATCTGAAAGGCAATTATGCAGGACAGATGGATTTTTCTGCGGCTAGTCAGGCAGTTAAGACAGCCCTGATGGCAAAGGATTAGGATCTTCAGAGGCGCTGAGGCACATTCCAGCAATCATGTGAAACATTGCCTGCCGCCAAATAATGGCAAGATTACTGGCCCCATTCAAGATTACTGGCGCCATTATTGGCTTCACTCGAAGGTCTTTCGAGCCTCACTCAAAATGATCGAATATTGGGGCCGAATATTGCGGCCACTTGCCATGAAATTTGATGGTTTTGCCGCGGCAGTCTATGATAACGGTATGAATATTGGGGTTGATGCGCCCCGTCGATGACCAACCGGCTAAATTAGTAAGCGGAGCTTTGAATTATGGCGGTGCCGCCCGAATTTATCGAAGATCTTCGTCAGCGTGTGCCGCTATCGGATGTTGTTGGGCGCCGGGTCAAACTTGTGCGCAAAGGGCGCCGTCATAGCGGCCTATGCCCCTTTCACTCGGAAAAAACCCCATCTTTTTCCGTAGTTGATGATGATGGTTTTTACCATTGTTTCGGCTGCGGTGTGCATGGTGATGCGATCTCGTTTCTGCGTGAGATGGATGGGTTGGAATTCATGGAAGCCGTTGAGCGGCTTGCCGAAATGGCCGGCTTGGCCATGCCTTGGAGCGCGCTACAAGATGTTGCGGCATCGCGCCAGCGCAAGGCAGCACTTGATATTCTTGAAGAAACAACCCTGTTTTTCGAAGCGACTTTGCGCCGTGACGAAGGCCGTGATGCAACGCGCTATCTAAAACAGCGCGGGCTGGATGCGGCCACTGTTAAGACCTATCGGATTGGCTATTCACCGCGAAGCGGGTTGCGCGCTGCGCTAACGGATAAGGGGTTCTCCGACGATGATATGCTTGCTGCTGGTGTGATCCGTAAATCGGACCGTGATGGCAGCCTGTTTGATTATTTTCGTGATCGCGTCATGTTCCCGATCGAAAACCGGCAAGGCAAAGTCATTGCATTCGGGGCGCGGGCGCTAGGCGATGCCCAACCCAAATATCTGAATTCGGGCGAGGGGTCGACCTTTTCCAAAAAGGCGGTGCTTTACGGATGGGTGCAGGCGCGTGAAGGATTGCGGCGTAATCTACCACTGGTTGTTGCAGAAGGTTACATGGACGTGATTGCCATTCACCGGAGTGGTGCGGCCGCGGCGGTGGCGCCGCTGGGGACAGCATTAACCGCCGAGCAGATTGCGCTATTATGGAAGCTGCATGATGAACCGGTATTGTGTTTTGATGGTGATACCGCTGGCCAGCGCGCGCAAATGCGGGCACTTGAGAGGATATTACCGCTTTTAGAACCGGGGCGTTCGGCGCGCTTGGCGGTGCTGCCTGAGGGCACTGATCCGGATGATTTGATCGCCGCAAGCGGGCCGGAAGGGTTTCGCAAAGTGATCAGCACTGCACGCGCATTGGTTGATAGTCTTTGGGAACGAGTAGGGGCCGAATTTGACGTGCGCCAGCCCGAAACACGGGCGCAATTCTGGCAAGCGGTTCGCGGCTATGTCCGCAGTATCGGCAATAATCAGGTGCGCAGCGCGTATGGCGATGAAATTGAAAGCCGAATCGCTGCGATGCGTAATCAAATCCGCGGGGTATCGTCGGTGGTCGCCCCGCGACGCACACCGCGGCCGCAAACCGGATTAATTAATCGGCATCGGGCGGTGCTGGCACTGTTATTGGCGCATCCTTCGCTGGTTTCTGCGAATTTTGAGACATTGTCGATGCTGGATTCGGGGGATCAAGCACTCGAAAGCCTGAAAAAAGCACTTATTGACGCGGTAATCCGTGATCCAGACCTTGACGCCGCAGCGATAAGCTATCATTTACAAGGATTGAATTTGGGTGATGTGTTAGCGGCAGTGACGGGGGATGACATGAAAGCCAGATTGCCATTTGATCCGGTTGCGCTGGCAAGCGATCAAGCCGCGATACATCTAGATGAACTACTTCAACTTGTCGGCGGTAAGTCCGGGCTGTTTTCACAGACCGGTGCCCCAAAAAATAGATAATAACGGGCCACCGCCCACAGCGATGACAACATCGCCACTTGAATGACATTTGATGCAACAATGCCGGGGCAAGCACCTCCGGTTGCGTGCCAAGCCGGATAGGAACATGAGCAACAAGATGGCCAGTAAAGCAAAAAAACAAGCCGAACCTGATCAGAATACCCCAGAGGCAGCCGAAGCGGCCAGCCTTGACGCTGCTCAGCAAACCATCAAGACCTTGATGAAGCTTGGCAAGGAACGCGGATTTGTCACGCATGATGAATTGAATGCGGCGCTTCCTGCCGAGGATTACACGTCCGAGCAGATTGACGATGTGATGTCATCTCTAAGCGAAATGGGCGTGTCTGTTGTCGATAGCGCCGAGAGCGATAGTGACGAGGATGAGGCATCAGAAGACGGCCGCGCCGCCGGTAACCTGTCAGATAGCGATGTGTCGGGAACAGATGATCCGGTAAGGATGTATCTGCGTGAGATGGGCAGTGTTGAGCTGTTGTCGCGCGAGGGCGAAATTGCCATTGCCAAACGTATTGAGGCTGGCCGCGAGATGATGATTGGCGGCATTTGCGAGTCGCCATTGACCATTCGTGCATTGCTGCATTGGCGTGACCAGATCGCCGATGGCGTTGTGCCGCTTCGCGATATCATAGATCTTGAGGCAACCTATGCCAAGATTAACGGTAACCCGCTGATCGACCAGAACACGATCAACCCGCTTGAAGATGATATTCCGGATGATGATCTGGAAGATGATGAGGTTGAGGAAGAAGATGTCGATGACGAGGATGATGACAGTGGTGATAGCGATACCGACACATCGACCCGTGACTCGCATAATGACAATGACGAAAATGACGATCTGAACCTGTCGCTTGCCGCCTTGGAAGATGCGGTTCGTGACGATGTGATGACGCTTCTTGATGAGATTGGTACGGCCTATAAGGCGTTTGTGAAAAGTCAGGATCGTCGCCTTGCCCGGATGACAAAGGAACAACCGCTGGTTGCCAAGAGCGAAGCGGCACATTTCGAAATTAAGGTCAAGCTGTGCGGATTGATGGAAGGGGTGATTTTCAACCCCAACCGGATTGAAGCCTTGAGCGAGCAGGTTTTTACCCTGAACCGTCATTTCACCCAGATCGAAGGCCGGTTGATGCGGCTTGCCACCGATAGCGGTGTGACCCGGGCACAGGTTCTTGATGCTTGGAACGGCCGCGAAGTATGTGAAGATTGGCCCGGCAGTGGCTATAACAACAAGGCGTGGAAAAAGCTGTTGGCGGGGAACGCCGACGAGATTGCCGAGTTGCGCGACAAGATCAAGCTTGTGGTCGATGATGTGGGGCTGTCTATCCCTGAATTCCGTGAAGTGATCCAGACCATCCAGCGCGGCCAGCGCGAGGCGGCACGAGCCAAACGCGAGATGGTTGAGGCTAATTTGCGGCTGGTGATCTCGATCGCCAAGAAATATACCAATCGCGGCCTCCAGTTCCTTGATCTGATTCAAGAGGGCAATATCGGCCTGATGAAAGCCGTTGATAAATTCGAATATCGGCGCGGCTATAAATTTTCGACCTATGCCACATGGTGGATCAGGCAGGCGATTACCCGGTCGATTGCCGATCAGGCGCGCACGATCCGTATCCCGGTTCATATGATCGAAACGATCAACAAGCTGGTACGGACATCGCGTCAGATGCTGCATGAAATTGGCCGCGAGCCAACGCCAGAAGAATTGGCAGAAAAGCTGTCAATGCCCATTGATAAAGTGCGCAAGGTTTTAAAGATCGCAAAAGAACCAATCAGCCTTGAGACCCCGATCGGCGATGAAGAAGATAGCCATCTCGGTGATTTCATCGAGGATAAAAACGCTGTTCAACCGCTTGATGCGGCGATCCATGCGAATTTGCGTGAAACCACAACGCGGGTTCTGGCCAGCCTTACCGCGCGTGAAGAGCGGGTGCTGCGGATGCGGTTTGGCATTGGCATGAATACCGACCATACGCTTGAAGAAGTGGGTCAACAATTTAGCGTGACGCGCGAGCGGATCCGGCAGATCGAGGCAAAGGCGCTTCGTAAGTTGAAGCATCCGTCACGTTCGCGCAAACTGCGTAGCTTCCTCGAAAGCTAGGCAAGATAGCAGGCCTGAAAGGGCCGCTTGTCGAGGGGATCAGGTGCGGGGATGAAGGCTGGCAATTTGGCCGGCGGAACGAACCGCAATCAAAGGTGGGGCCTGTAGTTCAATTGGTTAGAACCCACGGCTCATAACCGTGTTGTTGCAGGTTCGAGTCCTGCCGGGCCCACCAACCCTTGCTTCCAAATACCCAGCCACCGTCGATTAGAATGTTGCAGATAACGAAGTGGCACCATCAACAGGCTTAATGTTTCTCGCCGCGTGCCATCAGCCAAAGTCCGGCTGATGTAACGAGCAGCCCAGCCAGCCCGTTCAATGTCAAACCCTCACCAAAAACAAACCAAGCGATCAACATAGTCACCGGCGGCACGAAATATTGCAGTGCCGAAACCCGTGTCGCCGCGAGTGTACGGATGAGGTGGAACATCAACCCATAGGCACCAACCGACGCAATTACTGCCAGCCAAATTACCCCAAGGAATAGTTCAATCCGCCAGTCAGCAGCGAAGTTCTCAAATTGTTGTGCGAGCGGCAGTAGAAGCAGAACCGTCAACGCGCCCTGCCAGAAAAGTGACGTAAAAATCGGCATATCTGGCTCTGATGTCAAAGATGTGTTTGCAGCTATTTCCAGCTTTATCGAAGCGCGGCGGCGTTCCCAAAGGGTGACAAAGGTCAGGCTGGCGGTTGCTAGCACAGGAAGTGCGTAGACCCATAACGCCGCCCCAGAGGCACCACTGTCAGCACCAATAAAGATTACCACCCCGGCAAAGCCAACACCGACCCCAACCCATTGAAGGATGCTATTTCGTTCGTTGAGGAAAAGTGGAGCAAGTAGCGCGGTAAATGCCGGTTGCATCGCTGCGATAAGCGCAGCTGCGCCAGCGCCAATGCCAAATTCCAAGGCCTTTGAGATAGCGATCAGCCAGACAAAATGTGCCCAAAAGCCAGTTAAAAAAGTCCCAGCATTCGGACGCCGCCATTCACCGCGCCAGGTGACAATAAGACCGACGACGACAATGACCAGCGCATAGCGCCAGAACAACAGCGTAAACGTCCCAGCAAGCGGCACCGCAAGCTTTGCCCCAATATATCCAGAGCTCCAAAATAAGAGGAACAGTGCCTCGTCACGGCGAAGAAAGGTCATCATAGGCATCCCCAGTTTGCTGTGATGTCGCCGCAGAAACTAAACCCAAAAACGTCGAGTGAAGATTGGCATAATGAGATGAATTTTCTGTTAACCCCGGGCAACGGGCCGTCACTGAAGACATCAGGCCATGCCGTCTATGACCAAGCGGCCTGTAAACGCCAGCAGTTAAAACCAGCATTTTGTTTAAAAGTTTAATCTAATTAACCTAACCCAAATGCCTTATGCGTCAATCAGGCTGGCGCGTGGCAAAGGAGGCTATGTTACGCAAATGCGATTGGTGGCTAATTTCGGGCCTTTAACAAGGCGGTTGTTGATAACGCCGTCACTGATAGAGCAAATCTTTGCAAGATGGCGCGTGCTGGAAATATCGCTGGCCGGAGGGTTGCTGATGGCGGTGCTATCCGCACCATCAGCCGCTGCAAAATCGGTTTTCATGGTTTGTAACGGCTTGTTTGAAATTGAACAGATGCGTGGCGAAAATGCCGAAACCGATTCATTTCAAGGCGCGGTCTATGTCACGGTCGATGTTGACGGTGGTGACGTATCGCGGGTGCGCATGGTTCCCATTGAGCGCAGTCGCCGTTTGCCAGCCTTTGATTTTATCCAGAATGCACCGCTTTCACCCAATGGCGATATTATTGATTTTGTGGCAAGTGATGATGATCTGCGGATCAGCAAGACATCGCAGTCAGGCCCAATGGTCTATGCCGTTGTTGGTGATGACCCCTATGTCGAGACCCCGACAAATGCGCATGAAATGACTGTTCAGCTAAATCGCATTTCGGGCCGCGTGCAGGTCGATTGGCATTGGCATGAAGTGCGCGATTTTCTGCCGGTTGGCGCCATTCGCAGCATCAAAAAACGCTATAGTGATCACAAATCATTCGCCGCCGATTGTGATGTGATGCAGCAGCGGCTATTTTAGTCATAAGCCAGATTGCTGATCAAAAAACAGGTGATGCGAAATGGTCTAGGCGGCGCGGCCCTCGGCGGTGGCATAGATCAGGGCCTCGATAAACAGATCCTTGTTCGATGATAGTGGCACCAGCTTGATATCTTCGTCCAAATGCAGGTCAATCTTGGTCGCGCCTGCATTTTGGGCGCGCGCCTCGGCGAGCTGTTTGGCAGCAATGCGCGCCGTCGCAAGCGCGTCATCAAGGCTGGATTTATCCAGCGGGCCATCGGGAAGGTGAACGCGAAATTTGGATTCGGCCGGCTGGGTGATCGAAATCATCACACGCTGGCGAACCGATCCGGCGGCCGCACCAACCGCCCCGGCAACATCGGCATGATCAGGCACGCTTAACTGAACCCCCATCGCGGCGGCGATTGGCGGGTAATGCGTTGCAGCCGATGCGCCAAGCGCGATAAGATCGCTGTTCAATGACACTTTTACCGACACCAGCGGCTGCGCAGGCGGATTGCTGTTTTCCGGTGCCGCACGAAAAGATTGCGCCAGAATAGCGTTATTCGATATCGCCGCTTCGCCGCCGCCTTCATGCGCCAAAGCTGCATCCATAAGCGCCAATATCGAACGCCGATGCAATTCGCCAAGCGTCATTTCCGCCAGCGTCATTGGTGATGCTGCAATCGCAACACCAGCACCATTTCGTTGACGCGCCATTAATTTTGCGCCAAGCATTGCCGCCTCGCTATCAAATTCAGTAAAGGCGCTGGTAACATGGGCGGCATCGGTCGGGGTAAAGCTGGACAGGCCAAGAAGGCCGCGGCTGATCAACCGGTCAACGGCACCAAGCGCCAATTGGGTCGCGGCCAGTTCGGCAACCGGCGATGGGCCGGCAGCAATAGCCTTTTCGGCCAGCCGGATCTCAGATCGGGTAAGCCATTTTGGCACCCCATCAGGCATGATCGGGAACACAAAGCGCGCATCAGTTGCCATGGGTACAGCCAGATCAAGCTGGCTGGCAAGATGGGTCTTTATCTGAGGCCAGCGCATTGCCAATAATGACAGCGGCGTTGCCCGCCGCGGGCCAAGTGTTAGCCCGCCAGTGCGCCCGCGCAAGATCGGCGTTACCTCGCTATCGCCGCCAAGCCCACAGGTGCGGATCTCGGCCGCCTCGACCATAGTCTGCCAGCCGCCAACAAATGCCCCGTCTTGCTTGAGGCGCGGTGTGCCATTATGCAAAAAAGCAATATCGGTCGTGGTGCCGCCGATATCGGCAATCAACGCGGTTTTAGCACCGGCCAAAAACGCGGCGCCAGATAGGCTGGCCGCTGGCCCCGATAGCACTGTTTCAACCGGACGTGATCGGGCAAAATCGGCTTGGAGCAGCGATCCATCACCCTTTACCACCATTAGCGGGCAAGCCAACCCCGCCGCATCCATGATCGACTGGGTGGCGGCAATTAACCGTTCCAGCAAATTAATCAGACGAGCATTTAACACGGCGGTAAGCGCCCGTCTTGGGCCACCCAGTGATGAAGATAATTCATGACTGCAGGTAATCGGTAGGCCGGTAATGTCGCGCAGCATATCGCGGGCTTCGGTCTCGTGAAGCGGGTTGCGCGTGGCAAAATGACCGGCAACAGCAAAGGCGGATACTTCTGATTTCAGGCGCTGTGCTGCGGCTTCTAGCGCGGCGATGTCAAGCGGTTCCTGAATACCACCATCGGGCCGGTGACCGCCGGTAATGAAATGCACCGGATCTTGGCCTAGGGCACGGGCTAGATCGGCGCGTTCAAGTGCCATCTCGTCAAAACCGATCAAGAACAGGCCAACGCGGCCACCAACACCCTCGACAACGGCGTTAGTGGCAAGCGTTGTTGACAGCGAGACCATGCCAATATCAGCCGGTGCCCCGTCATAGGCAGCCAGTACCTTGGCAATGGCACCACCAAGCCCAACCGACAAATCATCGCGGGTTGTTAGGGCCTTGCCAGTTGCCAGAACAACGCCCCGATCAACATCAAGAAGAGCTGCATCAGTATAGGTGCCGCCAGTATCAAGGCCGATTACAAGTGACATGGCATTCCTTTTCTGAGCTTGGCTTTTTGGGGCATCGCTCTGCTGGCGTCATCATCTTTTATGCAGCGTGTTTGGCAAAAAAGGCCAGAATCCAGCCGGCCACCATTTTGCCGTCATGTGGGGTGGTCAAGGATTGACGCGCCGCTTGAATGCAGTCAGCACCTGCCTTTGGTGTCAGCAAATCTGCAAGCGCATCAGTATAATCAACGTCAAATTCCGGATGCCCTTGAACAGCAAATACGTTATCGCTGATGGCAAAGGCAGCGTTGGCACAATGTGCGGCGCTGGCGATTGGCCGCGCACCATCTGGAAGGCGGGTCACCTGATCTTGATGAACATGAATGAGGTTAATCGTCTCGGCCTTGTTATCAATCCAGTCCGGATGGTCAAGCATGGTCATTTCTTTTACGCCTATGCCCCAGCCATGATCCCATTTCTGGGCATGACCGCCCAGCGAATGGGCGATGATCTGATGGCCAAAACAGACCCCGACAAGCGGCTTGCCGGCAGCGTGAATCTGGTGAATAAGGGTCATTAATTTTGGAATGAACGGCGCGTCATCATAAACGCCATAGGCCGAACCCGACACCAGAAAACCGTCATAATCATTGATATCTTGCGGAAACACATCATCAACCACCGCCAGCGTGGTAAAGTGAAATGTCTTGCCCTGCGGCAGGCTGGTGAAGAGCGCGCTGAACATATCATTGTAATCTTGAAAGCGTGCTGGCATGGCTTTGTTGGTATGACCCGCCAAAAGAATTGCGATATGCATGCGCTTGGTTTCCTATCAAATTTAACACTCGCCGTGCTTTGGCGTCCCTTGCTGGCGTTTGCCTTGATGGCGTTTGCCGTATGGGGTGTTTACCAGAGATGCCGCGCCAAAGAGCCTGTCTAAACAGCGTTATAATCCCAAAAACGTTAGTGATCCAGCGGCTTTGTATCTGTCTTATCTGCGGCGGTTTCTTTTTTCAATTCGGCCAAAACATATAGCCGGAGTGCAGAGGACAGGCTGCCTTCGCGTTTGCGGTCAACCGCTTGTACCAAACTGGCAAGTGACCGGCCCTGATGCAGCGCCATCTCGTCAAGCATCTCCCAGAACGAGCGCTCAAGAGACACACTTGTTCGGTGGCCGTGAATGGTCATGGATCGCTTTATCATCATATGGCTATCCTGTGCTGGTAATATTGTGTTTGGCAATGTCGCCGTCAGTCTGTTTGGGTTGCCACGCACATGGCTAGGGTTTACGGCGGAAGGCGCCGACAAGCTCGAGATGATTACTGAACAGGAATTGATCAATGATCTGAAGCCAGTCCAACTCGAACCCGCCTTCGTTCAGAATGGCAGCATCACGCGCAAAACTTGCCGGATTACACGATACCATTGCGATGGTCTGGATATCAGATTGTGCCAGCATCTGGCATTGTGCGGCTGCGCCGCTGCGTGGTGGATCGAGTATCGCCAGATCAAATCCGCTTAATTCATCCGGAATTAATGGTGCATCAAACAGATTGCGGCTGGCAATTTTAACCCGCCCGCCAATACCGGCTGCATCGACACCGGCCTTTAATGCGGCAAGGGCATCGTCATATTGTTCGACAGCCAAAAGATGTGATAGCTGACCTAAAAGTGGCAAACTAAGCGTGCCGCATCCGGCGAACAGATCAACAATCTGCCGCGAGGTGCCAGCAATCTCGGCGATCGCACTTTGCAAGACAGCCTCGCCATCACGGGTTGCCTGCAAAAAGGCGCCAGGCGGCGGTGAAACTGCCGTTTCACCAAATTGAACCATCGGCACCTCGGGCGCGTATAGCGTCATGGGGCTGCCATGATCGGCCACCGACAGACGCGCCAGATTAAGCGTGACAGCCCAATCGCCGAGGCTGGCAAGCATATCCGGGTTCCATGGCTGCGCGCCCGAAATTGGCTCAAGATAGAGGCATATATTATTGTCATCCGTGCTGCCCGTGCGGCAATCAAGGAGATTGGCGTGCGCATCGGCGGCAAAGCCAGCTGGCAAATGGGCGCTGGCAAATTTCTGCAGGGCAGATTGCAATTCCAATAGACTGGGATGCAGAATGGCGCATTGATCGGGGCTGACAATATGCTGGCCCATATGCTCGCGAAACCCCACAACCGCCCCATCGGCAAGGCATTTGAGGTGAAAGCTGGCACGGCGACGGCTTTTTGCTGGCGAGCTATATAACGGTCTGATGCTGCCCGCACTGACGTAGGCGCGGTCGAGGAACTTGCCGACAAGTGCGGTTTTCCACCTGCCAATTTCAGCTTCATCCCAATGCTGAAAACGGCATCCACCACAGGCCGGAAACGCATTGCAGCGCGGTGCATGGCGTTGTGGCGACGGGGATTGCAGCTCTATGATGCGCGCCTTGATACCCTGTGCGGTCAAGGATAGTGGCTGTACCAGTAACCGTTCGCCCGGAAGGCTGGCCGGAACAAACACATCATATTCCAAAGCGTTGTAATTATGCGTGTAAAGCGCCTTGCCGATACCATCGCCGCGCGCCCCAATATGGCTGATTGTCACCTCAATCGGTGCTGCATTTCGCGGCAATCGACCAGCCATCTGATTGGATTTGATCGACCGTTTTTTGCCAGATTTTCTGTGGGTATGGCGTGCCATATGCTGATCGCCCTTTGGTTAGAAATAGTATGCATAAAAATGCGCAATTGAGCCCCCGATTAGAGACGGCGCGCAAACCATACCACACGCCCGATGATATGTACCTCATCAATCCGTCGTTGATAGCTGCTATAAGCAGAGTTTTGCGAGGCGATGCGAAGCATCTGCGGATTGGTGTTGGGGATGATCTCAAGGCGCTTGGCAACAAGGCCAACGCCGTCATCAAGAATGAAAATGCCCGGCGGTGAGGGGCGGGTCTGGCTGCAATCAAGCATTACCGTGTCATCATGTTCAAGAAGGGGCACCATCGAGTCACCACTTATCGAAATCATCCGCAAACTTGATGGCTGTCTGCCTCCAAGCCTAGCAAGCCAGTGACGCGGAAAGATCCATTGATTGTTCGGATCGGATGTTGTTTCACTGGCAATGTCAACTTCTGCACCGCCGCCAGCACTGGCCGACAGGTCAAGAAATGGCACCGCAAATTGGCGAGGCCGGTTCGGGCTGGCACCGGTGATGAGCGTGTCGCCAGTCGATGGCGTTTAACCTTGGCAGGCCGCGTCTTACCGGATTTCGGCGACTGCGCGTGACGGTTAATCGCGGCAATTGGCATGGTGCGGCTGATGAGGCGGTAAACAGCCTATGGGCGCGTCAGATACGGCATTGTGCCACTGAAATTGCTGCAATTTTGCGCGGCAATCATTGCGACTAATTCTGGCGGGCGGCGGAAAACCTGGCGGCGGCGGCAAGTGCGCTGATTAATTCGGCCTGATCGGCGCTGGTTGACGACAGGCGCGATAATGCGTCAATGGCGGCATTTGCATAATCACCAGCAATTGTAATTGACCGGTTGAGGGCGTCATGGCGCGTTAGGATCGCCTGCGCGATCGCAAGGTCACCATCGGCAAAATCGCCATCACCCATCGTGCGCTGCCAGAATTTGCGATCATTTGCATCGCCATCCTGCCATGCCAGAATCACCGGCAGGGTGATTTTCTGATCGGTGAAATCATCACCCACATTTTTGCCCATTGTGCTGCTGGAAACTGCATAATCCATCGCGTCATCCATGATCTGAAAGGCAAGGCCAAGCTGCATTCCATAGTCATACATCACAGTGATATCATTGTTGTTTGCACCGGCTAGCCGCGCACCTGCGGCGGCGGCGGCGGCAAACAGCACGGCAGTTTTGCCAGTGACCACGTCGAGGTAATCAGCCCTTGCCGTGTCCGGCTGTCCGGCGATGGTCATTTGTTTGATTTCGCCCTCGGTAATCCGCGCCGACGCGTTCGCCAATTGACCAAGAACCGCAATATCACCTGCCTCGACCATCAATTCAAAGGCGCGGGCAAACAGAAAATCCCCAACCAGAACCGATGCCTCATTCCCCCACAGCGCATTCGCCGTGTCACGGCCACGCCGCAAATGAGACTGATCAATCACATCATCATGCAGCAAGGTTGCCGAATGGATAAATTCGACCGCTGTTGCCAGCCCGATTGCGTGCGGCGTGCCACCGGCAATGCGCGCCCCGGCGAGGGTCATCATCGGTCGGATACGTTTACCGCCAGCCGCAATCAGATGTCCGGCCAATTCAGTGATCAGCGGCACGTCACCGGCAAGCCGCTCGAGGATCATCGCATTGACCGCCTTCATGTCACCCGCAAGCAGCCCGGCCAACGGATCAAGTGACGCCAGCTCAGACTTGGTTTTAACGTCTAAATTCGAACTCATAAACTCATCTCATCCGTGGCAGCGCGCCATCATTGTAATGTAAGCAGGCATATAGGTATTGTCCGCCGAAACAGATTAGCAGCAAAATTACGAACACCCAGCATTTAGCGCCGACTTATATTGAACATAAAAGGCGCAAACATCAAACAAGGGGGCGTCAGCGTGGTCTTTGCCTACCAAAACACCAGTTACTCAATACGATGCTGGGCGATAATCGGGCAAGGAAAAAGCTGGATTACGGGGGAATTTACGAGGCCTGTGCTTGGTAATTTAGCGAATATGCGGCATGATAGGGCGGTATGGAACATCTTGTTAGCACGACAAATGGCGTTCGCCTGTCATTTTTGCTGGCGTTGCTGGCTGATGCCGGTATCGAGGCAGTTGTGTTTGACGCAAATATTTCGGCGCTTGAGGCCGGTATTGGTGCCTTTCCGCGCCGAATCATGGTACCGGCAGAGCGGCGTTTAGCCGCAAAAACGCTGCTTGAAGATGCGGGCGAGTTCTTTGACGATTAACCGGTGAGATCATCAATCTGGCCGCTGACCACTTGTCGCCAAATGGCTGGATCGTTGCGGTAATGTAAGGCCAGTGGTTTTGGAGGGTGAGGGCAGTATGACCCGGGATTTAACAACGGATGATGACGCCAAAACTGGCAATGATAAGGCTGGCGATAATAGGGCTGATCTGTTGGATAATCTGGCGGTAACGCACGACCATCTGCTGGCAAAAACCGTTTCGGTGATGCAGCCCAAAAGCGGCTTTCGTGTAGGCAGCGATGCGGTTTTGCTGGCGGCAGCGGTTGGGGTAAATCGCGGCCGAATATTGGATATGGGGGCAGGCGTTGGTGGCGTCAGCCTGTGTCTGGCCCAAAGGCTTGATAATGTGCAGATTACCGCGGTCGAGATTGATCCGGTGATGGCGGCGTTAGCCCAACGCAATGTCGCGGCAAACGGCTTTGATGCACGGCTGCGCGTCTTATGTGAAGATATCGCCAAGATGCCGCCAGTTCTTGCTGGCAGCTATGATCATGTTGTTAGCAACCCGCCCTATCATTATGCGGCTGGCACAAGGCCTCGGGATCAGCGGCGCGCGCTGGCGCATATTGGCGATGGGCTGGAACTCGGTGACTGGGTTACGGCGGCGCTGTGGGCGGCCAAACCACGCGGCCGGATCAGTTTTATCTGCCGCGCCGACAGGGCGGCTGAATTGATCCATTTGTTTGCCGCGTCGGGGGCATCTGAAACGCTGCAATTTCCACTATGGCCGCGGCCGATGGTGCCGGCAGCGCGGGTGATTGTTCAGGTGCGTAAAGGCATTAATGGCCCGGGTGCAATTTTACCCGGCCTTGTGCTGCATAATGATGATGGCAGCTTTACCGAAGCGGCCAGCCGGATTATGAATGGTGATGGCCTTTATATTATGCATCCGGCACGCAAAGCCTAAATATTTCAGGTCTAAATATCTTGGGGCTAAAACCAATAAAGGGAATTTGAGTGAAAATGGGGCTGTTCTCCAAATTAATGTTCTGGCGCCGCCACAAGCCGATTGTGCCGGTGGTGCGGCTAACGGGTGTGATTGCCCAATCAGGCAGTCTTGGGCGGCGCGGATTATCGCTTGAAGCGATTGAGCCGCAATTGAAAAAGGCCTTTTCGGTCAAGCGGGCCAAGGCGGTTGCACTCATTATCAATTCGCCGGGTGGATCGCCGGTGCAATCATCATTGATCGGTCAGCGTATCCGCGATCTTGCCAGCCGGGCCGATGTGCCAGTTCTGGCTTTTTGTGAGGATGTAGCGGCGAGCGGCGGCTATTGGTTGGCAGCATCGGCAGATGAGATTTTTGCCAATCCTGCGTCGGTGATTGGCTCGATCGGGGTTATCTCGGCTGGTTTTGGGTTTGATAAGGCGATTGCCAAGTTGGGCATTGACCGGCGCGTCTACACAGCTGGTGAGGCCAAAATGACGCTTGACCCGTTTCAGGCGGAACGTGATGAAGAGGTGGGCCGGCTGAAGGCGCTTCAGGCAGATATTCACCAACAATTTATCAATCATGTTGAAACAAGACGCGGCTCGCGGCTGAAAGGCGCAGCTGACGAGCTTTTCAGCGGTGCCTTCTGGACGGGGCAGCGCGCGCTTGATCTTGGGCTGATTGATGGGATTGGCGAATGTCGGCAAACCCTGTTGCAGCGATTTGGCGAGGATACTGAGATAATGCAAATCGGGCCAAAGCGCAGTTTTCTGTCGCTTGGCTTGCCCGGGATGAGCAGTCATCTGGTGCAGGAAACCGCAGGTCTGGCGGTTGAACGTGCCTATTTTTCGCGTTTCGGGCTGTAAAAATGCGCGGGCTTGTGCAAGGGTTATAGGCCTGTCGATGATCGAGGGCGCCCAGCGCTTTTCTTGCGTGCTTTTTTGCTGAAACCAATCATCTCAATGATGAAGGATTTTTGAACGATGGTTCTCTCACTACCGAAACTGCTTGGTCTTTTTGCCGCGATCTGGCTGGTCTGGACGGTATTTCGTTTTTTTGAGGCGCGTCAGAAAAACATCGCCAATCAGGCGGCAGATAAAAATCAGGATACGGGCGGATCAGCAAAACAGAACAATGATGGCGCATCTGTCGATTTGCAGGAATGCACGGTTTGCGGGGCATGGGTCAGCGGCGAGACTTGCGATCGGGAAAACTGTCCTTATTAGCGGCAGCGACTGCTTGCCTTTTGGTGCGGTTTCCGGCTAATTTTGGCGCATCTTTTGCAATAGGATGCGTGACGGATGCCAACATCACCAAGTGACGAAATTCGAACTGATTTCCAGTCGATTATTTTGAATCTTCAACGCCATTGGGCGCAGCAGGGCGCGGTTGTTCTGCAGCCTTATGATATGGAGGTTGGGGCTGGCACATTTCACCCGGCAACGACCTTGCGCGCCTTGGGTCCGGACGAGATTTGGCGGGCCGCCTATGTGCAGCCATCACGCCGCCCATCTGATGGTCGCTACGGTGAAAATCCGAACCGTATGCAGCATTTTTATCAGTTTCAGGTGATCTTCAAGCCGTCGCCCGCAGACTCGCAGGCCCTGTATCTGGACT
The DNA here is from genome assembly GCA_041228345.1 of Alphaproteobacteria bacterium LSUCC0396. Taxonomy (NCBI): domain Bacteria; kingdom Pseudomonadati; phylum Pseudomonadota; class Alphaproteobacteria; species Alphaproteobacteria bacterium LSUCC0396. The sequence goes on along the minus strand of CP166131.1, from coordinate 702,265 downwards.
CGCTAAAGGCCATTGGGCTTGATCCCGCGAAACATGATATCCGGTTTGTCGAGGATGACTGGGAGTCGCCGACGCTTGGCGCTTGGGGGCTTGGCTGGGAGGTCTGGTGCGATGGGATGGAAATCTCGCAATTCACCTATTTTCAACAGGTTGGCGGCATTGAATGCAATCCGGTACCGCTTGAGCTGACCTATGGCTTGGAACGATTGGCGATGTATATTCAAGGTGTGGAAAATGTCTATGACCTTGATTGGGACGGTGTGCCAGCCGAAGACGGCGGGAAAACCTATGGCGATATTTTTAAACGCGCCGAGGTTGAATTTTCCGGCTGGAACTTTGAGCAGGCCGATACTGATATGCTGCTTGGCCATTTCCGCGATGCCGAGGCCGAATGTGGCCGCCTGCTTGCGCTGGAAACGCCATTGGTGTTGCCGGCTTATGATCAATGTATGAAAGCTAGCCATCTGTTTAATATGCTGGATGCGCGCGGGGTAATTTCGGTTACCGAACGCGCCGCCTATATCGGGCGTGTGCGCAGCCTTGCCAAGGGATGCTGTGAAGCATGGATGGGACTAACGGAGAGTTCGACGAATGGCTGATCTGGTAATCGAACTGGTTTCGGAAGAAATTCCTGCCCGCATGCAGGCCGCGGCTGGTCGTGATCTGGCGCGTCTTGTTCAGGCGGCGCTAACAACGCTTGGCGTCTGGGGTGAAAACAGCACCGCAACCGGCCTTTGTGCGCCGCGTCATCTGCTGGCTTATGTCACAGATATCACCGCATCGCAGCCTGACCGGGTGGTCGAAAAACGTGGCCCGCGTGTTGATGCACCAGAGGCGGCAATCAATGGCTTTTTAAGCTCGGCCGGCCTAACCCGTGATGAACTGGTGGAAGAGGACACGCCGAAGGGCAGGTTCTTCTTTGCCCGCAGCGAAATAGCTGGCGTGAACACGGCCCAGTTGCTGGCGCCGGTTATAACCGACATTTTAACCCATTTTCCATGGCCAAAGAGCCAGCGCTGGGGCGCGGGTAAGTTTCGCTGGGTACGGCCGTTGCACCGGATCAATGTCTTGTTTGACGGCAAGCCACTTGGCTGCACGCTGGATCTTGGTGGCGGCAGTGCTATCCAATTTGGTGCGACAAGCTGTGGTCATTATTTTGAGGCGCCCGCTGATATCGACCTTATTGGCGTCCGCAGCCTTGATGATGTGAAGGCCCGCTTACGCGCCGGTTATGTGATGCTGGATCAAGACGAACGGCACGCCGCGATCATTGAGGGGGCCAAGGAACTGGCAGGAACATATTCCTGTCACGTCAATGAGGCGCAACTTGGCAGTTATCTAGACGATATCTCCGGTTTGGTCGAATGGCCGACACCATTGCTGGGCAAGATCGAAGATCGCTTCATGCTGTTGCCGCCAGAATTGTTGCAAGCCACCATCGCCACGCATCAGAAATACATTACCCTTAGTGATGCCAAGGGGGCGTTCTCGCCCTATTTCATCCTGCTGTCAAACCGGCTTGCTGAGGCTGCACGTGATCAGGTAATCGTCGCAGGTAATCAGCGCGTGCTGCGGGCACGCCTTGCCGATGCCGAATTCTTCTGGCAACAGGATCAGACCCGACCGCTCGATAGCTATTTGCCATCGCTTGGCGAGGTCACCTTCTATGAAGGGCTTGGCTCAATCCTTGATAAAGCAAACCGTATGGAGGGTTTGGCTAGCGCGATTGGACAGCATATGCCGGCAATTGATATTGCGGCATCGGTGCGGGCTGCCCGGCTTGCCAAAGCTGATCTGGTCACCGGCATGGTTGGTGAATTTCCCGAGTTACAAGGTATCATGGGTGGGTATTATGCGGCCGCAGGCGGCGAGGATACGGCCGTCTGTGCCGCCATTACCGCGCATTACCGGCCGCAAGGGCCAGCCGATGATCTGCCCCCAACGCCTGAGGCTATGGTGGTTGCGCTTGCGGATAAAATTGATACGCTTGTCGGGTTTTTTGGCATTGGAGCCAAGCCAACCGGATCGAAAGACCCGTTTGCACTGCGCCGTGCGGCCTTGGGCGTTATTCGTATTATTGTTGATGCAAAGTTAACCATTCCGCTTGGCAAGATCCTTGATGAGGCTGCCAAGGGATATGGTTTTGCTGCGGTTGATGCTGATCTGTTACCGTTTATTCGTGACCGGCTTCGCGGCTATCTTCGCGATCAGAATATGCGGCATGATGTCGTGGCGGCGGCGCTGGCCGGTGATGATGGTGATGATGTCTGCCTGATGGTGGCCCGTGCGTTGGCGCTGGCTGGGTTTCTTGAGGCAGCGGATGGCAGTGGATTAATGGCGGGCTGGCGGCGGGTCAGCAGTATTCTTGCTGCCGAAGAGAAAAAGGCTAAAACGTCTTTTGCGGCGGCGTGTGATCCGGCATTATTTACCCCGATTGAGAAAGACCTTTTCGCCCCATTATCGACAATGCCGGCGAATACAGGAACTATCGACGCGCAGCTTGCCGCGCTTGGTGCGTTGCGTTCCCCCATTGATGTGTTTTTTGATAAGATTGTTGTGAATGATGATGATCCGGCGATCCGGCTAAACAGGCTTGGATTGTTGGCAATGATCCGTGAGAAGATGCTATCCGTGGCTGATTTCACGAAAATAGAGGGCTGATTAAAGACATGACAAAATGGGTTTATAGTTTTGGCAAAATCGGCACTGATGGTGATGCGTCATTTCGTAATTTGCTGGGCGGTAAGGGTGCTAATCTGGCCGAGATGAGCTCTATTGGCTTGCCGGTTCCGCCCGGATTTACCATCAGCACCGAAGTTTGCACCCATTTTTATGACCATGATAAAACCTACCCCGATACGCTAGACGCCGAGGTGCGCAGCGCGATTGCGAAAATCGAAACAGAAACCGGTACCTGCTTTGCCGATCCGGCGAACCCGTTGCTTGTTTCGGTGCGCTCGGGTGCGCGCGCATCAATGCCCGGCATGATGGATACGGTGCTTAATCTCGGGCTGAATGATGCCACCGCCGAAGGGCTGGCAACCCGGGCTGATGATGCGCGTTTTGCCTATGACAGCTATCGCCGGTTTATCCAGATGTATAGTGATGTCGTGCTTGAGGTTGATCACGGGCTGTTTGAGGACGCGCTCGAAGATATGAAGCTACAGCGTGGTGTTTTTGAAGATACCGAACTTAGCGGCGATGACCTTAAAACACTGGTCGCAAGCTACAAGGATATTGTTCTGGACGAGGCGGGCATTGCCTTTCCGCAAGACCCTTGGGAACAGCTATGGGGCGCTGTTGGGGCCGTTTTTACCAGCTGGATGAACGCCCGTGCGGTGATGTATCGCCGGTTGAACAATATTCCGGCCGCGTGGGGAACCGCGGTGAATGTTCAGGCGATGGTGTTTGGCAATATGGGTGAAGATTGTGCGACCGGCGTTGCCTTCACGCGTGACCCGTCAACCGGTGAAAACAGTTTTTATGGCGAATTCCTGATCAATGCGCAGGGCGAAGATGTGGTGGCAGGTATCCGCACGCCATTGCCGCTTACCGCGGCGGCGCGCCAGATTGTGGGCGGTGATGCCCCGTCAATGCAAGAAGCAATGCCCGAAGTGTTTGCCCAGCTTGATGCCGTTCGCAAAACGCTTGAAGCGCATTACCGAGATATGCAGGATCTTGAATTTACCGTGCAGCAGAACGTGCTTTATATGCTGCAAACGCGCAGCGGCAAACGCACTGCCGAGGCCGCGCTGAGGATGGCTGTTGAGATGGCTGATGAAGGGCTGATCACCCGAGATGAGGCGTTATGCCGGGTTGATCCGAATGCGCTTGATCAACTGCTTCACCCGACGCTCGATCCTGCTGCTGAAAAAACCATATTGGCACGCGGCCTGCCGGCCTCACCCGGGGCTGCTTGCGGAAAGATTGTGTTGAACGCTGACCGTGCCGAGGAAATGGCGGCTGCCGGCGAGGATGTGATTCTGGTGCGTCTTGAAACCAGCCCTGAGGATATTCACGGGATGCACGCCGCCGTTGGTATTTTGACGGCGCGTGGCGGGATGACCAGCCATGCGGCGGTGGTGGCACGTGGCATGGGGCGGGCGTGTGTTTCGGGTGCCAGTGATGTGCGCTTTGACGAGGTTGGCGGCAAGGTCTTTATCGCTGATCATGTGTTGGTCGAGGGCGATATCATCACCATTGATGGGACTAGCGGCGAGGTTTATGCAGGCAAGGTTGATACAATTCAGCCAAAAATGTCTGGGGCGTTTGCCAGTGTTATGGACTGGGCTGATGACGTGCGCCGCATGGAAGTGCGCACGAATGCCGAAACCCCGACCGAGGCGCGTGTTGCGCTTGATTTTGGTGCACAGGGCATCGGTCTTTGCCGCACCGAACATATGTTTTTTGACGCTGACCGGATTATTGCGATGCGCCAGATGATTATGGCCGCTGATACAGCAGGCCGCGAAATAGCGCTTGCCAAGCTATTGCCGATGCAGCGTCGTGATTTTGAGGAATTATTCACCATCATGGCGGGTTTGCCGGTAACAATAAGGCTGCTTGATCCGCCGTTACATGAGTTTCTGCCGCATTCCGCCGATGAATTGGCCGAAGTTGCGGCGGCGGCAGGGGTGACGATTGAAACGGCACGCCAGCGCGCAGTTAAACTGGCTGAAACAAATCCGATGCTTGGCCACCGTGGTTGCCGGCTAGCAGTCACCTATCCAGAAATTTGCCGGATGCAGGCAACGGCAATTTTTGAGGCAGCCTGTGCGGTTGCTCAGAAAACCGGCCACGCGCCAATCCCTGAAATTATGGTGCCGCTGGCTGCAACGGCCAAGGAAATCGCGCTTTGTAAGGCGGAAATTGATACAGCTGCAACGGCGGTTATGGCGGCAACAGGCATCACCATATTGTATCTTGTCGGAACCATGGTTGAATTGCCACGCGCGTCAATCTGTGCATCTGATTTGGCCGTTGAGGCAGAATTCTTTTCCTTTGGCACAAATGACCTGACGCAAACCTCGCTTGGCATCAGCCGTGATGATGCTAGCTCGTTCCTGCATGACTATGCCGATAAAGATATTTATCCAGTTGATCCGTTTGTATCGATCGATCTTGAGGGGGTTGGCACGCTTGTCGAAATGGGTGTCGAGCGTGGCCGGATAACGCGGCCCGATATCAAGCTGGGGATCTGCGGTGAACATGGCGGTGATGCCGATTCAATATTATTCTTTGAAAAGGTTGGCCTTGATTATGTGTCCTGCTCGCCTTACCGGGTGCCGGCGGCACGCCTTGCCGCGGCGCAGGCAACAATCAAATCACGGCATAGCTGACCCCTCATAATTGGCCCCTCATAATTGGCCTCTCATAGCTGGCTCGGCATGACTAATAGATCCGCGCAAGAAAAAAGCCAGCGTTAAGCTGGCTTTTGTCGTATTGCAAGATTGCTCTCGCGTTATCTTGGCCTCTGTCTTATTTGATGCCGAGTCCACCGAAACGCTTGTTAAAGCGAGCCACCTGGCCGCCAGAATCAAGGATACGGTGCTGACCAGTCCATGCTGGGTGTGTCTTTGGGTCAATGTCGAGTTTTAACACATCGCCGGGCTTGCCCCAGGTTGAGCGCGTCGGATGTTCGCTGCCATCGGTCATTACAACGGTGATTTCGTGGTAATCTGGGTGAATATCTTTTTTCATGCCGGTCTCCGGTTTTACACTTTACTGCTTGTCTTTAATGCTTGATTTGCCATGCGGCAGAATGATCCTCGCCAACAAACAGCGCTGGTGGTATATCCCCTATAGCGACGAGAAGCAAGCCCTTCCGGTCTAAAAATAGATCACTGATGGGCTGATCGATGAAAAGTTGGGGTTAGAACATGACAACAGGGCAAAAAAGTGATCAGGGAGCAGTATTTAACCATGATCAGGCAGGAGCGCCGGCCCGCAGCTACAGCAGTCGCCAATTATTGGCGGTGTTCTGGCCCTATCTATTACCGCATCGTTTCCGAATCGCGCTGGCGATTCTGGCCTTGACGATGGTTGCTGGCGCCTTGTTGGGCATGGGGCGCGGGCTTGCTTATCTTGTTGATGAGGGTCTTGGTAAACGCGATCCGGCTTTGCTGGATCGGGCGGTCTTGACGACGGCGATGATCGCTGTCGTGCTGGCCTTTGGTAGTTATCTTCGGACCAGCATGGTGAATAAGATTGGCGAGATGGTTTTGGCTGATATCCGCCGCGCCATCTTTGGTCATGCGATTACGCTGTCGGCGGGTTGGTTTGAAAATGCCCGAACCGGTGATGTGCTATCGCGAATTACAACCGATACGAGCATTGTGCAAACAGTGATGACCTCGACGCTGTCGATGGCGGCGCGTAATTTCCTGCTGTTAATCGGCGGTTTGGTAATGGTGGTTCTGTCCAGCCCGAAAATGTCGCTTGTTGTTTTGGTGGTGGTGCCGTTGGTGGTGGTGCCGCTGATTTTCATGGGGCGACGGCTGCGCACTGCATCAAGGCTTGCACAAGACCGGCTTGCCGATGTTGGGGTTGAGGCCGAGGAAACGGTCAGTGCAATCCGTACGGTTCAGGCCTTTGGCCGCGAACAGTTCGTGAAAGGTAATTTTGAACGGGCGGTTGATCTATCATTGTCGGCAGGCCTTGCCAGAGTGCGGCTTCGAGGGTTGCTCAGCGGAATTGTTATTTTTCTGGTGTTTAGCGGTATTGGCGTCATCCTATGGATTGGCGGGCAGGATCTGATGGCCGGACGGATCAGCGCCGGTGATCTGTCTTCGTTTATTTTCTATGCTTTCTTGGTGGCAAGCTCGACCGGCTTTCTATCCGAGCTTGCCGGTGACCTTCAGCGCGCCGCCGGTGCGGCTGAACGGATCGCCCAGCTGCTGGATACCGAGGCTAGCCTGCCCGCGTCAGCGTGCCCACAACTGATTGATCCGGCTGCGCCGACGGCGTGTGAATTTGCTGGCGTGCAATTTGCCTATCCGGCGGCACTGAACCGGCCAGCAATCAGCGACGTTGGCTTTACCATTAAAGCGGGTGAGCGGGTCGCGATCGTCGGGCCAAGCGGGGCTGGCAAATCGACCATTTTCTATCTTTTGTTGCGGTTTTATGATCCGGTTGGTGGTGCGGTGCGGATAGGCGGCATTGATCTTCGTGATTTATCGCTTGCCGATCTTCGTGCGCATATCGGTTTGGTTCCACAACAATCGGCACTTTTTTCTGCATCGCTGCGTGACAATATTGCCTTTGGTCAGCCGGATGCTGATGATGCTGCCATCATCGCGGCCGCAAAACAGGCGCAGGCGCATGATTTCATCATGGCGATTGAGGGTGGTTATGATGCGTTTGTCGGCGAAAAAGGTGTGCGACTATCAGGCGGGCAGCGCCAGCGAATTGCCATTGCACGGGCAATTTTGCGCAACCCGCGTCTATTGCTGCTCGATGAGGCCACAAGCGCACTTGATGCGCAATCAGAGGCGGCAGTCCAGCACGCATTGGAAAATCTGATGACCGACCGCACTAGCCTTGTTATTGCGCACCGACTGGCGACTGTGGTGCGCGCCGACCGGATTTTGCTGATGGATCGGGGCAGGCTCATTGCCGAGGGCACCCACGAAACGCTGATGGCTGAATCCGCACTCTACCGAACCCTTGCTGAATTGCAATTTTCAATTCCAAAGGTCTGATAAAGACGAGAACATGAATTTTACGAGGTTCCAAAGCGCCCGATCATACTCACATCCCCGCTATCTTTTTGGGCGGTGAAATGCCCGTTGACCAGTGTTTCTAGCGAGGTTTGAAATGCGCCTTTCACTGTGCCACCCCATTGTTGCCCGATATTTTCATTCAACCGCATCCAGATTTGCGCATCATCATCTTCAAAGCTGTTAATCTCGTTGCTAACTCGAAAATTAATGGTGCCCTGAAGGCTATGCTGTTGCCCGTCCTCAAGGTTGATTTCGCGGATCTGAGCGGTTTCAGCGGTGAAATCTATGTCGATCAAGCCGCCACCAGAAAAGCGTGCGATGTCACCATCGTCAAAGCAGTGGCACAGCACGCTAAGCTCAATAGCGTGCGTCAGGCTTGTGACCATCGGTTTGGTGAATGTGGCGGTCGGTATGATTGTTTGCAGGCTATAATAGCCCAGCGACGGCAGATTTTTATCATCGTAGAAAGGGGTGATGGATTGATCAAACTGTAACCGGCGTGGCGCTATGAAATACGTGGTGACAAGGTTGGGCAGAAACAATCCAGTTTCGATGCCAACTAGTTCATTAAAAACTGGCCGGTCAAAGTCTGCGCCCACAGGCGGCGGGATAACCGCCTGATGAATAGATGGCAGTTGGAGCTCGTCGCCGTCAACTGGTATCGCGGACGGCACCAGCGATAGATCCTCAAGATTTTCGGCAAATATAACGGTTTCAAACGCCGTGCTCTGCCGCCGCGGTTAGGCAATGATGCAGCCGCCCATAATGCCCGGGCTGATAAATAACAGGCAGGCAATGAAACCGCGCTTGCGCCCCGATATCCACCGACAGCTTGATATCCTTTTTAGGCGCAATCTCGTCATATCCGAAAGGATAGTCCTAAAGCGTCAAAAAGCGCAAATTACATGGCTTTGAGTCCAGATGGCGGCATGATTGATAATGCGGAAATGGGGTAGGGCTAGATTACTTTATCGCCACACGCTGGGTGATTTTCAACTCAATCCGGCGGTTCTTGCGGCGGGCATTGGCGCTGTCACTGGCGTCAAGCGGCTGGTATTCGCCGTAACCGGCAGCCGCAAGCCGGTTGGCAGGTAAACCCTGCTGATTGAGATAGCGCACCACTGATAGAGCGCGTTCGGTCGATAGATCCCAGTTATCGGCATAGCGGCCAGCACGAATTGGCACATTGTCGGTATGGCCGTCGACCTGCAAAATCCAATTTATGTCGCCCGGAATTTTCTGCGCAATATCGGCAAGGGTAATTGCCAGCTTGGCAAGCTGTTCTTGACCTTGCGGGCCGATTTCAGCCTGACCTTGCGCGAAAAGAACTTCGGACTGGAAGACGAAACGGTCACCGACAATCTGTACATCATCACGGCCTTTTAGCACGTCACGGAGGCGGCCAAAAAATTCCGAACGGAAACGCTGTAATTCCTGAACACGGGTCGCCAGCGCATTGTTTAATGACCGGCCAAGATTGGCAATCGCGACTTTGTCACGCGTTGTCTCGCGTTCCTTTTCGGCAAGAAGGTTGGTTAGGTCTTCGATGCGCAGTCTCAAAGCGGCCAAGGCTCTGGTCATTTCAGCGACTTCAGCGCGGGATGCCTCGGTCTCGGCCTTGGATGCAGTGATCTCTGCTGACAATGTCCCGATCTTATTTGTCGCGCTTTGGTTTTTGGCTTGGGCCATTGCTAACTGCCCCTCGGCAAGCTGTAAGGCGCCAAGCCTCTCTTCTAAACTGGCCCGCGCTGCGGCAAGGCTGGCCTCGATATCTGCCTGTCTTGCGGCCAATTTTGCTATCTCACTATTGCGCATGGTGAGTGCCGCCTGAACGCTGCTTAACTCTGCCTCAAGCTCGGTACGACCGGCGTTGCTGCTGTTCAATTGGTTGGTGATTTGCGCTAGGTTGGCGGCAAGGTCGGCACTGGCGCGCCGTTCGATATTCAATAATTCGCTAAGTGAGGCAAGCTGTTGGCGCATCTCGCCAAGGGTGGCATCCTGACCTGATACCCGATAGGCGAGGTTCACTTGGATTAGCACAAACACCATCAGCACAAAAATGATGACCATCAGCAAAGTTGCTAATGCATCAACAAATCCGGGCCAGGTAAAATTTTCGACCCGGCGTGCATTGCCAATCCTTGCCAGCGCCATTGCCGCTAGTCCGCTTTGCTGCGACGGGTTTTTAAATCCATCATCGTGGCAATTGATGATGACAGGCCGCGCAATTCACTGGCAACAATATCCGTTCGCTGGTTTCGATCGGTGCGTAAATCTTCGGATAGCTGGAGGATATTGGCGTTTAATTGAGCCAATTGGTCACGGATCCGCCGATCGTCAAGCAATGCTTCATGCATCTGCGCGATCGTACTGTTCAAAAGTGATACCTGCTCGAGCATACGCTCGCGGTTGGCCTCACCTTTTTCGATCGATTGCGACAATGCCAAAAGCGCGCGGGCGGCCTCTTCGCTCATTCCACTCGCAAGCGGGCTTTGCGCTTGCGCGGCTGATGGGCTGCTATCATTAAAGCGGGCAAATGCTGACAGCCAATCTTCCAGCTCGTTAAAAAACCGGCCCATTGCCTGACCAAGCTGGAGGTCCAGAAAACCGAGGATCAAAGAGCCAGCGAGGCCAAATAATGATGATGAGAATGCGGTCGCCATGCCGGAAAGCGGTGCATCAAGCCCAACACGCAACTGCCCCATCATCGCTTCAAAATTACTGCTATTCGTGTCGATCGAGCCAACAACATTGCCCACGGCACCAATTGTCTGAAGCAACCCCCAAAAGGTACCAAGAAGCCCAAGAAATACAAGCAATCCAATCATATAGCGCGAAATCTCGCGGCCTTCATCAAGGCGGGCAGCGACCCCGTCCAGTACCGAGCGCAATGATAATGCCGATAATTGTGCGTCATGGCGCGAATCTGCCAGCATTGCATAAACCGTTGCTAGCAGAACCGGCCGACGTTCCGGTGGGTCCAGCTTGCCGGTAGACTTTACCGCGAGCAGCCAATTGCGCTCGGGCGTCAGCCGCAATGTCTGCCGCATGATATATAGAACGCCAATAGAAAATGCGCCAAGGATCAAGCCATTTAATGCCGGATTGCCCATAAAAGCGGCTTCTAATGGCGCTGCCAGCAGCCCAGCAATTGTGCCAACCGCAAGCAGGAACATAAACATTCTGACAAGATATCGTCTTGGGTTGGTTTCCATGATTTTATCTCCTAGGCGACTCTGGCGGCGACTCTGGCAGCAAATCTGGCGGCAAATCCGATGCTACATCCACTTCCGAAATGACACTCTAAACCTCATTGGCATAAAACAATGGCAGGATTGTGAATATTCGCAAGCATTGAAGCAAACGGTTGTCATTGAAGATTTCAATCAAACGATGCTTTGCCGGCCGCGCCGTGCAAGCAAGCGCGCCCGCATTTCGGCGCGAAAGGCGGCTTACCATGCGACGTAATAAACTGATTATATTGGTGAAAAACCTAAGAGCGTGCTTTTGCCAGATGTTTTAACAACTCGGCATGAAGCGCCGGATTGGCAGCAACAACATCGCCACTTTGCAAGACCCGGTCGCGCGACGCAAAATCAGATACAAAGCCACCCGCCTCGCGCACCAGCAATATACCAGCAGCAATATCCCAGCTTTGCAAGCCATGTTCCCAGTAACCGTCAAACCGGCCCGCCGCGACATAGGCAAGATCAAGAGCTGCCGAGCCAAAGCGGCGAACACCGGCGCTGACACCCATGATATTATATAATTCACGGGAAAATAGCGCATGATCTTCGTCGCTGCCGCGGCCGATAAACGGGATGCCGGTCGCCATGATGGAATCGGCCATGTTCCGGCGGCCGGAAACGCGCAACCGGCGATCGTTTACATAGGCTCCCGATCCGGCTTCGGCAAAGAAATACTCATGGCGCAACGGGTCAAAAACCAGCCCAGCGGTAATTTTCCCTTTATCGCGAACGGCGATCGAAATAGCAAAATGCGGAATCCCGTGCAGGTAATTGGAGGTGCCGTCCAGTGGATCCACGATCCAGCAAGGGGCATCGGGATCGGCGCCAGCGGTAATCCCGCTTTCTTCCATTTCAAAGCCCCAATCCGGGCGCGCCTTTGACAGCTCTGCCTTGATGATGCGCTCGGCATTCGTGTCAACGCGCGAGACAAAATCGGCCGGACCTTTGCGGCTAACCTGCAAATTCTCGACCTCGCCAAAATCGCGGAGCATATTGCGGCTAGCGGCTGTTGCTGCCTTGTGCATAACATTGATAAGGGCCGAACGGGTTGCCATAAAAAGTCCTGTAACTCTAAAATTCAGTTTTTTGCACGCTCTACATAGCTTGCATCTTCGGGGCGCACAACAATGCGTGTTCCCGTTTCAATATGCGGAGGCACCATCACACGTTCGCCATTTTCCAGCACGGCGGGCTTGTAGGATGATGATGCAGTCTGTCCTTTGACCACGGCATCAGCTTCGACAACTTCCATAACAACAGTGTCAGGAAGCTCGACAGAAATCGGGTCGCCTTCATGGCTGGACATGGTGACAATCATGCCATCTTGCAAATAGGCGGCGCGATCACCAACCATATCTTTGCCAATGCTGATCTGCTCAAATGTTTCGGAATGCATAAATACCAGATGGTCGCCCTCGTCGTAAAGAAAGGTACATTCAGCCTCATCAAGGATCACCCGCTCAACTGTTTCTGATGACCGGAACCGCTCATTAAGTTTGGTGCCATCGCGGATGTCGCGCAGCTCGATCTGGGCAAATGCGCCGCCTTTGCCGGGCTTAACATGCGCAACCTTCACGGCGGTCCAGAGGCGGCCATTATGTTCGATTACATTGCCGGGTTTGACGGCATTTCCATTTAGTTTCATTGCTAAACCCTCATTAACCTTTTTGCCAAACCTTGTTGCTAGGCGTTAGTGTCCGTCGCAGGCTAGGTCTCTATGCCTACAGAAATTTGCCAATGGCGGCGGCGTTGTCCAGCATCCGGCAGGAAAAGCCCCACTCATTATCATACCATGCCAGCACCCGTACCAAGCGATTGTTCAATACGCTTGTTTGGGTCAGGTCGGCAACCGAAGAATGCGGATCATGGTTAAAATCAATTGAAACAAGCGGCCGCTCATTCACACCAAGAACGCCTTTCATCGGCCCGTTTGCCGCCGCACTTAACAGCTGGTTGATCTCGTCAACGGATGTATCGCGGCTTGTTGTAACGACAAGATCGACGACCGATACATTTGCCGTCGGCACCCGAATGGCCGATCCGGTCATCTTGCCTTGCAATTGCGGCAATACCTCGCCAACCGCCTTTGTGGCTCCGGTTGATGTTGGGATCATCGACATGGCCGCAGCGCGGGCGCGGCGCAAATCCTTATGGCTGGAATCCAGCGTTGGCTGATCGCCTGTGTAGGCGTGGATCGTTGTCATATAGCCAGCCTCGATGCCAACGCTGTCGGCCAGAACCTTGGCAACAGGGGCGAGGCAGTTGGTGGTGCATGATGCGTTTGATACGATGTCGGCGGCCGCGGTCAGCAAATTGTCATTCACCCCAAACACAATCGTTTGGTCGGCATTTTTACACGGTGCAGATACCAGCACCTTTTTCGCGCCAGCGGCAAGATGCGCGGCTGATGCGTCACGGCTGTTGAATTTGCCGGAACATTCCAGAACGATATCAACACCTAGCTTGGCATGCGGGATATTGGCTGGATCGCGTTCACGGCTCATATGAATCTTGCCGCTGCCGACATCCATCCAGTCATCACCATGGGTAACGCTGCCGGTTGCGCGGCCATGAACGGAATCAAATTCATAAAGATGCGCCGATGTTTCAACTGGTCCGGGGCTGTTGATAAGCACAACCTCCATGTCACTGCGCTTCATTTCCTGAACCGCACGAAGTGTCATCCGGCCGATACGGCCAAACCCGCTGATTGCCAATCGTAATGTCACGAAACTGTCTCCTTGGTGTCTAATTCGATATGTTTGCTTTTGACGGCCTTTGATCGGGCGGCCGTAATTTGATGATATTAGTAATTTGATGATATTATTTGCGGTCTGGGGGGGCCCACCTTTGCCTAGGCGATTTGGCTCTTTGCAGCGGCAACAACTGCCTCAGCGGTAATGCCGAAATGATTATAAAGATCGTCAATCGGTGCAGAGGCGCCAAATCCGCTCATGCCGATAAAATGGTCATTCTCGCCCAGCAACCAATCCCAGCTTTGCCGCAGGCCGGCCTCGACTGCAATCCGCGGCGCAGTGCCCAAAACATCCTTTCGGTAGCCCGCATCCTGCATCGCAAATAAATCAAGGCACGGCATTGACACAACCGCCGCTTGAATGCCGCTATCAGCCAGCATCTTCTGCGCTGCGATGATGATGCCGACCTCGGATCCTGATGCCATCAAGGTGATCTGGCGTGTGCCATTGCAATCAGCCGCGACATAGCCGCCTTTGGCGGTTTTGTTTTCGCGCATATCGCCGCTGCGGAACTGGCCAAGCCCTTGCCGGCTAAGCGCCAGAATTGATGGGGTTGTTTTGGCCTTAAGTGCGGTTTGCCATGCCTCGGCAGTTTCCACCGCGTCGCCCGGGCGGAATGTCAGCAAATTCGGAATTGCACGCAAAGCCGCCAGATGTTCAACCGGTTGATGCGTTGGCCCGTCTTCGCCAAGCCCGATAGAGTCATGCGTCATCACATAAATGACACGCTGGCCCATCAGCGCTGACAGGCGAATGGAGGGGCGGCAGTAATCGGTAAAGACCATAAATGTGCCACCATAGGGTATCGCCCCACCATGCAGCGCGATGCCGTTCATCGCGGCGGCCATACCATGTTCGCGAACGCCGTAATGAATGTAGGTGCCGCCATAATTGCCGTGATCAAAAATGCTGTGATCAGCGACGCGGGTATTGTTTGATCCGGTCAAATCGGCTGATCCGCCAAACAGGGTCGGGCAGACGGGTAAAATCGCTTCAATGGCTTTCTGGCTGGCAACCCGGGTTGCCAGTTTTTGCGGGTTGCTGGCCAGCGCTTCTTTCCATGCGAGAACCGCAGCGGCGACCGGCTGGTCAAAATCATTCTTGATGGCGGCGTCAAAGGCGGTGCGGTGCTGGCTTGCGGCATGACGATCTTGCCACGCCTTGTGGGCGCGTGCCCCGTTGGCACCGACTGCCCGCCATGCAGCCAGAATATCGGCCGGAATTTCAAAGGCAGGATGCGTCCAGCCCAGATGTTCTCGTGCCAGCGCAATTTCGGCATCACCAAGCGGCGCACCATGAACGCCGGATGTGCCCTGCTTGTTCGGTGCGCCAAGGCCAATGATGGTTTTGCAACAGATCAGGCTGGGTCGGTTATCGTCTTTGGCCGCGCTGATCGCGGCGGACACGGCATCCATATCATGCCCATCACAGCTTAATACCTGCCAGCCATAGGCCGCAAACCGGCCAACCGTATCATCAGATATGGCAAGGTCGGTTCTACCGTCAATTGAGATGCTGTTATCATCAAACAACACAATCAACCGGCCTAGCTTCATATGGCCTGCCATCGACGCGGCCTCATGGCTGACCCCTTCCATGAGGCAGCCATCACCCGCGATAACATAGGTATAATGATCCACAAGATCATCTCCATAGCGCGCGGCCAGATGACGTTCAGCCATCGCCATCCCAACCGCGTTCGCAATTCCCTGACCAAGCGGGCCGGTCGTAGTTTCAATTCCATCTGCGTGACCAAATTCCGGATGGCCGGCCGTGCGCGCACCAAGCTGGCGGAAGTTGCGAATCTCATCGATGGTCATGTCTTGATAACCGGTAAGGTGCAACAGCGCATAAATCAGCATCGAGCCATGACCCGCAGACAGCACAAAACGATCACGATCCGGCCAGTTCGGGCTGGCAGCATCAAATTTCATATGATCACAGAACAGTGCGGTCGCCGCATCAGCCATGCCCATTGGCATGCCCGGATGACCGGAATTTGCGGCCTGAACAGCGTCCATGGCCAGTGCCCGAATCGCATTTGCCATAGTTTGACGTTGAGACGAATTCGGCATCCTAGCCTCCAAAGACCGCTGTTTTGAATGTCCCCGTGAACGCGCCGTTTTCCAGCCCAATCACGAGAGAAATGATGAGCCGCAATTTGCCCTTGTTGGGCGCGTTCGTCAATGCACCAACAGTAAGATTACGAAAGGCATAAGGGCCATCTTTATGGGATTAGTCACATTTTGCGCTTTATTTCGATTCGTGAATCAGGCAAAGTTCATCTCATAACATATTATGTTCAAGAGAAAAAATAAGTCTAATCCCATGCTAGTTGGCGGCCAAAGTGAGAGCCATATGTCAGGCGCGGCACTTGCAGAATAGAGAGATGTGACGGTTAATGACGCGATTGCAAAATGCCGAAAAACAACTAGCCGATGCGCTTGCAGCCTTGGAATCGGCCTTTAAAACGGCATCATCTGGGGGGGCACCGGCCGATAGCGCGTCATCAAAACACCTCGCGGCGCTTGTGGATGAGGTAAGCGAAATCGAAGCCAAGCTTGGCGCGGCCATCGCAATGGTTGCTGAAATTGATGCTGCCCAAATCGCTGCTGCCCAAAATACTGCTGCCCAAAATACTGCTGCCCAAAATACTGCTGAAGCCAGCGGGAAAGGCGATAGCGAATGAGCCAGTCAGTGGTCACCATCCGGTTAAATGGACACCCCTACCAGATTGGCTGTGGGGCAGGCGAGGAAGATCATGTCGCCAATTTGGGCGCTGAGGTCGAATCGATCATGCAGTCGCTAATCGGTGCCGTTGGCCAGATTGGCGAGGCGCGATTACTGGCAATGGTGGCGCTTATTCTGGCTGATCGTGCCAGTGCGCCAGCAACGGTAAATAATGGGCAGGCCGCACCGGCAGATAATGAACAGCCAGCAACACCCGCCAGTACCGAAAGCGAAGACCGGGCTGCTGCTGCACTGGAAGATGCGGCGCTGCGGATTGCCCGGCTAACATCAATGCTTGCATCTGACGTAACAAAACCCTAAATGATCAATTAGGCGACGACTGCTTTTTCGCGTTTGGTTTTTCGATCCCTGGGGCCATAAATTTTCTCTCGGGAGCTGCCTCTGGCCGGGCCGTGGTTTGGTTATGTGGCACCCACCTGCAAAGCAGGTCACAGAGGATGAATACACCGACGGTTACAGGTGGTTTTCGCCGCTTTCTTCTTGCGTGTCCAAGAGGCTTTAATGTCACCTCCCTCATCTCCCTCGGCTGGTTTTTCCAGCGAAGATCCAGCCGCCGCCAAAGCTGCTTGTCGGAAACTGACAGCACTGACCCGCGCGAAACTGGCCGCGGCCGAACCCGATGCGGCGCGCGCCCTTGCTGATCATGCTGAAACATTGATAAACCGCTTTGGCACGGGTATCTATGCCGCGTATTTTCCGATCCGCAGCGAATTATCGCCGCTTGACCTGCTGGGGCGTCTTGGTGGTCTTGGTTGCGTGACATCATTGCCGATAACGCCCGCCAAGGGCCAGCCTTTGCGCTTTCATCGCTGGGCGGTGACCGATCGTCTGGATGATGGCCCCTATGGCACAAAACAGCCGCCGGCAGATTGTGCATTATGCCGGCCAGATGTGATTCTGGCGCCGATGCTGGCCTATGATCAGGCTGGGTGGCGGCTGGGTTATGGGGGCGGGTTTTATGATCGCACGATCGCAGTTTTGCGTGGCGCGGGGTACCAGATTACGGTGCTGGGCATCGCCTATGAGGGCCAAAAGCTGGACAAAATACCGGTTGGCCCCTATGACATGCCGCTAGATGGGGTGCTGACGCCGTCGGGTTTGTTGCCGCTGGTACCGCACGAAAATGGCGGTTTGACAGCTGATTGATGATCGCTGGTCAATGGTGATTAATTAACGAGGGTAAACCACAATGCGCGTGTTGTTTTTGGGAGACATTGTTGGCCGGACGGCGCGCAATGAGGTGATCGAGCAATTGCCCGGTCTGCGTTGCGAGCTTGGGCTTGATTTCATTGTCGTGAATTGTGAAAACGCGGCCGGTGGCTTTGGTATTACGCCAAAAATCTGTGAGGCATTGTTTGCGGCTGGCGCGGATGTGCTGACCACGGGTAACCATGTCTGGGATAAAAAAGAAATCATCGATTATATCGCTGCGGAGCCGCGTCTGTTGCGGCCGCTGAACATGGCCGAGGGCACCCCGGGTAAAGGCATTGCAAAGGTTACAAACGCAAAAGGCCAGAGCCTAGTAGCGGCAAATTTGATGACCAATCTTTTTATGGCACCCAATGACCCGGTTTTTGCCGCACTGAATGATGCGCTGGTTCGCAACAAGCTGGGCCGAGACGCCGATTTTATTCTGATTGATGTGCATGGCGAGGCAACATCAGAGAAGATGGCGCTCGGGCATTATGCTGATGGCCGGGCATCGCTCGTCGTGGGCACGCATACCCATGTGCCAACCGCCGATCATCGGATCCTAGCCGGCGGTACCGCCTATCAGACCGATGCCGGTATGTGCGGCGATTATGACAGTGTGATCGGCATGGATAAAGCGGCGGCAACTGACCGGTTTATCGGTCGGGGCAACAGCCGGCTTTCGGTTGCGCTGGGGCCAGTTACGCTTTGCGGTGTTATTGTTGAAACTGGCGAGACCGGACTTGCCAGCGCGATTTACCCGTTGCGCCGTGGCGGGGTTTTGGCTGCCAGCTAAATTGGCGCAAAAGCCGCGATGGGCAACCCTATCTGGCGTGGCGGTACGCATATGATGAAAAATCACCGGCCGTTATGAAAGCGGGCCGTTATAAAAGCGGGTCATCATGAAAAATGAACCGCAAGGCTGGCTCCTAAAGACTTGATCTGCTATACCCTCTTCGGGTTGGAGCGTGCCATTGCGGTGCGCCCAAAAACACGTGTCACAGCAGATAAAGCATTTAGAGATCATGGCAGGCCATTCCAAATTCAAAAATATCATGCACCGCAAAGGGGCGCAGGACAAAAAACGCGCAAAGGTTTTCGGACGGTTGATCAAAGAACTTACCGTTGCCGCACGCAGCAGTACCGATCCTGACTCAAATCCGCGGTTGCGCTTGGCACTTTCGGCGGCGCGCGCTGCCAATATGCCCAAAGACAATATCGAGCGTGTATTGAAACGTGTCGAGGGCGGTGAGGGCGAAAATTATGATGAAATCCGCTATGAGGGCTATGGCCCGGGCGGCACCGCTTTGATCGTCGATGCAATGACCGATAACCGCAACCGTACCGCATCAGAAGTGCGCGCTGCGTTTAATAAATTTGGCGGCTCGCTGGGTGAAACTGGATCGGTCAGCTTTATGTTTGATCGTGTCGGGCAGATTATCTATCCGGCTGATGTGGCCGATGCCGATACAATGTTTGAGGCGGTTCTTGAGGCGGGTGCGGATAATGTTGACTCTGACGATAGCAGCCATGAGGTGATCTGTGCGCCGGATGATTTCAACGCTGTGCGTGAGGCGTTGGAAACCGCCTTTGGTGCGCCAGAGGAATCAGGCCTTACATGGAAGCCGCAAAACCTCATCGCCGTTGACGAGGCGCAGGCTGCAACCTTGCTAAAGCTGCTGGATGCGCTGGACGATAATGATGATGTTCAGAATGTGTCATCAAATTTTGATATCTCGGATGATGTCATTGCCAAGCTTACCTAAGCAGGGCAGATGATGCGGATTCTCGGTATTGACCCCGGATTACGGTCTACTGGCTGGGGCATTGTCGCGGTTGACGCTGGGCGTTTACAGCATATTGCCAATGGCGCTATTCAGCCGAAACCAGCCCTTGCCGATGCTGCCCGCCTAAAAATTATATATGACGGGCTGTGTGATGTGATTGGCCAGCACCGACCGGATCAGGCCGCGATTGAGCAGATTTTTGTCGCAAAGTCAGCTGGGTCGGCGTTACGCCTTGGCATGGCGCGCGGGGTTGGCTTGCTGGCATGTGGGACTCATGGCCTTACCGTTGGCGAGATTTCGGCGCGCGCTGTCAAAAAAGCCGTTGCCGGCACAGGGGCTGCAGATAAAAAACAAATTCAGGAAATGGTGACACGATTACTGGCGGTGACAGCAAAGAACGCTGATGCTGCTGATGCGCTGGCAATTGCGATTGCAGCAAGTAATGAGGCTGGAACACTTGCACCAGTCGAGGTAGGATTAATCAAGGGACAAGCGGCAAACGGCCTGTCGGCGGCGATTGCTGCGGCGCTTGCCCGAGATGATGCCAATAACGGGGGCAAGAGATGATTGCGCAATTGCGTGGTACCATAGTGCATAGCGGTGACCAGCAGGCGGTTCTTGATGTTCAGGGGGTTGGCTATGCGGTTCATGTTTCAGGCCGAACACAAGGCCAGATTGCCACGATGTCAGGTGAGGTCACATTATTGACCGAGATGCAGGTGCGCGAGGACAGCATGACCCTGTTCGGGTTCTTGGATCTTGGCGAACGTGACGCCTTTCGACTGCTAATCACCGTGCAGGGCGTCGGCGCAAAAGCGGCGATGGCGATTTTGTCGGTTCTGGCACCACATGACCTGACCACTGCAATTATCGCTGGCGACAAGGCGATGGTGGCGCGCGCCGATGGTGTGGGGCCAAAAATTGCCCAGCGTGTGGTAAATGAACTTGGCGAAAAAATTGGCAAAATATCCAGTCTTGGCGGCGCTTTGGCGATCGGTGATGCTGGCGGCGGTGCTGGCGGTTTATCTGGCGTCGGTGCTGGTGCGGCGGCATCTGGCCTGTTCTTGGATGCGGTTTCGGCTTTGGTCAATCTTGGCTATGGACGAGCAGAAGCGCATGGCGCGGTGATGCGGGTGCAGGCAAATGCAGCCAGTGATAATCTGTCAGATGTGATTGCGGCGGCGCTGCGGGAGATGGGAACATGACCCAATCGGATGATGCCGGTCGCCTCGTTGCTGGGGAACATCAGGATCGTCATGATAATGCGCTGCGGCCGACCTCGCTTGTCGAATTTATCGGGCAGGGCAATGGGCGGCGCAATCTGGAAACATTTATCCATGCGGCGCGTGATCGCGGCGATGCGATGGATCATAGTTTGCTGCATGGCCCGCCCGGTCTTGGCAAGACAACATTGGCACAGATTATCGCCGCTGAATTGGGGGTTGGGTTTCGGGCTACCTCGGGGCCGGTGATTGCGCGCGCTGGCGATCTTGCTGCGCTATTGACCAATTTACGCCCGCGCGACGTTTTGTTCATTGATGAAATTCATCGCCTCGCACCGGCGGTCGAAGAGGTGCTCTATCCGGCGATGGAGGATTTTCAGCTTGATCTGATTATCGGTGAAGGGCCATCGGCGCGTTCGGTGCGGATTGATTTGCCGCCCTTTACGCTGGTTGGGGCGACAACGCGTTCGGGATTATTGACGACGCCGCTTCGTGACCGGTTCGGCATTCAGATGCGGATGCAGTTCTATAACGCCGATGAATTGTCACTGATCCTGACCAAACAGGCAGCAAAGCTGGGGCTTGACCTTGGTGCAGATGGTGCTGCCGAAATTGCCCGGCGCGCCCGCGGTACGCCGCGGGTGGCTGGTCGGCTATTGCGGCGGGTGCGTGATATTGCGGCGGTTGAGGCGGCGGGGACGGTAACGGCGTCGGTGGCGGACGCGGCCTTGCACCGGCTTGAGGTTGATGCTAGCGGCCTTGATCAGATGGATAGGCGTTATCTCTCTTGCTTGGCAGAATCCTATGCTGGCGGGCCGGTCGGGGTTGAAACCTTGGCGGCGGTATTGTCGGAACAGCGCGATGTTCTTGAAGAGGTGATCGAACCTTATTTGATGCAAACTGGCCTGTTGATGCGAACGCCGCGCGGACGCTGTCTGTCGGTTGCAGGATGGGCCTATCTTGGCAT
The DNA here is from genome assembly GCA_041228345.1 of Alphaproteobacteria bacterium LSUCC0396. NCBI lineage: Bacteria > Pseudomonadati > Pseudomonadota > Alphaproteobacteria > Alphaproteobacteria bacterium LSUCC0396. The sequence continues at coordinate 680,621 of CP166131.1, read as the reverse complement.
GACGCCGCCTGCCGCGGCGACCAAACAGCTTGATCTGCTGACACGGATTGCCGGTGATGACGCGGATGTCGAATAGGATATGATGACAGACGAGTGGCAAAATTCCCAGCCGGGCACAGGCGGCAACATGCGCCCCGACACCAATCCAAATTTCACTCTAGATGGCGGCTTTGATAATGGCTTTCACCGCTATTGGCTGCGGGTTCAATATGAAGATACCGACGCTGGTGCGATTGTCTATCATGCACAATATCTGGCCTTTGCCGAGCGGGCGCGTTCGGCATGGCTGCGCTGTCTCGGCATTGATCAGCCGGCGATGCTGACCAATGATAAGATGGGCTTTGTGGTGAGCCGGATCGAGATTGATTTCCAGTTACCGGCACGCCTTGGTGACGTGCTTGAGGTTGAAAGCAGTTTACTGCGGCTTGGCGGCGCATCACTGAAATTGCACCAAAAAATCATAAATTGTGAAAATCGCCATATTCTTGCCCGACTTGTCGTAGACATAGGGCTAGTTGTGGTCTCTCATGGGGCGGATAAACATGACACAAAACCGAAAATCTGCCGACTTCCGGCGGCGGTTAAAGCCAAATTTTCCGGTCTGATAGACCTAGATTGATATTAAGCACGTGTCATGTGGATGCAAAATTGAATGCCGTTAAGGCGAAAACAAAGGGTAGTTAAATGAATTCTGTGGAAATGACGGTAACCCATTCAAGTGCAGATCTCACCATCATGGGCCTGTTCTGGGCGGCGGATCCTTTTGTCAAACTGGTTATGGTGTTGCTGGTTCTGGCATCGGTGTGGTGCTGGGCCATTGTTGTTGAAAAAATTACCATCATTCGGCGCGAGCGCCGGCTAGCACACGCCTTTGAAGATGCGTTCTGGTCAGGCGGCTCGTTAGACAAGCTCTATGATGATACCGGCGCAAACCCCCGCGATGCGATGTCGATTGTGTTTGTGGCGGCGATGCGCGAGTGGCGCCGGGCAACTGCGCGCGGGCTAGCAGATTCGGCCCGGGCTGATCTGCGCGCCTCACTGGTTAGCCGGATTGACCGGTCAATGACCTTTACCATCACCCGCGAGATGGAACGGATGGAACGGGGGATGAATTTTCTTGCCTCAATCGGCTCGGTATCACCTTTTGTCGGGTTGCTGGGCACGGTCTGGGGGATCATGAGTTCGTTCCAGTCAATTGCCGAGTCCAAAAATACCAGCCTTGCTGTTGTTGCGCCGGGTATCGCCGAGGCGCTGTTTGCCACGGCGCTGGGTCTGGCGGCAGCAATTCCAGCAGTGATTGCCTATAATAAATTTGCCGGTGATCTGGAACGGTTTGGCGCGAGGCTGGAAACCTTTGCGCAGGAATTCAGCACGCTGTTGGCACGCCAGCTCGATGAAGGCGGTAAATAATGGGTGCGGGGATCAAACGTTCGACCGGCGGCAGGCGGCATCGCCCAATGGGCGAAATTAACGTCACGCCGTTTGTCGATGTGATGCTGGTGCTGTTGATCGTATTTATGGTTACGGCGCCACTTTTAACCGTCGGGGTCGAGGTTGATTTACCGAAAACCAAAGCCGGTGCCATTAATGCCGATGCGGCGCCTTTGGTGGTTTCGATCAAATCTGACGGCAGCCTTTATTTGCAGGAAACCGCGGTTGAGGCTGAGGTTTTAATCCCGCGCCTAAAGGCAATATCTAACGCCAATCCCGATGTCCGTATTTTTGTTCGCGGCGACAAGGCGGTGACTTATGGCGAGGTGCTGGGCGTTATGGGGCGGATACAGTCGGCCGGATTTGAAAAGGTTGCCTTGGTGGCCCAGCTGCCCGAAGCAAAATAATGGCTAGCTGATGCAGATGCGCGTGGAACGCTAGAAATGGATCGTCGTTCGCTGTTAATTTCGGTTGGACTGCACGTCAGTGTTGTTGTGCTGGCGTGGATTGGTCTGCCGTCGATCAAGCGTGATCTGCCCGAGGAACAGCCGATTATTGTGATGGAAATGGTGCAATCTGTGCCAACGACAAATCTGGATCAGGGCGACAAGCCAAGCACGGCAAAGCAGGAACAAAAAGAGGCCCGCTCTAAAAAGCCAACGCCGCCACCTCCGCCGGCCCCACCGCGCGCCAAACCGCCAACACCGCCAGCCCCAAAGCCAGCCCCAAAGCCACTGCCAAAGGCACCTGATCTAAAAGCCGAGATTTTGCCGCAAAAAGTCGCGCCAAAGCCAAAACCAAAGCCGGAAATCAAGCAACCGCCAGCCCCGCCAAAATCCAAGCCAAAGCAGGTGGCAGCACAAAAGGCGCCGGTTCCAGTGCCGCAATCACCACCGACGCGCGTCAATAAGCTGGCACGCCAAAAGGCGTTAGACAAAGCGCGTCAGGATGCGTTGAGCGGGGTAATGCAAAACCTTGCCAAGGCAAAGGCTGTGTCTGAGGAGGCTGAAAAGAAGCGGCGTGAACAAGAGCGCAAAGATGCAGCCGAAAAACTGAGCTCGAGCCTGACATCGGCGGCTGGTAACGCTATCCGCGCACCGGATAAACCGGTCGTTGGCCCGCTTGGCCTGTCTGATATTGATCGTATCCGCCAGCATGTGTCATCATGCTGGTCGCCGCCAATTGGCACAGCAGGGGCAAACACGCTAATTGTTGACATAATTGTCACGTTAGATAGAGACGGAAAGGTTTTGACCGCCGAGGTTGATAACAAAATGCGGCTTGCCACCGACCGGACATACCGGGTTGCGGCGGATGAGGCTATTCGCACAATGTTTAAATGCTCGCCGCTGCCAGTGCCATTGGACAAGTACGAACAGTGGAAAAGCTTTATTTTCGGGTTTGATCCAAAATTCCTAACCCGTTAACGATAAAATGGGAAAACGCAATGGCGCGCTACCCAAAGGCGAAAAGAAATGAATGGGAATAGGCTGACAATGATGATGTTCTTTCGACTGATAGCCGTGATGGTAACCTGTTTTGGCCTGTTAAGTAATCTGGCACATGCGCAGCTTCGGATCGATATTACCGAAGGTCAGGTGGCGCCAACGCCGATTGCGATTGCTAATTTTACCGGTCCGGACGGCAAGGTTACTGAAATTGGCAAGCAGATTGCGCAAATTATTTCAGAAGATCTAGAAAGCTCTGGCCTGTTTGCACCGGTTGACAGCGCTGCGTTTATCGAGCCGCCAAAGGCACCATCTATCCGGCCAAATTTTACGAATTGGACACCATTGGGCGTGAAAGGACTGCTTGTCGGGTCGGCCTATGTCGATGGTGCTGGAATGCTGCAAGTTGAATTTGTGCTATGGGACGCGGTGATCCAGCGTAATATCACCGGCGGTGGCGGCAATGCTGATCAGGCGGCGATCCGCCGCATCTCGCATCAAATCGCCGATTTTGTCTATGAAGAATTCACCGGCGATACCGGCTATTTTGACACGCGCGTTGTTTATGTTGCTGAATCCGGCTCGCAAAGCCGCCGTCTGAAACGTTTGGCAATCATGGATCAGGATGGGCATAATCATCAATATCTAACCTCTGGTGCCGATTTGGTTCTTACCCCGCGCTTTTCGCCAACTGCAAATGAGATTGCGTATCTGAACTATTTTAACGACGAGCCAAATGTCTATCTGTTTGAAATTGCGACGGGGCGAACCGAACGGCTTGGTTCGTTTCCGGGGATGACATTCGCGCCGCGATTTGCCCCGTCCGGGGACAAGCTGATTATGAGCCTCGCGCAAAATGGCATGACCGATATTTACGAAATGGATATGCGCACACAGGCGATTAACCGTCTGACGCAATCAGCCTCGATTGATACATCGCCGTCCTATTCACCAGATGGCAAGCAGATCGTCTTTAACTCGGATCGTGGCGGCAGCCAGCAGCTATATGTGATGGATGCCGACGGGGCTAATGTGCGGCGGATCAGCTTTAATCAGGGGCGTTACGCAACGCCGGTCTGGTCGCCGCGTGGTGATATTATCGCCTTTACCAAAATGGCTAATGGCCAGTTTTATATCGGGGTGATGAATGTTGATGGCAGTGATGAGCGACTGCTTGCCAGCGGGTTTCTTGTTGAAGGCCCAACATGGGCGCCAAATGGTCGTGTGTTGATGTATTTTAAGCAACAGCCTTTCGAAACTGATGGCAGTGGCGGTGATACTCATGTTTACCGGATCGATATTACCGGCTTTAACGAAAAACGGATTATTACGCCGTCGGATGCGTCTGATCCGGCATGGTCACCTATATTGCGCTAGATCGTTTTGCGTGAATGGCATTATGCGTTTTTAAAGGCTCAAAAGCGCGGGCAACGGGCATGTTGCTGGCGGTTTAATGCGCCCAAACGAGGCCGTGCTACGCCGGTTCGCAGGGTGACATCTATGGGTTTTTTGGGGAATTCGCAGGAACGGGGTGGCGGGAATTTCCTCGAGAAATTCTTTGTTTTAGTGCCTATTGAATAACTTTTGGGTTTCATTCTTGCTGGTTTTAGGCTATGCACAAAGTAGATAAAGACTGGCGAAAGCTGGTTGATGAGCATGTCCGTGAAACGAATGTAGTGACAATCAAGCGTGCGTTGTGTATCTGGTCACCTATAACAAAGCGGAAGACAAACCATCCGGTATACCGGACCAACAAATAGGGAGCATATAGATGTTTCAACGAATCCTCGCTCTTTTCGCTGTAGCGTTCCTCTTTGCTGCTTGTGAAACAGCATCAAATGTTTCGGGAGATAGCGCTTCCGGTAGTTCGACAGGCAGTTCGACAGGCAGTTTGACAGGCAGTTCGACAGGCAGTTCGACAGGCAGCGCAACAGCTAGCGCCGCATCGTCTAGCAGTAGTACAACAGCCGCAACGCAGATGAGTGACGCTGAAAAGCTAGCTCAGGTCGGTAACACTGTCTATTTTGGTTTTGACAGCTCCGAGTTGGATGGTGAGGCGCAAGCCACACTTGACCGTCAGGCAGCATTTTTGAACGTAAATCCAACAATGGTTGTGATCATCGAGGGGCACGCTGATGAGCGCGGAACCCGAGAATACAACCTCGCGCTTGGTGATCGTCGTGCAGTTTCTGTGCGCGATTATTTGCTGGCCAAAGGCCTGAACGCGGCGCGCATCCGCACCGTTTCATACGGTAAAGAGCGCCCGTCAGTTGTGGGCTCAAACGAAGACTCGTGGGCGAAAAATCGTCGCGCTGCAACGCTTCTCAACTAAGCCGATTGCACCTAAAGAGTAAGGGGAGCAATAGCTCCTCTTTTTTTTGCCTAATTTCTGCCTAAAACCGTCTCTATGGTGGCAGCACTGGATGATTGCGGTCATCCACCTTGATTTTCAGCGTTGGGAACAGACGGTATGAACAAACGGATAGTCTTTTTGGTGGTGGCAAGTTTGATGGTGCCCGGGAATGCCATGGCTCAGAACATTGGTAGCGATGGTGCAATCTCATCAAACACCAGTGCGCTGTTAACGCGGCACCAGCAACGTATGGATATTCTCGAACAGGGTTTAAAGGAAATTCGCGGGGTAGTTGAGAAGGATCTTCGTGAAATCAAAATGAAGGTTGAACAGCTTGGCTCAAGCTCGGCGCAAGCTGGAACGGCGCAAATTGCCGATCTGAATGCACTTCGTAACGAGATGGAACGGCTGAATGATACGCTGGCGACGACAAGCCGCCGGATGGAGCGAACTTTAGAAATCACCTCAGATACCGAATTTCGCCTCCTTCGTCTGGAAAAGCGGGTGCAAACGCTGATTTCGCTTGGCGGCAGTGAGCTTGCCTCGGCAACAGCACAACAAGAAACGATGGCTGCAGATGCGCCAGCAAATGTTCAGATGACGCGCGAGAGCAACAGCGGTGTGATGAAATGGTCGGTCGAAGAAGGCGCGCTCAACCGTGAGCTTGATACGCTGAGTAATAATGCCCAATCCGAGGTGCAGGCGGTTGGTAATGCGCCCGAAGGCACGCCAGCTGATCCGGCATTGTCCGGCGGTGATGCAATGCCGCTGGCAACTGCTGGAAATAACGCCGACGCAAAGAACATGACAGCAGAAGTGGCCGCCGCGGCGCAGCCGGTTGAGCCAGCCCAACCCGAGGTCCTGCCGGCGGTTAGCCCGGAAGAACAATACCGATTTGCCCTAGGGCGCGCCCTGCAAAATGATCTGGAAACAGCCGAATTGGCCTTTGCCGAATTCCGTATATTTAACAAGGGGCATGAGCGCGAGGCCGATGCCACATTCTGGTTAGGCCGGGTTCAGTTTATGCGTGGCGAATATGAAAAGGCGGCAATGACTTTTTCCGAGTTTAACACCGCCTATCCTGCCGATGCGCGGCTTGTGGATACAACAATGTGGATTGCCGAATCAGTGTCGAATTTTGCCCCGCCGGAACAAGCGTGTGAAATTTATGAATCCCTGCCAAAGCTGCTGGACACGCCGCCGGAATCATTTATGACCCGGCTTGCCGCCCTTCGTGATGCTGCAAAATGTGACAGCTAACCCTATCATTGCCTATGATGATCGCTTTGCTGCGGCGATGGCGCGGCTGGGGCTTGACCAGTGCAATGGGTATCTAACGGCGGTATCGGGCGGGCCGGACAGTACTGCACTGGCCTTGCTTACCGCGCGCTATGCGGCGGTGGCGGGAAAGCCGCATCAAGCGGTGATCATAAATCATCAATTGCGCGCTGAAGCCGGGGCAGAGGCGCGCCGTGTTCAGGCGCGGCTGCTGCGCTATCAGATTTCTGCCGATATCATTCCGATTACCGCACCGCGTCCGGCGTCTGGTCTGCAGGAATGGGCGCGTCTGAACCGGCATAATATTTTACGATCAATGGCGCGGCAACGCGACGCAGCCCTGTTATTTGGGCATCATGCAGGTGATCAGGCTGAAACGGTCGCAATGCGTCTGTTAAAGGGCTCGGGACTTGCTGGTCTTGCTGGTATTCCAGCCTGCCGGATACAGCATGACGTTTCAATCGGCCGGCCTGTTCTGGCGTGGACGCCTGATCAGCTTGTTGCAATTTGCCGATTGCTGGATTGTGATTTTGAGACTGATTCCAGTAATGAAAACACGGTTTTTGAGCGTGTTCGTATTCGCAGATTTCTGGCTGAAATTGACCAGCAAACTGCCGTATCAGGCGCGGTTTCATCACGGCATCTGCACCGCCTTGGTGATGCGGCGGCGCGGTTGGCTATGGCTGCTGAGACTGCGGCTGATCGCCGGTTTGCGGGGGCGGTTGATTTGCATGAGGCTGGATTTGCCAGCATCGCGATGACGGCATTGCTGGATTTGCCGCAACCTGTCTGGAGGCTGGCCATGCGCCGACTGATCATGGCGGTTGGCGGCGCTGATTACGGCCCATCTTCCGGCGCTTTGGATCGTCTTTATGATCGGTGCAAAGATGGTCGGTCTGCAACCATTGGCGGCTGTCACTTCAGCCCCGTCACATCGGCCAAGACAGATAAATCAGCTAGACCGGACAAAACGTCTTGCCGAGACAAAAAGCCAAGTGAGTATCGCCTGTTTCGTGAAACCGGTCGCAACCCGCGTGCGATGCCTGTTATTGCGGGTGAGGAGGTTGTTTTTGCTGGCTGTTGGCTGGTGCAAAGTGAGCGGGCTGGAATCGTTCAGGCGTTTGCTGATGCGACCGCGATTTTTGCCAGCTCTGACAGGTGTTCTACCGGCCAAGCGCTGCCTTTATCATGGCGTTCGCTGCCATATCGCGCCCGACAGGCAATTCCTGTCGTAACAACCCTTGACGGCGGCTTGATTTATCCCCAATTAAAAAGGGGAGATCGGACACAGTCGTCAGCTGTTACCTCGGCGCGGTTTTTAGGCATGGCAAGGCGCCCAGTATTTCTTGCCAATACATTGATGGGTTGAATCTGGCATAGGTTGAACCCGGGATAGGATAAATCTAGTGAATAATCTGGCACGTAATATCATCATCTGGCTTATTTTTGGCGCGGCGCTTATGGGACTATTTAATATGTTCCAGAGCCCTTCAACAAACACCCCGTCCGATCAGGTGGCCTATTCCGACTTTGTCGCGCAGGTCAAAACGAACCAGATCGAAGAGGTGCTGATCGACGGGCGTAATTTGCGCGGTAAGGCAGGTAACGGACGCGTAATTACCACGGTAATGCCGCCATCGACCGATGTGGTGAAGGTGCTTGACGAAAATGATGTCCGCATTGTTGCGACGCCCGAAGATAGCGGTATGCCAAGTTTCTTTTCGATCCTGCTGTCATGGTTCCCGATGCTGTTATTCATTGGCATCTGGATTTTCTTCATGCGGCAAATGCAGGGCGGTTCCCGCGGCGCGATGGGGTTTGGTAAATCCCGGGCAAAGCTGCTGACCGAACATCAGGGGCGCGTCACATTTGAGGATGTGGCCGGTATTGATGAGGCCAAAACCGAACTGGAAGAAGTTGTAGAATTCCTCAAAGATCCGGGCAAGTTTCAGCGTCTTGGTGGTAAAATTCCGAAAGGCGTGTTGCTGGTAGGCCCTCCCGGTACAGGTAAAACCTTGCTCGCCAAGGCGATTGCTGGCGAGGCAAATGTGCCGTTTTTCACGATTTCTGGCTCTGACTTTGTCGAAATGTTTGTTGGTGTTGGTGCCAGCCGGGTTCGCGATATGTTTGAACAAGGCAAGAAAAACGCGCCATGTATCATCTTTATTGACGAAATTGATGCTGTTGGCCGCCATCGCGGTGCCGGTCTTGGCGGCGGTAACGACGAGCGCGAACAGACGTTGAACCAGATGCTTGTGGAAATGGATGGGTTTGAGGCGAATGAAGGGGTCATCCTGATTGCCGCAACGAACCGTCCTGATGTGCTTGATCCCGCGCTGTTGCGCCCGGGTCGTTTTGACCGTCAGGTGGTGGTGCCAAACCCCGACGTGATGGGCCGCGAGAAAATTTTGAAAGTGCATATGCGCAAGACGCCGCTTGCCGAAGGTGTTGAGCCGCGTGTGATTGCACGTGGAACCCCGGGGTTTTCTGGTGCTGACCTTGCCAATCTGGTGAATGAGGCGGCCTTGCTGGCGGCGCGTAAGGGGCGGCGGACTGTCTCTATGGCCGAATTTGAAGAGGCCAAAGACAAGGTTATGCTTGGCTCGGAACGTCGTTCGATGGTGATGACCGACGATGAAAAGCGCCTGACTGCCTATCATGAGGCAGGTCACGCGGTTGTGGCGCTGCACTGTCCGGCATCTGACCCAATTCACAAAGCAACCATCATCCCGCGCGGGCGCGCGCTTGGCATGGTGATGCGGCTGCCCGAGGGGGATCGTATCTCGCTGGCGCGTGACAAGATTCATGCTGATTTGCGTGTGGCTTGTGGTGGCCGTATTGCCGAAGAACTGATCTTTGGTAATGACAAGGTAACAACCGGCGCGTCATCGGATATCCGGATGGTAACAGACATGGCACGCCGCATGGTCACCGAATGGGGCATGTCGGATAAATTGGGCTTTCTTGCGTACAGCGCGGATGAACAAGAGGTCTTCCTTGGCCGGTCGGTTTCACAGCAAAAGAATGTTGCCGATGCCACTGCCTCGACGATTGATATAGAAGTGCGCCGGATTGTTGATGAGGCGTACAAGGATGCAACCAAGATATTGAAAAAGTTTGCTGTCGAGCTTGAGCGTCTGGCACAAGGGCTGCTTGAATATGAAACGCTGGATGGCGACGAGATCAAAATCATCGTTGAGGGCGGCACATTGGTTCGCAAAGACGCCGAAGATACGCCGATCAACCAAAAGCCAAAGCGTAAATCACGGACAGGTCTTCCGGGTACCGGCCGGCCAAAAAATCCGGGTAGTGAACCTGCCTAGATTTCTGTCCGATGACCGCATCTAACGACCCGAAACTAGCCTATGAGGCGGCATTAAAACTGCCGCCTTTTTGCCAGCCAACATGGCTGCGTCCGATTATTACATCGCGCGGCGGCTACCGTATTGCTGGCGGGGTTGCCAGCTTTACCCAGCTTGATGTCGTGATGGCTGACGGGAATGGCGGATATTGTGCCAGCCGGATGTCATCAGATCAGCTGCTTGCCGATGCGGATGATCGCAATCTTGCCAGTGCTGCCCTTGACCGGATTACCGCCGCACGCCCGCAATATGCCGGTCTTGATATGGGGCGGGCACATCTGATGGGCGTGTTGAATGTGACCCCAGATAGCTTTTCTGATGGCGGTACTAATCTTTTGCCAGCAAAGGCGATTGCCGCGGGTAAGGCGATGGCGGCAGCCGGAGCATCGATCATTGATATTGGCGGCGAGTCTACCCGCCCGGGTGCAGCACCCATCAGCCGCAATCAAGAACTGGCACGAATTATACCACCAATTACGGGGCTTTCCCGTGAGGCTATCTTAACCTCGGTTGATACGCGCCATGCGGTGGTGATGACGCGGGCTGTTTCAGCCGGAGCCGCGATTATCAATGATGTTGAGAGCTTGCAGGGCGAGGGTGCATTAGAGGCGGCAGCAAAAAGCGGCGCACCAGTGGCGATGATGCATATGAAGGGCACGCCAGAAACGATGCAGCAGGATCCATATTATGATTTCGCACCGGTCGAGATTTATGAATTCCTGCGCGCGCGTGTCGAGGCGGCCATTGCGGCTGGGATTCCAGCAGCGTCAATCGCGATTGATCCGGGTTTTGGCTTTGGCAAAACAGTGGCGCATAATCTAGCACTGGTGAATTGGTTGTCGCTGTTTCATGGGCTGGGGGTTGTGGTGCTTTTTGGTGCTAGCCGCAAATCGTCAATTGCAAAAATATCTGCTGGTGAACCCGCTGATGCGCGGCTTGCCGGATCATTGGCGCTGGCAGCCGCGGCATGGCGCCAAGGCGCACAGATTATTCGTGTACATGATGTTGGCGAAACGGCACAGGCATTGGCAGTTGAGGCGGCGTTAAGGGCGACGGATAACTAGCTGCCGGTTTGTTTTTGTGCGCTTGTGAAATAGGGTCAAGCTATTCTATCCTAGGCCCTGGAGCGGCCACACCGCGCGTAGCTCGTTAGAAATGTGACAATCTGAATAACAGGGGAACATCATGGCAGGATTATTCGGCACCGATGGTATTCGGGCGCGCATTAATACAGGGCCAATGACTGCCGAGGCGGTTGTAAGGCTGGCTTTGGCCGCCGGGCGCTGGTTTGCTGATCATAATGACCGCTCGAGTAACGCCCGCCCCATTGTGGTTATTGGCAAGGATACGCGGCTATCTGGCTATATGCTGGAGTCGGCGATGGTTGCAGGCTTTACCTCAATCGGGCTTGATTGCCGGTTGCTTGGCCCTATTCCCACGCCTGCGGTGGCGCATCTGACGCGCTCACTGCGGGCCGAACTGGGGGTGATGATATCTGCCAGTCACAACCCGCACCACGACAATGGTATCAAGCTGTTTGGCCCAGACGGGTTTAAACTTGATGATGACATCGAAGCTGGGATATCGGCCTTGGCAGCAGGGTCTATTGAACTTGCTAATGCGCCGGACCTTGGCCGTGCCCGACGGATGCTGGACTCGGTCGGACGCTATGTCGAATTTGCGAAATCTACATTGCCTGGCCGCACCCGTCTCGATGGGCTAAAGCTGGTGGTGGATTGCGCCAATGGCGCGGCCTATCGCACTGCACCTGACACTCTTTATGAGTTGGGCGCCGAAATTGTGCCGCTATCAGTATCGCCCGATGGTTTTAACATCAACGAGAATTGTGGTGCAGTGCATCCGCAGATGATGGCGACCGCCGTTGTTGCGCATGGCGCGGATGCTGGTATCTGTCTTGATGGTGATGCCGACCGTTTGATCATGGCTGATGAAACGGGAAAGATCATTGATGGTGACCAAATTTTGGGCTGTCTTGCGCTTGCCATGCAGGAACGTGGTAAACTTGCCAACGCGGCGGTGGTTGGTACGGTGATGAGTAATCGCGGCCTTGAAACCCGGCTTGGCGCTGCTGGAATTACCCTGCACCGCGCCGCAGTTGGAGATCGCTATGTTCTGGAAAAGATGCGTCAAAACGGGCTTAACCTCGGCGGTGAGCCGTCGGGTCATGTGCTGATGACCGACTTTGCCCGGTCAGGTGACGGCCTGTTAACCGCACTGCAAATGCTGACCTTGTTGAAAGCCAGCGGTAAAAAAGCCAGTGCGCTGTTCAACAGTTTCACCCCGAATCCGCAACGTCTGGAAAATTTGCGCGGGATTGATCCGGCGGTGCTTGATGATGAAAGCCTGCAGCGTGATCTTGCCAAGATTGATGAGGGCTTGAACGGCAAGGGGCGCATTTTGGTCCGCCCTTCTGGCACTGAAACATTGGTTCGGGTGATGGCTGAGGCTGATAATGAAGCGCTTTTGAACGAGGTCATGACAGCGTTAATTTTGCGCATCAAAGCCGAAGTGAAGTAAAATCACTATATATCAATAGGTTAAATTATAGGAATATATTTCCCTTACGGCTTTCTTCAGTATGTTGACTCAAACTATGATTTTGTGCGATCCCTTTCGACGGGTCGCCATCCCCCAACGGGTGGTCAAATTTGAGCGCGAGAACGTGTTATGACAACATATGCCAAGCCGGCAATCCGTCCGGTTATGCCGTATTTTTCATCTGGGCCAACAAAGAAACGCCCCGGATGGTCACAAGCCTCACTGAACGATGCCTGCACTAGCCGGTCGCATCGCTCCAAACCAGCAATAAGCAAAATCAAAGAAGCAATGAAGCTCGCCCGCGAGGTTCTTGGCCTGCCTGATGATTACCGCATTGGTATTGTGCCGGGGTCTGATACTGGCGCCGTCGAAATGGCGATGTGGTCATTGCTTGGGGCCCGCGGCGTCGAGGTTTTGGCGTGGGAAGCCTTTGGCAAGGATTGGGTCACCGATGCTGTCAGCCAGCTAAAGATTGATCCGGTCGTCCGTGTTGCGCCTTACGGGCAGCTGCCTGACCTCAGTGCAGTTGATTTCAATAATGACGTGATTTTCACTTGGAACGGTACCGCTGCCGGTGTCAAGGTGCCAAATGGTGACTGGATACCAGACGACCGCGCCGGTCTGACAATTGCCGATTCAACATCGGCCTGCTTTGCCATGGATCTGCCGTGGCACAAGCTTGATGTCGTGACCTTCAGCTTTCAGAAATCGCTTGGTGGTGAGGGTGGACATGGTGTGCTGATCCTTTCGCCGCGTGCAGTTGAACGCTTGGAAACGCATACCCCATCATGGCCGGTGCCAAAGCTGTTCCGGCTCACCTCAAAAGGCAAGTTGAATGAGGGGATTTTTGGTGCCTCAACGATCAATACCCCGTCAATGCTGGTGATCGAGGATGCGGTTGACGCCTTGGGCTGGGCAAAATCAATTGGCGGTTTGCCAGCGTTGATTGCGCGGTCCGAGGCCAGCCTTGCTGCGGTCAAGGCGTGGGTAGAGACCACACCTTATTTTGGCTTTTTGGCTGAAGATCCGGCAACAATATCTAATACCGGTATCACACTGTCGATCATTGATCCGTGGTTTGTCAGCCTTGATGACGCTGAAAAAAAAGCGGTTGCGGCGCGCCTTGATCAACGTCTACAGGACGAGGGTGTCGCCATGGATGCGGCATCTTACCGTGATGCGCCTCCGGGTTTGCGGATTTGGGCTGGCCCGACCGTCGAGCCAAGTGACATCGAGGCGTTGTTGCCGTGGCTTGATTGGGCATATGCAGAAATTCGGCAGGTTGCATTGGCGGCAGCTTAAATCGGTTCACGTAATTTTCAATATTGCTGCGTGCGTAAGATCACTCCAATGAGCCGCGCGCAGTCCTGCCCTTTCATACGGGCTTTTTATTAATGAGATGAGATAATGCCAAAAGTACTGATCAGCGACAAGCTAAGCCCTTACGCCACCAAGATTTTTGAGAAACATGGTATTGAGGTTGATGTAAAACATGGCCTGACACCAGACGAATTAAAGGCCATTATTGGCGATTATGATGGTTTGGCAATCCGGTCGGCGACCAAGGTTACGCGTGAAATTCTGGATGCGGCGACAAACCTCAAGGTTGTTGGCCGTGCGGGTATCGGGGTCGATAATGTCGATATTGCCGCCGCAACCAAACGCGGCGTGATCGTCATGAATACGCCGCATGGTAACTCGGTCACAACGGCCGAGCACGCGATCACCATGATGCTGGCGTTAGCGCGGCAAATCCCTGATGCGAACGCATCTACGAAGGCTGGTAAGTGGGAAAAATCTCGCTTTATGGGAACAGAAATCACCGGCAAAACGCTTGGTCTTATTGGCTGTGGCAATATCGGTACGATTGTTGCTGAACGTGCGCAGGGGCTGAAAATGCGGGTTATCGGTTATGATCCCTATCTAAGCTCAGAAAATGCAACGCGGCTTGGCATTGAAAAGCTGGAACTAGACGAGTTGCTGGCGCGGGCTGATTTTATCACCCTGCATACGCCATTAACCGATGCGACCCGCAATATCATTAGTGCTGATGCGTTAAATAAGACGAAAAAAGGCGTGCGGATTATCAATTGCGCGCGCGGCGGCCTTGTTGATGAATTGGCGATGGCGGCGGCATTGACCAGCGGTCATGTTGCTGGTGCGGCCTTTGATGTGTTTGAGGTTGAGCCGGCTACCGACAATGTGCTGTTCGGCTTTGATAACGTGATTGCAACGCCGCATCTTGGCGCCAGCACGACCGAAGCACAGGAAAAAGTCGCGCTTCAGGTGGCTGAACAAATGTCTGATTATCTGATCAAGGGCGCGGTCACAAACGCGCTAAACATGGCGTCAGTCTCGGCCGAGGAGGCGCCAATCCTGAAACCATATATGGCACTTGGCGGCTTGCTGGGGGCGTTTCTGGGGCAGGTGGAATCGGATGGCGTAACCGCCGTGGTGATCGAGCTGGATGGCAAGGCATCATCACTGAATCCGGAACCGGTTGTTGCCACAACCTTGGCTGGGTTGCTGGGGCCAGCAATGGAATCGGTCAATATGGTGAACGCGGCGGCTGTGGCATCGGCAAATGGCATCGCGGTCTCGACAATACGCCATGATCGGCAATGCGATTATGAGACACTGCTTCGGGTAACGATCTCGCATAAATCGGGTGATCGTACGATTGCCGGAACGTTGGTCGGCGGGAATAAGCCACGTATCGTTGAGGTGCAGCATATTGCGGTCGAGTCTGACTTTCCAGCAAGCCTTTTATATCTGCGCAACTATGACAAGCCGGGCTTTATCGGTGACCTTGGCAGTCTTTGCGGCAAGAACGGGGTCAATATTGCGACCTTTCACCTTGGCCGGCGCGAGGCTGGCGGCGAGGCGATTGCGCTGGTCGAGATTGATGGCGGGTTGCCGGATACGATGTTGCCGGAAATTCGTGCACTTGATCAGGTGGTGCGGGCTGATGCGCTGCATTTTGCGCAGGATCTATAAACGCCTAAATCCGGATAGGGGCAAGGTTGCAGTCTTGGATGGTGCATCTTTTGGCATCGCCTCGTAAAACCCCATGTTTTATGCCATGCCTTATGCCATCTTGTTTGGGGATATAGACGGGCGCTAGGTGTCAGAAATTAACCGGCTTGGGGGGCAAGGCACCGTTGCCTTTGCCGCGCAAACTCTGCTATAACCTGCCGCGGTTCATGCGGCCCGTCGGCATGATCTATGGTTTCACGGTAGACGCGTATTATCTGTTGCAATCACTGCAGCTGTTAGACGTCTGCTCTGGTTTCGATCTTGCTGTCGATCCCCGCATAGGGACAAAGGGTTTTGCATGACAAATGTAGCAGTTATCGGTGCGCAATGGGGCGATGAAGGCAAAGGCAAGATTGTCGATTGGCTGTCAAGTCGTGCTGATGTTGTTGTCAGATTTCAGGGTGGTCACAATGCTGGCCATACACTGGTGATCGACGGTGTTGAATATAAATTGTCATTGCTGCCATCCGGGATTGTGCGGCCGGGAAAGCTGTCGGTTATCGGTAATGGCGTGGTCATTGATCCGGCGCATTTGCTAAAAGAAATTGGCATTCTGCGTGATCAGGGCGCGGTGATTAGCCCATCTAGCCTGCTGGTTTCAGAATCTGCGGCGCTGATCCTGCCGGTTCATCAGGCGGTTGATGCTGCGCGTGAGGCGCTTCGTGGCGCTGCAAAAATTGGTACAACCGGACGCGGCATTGGCCCGGCTTATGAAGATAAGGTTGCGCGGCGTGCGATTCGTCTTGGCGATCTGGCGTCGGATGATGTGATGTCGGAAAAGCTGGCGGCGCTTGTTGCGCATCACAATGTCTGGCTTGCCGCCGCGGGTCAGCTGCTTGCCGATGCCGATAAGATGAAGGCCGATCTCGTTGCGATGCGCGATGAATTGCTGTCTTACACCGGCCAAAGCTGGCGCTGTCTTGCGGATGCACGGGTGGCAAATAAACGGGTGCTGTTTGAGGGTGCACAAGGCGTCATGCTTGATATCGATCATGGCACTTATCCGTTCGTGACCTCCAGCAATACAGTGGCAGGTCAGGCGGCCACCGGATCAGGCACTGGTCCAACAGATATCGGCTTTGTTCTTGGTATCACCAAAGCCTATACAACCCGCGTTGGCAGTGGCCCGTTCCCGACCGAGGATTTTGGCACTGATGGCGACCGGATGGGCGAAAGAGGCCGTGAATTTGGAACCGTCACGGGTCGCAAACGGCGGTGCGGCTGGTTCGATGCGGTAATGGTACGCCAAGCGGGCCATGTTGCGGGCATTAGCGGCATGGCATTGACCAAGCTGGATGTTCTTGACGGATTTGAAACCTTAAAGATTTGTGTTGGCTATAAGGTTGAAGGTAGCGATACCGTAATGGATTACTTCCCCTCAGATGCAGGCGCACAGGCCGCATGCAAACCGGTCTATGAGGAAATGCCCGGTTGGTCAGACAGCACCTATGGTGCGCGCAGCTGGGCCGAATTGCCGGCCAATGCGGTGAAATATATCCGCCGTGTCGAAGAATTGACAAAGCTGCCGGTGACGTTGCTGTCAACTAGCCCCGAGCGTGACGATACGATTCTGGTTAAAGACCCGTTTGAGGGCTAACTAGCCCCGCTGTGATGCGGCAATAGCTGTAATTCTTCGGCCTTGTCGCGAACCGCCTTTTGCAGCTTTTCAAAGGCGCGCACCTCGATCTGGCGGATCCGTTCACGGCTGACATCGAACTCAGCAGCGAGGTCTTCTAGGGTCAGCGGCGGCTCTGCCAGCCTGCGGGCTTCGAGAATGCGTTGTTCGCGCGGGTTCAATCCCTGCATCGCCACCACCATCAGATCGCGGCGGGCGCCATATTCTTCCTGTTCGGCAAACGTGGTTTCCTGATCAGTGCTGTCATCCTCTAGCCAGTCCTGCCATTCGCCGCTGCCTTCACCATCGCGGCTTAGAGGCAAGTTCAGCGACCGGTCATTGCCCGCCATACGCTGATTCATCGAGATAACCTCGGCTTCGGACACGTCAAGCTGGGTGGCAATCTGGGTAACCTGTTCTGGTTTCAGATCACCATCATCAATGGCCTGAATTTGGCCCTTTATCCGGCGCAGGTTGAAAAACAGCTTTTTCTGACCGGCTGTCGTGCCAATTTTGACCAGCGACCATGACCGGAGAATATATTCCTGAATCGCTGCCTTGATCCACCACATCGCATAGGTAGCCAGCCGAAACCCCTTTTCCGGTTCGAACTTTTTGACCGCATGCATCATGCCAAGATTGCCCTCAGAAATCAGATCGGCAACTGGCAGCCCATAGCCGCGATAGCCCATCGCAATTTTGGCAACAAGCCGCAAATGGCTGGTAACCAGCTTGTGCGCGGCCTGAACGTCCCCTTTTTCTTTCCATGATTTGGCAAGCATATATTCTTCGCCCGGTTCCAGCATTGGAAAGGCGCGAATTTGCTCAAGATAGCGTGAAAGGTTGCCATCAGGACTTAGCGCGGGAAGCGTTGCTTTTGCGACCATCTTTATCTCTCCTCTGTATTCGAACTCAAAACATCGTCGGGGGGCACCGAAATCAGCCACCCATGCGGCGATCACAAACAGATTTCCACGGAAAAATTTAACCATTTAAACGCGGCCAGATTAAGGCTGTTTTTTGCAAAAGTCTTTTTCAATAATTCTAATTTTCGCACATATACGGGCTTTAAAAAGAATAATTACCCATAAAATGAGCAAAAATAAAGCCTATTCAGATGGGTGGGTTTTGCCGGTAGCGCGATCCAAAACCGTGCGGTCCATCAGTGCTAAAAGTGCCGCCATATCATCGGGAAGCGGTGTTGCAAACTCTAGAGGCTCGCCGGTGATCGGATGGGCAAACCCAAGATGTGCAGCGTGCAATGCCTGCCGTCCAAAGGCGCGCATTTGCGACAGGCCGGTGCGTGCCAGATTATCTGGCATCTGACCGGCGCGTGGCGCCCGCCCATATAGCGGGTCGCCAATTACCCCATGGCCAATATGCGCCATGTGAACACGAATTTGATGTGTCCGACCAGTTTCCAGACGGCATTCGATATGTGATCCAAACGGGGGAAAGCGGCGCAGCAATTGCCAATGCGTTACGGCATTGCGCCCTTTTGTCGTGACGGCTTGGCGTTTGCGATCAAAGCTGGCGCGGCCAATCGGCTGGTCAATAATGCCATCACGTTCAACATTTGTGCCCCAGACAAGTGCCTGATACCGCCGGTCAAGATCATGCGCGGCAAACATTCCGGTCAGGCCATGATGCGCCGCATCGGTTTTGGCAACAACCATGGTGCCAGAGGTGTCCTTATCAAGGCGATGGACGATGCCCGGCCGCATAACCCCGCCAATGCCGGTAAGCGATGGCCCGCAATGTGCAATCAACGCATTGACCAATGTGCCGGTTAACGAGCCGGGCGCCGGGTGAACCACGAGGCCGGCTGGCTTGTCGAGGACAATCAGATGCGCATCCTCAAAAAGTATATTCAGCGCGATATTTTCCGCTTTTGGCACGGCGTCGACAGGTGGCGGTAAAATCAACAGATAGGTCGCGCCGGGTTTGACCGGTGCCGATGGATCGGTTAGGGTGCGGCCATCTTCGCTAAGCTGCCCGTCAAGGATCAGCGCCTTAATCCGGCTGCGTGACAATGGCTGGCTTGGCGTGCCAAAATGGGCTGTCAGAAACCGGTCAATGCGGTCTGCGGGAACATCGTCAGCGGCAAGATGAACGAGACGGGTTGATGGATCATCAGAGGAATAGGTCATGGATCAGGACAATAACGTAAAACCGGCCACTACAACAGTCCCCCAATCATCTGAAATGGCAGCAGAGGCACCATCCGCGGTGGTGCGCAATCTTGGCTTGATAAAGGCGATGGCCATTATCATGGCGGTGCTGATTGTTGCCGCGCTGGTGGTGATCATTGTGACCATTTACAGCCGTCTGACCGTAGCCAGTTCGTCCAAGGCAATTCAGCAGACCGAACTGACCATTCCGGCTGACAGCAAAATTACTGGTGCCAGCCTTGGCGAAAAAGGGAAATTGCTCGTGATCATCGAGGATAAAACAGGCCAACAATTATGGCAGCTTGATGCGTCAGGTAAAATCCAGAGGAAAACCCGCATTATATCGGCCCAATAGGCCAACAAAATGCGCCAATGATGACCGGACCTAGAGACCGAGATCTGATTTTGCGGATAATAACAGCCGTTCCAGCGGCATATCAGTAAAGCTCCAAACATCAAATCCAAGTACCAGTGGCAATAGATAATAGCGCAGGATAAACAGGATCAGGGCGGCATAAAGCGGCACCAAACGAGTGATGATAAAATGTGGCTTGACCAGTTTGATCACCGCATGGATCGGCGCATTTATGCCGCGCAATATCCGCAATAGGCCAAAGGTGCTATCCTCATTCATCACGATGATCAGCAGAAAATGCGCAATGCTCGTCCACATCAGAAAACCAAAAGGCAGGTCGATCAAAATGCCGATCGGTGGCGTGGTGGTTGTCATGCGAGCAGATCCTAAATTGCTGGTAGCGGTGATATTTTTAGAATTCCACAATAAAAACCGAATATGCCATTTCGCGCAAGCCCAAGATATCGGATCGAACGCCGCGCTTGCCTCGAAATCGCACCTGCTCCAAAGGTGATCATCGTCAAACTCGATCGATGACAGCCACGCTAGCGCGGCGCGCCTGCCTTTTATTCATCGGAAATGATCGAGGGCTGGCATATTGCGGCAAAAAAAGATACATATGGGCGGGATAGATATTGGCCGTACGCAGTCCCGGATTTTGTCCAGTGCTGCCGCCCAATCATCTGACGCCAATCACTAGTTGAACCTCGTCGAGGCCGGGAAAAGGACGCAAAAATCATGGCAAGCCATCAGTATGTTTATGTAATGAATCGCTTAAGCAAGGCTTGGCCCGGTGGTAAGGAAGTTCTGAAAAATATCAGCCTGTCATTCCTGCCCGGTGCCAAAATTGGTGTCTTGGGCTTGAACGGGTCTGGTAAATCAACATTGTTGAAAATCATGGCGGGTATCGAGACCGAATTCCAAGGCGAGGCTTGGGCCGCCGATGGGATTAAGGTTGGTTATCTGGCGCAGGAGCCGGAACTGAATCCATCATTGGATGTGGCGGGGAATGTGCTGGCCGGCATGGGGCGCGCGAAACAGCTGGTCGACCGGTTTAACGAGGTTAGCGCGAAATTTGCCGAAGAAATGACCGATGATGAAATGAATGCAGTCATCGCTGAACAGGCGGAACTCCAAGAAGAAATTGACGCGATTAATGCGTGGGATCTCGAGCGCAAGGCCGAAATCGCGATGGATGCGTTGCGGGTGCCGCCGGGCGACGCCGACGTAACAAAACTGTCGGGTGGTGAAAAGCGCCGTGTTGCGCTGTGCCAATTATTGCTAAGCGCGCCTGATATGCTGCTGCTTGACGAGCCGACAAACCATCTGGACGCCGAGTCTGTTGCCTGGTTGCAGAAGTTTTTGCATGACTTCCCCGGCACGGTTGTGACGATTACGCATGATCGCTATTTCCTTGACGAGGTTGCTGGCTGGATTCTTGAACTTGATCGCGGTGCTGGTATTCCCTATGAGGGTAATTATTCGGGCTGGCTTGAGCAAAAGCAGAAGCGGCTTGAGCAGGAAGGCCGGGCTGATGATGCGCGGGTTAAATCATTGTCGCGTGAACTGGAATGGGTGCGCGCGGCACCAAAGGCGCGTCAGGCCAAGTCAAAGGCGCGGATTAATGCTTATGAAAAGCTGCTTGCCGATGATCAGCAGCGCCAAGTTGATGTGGCGCGAATTTCAATTCCGGCAGGCCCGCGCCTTGGCGATGTGGTGATCAATGCAAATGGTCTTCGCAAGGCTTTTGGCGATAGATTGTTAATTGATGATCTGTCATTCCGTTTGCCGCCGGGCGGTATTGTTGGGGTGATTGGCCCGAACGGTGCCGGTAAAACCACATTATTCCGGATGATTACCGGCGATGAAGCCGCTGATGCCGGTGATTTTGCTGTCGGGGAAACGGTAAAGCTGGGCTATGTCGATCAGTCACGCGATGCGCTGGACGACAAACAGACCGTTTGGCAGGTTATCTCTGACGGGATGGAAGATATTCAGCTTGGCAAGCGCACCATGCAGTCGCGCGCCTATGTCGGCCAATTCAATTTTAAAGGTGGCGACCAGCAAAAGACGGTCGGCCAGCTGTCCGGCGGTGAACGCAACCGCGTGCATTTGGCACGTATGCTGAAATCAGGCGCTAACCTTCTGCTGCTTGACGAGCCAACCAACGATCTTGATGTTGATACGCTGCGGGCCCTTGAAGAGGCGCTTTTGGAGTTTGCCGGCTGCGCTGTTGTGGTCAGCCACGACCGCTGGTTCCTTAACCGGATTGCAACCCATATTCTGGCATTTGAAGGCGATAGCCATGTTGAATGGTTTGAGGGCAATTACGAAGCCTATGAAGCCGATAAAAAGCGCCGTCTTGGGGCTGATGCTGATCGGCCAACACGGATCAAATATAAACCGATTTCACGCTAGATGAGTGCTCAATCCAGCCGGTTTTTCCGGCTGGACGCTTTTCGATACCATAAAGCGGGCGTGACATTAGCGGGATTGGCGGCGTTCTTTCATGGCCTCAATCAGTGCGGAAAACCGGCCTTCATTTTTGCGGATAATGGCAATATTTTCCTGTTTTTGGGTCACCAACATCGAGATGTTCTCAATTTCGACATCGAGAACCTTTGCCGGTGCTGCACTGGGTGTGATGACGCGCCAGCTGACTGAAACTGGTGGGCGTTTGCCGGTGGCATCATTGAATGTACCGCGCACCAGCACCATCTTCTCGCCCTTTGCCTGACTGTCGATAGTGGTGAAATTCAGCCCCGATAATTGGTCGAAATTACGCACCACTGTACCAACCATCACATCGCGCATGGTCTGGATATAGGTGATGCGTTCCTGATCGGTGGCGGCGCGCCAGTAAGGCCCAGCCGAAAAACGGGCGATGCCCTCTAAATCAAAATGCGTGTCAAAAAGCTGGGCGATATTTTGCGTGCGTTTCGCAACATCACCAGAATCAGTGGCAAGATATGCTTCGACCTCGCCAATCATCTTGGTGATAACCTCGGTGGCAGCATTGATTTGGCTGTCGGCATGGGCAGGCAGGCCAGCCAACGCCATCGGTAAAAGGCAGATTACCATCAGCTTTTTGCCAAGCCAGCGCTTTACTGTCGTCAGCATTTTAAGGGTTTGTGTCAAAATCATCATTTTGGATTCTCGAGGAATGACTCAAACTGATCGTCGGTTGTGCGGTTGTCGGTTGGCTTACCGATCTTGGCATTAATCCGGCCGGCCCGTCCCTGATAATAAAGCGAGCGGGTGCGGGCATACGGATCAAGCGAATTATATTTCACATCATTAAGGGGTTCAAACAGGTTTGCGCGCTGGGCAACAACGGCTACCGGGGTGCGCAATGACTGCATGGTCCCAATCGAACTGCCGGCTTTCAGGAACGACATCGGGTTCGTCACCCCATCAACAATCCGCCCGGTCAGGCTGCGGCTTGTGTTGGGGCCGAGCAGCGGTACCATCAGATAATTGCCTTCAGGCACATCAAATGACGCCAATGTCTGGCCAAAATCCTGTTCCTTCACCGCCTTTGGGTTCTCGGTCAGGTCAATCAGGCCGAGTGTCAGGCTGTTAATAGTAAAATGTATCGCTGAAAGTCCGGCATTTTCAAACCGGCCTTGCAGGGTTGAATTGAATGTGGTGGCGGGAAGCCCCGTCCAGTCAACGTGATTGTCAATGGCACGGCGTCCAGCCATTGGCATTAGCTTTCGATAGCTGCTAGCCGCTGGTTCCAGCAGATGTGTGTCAACCGCCATGTTAAAGGCAAAGGCTTTCCGATTGGATGCTTCATAGGGGTCACGCTGGTCGGTACGTTCGGTCTCGGGAACAGAACTACACGCAGCCACGACGATCATTGCCATCAACGGCAAAAGGCGGGCTTTGCGTGCGATGTTTTCTGGTGATGCAAACATAATGATCTGTCCACGGTTTTGGCTGGGTATATGCAACATATCGCAATAAACCCAGAATGCAAAAATGATTCGGCAGCCATGATCGGCTTATCTAGCCAAACCTTAAAAAATAAGTGCCACGGATCGCCCTATTGCGATTGACCGGACCAGCCCTATTTGCGAGTTTTAGGGCATCATGAACGAAGTTATAAAAACACCATCCAGTCCCTGGCTTGACGGGCTGAACACGGCGCAAAGAGAGGCTGTGCGAACCCTTGACGGCCCGCTTTTGGTTTTGTCGGGTGCCGGCACCGGTAAAACCCGTGTTCTAACCTCGCGGCTAGCCGAGCTTGTGGCAAGTGGTACGGCAAAGCCGTGGAATATTCTGGCGGTAACCTTTACCAATAAGGCGGCGCGCGAAATGAAAATGCGGGTTGCCAGTCTGGTTGGCCCGATGGCCGAACAGGTTTGGCTTGGTACATTTCATGCGCTGGCCGCCAAGATGCTGCGCCGCCATGCTGACTTGGTCGGCCTGCGGTCTGATTTCACCATTCTTGATACTGATGACCAGATACGGCTGCTTAAACAATTGATGGACGCCGAAGATATTGATCCAAAACGCTGGCCCGCAAGGATGCTTGGCGGGGTTATCCAGCGCTGGAAAGATCGCGGCTTACCGCCCGAAAAAGTCAGGCTTGCCGAGGCGGGGGATATTGCCAATGGGCGGGTTCGATCGCTGTATGAACGTTATCAGGCGCGCCTGATCGCGCTAAACGCCGTTGATTTCGGTGATTTGTTACTGCATATGCTGAGCATCTTTACAGCCCATGCACATGTGTTGGCGGAATATCAGAATCGGATAACTCATATTATGGTGGATGAGTATCAGGATACTAATGTCGCGCAGTATTTATGGCTGCGGTTGCTGACAGGTAACCGTAATAACCTGTGCTGCGTTGGTGATGATGACCAGTCAATCTATGGTTGGCGCGGCGCTGAGGTTGGCAATATTTTGCGCTTTGAGAGTGATTTCAGCGGCGCGAAAACGGTGCGGCTTGAAGAGAATTATCGTTCGACCGGGCATATTCTTGCAGCTGCGTCTAAAATCATTGCGCATAATGAAACGCGGCTTGGAAAAACGCTTTTTACCGCGTCAGGCGATGGTGAAAAGCTGCGCGTTAATGGGTATTGGGACGGGCCGGATGAGGCGCGTAATATAGCCAGTCAGATCGAAACCATGATGAAGGACGGGGTGCATCTCTCACAAATTGCCGTTCTGGTAAGGGCTGGCTTTCAAACGCGTGAATTTGAAGAACGGTTTATCGCGATTGGTCTGCCATATCGGGTGGTTGGGGCGCGGTTTTATGAGCGCGCCGAGATACGTGATGCGGTGGCTTATTTGCGGCTGATTGCCCAGCCATCTGATGATCTTGCTTTTGAGCGCATTATCAACACGCCGAAACGCGGGCTTGGCACGGCCAGTTTGCAGGCGGTGCATATTCAGGCGCGGGCATCTGACAAACCGCTTTTGGCGGCGGCAATTGATCTGGTGCAAACTGAAGAATTACGCCCTGCAGCCCGAAATACGCTGCATAGTTTTGTGCAGGATATCAAACGCTGGCGCGATCTTGCGGGATCGGTTCATCAGGGTGACCTTGCCAAAATGGTGCTTGATGAGTCCGGCTATACAAAAATGTGGCAGCTTGATAAATCTCCAGATGCCGAGGGCAGGTTGGAGAACCTAACCGAATTGATCAATGCGATGCAGGATTTTGACTCGCTACAGGGCTTTCTCGAACATATCGCCCTTGTCACTGATGGCGATGCCGACCCTGAACATGGCGAGGTGACATTGATGACGTTGCACGCGGCAAAGGGATTGGAATTTGACGCGGTCTTTTTGCCCGGGTGGGAAGAAGGGGTTTTCCCCAGCCAACGGACCATGGATGAAAATGGGGCTGTCGGATTGGAAGAAGAACGCCGCCTTGCCTATGTAGGCATTACCCGGGCGCGGCATGATCTTTTTATCAGTTTCGCCAATAGCCGCCGGATTCACGGGCAATGGCAATCGTCGATACCGTCGCGATTTGTGCAGGAATTGCCTCGTGAAAATATAATCGAGGATCTGGCGCAAGGCATGGGGCTTGGCCGGGTCAGTGCGCCGCAACTTGGCGATAACGGCAGTAACGGATTTGGTGGCTTTGCTGTTGGTGGGTACGGCGCAGGCTGGCGGCGCATGGAAGCACGGCGCGCACAGCCGGCCGAGGGCGGCTGGGAACCGGCAAATAACAAAACCGAATTCACTATCGGCGATCGGGTGTTTCACCAGAAATTCGGCATGGGAAATATTTTGACGATTGATGGTGATAAGCTATTGATTGCCTTTGATAAAGCTGGCCATAAAAAAGTAGTTTCAGGATTTGTGAGTAAACCATGACAGCACTTCAATCGGCGGCGCTATCACTGCCAGCACGGCTGGATGACAAGGCAATGGCGGTATTTGAGCTGGTCTTCAGCGAGCTTTTGGACAGTGTTGCCACCTCGCACCAGCGAGATGATAATGGCGACTGGCACATTGAGGCATTGTTCGAATACGCCCCGGATGCGGCGGTGATTGATAGTCTGCTAGCACCGCTCTATCAGCAACAGGGAATTACGCCTGTGCCAATTATTGTGGTGCCGGTTGAAACGCGTGACTGGCTGGCCGAAAATCGGGCCGCCTTTCCGCCGTTGCATATCGGCCGGTTCTGGATTTATGGCAGCCATGTCACCCAGCCTCAGCCACCGGCCAGTTTGCCCCTGCTGATTGATGCTGCGTTGGCGTTCGGATCTGGAACCCATCCAACGACCGAGGGCTGCTTGCGGGCGATGCAGATGATCCGCAATAGTGCCCCACGGCGGTTGCTGGATATGGGGTGTGGCTCGGCAATCTTGGCCATGGCTGGGGCGCGTCTATGGCCGTCATGCCAGATTGTTGCAGCCGACAATGATCCAGTTGCCGTGCGTGTTGCGGCGCGGAACCGTGCGCTGAATGCGATTTCACCAGCTAAAATGCGGCTGGCGGTTTCGCATGGCTTTGGCAGCCGAATTGTGTGCAATCAGGCGCCGTATGATTTGGTGCTGGCGAATATTCTTGCAGGGCCACTGAGCCGGATGGCGCCCGATCTTGTGCCGCGGCTTGCGCCGGATAGCTGGTTGATTTTATCCGGCATTTTGAACCGGCAGGCGCGATCTGTCGAGGTTGCATACCGGGCGCAAAATATGCGGGTTTGGCACCGGATCTGTCTTGGTGATTGGACCACGATTATTATGCGGCCAGCCGCCGCCGGCACAATGCCCCAGCTTTGGCGTGGAGGCGCGTAAATTGTGAGCCAGCAGCATGAAACCCATAACAAGCGGTTGAAATTACTGCGCGCAGCCATTGCTGACGCTGGATTACACGGTTGGATCATTGGCCGTGAGGATATGTATCAGGGCGAGGAGGTTCCAGCTGGCGACGAACGTCTTGCCTATCTATCTGGCTTTACCGGATCGGCAGGGTTTGCCGTGGTGCTTGCTGATCGGGCAGGGCTGTTCAGCGACGGCCGTTATAGCTTGCAGATGGCGGCGCAAACCGACCCTGCTATCTGGCAATGCTGTACACTTCCCGACACGACTTTTGAAGATTGGTTGAAAACGGTCACGTTGCCCGAAGCTGCGGTGATCGGGGTTGATGGACACCTGATTACGGTATCACTGTTCCGGCGGATGGAACGCGCAGTGTTGGCGGCGGGGGCGAATTTAGTCTGTCATGGGGAAAATTTGCTCGACCCATTATGGCCTGATCAGCCAGCGATGCCGCCTGCTGCAAGCTGGCAGATGCCGGTTGAGCTTGCTGGTAGAGCGGTTGCCGACAAAATTAATGATCTGGCAGCGCAGCTGAATGCCAAGGATTGTGATGCGGTTTTGTTGACCCGTGTGGATACGGTCAATTGGCTGGTCAATATGCGGGGTGCGGATCTGCCCTGTACGCCGGTCAATCTGTGTTTTGCCTTTTATCATAGGCAAGCGGGATTGTGTCTATTTGGTGATAGCGCGCGGCTGACCCCGGTAATCGGTAGCGACATCAGCGTTGCCCCGCTTGGCGAATTGCCAGAACGGCTTGGCAAGCTAGGCGAGGGGCGTTTGATGATCGACCCTGACAGCCTGCCGCGGATGCTGTTTGATCAGATTGTCGCAAGCGGCGTGAAAACACTTGAAACCGATTGCCCGCTCACCGCGACAAAAGCCTGCAAAACGCCAGCTGAACTTGACGGGTTTCGGGCTGCACATAGGCGTGACGGTGTGGCGATGGTCGAATTTTTGTGCTGGCTTGATCAGGCGGTTGCGGCATCTCCGGCGACCTATAGCGAAACTGAAATCGCCGCCAGATTACGTGCATTCCGTCACCAACAGGACGCGTTTTTGGCGCCCAGTTTTGATACGATTGCCGGATCAGGCCCAAATGGTGCGATTGTGCATTACCGCGCGATTGCCGGCGCCGATCGAAGGCTGGCGGCAGATGATGTGCTGTTGCTGGATTCGGGCGCGCATTACCGCGATGGCACCACCGATATCACCCGCACCATCGCCATTGGCAATCCGCCAGTTGGGGCGGTGAGCGCCTATAGCCATGTTTTGCGCAGTCATATTCATCTGGCAATGGCAAAATTTCCCGTCGGCACAATTGGCAGCCAGCTTGATGCGATCGCGCGTGCGCCGCTGTGGTCGGCACAATTGGATTTTGCCCATGGAACCGGTCATGGGGTTGGTCATGTGCTGTCGGTACATGAGGGGCCGGCCAGCATTTCCAAGCGTGGTAAGGTGGCGCTTGAGCCCGGCATGGTGATGTCGAATGAACCGGGCTATTATAAAACAGGCGACTGGGGAATTCGCATTGAAAATCTTGTTGTCGTAACCGCATCATCGGCGGCGCAGTTCCTTGAGTTTGAGACGATCACCTTATGCCCGCTTGACCGCCGCCTGATTGATAAATCATTGCTGAGCGCGCCTGAAATTGCTTGGGTTGATGCCTATCACCGCGACGTATATGCGCAATTGCATCCGGCATTATCATCGGCGGCAGAGACATGGCTTGCCGCGGCGTGTCGCCCGCTATAGGCCCGCTAGGCAAGAATCAATCCCTGCCAATCAATCCCTGCCACATATCAATCCAGAGGTTTTGTTACCGGTTTCTTGCCGGCTTATGATTGATTAATCAGTGCTGAATAGCCGTCTTCATCCAACACGGTAACGCCGATTTCAGCGGCTTTTCGTGCCTTTGACCCTGCATCGGCGCCCGCCACCAGAAAATCGGTCTTTGCCGAGACTGTCCCTGCGACCCGCGCCCCCAGCGATTCCGCCTTGGCTTTGGCCTCGGCACGCGACATGCGCGCTAAAGTCCCGGTAAAGACAATTGTCTTGCCGCTGATCGGGCTGTTGTCGGCGGGGCGTTCGGGCGGCAGGATGGTCAACAGGCCGACCAGATCGACAATCAGTTGGTGCAGATCGCGGTTACCAAAAAAGCTGATGATATCATCGGCAACCGCGCTGCCAATCTGATCTATCTCGACCAGCGCCTGATGCGCTGCCTCAAGATCGGCGTCAGGATTGAGGGCTTTCAGCATCGCCTCGGCAGAGCCGTAATAGAGCGCCAATAACCGTGCGGTGGCCTGTCCGACTTGGCGTATTCCCAAGGCATAAATAAAGCGTTCAAGCCCAATTTCGCGGCGCGCTGCAATTGCTTGGAGCAGTTTCTTAATCGACAGCTCGCCATAGCCGTCAAGCGTCGCCAGCGCATCCGCCTTTTCATCAAGCCGAAAGATATCAGCCGGTGCCTTCACCCAGCCAAGCTCGATAAACTGTTCGATCTGTCGCGCCCCGAGCCCTTCGATATCGAACGCATCGCGTGCCACAAAATGCTTTAATCCCTCAAAAAGCTGTGCCGCGCAATTCAGCCCGCCAGTGCAGCGCCGTACCGCCTCACCGTCAGGCCGGATCGCTGGTGCGCTACAAACTGGACAATGGGTTTGGAACTCAAATGATTGCTCATCGCCGCTGCGCACGGTTTCGATCACGCGGACAATCTGCGGAATGACATCACCGGCGCGCTGGATCACCACGCGGTCACCGATCTTGATATCCTTGCGGGCGATTTCATCCTCGTTATGCAAGGTCGCGTTTGACACGATCACCCCGCCAACCGAAATTGGCGCAAGACGCGCCACCGGCGTTAAGGCACCGGTTCGTCCGACCTGAATATCAATCGCCATAATGACTGTTTCAGCCTGCTCGGCGGGGAATTTATGCGCAATAGCCCAGCGCGGCGCACGCGCAACCTGCCCAAGACGCTGCTGGTAATCATGCCGGTCAATTTTATAGACGACCCCATCAATATCATAAGGCAGATCAACCCGCTGGCTGCCAATCGCCTGATAGGTGGTGATTAGCGCGTTAACATCATCACAAAGCCGTGATAAGTCATTGACAAAAAACCCAAATTCCCGAAGCGCTTGGAGAAAATCCCAGTGGCTGTCGGCAATGCTGGCGCTGGCTTCGCCCATTGAATAGGCGAAAAATTGCAGATTACGCTGACCGGTGATGGTGGCATCTTTTTGCCGCAGCGATCCGGCAGCGGCGTTCCGTGGATTGGCAAATATCTTTTTACCAGCGTCAGTCTGGGCAGCATTAAGTGCCAGAAAATCCTGCCGGTTCATATACATCTCGCCGCGCACCTCTAAAACTGCTGGTGGTGATCCGCCAAGCTGTTTTGGCACGCTGGCAATTTGCATGACATTGGCGGTTACATCCTCGCCCTCGGCACCATCGCCCCTCGTTGCAGCCTGCACCAGCTGGCCATTTTCATAGCGTAGGCTGAGCGACAGGCCGTCAATCTTGGGTTCGGCAACAAATTGCGCCGCATCAGCATCAGCAAGCGATAGGAACTTGCGAACGCGGGTCACAAAATCCTCGATATCTGCATCGCTAAACCCGTTATTAAGCGACAGCATTGGCCGCACGTGCCGGACTTTGCCGAACAGGCTTTGTGCTGGCAGGGCGGCGCCAACGCGCTGGCTTGGGCTATCGGCCCGAACAAGCGCTGGAAAGGCAGCTTCAAGGGCGCGGTTGCGGGCGATTAGCCGGTCATAATCGGCGTCAGATATCTCGGGTGCATCATCCCCATGATAGAGCTGGTCATGGCGGCCAATTTCACCAGCAAGGGCGGCCAGCTCGCTGGCAGCTGAGGCCTGATCCATGCTGGCCGGATCGGCACTACCAAGGCGAAACACGCTATTTGCCATGATCTAGCCCCCGATCAGCGCAGCCGCTGCGGCGCGTGCTTCATCGGTCACTGTCTCACCTGCTAGCATGCGGGCAATTTCTTCGGTGCGTTCGTCATCGCTTAGGGCGACGGTCACGCTGACAACGCCGCTGTCGGTTGCTGTTTTGGCAATGCGCAAATGCTGGTTAGCACGGGCTGCTACCTGCGGTGAGTGGGTGATGACAAGGGTCTGGGTGGTGGCACCAAGCCGGCATAGCCGGTCACCAACCGCTGCGGCAACCGCGCCCCCAACGCCAGAATCAACCTCATCGAAAATCAGGCTTCTTGGGTGACTGCTTTCTTCCAGACATACTTTTAACGCCAGTAAAAACCGCGCCAGCTCGCCGCCCGACGCAATCCGGTCAATCGGGCCAGCATTCATCCCCTGATTTGTGCTGGCCTCAAACCGAACTGCGGTGGTGCCGCGTGGCCCCCATTGGGCTTCGGCAAGCGGGCTGATGGCGGTGGTAAATTGAGCCCCTTCGAGTTTTAGGGGCGGCAATTCGGCGCGGACTGCCTGATCCAATTTTGCGGCGGCCTGCTTGCGGCTGGTTTCAAGCTGTCCCGCAATATCAAGGTAATAATCCTGCCATTTCTGCGCGGTTTCACCAAGACTGCCGAGGGCGCCCGACGAATCCTCGATCGCTGCCATCCGGTCGGTTAATGTCAGGTGGATTGCCGGTAATTCATCGGGGCTGCAACTATGTTTGCGGGCTTGCTGGCGTAATTCATGCAGGCGGTCATCGATTTGGTGCAACGCATTCGGATCAGCCTCAAGCGTATTGGCGGCAGATCGGATCGCGCTACTCGCCTCGCCAAGTTCGGCATCAGCGCGGATCAGCGCGTCTAAAGCCTGATCCAACTGGCCGCCAGCAAGCGGTGCGGCTTTTTCCAATGCTGCCAGCGCATGACCAAGTCTTGCTTGGGCGCCGGCGTCGCCAAAGACCGCATCTTCAGCCAACGCCAAGCTCTCGCCAATCTTGGTGACGTTGGCAAGCAGGGTTCGTTTGTTTTTCAGCGTATCTTCTTCGCCGGTTTGAGGGGCGAGGCGGTCAAGCGCATCAACGGCATCACGCAGCCAGTCTTCGTCAGCTTTGGCCTGATCGAGCGCAGCCCGCGCCTCGTCAAGCGCTTTGCGAGCAGCGGTCCATTGCTGCCAGCCCTGTTTGGCCTGTGCCAAAAGTTCGTGATGTGCGCCGGCGCGGTCAAGCAGCGCCATATGGGTTGAAACATCAAGCAGGCCGCGGCCTTCAAATTGACCCTGTATCTCGACCAGCAAATCCCCGACCTGACGCAATAGCCCGATTGAAACGGCAATATCATTGATGCTGGCGCTTGATTTGCCGTCACTTTTTAACCGGCGGCGAAGGATCATCTCATCTTCCGGCATGATGCCGGCATCCTCGACGAGCTGCCATGCCGGATGCGTGGGTGGCAGGGTAAAGCTGGCGCTTACATGGGCTTGATCATGGCCTTGCCGGATCAGACTAAAATCGGCCCGACTGCCAAGCGCCAGCCCCAGCGCATCAAGCAGAATCGATTTGCCAGCGCCTGTCTCGCCGGTTAGCACCGTCAGCCCGGGTGCGAACTGCAGGGTCAATTGCTCGATCAAAACAATATTGGAAACAGTAAGCTTGTGTAGCATGGTCAGTTAAAAATATCAGAGATCACGTCAACGGATCGCTCCAGCACGCCTTTTTTGCCGGGCTTTTCCGGGTCGGCACGCAGGCTAGCTAGCCGTTCAGTCCAGACCGAGTCCGGATAGTTATATGCTGCAACCTCAAAGATGCGTTCCGACTGATCAGACAGGCCAAGCGCATAATAGGCCTCGGCGGTACGATAAAGCGCCTCGGGCACCTGATTGGTGGTATCGTACGTTTTGATCACAATATCAAAGCGGCGGATTGCGGCGGTATATTGCTGGCGTTTCAGATAAAACCGGCCAACCGCCATTTCCTTGCCAGCAAGATGCGATTTTGTCAGATCAATTTTCAGCTGACCATCACGCGCATAGATGCCTTGGGGAAAACGGCGCACCAATTCTTCAAACGCTGCAAGCGCCAATTTGGTCATTTCGGCGTCACGTTCCACATCAACGATCTGTTCGTAATGTGACAGCGCCCTTAGATAATAGGCATATTCAACCAGTGGGTCGGCAGGATTAAGCTCGACAAACCGGTCAAGCGCCGAAATTGCCCGCGAATATTGATTGGCTTGATAAAATGACCATGCGGCCATGATTTGGGCGCGAACGGCAAGGCTGGAATAGGGGTGTTGGCGCTCGACTTCCTCAAATTTAGGCGCAGCAGCTTTGGTGTCGCCGCTTACTGCCGTTGTCATCGCGTCGCGATACAGCACTTCAACCGGCTGTTCGACCTGTTCGACAATTTCGGGGCCGGACGAACATCCGGCCATAAAACAGCAAGCAGCAATCATCAGGAATTTCTTTTGACTGGTCACATCCGGCTCCGCTGACGGCTGATAAACAAAAGGGAACAGACTGGTTCCGATGCGCTAACAATAGCTGGATAAAACCTTACTGAAAAGAGCGCGATGCGCATGGATGCAAATTCATCCGCTTTTGATCAGTTCTTGGGCTGTTTTATTGTTAAATCGCGGGGTGGATAGGCACTGGCTGGCAGGTTATGCCATCGCTGCGGCAGCATATTCCGGCATTGCAAAGCTATCAGACCGGCTATGCTCGGATCCGGCCTCAATGACTTTATAGGCAGTCGGGTCATTCAGTAATGCGTGCACTAGTTTGGTGCTAAGCGCATGACCGGGGCGAAGCGCCGTCATCTTGACCTTGATCGGCATACCAACAAGGAACAGGTCACCAAGGCAATCCAATGCCTTATGGCGTGCAAATTCACGCTCAATACGCAACCCGCCTTCGTTCAGGATTTCGCCATCATCAACAACCACAGCATTATTCAATGATCCACCAAGCGCGCGCCCGGCATTTTGCATCAATTCGACATCGCGAAGCTGGCAGAAGGTGCGGGCCGCGGCCAATTCGGTGGCAAAACTACCATCATGATGGGTGTAAATAAAACTTTGGTGACCAATCGCCCGATCATCAAATTCGATTTTGACGTCGATCTGTAACTGTTCAGCCGGCTCAAGCCGCGCCCATGCGCCGCAGTCAAGCTGTGCCTCAACAGGCTTTGTGACGATCATGTATTTGCGCCGCGCTGGCAGCAGCTCGATTCCAACATTGTTCAACGCTTCTAGAACTGGCTGGCTGCTTCCGTCAAGAATAGGCGCTTCGGATGCGTCAATCTCGATCGTGGCATTGTCCAGTCCGACACCGGCGAATGCGGCCATCAGATGCTCGATTGTTTCCAGCGTGATGCCTTCGCTATTCACGATGCGGGTGCAGAGCCGCGCCTGTTCGGCATAACTGGCATGAGCGATGACTGTTTGCAATTGCCCGTCAACGTCAATACGGCGGAATTTAATCCCGCTATTCGCCGGAGCAGGGCAGATAGATAAACGCACAAAGCGCCCTGAATGCAGGCCAATACCTTCTAGCTGTGCGACCTCGCGAACCGTTGTTTGAAACGGCTGGTCAACAAACCCGTTATAGGTGAGTGTATCAGGCATTGAACTGCGATCATTCTTTCGTTTCTGGCTAGCGTCAGGGGCGGTTCCCATGTACTAGATTTGTGCTTTGTGACGATCAGCCACGCCACGGATGGCTGGCTAAATAAAACCTGAGGAAAGATTACTCTTTTCCTCAGGTCAATCCAAATCACATTTGGTAACAGTTTGTAGCAATGGCACTGCCGCGCCATTGCTGTGTTTCTAGTTGGCTTGCCGGCGCAAAAATGCCGGAATATCTAGGTCGTCCTCATCGGCGTTTGGCGCTGCTGGCGCGGCCGTTGCAACGGCCTTATTGACCGCGTCTGCGCGTGATAAATCGAGGATTGAAACCGCGACTTCACTCTTGGGCGCACTCGTCTCTAACGAAGGCTCAGACTGGGTTTTCTGCACTGCTTCGGCAGGTTTGCTGACCGGCTTGCTTGACCATAATCCAGAGATTTTGTTGATCAGGCTTGCCGAGCGCGCAACCGGTGTTTCAACCGCTTCAGCAACGCTGTCTTCATCCGGCATTGCGATTGCCGCTGCTGGGATGAACCGTGCCCGTGGTGGGGCTGTTGTTTCATCTGATGTGGTTAACGGCATGGCTGGCGTGTCCCCCATCGACGGTGCCATCGCGTCATTTTCGCTGGTTGCATTTGCCTCATTTGGCTCGGCTGGAACCGCCGCGTCACGCGGATGTGCATCTTGGGCGGTGCCAATGGCGTCAGTGATGTCCATCTGCTGCTCATGGCCGGCATCGGTGCTGATGATTTCGTCGATTGCCTCGCTAGCAAGCTCATTGCTCAGCTGATCGTCAAGCAAATCAGTCGGCGCATCGGCCATCGGTGATGATGTGGCACCAATCGCATCAACCGCAACTTCAGGGGTAAGGGCTGAAAGGCTGCTGATCGGATTTGGCACAATTGTGCTTGTTATAGAACTGCTTGTCATAGAACTGCTTGGCATCGCGGTGCTTTGCCGGGCTGCCACAGCCTCGGTTCGTTGCGGCATGACATTTGGCCGGTGCAGGCTCTGGCTGGCACCACTGATGCCGGTTGCGACAACCGAGACGCGCATGACGCCTTCTAGCTTATCGTCAAACGCTGAACCAAAGATGATAGTCGCGTCCGGATCAACTTCTTTGCGGATCCGGTTGGCCGCTTCATCAACTTCAAACAGGGTCATATCAAGGCCGCCGGTGATATTGATCAGAACTGCATTGGCGCCCTTCATTGTGGTGTCGTCCAACAGCGGGTTGTTAATTGCGGCTTCGGCGGCCTGTGTTGCGCGGGCTTCGCCAGATGCTTCGCCGGTGCCCATCATGGCTTTACCCATCTCGCCCATAACGGCACGGATATCGGCAAAATCAAGATTGATCTGACCGGGCTTGATCATCAGGTCAGTAACGCCACAAACGCCCTGATGCAGAACCGCATCTGCCATATGGAATGCATCGGCAAAAGTTGTCCGCTCATTTGCCAACCGGAACAGGTTCTGGTTTGGGATAACGATCAGCGTATCAACATAGGCTTGTAACTCTTCGATACCGTCTTCGGCTTGCTTCATCCGACGCTGGCCTTCAAATTCAAACGGTTTGGTGATAACGCCAACCGTCAGGATGCCGCGTTCGCGTGCGGCTCGTGCAATTACCGGCGCTGCGCCTGTGCCTGTTCCACCGCCCATGCCAGCAGTGATAAAGACCATGTTGCAATCAGCCAGTTCAGCCATCACATCCTGCAGGCTTTCTTCGGCTGCGGCACGGCCAATTTCAGGCTTTGAACCGGCGCCAAGGCCTTGGGTGATCGCACTACCAAGCTGAATTTTCCGGCTTGATAGTGAATGGGCAAGTGCCTGCCCGTCAGTATTGGCAACCAGAAAATCAACGCCTTCAAGATTGGCATTGATCATGTTGTTGACGGCATTACAGCCAGCGCCACCAACACCAACAACGGTAATCCGTGGACGAAGCTCTTGCATTGTTTGAGGAACGGTGAGGTTGATTGTCATGACTGATTCCCTTCATTGTAAATTTGACTGTTCTTGGTTGAGTAGAGTGGGTTATGGCGTGCTAGGCGGGTGGTTCCGGCAGGGTATATCTGCCGGTTTCCGATGGTTTGCTGCATGGTTCGCTGGGGTCGTTGCCAGCTAAAAACAGGGTTTGAACATGTGGCCATCATTGATCTCCTTGGCTAAAGATTGTCACGAAGCCACGCACCGATACGCTCAAACGGTCCGTGTGGTAGGGTGCGGGTTTGCCGGTCTGTTGGGTCATTTTCTTCGATCCGGCTTACATGGATCAGCGCGCCAGTGCTGGCGGCAAATCCGGGGCCACTGCTGTCCTCATCAAGGCCGGCAATGCCAATAGGTTTGCCAATTCCAACCGATTTCTTTGCTTGCTTTGCAAACAGATCAGCAAGGCCGGTTAATTGGCTGGCACCGCCGGTCAGCACATAGCGGCTTCCGGCGGTATGTTCCATCCGCGCACGCTCCATACGGGTGTGCAGCAGTTCGAGAATTTCCTCAACGCGGGGACGGATGATGGCACTGAGCAAATTACGCTCAATGGTCTGGCCCGCCACCTCGGCAGTGCCAAGTGTTGGGATGGTGATATTGTCACTGCGGCCAAGGCGCACCACTTCTCGAAGCTGGTCTGGCGCAACGCCGGTAATGTCGGTTGGCATAACCGATCCGTCAATCGCCTTTAGTCGCTCGGCCTCGGCAATTGGTGTTGAAAGCACGCGGGCAATATCGGTGGTGACGCGGTTGCCGCCAATCTTGATTGTGTCGACATAGACCAGCTTGCCTTCCATGAAGATGGCAATTGATGTCGTGCCGCCGCCCATATCAACGATCACGCTGCCAAGATCACGTTCCTCGGCACTAAGACAGGCAAGCCCGCTGGCATAGGCCGAATGTAGAAACCGGTCGGTTTCGAGATGATTTAACGCCAACGCCTCACGCAGATTTGCCAGCGAGGTGCGCAGACCACATACCAGTGTGTAATCCACTGACAGATTTGTGCCGCGCATTCCGCGTGGGTCGGCAATCCCGCGGACATCATCCAGCCCATATTGCAGGGTTTGCAAATGCATTGGCTGATAGTTTTCTGGAAAATTGCCGTTGTCACTGCGCGCCATGAGACGGTCGATATCGCGGCGGCGAACCACCGCATCACTAAGCCGAACTGATTTTGTACAAATGCTGGAAATCGGGGTACCGCCGGGGGCAACAATTGTTACTGATGTAACCGAGATGCCGGCATCACGCTCGGCCGCCTGCACGGTTTTGCCAATCACCGTACTCAGCGCTTCAAGGTCACTAACTTCCCCGCCGCGGATCCCCGCCGATGCGTGCGTGCCGTGCCCTAATAGCCGAACACCGCCCGAACCATCAGACTCACCAATCATGCAGCAGATTTTTGATGATCCGATATCAAGCACGGCAAAGGGGCGCCGCGTAATGGCTTTTGTCTTTCCAAGGATCATGTGCGGTTTCCTTTCCCTCTTACCGGAATGTTTGGCTCGACGATCAATTGTTGCGGCACGCGCAAATCGATGACTGCGAGGTCGCGATTGGTAATGGCTTTTTTACGATCAATCACCGCGAGCCGAGACCATGCTGTGACCGGATCAGTTTCTGGCAGGCGGATTTCCATGCCGTTTTTCAGATGCACGTCCCAGCGCCGCTGCGAGCGATAGCTGACCGCCCAAACCTCGCTGAATAATTCAGGCTCGGTTTTTAAAATCGCCAGAATAGCGGCCGCATGAGGCGCTGCATTTTCACCGGCAACAACCGTAAGATGGGTGAAATGGCTGGGGTCCGCTCCGTCGATAATCGCGCCGCTGCGGTCGATCAATTTATGCTGGTCATTATTTTGTAACAGGGCAATCGGCACACGCTCACGAAGGGTGAGATAGATGGTGCTTGGCAGGCGGCGCTCGACAATCACATCCTCAATCCAGCCAATCTTGCTGATGTTGCTGTGAAGCTGGCGTAAATCAATGCCAAGAATGGGCGTGCCGATTTGCAGATTCAAGGCAGCCAATAGACTGGCTTGCGGCGTATGGGCGCGTCCTTGAACCTGAATATCATCAAGCACCAGACCAGCATTTGCGCTTATTGCCAAGAAATCATCGCCCAGCTTGCTGCGGTCCATCATTGCAACGCCGATTGTGCTGGTAGCCGCAATCATCACAAGTGACCAAAAGCCGATTTTAACCTTCTTCCACAGGTCCAGCCGTGTTTCTGGGCTGCGCGGCGGCGTCTGCTGTTGCGGTTTAATCCATCCGATTAGTCGTCGCATTGTGCAATCTCCAATAGGTGGTTGACCAGTTCTTCGCCTGACATGCCGACAAAACGAGCCTGTTCCGGCACAAGTGATGTTGCGGTCATGCCCGGCTGGGTGTTCACTTCAAGCATGAACAGCGCATCATTTTTATCGTCCCAGCGATAATCGGCGCGGATGATGCCGCGACAACCGAGCTGGCGATAGGCGTGTTCGGCCCACAGGCAGGCTTTAAGATTGACCGCTTCGGGAATATCGGCAGGCAGGATATGGTTCGATCCGCCAACCGCATATTTGGCGTCAAAATCGTAAAATTCGCGCGTAGACGTGATTTCAGTGACACAAAGTGCAGTCCCATCAAGAACGGCAACGGTCAATTCACGGCCAGGGATATAGGGCTCGCAGATCAGTTGTGCATCGGCAGGCCAAATGCTGCGCGCCGGCGGACGGGTTTGATCGTCAGGTACAATCACCACGCCAAAGCTGGACCCGTCATTGCGCGGCTTAATCACATGCGCACCAGTGCTGTCTTGGGGATAGACATGACTATCTTCGACGAGTGGCAAGGTAGGCGGCACCATGATCCCGGTTCCGGCAAGCAGGGTTTTTGCCAATAGCTTATCCATGGCGATCGCCGATGCCGTCAGCCCGCTATGGGTATAGGGAATATTCATAATATTCAGCAGACCTTGAATATTACCATCTTCACCGATTTGACCATGCAGCGCATTGAATACACGGCCGGGATTGATCTCTTTCAATTTCTGCGCAATGTCGCGGTCAACCTCGACCTCGATCGCATCCCAACCGGCGTTGCGCGCGGCCTGCGCACAAAAGCTCGCAGATACACGGCTAACCGCTGCCTCGGATGTCCAGCCGCCCATTAACACGGCGACGCGATCACGGTTATCGGTCATTCCGGTGCCCCTTCGTTCTGGTTGCGCCCAACACGGCGGATTTCCCATCTAAGTGGTGGCCCGCCACCGGCCAAAACACGGTCACGAACAGTTTCACCCAGCGTTTCAATGTCCTCGGCGGTTGCGGTGCCGGTGTTGATCAGAAAATTACAATGTTTTTCTGAGACTTGTGCCCCGCCGATTGAAAGACCGCGACAACCGGCCTTGTCGATTTCTTGCCACGCCTTGCCGCCATCCGGGTTGGCAAAGGTGCTGCCCCCGGTGCGAACGCCGCGCGGCTGGGCGTCGCCGCGGCTGGCAATAATTTCTTTCATCCGCGCCTTGATCGCTGCCGGATCATCCTTTTGGCCTTGCAATTCGGCGGCGGTGAAAATCCAGTCTGCCGGAGCCTCGCTATGTCGATAGGCCATGCCCATCGCCGCTGGTGTTGCGCTGACCGGCTTGCCGCTTCGATCAAGCCCATGCGCCACGATCGTTACATCCTTAAATTCGCTGCCATAGGCACCGGCATTCATCCGCAAGCCGCCGCCGATTGTGCCCGGAATACCGATCAGAAATTCCAGCCCGCCAATGCCAGCCTTTTGTGCATAGCGCGCCACATCGGCATCGCTGGCACCGGTCTCGGCAATGATGCGGGTACCGTCATGCCGGATTGCTTTCATATGGGTGCCAAGCTTGATCACAACACCGCTTACCCCGCCATCACGAACCAGCAGGTTTGAGCCAGCACCAACCGCAAATAGCGGAATGTCTCGTGGACAAGCCGCCAGAAATTCTGCCAGATCAGCGGTATCCAGCGGGCTGAATAAAACTTCTGCCGGCCCGCCGACACCAAACCATGTATGGCGTGCCATTGGATCATTTGCTGTATAGCTGCCCCGCACATCAGGAAGCCGGTCATGTATCGAGGTCATGCTTGCCCTCCTGCCAACCTGTCCAGCTCTTTTGGAAGGGCGGCTGCCCATGCGGTGATATCACCGGCACCAAGACACATGACAACGTCGCCAGCCTTGGTTCTTGCCGCAATCTCGATGGCTAGCTTGTCTGGCCCCTCAAGGCCAGCCGCCGCCTTATGCCCGTAATCGCGTAATCCGGCGACTAATGCAGTTTTGTCAGCGCCATCAATCGGGGCTTCACCAGCGGCGTAAATATCGGCAACGAGCACTTCATCAGCATCGTTAAAACAGCTGCAGAAATCGGTAAATAGATCGGCGAGGCGGCTATAGCGATGCGGCTGGACGACGGCAATCAGTTTGTTATTGCCAGATAGCATCCGGCCAGCCTTAAGGGCGGCCTTGATTTCCACCGGATGATGACCGTAATCATCAATGATGGTCACGCCGTTGCTGATCCCTATTGTTTCAAACCGCCGACCTACCCCGCCAAATGCGGCCAGCGCGTCACGGATACGCGGCGCATCAATATTCATTTCCAACACCACCCCGATCGCGGCGAGGCAGTTCTGCACATTGTGATCGCCAAGCATCGGGAAC
Source organism: Alphaproteobacteria bacterium LSUCC0396 (assembly GCA_041228345.1). Lineage (NCBI taxonomy): Bacteria > Pseudomonadati > Pseudomonadota > Alphaproteobacteria > Alphaproteobacteria bacterium LSUCC0396. Next base: position 639,495 of record CP166131.1, on the reverse strand, counting down.
CGCACATTCTGCAATGCGGCGCTATCACCATTAATCCGGTCTGACAGCTGGACATCAAACAGCATCGCGCCAGCATCAGCCCGCAAATTGATCGCCCGAACATCGGCATTTGCACTCATGCCGTAGGTGATGATGCGGCGATCCTTAATGCCTGCCATAAGCCGCTGCACCGATGGATGATCAATACATAGCGTGGCAAAACCGTAAAACGGGATCGACGCAACAAAATTCAAAAACGCGGTCTCAAGTGCCTCAAAGCTGCCGTGATGGTCGAGATGTTCTGGATCAATGTTTGTGACCACAGCAACGGTTGGCTTTAATTTGGCAAATGATCCGTCGCTTTCATCTGCCTCGACAACCATCCAGCTGCCTTTTCCAAGGCGTGCATTGCTGCCCCATCCGGTGATGATGCCGCCATTTATCACTGTTGGGTCGATGTCGGCACTGTTTAGCAAAGTGGCGACAAGACTGGTTGTCGTTGTTTTGCCATGGGTGCCTGCAACGGCAATTGACCAGCGAAGCCGCATTAATTCGCCAAGCATTTCAGCACGGTGAACGATGGGCAGGAATTTGGCGCGTGCGGCAACCACCTCGGGATTATCTGGCTTGATTGCGGTTGAGATTACCACCAAAGACGCGTTTTCGACATTTTCGGCGCGTTGGCCGGTCACAATTGGAATGCCTTTGGCCCGAAGCCGTCTGACATTGGCATTGTCAGACATATCGCTGCCTTGAACCGCATAGCCAAGCTCGAACAGAATTTCGGCAATGCCGCTCATACCGATGCCGCCGATCCCGGTGAAATGCATGGTGCCGATAGATAGTGGCAATTCACTCATGCGATTGCTCCTAGATTTGGTGCGTTGCGTTTGCTGATCAGCCCTTCGGCGAGCGCGGCAATGTCGGTCGCGGCGTTTGGGCTGGCAAGGACGGTGGCGTTGGCGGCCATTTTGCCAAGCTCGTCCGGCGCCTCGAACAGCTGCATGATCCGGGTTGCCAGAAAGGCCGAGCTGACAGTGGCTTCGTCAAGGCAATAGCCGCCTCCGACCTGTTCCATTTGCAAGGCGTTTGCGCGTTGATGATCATCCATTGCGCTTGGCAGTGGCAGCATCAGTGACGCACGGCCGGTTGCGGCCAGCTCGGCAATTGACGAGGCACCTGATCGGCTGATCACGAGGTCACTCTTTGCTAGTAAATTGGGCATATTGCTGAAGAATGGCTTGATTGACGCGCTGACCCCCAGTTTGGTGTAACGCGCCTTCAAATCCTCAACCTGTTCGATACGCGCCTGTTGATAGATTTTGATCTGGTTGCGCAATGGCGGATCAATCATCGCGATGGCGTCAGGCACTAATGTGCCAAGAATGCTGGCCCCTTGCGAGCCGCCAAGAACGCTTAGCACCCGGTCATCACCTGTGCAGCTTGGCCGCCGCTTGGCAAAAAACGCGGTGCGGACAGGCATCCCGGTGATATGGGTTTGCACGCCATCTGGCAGGTTTTTGGTTTGCGGCCAGCTTAGCGCCAACAGGCGGGCGCGGGCGGCAATCACCCGGTTGGCTCTTCCAAGATAGGCATTTTGTTCATGCACCATTACCGGCACGCCAAGCAGCCGCGCAATCAGCACTGGGGCAAATGATGGATACCCGCCAAACCCGATCATTACCTCAGGTCGGCGCAGTCCGATATGCCACAGGCTGGACAATGCCCCCAAACCTAATTTGCCAGTTGCGATGATCCGGCGAAGCAAACCTGATTGGAACGGTGACGCGGCGCTGATCACATAAAGGCGAACCGGCAAATCGGCAATACCTGCAAGGAGATTGGCGCCACGCTTGTCGGTAAACAGGCAGGTTTCATGGCCCTTGGCATTCAATGCCTCGGCAACCGCCAGCGCTGGGAATATGTGACCACCGGTGCCACCGGCGGCGAGATAGATCCGTGCCGCGCTCATGCTTGCCGCCGATCTGCGAAATGATCGCTGGTAGTGCGTTTACGGGTCAGCGCGAGGATCAGCCCCATGGTAAGGGCGCTGGCCAATAATGACGAGCCGCCATAGCTGATGAATGGCAGGGTCATGCCCTTGGTTGGAATTAGGTTAACCGACGAGGCCATATGGATGCTGGCCTGAACGCCGATCTGCATGACCAGACTGGAGGCAGCAATCAGGCAAAACAGCCCTTCACCGGTAAGGGCTCTGGCAAATCCACGGATAATCACAAAACCGTAAAGCCCAAGAAGTGCAAGACAGGCAATCGCACCATATTCTTCGGCAGCAACGGCAAAGATGAAATCGGAATGCGCGTCGGGCAGATGCAGCTTGATCACACCATCGCCCGGCCCAACCCCAAAATAGCCACCTTTGGCAAAGCTTTGCATCGCCTGTTCGACCTGCCACGAACCGCCTTCAAAGAATTTGTCAACCCGAAGCCGAACATGGTCAAGATTAAGGTAGGCAAGATAGAAACCAATCGGGGCCAGCGCGGCGGCGCCAATGACAAACATCATCGGCATACCGGCCAGAAACATCTGAAAGCCCCATGTCATCAAGATCAACGCGGTCATGCCAATGTCAGGCTGGGCAACAAGTATCGCCACAATTATGGCGGCTAAACCCGACGCATAGGCCCAGCCGGGAAAATCCTGCCCTTCACGCCACAGCGTCAGCAACCACGCTGAAACAATCGCGAATAGCGGTTTTGCCAGCTCGGATGGTTGCAAGGTGAAACCGGCGACCGAAATCCATCTTGTTGCCCCCTTGATTTCACTGCCCGTAACAATCGCAAGGATCATCAGCCCGATCGTGACTGTCAGGCCGATGAGTGATAGGGCGCGAATGGGGCGCGGCTCCAGCATGGAGACGGTCAGCATGATCACCAATGCCGGGGCTAGATAAATGATCTGGCGCAGGATGAAATGCTGTGATGACAGGTTAATCAGGCTAGCAACAGCGGGGCTTGCTGCCATCACCAAGATCATCCCAAGCGTCATTAATAAAAGGGCGCTGGCTAACAGCCATTTATCAACAGTCCACCACCAGATGCCAACAAGCGAGCGATCGGTACGGTCAAGCATGCGTGCCTCCCGATCGGTTGGTGCAAAGGCTTTGGGCAAGTGCCGCAAAGGCGGTGCCACGCGCACCAAAATTGCTGAATTGATCAAATGAGGCGGCGGCGGGCGCCAACAAAATGGTGCCACCATCAGCGGCCGCACTGGCATCATCAAACGCGGCGCGGGTTGCGGTTTCCAGATCGCCGCAAATCGCTGTTTGGCAATGGCCGGTCAGACTAGCAGCGAATTCGGCGGCGGCGGTGCCAATCAAATAGGCCTTTTTCACCGCACCAAGACAATCCATTAGAGGGGCCAGACTGTCCTGCTTGGCAAGACCGCCAGCCACCCAATAGATATCGTTAAACGCCAGCAGCGCCTTGGCAGCGGCGACGCCGTTGGTGGCTTTGGAATCATTGATGAATTGAATCTTGCCGCAATGCGCCACGGGTTGCAGGCGGTGTGGCAGGCTGACATAACCCTCAATCCCGCGATTGATCATGTCGGTATCAAGCCCAAGCGCGCCAAGCGCTAGCGCCGCCGCCGCCGCGTTTTCGGCATTATGCAACCCCGCAAGTGAGGCTGAATATCGCTGTGCCTCTGGTGCCAAATCGGGCCGCGCAATCAAGGTTTTGATGCCGCGCTGGCGGGTGGTGTCGGCCAAGGCACGCACGTGATCATCGCCATCGCCAATAATCGCCAGACTATTGGGGCCAAGGCAGTCAAGGCTAATCGCTTTGGCGGCGATATAGCCGTCCATACCGCCATGTCGGTCGAGATGGTCGGGGCTGATATTCAGCAAAATCGAGATTGCCGGTGCCAGTGACGGGGTGGTTTCCAATTGATAAGACGATAGTTCCAGAACCAGCACGCCGTCTGTGCCCGGATCGTCAAGTGAGCTTGCCGGATCGCCAAGATTGCCGCCAATCGCCACCGCGCGCCCGGCGAATTTAAGACAATGGCCGATCAATGCGGTGGTCGTGGATTTACCATTCGTGCCAGTGATTACCAACAGTGGCGCCGCTGGTTTGGCGCGTAATGCCAATTCGACCTCGCTGATCACGTCGATGTTCAGGCTTGTCGCCAAGGCGGCGGCAGGGTGCGGTTTTGGATGATGGTGCGGGATGCCCGGACTAATCACCATGGCGTCAAGGTTCTGCCACGGCCATTCCTGCCAGCTGGTCATCAGAATTTCGGGGATGTCATGCTGACTTTTCACATCATCAAACGCAAAGACATGCGCCCCAGCTGCACGTAACGCGGCAACAGCGGCAATGCCAGATCCACCAAGGCCCAAGACCCCGATCGCCTGTCCATTCATGTCATGCGGAACCAGCATTCAAATCCTTCCTTAGCGCAGCTTTAGCGACGATAGGCCAGCCACAGCCAGCACCACCGCAATGATCCAGAAACGAATAACGATTGTGGGTTCGGCCCACCCCTTTTTTTCAAAATGATGATGCAAGGGTGCCATCAAGAAAATGCGCTTGCCGGTTAATTTGAACGACGCCACCTGCAAGATTACTGACAGGGTTTCGACAACAAACAAGCCGCCGGTAATGGCCAATACCAACTCATGGCGGGTCGCTACTGAAATTGCGCCCAACGTACCGCCCAGCGCCAATGACCCAGTGTCACCCATAAACACGCGGGCAGGCGGCGCGTTAAACCATAAAAACCCTAATCCGGCACCAATCAAGGCACCGCACATAACCGCCAGATCGCCGGTTCCCGGCACATAGTTGATCTGCAAATAAGTGGCAAAATTGTAGTTGCCGGCAAGATAGGCAATCAGCGCAAAACACGCGGCGACAATCATCACCGGAACAATTGCCAGCCCGTCCAGACCATCGGTTAGATTAACCGCGTTTGATGCGCCAACCATCACCACCATCGCAAAGGGAACATAAAACATCCCCATGGTGATGAGCGTTTCCTTTAAAAATGGAACCGCAACGCCATAGCGAAGCTGTTCGGGCGATAATTCGATGAAAATCAAGGTGGCAAAAAACGCGATCACCAGCTGCAGCAGCATCTTCATCCGCGCCGACATGCCGTTATGCGAGCGTTTGCGCAATTTCATCCAATCATCAATACTGCCAATGGCGCCAAAGCTAAGCGAGATCATTAGCACCGGCCACAGGTAAGGGTTGGACAGCGGCATCCATAATAAAGTTGACACCGCAAAGGCGATCAGGATCAACAGTCCGCCCATGGTTGGCGTGCCAATTTTGGTGATCAGATGCGATTGCGGCCCGTCATCACGAATTGGCTGACCCTCGGCCTGATGCGTTTTCAGCCAGCGAATGAAGTCCGGCCCAAAAATCAGGGCAATCAGCAGCGCAGTGATTGTCGCACCGCCGGTTCTAAAGGTGATATAGCGGAACAGGTTAAACGGCTGAAACTGGTCAGCCAGGGGAACAAGCAGGTCAGGCAGCATGGCTGTTCCCTCCGTTTTTCGTTGGTGTGCCGGATGATGTCGCAGGATCAAGGCTGGCGGATATGGCATCACGCACCCGCCATGATCCCGACCCAAGCGAGCCTTTGATAAAAATAATATCGCCATCTTCAACGGCATCATCGAGGCTCTTAACAGCGTCGGCGATGTCGGCGGCGGCGATGGCCGCAATACTGTCTTCCAAAAGGTCAAGCGCACCATGCATGGCGCTGCCAAGTGCAATGACCAATCGCGGCGCAAGGGCATTAATCTGCGGCATTAAGGCGGCGTGTTCGGCAGCGGTAGCACCGCCAAGCTCGCGCATTTCGCTGAGGATCATGATCGTTGGCGGGGTCGTGCTCATGCTGGCAAAGGCCGCCATCATTGAGGCTGGACTGGCGTTATAGCTGTCATCAATTAAGGTGATGCTGCACCCGTGATAAAGCCCTGACTGCCGGCCGCCCCGGCCTTTTGGCGTTGGACAGCTAGCAAGGCGCGCCGCCGCCGTCTCAACGCAAAGCCCAAGCGCATCAACCGACGCCAGAACCCCAAGCGCATTCTGTGCCCAATGAATGCCATGCATCGCCATTTCAAAGCGCAATTCATGTCCGGCGATTTCAGCGTGAACAGACATGCCCCAATCATGCTGGCGGGCCTCAAGCAGGCAAAATTCGGCGTCATCATTGCGGCCAAATGTGATAATGCGCGCCGCGCCTGCCGTGCGTGCAGCATCGCCAAGCACTGGATAGAACGGATCGTCAAGATTAAGAATTGCTGTTCCGCTAACGGCAAGGCCCTGAAAAATCTCAGCTTTTGCCTTGGCGATATCGTCAAGACTTTCAAAAAAGCCCCCATGGGTGCTGGCGATGCGGGTGATCAGCGCAATGTCGGGGCGTGCAAGTTTGGTTAGGCTGGCAATTTCGCCAGGGGCATTCATACCCATTTCCTGAACGGCAAAATCAGCATCGACCGGCAGGCTGGCAAGCGTCAGGGGCACACCAATATGATTGTTAAAACTGCGCTGGCTTGCGTGGGTTTTACCAAAGGCGGCCACCGCGTGCGCCAGCATATCCTTGCTGCCGGTTTTACCAACTGATCCGGTGATGCCGATCATCTGGCCGGTAAAGCGGGCGCGTCCGGCATCGCCAAGGCGCGCCAGGCCGGCAAGGGGGTCCTCAACAATGATCTGGGCAATCGGAACGTCCTTGTTTGGACGGCTGACAAGACAGGCGGCCGCACCGGCTTTTGCAGCATCGCCAATAAATTCATGCCCGTCATTTTGCGTTCCATCAAGCGCCACAAACAGGTCTCCCGATTGACAATTGCGGCTGTCAATCTCGATGCCCAGAATTGGCGGGCAAGCGACTGCCGGATCACCTAATGTTCCGCCAGTACCGGCAATCAGATTATCGGCTGTCCATAGCGGCGCGGTCATTGCAGCGCCTCCTGCATTGCACGGATTTTGTTGCTGGCAACCGCGGTATCATCAAACGGCAAGGTTTCATTGCCGATTAGCTGGCCAGTTTCATGACCCTTGCCGGCAATCAATAGAACGTCGCCTGCCTTTAACCCTGCTAGGGCTTGGGTGATGGCCTTGTCACGCGGCACGATTTCACTGGCCTTGGCACAGCAAGCCAGAATGGCTTTACGGATGCTGGCAGGGTCTTCACTGCGCGGATTATCATCGGTAACGATCACCTCATCGGCGATTTCGCAGGCGGTTTTCCCCATTAATCCGCGTTTTCCCGGATCACGGTCGCCGCCGCAGCCAAACAGCACCGCAAGCTTGCCGGTGGCCTCGGGACGAAGCGCGCCCAACGCGGCGGCCAAGGCATCAGGTGTATGTGCGTAATCGACAATCACCCGTGCGCCACATGGATGGCCGTGAACGGTTTGCATCCGTCCGGGTGCGGCCTTTAAATAGGGCAGGGCACCAAGCGAGTCATGCAGCGGCAAGCCGCCAAGATGCGCCATGATTGCGGCAGTCAGCGCATTAAGTGCCTGAAAGGTACCAGAAAGCGCCAGCGGAATATGCCAAGTCTCGCCTCGATAGGCCACCTGCATATCAAGCCCGTCGCCCGATGGGGTGATTGACAGGATCCGGAAATCGGCATTTTCATCATAGCCAAATGTTTTCACCACAATCGCCCGATCTTTAAGACTATCAAGGATCTGGTGGCTATAGGCGTCGTCAAGATTGACCACAGCGCTGCCGCCGTCGCTCAACAGGTCGGTGAACAGACGCTTTTTCGCCGCAAAATAGCTTTCCATATCCTGATGATGGTCTAGATGGTCACGGCTAAGATTGGTAAAGGCGGCAAGGTGAATATTGAGGCCATCAAGCCGGTATTGCTCAAGGCCGTGACTGCTGGCTTCGAGTGCAAGATGCGTGACACCGGCTTTGCTCAATGGCGCGATGGTGGCGTGCAGGCTGATGCTGTCAGGGGTGGTAAGTGGCGGCAGGCTGAATAAGGCGCCGCCGGATTTCAGCAGTTCGGTGCCGGTGATGCCAAGCGTGCCAACCGCGACCGCTGACCAGGTTGCGCGTTGCCATAGCTGGCGCAGGAATTCGGTCGTTGATGTTTTGCCATTCGTGCCGGTAACGGCACCGACCATGCCCGGTTGCGGCGTCCAGCATCGTGCTGCCATCAGGGCCATGATCCGGCGCGGGTTCTCGCATTGCAAAATCGGGACGCCGGCATCTTGTGCCAGCTTGCTTGTCTCAGCGGCCATCGGCTCAGCACCGGTCACAACTGCAACAGCCCCGGCGTCAATTGCATCACTGATAAATTCGCGGCCATTGCGCTGGGTCCCGGCAAGGGCAAAAAACACATGGCCGGCGGCAACCCGCGTTGAATCGACCGAAAGGCCGGTCACGTTAATCGTGCCAGCCCCGTCTGGAATGGTGATCAGCTGATGACAAAGATCAGTAAGATGCAAGCGTTGCCTCCTTGTTACCAATCGTGAAATCAAGCAGCAGTTTTTGGCGAATTAACGGCGATTTTTCGTTAACAGGAAGAACCCCTAACATCGGCGCAATCTGTTCAACAATACGGCGTATTGCTGGTGCGACGACCCAGCCAGCAGTCGCATAGCCGTGCGAATGTTTCTGGCCTTTTGGCTCGTCAACCAGAATGACGATGACATAACGCGGATCATGAACCGGAAAGGTTGCAACAAAGGTGGCAAGGTTTGCTTTCTTATTATAGCCGCCAATTTTGATTTTTTCGGCAGTACCAGTTTTGCCGCCAACCATATAGCCGCGCGCCTCGGCGTAATTACCGGTGCCGTCATCATGCGAGACGACCAGCCGCATCATCGAGCGGACAGCGCGCGCCGTCTGTTCGGAAAATACCCGCAACCGCAGGGGGCTATCGCCGGTCTGACGCTTTAGCAGGGTTGGCTGAATCCAGTGACCATTGCCGGATGCGGCGGCAACAGCGCTGGCAAGATGGGCTGGCGAAATGGAAATGCCATGGCCATATGAAACCGTAACCGTGGTGGTGCGGTGCCAGCGCGCTGGCGATAAAGGCCGCGATGTTTCGGGCAATTCAAGATCTAGCCGGTCAAGCAGGCCTAGCTTGTCCATAAAGGCGCGTTGGGTTTGGGCGCCAATGGCCTCGGCCATGCGGGCCGATCCGATGTTGGACGAATAAACCAGAATTTCCGGCACATTCAGCGGCTCATTATGCGGATGATAATCGGTGATGGTAAAGCGCGAAATCCGCAACGGTTTTGACACTTCAAAACGCTGGTTGGTTGTCGCCGCGCCGGATTCCAGTGCGATTGCGGTATTCAGCACCTTAAAGGTAGACCCCATTTCATACAGGCCTTTGGTGGCGCGGTTAAAGCGCGCATCGTCGCTGGCGAGGGAGAATTTGTTGGGGTTGAAATCGGGCAGCGAGGTTACTGCCAGCATTTCGCCGGTTTGAATATCGAGCAGGATACCAGCACCGCCAATGGCCTCAAAGCTGTCGATCTGCCGCTGAATTTCACGCCGCATCACCGCCTGTAGCCCAAGATCAACCGACAAGGTGACATCTTGGCCCGCTACCAGCTGTGTATTCATCGATTTTTCGATACCGGCAATGCCATTATCATCTGTGTCAACGTAACCCAGAATATGCGCCGCCGCATGATCGCGCGGATAAATACGGGTTGCGCCCTTGGCAAAATAAACACCAGGAATACCAAGCTTTAATATCTCTGCATGGCGCTTTGGCGGCAATTGCCGGTCAAGCTCAACATAGCGGGTTTTTTTACTCAATAGCGTGGTCAGGCTTGCCTGATCATGATCCCGTAATAACGGTGCTAATTTCGCCGCCGCATCGCTTATATCCATAATCTCGCTTGGATCGGCGTGCAATATTGTGATCGGCAAATTACCGGCAAGCAAACGGCCTTTGCGGTCAAGAATACGGCCACGCTCGGCAGTGACAGCAGCACCGCTATTGGCAAGGTGGGTGCTGGCATTCGCATCGGCAAGCCCAACGACGCGCACTCCAATGCTGATGAAGATGCCAAGCGCAAGCAGGCAGCAAATCATCAGACGCCCCTCGGCAATACGCCGTGAGCGTGTCGGATCGGGGCGGGGTGGCAAAATCAAGTGCCGCAATTTACCAAGCGGTGCATTCATTCGGCGATACCATTTCGGATAGAGTGAGCGTTGCTAGCAGACAGGTTGTTAAGATCTGACCGCTCTTTGTTTGCTGACTGTTTTGCGGTAAAGGCGATTTTCTTGATGCTGGTCGGGCCCAGTTCAATGCGCATTGGAATGGCATCAAGCGGCAAAATCCGATCCTGTCCAATTGGCGTCATCTTCAACAAATCGCCCGACAAGGTCATGATACGCTCGGGGCGCGTCAGATAGGCCCATTCTGCCTCTAGGATGGCGATATCGCGTTTGGTATCAGCGATGCGCAGCTCAAGGCTATGCAGCCGGTCTTGGCGCTCGTCGATGCCCGTTTTGACCTGATATAATGTCGTTCCAAGTCCGACCAATATAAGAGCGCAAAGCAGAATCAGCCGCATCGGTTTTGCTCCTTCATCACATTGGGGTGGCTGGACGACCCCAGATCAGTTCCATCAATGCCTGCCCGATTGCCAAGCGGTGCATCGGTTCGTCGCGCAATCCGCAATTTGGCCGAACGGGCGCGGCTGTTCTGCAAGCGTTCTTCCTCGATTGGCAAAATGGCTTTGCGGCTAAGCAGCTCAAAGCTGGGGGCGGGGCCATCAACTTCGGGGCGGTGTCGCGACGGCCGTGCGGCGTGCTGGCTGCGCGTTGCCAAAAAGCGTTTGACGATTCGGTCTTCTAACGAGTGGAATGATACCACCGCCAAGATTCCGCCCGGACGCAACAGCCGTTCAACCGCTTCAAGGCCGGCACTCAATTCGTCAAGCTCGCGATTCACGAAAATACGCAATGCCTGAAAGCTGCGTGTGGCCGGATCAATTTGGCCGGGGCGTTTTGCTGGCATGACATCATGGATGATGGCGGCAAGCTGTCCAGTGCTGGCAATTTCGGTTTCGGCGCGCACCCGGCAAATCGCCTTGGCGATACGGCGTGATGCTTTTTCTTCACCATATTCCCAGAAAATACGGGCAAGGTCGGCCTCGTCCATTTGCATGACAATATCGGCGGCGCTTTGTCCTGATTTTGACATACGCATATCTAGCGGGCCGTCTGCCCGAAACGAAAAACCGCGCTCGGGCTGATCCAGCTGGGTTGAACAAACCCCAAGGTCAAATGCCGCGCCATCCAGCCCGTCAAAATCATTGATATGCGCCTGCGCTAGCGCGGTCATATCTGAAAAACAGCCCTCGGCAAGGTGAAACCGGCCGTTATATTCAGCCAGCATTTCGCCGCCGCGCGCAATCGCATCAGGGTCGCGGTCGATCGCCAGCAGCCGGCAATCAGCAGCGTCAAGAATGGCACGGCTATAGCCGCCATTACCATAGGTTGCATCAAGGTAGCAGCCTCGGTCTTGTGGGCCAAGCGCCTCCACCACCTCGTTTAATAGGACAGATTGGTGAAGCGTTTGTCCAGACATCAGCTGCCTCCGTTTTCAGCGGGGGGCTGATGTGCACGGCCTAGGTGAAGGCTGGGCAATCCGGTGGTTTTGGCGCGGGCGCGTGCCTCGGCCTCACGGTTGCGATAGCGGTCAGGTAGCCAGATCTGGAACGAGCGTCCGATGCCGGCATAAAGGGCGGCGTCTTCCAGCTCGGCAAAGGCGATGAAATCGGCGTTCAGCATGATCCTGCCTTCGGCATCAAGCTTCATTTCCTGCGCGCTCGACAACATGGTCTGCAAGGTGGCGACCTCGGCTGACAGGCTGTCCATTGAATCGATCGCATCTACAATCTGGCCGATCCGTTCAGGCCCACAGCCCTCAAGGCATGGCTCGGTCAATGATTTGAAAAGATAAAGAGGGTCGCGGCGGCGCTCAAGCACAGATCTGAAAGGAGCCGGCACGGACAGGCGCCCCTTCTTATCTATGCGATGCTCAAATGTGGATAGAAATAGATCCACGATACCCAAAGCTCCTGTTCATCCCCGCGCCGACTAATCCGGAATATGGTGGCTGTACCCGTTAGATCCAGCGGTTTCCGGCCCAGTTTTTTGTTTAGTTTCAGCGATTTGTGGCTAGGGAGACAGGCCAAGACCGCAAGGAAACCCGAAACTGGGATATTATGGGATATCATGGGAATTGATGGACGTCAATGGGTTTTACCTAGTTCTTTATGGGAAAAGCTAATCTTTTCAGTCGGTTAATATGATCTATAAGCAATATTCAACAACACACTGAATCATAACAATATATATCAATTTGATATTATTATGTTCTGTTTTTGTTCTATGTTCTGCCGAAGATGCCTGTGAACTGGTGCAAATGGTAGAGGCACCCGCCGCGGCAGGCGTGGCAGGTTTATCCGGTTGGGGATCATTCTGTTATGGGTAATCTGTCAGATGGTCTGTAAGCCGGGTTCTGTAACGCTGTTGCCAGCATTGGCGACTATTCATCTAGAACGGCTGTTGCCAGCCGCCTCAAGCAACCTACCCGGACATGATGCAGGATCGCACCTGAACGGGCGTGCCGTTCGTATGTCCCTATATGGTCTTGCTCCGGATGGGGTTTACCATGCCCGTTCTGTTGCCAGACCGGCGGTGCGCTCTTACCGCACCATTTCACCCTTACCATGGCAGGCCACGGCGGTATCTTTTCTGCGGCACTTTCCCTAGGGTTGCCCCCGCCGGGCGTTACCCGGCATCCTGATCCTGTGGAGCCCGGACTTTCCTCTCCCCCCGCTCTTGCGATAAGGGGCAGCAGTCACCCGACCATCTGACAGGGCGGGACTATAAAGCTGGCGGTGGTGTGCAGTCAATATATGACGCCTATTCTCCATATGACGCCTATTCTCCATATGACGCCTATTCTTCGCTGTTGCCCTCCAAGGCTTCGGCTTTTTCTGCGGCCTCTAGCCATTCCATCTCTTTTTGTTCTTTTTTGTCTCGCAGCGCCGTCAGACTGTCGACAAGGCGGTTGAATTTATCGGGATCTTTTTGAAACAGGTCGGGGGCGGCCAGCTTGGCTTCAGTGGCGGCAATTTCGGCGTCGATTGCGTCGATTTCACCCGGCAGGGTAGCCAGCCGGTGCTTGTCGCGAAAGCTAAGCCGGGCAGGGCGGTTGCCTTTGGGTTTGTCTGGTGTAGATTTTTTCGGTTTCTTATTATCGGCCTTGTCGGTTTTACGGGCATCAGCGGCCTTTTTGCGTGCCAGATAATCGGAATAACCGCCCGCATGAGCAACGATTTTGGCATCACCTTCAAACGCCAGAATAGCGGTCACGGTGCGATCTAGAAAATCACGGTCATGGCTGACGATCAGCACAGTGCCGTCATAATCGGCAATCACCTCTTGCAGCAATTCCAGCGTTTCGATATCGAGGTCATTGGTTGGCTCATCAAGCACCAGAAAATTATGCGTCTGGGCAAACAGCTTGGCCAGTAATAGCCGGTTTTGCTCGCCGCCCGACAGCGTCGATACGCGCTGGGTCATTTTCACATCATCAAACATGAAATCACGAAGATAGCTGGTGACGTGTTTGGTCTGGCCGGCAACTTCGATCATATCACTACCGCCCGCGCTTAGGATCGTCCAGGGCGACTGATCACGGTCGAGGGCTTCGCGCCGTTGGTCAAAATAGGCAGGTATCAGGCCAAACCCCTGCCGCACGCGCCCGCTATCGGGCGTGGTGATTTCCAGCAATAATCGCACCAGCGTGGATTTGCCCACCCCGTTTGGCCCGACAATACCAATGCGGTCCGTGCGCCTTACCAGCAGGTTGAAATGCTGCAATAATTGTCGGCGTTCGGCGGGGCTGTCATCGGCTTTGGTCTGATCCGGGCCATGCTGGGTGATCGGCACCGAGGCGCATAGATCAATCGCCTCGAGCACCAATTGGCCGCCGCCATCAGCGGGGCCTGTTTCCATGCGCATGGCGCGCTGGGTGATGCCGCACGTCTTGGCACGTTCGGCGCGAAGTCCGGCAAGCTCGCGCAACCGCCCCTGATTACGTTTGCGCCGTGCCGAAATGCCCTCACGCGACCATTTGGTCTCGCTGGCAATGCGGCGATCCATCTTATGCAGCACCACCGCTTCTTCGGCAAGAATACCGTCAGACCAGGCTTCAAATTCGTCGAAATGACCGTCGCGTCGTCGCAGTTTGCTGTCATGTAGCCAGATGATTCCCGTGCCAAGGTTCCGTAAAAAAGCACGGTCGTGGCTGACCACTAAAAGCGCCCCTCGATGCTGGCGCAACATATCTTCCATCCATTCAATCGTTGGCAGATCCATATGGTTGGTTGGCTCGTCAAGAAGCAGAATATCGGGCTTGGTGTAAAGCGCGCGTGCCAGCGATACCCGCCGTGCCTCGCCGCCCGACAGCCCGTCACTGACCCGCATCGGATCAAGCCCCATCCGCATCAGCATTGCATCGGCCTTGTGCCCGTGCGCGGTGACATCCATGCCGGCTATCACAATCGAGCGCAGGCTCATCCCAGATGGGATCTGCGGGGCTTGCGGCAGATAGGCGATCTCGGCACCGGGGGCCACCCACAAGGTGCCCTCATCCATTTCGCCATGCCCCGATAACAGCTTCATCAGCGTCGATTTACCGGCACCATTTGGCCCAACAAGTGCCAGCCGGTCGCCAGCATGAAGCGATAGGTCAGCGCCCCGAAGCAGCCAGCGATCGCCAAGATTGACGCCAGCATCGGCAATGGTCAAAAGCGGGGGCGCCATTGGTTTTATTTCCCTGTCATTTAAAGGCCGCGCTGGCGGGCAATAGTGTCATAGGCGGCATTGATTTTGGCAAGCCGATCATTTGCTGCGGCGATAAATTCTTCAGGCATTCCCTCGGCGGTCAATGTATCGGGGTGATGGGTGCGCGCCAGATGTTTCCAATGTTTGCGCAGCCCCGCATCATCAATATCACGGCTCACCCCCAAAATTTCATATGGCGAGGGGCTATTTGATTGATGCAGTGCCAACAGCCGGTCAAAGCTGGCCTGATCAAACCCAAAAATATCGGCAACTGTTGTCAAATAGGATAATTCTGGCCCGGTAATATCGCCATCTGACTGGGCGATGTGAAACAGCAGGTCAAGCAATTGTTCCAGCACGGGCGCGCGCGGCGCGAATAGCCGCAACACTTGTTTGGCGTAATCCTCAAATCCGTCGGGCGTCTGGCGTGCCAAATCCCAAAAGCGGCCGACCTGCTTCACCTCGGCAGGGGGGATATGGACACGGGCGCGAAACGCGGCAATTTCATCACGTGTCACGACGCCGTCAGCCTTGGCCATTTTTGCTGATAGGGCGATGACCGCAACGGTAAAGGCAACGCGCCGTGTTGCCTGTGGATCAGGCTTTGCTGGCACGAATTTAGACTCGACCGCATGGCCAGCCATCGCCCCAAGCAATCCGCCAATGGGCCCGCCAAGCGCAAACCCCGCCGTGCCGCCGATAATAATGCCCCAAATGCTCATGGCCTTATCTAGCTGGCACCAGGTGTGAAAGGCAAGGTTTATCAGGCGATTTAGCGGTGAAAAACGCAGGCCGTGAAATTCGCAAAATGGGGCTGGCAATTCGCTGCGGCTGGATTTATGGTGGCGCCCATGAACGATACGATAAATACCCAACCCACGCCGGTTGCCGGCGATGATGCTGCATCGGTAACGATGGATTTGACCGGCCTTAAATGCCCTCTGCCGGTGTTAAAGGCGCGCCGTCAAATAGGCCAGATGCCAGCGGGGGCTGTGCTTGTGGTGATGGCTGATGATCCGGCGGCACCGCTGGATTTTGATCATTTCTGCCAGACTGGTGGACATGAGTTGCTGGAAAGCACGGCCAAGGATGGCGTATTCACCATGCGAATTGCTAAAGCTGCTGGGTGATTTTTTTAAGGCTGGTTGCGTGCGGGCCTGTTTTGTTGGCGCATTTGTCTAGTCTTTTATGCGGGATCGCAGCGCATCTAGCATGGTTTGGTGAAATTGCGCCGCCGCAATGCTGCTGGCTGATGCCTGGTAAAGTCCAAGCTCGCCGCACAGCTGAAAAAAGCCGGGCGCAGGCAAGCCGCCCCGGTTACGTGATATCACCAATGCGGCGCGAAGCGGCCTGCCAGCCGCATGATCCTCGCGCATTGTCGCCTCTAGCCATTGGGTCAATTTATTGATGCGGTGCGGTGCCGGAATGCTGGCCGCATCGGCCAGATCAGCATAGGTAATGGTGCGGCCGGTCTCGGCTACGCTGGCAAGTGCCATCGCGGCGCGCCGATGCCAAATGTGATCTTGGTCATGTGTCGATGGCATCTGCCCGTTCCTCATTGCCGGATTAGCATTGTCAAAAATAGCCCAGATTTTCGAGTTTTGTAGTGCTTTGACTATTGAAGCCAGACTGGTTTCTGCCTAACATCCGCGCATGGTTTATCTGAAATCTCTCGTGTTTAACAGCTTGTTTTATGTCGGTACCGGCGTTCTGGTCATTGTCATGGGGCCGGTCTTATTATTGCCGTCACGCTGTGCGCGAGGGGTTGCCCGGTTCTGGGGCTATATGGCCTATCTGCTGCTGGCGATGATTGGCATTAAACAATCGGTCAGTGGTGATCGCCAGCTTGATCGTCAGGTGCTTTATGCGGTTAAGCATCAATCGGCATGGGAAACTATCATTCTTAGCTGGCTTTTATCGGCACCGGCTTTTGTGTTGAAAAAAGAATTATTGCGCCTGCCGATCATTGGCTGGTTTTTTTTGAAAACCGGCTGTATTCCGGTTGATCGGTCGGCGGGGATGAAGGCGCTTCGTGATATGCGTGTTGCCGGAAAGGAACTGGCAAAAAAAGGCCGCTCGATGCTAATTTTTCCGCAAGGCACCCGTGTTGCGCCGGGCGTTGATCATCCGTATGAGATTGGTGTTTTCGCGCTGTATGAGGCAACCGGCCTGCCGGTGGTGCCGGTGGCGCTGAATTCGGGCCATGTCTGGCCGCGCAATAGCTGGATGAAATATCCGGGGCTGGTGACCGTCGAATTTCTTGAGCCCATTGATCCGGGACTTGATCGAAAAAACTTCATGTCGACGCTGAAACAGCGTATTGAAGACCGGATGGCAAGCCTTGATGATGGGTTTGCCGATAATCGAAAAAGGGCATAAAAACATGGATGGATCAGGCGGTCGCCCACAACGGCAACTAAATGTGCTTGGCGGCGCTCTTGAAAGCTGCTCGCATGACCCGGTTACAGGTTTTTTTCGTGATGGCTGCTGTAATACAGGACCGTCCGATATGGGGCTGCATACGGTATGCGCGATTATGACCGATGCGTTTCTGGCCTTTAGCAAAGACGCTGGCAATGATCTGTCGACGCCGCATCCTGAATTTGGCTTTCCCGGGTTGAAGGCCGGTGATCAATGGTGTCTTTGCGCGGCACGGTGGGAACAGGCGCGGGTTGCTGGCAAGGCGCCCAAAGTTCGGCTTGCTGCGACTAATCAGGTGACGTTGGCATTGTGCCAGCTAGATGATCTGAAGGCGCATGCGATTGATTTGAATTAATCCGGCTAGTCTGGGTCGCTGTTATAACCAATTGAAAGGGGATTGCCGCCGATGCTTAGCCTGAACAAAAAAGTGAATTTGACCTGTATTGATAATGATCAAATAGCGGCTGGAACGATTGTGCGAATTCAGGGCAGCCGGGTTGATGTGGCGCTGGATCAGGGCGGGCTTTTAATCTCGTTGCAGATGAAAAAGCCGGGTCTTTATGTTGGCAGCCAATCGGGCCTTGAGTTTCTGATGAAGATATAGATATTGGATGAAGATAAGAGGGGCAGCCACCGAGGTGGAAATGGGGCAAGCCAACCGACAAAATGATAAAAATGAATCGACGCATCACGCCGACCGTTCAGTCTGGATGATCTGGCTGGGGCTGGTGTTGCTGGCGGTGGCGGTGCTGCCATTTGCGTTGCGTAACAGTGAAATTGTCCGCCAGATTGCGGCTATGTGCGGCTTTACGCTAGACTAGGCTGCTGTAAGGTTTTGGGTCTTTATCTGGAGAAGGCACGATAATGATTATTCTCGATGGTGGCTTGGGCCGACAGTTGCAGGCGATGGGTGCGCCGTTTCGCCAGCCAGAATGGTCGGCGCTTGCGCTGATGGAAGGCCCAGAATTTATTGCCGAGGCGCATGCCGCCTTCATTGAGGCTGGTGCCAATATCATCACCACCAACAGCTATGCAGTCGTCCCGTTTCATATCGGTGAAGATCGGTTCCGTGATCAGGCTGGGGCGTTGCTCGACCTTGCCGGTCAATTGGCGCGCGGTGCAGCCGATGCGGCGCCGCACCCGGTTACGGTTGCAGCTGGTGTGCCGCCAATGTTTGGATCTTATCAGCCAGACAAGTTTGATGCCAAGCGGGCGGCCGATATGATTGCCCTGTTCCGTCATCATCTTGACCCTTATGCCGATTTGTTTATGGCCGAGACGCATAGCTCGATTGCCGAGGCGCGCTGTTTTTTAGAGGTGTTCGCCGATACAACAAAACCGGTATGGCTGTCTTTGACATTGGAGGATGCACACCCGGTTGCTGGCAAGCCAATGCTGCGCTCGGGTGAATTATTGACTGATCTTCTGGCGATAATCGGCTCAGGGTCTAATATGGCCGTGCCGAGCGCGATCTTGTTTAATTGCAGCCAGCCCGAGATTATGGATGATGCGGTGCAGGCAGTTGTTACCTATTTTAATGACAGGGCTAATTTTAATGATAGGGCCGGTTTTGCTGATAAAGTGCCGCCGCTTGTCGGGGTGTTGGCGAATGCCTTTCCGCTGATCGAAAAGACCTATGGTGGCGCCAATCAAACCTTGCATGAATTGCGCGGTGATATCACCCCCGATGCCTATGCTGATTATGCGGTGAAATGGGCGGCGTCAGGTGCAAGGATTATTGGTGGCTGTTGCGGTATTTCGCCTGATCATCTGCGGCAGGTGGTTGCGCGGTTAAACGGCTAGCCCCGGTTTATGCCATCGGGTGGAACCAGTGGTGATCATTTTTCTGTTTGCCAGAAGAGGCGGTGAAGTTTTATAATTTCCACCTGATTTACCTATGCGCAAGCTATAGCATGTGTGATTATTAGCCGTATTCCTCTTACGGACTCATACGAGTTGAAAGGCCCATCCTATGAAAAATGCTAAACAATATCTTGAAGAAGCCAATGCGATCGTGCCGCGCATTTCGCCGGCGGACGGCATTGCAAAACATGACGCTGGTGCCAGTTTATTTATTGATGTACGCGACAGCGGTGATATCGCGAAAAGCGGCACAATCGCCGGTGCGCTTCGCATTCCGCGAGGTTTTCTGGAATTTGCCGCTGATGAAAATCTGCCATATTTCAATGCCAAATTGTCCAAAGACGCCGACATCGTTCTTGTTTGTGGTGCTGGCGGGCAGGCCGCGCTTGCCGGAAAAACACTAAGGGAAATGGGCTATCATAATGTGTCTAATGTTGGCGGCATCTCTGAGTGGATTGCGGCTGGCGGTAAATCTGAGGCGTAGGGCCGCCGGATGCACGGTTAGATCATTTCTGTCCGCGATTGCCAGTGACGCGATAAATTTGTTTGGGCGATAAAAAAAGGGGGCGTTTGCCCCCCTTTTCGTGATCGGTCATCAAACAGACCTGTTTTTCAGGATGTTATCTCTGTCAATTTCTGCTCTAGGCGCGCCCAGAAGGCTGCTCCTGAGCCCGCAAAACAGAAACCAAGCCGTTTGAACCAAACCGTGTATCACTAGACATCAGATCACCTCCTTTTCATAAGTTGCATAAGCCAGGATAGCCTATGAGTAAAATACCATGCTGTCATGTGTTTTTTAGTGATGCGGGGGCGTTGGGGACTTGCGTTTGCTGACCGCGGCACCTAACTATCACCGCATGACACGAAAACTGATCCACCGACTATTGCTGATTTTTGCCATTTTTCTGCTTAAAGGAGGCGTGATGCCTGCCGTTGCTGCCACTGCCCATGATTTCAGTTTTTCTAGTATTGATGGTGATAATTTACCATTGTCAAAGTTTCAGGGGAACGTCATTTTGCTGGTGAATACTGCCTCAATGTGCGGTTTTACCGGTCAATATGAGGGGTTACAGAGCCTGTGGGCGGAATATAGGGACAAGGGTTTGGTCGTCATCGGCGTTCCAAGCGATGATTTTGGCGGGCAGGAACTGGACGATGCCAAACAGGTAAAAGAATTCTGCACGATCAATTATGGCATTGATTTTCCAATGGCCGATATCGTTCATGTCAAAGGCCCGAATGCGCATCCCTATTACAAATGGATTGCCGAGGCGCATGGCGGATTAGCGGTTCCGCGCTGGAATTTCCACAAGCATTTGATCGACGGTAATGGTGCCTTGGTTGATTGGTTTGCCTCGACCACCGGCCCGAATAGCGCCCGCCTTCGCAAAGCAATCGACGCGGCGCTGGCTAAGTGATTTCCAGCTTGGCCTATTTCGCTGTTTAGTCCGGATATCTGTGCTAGATTTGCCGTTTTTATTAGCGGCGTGATCAGGAAAAACACCCCGTGAGTGATGACAAGCGGGGTGGGATTTTATGGAAATCAGCGTTGTTCTCGTCGTTCTTGGTGCGGCCTTTTTGCACGCATTCTGGAATTTTCTGGTTCGGGGCACTGCTGACAAGGCGTTAGGTATGGCGGCGGTTATGTTCGGCCATTTACCGCTGGCTTTTGTCGGGCTGTTCTATGCCGGATTACCGCCCGAAGGCGCGTGGCCGTATGTTATGGCGAGTGCGTTTCTGCATCTGGGGTATCAGGTGTTCCTGCTGAACGCTTACCGGTTTGGCGAGCTGACGCAGATTTATCCGGTTGCGCGCGGTGCATCGCCCTTATTGATCACGCTATTTACCATGATTACGGTTCCGGGGGTTTTAAAACCAATGGAAATTGTGGGCGTGGTCATGGTATCGGGCGCGATCATGGCATATGGCATCGCCCAATATCGCAACAAGTCGGTTGGGATAACCGGCATTGTGCTGGCCGTGATTACCGGCTGCTTTATCGCCAGCTATTCGATTGTTGATGCAACCGGCACGCGCCTGACACAGAGCGCGTTAAGCTATTATGGCGCCTCTACCACGGCGAATGCAGTTCTGTTTGGCATTTATCTGGCGCGGTTTCATCCGACCGTTTTGCAGCGCATGTACGCCGATGCGCCGCGCACCTTTATCATTGGCGGCGCGGCGTCTTATTTTGCCTATGTCGCCGTGTTATGGGCCTGTTTATCGGCGCCTGTGGCGGTGGTATCGTCGCTTCGTGAAACCTCGGTTCTGTTCGCTGTTGCCCTTGGTGTTCTGTTCTTAAAGGAAAAGATGACGCTGTTTAAAATGGTGATTATTTTGCTGATTTTCTCCGGCGTAATTGTGTTACGCATGGCCTGATCTGGTTGGCGCATATCGCCGCAGGCACATTTATTGGGGCTGGACAGGCTCGCTGGAACAACGCATCCTAACCCTTGGGCCGTTTATGATTCCCCCGGGATGCTTGTTTTTAAGGACGCTTTTATGCAGGAATATGCCCTTCGGCGCGTTTTATCTGATGAATTGCACGCTCGCGCGTTTCACGATTTTGAGGGGGCTGGCCGGTTTATCCGCTTTGTCTATCTGGTTGGCAGTGATGATGGCAAGGTCGTTGCCTATGTCAATCAATTCCTGTCAGGTGCTGGAATTGCCCCCATTGATGCGGGTGAAAAATTCCGCCGTCAGGACATGGATGGTTACGCGCTGCGCATTGAGCGTCACACAGAGTTTTTATCCATCAGCTTTGTTGAAAAAGGATTGCGCGCCAAAAATGGGTTGCCGGCGAATTCGTTTGATGAGGCCGGTTTGCAGCATCTGCCGTTTTCTTGGGCGCGCAATGCGCCAGCCCCGTTGTTTCATGCGATATGGGTCGAAGTGGGAGGCAATCCACCGCGCGGCCTTGCCCAGTCGCGTATGCTGGAAATTTTAGAAAGCCGTGCCGTCGCGTCAAATAAATTCAGCGATGATGCGGCACAGGTTCATTTCGCTTTTGATATTGATCAGGCTGGTTTTTCGCGGGTGGTGATTTTTAATCAGGAGATCGAGTCTAGCCGCATGGGGCGCGTGGTACAACGGGTTGTCGAGGTGGAAACCTACCGGTTGCTGGCCTTGCTAGGGCTTGCAACGGTCAAGGAATATTCGTCTCGGCTTGGCATGATCGAGGATGTTGTCAGCACATTGACGAATGATCTGGCTGAACAGATCAAACTGCCCGATGGACAGGTACAGGCACTTTTATCAATCTTGTCATCACAAGCGGCCGAGGTTGAGGATATTTATTCGAAAACGTCGTACCGGCTAGCAGCAACAACGGCCTATCTCAATATCCTGACATCGCGGCTGGATCGAATGCAGATGACGCGCCTGCCGGGCTTTCAGGGGGTTCGGGGATTTCTTGACCGGCGAATGGCACCAGCGATGCAAAGCTGTTCGGCCTTTTCTGAACGGCTGGCCAGCCTATCACGCCGCATTAGCCGTGCTGGCGAATTGCTGCGCACCCAGACCGAACTGGTGATCCAACGGCAAAACCGAGATCTGCTGCAATCAATGGATGAGCGTGCCAAGCATCAACTCCGCATCCAACAAATGGTCGAGCGTCTGTCGATTGCGGCGGTGACCTATTATGGTGTTGGGCTTGTCGGGTATATAGCGGTTAGCCTGCCGATCGCCGAATGGGGATTGTCGCTGACCTATATCAAGGCGGCATCGGTGCCGGCGATTGCCGTTGCTGTGTGGCTGACCATGCGGCAGGTGAAAGATGTCGTTGTCAGGCCAGCGCGCCGAGACGAGGATGCCAGTTAATCAGCGCTGGAAAAAGCCGATAGCGATAATTCACGCGCATAGCCGGTTTTCAGATCATACAGAACAGCACCGCCCGACGGCACAGATTGCATGGTGATCGCTTGTATCGTTACATAATGCGTAACCATAATCACCGGCGCGCCATCACGGGGTAGGCTGGCAAGCTTGGCCTCTAATGAGGCCAATGTTGCCTCACGCGGGGCGTGGTTCTCATAAAAGGAATTTAACCCGCTAAAGGGCGTAACCGCGCCAAGATCAAGCAATAATGCAGTTTCAAGACACCGGCACCATTCGCTGGAATAGATGCCGGCAAGTTTCAGATTGGCCACGGCGATACGTTTGCCGATCGCGCGTGCTTGGCGCCGGCCAGTTTCGTCAAGGTTGCGCTGCGTCTTGCAGTCTTTCAGATTGAAATTATACGGATCACCATTGCCCGGTGCCAATGCGTGGCGCAGGAAAATCACTGTTCCGTCAAAGCGGCCGTCATCTGCCGTTGCAGGCAGGCTGGCGGTAAAAATCATGGTGATGATCAGCCCGGCCAGCACCACTAACCGCCGAAACAGCTTTGACATTAGCCGGGGCTGTTTTGGTGTGGGCTTTTTAGGGGTGGCCGGGACAATTATCATCATTATGCGTTGCGGCGGCTGACTTCGGCCATAAAGCGATGGCGGATTACTGGGGCGTCCATCTCGATGACCGGCACCTTGATGTTGCCGGACTCGCATTTGCTGACAATGATGGTCATTTTATCACCATCTAATGCTGCCTGAACGGCGGCGGCGGTGTCTTCGGCGCTGCATTCGACAACATTCTCGCATCCACAAGCGGTGGCAACCTTTGCCAGCGACGTCTTCATACCGGCATAGGTTGGCTGGTCACCGGTTGAGCCATAGCTGCCATTATCAATGATCAGCAGAATGAAATTATCGGCCGGATTATTCGCAATTGTTGGCAATGTGCCAAAATTGGTCAGAACCGAACCATCACCATCAATGGAAATCACCTTGGCCTTTTGTGCCAGCGCGAGGCCAAGACCGATTGATGAGGCGAGCCCCATGGTGCCAAGCATATAGAAATTGGTTGGCTGGTCATCAAGCAGATGCAGTTCTTGTGATGGCAGGCCGATGTTGGATACAACCAACTGATCAGAAATGATCGGGATCAGTGTTTTCAGAACTTCGCTTCTAATCATCGATTATGCTCCCTGCCAAAAGCTGGCATCGGTAAGAATGGCAACAGGCTTTTTCGCCATGAAGCTGTGGTTCAAAATACCATCCAGCTCATCCGCATCGCGTTGCTCATGGAAATGATAGGTCGGGATGTTCAACTGGTTCAACAAGGCCTTGGTGTGAACTGCCATTTCGACCTGACAGGCAACCGGCTCGCCAATTTCGCCGCGATAGCTGATCAGCATTGGCAGCGGGATATTATAATATTGGATCAATGTTACCAGCGTGTTGATGGTAACGCCAATTGCGGTGTTCTGCATAATGATCGCTGAACGCTTGCCGCCCATATAGGCACCAGCGCATAGCCCCATGCCTTCATCTTCTTTGTTTGACGGAATATGAAAGATATCCTTTGAGGCTTCAATCTCGTCAATGACACCGGCTAATTGCTTGCAAGGGACGGTGGTAACAAATTCGATTTTATTTTTGATAAAATCACTAACAATCTTTTGGTTAATAGACATGAGAGCGGCACTCTTTCTGGCTCGTTTCCAACGTTAAGTCGCGATATTTGCAACGTGGATATGATTTTTTGGGACTAGAAGTCTCACCCAAGTGGCGGGAGTAAAACATAAAGTTTAATCAATAAAAAGCGCAAATTTAAGCTTAGCATTGTTGCGCTGAAAAAGATGTATTTCTTGGGACTTTAGCGATAGGTTTTCGTGCCGGCGGGTGGCGCTTGCCGCCTCGTCATTGCTTGCTATGCTGTCGATCTTCGGCCGTGGGCAGCTGCTCATTGAAAAAAAGGGGGGCCTTGGCTTTGGCATCGCTTATCTTGCATCATTATCCGCAATCGCCGGTCGCGCACAAGGTGCGGTTGGCGCTCGGCATCGCCAAGGCAAGCTGGCAGTCGGTTGAAATCCCGCGATTGCCGCCAAAGCCGCTGTTAATGCCGCTGACTGCCGGTTATCGGCGGACGCCGGTTTTGCAGATCGGGGCTGATATCTATTGCGATAGTCAGAATATCGCGCTTGCCATCGAACAGTCAGGCCAGCCAGCGCGCCTGTTCCCGGACCAGACATTTGGCATGGCGATGATGATCAGCGCTTGGGCCGAGACCACATTGTTTGATTTGGCGGTGCGTATTGTTCTGACCAATGCGCTAGGTCAGGTGCCCGATGACTTCATCCGTGATCGTGGATCGCTATATTTTGAGCAAAATTGGACCGAGGCCGGACTGCGCGCTAGCCTGCCTTCGGTGATTTCTGAGATGCATGCCGCATTGCGGCTGGCTGATGCACAGCTGGCAGCCGGAAACGGTATCTACCTTGGTGGGCAGCAGCCCTGCTATGGCGATGCGTCACTTGCATATATTTGCTGGTTTCTGCGGGGGCGTTGGGATGGCGGCGGCGAGATGCTGTCGCATTATCCGGCCTTGTGCGCGGTAGAGGCAGGTCTTGCCGCGTGCGGTGAGGGCGTGTCAGAAAATTTAGATGCCATTGATGCGCTGGCCATTGCCAAGGCGGCCACGCCGCAATCGCCAATCGGCATCATGAATGGAGGCGGCGGATTTGCCGTTGGCCAGACTGTCCGGATAAGGCCCAAGGGCAACACTGCCGACCCTGACGTTATTGGCCGCCTGCGCTATTGCGACCAGATGCGGGTTTCAATTGATCATCAGCATGACGAGGTTGGGGAAATCGCGGTGCATTTTCCGGTTTTAGGCTATGTCGTTACACCGGCGGACGCGCCAGCATAGGCATTTGCGATTTTGCCGATTTTATTACCCCCCGATTGCCCGCCCCGAGTGGCCCGCCTGATTTATCGTACTGATTTGGTGAAAAAGGTTAACCAGCGGCAAAATAGGCGACCTATTGGGGGGTTAGTGCCTCTTGATGGATGGTCACTTCTTGTATGGATTCGGGCGTGCAAAAACCAATCGGCTTAAGCGAAGCAGAGATCACTGCGTTCACCGATAAAGCCCTGTTCGAAAGCACCCTGGCACGAAAATCTAAGCCTAAAAAACTTCTGTGGGTCACCAACCCCACAGCATTCGTCAGGCCCGCGCTATCAGGCACTATCATCACAATGCTGATCGGTGCCGTTATTGGCGCCGCCATAACGATTAGCAGTATGTGGGTTCTGGCCTAGCCAATGGCGCTAACGCCAGCAGGAAATAGGCCTAGCACACCGCTAGGCGGTAACGGCATAAAGCCCTGAACGCTCGCCGCCAATATGGGCGATTTTGTCGCCGCTGATCAACCGGTTAAAGGATCGATAAACGGTTGGCATCGGGATGTTGCGAACAAGGTAGTGCGCGCGGATGTCATGTATCGATACCGGTGTATTAGTATCATTAGACAACAATACGACCGCTGCATAGACCTGCTGTTCGTTTGCGGTGAAGTCGGCTAAGCCAACATCTTTTTCCATGTCGGTAATGGTTTCCAACAAACGTGCAAACACAAGGCGGTTAGACACGTCCAATTCTCCTAACTAGTTTTAATATTACTACCAATACCACTAACACTACCACAAGTCCCATAACATCACCAACGATGAAACGCGTTAGAATGTCAAACGTATCCTCGAGAGGGAAGCGACCTTCCATAAAAAAGGTCGAGAAAAAAGAGTTGAGAATCGAGCTTAACAACCCAGCAAATGCCAATGTGCGCCAACTGATGACGCCTTTTTGATTCGGGTAAACATCGATTTTAACAATACGCATTAATTCAAGTGCGACCGGGGCGCACAACGCGCCAACCAGCGGAATGACGATGTCGGCTTGTGTTAACACGCTGATATCTGCCTGATTGGCTAGCGAAACAATTAGGGAGGCGGGAATAAGGACAAAAATTGCGCGCGGGCCGATCAGCCACGCCGCCAAGACACGCACCGCATGCGGTAAATAGAGCAGGCTGACCAGTGTGACATTATGTCCAATAATTGCTTGCTCGATCGGCATAATGATCAGGATCTGAATTGCCGCGAGGGAAATATAGGCAATGAATACCAGCGTCGACCAATGCAGGCACAGATTTACGAAACGTTCTCGCATCTACGTCAAAGCTCTCGGGGTTTTTTGAATATTAATCTTTGGTACGTGAGGATTTGGTGAATTCTAAAAGGTGACATGACTTCTAAAAGGCGACGTTAAACAGTTGCAGCCTCAGACGCGACGCTCAAAACAATAAAATAACATCTAAAACCAGCGTACCATACCGATTAATCCTGCGGTTGCATAAAATAACTGTAGGAACAAAATGCCGCGGTGCTTGCCAAAATGGGCCCATAAGCCAATGAGGACGGCCGAGAGAAACAGCAAGAAAAAGCCGAGAACTTGGTAGCCCATATTCAGTGCGATCAACATCGAATATATGATCGCCGTTCCAACCCCGGTCCATTCAAGCCATTTTTGTCGGTCCATGCTGAGCCGCCCTTTTGCTGGGTCTCTTTGCTTGAATCATGTGCCCAAACAAATTGCCCGAACAAATTATTGGGGTTGGAACAGTTTCTATCGGTCTGATTTAGGCGCGTTTATTGCGCAACTAGCCAGCCCCCATCAACATCAATTGTTGTGCCAGTAATAAAATCATTCTCAATCGCAAAGATGATCGCTGATGCAACCTCGGCTGGCAAGCCGGCCCGGTCGATCAAGTGGGTCTTGGTGACATTCTGATAATGCTTGTTGCGGTCATCACCACTCAACGCCACCATTGGCGTGTCAATAATGCCCGGTGAGACAACATTAACCCGCTTTGGAGCGATTTCCGCGGCGATTGCACGGGTAAAGGCCTCAACGGCACCACCAACGGCAGACAAAGCGATCTGCCCCGGCTTTGGCTTGCGGGCAGGGCTGCCACTGACAAGAACAATGCTGCCATTATCACGAACATGCGATGCGCCATAGCGGACGACGTTGGCATAGCCCCATAATTTGTCGAACGAGCCCCGAAACCCCTTTACGTCCATTTCCATAAACGGGCCAAAAGCGCGTGAGCCGCCAGTGGCTGAATTCACCAGAATGTCGATATCACCTTCAGCATTGAAAAAGGCCTCAACCGCTTCGCCATCACGCGTGTCCAGTGCAGCAAGGCGAATGCCAGCGGGAACGTTGCCAGCCTTGCTTGGGTCACGGCTCACGGCAACAACTTCTGCGCCCTTCTCAACAAGCATAAGGCTCGCCGCTAGGCCAATGCCCGACGTACCCCCGATAACAATGGCTTTTTTACCTGCAATATCCATGATGTGTCTCGATCCTTTGTAACAAACGATAAATAATAGACCGCCAAGCTAGAGCATTTTACCTGTTGCCATCAATATGTTAATGCAGGGGCCTGTCGCTTTGGGACGGTTTTTGCGTGAATGTTCAGTCGGCAGCAACCTGTTGTTGGATGATAAGTACCAGTTTGCTGCCAGTTTTCAGCCCAAGGTCAATCTTGGTCATTTCAACTTGGCAACCGATTTCTTGATTTGACGTAGACTGCTTGTTGCGGCTTTCAAGCTTTGCTCCAGCTGTTCAATCTGCGCCGTTAGCCGCTGTATTTTCCGGCCAACTGCATCATTGCCGACAGGCTGCCTGCCAAGCCCGCTTAAAAGATAGGGCGGCGAAATATTCAAAATGCCAGCCAGCGCAACAAGCTTGTTCGCCCGTGGCTCGGACCGGTCAGCCTCCCACGCCTCATAGGTTGCCGCCCTCACCCCGAGGCGTTTGACGACATCTGCAACGCTAAGGCCAGAGGCTTCGCGCGCCATCGAAATGCGGCCGCCAAGGGTGGTGTCTTCTTCATTTGCATGAAAGATTGTCCGATGCGGCATGGTGGTAAACCTCATAAGCGGTTGTGTGGGTTTCAGCGCTTGTCCGAATGCAGCGCAGCATCACCAGCCTAGACAAGGCAAGAGTGCCGATCAAGTCCTGTGACCCGGTAATGACGAAACTGAGAGGATGTCGGCGAAATGAAGCCAGCAGTGACCGGATGATAAAATCTGCCCAAATGCTTGATCTTTTCTCTGCTGTCTTTTGCCCATGATGCTGGCTATAGTTGAAGCTGGCTATGGTTGAAGCTGGCCGCATGATTGTCATGGTTTAAAGGATATCCTTTCCGGCCGTTATTGTTAAAATGTCACCGCCGCACCAAATCTGGCCAGTAAAAAATGCTGAAATGAGAGATGCCGTTATGTTGAGTTTCCAATTTGTCATTGTGGGCATTGCCGCTTGTGTCATTTTTGATCTATGGCAACGTATTTTTCAGAAATTGACGGCCATTCCACCGAGCAATTGGGCATTGGTTGGGCGCTGGAGTCTTGGTTTAATGACCAATGGTCAGTTAATTGCCCGTGATCTTGAAGCAAGGCCAGAGCGCCGCCATGAATTGGCGCTTGGCTGGGCGGTTCACTATGGCGTTGCAATCGGCTATGCGGCAGTTTTTGCATGGTTATTGGATCGCAATATTTTTGACGCCGGATTTCTTGGTGGGTTGGTCTTTGGCGTGATCAGCGTGTTAGTGCCATGGCTGTTTTTCCTGCCCTGTCTTGGCAAAGGGATAATGGCGCGCCTGACGCCGAACCCGCCGCTTGTTTGTGCGTTGGCGTTGATGATGCACTCACTTTTTGGTGTTTCAATCGGGCTTGGCTTTGCAGTTCTAGCTGGGTAATCGGCGGTGCATGGCGCGGCCACGCGGTTATGATCCGACCTCATGAACCTCAATGATATTGCCGTCAGGGTCATAAAAGAAAATCTGCTGCCAGCCGGCAACTGCCGTCTCGCCCCAGTCGGAAAAGGCAATGCCCTTGGCGATTAGATGCGCCTTAAAAGCGTCCAGATCATCGGTGCGATAGGCAATATGACCGCGCTCGAGTGGATTGACGATATGGCCAGTGCGAAACCTGACATTAAGATCCTTTTGCGCGAGATGCGTTTGGATATGACCGTCGGAAACAAACGCAACATCGCCATCATAGCCTTTCTTTTTTTTCCAGAACGGGCAGGCCTTCGGTTTCGGTTTTAAGCCCCAAAACATCACGGTAAAACTGATCCATGCCAGGAACATTGTTGGTCGATAGATTAATGTGATGCAGCTTTAACTTCATGTTTTCCTCGCTTGATCGCTTTTTTTGAGCCTCTATCAATCCACCTTGTCAAGCTGGCGTCAATCAAGGACAGTCACTAAGGCGATTATTTTACCGGCTGACGCTCGGGAAATGGCCAAAAGAACGGGTGATGGTTGCTGAAACTAGCTTTGGAGGCATGATGAATGAAAACGGTAATTGTAACAGGCGCGGCGCGCGGTATCGGGCTTGCCACAGCGCGGCTTTTTACCGATCAGGGCTATCAGGTAGCGATGGTTGACCGGGATGCCGACGTACTAAACGAGGCGGCGGCAACGCTTGACGGGGGCAGGGCTTTTATCTGTGATGTGTCAGATCCCGGGGCAGTTGAGGCAATGGTGGCAGATGTGCTGGCATTTTCCGGGCGGATTGATTGTCTGGTCAATAACGCCGGTGTGGCCGATTTTTGCCCGATCGAAGAGGCAAGCTTTTTGCGCTGGCGGACAATCATGGCAACCAATCTGGATGGCGTCTATCTGTGCTCGCGCGCAGTTCTAGGGGGGCTCAAGCAGAGCCGCGGCAATATCGTCAATATAGCGTCGATTTCAGGGCTGCGCGCGTCAACCTTGCGCGTTGCATATGGCACGTCAAAGGCGGCGGTGATTCAAATGACCCAGCAATTTGCCGCCGAGATGGGCGAGCATGGTATTCGGGTGAATTGTGTGGCCCCGGGTCCGGTGCGCACAAAATTGGCAATGGCGGTTCATAGTCAGGAGATTATTGATGCCTATCATGATGCTATTCCGCTGAACCGATATGGCAGCGAGGCTGAAATTGCCGAGGCGATTGTGTTCCTTGGTTCAGAAAAAGCCAGCTATATCACCGGCCAAACACTGGCTGTCGATGGTGGTTTTGAGGCAACGGGTGTCGGGTTGCCAGCATTGCGCGTCTAAGTGATGCCATTTGGCGCTTACCCGAGGCAGACCAAAATCGGCCAGAATATAAAAGATATTTCGCGCCGATTACGGGGTTAGCTCCAGCATGATATTGCCCCTTGTGCGGGCGGCGGCGTGATAGCCGTTTTCCAGCAACCAGCCCAGAATGTCGCGTTCCCAACGGGCATTAATACCGTCCTCCATCACAATCAATTTTGGATATTGATCTTTACCAATCGCCTCAAAATACGGAAATAAGGCGCGGTCTTCCATGCCCTCAATATCAATTTTGATGATATCAGCCTTGGCAACGCCATCGGCCTTTAAAATATCAACAAGCGGCATAATTCCAACCTCGATATGCGATGTGCCAACATTGTCATTCACGATCGAGCTACTGCCAAAATCACTGTCCGAGACGGTTAGTTTTGCCACGCCGGCAACCGCGCCAACGGCAACCGGGTGAACAGTGATCTTTGCCGCAAGCTCATTCAGCGCAATATGATCACGCAGCCGCGCCAACATAGGCGGATTTGGTTCAACCGCAATAACCTGATCGGCGTTCATCAGCGCCGCATTCAGCGCGTAATAGCCGACATTCGCGCCAATATCGACAATCACGCCCCCGCCCAGAAGATGATGCCGGATCATCGTCAATTCAGCTGCTTCCCGCCGTTTTGCGCTGAACATGATCTTTGCATCAATCGTATTTCGGCGAGGTTGCAGGCGCAATTTCAGCGCGTGATAGATCAGATCAACAGGCTGGTCGCCATTGAGCCGGTTCCAAAGCCGAGAAAATAATAGTTTCAACCGGCCGCGGCCAAATCCAATTTTGGCAAGGGTCAGAATAATCCGGTTCACACCGGTTGGCGCAAAAGTTCCAAAAATTTGCAAGTGAGTGGACCCTTATTGATGAATTCGTAACCTATACTAGCGTTAACCTATACTGCCCGTTGGTGCCTGCCAAGATGATCCGTTCTGAAGGATTTTCAATTGGGCAAAACATTCTCGATAAATGGGGCGCGGCATGGTTATGCGGATGTGGTCAAAACGGCGACGCTGACAAGCGCCAAAACCAGCGCGCCGCGGGTAATCGGCGGCACCAGCTTCATGACTGTGGGGTGGGGTGGGATGTTTTGTCTTGCCCTTATGTTTAGGTGGATATTCAGAAAAGCCACGGTGCCAAGTAAAATTGCCGCGCCAAGCATTTTGAAATGGAACGCTATGCCCAAGGTGAAACTGCCATAAAGCTGATGGATCAGCAAAAAGCCGGTGATCCATAATGCGAGAATTGCAACGAGGCCAAGCCGTGCCAGTGCCATCATGGTTTTTTGAACTGGTAGCGCCGGCGGTATACCGGCTTTTTGATGATTTTTGAACAGCATCAAATTGGCAACGCCCAAACCACCTGCCAGAAATAGCGAGATGTAATGGAAAAACTTCATTATCACGACAATGGTCATGTGCCTGCGCCCCCCCCCGTGCTGTGGATTTCACGCCGCCTTTTTGGCGTTTAACGCTTGAATATAAACAGCCTAATCAAACGCCATATCCCCCGGATCAAGATTGCCCGAACAATCGGGTTTTGCAAGAGGCGTTGGGCCAAAGCGCGCGGTTTACCGGCGGCGTGGCTTGATGCGCGCAACCGCGTCACCGCCTTGATCGCGGCCACGACCAAGAGGAAGGCCAGAACAGAGATGAGAATGATCTTTAGCATCTGTGAGGTTTCGCCGTTTTTCAAACTGAAACCAGTTTTACGGCGGCCACGACAATATAGTAACCGCAAGGGGGGGTGGGTAGTTTCACCGCCATATCGTGCCAAATAAGATCGCCAAATCAGACCGCCAAATCAACTGCTGACATGAGCCAAATCAGGCTTGAGAATGCGGGGCGGGTATCACCATTTTCATGAGGGGTAGATGGTGCTGGCGGAGAGACTCGAACTCCCAACCGCCCGATTACAAATCGGGTGCTCTACCAATTGAGCCACGCCAGCGATCTCGGGCTTTTTACCAGAGATTTCCGTGCGGTCAATAGCCGTAATGCTAAAAATCTGGCTTTTGGTGAAATCAACGCCATTTCTGGCGGCCAACCTAATCATGTTATTGCCGTCGCCAAGCGGTCATTTTCGGCCGTCATATTTCGGCTGAAACAGTGCATTAATGGTGATAGGCATCCCGCACGATGCTAGCCAGATGATGCGGTAGGAGGCTCTGCGGCCCATCGTTCAGGTAAAGGAGGATCCGAAATTCGGGCAGCTCTGGCAGGCCAGCAGCGGCGGGAATTTCTTCCCAATCCTCATGGCGACTTTGTTCCAAGACCGCGACAACGGCGAGACCGGCGCTGACATATGGGATGCTATCAAGACAGCTGGCTGTGGTGAAGGTCATGTCCCATTCGATATTTTCAGCGTCCAGCTTTTCGATCACTGTTTTGCGGAACATACAGTGCTTTCGTAGGTCAGTGGCAAGGGGCGCCGTCGCCATATCTGCTTGTTACCGCGTTGACAAAACCATTTTAGTGGCTGCGAGGATAGAAATTCGCCGCCCCTCGCATCATCTGCCTCGGTGGTGAGGATTAAGTCCAGTGTGCCTTTCGCCAATTCTTCCTTTAACTCACTTGTCCGGGTTGAAACCAGCTTGATCTGGACGCGCGGAAATGCATCGCTGAACGCTTTCAAAATGTTCGGAATATGCGGATATAGAATATCTGGCGGCACCCCCATGACAAGCGTGCCCTCAAATTGCGTATTGGTCATCCGGTTCCAGACTTCGTCGTTGATGCCCAGAATTTGCCTGCCATAGCGGGCGAGCTGTTCGCCATGCGGGGTCAGTTCAATGCCGCGCCCAGACCGGCTAATCAGGTCGAGATTAAGCATCGATTCAAGGCGCTTTATCTGCATTGAAACAGTTGATTGGGTGAGGTGTAGGCGATCAGCAGCCGCAGTTACACCGCCAATTTCCGCAACAGCAACGAACGAACGAAGCGCCGTCAGATCAAGGGTTCTGTTCATATCAATATCCTTGATGATTTCATCCAAGATTTATCATTATTCAAAATAGGTTCAATTAACCAAAATCACCCAACACGATAAATTTGTCGCGATGATCTGGTCACTTGGCCGGGGCATCGATCGCAAATGATCACGAGCCTATCAGCAGCGAGGAGCGGGACATGACCCAGTTAGATCACAGCCATGAAACATACAGAACCAGCGCAATTCGTGCGGTGAAAAGCGCATTGTTGCTGGCCGCTATTGGCACAAAGGCACGGCGGCTGTGCGGTGCGTGTTTACGTGCTTATTCGATGCGTATTGAATTGGCGCGCCAGCGGCGGCACCTTGCCCATATGCCTGAATGGCAGCGCCGCGATATCGGTATTGATCGGGTCGCCGCCAAAACCGAAGCCAGCCGCGGTTCATGGGTGGGGCGGGTGCCGTGGCAGAGCCAAATTGCAGGTGTCAGCTACAGCGCAAAAAAAAATGATGATCATGGCGTATCAGAACGGGCTGTCCTGATCGGCGTTTCACCTCCGGTACCGGCCAAGAACGCCAGTTCTGATAGAAGGTTTTGGGCATTGGCCGGCAGCCCTTAGCGAGGCCATTTTGCCTAATTTCGACCAACGTCCTGTGGGTCAGCTCAAGGCCACCTCTCTTGAGCTGGCTCGCCCGATTACCCAACCATACTGATCATTTGTTCGCGTCCGGTTTATAGAGGCTTGCCGCATAAAGCGCGATCGCAGCGGCATTCGAAACATTCAGGCTTTCGGCATCTTCATTGATATTAATCCGAACCAGCATGTCGCAATGGTCACGGCTGAGACGCCGCAGGCCGCTCCCTTCGGCACCAAGCATAATGGCAAGCCGCTGATGCGTGCCAAGGGCGCTCACTTCGACATCACCCTCGCCAGCAAGACCGGCAACCAGAAACCCGTGATCCTGTAATTGCTCGATAGCGCGGGCCAGATTAACCACTCGGATCAGGGGCACATGATCCAGCGCGCCAGATGCGGTTCGTGCCAAGACGCCATTTTCCTCGGCGGCATTGCGAAAGGTCGTGATCAGTGCGGCAACACCAAAGGCCCGCGCCGAACGCATGATTGCCCCAACATTGCGCGGATCAGATAATTGATCAAGCAGCAGCAGGCGAACCGGTTCTGCCTGTTCTTGGTCATTATCTGGTCGAAGATGGATTGCAAGATTGGCAAGAAAATCATCAAGATGCGGTGGGTCTAACGGCCAAACCGCCGCGGCAATCCCCTGATGCACAGCTTTTTCACCGGCATCGCCGATAGGATCAAGGCGGCTGCGGTCTGTCAGCTGCGGTGTCGGCAGTTCGGCCTGACGCTGTGCTGGCAGATCAGTGATCACGGCCGTCAGCGCATCGCTGCTATCATTGGTGATATAGAGCTGCTGGATGCGCCGATCCGGATTCGCAAGTGCCGCAAAAACGGCGTGGCGCCCCCAGATGAAATAGCCGTTCTGTGGGGGTTTTGGCACGGTCTTGCCGCCTGCATGACCCATATTTCCCGATTGCGCCGGCCGCTTGGCAGGATTATGCCGGCCGTTAGGATCGGCCGCAGCACCGCGATTAGCATTTGGCTTTTGCCGGTTTCGGTGCGGGTTTTTCGCCGAATGTTGTTTTTTCGCGCTTTTTGGGGCCATGAGACGACTTCTTTGTTGACAAATTAGCTGTGCCTTTTTATCTCGCAGGATCGCCGCGTCATTGCAAGCAAAGAGCGCGCGATAAAATGGCGAGCCGGTGGGGTGGCCGAGTGGTTAAAGGCAGCAGACTGTAAATCTGCCCGCGTAGCGTACGTAGGTTCGAATCCTACCCCCACCACCACCGCCAATCTGACTACTGCGTGGGTGCGCGGAATGACGGTGGTGCCTGCGCCGGCGTCAAAAGTTGAAATCACATGGGGCTGGAAGACGTTAGCATAGCGTCGGCCCACTAAAGCGAGATAAAGGGCGAAACAAGATGTCCAAGGCAAAGTTTGACCGTTCCAAGCCGCATTGTAACATTGGCACGATTGGCCATGTTGACCACGGCAAGACCTCATTGACCGCAGCGATCACAAAGATTTTGGCTGAGTCTGGTGGCGCTGAGTTTTCAGCATATGACCAGATTGACAAGGCGCCAGAAGAGCGTGCGCGCGGCATCACGATTTCAACAGCGCATGTTGAGTATGAGACAGCCAACCGTCACTACGCCCACGTTGATTGTCCGGGCCACGCCGATTATGTGAAGAACATGATCACTGGTGCGGCGCAGATGGATGGCGCGATTTTGGTTGTATCAGCGGCTGATGGCCCGATGCCACAAACCCGCGAGCATATTTTGTTGGCGCGTCAGGTTGGTGTGCCTGCTTTGTGCGTATTCATGAACAAGGTTGATCAGGTTGACGACGAAGAGTTGCTTGAGCTGGTTGAGATGGAAATTCGTGAGCTGTTGTCATCATATGACTTCCCTGGCGATGATATTCCGATTGTTCGTGGTTCAGCATTGGCAGCATTGGAAGACAGCAACGAGACCATTGGTCGTGAAGCGATCAAGGCGCTGATGGATGCGGTTGATGGCTATATTCCCCAGCCAGAGCGTCCGAAGGATCAGCCATTCTTGATGCCGATTGAGGATGTGTTCTCGATTTCGGGTCGTGGTACAGTTGTGACTGGCCGTATTGAGCGCGGTATCGTGAATGTTGGTGAAGAGATCGAGATTGTTGGTCTGAAAGACACACAAAAGACAACCTGCACCGGTGTTGAGATGTTCCGCAAGCTGTTGGATCAGGGTGAAGCTGGCGATAACGTTGGTGTTCTGCTTCGTGGTACCAAGCGTGAAGAGGTTGAGCGCGGTCAGGTATTGTGTAAGCCGGGTTCAATCGCACCGCATACCGAGTTCAAGTGTGAGGCCTATGTTTTGACCAAGGATGAGGGTGGTCGTCATACACCATTCTTCTCGAACTATCGCCCACAGTTCTATTTCCGGACAACAGACGTAACCGGATCAGTGGTATTGCCGGAAGGCACCGAGATGGTTATGCCTGGCGATAACATTGCAATGACCGTGACATTGATCGCACCAATTGCGATGGATGAAGGTCTGCGCTTTGCGATCCGTGAAGGTGGCCGCACCGTTGGTGCCGGCGTCGTTGCTACGGTCATTAAGTAAGGCCGCCTATCGACGAACGGTGATTTATGTGTCTTATTATCAGGCACTGATCATTTAGGAGTGTAGCTCAATTGGTAGAGCACCGGTCTCCAAAACCGGGGGCTGGGGGTTCGAGCCCCTCCACTCCTGCCAGATAAAGCTGTAGTGCATACAGTAAAGCCCCTCTCAGCCCGAAGCGGTTGAGGGGGGTTTTTGTTTGTCGCCAGATGCCTTTTCTGACATGGTTTTCGTTGCCAGTTCTTTGATGCGAGGCGTGATTTATCGCCAACGGCCACAGGTTTGTCCTAAACATGGGACTGGTTCTGACGTTAAGCCTGCTTAGCCAGACAATGTTCAGGCCAGCCGCATTTAACGCTGGCGTAAAGGATAACCGACAGATGCGCGCGCCCAAAAGAAACAGTCAAGCTGATCCTGGTTTTTGCCAGTGCTGGCTGCGGCGTTGCCAATGGCGTTGCTTAATTGGGATGAGTTGCGTGATTTTTGCGCTCGGTTTGTCGCCGGCGACAGCCCAATATCCGGGTGTTAGCAGTGACGCATCATCGGCGTCGGTGAGTGCTGATGATGACAGCGCTTCGGCGCGTAGCCGTGATGCTGCCAATGATAGCCAAAGTGATGCGGCCAATGATGCTGCCAATGATAGCCAAAGTGATGCGGCCAATGATGCTGCCAATGATTCGGGACGCGACGACGGCGGCGATACCAATTTCAACGCGTCAGAAAATGCGCGAAAGACCCTAACGCGGCAGAAGCCCCGTCAGCGTTATTTTATCCGTAAACTTCGGCTTGAATTTGCCGGTATGGAATTGATTGAACGTAAAACCGGCGTCCCATTTTCGCGCGATGATGTGCCGCGTTACCTTGACGAACTGCGCGCCGAACTTGCCATGATGGGCACTGCAAACGCGTTGGCGGTGCAAAGCCTTGCGGGTGATACACGGCATATCGAGACCGAGATAAACCAGCATATCGACCATTTACTTGGGATGATTGGCGCGCCCAAAAACGGTTCACGAGGCCTCGCCACAGGGTTTTTTATGCCCATCCCACCGTTACCTAAAACGGTCGATGCGGTGACCGCAAAAATGGGAGCTTTATCGCTAAAGTACGAATTAATGGAATATGGCGAGAAGGCGTTGCAGGCGATGGGCGCGTATCGTTAGCGCCCTGCTAAAATATTCATTCGCCAAAATAATCTTTAGACAGCCTATCAAGCGGCGGCGCAAAACAGGGTTATGATGTGGCCGGATTGACCATTTCATAGAGGCCGGTGTGATCGGCGTCATGGCCGAGCTGGTCAACAGCAACCGCTAGATACTCATTTAATGCTGTCGTTATTGGTGCATCAAATCCGGCATTTTTGATCAATTCGCTGGCAATACCGACATCTTTCGCCATCAAACGCAGGAAAAAGCCGGAATCGTATCGGCGTGAAATGATAAATGGCTCAAGCTTGACCTCGGTGGTATTGTTGCGGCCGGTCGATCCGTTAATCACCTTGGTAAATGTTTCTGGCGCGATGCCAAATGATTGTGCGGTTGCGAGTGCCTGCATGCTGGCCAGTAATCCGGCGGCTGAAACATAGTTGTTTAGCGCCTTCATTGCATGACCAGCGGCCAATGGCCCGACATGGGCGACCTCACCGAAACAAGCAAGCAGCTTGCCAGCCGTTTCCAGATCGCCAGCATCGCCGCCAGCCATCACCATTAATGTGCCAAGCGCAGCTTTCTTGCGCCCGCCTGATACCGGCGCGTCAATCAGGCGAATGCCGCGGTCGGCTAGCTGCTTGCCAAGGGCGATGGTGCCTTCGGGTTGGCTGGACGACATATCAATGATCAAGCCGGAAAAGCCAGCATCAGCCAGACTGGTCGCAACTTTGGTAACAACGTTGCCGTCGGGAAGCATTAAGACGATTGCATCGCAGCCAGCAAGATCAACGAGCTGGTTCGCCATGATGACGCCAGTGTCATCGTCAAGCCGCGCCGCCGGATCAAATCCGGTTACGCTAAACCCTGCCTGAACAGGCAAAGGCGCCATAACCGATCCCATCGCGCCCAATCCAACAAACCCAATTGATTTCATGTTTTACAGTTCCTTTTTCGGATCGCCCAGCCAGTCCGTTTGAGCAGGTGATGGTTTTTATGAAAAATAATTGATATAGCACGCTAGCCTATTTTGATATCGCTGGTAAACGCTGTTTTGCAGCTTTACATGCTGCCATCTGCGCAAATTACGAACGCCAGTTAGGCTTGATCTTTCCGGCGCCTGCCGCCAAGATGCACCGCTTGCCAAGATGTGCTCGTCGCCGTTCAAAATCGGAAACAGCCGGCCAAGCGAGACGATCATATGAGAATGCGTATGACAATGCGTAAAGATGCCCGTCCAAGAGAGGTTTTTGATGAGTGAAATCACCGTTTGGGGGCGTAAATCCTCGGTCAATGTCCAATTGGTGTTATGGGCGCTTGACGAGATGCGCCTGCCATATCAACGCCTCGACGCCGGTTTTATCTATGGGGTGGTCGATACTGACGAATTTCGGGCGATGAACCCGAATGGCCGTGTGCCGGTATTGATTGATGGCGATGCGCCGCCAATTTTTGAGTCGGCGGTGATCCTGCGCTATCTTGCTGGCCGATATGGTGATGAAAGTTTCTGGCCATCGGCGGCGGCGGCGCGGGCGCAGGTCGATAAATGGGCCGAATGGGCGAAATGGAATTTTGGTCACGCCTTTATCATGACGGCATTCTGGAAATTGGTGCGCACGCCAGCTGATAAGGTTGATCATGATGCGGTTCGGGCGGCGCTGGTCACCCTCGAAGATATTCTGGCGATGGCTGATGCTAGGCTTGCCACCAGCACCTATCTTGCCAGTGATGCGTTTACCCTTGCTGATATCGCCTTTGGCTATTGCCTCTACCGCTATTACGATATTGATGTGGTGCGGCGTGATTTGCCGCATCTACGGCGCTATTACGAGTTGCTGTGTCGCCGGCCAGCCTATCAAAACAATATCATCGTATCTTATGACGAATTGCGGGCGTGACCGGTGATGAGGTGCCGGTATATGGTTTGACGTAACGGCGGCCAATGTGATCTTGAAATTGCCGTTAAGAAGTTCCAAAGGTTGGGTTGGCGTCCTATTTCGGGAGCGTCATGTTTGGCCGGATTTTTTGGGTTTTTTCGTTACACCGGGCGCACCGGATGCATCGGATGCCATTTTCTGTGGAGTTCTCATGTCAAAATCTGCCCCGCCTGCCGTCAAGGCACTGCCCGTAAGGATGCCGCCCATTGGGGTGCTGATTTTGGCCGCGTCTAGCGCCAATCTTGGTCTGTCCATATTATCGCCGGTTATCACCGGTCTTCGCGATGATCTTGACGCCTCGGCCAATCAGGCACAGCTGGTGCTTAGTGCCTTTATGCTGTCGGTTGCCATCAGCCAGTTAATTAGTGGATCACTATCTGACCGGTTCGGCCGGAAACGCGTTCTTGTCGGCGGCGCGGTCATCTTTGCCGTTGGCGGCTTTGGTGCGCTGTTTTCTGGCGATATCGATATGTTGATTTGGTTCCGTATTTTGCAAGGGGTTGGGGCGGCAGCCTGTATGACCATGGGACGGGTCATCGTAAATGATGTCTACAAGGGGGCCGAGGCGGCGCGTAAATTATCAATCGTCAGCAGCGCGCAGGCTATTGTTCCTGCATTAAGTTTTGCTTTTGGTGGGGTGATTGCCGAATTTATCGGATGGCGCGGCAGCATTGGCATCATGGTCATGGGCGCGCTTTTGATCACCGTCACGTCATATCTGTTCATTGACGAATCGCACCAGCGTGACCCCGCCCCAACCGCTCCGATATCGGCGATTACAGCCTATTTGCAGTTACTTCGCACGCCGGGGGTGATGTTTCACGGGTTAACCGGTGGTCTGGCGGTTGGGATGTTTTTCGCCATGGGCGGTGCGATGCCCTATGAATTCGACCGTATGGGTGTTGGCCCGCTGGAATATGGACTGTTCTTTGCGATGACCTCGGTTGGCTATGTTTTCGGGAATTTTGCCAATCGCCAGCTGGTTGGTTCTGTTGGCGTTGTCCGCATGGCGTTTTTAGGCAGCCTGCTGACGGTTCTGGTGCCGTTGACGATGCTGTTAGTGGCGCTTGGCGGGGTTATGACGCCGTTGCTGTTGTCTTTTTTATGCTTCTGCTTTGGCTGTTGTAATGGTTTGGTCATTGCCAATTCGATGATTTGCAGCATGCAGGCAGCGGGCAAAAATAGTGGGGCGGGGGCTGGTATTTTAGGCGCGATGCAGATGCTGTTTGGCGCCGTTGCAGGCAGCGTGATTATCGCGCTTGGTGGTGCTAATCAATTTGTCGTGACCGCAACCGGCCTCTTGATCATGTCGTTATGCGCGGCATTGTCATCTTTTATGGCGCCGGACGCGCGATAAATGGTTGCCTTCCTGCGGTGGTTTTGATAGAAGCCGCTATCCAAGGATGTGCGACCAGCCTTTCACGGTATAAATAGCCAGACCCTTTTTGCGAGGGCGCTGGCCATTAGCCTGATAGAAAACCCACGAAAACCGTCGGGTGCTGATTGCTTTGCCTTGACTAAATTTGAACTTGAATTGGCAGATATCGATGGCTAAAGTGTCGCCCGCACAATTTGTTAGGCAGGTCCGTCAGGAAATCAACCGGATTTCCTGGGCTACTAAGCGTGAGACGGGCACGGCCACACTAACTGTGTTTATAATGACAACAATTGCCGCGCTGTTTTTTCTGTTGGTTGATTGGGTGTTGTCGAATGGTGTCCAGTTTGTTCTTGGCCTTGGTGGCTAAGAGCGAAGTGGTTTTTTGTCGTTTCGCCTTGGCGAATCGCATCGGGAAAGAATGGTAATGGCCAAGCGCTGGTATGTCCTTCATGTCTTCTCAGGATCTGAGAAAAAGGTCGCGCAGTCTATCCGTGAGCAAGCAGCTACGCATGGATTGGAAGATCAGATCGAAGACGTCATGGTTCCGACCGAAAACGTGGTCGAGGTCAAGCGCGGTGTCCGCGTTGAGGGTGAGCGTAAATTTTTCCCCGGCTACATTCTGGTGAAATTAGAACTAAGCGATGAAGCGTGGCAGATGGTGACAAGCCAGCCGCGGGTTACCGGTTTTCTTGGTGGCAAGGGTCGCCCGATCCCAATTACTGACAAGGAAGCCGAGCGGCTTATCAAGCAAGTCAGCGAAGGGGTTGAGCGTCCACGGACAACCATCACCTTTGATATCGGCGAGCAGGTGCGGGTGGCTGACGGGCCGTTTGCATCATTTAACGGCTATGTCGAAGAGGCCGATGATGATAAGGCGCGCTTGAAAGTGGCGGTCTCTATCTTTGGCCGGTCAACGCCGGTTGAGCTGGAATATAGTCAGGTCGAAAAAATATAGATTTTTAAAGTGCCGCACTCGGTGGGCGGCAAATGAACATCGCGCCTGTCGATGGCAGGCGGTACCTATGTCAAGGAAGCATTAAGATGGCAAAGAAGATCCAAGGTTACATCAAGCTGAATATTCCGGCAGGCGCGGCCAATCCGTCGCCACCAGTTGGCCCAGCATTGGGCCAGCGCGGTGTAAACATCATGGAATTCTGTAAGGCGTTCAACGCGGCAACAGATTCGCTGGAAAAGAATATGCCAGTGCCGGTTGTCATCACTGTCTATCAGGACAAGTCATTCTCATTTGTCACCAAAACTGCGCCAGTGAGCTATTTCTTGAAAAAGGCTGCCGGTCTGAAGGGTGGATCAAAAGAGCCGGGCCGTTCGGTTGCCGGCAAGGTAACAATGGCGCAGGTGCGCGAAATTGCCGATCAGAAGATGGGCGATATGAATGCTGTTGACGTTGAAGGCGCAATGCAAATGGTGATCGGCTCTGCCCGTGCCATGGGCCTCGAAGTCGTGGAGGGCTAAGAAGATGGCAAGAAATAGCAAGAATTTGAAAGCAGCCTACGCGGCGATTGACCGGAACAAGGCGTATGAACTTGCCGAAGCTGTTGCGCTGGTAAAGGGCAATGCCAAGGCAAAATTTGACGAGACCATCGAAATTTCGATGAATCTTGGGGTTGATCCACGCCATGCAGACCAGAT
This sequence comes from Alphaproteobacteria bacterium LSUCC0396, assembly GCA_041228345.1. Taxonomy (NCBI): domain Bacteria; kingdom Pseudomonadati; phylum Pseudomonadota; class Alphaproteobacteria; species Alphaproteobacteria bacterium LSUCC0396. The sequence continues at coordinate 596,159 of CP166131.1, read as the reverse complement.
GGTTCGCGGCGTTGTTGCCATGCCAAATGGCACTGGCAAGACCATGCGGGTTGCCGTCTTTGCAAAAGACGCCAAGGCGGATGAGGCAAAAGCCGCTGGTGCCGATCTTGTTGGTGCCGAAGATCTGGCCGAAGCAATCCAGAACGGCGAGTCAGGCTTTGACCGGGTGATTGCGACACCTGACATGATGGGTGTTGTGGGTCGTCTTGGTAAGGTTCTTGGCCCACGCGGCCTGATGCCAAACCCGAAATTGGGCACAGTGACTGCCGATGTTGCAGCCGCGGTCGCCGCTGCCAAGGCTGGTGAAGTGCAGTACCGCGCTGAAAAAGCTGGTGTTGTTCATGCCGGTATCGGTAAGGCCAGCTTTGACGAGGCAAAAATTGTCGAGAACGCATCAGCATTTATTGATGCGGTTCGCAAAGCACGTCCATCTGGTGCCAAAGGCCAGTATGTAAAAAAGATCACCATTTCATCAACAATGGGCGCAGGTGTGTTCGTTGAGGAAGCAGCCGGCCAATAAGGCTGGGGTAATAAGAATTCTTCAGCTCATGCCATTGGCTGGGTTGGAGACCAGGGGCAGATGTGGTTACACACAAATGCCCCGCACCTGTCCAAGACTACGGGGGTGCTGCCATCGGCAGGACTTAATAACCCGTAATAGACGGGGAGCAAGGGCGAAGAATTTCGCTTGAACTTCTTATGGGCAGGCCAGCGGACTGGCGGTGACCGTCGGTTCATTTTGCAACTAGGCAGACAGTGGGTGACCCACACTGCCCAATCGAGAGCGGAGACGATCGGTGAATAGAACAGAAAAAGCCGAACTGATCGAAACGCTGCAATCAGCCTTTAATGAGTCATCAACAATTGTTGTGGCGCATCAGGTTGGTATGACCGTTGCGGAAAGCGGTGACCTGCGCAAAAAAATGCGGGACGCCGATGCTGGCTTCAAGGTAACCAAAAATCGGATTGCCAAGCTAGCGCTAAAGGGCACGCGCTTCGAAGATCTTGACAGCCTGTTTACTGGACCAACAGCCGTTGGTATGTCGCAAGACCCAGTCGCAGCCGCCAAGACCCTCGTTGATTTTGCCAAGGGAAATACAAAGCTGACCATTGTTGGCGGCAGCATGGACGGGAAAATTCTCGACAAAGCTGGCGTTGAAGCATTGGCCAAATTGCCTTCTCTTGACGAATTGCGTGGCAAGCTTGTCGGGCTTATCCAAGCTCCGGCAGCCAAAATTGCACGGGTTACTCAGGCTCCGGCCGGCAAACTCGCTCGTGTAATCAAGGCACGCGAAGACCAATTGCAGCAAGGGGCATAATGCCCAAAATCAGAAGTTCAAGCCTTAATGGAGTATATAATGGCTGATATCGCAAAAATCGCAGAAGACCTCTCTAACCTAACAGTTCTTGAAGCTGCTGAATTGGCAACCATGCTAGAAGAGAAGTGGGGCGTTTCTGCCGCTGCTGCTCCTATGGCTGTTGCAATGCCTGCTGGTGGTGACGCCGGCGGCGCAGCCGAAGAAAAGACTGAATTTGATGTTGTTCTGGCGTCCGCAGGTTCGTCAAAGATCAACGTCATTAAAGAAGTACGCAGCATCACCGGCCTTGGTCTGAAAGAAGCCAAAGATTTGGTTGAAGGCGCACCAAAGGCTGTTAAGGAAGGCGTGTCTAAGGACGAAGCCGACCAGATCAAAGCAAAGCTTGAAGAAGCTGGCGCAACTGTCGAAGTTAAATAACTTGGCAGTACAGCTGGTTTTTTAGCTGTCTAAAATATTTGCACCGGGCGGTTTCGGCTGTCCGGTGCAAGGTCGTTTAATAATCGGCGGTTTTTAACCGGTCCGAAACCCACTTGAAAAAGCGCCTATGGCTTGTAGATTTTGCCACTGGCGGCTTGAGTTATGACGAGGGATCACTGATGGTATCGCATGTAAGCACTCTGGACAGCCGCAAACGGGTACGCCGCACTTTCGGTCAACTTGAAGAAGTGACCCCAATGCCCAACCTTATTGATGTTCAGCGCTCAAGCTATGATACTTTCTTGCAGATGGATGTGGCCGCACACGAGCGGGCTGATCTGGGTTTGCAGGAAACCTTCAAATCGGTATTTCCAATTGAGGATTTCGCCGGTCGGTCAATTCTGGAATTTGTTTCCTATGACCTTGAAACCCCAAAATATGACGTCGAAGAATGCCAGCAGCGCGGTTTGACCTTTGCGTCGCCGCTGCGCGTCACACTTCGTCTGGTTGTTTGGGAAGAAAATGAAGATACCGGATCGCGTTCAATCCGCGATATCAAGGAACAGGATGTCTATATGGGCGATATGCCGTTGATGACATCGAATGGTACCTTCATCGTGAACGGCACCGAGCGCGTAATCGTATCGCAAATGCATCGGTCACCGGGGGTGTTTTTCGACCATGATCGCGGCAAGACGCATGCTTCTGGCAAATTGCTGTTTGCTGCACGGGTAATTCCTTACCGCGGCTCGTGGCTGGATTTCGAATTTGACGCCAAAGATATCTTGAACGTACGGATCGACCGCAAGCGCAAGCTGCCGGCAACAACCTTTATGATGGCACTGCCTGATGAAGATTCGGCTGCCTATATGGCAAGCTGTGAGGAAAGCGGTGAAGCCGTTGATCCAAGCCGGATCGTTGGCATGAGCCGTGAAGAAATTCTGGGCAATTTTTACAAGTCAGTGAATTATCGCCGTCGGGGCGATGGCTGGGCCTATGATTTTGATGTCGATGCGTTGAAAGGCAGCAAGCTGATCCGTGATCTGGTCGATGCGAAAACCAAAAAGGTCATTGCTAGCGCTGGTACCAAAATGACCCCGCGGTCGCTGAACAAGCTGGCCGAAGCCGGGGTGAAGTCGGTTCTTGTTGGTGATTCAGATTTGCTGGGCCGGTTTGCTGCTGAAGATGTTGTCAATATGACAACTGGCGAGGTCTTTGCCGAGGCTGGTGATGAAATCACCGAGGATTTGCTTGCCAAGCTGGATGCCAATGGCACCAAGGAAATCAGCACTCTGTTCATTGACAATGTTAATTTTGGCCCGCATCTGCGCAACACGCTGGCGGCTGATCGTAACACCTGCCGTGAAGAGGCGCTGGTTGATATCTACCGTGTCATGCGCCCGGGCGAGCCGCCAACATTGGAAAGCTCGCATGGCCTGTTCCAGAGCTTGTTCTTTAACTCTGATCGGTATGATTTGTCGTCAGTCGGTCGGGTAAAAATGAATTCGCGCCTCGATCTTGAAACCGAGGACAATCTCCGCATCCTGCGCAAACAGGACGTCATGGCAATTCTGAAGGTTCTGGTCGGTCTGAAAGACGGTCAGGGCGACATTGACGATATTGACCATCTTGGCAACCGCCGTGTGCGTTCGGTTGGTGAATTGATGGAAAACCAGTACCGGATTGGCTTGCTTCGCATGGAGCGTGCCATTCGTGAGCGTATGGGATCAGTTGAAATCGACACGGTTATGCCTGCCGATCTGATTAATGCCAAGCCAGCCGCCGCTGCGGTTCGTGAATTCTTTGGCTCATCACAATTGTCACAGTTTATGGACCAGACAAACCCATTGTCTGAAATTACCCATAAACGCCGCGTTTCGGCCCTTGGGCCGGGCGGTCTGACCCGCGAGCGTGCGGGCTTTGAGGTGCGCGATGTTCACCCAACCCATTATGGCCGTATCTGCCCGATTGAAACACCTGAAGGGCCAAATATTGGTCTGATCAACTCGTTGGCAACCTTTGCCAAGATCAACCGCTATGGCTTTATCGAAACACCTTATCGCAAGGTTGTTGACGGTCAGGTGACGGCTGAGGTGCGGTATATTTCAGCGATGGAAGAGGGCCGCTACACAATTGCGCAGGCGAATGCCGAACTGGATGGCGACAATAAATTTGTTGGCGAATTGATCCCGGTTCGCCGTTCAGGTGATATTGGCCTTGCCCGGCCAACCGATATTGAACTGATGGATGTATCGCCAAAGCAGCTAGTTTCAGTTGCGGCGGCATTGATCCCGTTCCTAGAGAATGATGATGCGAACCGCGCCCTTATGGGATCGAACATGCAGCGTCAGGCAGTGCCGCTTTTGCGCGCCGAAGCACCGATCGTCGGCACGGGTATGGAAGCGCGTGTGGCGCGGGATTCTGGTGTTACAATCGTTGCGCATCGTGCCGGTGTTATCGATCAGGTTGATGCAACCCGTATCGTGGTTCGCGCCAGTGAAGATACCGAAGGCAACGTATCGCCTGTTGATATATACAGCCTGTTGAAATTCCAGCGCTCAAACCAGAACACAACTGTCAATCAGCGTCCGCTCGTGAAGGTTGGTGATACGGTTCGCCGCGGTGATATTATTGCCGATGGCCCGTCTACCGAGGATGGTGAATTGGCTTTGGGCCGGAACGTGCTGGTCGCGTTCATGCCTTGGAATGGTTACAATTTTGAGGATTCAATCCTGATTTCTGAGCGTATTGTCCGCGATGATGTTTTCACCTCGATCCATATCGAGGAATATGAGGTCATGGCGCGCGATACCAAACTTGGACAAGAAGAAATCACGCGCGATATCCCGAACGTCGGTGAAGAGGCTCTGAAAAATCTTGATGAGGCTGGCATCGTCTATGTTGGTGCCGAGGTCGGGCCGGGTGATATTCTTGTTGGCAAGGTTACGCCAAAGGGCGAGTCACCAATGACACCTGAAGAAAAGTTGCTTCGGGCGATCTTTGGTGAAAAGGCGTCGGATGTTCGTGACACATCACTCAAGCTGCCACCGGGTGGGTCTGGCACAATTGTCGAGGTGCGGGTGTTCTCGCGCCGCGGCGTTGAAAAGGACGAGCGGGCATTGGCGATTGACCGGGCGGAGATTGACCGTCTTGGCAAGGACCGCGATGACGAGCGCGCTATTTTGGAGCGTGGTTTCCATGGCCGGATGAGTGAATTGCTTGATGGGCAAACCGTTGCCAGCGGGCCAAAGGGCATGAAAGCCGGCACCGTGCTGACGCAGGAAATTCTTGATGAATTGCCAAAGTCGCAATGGCAGCAGATCGCCGTTAAGGATGATGATGTCCAAAAACTGGTCGAGGCGCAGGTTGCCAACTTTGACTCAGCTGTTGCTGCATTGCAGGCACGCTTTACCGACAAGGTAGACAAGCTGCAGGGCGGCGATGAATTGCTGCCGGGCGTGATGAAGATGGTAAAAGTCTTTGTGGCGATCAAGCGTAAGCTTCAGCCCGGTGATAAAATGGCTGGCCGTCATGGCAACAAAGGGGTGATTTCCCGCATCGTGCCAATGGAAGACATGCCGTATCTGGATGATGGTACACCTGTTGATATCGTGCTGAACCCGCTTGGGGTGCCGTCGCGGATGAACGTCGGTCAGATTCTCGAAACGCATCTTGGCTGGGCTGCTCGCGGCCTTGGTAAACAGATCGGCGCCGCCGCCGAGGCTGCACGCGCCAATCTCGACACCAAGCCAATCCGCACGATGCTGGCTGATATCTATAGTAACGAGCAATATAGCTCTGAGCTGGCGGTGATGGATGATGATCAGATCATCGAGCAGGCCGGTATTCTGGCACGCGGCGTCCCAATGGGAACCCCTGTCTTTGATGGTGCGCGCGAGGCCGATGTCATTTCGCTGCTGGAAAAGGCTGGGCTTAGCAAAACCGGGCAGGAATGGTTAACCGATGGCCGTACTGGCGAGGTCTTTGATCGTCAGGTAACCGTTGGCTACATCTATATGCTGAAGCTGCATCACCTTGTTGATGACAAGATTCATGCCCGCTCGATTGGCCCCTATTCGCTTGTCACCCAGCAGCCGCTTGGTGGTAAGGCGCAATTCGGTGGTCAGCGCTTTGGTGAGATGGAAGTCTGGGCATTGGAGGCCTATGGCGCGGCCTACACCTTACAGGAAATGCTCACGGTGAAATCGGACGATGTTTCAGGCCGTACCAAGGTTTATGAAGCGATTGTCCGCGGCGATGATGATTTTGAGTCCGGCATTCCGGAATCCTTCAACGTTCTTGTCAAAGAGCTGCGCTCACTTGGCCTGAATGTCGATCTCCACGAGGCCGAATATTAAACCGGCTTATGACCAGCCTTTTCAGAAAAGGCTGGTCTGGCTGACCCAAACCCAATTGACTCACACGACACCAACTAATGTTGGGGAGATAAATAGATGAATGATTTGATGAACCCTTTCGGGCAGTCCCAAGGCCCACAAAGCTTTGACAAGATCAGAATCTCAATCGCTGCGCCTGAGCGCATCCGCTCATGGTCATTTGGCGAGATCAAAAAGCCCGAAACCATCAATTATCGTACCTTCAAGCCGGAAAAAGACGGTTTGTTCTGCGCCCGCATTTTTGGCCCGGTGCGTGATTACGAATGTCTGTGCGGTAAATATAAGCGGATGAAGTATCGCGGTATTATCTGCGAGAAATGCGGTGTTGAAGTCACCCTGTCAAAAGTACGGCGTGAGCGTATGGGCCATATTGAACTGGCCGCGCCAGTGGCGCATATCTGGTTCCTAAAATCATTGCCAAGTCGTATTGGCTTGCTTGTCGATATGACGCTAAAGGATCTTGAGCGCGTCCTCTATTTTGAAAATTTTGTGGTGATCGAGCCGGGCATGACCTCATTGGTCAAAGGCCAGCTTTTGTCAGAAGAAGAGTTTTACGACGCACAGGACGAAAATGGCGATGATGCATTCGAAGCCAGCATTGGTGCCGAAGCGATCAAGAAAATTCTTGAAGATCTGAATCTAGATGATGAGCGCGTAAAGATCCGCACCGAACTGGCGGAAACCGGTTCAGAAGCCAAGCGGAAAAAGCTGGTCAAGCGGCTAAAGCTGATCGACTCGTTCCGCGAGTCTGGCTGCCGTCCAGAATGGATGATCATGGATGTTGTTCCGGTGATTCCGCCCGAGCTGCGCCCGCTGGTGCCGCTTGATGGTGGCCGTTTTGCGACCTCTGATCTGAACGATCTTTATCGCCGTGTTATCAACCGGAATAACCGTCTAAAGCGCCTGATCGAATTGCGTGCGCCTGATATCATTGTGCGTAACGAAAAGCGTATGTTGCAGGAATCGGTTGATGCGCTGTTTGACAATGGCCGTCGTGGCCGCGTGATTAGCGGTGTGAACAAGCGTCCGCTGAAATCACTGTCTGATATGTTAAAGGGCAAGCAGGGCCGGTTCCGGCAAAACCTGCTTGGTAAACGCGTCGATTATTCTGGTCGTTCGGTTATCGTGGTTGGCCCAGAGCTGAAACTGCATCAGTGCGGCCTGCCAAAGAAAATGGCGCTCGAACTGTTCAAGCCGTTCATCTATTCAAAGCTGGAACTCTATTCATTGGCCAGCACTGTCAAGATGGCCAAGCGCATGGTCGAAAAGGAACGCCCAGAGGTTTGGGATATTCTTGAAGAAGTAATCCGTGAACATCCGGTTATGCTGAACCGTGCGCCAACGCTGCACCGTCTTGGTATTCAGGCGTTTGAACCCGTGTTGGTCGAAGGCAAAGCCATTCAGCTGCATCCGCTGGTCTGTACAGCGTTTAACGCCGATTTTGATGGTGACCAGATGGCGGTTCACGTGCCGCTTTCGCTGGAGGCACAGCTTGAAGCCCGCGTCTTGATGATGTCAACAAACAACATCCTCAGCCCGGCCAATGGCAAGCCGATTATCGTGCCGTCACAAGATATTATCCTTGGCCTCTATTACATGTCGATGGAACGCGACAATGAGCGGGGCGAGGGCATGATGTTCTCAAACGTTCAGGAAATCTTGCTGGCGCTTGGGAATGGTTCGGTCAGCCTTCACGCCAAGGTGAAAGCGCGGGTACCGACCCGTGACAGTGTCGATGGCACGCGTGTTCTAAAAGTGATCGAAACAACCCCGGGTCGTGCACAGCTTGCTGATCTGTTGCCGGATAACCCAGCCTGTTCGTTTGAGCTGGTGAACAAGTTGATGACCAAAAAAGAGGTCAGCGACGTGATTGACCATGTTTATCGTCATTGCGGACAGAAGGACACGGTGATTTTCTGTGACCGTTTGATGGGGCTTGGTTTCGGTCAGGCTTGTGATGCTGGTATTTCATTCGGTATCGCTGATCTGACAACACCGGAACTCAAGGAAAAATATGTTTCTGAAGCCGAGTCAGAGGTGAAAACCTTTGAGCAGCAGTATCTTGATGGTCTGATCACTCAAGGTGAGAAATACAATAAAGTGGTCGATGTCTGGTCACGTTGTTCGGACCTTGTTGCCGATGAGATGATGAAGGGTATTTCCACCACAAAGGACGGCGAGCCGATCAACTCAGTCTGGATGATGGCACATTCCGGTGCACGTGGTTCAGCTGCTCAGATCAAACAGCTTGCCGGTATGCGCGGCCTGATGGCCAAGCCTTCGGGTGAAATCATCGAAACACCGATCATTTCGTCCTTTAAAGAGGGCTTGAATGTTCTGGAATATTTCAACTCGACACATGGTGCGCGTAAAGGTCTTGCCGATACCGCGTTGAAGACAGCGAACTCGGGCTATCTGACACGCCGTCTTGTTGACGTGGCACAGGATTGTATCGTTCACGAGGTTGATTGCGGCACCAACAAGGGCCTGACCATCCGTCCCGTTATGAACGGCAGTGACGTTGTCGACCCGTTGTTTGATCGTATTCTGGGCCGTGTTCTGGCCGAAGATCTGATTGATCTGAAAACTGGTGATGTTCTGGTTCCGGCGGGTCAGATGGTGACCGAGGAACATGGCGCGGCGATCGAGGCGTCAGGCGTTGATCAAGCGTTGATCCGGTCAGCGCTGCTTTGCGAAGCTGAAAAGGGCATTTGCGGCAATTGCTATGGCCGTGACCTTGCCCGTGGAACCGATGTTAATATCGGCGAGGCGGTTGGTGTTATCGCAGCCCAGTCAATCGGTGAGCCTGGAACGCAGTTGACCATGCGGACATTCCACGTTGGTGGCGCGGCGCAGCGTGGTGCGGAACAGTCAAATATCGAAGCCAACATTGGCGGTGTGGTAAAGCTGGAAGATGCATCACTGGTGACTGATAAAACAGGCAGCCGGATTGTTATGAGCCGTAACACAGAATTGCTGATCCTTGACGAGCAAGAGCGCGAGCGCTCGCGTTTCCGCCTGCCTTATGGCGGTAAGCTGCTTGTCGAAGATGGGCAGAACGTTGCTGCTGGTGCCATTCTGATCGAATGGGACCCTTACACATTGCCGATCATCACGGAAATGAACGGTGTTGCTAATTTCGTTGATTTGACCGAAGGCATTTCAGTTCGTGAAGTCACCGATGATGCAACCGGTATTTCAAGCCGTGAGGTGGTTGACTGGAAACAGGCTGCCGGTGGATCAAACCTTCGCCCTCGTATTACCTTGCGTAATGAAAAAGGCGAAGTGCTGACATTGGCAAACGGGCTTGAGGCACGTTACTTCCTCTCAGCTGGTTCGATTCTCTCGGTTGAGAATGGTGCCAAGGTGCAGGCCGGCGATGTATTGGCACGTATCCCGCGCGAGTCGTCAAAGACACGCGATATTACGGGTGGTTTGCCGCGGGTTGCAGAATTGTTCGAAGCGCGCCGTCCAAAGGATTTTGCGGTGATCTCTGAAGGTGAAGGCCGGGTTGAGTTTGGCAATGACTATAAGGCCAAGCGTCGTATCCGCGTTGTTCCGCTGGATGGTGATCTTGATGCGGTTGAATATCTGCTGCCAAAGGGTCGCCCGCTTGCGGTCAATGAGGGTGATGTCGTTCGTAAAGGAGATCTGCTGCTTGATGGTAGCCCTGTGCCACATGACATTCTCAGCATTCTTGGGGTCGAGGCGCTGGCTGAATATCTGGTGAAGGAAATTCAGGACGTCTACCGGTTGCAGGGTGTTAAGATCAACGACAAGCATATTGAAGTGATTGTCCGCCAGATGTTGCAAAAGGTCGAGGTTGAAGATGCGGCTGATAGCACCTTCCTTGTTGGTGAGCAGGTAGACCGTGAAGAGTTTGCCCGCGCCAATACTGCCCTTGAGGCTGAGGGTCTGCGGCCAGCAACAGCGCATCCTGTTCTGCTTGGCATCACCAAGGCGTCATTGCAGACCAATAGCTTTATCTCGGCTGCGTCATTCCAAGAGACAACACGCGTTCTGACCGAAGCTGCGGTAAGCGGCAAGGAAGACACGCTTGATGGTCTGAAGGAGAACGTGATCGTAGGGCGGCTGATTCCCGCAGGAACTGGTTCAGTGATGAATCGCCTCCGCCGGATCGCGGCTGACCGCGATAAATCCATCATGGCGCAGCGCGCAGCCGCGGCTCCAAAGCTTGAAGTGGTCGAATCTGAGGCTGAAACTGCCGAAGTTGACGCAAATATATAAGAAATCGCCGCCAGATCCGATGAATCTGGTGGTGAATTAAAAAAAATGCGGATAACCGAGGCGAAGGCGTAAAAACCGCTTGACCGCTCGGCCTGCAAAAAATAGTATCCGGCAACCTTTTGGACTTAGGTGGTGGATCACCCAGCGTTTCGCAGTGGTCGTTCCAGACGCTAAGTCAGAATATTAGGTGTCGAAAATTAGGCTCCGTACGCGGAGAAGGATGGGTGTTCTGCTCATGTTTATCGAGAGCAGAACCGCCCTGTTGCACGTTTTGTGCGTTTAGGTCGAGAAAAAAGGGGCAGGAATGCCAACGATTAACCAGTTGATTCGTCACGGGCGCAAGCGTCCGGTAGCACGTACCAAAGTTCCGGCTATGGAAGCATGTCCACAAAAGCGTGGCGTATGCACCAGAGTGTACACAACAACACCGAAGAAGCCGAACTCGGCTCTTCGTAAGGTCGCCCGCGTGCGCCTTACCAATGGGTTTGAAGTTTCCAGCTATATCCCTGGTGAAGGGCATAATCTGCAGGAACACTCAGTGGTGATGATTCGCGGTGGCCGTGTAAAAGACCTTCCGGGTGTGCGTTATCACATCATTCGCGGTACTTTGGACACACAAGGTGTTGGTGATCGCCGCCAGCGTCGTTCAAAATATGGCGCCAAGCGTCCTAAGTAAGAAGAGGCAGATATGTCACGTCGTCATAGAGCAGAAAAACGCCCGGTTCTTCCTGATGCGAAGTTCAAGGACACTGTTGTTTCAAAATTCATGTCTTGCTTAATGTTTGATGGCAAGCGTTCAGTGGCTGAGAAGATTGTTTACGGTGCGTTTGACCGTATTCAGGAAAAGTCAGGCAATGAGCCTGTCAAGGTGTTCCATGATGCGCTGGAAAATGTGCGTCCTAACCTTGAAGTTCGCTCGCGCCGTGTTGGCGGTGCCACATATCAGGTGCCAGTTGAAGTTCGCGCCGAGCGGGCACAGGCATTGGCCATCCGTTGGTTGATCGACAGCTCGCGCAAGCGCGGTGAGACAACTATGGTTGACCGCCTGTCAGGCGAATTGCTGGACGCTGCTAACAATCGCGGTAACGCGGTTAAAAAACGTGAAGACACCCACAAAATGGCCGAGGCAAATCGGGCTTTCTCACATTACCGCTGGTAGTTGGGTTAGTAGGAGCTAGATCATGGCACGCGAATATTCATTAGATCGTTATCGTAACTTTGGCATTATGGCGCATATCGACGCTGGCAAGACCACTGCGACCGAGCGTATCCTTTATTATACAGGCCGTTCGCACAAGATCGGTGAAGTGCATGACGGCAACGCTACCATGGACTGGATGGAGCAAGAGCAAGAGCGTGGCATCACGATCACATCTGCTGCGACAACCTGTTTCTGGTTCCGCACTGAAAATGGCAGTGACCCATCAGGTGAGCACGGTACTGATGCTGATGCGGCCAAATTCCGTTTCAACATTATCGATACCCCCGGACACGTTGACTTTACGATTGAGGTTGAGCGTTCATTGGCGGTTCTTGATGGCGCGGTTTGTGTGCTTGATGCGAATGCCGGTGTAGAGCCGCAGACCGAGACAGTTTGGCGTCAGGCTGACCGTTACAAAGTGCCGCGGATTGTGTTCGTCAATAAAATGGACAAGATCGGCGCAGACTTCTTTAACTGTGTCCATATGATCAAAGATCGTACCGGTGCCCAGCCTTTACCAATCCATATGCCGATTGGCGCGGAAAACGAATTCGCTGGCTTGGTTAATCTTGTCACCATGCAGGAATGGGTTTGGGACTCAGAAGATTTGGGTGCGACATGGCGCTTGTCTGATATTCGTCCTGAATTGGCTGACAAGGCGGCTGAAATGCGCGCCGAGTTGATCGAGCTGATCGTCGAACAGGACGATGATGTCATGGAAAAGTTTCTTGACGGTGAAGAGCCTGATGTTGAGACAATCCAGCGGCTGATCCGCAAAGGCACATTGAATATGTCATTTGTCCCGGTTCTTTGTGGCTCTGCCTTTAAGAACAAAGGTGTGCAGCCTCTGTTGAACGCGGTTATCGACTATTTGCCGGGTCCATTGGACGTTGCTGCCTACACCGGTTTCTCGCCTGATGATGTGACTGAAACCCGGAACATTGAGCGTCGTGCAAACGATGCTGAGCCATTCTCTGGCTTGGCCTTTAAGATTATGAATGACCCGTTTGTCGGCTCATTGACCTTTGTCCGCATCTATTCTGGTGTTTTGAAAAAAGGCGACAGCCTGCTAAATTCAACAAAAGGCAAGCGCGAGCGCGTTGGCCGGATGATGATGATGCATTCGAACAACCGTGAAGAGATCGAAGAGGCCTTTGCTGGTGACATTGTGGCGCTCGCCGGAATGAAGGACAGCACAACAGGAAACACTTTGTGCGATCCTGCAAAGCCAGTTGTTCTTGAGACAATGACGTTCCCGGATCCGGTTATCGAAATCGCGATTGAACCAAAGACAAAGAACGATCAGGAAAAGATGGGTGCCGGTCTTGCGCGTCTTGCGGCTGAAGATCCGTCTTTCCAGGTCAGCACTGACTTTGAGTCGGGCCAGACCATTATGCGTGGTATGGGCGAATTGCATCTGGATATCTTGGTTGATCGCCTACGGCGCGAGTTCAAGGTTGAGGCAAACATCGGTGCGCCGCAGGTGGCTTACCGTGAGACCATCACCAAAGAAGTTGAAGTCGATTACACCCACAAGAAGCAGTCTGGTGGTTCAGGTCAGTTCGCACGGGTTAAAATCCGGTTTGCGCCTTTGGCCGAGGGCGGGTTCCAGTTCAGCAACTCTGTCGTTGGTGGATCGGTTCCAAAAGAATATGTACCGGGTGTTGAAAAGGGCATTAATCAGGCGAAAGAATCTGGCACAATCGCTGGCTTCCCTGTGATTGACTTTGAAGCCGAGCTTATTGACGGCGCCAGCCATGATGTCGATTCATCAGTTCTGGCCTTTGAGATTGCTGGCCGTGCGGCGTTCCGCGAGGCAATGAATAAGGCAAGTCCAAAGCTGCTTGAGCCGGTCATGAAGGTTGAGGTAATCACCCCTGAAGAATATATGGGCGATATCATCGGCGATCTGAATAGCCGCCGTGGTAACGTTGGCGGGATGAACCAGCGCGGTAATGCGCGTGCAATTGATGCGATGGTACCGCTGGCTAATATGTTTGGCTATATCAATACCTTACGCTCAATGAGCCAAGGTCGCGCCCAATATTCAATGACTTTTGACCATTACGAACAAGTGCCTCAGGCGGTTGCGGATGAAGTCCGTGCCAAGATGGCCTAACCGAACTTAAGAAATAGGAGAGCAGATAAGATGTCCAAGGCAAAGTTTGACCGTTCCAAGCCGCATTGTAACATTGGCACGATTGGCCATGTTGACCACGGCAAGACCTCATTGACCGCAGCGATCACAAAGATTTTGGCTGAGTCTGGTGGCGCTGAGTTTTCAGCATATGACCAGATTGACAAGGCGCCAGAAGAGCGTGCGCGCGGCATCACGATTTCAACAGCGCATGTTGAGTATGAGACAGCCAACCGTCACTACGCCCACGTTGATTGTCCGGGCCACGCCGATTATGTGAAGAACATGATCACTGGTGCGGCGCAGATGGATGGCGCGATTTTGGTTGTATCAGCGGCTGATGGCCCGATGCCACAAACCCGCGAGCATATTTTGTTGGCGCGTCAGGTTGGTGTGCCTGCTTTGTGCGTATTCATGAACAAGGTTGATCAGGTTGACGACGAAGAGTTGCTTGAGCTGGTTGAGATGGAAATTCGTGAGCTGTTGTCATCATATGACTTCCCTGGCGATGATATTCCGATTGTTCGTGGTTCAGCATTGGCAGCATTGGAAGACAGCAACGAGACCATTGGTCGTGAAGCGATCAAGGCGCTGATGGATGCGGTTGATGGCTATATTCCCCAGCCAGAGCGTCCGAAGGATCAGCCATTCTTGATGCCGATTGAGGATGTGTTCTCGATTTCGGGTCGTGGTACAGTTGTGACTGGCCGTATTGAGCGCGGTATCGTGAATGTTGGTGAAGAGATCGAGATTGTTGGTCTGAAAGACACACAAAAGACAACCTGCACCGGTGTTGAGATGTTCCGCAAGCTGTTGGATCAGGGTGAAGCTGGCGATAACGTTGGTGTTCTGCTTCGTGGTACCAAGCGTGAAGAGGTTGAGCGCGGTCAGGTATTGTGTAAGCCGGGTTCAATCGCACCGCATACCGAGTTCAAGTGTGAGGCCTATGTTTTGACCAAGGATGAGGGTGGTCGTCATACACCATTCTTCTCGAACTATCGCCCACAGTTCTATTTCCGGACAACAGACGTAACCGGATCAGTGGTATTGCCGGAAGGCACCGAGATGGTTATGCCTGGCGATAACATTGCAATGACCGTGACATTGATCGCACCAATTGCGATGGATGAAGGTCTGCGCTTTGCGATCCGTGAAGGTGGCCGCACCGTTGGTGCCGGCGTCGTTGCTACGGTCATTAAGTAAATAGTCTAAAGTTAGAGGGGGGCGGTGTTTCGCCCTTCTTTGTTTATCCAGACGAGGTAAAGCAGTTATGGAAACCCAGAATATCCGAATCCGATTGAAGGCATTCGATCACCGTATTCTTGACCAGTCCACGGCAGAAATCGTGAATACGGCCAAGCGTACAGGTGCTGAAGTGCGTGGGCCGATCCCGCTGCCGACCAATATGCGTCGTATGACCGTTCTTCGCTCGCCGCACATCGACAAAAAGAGCCGTGAGCAGTTCGAAATTCGTACGCACAAGCGTCTGCTGGACATTATCGACCCGACACCACAAACCGTTGATGCGCTGATGAAGCTCGATCTCGCGGCTGGTGTTGACGTCGAGATCAAGCTCTAGGGAAGGGACCAGAGTTATGCGTAGCGGCATTATCGCCCGTAAGATGGGAATGACACGAGTGTTTAACGATGCTGGCCACCATGTGCCGGTTACCGTGCTTAAACTCGACGATGTTCAGGTTGTGGCAGTTCGTAGCAAGGAAAAGGATGGCTATACAGCCGTTCAGCTTGGTGCGGGTGTTGCCAAGGCAAAGAATGTATCAAAGCCGATGCGTGGTCACTTTGCCAAAGCGAATGTATTGCCAAAGTCAAAGCTGGCCGAATTTCGGGTTGGTGACGATGCGGTACTTGAGGTTGGATCAACATTGGTTCCCTCACATTTCGTTGCTGGTCAGAAGGTTGACGTTGTAGGCACAACCCAAGGTAAGGGTTTTGCCGGTGCGATGAAGCGTCACAACTTTGGCGGTCTGCGTGCATCGCATGGTGTGTCCGTATCTCACCGCTCGCACGGTTCAACTGGCCAGTGTCAGGATCCGGGCAAGGTGTTCAAAGGCAAGAAGATGGCCGGCCATATGGGCGCGGTCCGCAACACCACGCAGAATATCGAGGTTGTTGCCGTTGATAATGAAGAAGGCGTTGTTCTGCTTTGCGGCGCGGTTCCTGGCCCAAAGAATGGCTGGGTACTGATCAGCGACGCGATCAAGGTCAAGCGCCCTGATGAGGCGCCGTTCCCTGCCGGTTTGCTGTCTGACCTTGCTGCGGCAAGCGAGCAAGCCGCTGTGGCCGAAGATGTTATTGCTGCAGACGCTGGCGCTGACGCAGCGCCCGCTGACGAGACTGTTGCTGACGAGACCGTTGCTGAGGCACCTGCCGCTGCGGACGCGGAAGCCGAGAAGGAATAAGGGTCATGAAGATTGATGTGAAAACAATCGACAACAAGGCGGCTGGCGACATTACGCTTGCTGATGCTGTCTTTGGGGTCGCACCGCGCGCTGACATTGTTGCGCGTGTGGTGAAGTGGCAGCTTGCAAAACGCCGCGCCGGGACACATAAGGTGAAGTCACGCGCTGAGGTTTCTATTACCACAGCGAAGATGTTCAAGCAGAAAGGCACTGGCCGCGCTCGTCACGGTTCTGCCGCTGTTGTTCAGTTCCGTGGTGGTGGGGTTGTGCATGGTCCGGTCGTTCGTGATCATGGTCACGCATTGCCGAAAAAGGTACGCCAGCTTGGTCTGCGGTCTGCCCTGTCTACCAAGGCAGCAGAGGGCAAGTTGCTGGTTATCGACAGCTTGGCATCAACTGGCAAATCTGCTGGTAAGACAGCTAAACTTCGTGAGCAGCTGAGCAAGCTTGGCGCTGAAAACGCGCTGATCATCGGCGGTGCCGAGTTGGATGCAGCCTTTGTAAAGGCAGCGCGCAACATTCCGCTGGTTGATGTGCTGCCCCAGCAAGGCATCAATGTGTATGACATCCTGCGTCGTGACGTTCTGGTTCTTTCCAAGGATGCTGCGGCCCATCTTGAGGAGCGCCTGAAATGAGTGTTCGTGCGCGCAAGCCCGTAAAAACTGTTGTCTCAAAGGCAGCTGCCTATGACACAATCCTTCGCCCGATCATCACCGAAAAGGCGACGATGGCGAATGAAAACGGCCAGGTGACCTTTGCTGTTGCCATTGATGCAACAAAGCCACAGATCAAGGCAGCGGTTGAAATGCTGTTTAATGTCAAGGTCACTGCGGTGAATACGATCGTCCAAAAGGGTAAGACAAAAACCTTCAAGGGTCGTCCCGGTCGTCGTTCAGACATGAAAAAAGCAATGGTCACATTGGCTGAGGGTCAGAATATTGACCTGATGGGAGTGTAATAAGATGGCGTTAAAGAAATTTAATCCAACAACCCCAAGCCAGCGGAACCTTGTCCTTGTCGACAAATCTGCCCTTTATAAGGGTGGGCCGGTTAAAAAGCTGACCGAGGGTCTTACCAAGACAGGTGGCCGTAACAATTCTGGTCACGTGACGGCATGGCAAAAGGGTGGCGGACACAAGCGCCGGTATCGCCTGATTGACTTCAAGCGCACCAAAACCGGTATGTTCGCGACTGTCGAGCGGATCGAATATGATCCAAACCGGACTGCATTTATTGCGCTGATCACTTATGAAGATGGTGAGCAAAGCTACATCCTTGCACCGCAGCGCCTGTCTGTTGGCGATAAGGTTAGCTCGGGTATCGCTTCTGACATCAAACCGGGTAATGCGCTGCCATTGGCCAATATTCCAGTCGGAACATTGATCCATAACGTAGAGCTTAAGCCGGGTAAGGGCGGCCAGTTGGCGCGTTCAGCCGGCACATATATCCAGCTGGTTGGTCGTGACCGCGGCTATGCGATTTTGCGCCTGACGTCAGGCGAGGTTCGCCTCGTGCGTTCGGAATGTATGGCGTCTATCGGCGCTGTATCAAATCCTGATCAGCAGAATATTAAAATTGGTAAGGCTGGCCGTAGTCGTTGGCTAGGCCGTCGTCCGCACGTCCGCGGCGTTGTCATGAACCCTGTCGATCACCCGCATGGTGGTGGTGAGGGTCGTACTTCAGGTGGCCGTCATCCGGTAACACCTTGGGGTAAGCCAACCAAGGGCAAGCGTACTCGTTCTAACAAGAAGACTGACCGCCTGATTGTGCGGCGTCGCAAGCCATAAGGGTCATTCTTAATCATGGCACGTTCAGTTTGGAAAGGCCCGTTTGTTGATGGGCATCTATTGAAAAAAGCGGACAAGGTTCGCGAGTCTGGTCGCAATGAAGTGATCAAAACATGGTCACGGCGTTCAACCATCATGCCGCAATTTGTCGGGCTTACTTTTGGTGTGCATAACGGCAACAAATTCATCCCTGTGTCTGTTTCTGAGGAAATGGTTGGGCACAAGCTTGGTGAATTTGCGCCAACCCGCACTTATTACGGCCACGCCGCCGACAAGAAATCAAAGCGTTAGGGGTAGGTTATGGGTAAGCAATCAAATCCACGCAGCTTGGCCGACAGTGAAGCAAAATCTGTCGTGCGCAATTTGCGCGTCAGCCCACAAAAGCTGAACCTTGTTGCGACAATGATCCGCGGTATGGACGTGAATAAGGCCATTGCGACGTTGTCATTTTCGCGCCGCCGCATCGCCGGTGACGTGAAAAAAGCGCTGCAATCAGCCATCGCCAACGCCGAAAACAACCATTCGTTGGATGTTGATCGGTTGTTTGTCAAAGAAGCTCATGTCGGCAAAGGTCTTGTCATGAAGCGGTTTCGGGCACGGGCAAAGGGTCGCGGCGCACGGATTTTAAAGCCATTTTCACACCTGACAATCATTGTCGGTGAAAGAGGAGAGCAGTAGGATGGGTCAGAAAGTTAAGCCAATCGGCCTGCGTGTCGGTATCAACCGGACATGGGACTCGCGCTGGTATGCTGGCCGTAACTATGGACAGCTTCTTCATCAGGATATCAAACTTCGTGAATATTTGATGGATCGCCTCAAGCAGGCTGCGATTAGCCGCGTCGTCATCGAACGTCCGGCAGGCCGCGCCCGTGTGACCATCCACGCTGGCCGCCCGGGTCTTATCATCGGTAAGAAGGGGCAGGATATCGAAAAACTGCGCGCCGATCTCGCTAGCCGTATTGGCGGTGAGGTAAGCCTGAACATCGTTGAGGTACGCAAGCCCGAGATTGATGCCAAGCTGGTTGCCGAGAATATTGCACAGCAGCTTGAGCGCCGCGTTGGTTTCCGCCGTGCGATGAAGCGTGCAGTTCAGTCAGCCATGCGCCTTGGTGCATTGGGTGTCCGGATCAATTGTGCTGGCCGTTTGGGCGGTGCCGAGATTGCCCGTACCGAATGGTACCGCGAAGGCCGGGTGCCGCTTCACACATTGCGCGCCGAGGTTGATTACGGTGAAGCAACAGCATTCACCACCTATGGTGCCTGTGGCATCAAGGTTTGGGTATTTAAGGGCGAGGTCATGGCTCATGACCCAATGGCTCAGGATAAGCGGATGGCCGAGCAGCAGTCTGGCCCAGCGCCACGCGGCAACGGTTAAGTCTTAGGAGATAAGTAGATGCTTTCGCCAAAGCGTACAAAGTTTCGTAAAGCCCATAAAGGCCGGATCCACGGTCTTGCCAAGGGTGGCACGCAGTTGAATTTCGGCTCTTACGGTTTAAAGGCCGTGACGCCAGAGCGTGTAACAGCACGCCAGATTGAGGCAGCGCGCCGTGCTATCACGCGCCACCTGCGTCGTTCCGGCCGTGTCTGGATCCGCATCTTTCCTGATGTGCCGGTTTCAAGCAAGCCAGCCGAGGTTCGGATGGGTAAGGGTAAGGGCTCACCTGAATATTGGGTAGCGCGCGTAAAGCCTGGCCGGATCATGTTTGAGATTGATGGTGTTCCGTGGGATTTGGCGAAAGAGGCGTTTACGCTTGCCGCCGCTAAATTACCGCTGGATACGCGGATTGTTCGTCGCTTAGGCGATAGTTATTAAGAAGGGAAGCACCGATGGCAATTGTTAAAGCTGAAGCGCTTCGCGCAAAGACCCCAGATGAGTTGAAAACACAGCTCGTTGACCTGAAGAAAGAGCAGTTCAATCTGCGCTTTCAGGCCGCTGGTGGTCAGGTCGAAAATCCAACACGGGCCAAGATTGTGCGCCGTGAGATCGCCCGCATCAAAACTGTACTTGGTCAAAAGGCCAGTTCAGAAAATGCAGCTAAATAGGGAAGTCTAGTTATGCCAAAGCGTACCATGCAAGGCACTGTTGTGAGCGATAAGGCCGACAAGACGGTAACCGTCCGCGTCGAGCGTCGTATCATGCATCCGGTGTATAAGAAGTTCATCACAAAATCGAAAAAGTTTGCAGCTCATGACGCTGAAAACCGTTTCAAGGAAGGTGATGCCGTGCGTATCCGCGAATGCGCGCCAATGTCTAAGTCAAAGACCTTTGAAGTGGTCTATGACGATGCAGCTAAGAATTAGGGGAGACTGACATGATTCAGATGCAGTCAAATCTTGAAGTTGCCGATAATTCTGGTGCGCGCCGCGTCCAGTGTATCAAAGTGCTAGGCGGTTCCGGTCGCAAGGTTGCGGGCGTTGGTGATGTGATCGTTGTTTCGGTCAAGGAAGCCATCCCACGGGGCAAGGTAAAAAAGGGTGATGTTCACCGCGCGGTGATCGTTCGTACGGCCAAGGAAATTCGCCGGGCCGACGGCAGTGCCATTCGCTTTGACCGCAACGCAGCGGTTTTGCTGAACAAGTCGGACGAGCCGATTGGCACTCGTATTTTTGGCCCTGTGACCCGCGAGTTGCGCGGTCGCAAGTTCATGAAGATCATTTCTCTGGCACCGGAGGTGCTATAATGGCTGAGAAGTTTAAAATCAAAAAAGGCGATCAGGTGATTGTTATCACCGGTCGTGATAAGGGCAAGAAGGGCGAGGTTCTCGAAGTTCTTCGCGCCGAGTCACGTGTTCGGGTTCAGGGTGTAAACATGGTCAAGCGCCATCGTCGTGCCACCCAGACTGACACGGGCGGTATTATTTCGATGGAAGCGCCTTTGCATATTTCCAACGTTGCGCATATCGATCCAGATAGCGGCACCGCAACGCGTGTCGGTTATGAGGAAAAAGATGGTAAAAAAGTCCGGGTCGCTCGTCGGTCTGGAAAAGCCCTGGCGTAAGGCCAAGGGTAAGGAGTGAAAAAGCTGAGATGAAGACGCGTTTAGAAGAACACTATCTGACGGCAGTTCGCCCGGCTCTGATTGAGAAATTTGGTTATGCCAATCCTATGCAGGCGCCAAAGCTCGAGAAGATTGTCATTAATATGGGTGTGGGTGAAGCGGTACGCGACTCTAAAAAAGTCGAACATGCTGCCCGTGAACTCGCTGCAATCACTGGCCAAAAGCCGGTTATCACTCGCTCAAAAAAGGCAAACGCTGCCTTTAAACTGCGCGAAGGGATGCCGATTGGCTGTAAGGTAACGTTGCGCCGCGAGCATATGTATGAATTTCTTGACCGGCTGGTGAATATTGCCCTTCCACGGGTTCGTGACTTCCGCGGATTGAATGGTAAGAGCTTTGACGGACGTGGCAACTATGCCATGGGTATCAAAGAACAGATCATTTTCCCAGAAGTTGATTATGATCAGGTGGATGAAATCCGCGGTATGGATATCATTGTGGTGACATCGGCAACGACGGATGATGAGGCCCGCGAATTGCTCGCTGGTTTTGCCTTCCCGTTCGTTAAAGCGTAAGAGCAAAGGGGTTTAATCATGGCTAAGAAAAGCGCCGTTGAAAAAAATAACAAGCGCAAGCGTATCGTTGCCGCCCGTGGTGCTCGTCGCGCTGCATTGAAGGCAATCATCGCTGACAAGAACGTCGCAATTGAAGAGCGTTTCCAAGCAGTTCTTAAGCTGGCTCAGGAGCCACGCGATAGTGCAAAAATTCGTATTCGTAACCGGTGTGAGGTCTCAGGCCGTCCACGTGGTTATGACCGTAAACTCAGAATGTCTCGTATCGCCCTACGTGACCTTGCCTCAATGGGGCAGGTTCCGGGCGTTGTGAAGTCAAGCTGGTAAAGAGGAGATAAAGAAAATGTCTATGAGTGATCCTCTTGGCGATATGCTAACACGCATCCGTAACGGCCAGAACGCGCGCAAAAGCGTTGTGTCTAGCCCAGCATCACGGTTCCGCAGCAATGTTTTGGAAGTTCTGAAGCGAGAAGGTTATATCCGTAACTATTCAAGCGTTGATATCCGTCCGGGCTTAAAAGAGCTGAAGATCGAGCTGAAATATCATGAAGGTCAACCGGTGATCTCCGAGATCAAGCGCGTATCGCGTCCGGGCCGTCGTGTTTATTACGGACTTCGCGACTTGCCGCGGGTTTATAACGGGCTTGGCATCGCCATACTGTCAACTCCGCGTGGCGTCCTGTCTGACAATGAGGCCCGCACAGCCAAGGTTGGCGGTGAAGTCCTCTGCCACGTATTTTAAGGAGCTGTTCGCATGTCTCGTGTTGGAAGTAGTGCGATTACCATCCCCGCTGATGTGACCTTGTCACAGCAGGACGGTGTGGTCGTCGTCAAAGGAAAGAACGGTGAGCTGAGCGCCCCACTTCACAGTGAGGTTGAGTTAAGCGTTGCCGATAATGTTGCCACCTTGAAGCCGAAGCGCAAAACCAAATTGGCATTGTCGCTATGGGGAACCATGCGGGCGTCGATCAGCAACATGGTTGTCGGTGTGGCGACTGGGTTTACCCGCAAGCTCGAAATCAACGGTGTTGGTTATCGTGCGGCTATGCAGGGCAATAAGCTCGTTCTCAGCCTTGGGTTTAGCCATCCGGTTGAAATGGATGTTCCGGCTGGTTTGACTGCGGCTGTTGAAAACAACACCACAATCATTCTCAGCGGCGCAAATAAGCAGTTGCTAGGTCAGTTTGCATCTGAAATTCGGTCAAAGCGGCCGCCTGAGCCTTTCAAGGGCAAGGGTGTGAAATATGCTGAAGAGCATATTGTCCGCAAAGAAGGCAAGAAGAAGTAGGGAACAGTCATGTTTACAGCTAAAGAATTATTCGAACGCCGCCGTCAGCGGACTCGTTCCAAGCTTCGTAAAACAAGCAAAGGCCAGTTGCGGCTGTCTGTGCATCGCTCGTCTCGGCATATCTATGCTCAGGTGATTGACGATGTCGCTGGCAAAACTTTGGCAGCTGCCTCAACCCTTGATGCCGGTTTTAAATCAGCAACAAGCAAGACAGCCGATATCGCCGCAGCGTCTGCGGTTGGCAAATTGGTCGCCGAGCGCGCCAAGGCAAAAGGCATTGACGCAGTGGTTTTCGACCGCGGCGGTTACATTTTCCATGGCCGGGTTAAGGCGCTGGCTGAAGCCGCGCGCGAAGCCGGTCTGAAATTCTAGGGAGTACGATTGATGGCACACAATAACGACAGACGGGACCGTAGCCAGGAGCGCGAAGAGCCCGAATTGCTCGAAAAGTTGGTTGGCATTAACCGTGTTGCCAAAGTTGTAAAGGGTGGCCGGCGTTTCGGTTTCGCCGCTTTGGTTGTGGTTGGCGACGGTAAAGGCCGCGCCGGTTTTGGCACAGGCAAGGCGCGCGAGGTGCCAGAAGCCATTCGCAAGGCAACTGAAGGCGCCAAGCGTAACATGGTTCGCATCCCGCTGCGTGATGGTCGCACATTGCACCATGACAATAAGGGTAATTACGGCGCTGGTAAGGTTCTGCTTCGGGCGGCTCCGGCTGGTACTGGTATTATCGCTGGTGGCCCGATGCGTGCAGTTTTTGAAGTGCTTGGCATTCAGGACATCGTTGCAAAGTCAATCGGTAGCTCAAACCCGCATAATATGATCAAGGCAACATTTTCCGCGTTGAATCATATTCAGGCACCACGGGCAGTGGCGCAAAAGCGTGGCAAGCGCGTTGGCGACATTCTTGTGAAACGCGAAGATAAGGCTGCCGGCGACGCCGCCGCATCCTAACAGGAGAGAGTAAGATGGCTGCCAAAGAAACAGTGATCGTCACCCAGACAAAAAGTCCGATTGGCCGGAAGGCTGACCAGCGCTCAACTTTGATTGGGCTGGGGTTGAACAAGATTGGTCGTACCCGCGAGCTGGAAGATACAGCATCTGTCCGCGGCATGATCAACAAGGTCAAGCATCTTGTTCGGGTCGAACAACAGTAAACGGTTTTTATCAGCGGCGTGCCTTTTAAGGTGGCGCGCTAGCAGGAGCGACAAATGAAATTGAACGAAGTCAGAGACAATCCGGGGGCAACAAAGAACGCCAAACGGGTTGGCCGTGGTATTGGTTCGGGAACCGGTAAGACATCAGGTAGTGGTCACAAAGGCCAGAAGGCACGCTCAGGCGTTTCTATCAACGGTTTTGAGGGCGGCCAGATGCCGATCCATCGCCGTCTGCCAAAGCGTGGTTTCAACAATATTTTCCGCAAGAATTATGCCGAGGTTAATCTTGGCCGTTTGCAGGCTGCAATTGATGCAGGCAAGCTGGATGCCGGCAAGCCGGTTGATGCCGCTGCAATGGTTGGGGCCGGCGTTATTTCAAAAATGCGTGACGGTGTTCGTATTTTGGCCAAGGGTGAACTGACCGCCAAGAAGATCGAGATTCACGCAGCGGGTGCCTCAAAGGCAGCTGTTGAGGCAGTTGAAAAAGCTGGCGGCAAGATTATTGTCCCAACCGCTTCAGCCGAATAGATAGGCAGGCAAGGCATATGGCATCATCAGCAGACCGCATGGCAGCAGGCGCAGGCTTTGGCGCGTTAGCAAAGGCTGACGAGTTGAAGAAGCGTCTGTGGTTTACTGTTGGCGCCTTAATTATTTACCGGCTTGGCACTTATTTGCCATTGCCCGGCATTGATCCTGGCGCGCTGGCGGATATTTTCTCGCAGCAATCAGGCGGCATCTTGGGAATGTTTGATATGTTCTCGGGCGGTGCGCTTAGCCGGATGACGATTTTTGCATTGAATATCATGCCCTATATTACGGCTTCGATTATCATGCAGTTGATGACCGCGATTGTGCCAACGCTTGAAGCCATGAAAAAAGATGGCGAGGCCGGTCGCAAGATGATCAATCAATATACCCGTTACCTTACCGTGCTGTTGGCAACGGTTCAGGGCTACGGTATTGCGTTGGGTCTCGAGGCGGCCAGCGGTGTTGTTGATGATCCGGGGCTGTTTTTCCGCCTTACGACTGTTGTAACGCTTGTTGGTGGCACCTTGTTCTTGATGTGGCTTGGTGAACAGATTACCAGCCGCGGGGTTGGCAATGGTATCTCGCTGATTATTTTCGCTGGCATTGTGGCTAATCTGCCAACGGCTTTGGCTGGTACGCTTGAACTGGGTCGCACAGGGGCGCTGTCTTCATTGCTGATCGTGCTGTTGTTGGCGATGGCTGTGGCCGTGATCGCGTTCATCGTCTTTATCGAACGGTCGGTTCGCAAAATTCTGGTGCAATATCCAAAGCGCCAGCATGGCAATAAAGTGTTTGGGGGTGATCAGTCATTCCTGCCGCTAAAGATCAATGTTCCAGGTGTTATCCCGCCAATTTTCGCCTCATCACTTTTGTTGATGCCGGTGTCGATTATCAACCTTACGGGTGGTCAGGCTGGCGGCGCGGATTGGTTGGTGGCGTTGAATGCGATGCTGGGTCGTGGGCAGCCGCTGTATTTGTTGATCTATGTTTCAATGATTGTATTCTTTGCGTTCTTCTATACTGCGATTGTTTTCAATCCAGAAGAAACGGCCGAGAATCTGCGGAAATATGGCGGCTATATCCCGGGGATCCGTCCGGGGAAATCGACAGCTGATTATCTTGATTTCGTCTTGACCCGCTTGACCGTGCTTGGTGCCGCCTATTTGTCGGCGATCTGTATCCTGCCGGAATTGCTGATTAGTAAATATGCAGTGCCGTTTTACTTTGGTGGTACGTCCTTGCTGATTGTGGTGACGGTCACATTGGATACGGTCGGACAGATCCAATCGCATCTTCTTGCCCATCAATATGAGGGTCTGGTGAAGAAGTCTCGTTTGAAGGGACGCAGATAAATGAATGTCATTCTGTTTGGCGCACCGGGTGCGGGTAAAGGAACACAAGCAGAGCGGCTGGTTGCCGGTCGCGGGCTGGTGCAATTGTCAACCGGCGACATGCTGCGTGCGGCGATTGCTGCGGGAACCGAACTTGGGCTTCGCGCCAAGGATATTATGGATCGGGGCGATTTGGTGTCAGATGATATCATCGTCGGTATGATTGCCGCCCGGATTGATGATGATGATTGCGCCAGAGGGGTCATCCTCGATGGGTTTCCGCGCACCGTTGCTCAGGCAAACGCGCTGGATGAAATGTTAATGAGCAAGGGTCTTGCCCTTGATTTTGTAATTGAGATTAAGGTTGACGAAGCGGCGCTGTTCGCGCGCATCGAAAACCGCGCTGCCGAAACTGGTGGCGCCAGAAGTGATGACAATGCCGACACATTGCGCAAGCGATTGGCGGTGTATCATGAGAATACAGCACCACTGCTTCCGTATTATGCGGAAAAAGGGGTGTTGCAGACTGTGGACGGCATGAATTCAATTGATGATGTCGCGTCACAAATTGATCGAATTTTGGGATAACGCGATAGCGTTAAGGTTGACTGTTTCAGGTTTAGGCCTATAATTCGCCGCCTTCTAAGGGAAACCCGACGAAACTGGCGAAAATGGGTTCCGCGTCGCGGATAACCAAAGATGATAGTCGTGAGTTAAAAAGGAGCCAGGCTGTGGCACGAATTGCTGGTGTAAATATTCCGACCAAAAAACGGGTCGAGATCGCACTGACTTACATTCATGGTATTGGGACAACCAGTGCTAAAAATATCTGTGCAAAGGCGGGTGTTCCCGACGAACGCCGCGTCAATGACCTGTCGGAAGAGGAGTTAACCCGTCTTCGCGACATTATTGATGCAGACCATCTGGTTGAGGGCGACCTTCGTCGTCAAACTTCGATGAACATCAAGCGTTACCTTGACCTTGGCTGTTTGCGCGGACTTCGCCATCGCCGCAACCTGCCGGTTCGTGGACAGCGCACCCATACAAATGCTCGTACCCGCAAAGGCCCTGCAAAGGCTATTGCTGGTAAGAAGAAATAACAACGCGAACACTAGGAGACTTATCAAATGGCAAAACAACCAAGCCAAGGCCGTGTTCGTCGTCGCGAGCGGAAGAATATCACCAGCGGCGTTGCTCATGTGAATTCAACATTTAACAACACCATGGTGACAATCACCGATGTGCAAGGCAACACAATTGCCTGGGCATCTGCTGGCGGGATGGGCTTTAAAGGCTCGCGGAAATCGACACCATTTGCGGCACAGCTTGCGGCTGAAGACGCTGGTAAGAAAGCCGCCGAGCATGGCATGAAGTCGCTGGATGTTCAGGTACGTGGCCCCGGGTCAGGCCGTGAGTCAGCGCTTCGTGCGCTGCAATCAGTTGGGTTCAACGTCACTTCAATCCGTGACGTAACCCCTATTCCACATAATGGCTGTCGCCCGCGCAAGCGGCGGCGGGTTTAATCCGACCGTTATTGTTGAATTTATTTTCGGCTTTTGCCCTTTGGCAATCTGCCGGATCATCTCGAATTAAAGGATACCGCCATGATTGAAAAGAATTGGCTAGACCTCAAAAAGCCGGACGAAATGGAAATTAAGGTTTCCGAATATAACCCAAGCCAGGCCGTTGTTGCTGTTGGCCCGTTTGAGCGTGGCTTTGGCGTTACCATTGGTAACGCGCTTAGGCGTGTGCTGCTATCATCCTTGCAGGGTGCGGCAGTGACTTCGGTTCAGATCCAAGGCGTTGTCCATGAATTCTCGTCAATCCCCGGCGTTCGTGAGGATGTTACCGACCTTGTGCTGAACCTCAAGGGTGTTGCCGTTCGCATGGCAGAAGAAGGGCCAAAGCGTCTGCGCCTGAATGTTGATGGTCCGACGACTGTGACTGCTGGCATGATCACCGAGACAGCCAATGTCGATATCATGAACCCTGATCACGTGCTGTGTCAGCTCGATAAGGGCGCAAAATTATCGATGGAATTGACCGTTAATACGGGCAAAGGCTATGTGCCAGCGACCGCTCACCGGGTTGAGGATTCGCCGATCGGTCTCATTCCGATTGATGCGATTTACAGCCCAGTTCGTCAGGTTGCCTACAAGGTTGAAAACGCCCGTGTTGGCCAGATCACCGACTATGACAAGCTGTTATTGACCATCGAAACTGACGGGTCAATCACACCTGAAGATGCGGTTGCCTATGCAGCGCGTATTTTGCAGGAACAGCTGCAAACCTTCATTAACTTTGAAGAGCCAAAAGGCGAGCCAGCACCAAGCGAGCCAGAATTGCCGTTTAGCCGCAATCTGCTGCGTAAAGTTGACGAGCTTGAATTGTCTGTTCGTTCGGCTAACTGCCTGAAGAATGACAATATCGTCTATATTGGCGATCTGGTTCTAAAAACCGAGCATGAAATGCTTCGGACCCCGAATTTTGGCCGGAAGTCCCTAAACGAGATCAAGGAAGTGCTGAAGGGTATGAATCTTGAGCTTGGTATGGATGTCACCAACTGGCCACCAGAAAATGTTGAAGAATTGGCGCGGCGCCTGGATGAGCCGTTTTAACGGCACACCAGTCTCACCCCAGAGGAACTTAGGAGAAATATCATGCGTCATCGTAATGCCGGTCGGAAATTAAACCGTACTTCGCAGCATCGCCAAATGTTGTTCCGCAACATGGCTCAGGCACTGATCAAGCACGAACAAATCGTGACAACCTTGCCAAAGGCCAAGGAATTGCGCCCTGTTGTTGAGCGTCTTATCACGCTTGGCAAGCGTGGTGATCTGCACGCCCGCCGTCTGGCGTTTGCCCGGATCCGTTGTGAAGCCATGACAAAGAAATTGTTTGACGTGCTTGGCCCCCGCTATCAAGAGCGTGCGGGCGGGTATACACGTGTATTGAAGGCCGGTTTCCGCTATGGCGACTCTGCGCCAATGGCGGTGATCGAGCTTGTTGATCGCGATGAGGACGCACGCGGTCAGGACTCAGGGCCGGTTGCAGTGGATGACGCCGTTGCAGCCGAATCAGGTGCTGCTGCCTAACTTTGGGCGCGCCCCTCGTTCGGGTAAAATTTGAATTTGACAAGGGGCTGCCTGCGGGTGGCCCTTTTTTCTTTGCACCAATATCCGGCTTGGGCGAATATAGCGCCTATGAATGAACTCGATCTTGAGAGTGTGCCTGCCGCACCGCTGGCCGAACTATTGCGTCCGAAAACGCTTGATGACGTTGTTGGTCAGGATCAGTTGCTTGGCCCTAATGGCCGGCTTCGGGTGATGCTGGCGAACAATGTGCTTGGCTCGATCATCTTTTGGGGGCCGCCCGGAACCGGAAAAACGACGATTGCGCGATTATTGGCCGATGCGGCTGATATGGCGTTTGAGCCAATCTCGGCCGTGTTTGACGGGGTTGGCGAATTGCGTAAGGTGTTTGAGCGTGCCCAGCAACGACGCCGGCAGGGGCGCCGCACCCTGTTATTCGTTGACGAGGTGCACCGGTTTAATAAAGCCCAGCAAGACGGGTTATTGCCAAATGTTGAGGATGGCACGGTTACGTTGGTTGGTGCGACCACGGAAAACCCGTCATTTGCGCTGAACGGGGCGTTATTGTCACGCGCGCAGGTACTGGTACTCGACCGGCTTGATCGCGCGGCGCTGGCATCAATTCTGGCCCGTCTTGAGGCGCATATCGGGCGTGAGTTACCGTTGGATGATGAGGCACGTACGGCGCTTATTGGCATGGCCGATGGCGATGGGCGGTATCTTTTGAATATGGCGGGCCAGCTGGTTGATCTGCCGGCATCACCGGTGATTGACAGCAACGCTTTGGCGTTACTGGTTGCCGGGCGGGCGCCAGCTTTTGATCGCGCCGGTGATCAGCATTATAATCTGATGTCGGCGCTTCATAAAACTTTGCGGGCCTCGGATGCTGATGCCGGGCTTTATTGGCTGGCGCGTATGCTGGCGGGTGGTGAGGATCCACATTATATCCTGCGGCGGCTGACGCGCTTTGCGGCCGAGGATATTGGTCTTGCCGAACCCGAGGCACAGCCGCGTGCGCTGGCTGCATGGCAGGCTTATGAGCGACTTGGCAGTCCCGAGGGCGATCTTGCCATTGCCGGCTTGGTAATTTATCTGGCAACCGCACCGAAATCTAACGCTGCCTATAAGGCCTTTAAGGCCGCCACCAAGGCAGCCTTCAAAACTGGATTGCTTAGCCCGCCAGCGCATATTTTGAACGCGCCGACCAAATTGATGAAACAGCTTGGCTATGGGGCTGATTATGCGTATGACCATGACGATCCTGACGGATTTTCAGGGCAGAATTGTTTCCCCGATGGGATGGTGCGGCAGGTGTTTTATCAGCCGATTGCGCGTGGTTATGAACGTGAAATTGCCAAGCGGCTCGCCTATTGGAACCGGTTGCGAGAGGTAAAACAGGCTGATGGCAAATTAGATGCGCCAGCGGATGAGGGTTAGATGGCGAATGCTATGATGATTGCTGCGGTTGCGACGGGCGGGGCGATTGGCGCGGTATTGCGCTATACGACCAGCCTTGTGGTTGGTGCGGGCATTTTTGGCATGGCTGGCCCATTGGCAACCTTACTGGTGAATATCGCTGGATCGGCAATGATGGGCGGGCTTGCCGGTTTGATTGCGGCTGGCATGGTATTGCCCGAAACGTGGCGCGGTTTTTTCGCGGTTGGGTTGCTTGGGGCGCTAACCACTTTTTCCAGCTTTGCGCTTGATGCTGGCACTCTATGGCAGAAACAGGGGGCCCTGATGGCGGGAGCCTATGTGATGGCCTCGGTTATTCTATCACTCTTGGCGTTTGGCGCGGCGTTTTGGGCGGTCAAGCATAGCGGGATATGGCAATGAGCAAAGATATCGCAGCACAAGAAAAGCCTCAGAAGCAAGCCGATAAGCAATGGCGGTTTGAAGCTGTACCAGAAAATGAGGATGGCACCCGACTAGACCGGTTTTTGCGGCGTCTTTTTGCCGGTTTGGGTCAGGGGCAGATCGAGCGGATGTTACGCAACGGTTTGATCCGGCTGGATGGGGTAAAGGCCAAGGCGGCAACGAGGATTGCCGCAGGCCAGATGATAAGATTGCCAGCGAATATCGCCGCGGCAGTGCCTGCCGCCGCCACGCCTGTGGCGCCGCGCATTGTTGCCAGCAGTTCGCTGCGCCAGCAATTTGACGATATGTTTTTGGCTGAAGGCAAGGGCTGGTTGGCGTTGAATAAGCCAAGCGGTTTGGCGGTGCAGGGTGGTACCGGAACGCATCATCATGTTGACGGTATGTTGCGCGCGATGAGTGATGATGCAAGCAGCCGGTTGCGGCTGGTTCACCGGATTGACAAGGATACAAGCGGGGTTTTGCTATTGGCGAAAACAATCGAGGCTGCGCGCAGCCTTACCGAGGCATTTCAAAAGCACCGGCTCGAGAAAACCTATCTGGCGCTGGTGATCGGCCTGCCGCCTGAAACTGGCAGTATCCGGGCGCCAATTTTGAAACTTGGCGGGAAGGCTGGCGAGAAAATGCAAGTCCATGATGATGGGCAAAGCGCGCAAACACTCTATCGGCGGCTGGATCATGCTGGCCGGAAAATGGCGCTGATGGCGCTGCGACCGCTGACCGGACGGACGCATCAATTGCGGGTTCATATGGCGCATCTTGGTAACCCGATTTGCGGTGATGGCAAATATGCCGGTGATGATGCGCATCCGGGCGGGCTGATTGCGCGCCGCCTTCATCTCCATGCGTGGCAGCTGAAATTAACCGATGGCAAGGTTATCACCGCGCCGCCTAGCCCGCATCTAAAAGCCAGTCTTGATGATCTGGGCATGGAACTGCCGGTGCCCGGGTGGCGGTTTCAGGATTATTAAATAGGGCGCGGTGGCCGTTGCGGCTTACGCCGGTTTCTGTGCTGCCGATAATGGGGGCGGAACATCGGATAGCGACGTCTGGCAAAGAATGTTTTGAAGAAAGTTAAATATCATGAGTGCGAAAAAGCGGTTTTATAAAGACGTCACGATAGGGGATGCGGGTGACACAAAATCGGCTTATGGAATATCGGTACAGCTTGATGGGCGAGATCTGCGCTCACCCGCGGGCAGTCTTTTGCTGGTGCCAACCCTGCCACTGGCCGGCGCCATCGCCGATGAATGGCGCGGGCAGGGTGATGATATTGAGCCGTCGACCATGCCGCTATTTAGCCTTGCCGTCACTGTGCTTGACCGCGTAACGCCGCAGCGCGAGGCGATTATTACCGAGCTTGCCGCCTATGGTGCGAACGACCTTTTATGTTACCGTGATGATCAGGATGACCTTGCCAGCCGGCAGCATCGCCAGTGGCAGCCTTGGCTAGACCGGCTTGGCGATGAACGGGCTATTCATCTTGAAACCGTGAACGGCATTATGCCGGTTACACAGGCCGATGCGGTGAAATTCCCGCCGCTAATCGCGGTTTTTGACGATTGGCGCCTTGGCATATTACACCGTGCGACCAGCCTTTCAGGATCGCTGGTGCTGGGGCTGGGATTTGTCGAGGGTGTGATTGACCCTGTGCAGATGTTCGAGCTGGCCTTTCTTGACGAGCTTTGGCAGAACGAAAAATGGGGAACCGATTTCGAGGCGGCTGACCGGCACCGGTTTTTGCAGGCTGAACTGGCTGATGCCGCGCGGTTTCTCGGCTTGCTGACGCCGCCGGATGTGGGCGGTACGGGCGCATGAAGCGCGGCGCGGCCACGATGGCGCTTAGCGCGTCTTTAATGCACCGTCTGTCGGGTTTTGATACAGGCGATTTAGGCCCGCATGCGCGCCTGCTGTACGGCGAACTGATCGCCAGCGCGGCCAGTGGATTACCGGCAAGCAGCATTATTCTTGCCGCCACGATCATTGATGTTGTGCAGCATGAACAGGCAGGTCCGGCGGGGTATCTGGACGGGGCGGCCTTTGCCTATGCCGGCAGCACGGCCAATCTTGGCTGGTTGCGGGGGCGGCGCAATCTGTTGTTGCATCACGAAGCACCAAGCGATGGCTTGATGGGCGAGGCCGATGCGGGGCGCTGGCTGACGGCTGATGCGGAACGGGCGGTGACTGCGCTGTTGGATTTCCTGCAAGATTTGCCCTGATTGTCCTGGTTGCCCTAATTTCCCCGATCGCTGAAACCGTTGATCTTGATGCTAGGATCCGGCAGCAGGGGTTGGGAAAAACCTGTCAAATTGCGCTTTTAGAACGGCGTCAAGCTCATCCATAGTGGCGCTGATGCCAAGTCGGGCAAACGAGGTCACCCCGCCATCGCTGACGCCGCAGGGCACAATCGCGTCAAAGGCGGCAAGATCGGGGTCAAGATTAATCGAGATGCCGTGCCAGCTCACCCAGCGGCTGATGCGAATACCAATCGCGGCAATCTTGTCAAGGCCGCTGGCACTTGTGCCGCTTTTCACCCAGATACCGGGCAGGCCATCGCGCCGCTGACCGGCAACGTCAAAGGCGGCAAGGCTGGCAATAATCCAGCCCTCCAGCGCATGGACCAGCGCACGAACATCCTGACCGCGGCGGGTTAGATCCAGCATGACATAGGCCACCCGTTGGCCGGGGCCGTGCCATGTCCATTGCCCGCCGCGCCCAACCTCGATTACCGGAACGTCGCCCGGGTTTAATAGATCATGCGGCTTGGCCGAGGTGCCGCCAGTATAAACCGGCTCATGCTCAAGCAGCCATATCGCCTCGCTGGCACCATCATGGCGAATGGCGGCGGCGTGCGCCTGCATTGCGGCCACCAGCGGGGCATAGGGCTGTAAATCTGGGTAATTTTGCCATAAGGTCGGCAGGTTTTGGGGCGGCAGATTTGGGGGCGGCATGGGCATTGATCCGGTTCAAAAAAGCCGTCAACGGCGATGACGACAGCATAGCCTGCCTTTGGGCGGCTGGCTATCCCTCTGGGGATTGGGCAGAATGCTGCAAAGCCCCGCGATTTTCTTTTTACCGATTGCCGGCGAAACAGGCTTGATAATTCAGCATGAAGGTGACATATAGGGTGTGCTTCAAACGTGCGGCCGTGGCGGAATTGGTAGACGCGCAGCGTTGAGGTCGCTGTGGGCTAACCCCCGTGGAAGTTCGAGTCTTCTCGGCCGCACCATTTCTCTTCAAAAAGTGCCGGAAACCCTAGTGTTTAGCCAGTTATGTTGTTATAACAGGTGTCACAAAGGTATCACAAATGCGAGTTTGGCTCGATTTGAAGTATGTTCTGCGAAAACCGTCTGGTCGGTATTATTACAGAAGACGCATCCCTGATGACCTCAAGGGTCACCATGATGGACTGTCGTTCTTTGTTCAATCACTAAAGACACATGAGGCTGCTAAAGCAGAAGCTGCGGCAATTCGTATTACTCAGCAGTTGGACACGCTGTGGGCTTATTTCCGTAATCCTGATGACCGTTCTATTCCATTAACCTTGCGTCAAAGGGCAACAGCCTTCCTTGAGAGCCATGGATTCGAGCCAGGGCAAGCAAAGAAGTCTCTTGGCAAGATTGACCGTGAGACATCTTTTACAGCCATCGAACTTATGCTTGAGTTGTACGAGGATAAGCTAGATGAAGTTCGCTATGGCTCTAGAGAAGAGACTGAAGAGACTGCTATCATCAGAGAGGCCGCAACCCAGTTGAACTATGGAAAGGCTTGGCATTGGGAAGATGCTCTTTCTCTTCATCATCAGATGAATGGTAGTGGTAAATCCAAGAATGACCTTAACCATATAGAGCGACCGATTAGACGATTGTTGTCGGTATTAGGTGACAAGCCTTTGTCTGAGTACACCAGAACAGATGCAAACAAATTCAAAGACTGGCTTTACGATGAAACAGACCAAGCACTGAACAAGTCGCCTTTGTCTACTTCCAGCGTCAAACGCTCCATGGATTCTGTTAATTCGGTCTTTAATCTAGCGAATCAGGAGCATTCACTAAAGCTGGATAACCCCTTTGCTGGTCTTCGATATAGGAAACAAGAGCCGCAAGAGAGACCAGCGATACCAGTCGAACATATTGCTCATATTCAAGGGCTTTGTCGTGAAATAGACGATGATATGCGTTGGTTGATAGCCTTAATCAGCGACACTGGCCTCAGACTTGGAGAGGCTGCTGGATTAGAGCGAAGCCACGTTGATCTTGGCGCTGAAGTTCCTCACGTTATCGTTGAGGAGACTGACAACAGGCGTCTTAAGACAAAGACAAGCAAGAGACGCGTCCCTCTTGTTGGCGTGGCTCTATGGGCCGCTAGGAAGGCTTTAGAAGCCTCTCTTGGAAACAATACGCCGTTCCTCTTCCCAAGGTACAACAAGCAAGCCAGCACCAACAGTAACTCTGCTAGCAATGGTCTTAACAAATGGATGAAGGAGCATATTCCGCCTCAGTATGTTCTTCATGGTTTTAGACACGCTATGAGGGATAGGCTGCGAGAGGTCGATTGTCCTCAAGATGTAATGGATGAGATAGGTGGATGGTCTAAATCCAGCGTTGGTCAAACCTATGGCCAAGGGTCGTCTCTGGAGAGGCTTCATAGGTACATGGAACAGGTCGTTATCTAGCTGTATTTTTGAGAAAATTATTTGGATGGGGGTTGGTCTTTGACGAAGAAATGCGGTTTCAAGCACCTTGTCAGCCTGAATGATTAGACGTCACCAACAAAGCAACCAAACCACAACACTTGGGGTGCCATTTAACGGCGATTTGAGAGTCACTGAGCGGTGTTACAGGCTGCGACATACTCTGCTAGCAAACACCCAATAAAGAGGCTTCAGTGAGTCTTAAATCGCGACACTCTGATTGTTGGAAAAATGCGCTGTAAAACGATACTCTAGTCCAAAGCGGCCTTCGAACCTTTCGCGTAAAACGGCTGTAGCAATTTCAACGCTTTCCTTTGGAACAACAACGCTGTCGTGGATGCTAAACGCTGGCACATCGTGGTTGTCTCGCAGCTGCCCCATTGAAGTAATCATCTGCTCGCTCTCAAGAAACATTAGGCTTGGCCACCCATGTTCCTGTGGATTCCAGAGTTTGAAGGATGGAATGGCTTCAACCACCTTTTCTTGGACTTTGGTCATCGACATACCCTTTGATGTGTCAATCCCATCGTCCCTCAGACGCTTGTTCAAGTTAGGTGGCCAAGACTGATGAAACTTATCGTGCCCAAAGGTAGCGGTGACCCAAGCCTTAACGACATCCCTTGGAAGGCCATCAACTGTGTAGGGGTCATCTCGGTCTGGCAGGGGCTGGTTTATAAGGCTATGGAATATTCTCAAGAATGAAGCGTTGATGTCGATTTCTGCTACTGGCTTGCCATCAATCTTCATCTTTAGCCTTTCGGCTTTCTTTAGCAGCTGGTAGCTGTCTGCGCCAACAGCGTATAGACGTCCACCTCTATCCCAATTGAAGGCAGGGTGATTACCTTCATTAAAGCCTCTGATGTAGCCATTAAAGTTTCCACCTTCGAGACTGTGGTCTATCAAATATTCATTCAGGCTGTGTACTTGCCCGGTTAAGGCTTTTGTTTGCTCTGTCTCTTCGAACCGCATAGCTGGCCCTCGGTCCATGCGTGACTTAAAGCTGCCTTTAGCGGCTCTGAGCCTGATAGGCTTCTTAGGGAGAGAGACTGTGAAGTGGTCGTAGAAGTTATCACCGTTAATTTCATAGGAAGCAGCTAGAGACAGCAATGCTTCTGATGGCCTGAACCTCTTGGCTTTGCCTGGAATATACTTTGGTGAACTTGTGCTTGGGTCATAGAAGGGGTTTGTTACGTTTCCGCCTTTGTGTGTCTCTAGGAGGTCATTGTCTTGCATCAGGTTTATGATTTTGTTGAATGTGTCTGCTCCGATAGGTTCACCAGAGAAGGTGTTTCTAAACATAGACCGATAAACCCAAGATGAACGTTTGTTGGCTAACGTGGAGAGCAAGTCAGACACAACCAATTCAACACCAAGTTCAAATGAGGCTTGGTCTGTTGCCTTACGCTTGCGTTTTCTCTGTTCGGATTGCTGAAGGAGATGCAACACCTCAACAACAAGCTGCTTGGCCTTGTCTGAGGTTGCTTTGGTGCTAAATGCCATAAAGGCCGCATTGCTGATGTCTTCGTAATCATCTTCCATGAGTACACATCCTTATGCGTACTAGTATACTCCGGTCCGCCCCTGCCTGACTATAGGCAGTAGGTAGAAGGTGTCGTAGTTAATTATTAACAATCAAGACTGAAACTAAGGTCATAGGTTCTATAGGCCAGAGTAACCTTGGCCCAAAGTAACCTTAGTTCCCCAGTCCAAACAAAAAGGTGTAGTGGGTGTAGGGGTGAACTATAGGTTCTAAAGAACAATGGTTCTTTGGAATGAAGGTCTTGACCCTACACCTCCTACACCACCATTAAACAGACCAGACCAGAGTAACCAAAGGCCACTGGAACCTAAGTGAACCTTAGGCCAAGGCAGACTGAAGCTGAGAAGTATAGCTTTGTTTGCTGTCTTATCTTTTAGTGTTTATTTTCTCAGAAACAAAAAGAACAACAAGAACCAGAGCCTTTAGCCCCTTTTTTGAAGTTGTGAGATTACGAAGGGTACGGGGGTGTGCTGTGGTCTGTGGTCAAAAAATCAGTGCAACTCTTCACTTGATTGTAATATTAACATAACATCTTCTTAATATTTGATGGCTACACCAACGGCCGAGGGTCACTGAGGCACCAAACAAACCAAACTTTTGCAGTCTCAAACCCTCACGAAATCAAAGTTCGGCATTAGACGATAAGTTATGCCTGTCAGCGAACGTGTAGATGAAAATGTCTTCTACAGTGTTTAAAACTTCAAAATCGCTGGCGTTTACAAATGCAATACCCTCTACATAAGTCAAATCTAACTTCATCGAGCTAACCAAAAGTAACAACTCGTGAATGGACACGTTATATGTGCTTGCTATGGTGTTAAGGGGAACAGCGTTTTTCATCTTCAGCTCCATTTTTGTAACAAAACTATTTGTTAACGGTTTCTGCGCATTGGAGTAGATTAACCGAACTTTGCAGATTTATTACAAGAGCGAGCCACTTCATTAAGCAACTGATTCTAAAAGTTTACTAGAACGGTGAGGCTTGTCTCAAATATTCAGCAACCCCTCCAAAGTTGCACGAATCGTGTCATAATTGGCTGAAGCGCGTCTTATAATAATTTTAATTCTCGGTTAATTTTTTTCAATTTGGCTGACATTAAACTCTGCATCAATCAGCCTTTGGACTTGAATGACTTGGCAGTGGGTGGTTCAGATACGGCAACCTTTGGAAAATAACTTTAAATTCAGCTGCAAGACATAGTGGGTGTTCCATAAAAAATTTTCTTAATCAGTATTTCTGCCTCTAATATCAGCGCAATATCATACTGTTTATAATAGAACTTAAAGCCTGATTAGCTTATATGTTTTGTCTTCCTTGTCCTGCGACGCAGAGGGGATGCCTCAATAGCAAAAATTTAATATTTCGGTAACATAGGTGAAATAAAAAAATTGGAAAGAAGAGCCTCCCAATCGCTTCATTTTGAGAGGCTTCCTAAATGAAACACCTAATTCTCACTGCGCTTTTAAGCACCACTTTGCTATCTACTTCAGTTGTTTTTTCAGCGGTTGCTGGCAGCCACGGCTCGCAAAAAGTAATCGGCGAGACCACTGCTCTTATTCCTGAGGCTGGTCTTGCAACAAAGCCTTTGAAAGATGGTGAAAGCGCTAATACAAATTTTCCTTTTGCCAGCTTCAAAGCTATTGCAACTGTTGGCGAAGTTGACGTTGTTTCTGGTGAAACTTTGACAGGCTATCCAGATGGTCATGCAGCCATGCTCACAGATGATGAAACTGTAAGGGTGATCTATCAAAGTGAGTCATATGCAACGATGGGCCGCGCCCCACGGCCAGAAACATATCCCTGGAGAATGAAGAATGGTGTAACCTTCACAGGCTCCCACATCCATACCATCGATTATGATAGAGCAAAATTTGCAGACTTTATGAAGAATGCAAACTCCGCAAAGGGGATGGTAAAAGGCTCAGGGAAACTATTTGACACAGTATATAACGGTTTCGGCGAGATTGTCTCTGCACCATCTTTCGACCCATCCTACCTGTCTGGCAAATGGGGCAACCAAACCCGACCCGACGGAACACTTGTTCAGTTTAAGCCGAATTTCCGCCTGAGCGAAGCTGATTATTTTTTCCAGAGTTTCTGCGGAGCGTGGTACGAGCAAGCGAATAAATATGGTCAAGGTATTGGTTTTCGAGACGATGTCTGGCTGACCGCTGAGGAGTGGGAAATTGGGCAGATGTTCCCTGCTGGGAAACATGACTCGGCATCAACGCTGGGTCTGGCGAGTGTTGTCGTGGATATTGCCAATCGGACCGCATATACGGTTCCCGCTCTCGGTCAAACTGGTTATGAAAAGCTAATGCCAATCAACTCAGGCCATAAGGATTACGTGGTTATCGTGGCAGCTGGCTACAATCATGGCCAAGAACCAGCGCCGAATCGTATTTATGTTGGCATTAAAGACCGCCGAGCAGATGGCAGCAAAATTAACTATGCAACAGCAAATGAACGTGACGCATTCCTTGCGAGAAATGGCCTGTTATATGGCAAAATCTATGGATTAGCACTTGCTCGTGAGACATTCGCCAAACTGGGTATTGAGGCAAAACTCGATGCAAAAATGGTTGATGACTATATGAAAAACAAGGATGCTCCGAATAGTTTCAATGGTCGTTTTTATCCAACATCTTATCAATGGCAGGGCTTTGATAAACCACTCGCCGTGCAAGACACAGAGATGATGTTATGGGAACAAAAAGAGGAACAGCCAAAAGGTTATGCCTTCTTTAATGGAGACACAAAAACAGAACACCCTGCTGCTGACCCTTCAGGGGCTGCGCGTTATTTCCAAAACATGACTGACGAAGGCGGCTTGCTTGCTTTTGACCTTGGCAACCTTGCTGAGGCTCTTAATCTAGCTAAGGGTGAGCTTCCTGCATTTCTCGATGTTTCAGTCAAACGGGCTGTTGCAGCTGTGGATGGCGCTTTAACTCTAAAGGTTGGTGGCGAAGGTAAGGTGAAAGGTGGTGATGCGTCTATCCATATGGAAAAAGGTGTCGCTAAGATGGTTGATCCTGATGGACTTTATTGGGCTAAAACAGCAGACGGTGACTATTTGATTGTAGACGAAGACTCAGGAAATGACTTCGGCGAACGCAAATATGTGCTGACAATCGACGATGACATGAACGTCACTGATGCCCATCTTCTAGCAATTTCCGGCGGTAAATACAGCTCACGTTATGAAGCGGGTGTATCTGCACTGGGTGGCGCTTTCACTAAGCCAGGAACAACCGAATTTTCAGGTTCATGGCCTGTAACTGCACTAATTGCAAAGAAAACTGATGGCTCTTTCTACTCCATGGAAGAATTGAAAGGAACGGCTCGTCAGGACATTCGCAGCAAAATCAGCACCGCAGAGCAAACCTACATTGGAGTGGTTCAGGCTCGTCCAGAATCGAGTGGAGCTGTGGAAGCGCACGGCGGTGATGCAGGTGGGCAAATATTTATGTTCACCATGAATCCTAAAAAATGACATTACAATAACAACTCGGAGAGGCGTGATAATGCGCCTCTCTTTTTTGCCCTTGCATCAACTGCTGTGTGATTTTAACAACAAGAACAACACCTCTGACTTTTAGCCCCCTTTTTTGAAGCCGTGAGATTTCGATGGGTATGGGGGTTGGTTTTAGAAGTAGGATTCCTAAAATCCCTAGCCTTAAAAAGGTGTCACAATCGGTATCACAAGCCTCTTGCCAAGATTTACAACTGTCTATATGATTCAATTAGTTAGACACTAATGATTCCGCACCACATTGCGTCTCGGCCGCACCATCTTCTCATCTAAACACCTGATATGTCTGCACATTATGTGCAACAGATTAGGCGTGTGAAATAGAATGAGAAAGAAATTTGCTCCCGAACACGTGATGAATCGTGATGGTGTTTACTATTATGTTCGTCACATACCTTATGACCTAATTGCCTACTATAATGTGAGTAGGCTCTGCTTCAGCCTTAAAACCAAATCAGCCTCTGTAGCTGTTCGTGCAAGCAAATCAATAAACCAACGCCTTGAGGATTATTGGCTTGGTTTGCGACTGCAAAATATGGATATACCTGCTATTCAAGTGGTCAAATCAAGTGATTCTGCTGTTAATGATGGTTTACTTCTGTCTGAAGCCTGTGAGTTATACCTGCGGCTGAAAGGCGTGGGTAAAGACAAGGTGTTCATAAGAACCGCCAATCGTAACACTAGCTATGTGACCAAACTCTTGGGCGATAGACCCATATCCTCTTACTCCTCCAATGAAGCTGCTCAGTTTCGTGATTGGTGTATTGATAAAGGTATGGGTATTAAGACAGTCAAGCGTGTCTTTTCATCAATAAGAGCCATAGTGAACCTAGCGATAGCAGAGGAGGGGCTGGATTGTTCCAATGCCTTTGCCAAGACTTACTTTCCTGATGATGATGATGCTCAATCAAGACAGCCAATATCCATTCAAGACATCAAGAGGGTGCAATCTCTGTGCAAAGACATAGACGATGAGATGCGGTGGCTCATTGCTCTTATCAGTGACACTGGCATGAGATTAGGAGAAGCAGCTGGGTTACTGAAAGAAGACATAAAACTAGATGACTGTATACCTCACATAGACCTTAAACCTCATCCGTGGAGGAGTTTAAAGACCAAAGGCAGTCACAGATGTATTCCGCTTGTTGGGGCTACTCTGTGGGCGTCTAAGAGGCTTCTAGAGGCCAACAATGATAGTATCTTTGCTTTTCCTAGATACTGCGATGCAGCAAGCTGTAAAGCCAACTCAGCTAGTGGTGGTCTTAATAAATGGCTGCATCAATACGTGCCAGACAACTGTGTCATTCATAGCTTTAGACATAGTCTTCGTGACCGTTTAAGAGCCGTGGAATGTCCATCGGATATTGTTGATGCAATAGGAGGCTGGAAGACCTCTGGCGTAGGTCATGGATATGGGAATGGGTATCCATTAGAGGTCTTAGAGAAGTGGATGAGGAGACTCTAATCTGTATCAGAATGGAAAGCGTGAACCTTGCTGTTCAGGAACCAGCAGTTTCAATTCTTTGCCTTCGGCAACTGGAACACAAGTGAACTTGGGTGGAGACAGGCCTATTTCTTGGAGGTCTTTACCGCTGTTCTGAGCAGCAGCGTAGCAGCTGCCAGCATCTTCATAGCGAAGACCGCTGTCCAATACATTTCCACCAAGAACCCAAAGAAGTAAAAATTCCATGTTGATACTCAATTTACTGTAAGTACGATGGAGCATCAGATTTCGTGAGTGTCTATTTCACACGCCTAATCTGTTGCACATAATGTGCCGACATATCAGGTGTTTAGATGAGAAGATGGTGCGGCCGAGAAAATCTATTATGCCTTACGTATGCACCATCACTGACCTGAACATCAGCAATACTCACATATTATGTGTCACTGACTCACTGTCAACAGGCACGTAATCTTTCACAGTTTCTTTCACAGTGAATAGAAATCTTCGGGTAATGGAATAAGCCTACATATCCTTATCGTTATCAGTACAGGGTAAGTGAGATATGTAGGTGATAGATACATATCCTTGTTAAGGACACCTGACTGTTAGCTTACAGTGCCTTAACAATCCCAATGTCAATAACACCTAACCACCTATGGGGCGGCGGGCGCCACCCCCCTGCCACACATATATATAAATGGACAATTACACAGATCAGTCTTTAAAAGTGTTAACCACTATCAGTTGCCATTTAAGTGCAATTCAATGAGTCACTAAAATGCCCATAAACGTGTTTAGGCAAAGCCGGTGCCTAATACGTGATGCATTATTGGTGATCTTTTTAAATGGGTATGTGACAGGAATGACAGAAATGACAAAGGAAATGGAAAGTCGTCCATGAGAAGAATTGGCAGAGGTTTATAGATCAGTTGTCATTCTTGTCATTTGTGTCATTGGGAGGCGGGGGTTAACTCAATCAGATAAAGGCACTCGTGATTTACGACTATAAATAGTGAAGGCAGCTACGGCTAAAAGTGTAATTACTCCGCCGATAATTTCATAAATAGTGATTGGTTCACCTAAAAACACCCACGGCCAAATTGGACCCAAAACACTTTCAATCAACACAAGTAGACTTACCTCTGCAGCAGGGATATATCCTGTTCCAGTTGTTACCAAAGCGATTCCAAGACCAATAGTGAAGGCACCCATAAATAAAATAATTGAAATATCTGATTGGCTGACTTTAAGGCTGCCATCAAAAACAACTGCGGTTATGGCTCCAAGTAAAACGCTAAATACGCCAGCCATGAACGTTCCGCCTAAAACATCCGTTTTTTGACTGCGCCTTGCTACAACTAGCAT
Organism: Alphaproteobacteria bacterium LSUCC0396; assembly: GCA_041228345.1. Lineage (NCBI taxonomy): Bacteria > Pseudomonadati > Pseudomonadota > Alphaproteobacteria > Alphaproteobacteria bacterium LSUCC0396. Next base: position 552,817 of record CP166131.1, on the reverse strand, counting down.
TATGGCAAAGCATAATGCAGAGACAAATGCACTGATATTTCCCAGTGAATAACCAAGATTAGCCCCATCATAAACCATTAAGCCCACGCCAAAAGTTGCAACGATCATGGTTGGCCATGTAACAGGGTGGGGAGTTTCACCAATCCACTTCCAAGCAATTACTGCAGCAAGAAACGGTGCAATAGTGATGATTAATAGGGTTGATGCAACTGAACTCCAGAGCATAGAGAAAATGTACGTGGTGAAGGCTACTGAAAGCCAGCCTCCCATCAGCAGGTCATGCTTATCAATTGATTTGATGAAAAATGAAGGAGTGGTTCTGCGCCGAATACAGACGACCAGCAAAACCATTAATGTGAGGCTAATTGACCGATAGAAAAGAATTTGGAACCCCGTAGCCTCATCGAGCAGCCTCATCAGGACCCCAACAAAACTCATCATTGAAGCCCCAAAAAGGACTAATATTGTAGCAATAGGCTTTGTCATTTTTGCTCTGAATTTATGAGGAAAATAGGATTATTTCATTTTGAAAAAAACACTAATCGAAAGCTGTATGAGAAAGCGAGGCAATTTCTTGCCACGCCTATTTTAATTTTGAATAACAATTTCTCTGCGCCAAATGTAAAGGCCAGATGAAATCGTTAAAGCGCTACCAATTAGCATGATCAAATTTACCTGCTCGCCAAGAATTAAAATGCCAGCCGCCACAGAAAACAGAAGTCGAGTGTAACGAAAAGGGATTACAACAGACACATCTCCCAACCTGACAGCCTTAGTTGTAAAGAAAAAACCCAAAGAACCGCAGGCGATCATTGCTACAAGTATGGCTATCATCTTTATATCAGGTATGCTGGCTCCACCTGAGATTATGAGTAAAACGCCGCCACTTATTATAAATAGTACAGACGTATACGAGGACAGAAGCAGAGTTGAAAAATTTTCATGAACCAGCTTGGTCGTTATATCTCGTAACGTCATACCTGCTGCAGCAATCAATACAAGGGTTGTCGCGATATCAAAGGTAGCAGCACCCGGCTGGATGATAAGCAGAGTTCCTAAAAAACCAATAAGAATGGCCAACCATCTCCGTGGGCCAACTCGCTCGCCAAGAAACAAAGCTGCGGCTGCGGTAACCATCAATGGTACAGTTTGAATCACTGCCCCAATAGTGGATATGGGAACAAATACTAATGCCAAGCACATACCATTTATGGCAATAAGGTCACCAATATTTCTCAACACTACTGCAAGATTAGTGAATGGCGATAGCCGAACAGACTCACCCTCAATACGCATAACCCCCAAAAATACTGTTATTGAGCCGGCACCAAATATAATCATTACCTGTCCGAGCGGTAATGTTTGGCTGGCGATTTTGATCAGCAAATCACCTAAGGTTAAACAACCCATCCCAATAACCATTAGGATTATACTTTTCAGATTTGCACTCATAATTTCCTCACAAACTAATCAAAGCGCCTTTTGCGAGGCTAATGGTTGAGTTCACTTACCTGCGCGGTTAGAACCAATAGGATAGGACAACAAAGGAGCGAGGCGAGAAATTACCAGTCCTAATCGGGGATTTTTTTCATTTTAGGCTCTTTGTGACTGGCACAAGTAATGGTCCGTGTGTCAGCTTTTACCCAGTCACCAGCTTGCCACAAATAGTCATATTCAAAGACGCGGTCCAGAGTGAGGCTTAGCAAACGCGAAGTTTTTGCAATGGGCTTTCGATCCATCACGATAAAGAACTTTTCAACACACCATATATCATCACCATCTACTGAAAGTTCAGCCACCATCTGAGCATCGGGGTTTGATTGACAATAAGGACGTTCGGTTGAGGCAATAATATTATCATTAATATTCATGATGTTGACATTAACACCAAATAAAGATTTCTCTATGATGTAGCGGTAATTGCCACAGGAAATATCACGCCTTGCAGAGTCTGCCGCACTGGCAGGATAAATTCCGGCAATAGTAGTCATGATCAGGTGAATAAGAAGACCAGCACGTACCAATCGTCAGGCCCTAAAAAATACAATAATCATTTTGCTTCCAATTAACTACTCAGATATTACCTGACAAACCTAGACTGATTAATCTAGCCACAATCCAAAGCACGCCTTCATTAAAAATGACACAAATGACAAGAATGACAACTGATAGTGGTTAACACTTTTAAAGACTGATCTGTGTAATTGTCCATTTATATATACGTGCGGCTGGGGGGTGGCGCCCGCCGCCCCATAGGTGGTTAGGTGTTATTGACATTGGGATTGTTAAGGCACTGTAAGCTAACAGTCAGGTGTCCTTAACAAGGATATGTATCTATCACCTACATATCTCACTTACCCTGTACTGATAACGATAAGGATATGTAGGCTTATTCCATTACCCGAAGATTTCTATTCACTGTGAAAGAAACTGTGAAAGATTACGTGCCTGTTGACAGTGAGTCAGTGACACATAATATGTGAGTATTGCTGATGTTCAGGTCAGTGATGGTGCATACGTAAGGCATAATAGATTTTCTCGGCCGCACCATTTCCTAGTTTCAAGAACCGCGGATCGGTGGCCTAGTAACTGTATCTAAACAGTTAATGTTTTAGAGCAGGGTGGTACACGTTATGGTGTGGACAAGGTCTCCGGTATACTTTTATCAAAGAAATGACATTTATTACTTCTCTCGCGCAGTTCCTACGGACCTGCAGGCACGCTTCAATAAGCGCCGTGTTGAAGTATCACTCAAGACAAAATCAGCAGATAAGGCTCGCAGCTTATCGATGACACTGTCTGATAGGCTAGAACGTTATTGGGATAGCTTGAGGCTTGAGCAGATTCATTCGCGTGAACTCGGGTTATCTCTAATAAATGCTGATTTGCGACCGAATGATAAGAAAACTTCACTAAGTTTGGATGATGCGCTTCGCTGCTATCAAAGCCTAAAGGGAACAGGGAAGGCTAGCTTGTTTTTCCAAAGCTCTTCCCGGAACATTGGGTACTTGAAGGATTGTCTCGAAAATAAGAGCCTCACAATGATTGAGACTGGTGATGCATAAAATGTCCATAATTTCTCGGCTGCCATCAGCCAAATTTTCTCTGATACCACTGCCATTTTGTTTGGCGGCAGTATCAGAGTTTGTTAGGTTAAATTTTAGAGTCTTTGTTTAGTCAGCATTTAGCACAGTAAAGTAACCAGCAAAGGGTGCGCTTGCAAATTCTTCAGGGGCGCCGGCAGTGTTGTTTCCATCAACAAACTGAGCTCCATAGTTAGTAAGAATAAAGTTAAAGTTTACCGCATATGTTTGACTCGTAACGGTGAAGGGCGCCGCTAGATTCATAACCGCGACTAATCTATCACTTTTGTTGCAGATGACCGGGTCGCCGCTCTTGTCAGTATCAGTACTTCTTGTAAAAGCAGTATTGGTGATGAAGCCGTCCATAGTTCCACCAACAACTGCAGCGCCCACATAACCCGATGAGCAATCGTCATCACCAAAGTTTTTCAGTGAGTCTGTTTTCGCAACTGCTGGCGCAGTAGTGCCAACGGTCCCATTGCTACGGCTGTAGTAGGTGGTTGCTACTCCACCAGTCGGTGTGTTTGTAAATGAACCAGCTACTGTAAAATCTGTTCCTAACTTAATATACGGAAACCCATAAGTTCCCTCAGGTGGCGCTGATGCAGTTCCGGGAAGAGACGTATTGGTTCCGATTGCAGCCGCAAGGTCGACGGCAGCAGGGGCTGCATCGGTATAAATCACAACACAAGTTGAAGCGTCAAATGTTGCGCTTGTTTTTGCCGCACCATATGGGTGTGCGGTGCATAACCCAATTTCATATATCTTTGTCGAAAACGTTGATGGCGTGACGCGGCACTCTCCATCTTCTGCCACCATGTCACCGGTTGCGGGACAGGCGGAGAAAGCCATGGCGTTCTCGTTTACTATTGTCTGAGCATTGGCTGATAATGATAACGTTGAAAAAACAAACAATGCTGAAAACAAAATTTTCAAATAATGTGACATAGTATTAAACTCCACCAACCGCAGCAACGAACTTAGTTTGGATTACAATTGCGTTATTACGCCGAACCTTATCGAGCATTTTGTCTTTCATCGACGCGCTTTCAAACATCTCACTTGAGAATAATGGCTGGCTAGACTGCGCAGGCGCACTCCCCATTGGAATGGTGTAGGTTAATTGGCCAAAATTTTCATCTTTTTGAAGTCCATCATAATCTCTGCGGCCAAGCTCAACTTGAACACCATTTATCAACTGGGAGAAAGCTAAACTGTAGGTATTACCCTTGGTGTCACCAGCGCCGTCTTCGCCCTTCCATTTCCAATTTTTCACATAAAGCTTTGCAGCCGGCATGTAGGGGATTTGTGCGCCAAGCTCGATATCATGTCCGTCCAGCGCTCGTTCTTGATTGCCGCTTTTGCCTTTTTTCCATTTGGTTAGGGCTTTATAGTTATTTGCGGTTAATTCAAACGCCGAGGATTTTAACTCTGCCCCAATGCTGACCCGCTGATGTCCATATTTTGGGTCATAGTCCAAAAAGGCATTGACGCCAGTAATGACGCTCTCATCATCACTAAGATAACGGCGCCCCAAACCCAAATTCAAAACAGCTCTTGAATTAGCGTTAGTTAACGATGACTGCATGAATGTTTGCGCATGGCTATTATCGCTTGGTTCAAAGCCCTTGACATTGGTAATCGCATAACGTGTCTTTTTACTTTTAATGCCGGTTATGCTGATGTCAGTTTTGGAATAGGCCATAGAATTGTCGATGGCAGCCGCAGTTGACATAGCGGCTTTATCAACGCTTTTCTTGACGATATTATCGACCAAAGCCTGTTCTGGGTTGGCACTAGTGGCCGCATCAGATGCCATCTTGGCAGCGGCTTCTTGACGTTGACCCGCGCCATCCTCCGGCCCGAAAATAAAGTCGACCGTGTTGTTCCAACCGCTGCCGATTGAAGAACAGCCAGTCAGTGACAGCAAAAGAACACTGCCAGCAAGTTGGGACTTTTTCATAATTTACGACTCCAGCATGTAAATAGCTATTTTTTTGCCAAACTAACCATCAGCAAATTAGCCAGTCGTTCAATACTACGGATATGGTAGCTCGCACCAAAAACTAGTTAGATTGTTTGCACAGCTTGAAAAAACACGTCTAGATAAATGCGCACGAATGCAAGAGAGCGAAGAATGATCAATATTGCCGTTTTAGAAGATGATTTATATTTACAGCGGCGATTTGCGCGTGTCCTAAAAGATTGGGATCACGTTCAGCAGGTTTTTACATGTTCAGACAATGCCGAGTTTTTAGCCTGTTTGGAAAACCATCATATTGATATTCTTCTTGCTGATCTTGATTTGCCAGATGGGCGAGGAAACCAAAGCATCAAGGGGTTTTCAACCGCAGTCGATACAGCGATCTCAATTGTTATTTCATCATCAATGGATAGTGCGGTTATTCTGCAAGCGATTACTGATGGCGCTGTTGGCTATATTCACAAGGGCGATGAATCGTCTGAAATCATTACAGTTATCAAAACAGCAATGGCTGGAGATTCACCTATCTCGCCATCGATTGCAAATAAGATTGTCGCCACCCTTCAGAATAATGGTAACGACGCGCAGCTTGCTAGCCTTTTCCGGAATAAGGCGGGCCGCACGCCCGAAGGTCAAGCCGAGCCAAAACAAAAAGCCAAAATTTTATCATCGCGCGAATTAGAGGTTCTGAATCTCATTTCACGTGGGCTTTCCTATTCTGAAGTGGCCACAACATTATCTCTTGCACCAACGACAGTGCCAGTTCATATCCGTAATATTTATCGAAAGCTGCAATCGAATAATCGCTCAGAGGCTGTTTTTGAAGCACGGAACTTGGGATTACTGAACTAGTGTGGGGAAAATCCAAAAGCCAAATTCTAGTTGTTATGCTCACAATTTTGGGCCCCCTGATGTGTTTTTGGGCGCCAAAGGCGTTTTTGAACGTGTCTGAATATGACTTCGTTATTGAAGAATTTAACGCCGCGCCCACTTTGGCGCACAGCATTGGCCTGCCTGTTTCTGAGGTCGTGCATGGCACTGATACCCCGGTTCGCCTTCAGGGAAATCTGAGCATTGATCGATACGATCCCATCACCACGGATACCATTTACATTCCTTTTTACGAAGGGCGTCTGAAATTTTTCGCCAATGGCACTCAATTCTTTGACAGTGACACTCAGAAATATTGGCATAGCGGTCTTCGCATTCCTGATGCTCTTATTCAATTACCCAAAACAGACGGAAAGCACCGGCCTGACATAAGCTTTTCAATCGAAAACAAGGGAATTGGTTCGGTCACTATGTCCAAAATATATTTTGGACAGGAAACCTCACTCGCCGTCTCTGCACAGCGTAACACGGTTTATTACGAAAATATGCGTGCTGCATTGTGGGGCACTGAAATCTTCATCGTTATCGTTCTGATCACCCTTGTTGCGTTTGGCTTGGTATATGCTGACGCTGTTGCACCGATCTTTATTATGACGGCACTTATCATTGGTGGGATTGGGATTTTCGGAAATGCGTTTCCATCCCTCATTGATGCTTTTCCCTATTTAGTCACATTCATGTCATTAGCTGCTTTTGGGCTGATTCAATTTGGCAACAACATATTTGACCCGTCCAAACCACCAATCAATAAATCGCATCTTGGCGCGGCAATCGTCGTATTTGTTGCATTACTGTTGTTCGGATCGCAATCAGTAACCCTGATGAAACTTGCCAATTTATATTTGACGCTTCCTATCCTGCTGCTGGTTGTTCTTTATGTTTTGGCAAAAAGTTTTCATCGCTTTTTTTGGCTTGGGAATAATAATTCAGGTATTTATTTTGCCGCGATGATGGCCATCCTGGTGACATTGGGACATGACGCTGCATATCGGTTTGGGCTGATATCTGACGGCATTATCTTGGTGCATGCGGGTACGGTTGCCGTCATTCTTTGCGTTGGCACGTTATATATCAGCGGGGTTGCGCACTCACGAAGCCAACTTGCCGCCAATAATTTGATTTTGGAAAAAGAACGGTCGCAATCGCAAGCCATGCTAAAAGTCCATTCAGAACTGCATGATGGTGTTTTGAATTACCTATCGATCGTAAATATTTTATCGCAGGAAAAGCAGAAAACTGCGCTTGCAGACATTCAAAAGCTTAGCCGCTTTGCCATTAATGAAATTCGAGTCATTCTTGGTCAGCGCGAGGCATCTGACGAAGATTTATTTTCTGCACTTGGCACATTGCGACAGCAAATCGTCGATCATATTCCACAAGAGAAGATCCAGGTTGATTGGTCAATTCTTGCCTTGATGGGTTATCCAAAAAGCAGTTCGGTCATTATTCTTGAAATTACGCGCATCTTCCAAGAGGCACTTCATAACGCGATTGTGCGAGCAGATTGTAAAACCTTGGTTGTTTCAGCCAGCAAAACCGCCGAAAACCAGTTCAACATTACCATTGAAAATACTGGCGGCAAAAGCTTTGAAGGCAACCGCGAAGGTGGGTTTGGTATCAATAACATGATGATGCGCGCCAGAAAAATAAACGCAAAAATTGACCTTACGCCGATTTCTGGTGGGGCAATTATGACCATTCATTTGCCCTAAAAACTGGTCATTCGCTGTTAGTCAATCATTCAGAAAGGAGAAAAAGGCGCGGTTTTCTTTTACGTTTGGTTGCAGGTCTTTGAGGTTGAAATCCTGTGACTATAATTTTGTAAAGCTGTGCCGTTAAACGTAACTATGAAAGTCCTGTTCTCTATTACCCTGTGCCTGTTAATGGTAAGCGCAATGGCACCAATTCAGACGTATGCTGCAGTCGCCGAAAAAGGCCTTATCTGCAGCAGAACAGAGGATCTTTTATCTAAATGGGCGGTGAGTGATGAGCCGTTATCATCTTTGGTTGCGCATTGGTTTGATGAAAAACGGGTCTCAACGCATACTTGGCAACGAAAAAATGACAGCATTGAGATGAAGGCAACACGCCACGGTGTCCCATATGAAACTAACACGTCGTCGATAAGTTGGACATTGAGCAACAACGGTCAAGAAACCAATATTTTAGTCGACCGCAAAACTGGTCGAAGGTCGGTCATGAGAGATGAAATAGCGGTTGTCTCTGTTGATTGTGAGTTATTTGACTCTGAAAAGGCGTTTCAGGAAAAATTGAAAGAAATAACAAAAAGCCTTCAGTCAAGTTATGACTCTGCGATTGCAAATCACAAATTGTAAGACCTTTAGAATTGGTGAAATTGTCGTATTGAAAGAAATCACTGACATTAATACAACAAATAGCCTGCCAACCAATCAAGTAAACCGCCCCCTTGAGACGCAAGCCCCTGCGCCCTGCGGCCCCACCCCCTCTAATCAAATCCAAACCTAACTCAGAAACATCCTCAGTAACCCCCCGGTTCGAGATCCGAGAGCGGAGGTTCCAGTCGCTATGTTGGAGAGGCTTGGCTCTTGGCCCTCGAAACTGGGTTCAGGCAAGGTTGCAGGCAAAGTTTTGATAGTTGACCATATGTGATGATCTGTTAAGCTATTGTTATAGCTAGATTCAGTTACTTGCTAGCGCAGGGGAAAGGCATCGAACCTCTTCTTGGCCGCACCATTTTCCTTCTGAAACCCGCAGAAAATATAGCGATATGTCCATTTTGTGCCCCTAGGGTCGTACAAATGGTCGTACTTTATGACGAAAGTTTCAGCTCCTTATTTGTAACGCAAATGCGGTATTTACTACCTTCAAAACCGCATTCCAACGGATCTTGTGCCGCATTATGGGAAACATTCTATCCAAAAATCGTTGAGAACGCGAGACCGAGCGCAAGCCGTTCGCATATCCAGTGATATAGTCCTGTCGCTTGAAAAAGAATGGCAGGATTTACGTTTTACTTTGCCAAAAGGTGTGGCCGCATCAGATTTCCTGAAATCAGGGATTCTACAGGTGCTGTTACTGACAGAGGCTGCCGATACTTGTTGTAAAATGAGGGGTAAGTCTGACGATAAACGGTTCTGTGGTTATGTAAGCCGAGTGGTAGCAGAGGTAGTGGCTGTTTCTGGAAACAAGTCTATCAAGGCCTATACTCGTGCTGATGCATTTCGGTTTAGCGATACACTTGTTGCCAGAGGGGTCGCGCAAGCCACAGTAAAACGGAATTTTGAGTGTATTCGCGCCATATGGAACTTCATCGCAACTGAAAATGCTATTGATGCAGTGAACCCCTTCTCAAACATGAATTATGGCAACGGCGCCAAGCCTGTTCGGCGTTTGCCCATACCGTATGAGCAATTGCGAGTTATTCAGGAAGAGTGCCGACGCAAAGATGACGAGATGCGTTGGTTAATAGCTGTTTTGTCTGACAGCCGTATGCGGTTAGCTGAAGCGATCGGTCTCACTAAGCAAGATATATCTTTGGATTGCAAAGTACCGCTTATAACGCTCACAGAGCGGCCTTGGAGGCCTCTAAAGACTGAGAATAGTCAAAGGCGCGTTCCAGCCGTTGGAGCCACTCTGTGGGGCATAAAACGCGCTCAAGCGTCTTCCGAAAGTGACTTTTTGTTTCCTCGTTATTTCTCACCGGAAGGCAATAAGTCGGACTACGCTAGTAATGGGTTAAATAAATGGCTGCGGCCGTTAGTTCCTGATGGCTGTGTTGTCCATTCATTCCGTCACAGTTTTCGCGATCGGCTCAGGGCTGTCGAATTTCCGCCGGACATCATTGATCAACTGGATGGATGGAAGACATCGGGCGTGGGTCAAAGTTATGGGGAAGGTTACGAAATCGAGATCACTAGTCGATGGATGCAAGCTATCGTCCTTCCAGCATCTGCGGCAGCACCACTGAGTAGATTTGAATAAGTCTTTGACGTAAAAAGGATACTAAATGTTCATTATACGACTGTTTTTATTGATAAAATTATTGATTAAGCGTGCTTTTTAAATCAATCTTGAGGTTCATTAACTGATGAGATGATCTCGATGAACGATGATGTGCGTGGCATTCTCTTTATTTTGGTTGGAATGTCACTATTCAGTGTTCAGGACATACTAGTTAGGCATTTGGCTGATGTAGCCTCACTACCCCAAATCATGACAATCAGAGGACTGATCGGCGGGTCAATTCTTATAGCGTTTTTGAAGCTAACGGGTCGTCCTATTTTATTTACTTCATCCTATCCAAAGCTAGCTTTATGCCGGGTCATACTATTTTTCTCTGGGTTTCTTTGCTTTTATTTTGCGCTCAGCGAAATGGGGCTAGCGGAGGTTACTAGTCTATTCTTCTTTAGCCCAATATTCGTGACGATAATATCAAAGTTTTTGTTCAAAAATCACATTGGTTTTCATCGTTTAGGGGCGGTTTTGACCGGTTTTGCAGGTGTTATTCTGATAGTGAAACCTAGCCCAAACAAATTTGAAATGATCGCTTTGCTGCCGCTTGTCTCGGCGTTCACATATTCGGTCTCAATGATGATAGCTAAATATACACGTGATAGAGACAGCGTTTGGCAGCAAATGATGCATTTGTATTGGGGTAGTTGCATCCTAGGGCTTGTCGCTTCAATCATAATCTCTCTGATAGGCCCAGATATTGGCACTTCAAAAAGCTATGCCTATCTGCTGCGGCCTTGGGTGATATCTGATTGGAATGCAATTTTAGCTATCTTGACCATAGCATGCATCGGAAGCTGCGGTATGCTGCTTCTTACAAGCGCTTACAGGATTTCAAATCCACCTGTAATTGCACCGTTTGAGTACGTGTTATTGGTGTTTGCGATAGTTAATGGTTATTGGTTGTTCGGTGAAATCCCAGACTACTTTTCGTTTGTTGGTATGACTTTGATCACGCTGAGTGGGATTTATATATTTTTCCGTGAGGGAGTTAAAAATAAGCCCATTGCGGTCAAAACAAGTTTAAGGACGTGACCATTTGTACGACCTAGGGGCATAAAATGGACATATCGCTATATTTTCTTTGGGTTTCAGAAGGAAAATGGTGCTAACCCTTCTCGGCCGCACCATCTCCCCTATATTTGCTGATCAATGCCAGCCGGTTGCTAACCGGCGGTGGGCGTGGGGTATTTGTTTCTTTTGCTGCGTGTAATTTGATCGCAGGGGTTAACCGGCAAAGGCCTGATTTCGCTAACGCTCAGCCTAATCGTCAAAATTGCCTAATCGCGGAAATTTTCATATTGCAGCGGCAGGTCGATATCCAGTGCCTTGATCATCGCCATAGTGGCCTGCAAATCATCACGCTTTTTGCCTGACACGCGAATTTCATCGCCCTGAATTGCGGCCTGCGTCTTCAGCTTGGCGCCCTTGATCGCCTTGACGATCTTTTGCGCAACCTCGCGATGCACGCCTTGTCGCACCAGCACCGTCTGGCGAACGCTATTGCCGCCAGCCTGTTCCGGCTTTTCAAATTCCAGCGCCTTGGTATCAACGCCCTTGCGGGTGAGGTGGGTGACGATCAATTCCTCAACCTGACGGCGTTTCAATTCATCATCGGCCTTGATCAGGATGGTCTCGTCGTTGCGCGAAACTTCACATTTACTGCCTTTGAAATCGTAGCGAACGTCCATTTCCTTGGTCACGCCAGCCAGCGCATTATCGACCGCGGTCGTGTCAATCTTACTCACAATGTCAAAACTAGGCATAGGGCAACCCTTTCGAAAGGTGATCGCGTGAACAGATCATCCGGTGATCATGTGGTGATGATAGCAAAAGCAGAAAAAAGGGGCAATGAAGTGACCCTTTCCATGCGTTAAAATGGTCGCGGCGATGATATTTTGTTTAACAATATTTTTCGGGGCCAACCCATTGACCGTCTGAATAGCGGTCGCCATGCGCCCAGCCGATTGGCAGCACGGTTTCGATCCGCGCCATATCATCGGCAGACAATGATTTCGCCGCGCCCTCGCAATGCTGGCGAAGGTGATCGGCCGACCTTGTGCCCGGGATCGGGATGATATGCGGGCCCTTATGCAACAGCCACGCTATCGCCAGCGCGGCGGCGCTCATGCCAAATTCGGCGGCCAATTTGCGGAAACCGGCGGTAGCCTCGATATTGGCGGAAAGGTTCGGTTCGATAAAACGCGGATTGGTCCTCAGCCATGCGCTGGCCGCGGCGCTGTCGGCGGAATGCGGCTTGTCGGTCAGCAAAGACCGGCCAACCGGCGAAAAGGCGACCAGCGATACACCCAATCCGGCTGTCGCCTGCACCAGCCCCATTTCCGGACTGCGAACCGACAGCGAATATTCCGATTGCACAGCCGCAACATCATGAATGGCCGCGGCCCGATAAAGCGATGTGGGGGCAATCTCGGAAAAGCCAAAACCGCCAATCTTGCCGGCCTTTACCATCGCCGCCAGCGTTTCGGTTACCTCTTCAATCGGGGTGTCGGCGTCGCGCCGGTGGATATAATAAAGATCGACATAATCCAGCCCCAACCGCGCCAGTGATGCGTCAAGCTCGGCCTGAAGATAGGCCGGACTATTGTCGATATAACGGCGCCCGCTTTCCTTGTCGACGGCGATGCCGGCTTTGGTGGCAATATGGAAAAGGCTGGTCTTTTGCGCCCCCTGCTTTGCCAGAAAACTGCCGATGACCGTCTCGCTGAGGCCGCCACCATAGACATTGGCGGTGTCAATGTGATTAACCCCCAAATCCAGTGCCGCCGTCATCACCTGATGCGATTCTGCCGCTGAGGTTTTGCCGTAAAAATCGGTAAAAGACATGGCACCAATGCCAATGGCGGATAGATGCGGGCCGGTTTTGCCTAATTGTCTTTTTTGCATAAAACTCTCCTCGGCTGGATACAATGGGCTGAATATGATGGGCTGGGCATTTTGGGCTGACAAGGGTTTAGGAGGGGCTGTTATCGCTGTGCCGCCAGAATGGCCTCACAAAATAGCCTTACAGAATGGCCTTGCTGCGATCATGCTCTTGCTTTGCTTTCTTGCCTTATCACTATTTCATGCGAGGAAACCGGCTTCAAGCCCTAAGCGGTGACAAATCTGTCGATGGCGGGTTTTGATGCCCAATATTATCGTCCAATATTATTGTCTTTGCCGCGGTGCTGGGTCAAACTATGACCAGTTTTCATCGCGATCATGCGGTGTCTTGGCGGTCTGTAAGTGGGCGTCTGGTTCAGGAAAGAGGTTAGTATGGGTAATAATGTGATTTTAACCGCAACAGACGGGCATCAACTGGATGCGTATCTTGCCACCCCTGCCGCAACGCCAAAAGGCGCGGTGGTGGTAATTCAGGAAATTTTCGGGGTGAACCCGCATATCCGCGAGGTCACTGACCGGTTTGCCGCGGCGGGCTATCTTGCGATTGCGCCAGCGCTCTTCGACCGGATTGGACCAGCAATCGCGCTGGCTTATAATGCTGATGGCGTTGCTGAGGGGCGGCGCCTGAAAGAACAGGCCGATGCAAATAGCCAAGATGATGTGAAGGCCGCGATTGATTTTGTGGCGTCTGCAGGCATGGTGGGGGCCGTTGGGTTTTGCTGGGGTGGATCGCTGGCGTGGCGAATGGCTTGTGATCGTGCCAGCGGCCTTGCTGCGGCGATCAGCTATTACGGCGGCGAGTTGCCGGCATTGGCGGGGCTTGAGGCGAGCTGTCCGGTAATGGCGCATTTCGGCCTGCTTGATGCGTCTATTCCCGAAGCGGGCGCGCGTGCCTTTGCCGCTGCCCAGCCGAATAGTGAAACCTATTTCTATGACGCCGGACATGGCTTTAATTGCGATCATCGCGGCCAGTATGATGCCGCGGCGGCGGCAACGGCGTGGAACCGGAGCATGGCGTTTCTGGAAAATCACCTTGCGTGATGTGCTTGTCCTTATCCGTCGTAATCCGGCGATTTTTGTCAGGCGATAATGACGCGGTTATGCCAACATAAAACTGAATAGCGACCGGTAAAAAAGCAGTTTAACCAAGGGGTGATGATGACCAAAGAGACCATGCGGCCGCATCCAAAAGGGCGTGATGCCTATCGCCACTTTACCAGCTTTGCCACACGCTGGCGTGATAATGACCAATATGGGCATATGAATAATGCGGTCTATTACGAGCTGTTTGACTCCGCGGTGAATAAATTCCTGATTGATTCGGGAATTCTAACACTTGCCGGTGATGAAACACTGTTTCTGGTGGCATCATCGGGCTGTGATTACTTCACTGAAGTCGCCTATCCGGATGATGTCGATGTTGGGATTGCAATCCGCCGCATTGGCAGCAGCTCGATCACATATGATGTCGGGCTGTTTCTGGCCGGTGCTGATACAACGGCGGCAACGGGGTTTTTTGTTCATGTCAACGTTGCCAGCGATGATCAGCGCCCCTGTCCGATTGATGCAGTAACCCGCGAGAAATGTGCGGCCCTGGTGGTTGGCGCTGGCCAGTCATGCTGATTGTTTTCGGGGCTTGGGCGCGCCTCCCGGGAAAGCGAAATCTATCGCGCTAGTCAAGCCCCTCGATGATGCGAATTTCACGCACCGCGCCATCGCCCAATGCCTCTAGGGCTGCGCCATAGCCGGGGCTGTCATGTGCCGTGATAGCGGCCTCAAGGCTGGGAAAGACACTGAGAACAGTGCGCTCGGCAATGCCGGCTTCATAAACCGCTTGGGCAACGCCGCGCGCCAGATACTGCCCGCCGCACGCCTCGACAGCGGGGCCTGCCAGCTTGGCGTAGGCTTCGACCTTGCTGATGTCAGAGATGCTATGATAGGTGGTGATCCAATAGGCTTTGGGCATTGACATTTCCTCTTAAAATACCGGAACAGCGATGGATTTTAGTGGCCTAGCTAGGCCGGCCGCTCGCCGATTACCGTGCAGCGTTCCATATAGCGTGGCTCATCATCAGGATAATCCATCACGGCATAATGCATCAGCGACCGGTTGTCCCAGATGAGCAAGTCCCCCTCGGTCCAGCGATGCCGATAGAGAAATTGTGGCTGGATCGAATGCTGATACAAAAAGTTAAGAATGGCGTTGCTTTCGGCCGGATCAAGCCCGTCGATATGCGAGGTGAACCCCGGATTTACAAACAGGCTCTTGCTGCCAGTTTCGGGCTTTGTGCGCACCAGCGGATGACGCGCCCGATTGCCTCCATCCATATCATTTTCAACAATCACCGGCTTGGCATATTGAGTGCGCGCGGCCATTTCAAAATCATGCCATGCATAAAGCGGTGCCAAAATGGCCTTCATGCCATCACTCAGAGCCTCATAGGCTGCGGCCTGATCGGCAAAGATTGTGTCACCGCCAACCGGTGGAATGGTTTTGGCGTGCAGCAGCGACGCCTGTGCTGGCCGGTCACGAAATGACACATCCGAATGCCAATAGGTGCCAGCCCCTTTGCGTCCTTTCGGTGCACCATCTTTGCCAACCTGATTGGACACCCGATAGATTTCCGGATGGTCGGGGTGAATATAGCGGCTTACCGTGTCTTGCAGAGGGCTTTCGCTCGGGTCACCAAAAAGCGGACCAAATTTTTTTGACAGCGCAATATGCTGCTCGCTCGACAGGGTCTGGCCATGGATCACCATCAGGCCGCCGGCATCGTTCCACGCGCCGACTAAATCTTGGGCAAGATTGTCACTGCATCCAGTGGCAAGATCGAGTCCAAAGATTTCTGCGCCAAATCCTTGGGTCAGTGGCTTAATTTCATAATCCATTGCAAGCCTCCATTAACCTCATAAATGACCAAGCCCCCATTCTTTAGGGGAACTATTGTTTGATTATCTGGTTACTCGGCCGCCTCGATGATACGGATTTCACGCACCGCACCCCCATCCAGCGCGTCAAGTGCGGCGCCGTAAGCCGCGCCATCATGCGTTGCAATGGCTGTCTCAAGCGAGTCAAACTCGATCAGAACCGTGCGCTCAAGCAGGCCAGCCTCATAGGCCTTTGTCGGCGTGCCGCGGGCAAGAAACCGTCCACCGCCAGCGCTAATTGCGGGCCCCGCCAGCGCTGCGTAGGCGGCCAATTTAGTTTCATCAATGACTTTCTGGTAGGTGCTGATCCAATAAGCTTTGCGCATTTCAAAATCCGTTTTGCCCGCATTCATAATAAAGCCAAACCTTCGGTTTTGCGGGATCAAAACCATGTCTGGATCACGAAAGAACATGCCATGTCGCGGCACACACCCTATGGATGTGTAAAAGTTTGGCAGGCGATCAAATGAATTACAACTGGAAAATATTTTGCGTGCCTAACCGATTTTGCTGTAATATATTTTGCAGAAATTAGTGCAGGTCATATCAATTTTTTTGATCTCTGATAAACTGATTATAAATATAATTTAGGCGAGGCTAGACTTTAAAAAATGCCATCTGGTAATCATTCAGATCAAATCATCCCGCATGTAGAAGGGTTTTTCCATACGGCAAGCAACACGATCAGCTATGTGGCCAAAGACCCGAATAGTAATGCCTGTGCGATTATTGATAGCGTGCTTGATCTTGATTATGCCTCGGGCACGATTGGCTATGCTCACGCAGATGCAATTCTCGATTATGTTCAAAAACATCAATTGGCGGTTGAATGGCTGATTGAAACGCATGTCCATGCGGATCATTTATCGGCAGCACCCTATATCCAGCAGGAACGCGGCGGGCAAATTGGGATCGCCCAGCAGATTGTCGAGGTGCAGGAAGCGTTTGGCAAAATGTTCAATGCTGGCACCGAATTTCAACGCGATGGAAGCCAGTTTGATGTGCTGTTTACGGACGGCAGCCAGTACATGATTGGTGAAATGCCGGCCTATGTCATCCATACGCCCGGCCACACGCCGGCGTGTATGACCCATGTTATTGGTGATGCAGCTTTTGTCGGGGATACATTATTCATGCCAGATGGCGGCACCGCACGCGCCGATTTCCCGGGCGGGGACGCGGGCCAGCTTTATCGGTCGATCCAGAAAATTCTGTCGCTTCCCGATGATACGCGTATTTTTGTTTGCCATGATTATGGCCCCGGTGGGCGTGCGGTGGCATGGCAGACGAGCGTTGCCGAAGAACGTGCAAAAAACATCCATATTGGTAAAGGTGCCAGCGAGGCAGATTTTGTTGCAATGCGCACAAAACGCGACGCGACTCTTGCCATGCCGACGCTGATCATGCCGTCAATTCAGGTGAATATGCGAGCCGGTCATATGCCAGCAAGCGAGCCTGATGGCGGCGTTTATCTGAAAGTTCCCATTTCAGGGCTAAAGCCTAGAAAATAATCCTGATCTTGTTTTCAGCGGTGCCAGATGACTGTTTTCCGCTGGGTTTTTTCGACAAAATATTGTTACCAAAGGAAAATAAATGACTATTGCATGGGCAAGTTTTACCCCGCTTAGCGCGTTTCTAGGCGGCTGTCTTATCGGTCTTGCGGCACTCTTGCTGATGGCATTTCAAGGGCGGGTAATGGGCATAAGTGGCATTCTTGGTGGGCTGTTTGGTGCCACGTCATCAGGTGACCGCACCTGGCGGTTAGCATTTTTATTAGGCGTTGTCGGCGGCCCGATTGCGTGGCAGGCAGTCATCAAAGCGCCGATTGTCTGGCAGGCCTTTGCCGCTGGCCCGCAATTTTATATTGCGGCGTTTCTGGTTGGGCTGGGGACGGCGATTGGATCGGGCTGTACATCAGGGCATGGCATTTGTGGGCTTGCCCGCTTTTCGCCGCGTTCATTCGTTGCCGTTATGGCCTTTATGACAAGCGCGGTGGCAACCGTCGCGATCGTCAATCATATATAGTCGGCAGCGGGGGTGATTATGACACGTTTGATAACAGCCGTGGTTATTGGCGCTATCTTTGGCATCGGCCTTGCGATTGCTGGCATGCTAAATCCGTCTAAAGTCATTGGTTTTCTTGATATTTTTGGCGATTGGGATCCGTCTCTGGTGTTGGTTATGGGCGGCGGTGTATTGGTAAATGCCATAGGTCTGCGTTTTGTGCTAAAGCGGAAAACGCCAATCCAATCGGCAAAATTTTTGCTGCCAACCGCGTCTAGAATTGACAAGCCGCTAGTTCTGGGCAGCGTGATTTTCGGAATTGGCTGGGGGCTTGCCGGGCTTTGCCCGGGGCCGGTGGTTGCCAGTTTATTGCTGAACGGCACGGCGATGTTACCATTTTTCGGTATGCTGATTGCCGGATTGCTGGCTGGCCGCATTATAATGCGGCGGGTTGGGGCGTGACATCTGGCCTAGATCAGGCGCTGGTGCTATCTTTTTCCAAGGCATAATATATGCCCGAAAACCTTATGGTGCAGTCTTTTAAGGGGGATTGTGAAATGGAACCTGATTACGACGCGCCGCTGGATTATTTGCCGCGGATCAAGAGCTATTATATCGGCCTCGGCTATGGCAAGCCCTATGAATGGGCGAGGCTTGATGATGTGCCGTTCACCCGCCTAAATAAGCCGCTTTCTGGGGCGCGGATTGGCATTGTTACGACCGCGTCAATCTTTGATCCGGCGAATGGTGAGCAGGGGCCGGGTGCGCCCTATAATGGCAAGGCGAAATTCTTTCGCTGTTATGCTGAACCGATTACACCTTTTCCTGATGTCAGGGTCGCGCATATTGCCATTGACCGAGCGCATACAACCGCTAGTGATATGGCAAGCTATTTCCCGCTTGCTGCGTTACAGCGGCTTGCCGAGGCTGGGTATATTGGCGGGGTATCACCAAATTTCTATGGGTTGCCAACCAACCGTTCCCAACGCGTAACCACGCAAACAGATTGCCCGGAATTATTGTCATTATGTAAGGCTGATGCAGTTGATGCCGTGGTGATGGTGCCAAATTGTCCGGTCTGTCATCAATCAATGGCGCTGGCAGCGGCGCATCTGGAGGCGGCTGGAATTGCAACGGTGATTATGGGCTGTGCCCGCGATATTATTGTCTATGTCGGGGCGCCGCGGTTGCTGTTTAATGATCTGCCGCTTGGCAATGGTGCGGGTCTGCCCCACGACCAGCCATCACAGGATCTTGCCGCAAAGATGGCGCTAGACCTTTTGCTGGAGGCCAGCGAGGCACGCACCATTAGGCCATCGCCGCTAAAATGGGCGGGGGCGGCCGACTGGAAAAAAGATTATTCCAATATTGCGCTATTGTCGGATGCAGAAATTGCCCGTTTGCGTGCCGAATTTGATGCGGTGAAAAAGGACGCTGCTAAATTAAAAAAGGCGCTTTAGCGCGGGTTTTTATGTGATGTTGCGCGATATGACTAGTCGAGTTTCTTGATCTCGGCTGCCAGTGCTTTCGCCGCGCCACTGCCCGGTTCCATCATTTTCAGCAATGCCTGCCATGCGGTACGCGCGGCATCATTATCTCCAGACAGGCGGGCAAGATGCCCTTCGAAAAATAATGTTTGCGGGTTGTTTGGTGCGATCGCCTTGGCAGCGGCAAGCGCGGCGCTTGCGCGTGTTATATCGGCGCTTGTGTTACCAGTGGCAAGAATAAGCTCCAGCAGGCTTAGCTGAATATCAAGGTCATCCGGTGCCGATTTTGCCGCCTTGGCTAGGGCTTCGAGCGCGGCCTCGCTTTTGCCCAATACATCATAGGCGCGGGCAAGGCGAACCCAGCCATCAGTGTCGTCAGGTGTTTCGGCAAGCCGGTCCTCTAGTCGCTTTACCATGCTGGCGATCATCTCATCGCGTTCGGCCTCGGTCATATTCGCCGCATTGGCGATATCCTCGGCATCTGGCCCTGACGGCATGCCACCAGTGGCTTGATTTCCGGTTTGGCTTGCGGGCAAAGCGATATCACCAGCCTCGGCGGCGCGCTGTATATTCTCGCGCACGAGTGCAACCCACGGCGCATCCGGGTTTGATACGACCAACAATGATTGCCATTGTTGGATAGAGGCGGCGTATTCGCCATCTTGAAACGCTGCCAGACCGGCAAGAAATAGGGCTCGTGGTTCCGCCGGATCAGCCGCAAGCACGGTTTTTATCAATGCGCGCGCCGGAATTGTCACTTGACCATCGGCGGCACGGCTTAACGCCTCGGCAAGCATTGAGGTGATGGCAATGTCGCCGTTGGTGATGTCGATGCCGGTGCGCAAGGCGCGAATCTCGGTTTCGCTATCACCAACATTTGCCGCCGCCTGTGCCAACATTAACCAAGCCTCGATATCTTGGGGGGCTTTTTCGGTTGCAGCGATGGCATCGCGAAGCGCATTGGCCGCGGCGTTCTGATTTTCATTTGCGCCAGCCTTGGCCGCGGCAATTTCGGCGGTCCGGCTGGCAAAAGGCCTGTCCGGGCTGTCAGGATTACCAATGCCAAGATAAATCCCCAGCGACAGCACCGGCACCAGCAAGCTGGCAAGCACCGATGGCCATGTCAAAATTGAGTTACCAATGGTCGTGAGCCGGTCCATCTCGGCGCTAAGGCCAAGTAACCGCCGGTCAATATCGCGGCAAGCGCTGGCATAATCATCGGTGCTGATATTGCTATCGGCACGCTCTTGGTCGGCGCGCTGACGTTCGGCCTGCAAAAGATCAATTTTCCGATATATAATCTGGGCTTGCTCGCCCGGCGCCACCTGCGGGCGGCCGCGCTGAATGATCCATAGAACCAGCCCTGTTAGACCCAATGCGATCACGATGGTGCCGGCAATAACCGGCAGGTTGGCAAGTGACAAATTATTCAGGATTTGCGCGGTCATGTTTTTGGCTCGTCCCGGTCATTGCGGCTTGCTAGCAGTTTTTCAATTTTTGCCCGCTCGCTTGCGTCGAGCTCATTTACGTCTTCAATGCCGCGCTGGCGGCGTGCCACCAGCACAATCACCCCGCCAAGCATTATAAACGCAAATGGCGCAAGCCATAGAAACATCGTGGCTGGATCAAGGGGCGGGTTTAGCAAAACATAATCACCATATTTCTGGCGCAGTTGATCAATAATCGCATCATCACTATCGCCTGCAGCAATCTGACTGCGGACTTCACGTCGCAAATCACGGGCAAGATCGGCATCGCTATCGTCAATTGATTGATTCTGGCAAACCAGACAGCGCAATTGCTTGGAAAGATTGCGCGCCCGCTCTTCAAGCTGGGGGTTGGCGAGCATTTCCTCGGCGGTGATTGCGTTTGCCGCTGTCGTGACGATGGTATTTGGCAAAAAGCTGGCAAGCAGCAATCCCAACGGCAAAATGCTGACAAGCATAAGATGGCGCGTTCGGTTTAGACTCATAATCATGATCCAAGTGCCTCTAGCGCCGGAATGATGGTAGTATCAATGACGCCCCTGGTCAGCGGGCCAGCATGACGCAGTTTCACCACGCCATTCGCATCCAGCAAATAGGTTTCTGGCACGCCATAAACGCCCCATTCAATGCCCATTCGCCCATCCGTATCCATGCCGATCGCCCGAAATGGGTTTCCATATTGTGCAAGAAAGCTGTTCGTGTCCTCGCCGCGATCCTTGTAGGCTATGCCCATAATTGCGACGCGTTTCGACAACATTTCGAGGGCTGCTGCTTCGGCGCGGCAAGGCGCGCACCATGAGGCAAAGAAATTTACCAGCAAGGGCTGCCCCCTGAATGCGGCAAGCTGGACCATGTTATCACCAGCATCATTTGGCATTAGGCTGGCAAGGTTTGTGCGCGGCGCTGATTTGTTCACAAGAACCGATGGCAGTTGCGCTGGATCACGGCTTCCCGAAAGGGTGGCATAAAGTGCCACAGCGCCAACCAACGCCAAGATGCCAAAGGCCAAAAGCGGTAATAGAAATGACAGGCGAACCTTGCTCATTATGCACCCCCGCCTGATGCTGGTATCGCGCGTGTTGATCCATGGCCGTGGCTGGTTTGCGTGGCTGTGGTACGGTGCCGCCCGAACGCCGCGATCAGCCCGCCAAACGCCATTATTACGGCACCGCCCCAAATCCAGCTGACAAGCGGTTTGTAATAGAGCCGTAACGTATAGCCGATTTTGTTATCACCATCGCCGAGCACAGCATAATCATCACCGCGCAAAGTTGGCCGAATTGCGGCCTCAGTTGTAGTTTGGCGTTCAGCGTTATAGACGCGCTTTTCAGGCGTTAAAACGGCGAATAGCTTGCCTGATTGATCGCGATATTCTAGCTGCGCCGCCAAGGCTTGATAATTTGGTCCTTGAACCTGTTTAACGCCGGTAAAGGTTACGTTGCGGTCGGCAATCTGGATTACATCACCCGGTTTTGCCCTGACTACCTGTTCGCTGTTAAACAGAATATCGCCAACCGCACCAAGCATAAAAATAACAATGCCAAAATGTGCCACCCACATCCCGATAACGTCATTTGGAACACGCCGCGCGCGGCCAACGATACCAGCGCCTTCATGCGGTTTAAGCTGCTGCCAGATATCAGCGCCAATGCCCGCGCCCAACCAGCCGATCAGGCCAAGTGCGACCAGGGCGCCGATGCTAAATCCGGCGGCAAAGGCCGATACAAGGATAGCGGTAATGCCTGCCCCAGCGGCAGCCGTGATCAGAACTGCGCGTAATCGCGCTGTTTTTCCGCGCCGCCACGCCATCACCGGTCCGATCGCCATAATCATCATCAATAGCGCCATAACCGGGTTAAACGTTGCGTCGAAATAGGGCGGTCCAACCGTAATGCGGGCACCGGTAACCATTTCCAGACCAAGCGGATAAAATGTTCCAAGAAGAACAATCGCAGTTGCCACAACAAGCAGCATATTATTGGCTATCAGCCCGCCCTCGCGACTGGTCAGGCTGAAATCTGCGGTGGTGACGAGCTGTGGCCCGCGCCATGCGTAGAGTGCTAGCGGGATACCGACGGCAAACAGCAAAATTACCAGCACGAAAACACCACGTGCCGGATCAGAGGCAAAGCTATGCACCGAGGTCAACAGGCCCGAACGAACGATGAAAGTGCCAACCAGCGATAGGGAGAAAGCCATGATCGCCAACAGCACTGTCCAGCTTTTTAACTGGCCGCGTTTTTCAACAACAATCGCCGAATGCAACAGGGCGGTCGCCGCCAGCCACGGCATGAGTGATGCGTTTTCGACCGGATCCCAGAACCACCAGCCACCCCAACCAAGCTCATAATAAGCCCACCAACTGCCAAGTGCGATGCCGCAGGTCAGCGCGCACCATGCCGCCATAATCCATGGGCGCATCCATTTCGACCACAGCCGATCAACCTCGCCACTGATCAGTGCCGCAACAGCAAACGCGAACGCCATCGACAGGCCAACATAGCCAAGATAAAGCATCGGTGGGTGAATTGCCAAACCCGGATCCTGCAAAATCGGATTCAGGCCTTTGCCATCCAGCGGGGCCGTGTCCAGTCGTAAAAACGGATTTGAGGTAAAGAGGCTAAAAGCCAGAAAGCCGGTGCTGACCAAACCTTGAACGGCAAGAATGCGGGCTTTGAGAGCCATCGGCATGGCGCGGCCGCCAAGCGCCAAAACCCCGCCGTAAATCGCGAGGATCAAAATCCACAGCAGCAACGAGCCTTCGTGATTGCCCCATGTGCCGGATATTTTATAGATCATTGGCTTGGTTGAATGCGAATGATTAGCAACAAGCGCAAGCGAAAAATCAGAGGTGATAAAAGCCCAGACAAGTGCGCCAAAAGAAAACGCAACGGCCAGCATGACACTGATCGCTGCCGCCGGCGCAATTAGCATTGTGGCGGCATTGCCGCGTGCCGCACCGATTAACGGCAAAACCCCCTGAGCAAGGCTGAGTACAAACGCGGTAATTAACGCAAAATGTCCAAGTTCGGTAATCATGGCATCAAGCAGCTTTCTGTTAACAGGGGGCGCGCATCCAGACCAACAGCCTCACGGAATTGGCAAGAGCCTAGCATAAGATTGCCTCCGGAAAAATGCCAGCGCGTCCAACCTGCCACCGCCAAGACGATATGTCGCACGCCCCCCTTCGTATCAGCGGGGGGTGCTGGCAGTCACCTGCAAATCGTTTAGAAATGCCCATAAAATAGCCAATAAAGAAATACCGGAACGGTGATGCTGGCAAATAGCGTGCTGACCAGAATGGCCGATGCGGTGCGTCCGGTGTAGGCACCGTAATGATTAGCCAGCATAAATACATTGGCAGCAACCGGCAAACAACTCGACAGAATGGCAACCTTGATCCATAGCGGGTCTTGTCCAGCCATGCCCAAAAAGAAAAACGCAACCAACAGCGGATGGATAATCAATTTTAGCAGGGAAATGGCAGTCACCTCTGCTGCGGCGGCGCGTACCGGCTGACCATATAGCGTGGCGCCTAGCGCAAATAATGCCACCGGTGCAGCAGCCCCGGCCAGAAGATTGCCGAATTGTTGGGGTATCTTGGGCAATGGCAGGCCAGATGCCGAAAATAGCAATCCCGCCATCACCGCTAGAACCAGCGGGTTGCTGAGCATGGTGATAAAAATACGCTTAATAACCGGAAAAACACCGCCATCTTTGCCCGCAACAAAACAGGATGTCAGGGCCAGCAGAACAATTGTGTCGGCAAACAGGATCAACGCCATGGGCAGTGCCGCTGCATCGCCAAAGGCAAGGATCGCCAAAGGAATTCCCATATAGCCATAATTTGGATAGGCAACATTCAGCCCAAAAATGCCGCTTTCCAGACGCTTTAGGCGAAATAGCCAATAACCGATGGCAGCCGCAGCCAGATACATGATGATTGTGGCGCTTTCGTAACGCCAGACAAATCCCCAATTCAGGATGCTTGACGGCTCGCTTGCCGATACCTTTAAGAACATATAGGGCGGTAGCGTCACATAAAAGGCAAACCGCGACATGGTTTTTGCGCCAGCGATATCAATAAAGCCGATCGCGTGGGCACCAAACCCCAAAAAGATCAGTGCAAAAAATGGGATCGAGATATTTAGAACGTCAATCATCTAAAAAATTCGCTATTTCAATTTATATTTTCTAGCACGCTCGCGGCCAGCCTGACCATTAGGTAACGGGGGTTTGCGCCGGTTTATCGGGCGTGTCTGGCCTCAAGGCTTGCTTTTAGGGCATAATAGGCCTGTTGCCCACTATCAAATGCTTGTTCTATCCGCGGCCCACCAAGCCAGTCACCCGCAATTGCGAGTTTTTGATCGTCACTCAGCCGGGCGGCAGTTTCTGGCGTCGCCCGGCTGACTTTTGCATAGCGCCAGCGATGCGCGGCGGCGTTAAGGATATTGCCAAGCCTATGTCCGGTAATGTCTTGCCAGAGGGCGGTTAGCTTTTCGATCACCTCTTGCGGATCGTCCTCTAGATGCTGCTGGCTCCATGCGCCGCTGGCCTGAATGGTCATTGCCGGCCGGATCTGATTAGCGGCGATGCTTTGAGGCTTTTGCCGAGACGTCTCGAGCGCAGCGAACTGGATACCGGCCGCTTCATCACGCAGCGGCATTGGCGCTATGCCGTCGTCATTTTCGAGGCCAAGCATAATTGTCCAGCATGGGTCGTAAGCGGCCAGACTGGCGGTTGCCGCAAGCCCGGGATAAAGTGCCGCTAATAATCTGGCGCTTTGCGGGGCCGGCGCGGTGACAATTGCTTGGCGGCCGCAGGCAACAAGACCATCCATGTCAAAAAAGCCGATCCCATCGCCGTGATGGGCAATGCTGGTGATTTCGGTTTGCTGGTAAATATCGAGATCTTTGGCGATGAATTGCGCCAAGTCGCGCATCGTCGGTGCGCCGATTTGAACAGTTTTATCCGGGCTAATTTGCCAGTCGGTAAGGCAGCCTAATTGCTGGGCACGGCCAAGCAAGCTGGCAAATACAGTGCCTTTCGCGGTGACGAACTGGGCCCCATGGTTGAAAACAAAGCCATCTTTCCGGCGCGTGGCGACGCGTCCACCAAGGCGTCGCCCCTTATCAACGAGCATAACCTGTTTTCCATCATTTTGCGCGCATTGTGCTGCGGCAAGCCCGGCCATGCCGCTGCCTAGAATCATCAGATCAAACATAATGGGATCAGGCAAGTTTGATCCGGCTGGGGTGAATTTTGGCGTTAATCTGGACACGGACGGCCTTTTCTCGAAATCAAATAGCTTAACACGATCCCCCATCTGGTCTAGCCTTCGCACCGGCGATAGGGCCCGGGCTGGGCAAAGGGGCAATGGCGATGACCAAAGGGGCGTTTCGTGAACGGTATTATCACAGATTTCTCTGATCTTACATGAAAAGCCAAATTCGTTTTTCATCCTATCTTGGTATTGATTGGTCGGGGGCAAAGGCAAAGCACCATCAAGGTCTGCAAATTGCCGCGGCAATGCCGGGAGTATCGGTGCCAATGCGGGTTGCGCCGCCATTAACAAAATATTGGTCGCGCCAGCAGGTTTTTGATCATTTGTCCGCAATGGCCGATGCCGCCACAGGCGATGCGCCGGTTCTGGTGGGAATCGATTTTGCGTTTGCGCACCCTTTTGTCGATCAAGGCGAATATTTTCCCGGTGCCGAAAATGCACTAAACAGCATACCGGCCAGCAGACCGGCCAGCGCAAACACGTTGTGGGCGCTGGTTGACGAGGTGAATGAAGGACAGCCCGATTTATACGGTGGCTCGATGTTTGCGCATGATATATGGGGCGCTTATTACCTGTCGCCGCCAGATTATCAGGCAGATCATTATGCGAGCCGCCGCCGCATCACCGAAATAGCCGCCCGTAACGCCGGGCGCAGCCCATCGCCGACCTTTAAGGCCATTGGGGCGGATAATGTCGCAACCGGATCACTGGCTGGAATGCGCTTGCTGCACCGGTTGCGGCAAAGGATGGGCCGCCGTTTGTCAGTCTGGCCGTTTGACGATATTATTGCTGGTGTGACCGATATGGTTCTGGTGGAAATCTTTCCCAGTTTTTACTTTTACCGGCTTGGTATGGTGCCAGCGAAAAAAGCCGCAGCAGATCCAGCGTTTTTAGGTCGCGCGCTGGCCCAATATGACAGCAAAGCGGTGCCGGCTGATTTTATCGCCAACGGCAATGACGCTGACGAGGCGGATGCCATCATTGCGGCGGCGGCATTACGGTTTTTTGCTAAAAATTCGGGCTTTGAGTTGCCGCAGTCATTGGCAATGGCGGCGCGCTATGAAGGCTGGATTTTTGGCGTTCCTTATCAGGCCATTGACCAAGCGATGAAGCCAAGCTTTTAGCCAAGCTTTTGACCAGTCTGGTACCGCAATGGCGGTTCTGGCAAACGCGTTATTTTGTCTATTTGCATTCGGGTAATGCCAGGCCTATATATGGACAGGTCAGAGGACGGTCTGGTGCCGCGCCTTATGCAAGGAGGGTTTCATGTCATCTTTATTGCCACATATTGATCCTGACGGATTGCTTGAATATTCGGTGGTGTTTACCGACCGCTCGCTAAATTCAATGTCCAAGTCATTTCAGCGCGTTATGAACGACATTTCTGTGTCGCTGAAGACCGCCTATAACGCCGATGCGGTGGTCGTGATCCCGGGTGGCGGCACCTATGGTATGGAATCGATCGCGCGTCAATTCGCCGGTGACCAGCATGTGATGGTAATCCGTAATGGCTGGTTTAGCTTTCGCTGGTCGGAAATTCTTCAAAAGGGCAAAATTGCGGCCAGTACCAAAGTGCTTGCAGCACGCCGTGAGGGCGGGGTTTCCGGCAGCAATCAGCAAGAGCCTTTTGCACCGGTACCAATTGACGAGGTGGTCGCCCGTATCGCCGAGGATAAGCCTGCGGTCGTGTTTGCGCCGCATGTTGAAACATCGGCAGGAATGATGCTGCCGGATGATTATATAAAGCAGGTTACCGCGGCGGTTCATGCGGTTGGCGGTTTGTTTGTGCTGGATTGCGTGGCGTCGGGGACGCTGTGGGTGGATATGAAGGCGCTTGGGGTTGATGTGCTGTTAAGCGCGCCGCAAAAAGGCTGGAGCGCATCACCATGTAGCGGTCTTGTCATGCTGTCCGAGGCGGCAATAGCCCGGATGGGTGAGACCGAATCCAGCAGCTATGTTTGTGACGTCAAAAAATGGCACGCGATCATGCAGGCTTATGAAAATGGCGGTCATGCCTATCACGCGACCATGCCAACCGACGCGTTGGCGGTGTTCCGTGATACCTTGCTTGAAACACAGGAATATGGCTTTGCAAAGGTGCGTGATGAGCAGATCGCGCTTGGTGCCGAAATTCGCCAGTTGCTGGAAAGTCGTGGCTTTCGTTCGGTTGCGGCGAAAGGGTTTCAAGCCCCCAGCGTTGTGGTTAGCTTTACCGATGATGATATGATCAAGAATGGCAGCAAATTTGCCGCTGCCGGCGTGCAAATTGCCGCTGGCGTGCCGCTTGAGTGCGGTGAAGGCCCAGATTACAAGAGCTTTCGCATCGGACTTTTTGGCCTTGATAAACTGCATAACATCGACCGCACAGTGCGCAATTTTGAGGCCGCGCTGGATCAGGTGGTTGCGTAACCGAAATTTACCCGGCGTGTCATCATGGGGCTTGCCATTTTGGGGCGTGTCATCATGGGGATTGGCATAATGCCAGCTTGGCCTTTCGGGTCAGCCGTTTGATGGCAATTTCACGTTTGCTTGCGCTCGAGCGATCAGCCGATGCCTCGCTATAGACCAGCCTGACAGGGCGCCGCGCCGCAGTATATTTGGCGCCAGTGCCATCATTATGGGCGGCAATTCGTTTTGACAGATCGTTGGTGATGCCGGTGTAAAGGCTGCCATCGCGGCATTTCAAAATGTAAATCTGCCAATCCATAAAAAGCATCACTTATCGCAAGGGTTTTGCGATATCATACTGGACAAAGACGATTTTACCAGCCTGCTTTGGTTAAGCTTTCTGGCGCATCACCTGCTAACATAACCTGCGCGATAAGGTCGTGTCGGACAGATTTTGAGGGTTTTGGATTTGCGTATGGTTCGAGCGAGTTTGCGATGACGGCCAATGCTGTTGTGAGCGATGTTGATGTGATTATCATTGGGGCCGGGGCGGCGGGTCTGATGTGTGCCAGCACGGCAGGGTTTCGGGGGCGGCGCGTTCTGCTGATTGATCATGCGACAAAGCTGGCTGAGAAAATTCGTATTTCGGGCGGTGGTCGCTGTAATTTTACCAATCTTTATACCGCGCCAGAGGCGTTTTTATCGGCCAACCCGCATTTCTGTAAATCGGCACTCCGTCAATATAGTCAGCATGATTTCATCGCCCTTGTTGAACGCCACAAGATCGCCTATCACGAGAAAAAGCTGGGTCAGCTATTTTGCGATGACTCGGCGCAGAATATCATTGATATGCTGGTGCGTGAATGTGATCAGGCCGGTGTTGATTTGCAGATGGGGCTCAAAATTCACGCCGTTGACAAGCTGGAAGACGGGTTTCATGTGAGGGGTGATCATGGGATTTTTAGGGCGCAATCATTAGTTGTGGCGACCGGCGGCCTGTCGATTCCAAAGATTGGCGCGACCGGTTTCGGCTATGATATTGCCCGTCAATTCGGGTTAAAGCTGCGCGCACAGCGCCCGGGGCTTGTGCCGCTTGTGTTTGATCAAGATGTACTAAGCCGTTGCAAAACCCTGTCGGGTCTGTCGGTCGAGGCCGAGGTTAATTACCGCAACACCGCATTTGCCGAGGGACTGTTATTTACGCATCGCGGCCTATCCGGCCCGTCGATTTTGCAGATTTCATCCTATTGGCAAGAGGCAAATCCTGTCGCGGTAGATCTTGCCCCGCAGCATGATGCAACAGCACATTTGCTGGGCGGTAAAGCCAGCCAGCCGAAGGCCGATGTTACGAGTTGCCTTGCTGAGTTGGTGCCAAAACGGCTGGCGGCGGAATTATGCGATCTTGCTGGGGTGGCTGGCCGGTTGGCCGATCGCAGTGATAAGCATTTGCGCCAGCTTGGCCAGATGGTCAATGACTGGCAATTAGTGCCAAGCGGAACCGAGGGGTATCGCACCGCCGAAGTCACGCTTGGCGGTGTGGACACGGACGAATTATCATCCAAGACAATGCAGGTGAAATCGGTTGATGGCCTTTATTTCATTGGCGAGGTGGTCGATGTAACCGGCCATCTTGGTGGGTATAATTTCCAATGGGCGTGGTCGTCTGGCTATGTTGCCGGCCGGAATGCCTGATTATTGGGATACTGATCGGTGGTTTGGGTTATTCGACCGGGCCCCAGTTCTTGGTCTCGGGGTCATAGTAAAACAGGCTGCCCTCGCCAATATTGTTCCACAAACCGTGGATTGACAGGGTCTCGCCCTCCACAGCCTCACGCACAAACGGAAAGCTCATCAGATTGTCTAGGGATACCACCACGCCTTCACGTTCCAGCGCGACGATCTGTTCTTCGCGGGTGCCGTTATCTTTAATGCGTTCATAGCCAGGGCGCAGAATATCCATCCAGCGGCCAACGAAACTCGAGCTTTGCTCAAGTTCCGGAGCAGCGCCCGAACACATTTCATAACACCCGTGCACGCCGCCACAGCTTGAATGTCCAAGCACAATGATATGCGCAACCTTCAGCGTCGTTACCGCATATTCGACAGCAGCCGAGGTGCCGTGATGATCACCATCGGGCAGATATGGCGGTACCAGATTGGCAATATTGCGGTGAATGAAGAACTCGCCGGTATCCGAGCCAAAAATTGCAGTCACATGAACACGGCTATCACAGCAGGAAATGACCATCGCGCGGGGGTGCTGACCCATATCGGCAAGATGGCGGAACCAAGCCTTGTTTTCCTGATATTTTGTTGCTTTCCAGCCAAGATACCGTTGGGTCAGATAGGTTGGAAGTTGCGTTGCCGCCATAATCGCTCACCCTTGTCAGTTTTGTCACATTGCAGGCGTCTTACCGGTAAAGATGCACGCCCCAAAATTGCCTGGGCAGAATAGCTGGTTTGATTTGCAAAATCCAGTTTAATGCGGTTTTGCCAGCTGATCTATTGGCCGATCTATTGGTCAATATCATCACCGTACCGCGCGCCCAATTCGGTAATGATGCTATCCAAAAACTTTGCCGCTGCGACAGGTAGAACGCGGCCTTTAAGCTGGCCAATATGCAAGACACCGGCTGGCACATCGCCAAGATCGACAGGCCTTGCGACAATTTTATCTGATGGTGGGGGGGTGGTGATAAGATCACTTGGCATGGCAATGGGAATCTGGAACGAAATAACTGGCTCCAGCGTGAGGTAGTTCTGCAGAAATTCTTGACTGTTGGACTCAATCACTGTGCCAAGCGCGACATTGCGACGAATCAGACCGACATTGAGCAGCTGCCGAAGCCCAGCATCGGATCGGGGCAATATCGCTGGCTGGCCGATACAGTCGCGAAGCCTTATCACCGATTTTTTGGCGAGCGGGTGATCAGCGGCCATCATGCAATGCAGCTGTTGGCGGGCGGTCGCCATGGTTTGGAAATCGGCGCTTTTGATCGGCTCAAAAATCAGCGCGAGATCAGCCTCAAGCGTGCGTAAAGCTGCCTCGGCGGCGTCGCCTTGCTGGCGAATCAGATCAAATGTAACGGCGGGGTGCTCGCTGCGGTAGCGGGCGACCGCCTCGGGCAGGAAATAACGCATCGTATCCGCCCCACTAGCAATCCGCACATGACCGCGCCGTATCCCTGATAAATCGGCAATTTGTGATTGTACCCGGGCCAGTTCGGCCGTCTGTGTGCGAATATGTTGAACGAACAACTCACCAGCCGTGTTTAGCCTTACCCCCGATGCCAATCGTTCAAATAGCGGTTGACCAATTTCATCTTCAATTTGCAGGATTCGTCGGTTCAATGCAGTCGAGGTGATGGCCAGTTTTTCAGCGGCTTTGCGGATTGATTTTTCCCGCGCAACCGCATCAATAAACCGTAAAGAAGTCATAAAACGCATCGGCATAGACTCGATTTAAATAAGAAAACACTAAGATTACCGCGCAACATTAGTATGGTGGTGCAAAAAACGCATCATAATTATGCAAAACTAGCAGAATTTTTTTCGCAAAGCAGCTGTTACACCCTTGCCAACGGCTCATAACCGCAGGATCGACGGCGCCAGGTTCCCCCCAAAAGACCGTCACGAATTACCGCTTGTTTGATGAAAGCCCCAAGTCGAGGGCGGATCACCAAGCTTTTTAAGGACGGCATTAAAAGTGCCAGACAAACGTCGAGGAAGGACGAGACATGAAATATATCATTGCAATCATCCAGCCGGGAAAGTTGACAGCTGTGCATGATGCGCTGCTTGAAATCGGCATTACCGGCATGACCGTGACCGAGGTTCAAGGCTACGGCCGGC
This sequence comes from Alphaproteobacteria bacterium LSUCC0396, assembly GCA_041228345.1. Classification (NCBI taxonomy): domain Bacteria; kingdom Pseudomonadati; phylum Pseudomonadota; class Alphaproteobacteria; species Alphaproteobacteria bacterium LSUCC0396. The sequence continues at coordinate 520,532 of CP166131.1, read as the reverse complement.
AAAAGGGCAAAAGCGAGATTTATCGCGGCGCAGAATACACCGTTCATTTCTTGCCAAAGGTCAAAATCGAACTGGCCGTTCCAGAAAAAATGGCGGGCAAGACCGTCGAGGCGATCAAGGCCGCTAGCAACAGCGGCAAAATCGGTGACGGCAAAATCTTCACTTTTGATCTTCAGGATGCGGTTCGGATCCGCACCAGCGAAACAGGGCAAAGCGCGCTTTAAAAGCCAAATTTAGGAGTTACCAATGGTTAAATTAATGTTGAAATCTTTACCTCTTGCGGGTGTGGTTGGACTGATCGCTAGCCCGGCTTTGGCGCAAGAGGCACCAGCGCACAGCGTGTTCATCTTGAACTCGCTGCTGTTCCTGATGTCTGGCTTTTTGGTCATGTTCATGGCCTGCGGCTTCTGTATGCTTGAGGCGGGCCTTGTCAGAGCCAAGAATACCTCGATGCAATTGACGAAAAACGTGGCGCTATTCTCACTTGCGGCTATCGGTTATTACCTTATCGGCTATAATTTGATGTACCCGCTTGGGACATGGTCGATTGAGGGTGTTTTGTCCGGTGTCTTACCGGCGGTGGCTGTGCTTGAGGCCGTTGGTGTTGCACCTGATAAGGTTGACGACCTTAGCTATGCTGCAACCGGGTCGGATTTCTTTTTCCAGTTGATGTTCTGTGCGGCAACGGCGTCGATCGTGTCGGGTGTGGTAGCCGAGCGTATTAAGCTATGGCCGTTCCTGTTGTTCACCTTCATCCTGACAGCGGTTATTTACCCATTGCAGGCCAGCTGGAAATGGGGCGGCGGTTTCCTTGACGCCATGGGCTTTCTTGATTTCGCTGGATCGACGGTCGTACACTCGGTTGGCGGCTGGGCAGCGCTTGCCGGTGTGTTAATCCTTGGCCCGCGTATTGGTAAATACAAGGACGGGCGTGTTGTGCCGATGCCGGGCGCAAACCTTCCGCTGGCAACGCTTGGAACATTCATCTTGTGGATGGGATGGTTCGGGTTTAACGGTGGCTCACAATTGGCAATGGGAAGTGTTGGTGATGTTGCCGATATCTCGCGGATCTTTGCGAACACGAATGCGGCTGCTGCTGGCGGCGCGCTTGTGGCCCTTGCCCTTACTCAAATTTTCTATGGCAAGGTTGATCTGACCATGGTGCTGAACGGCGCGCTTGCTGGTCTGGTGTCAATCACTGCCGAGCCGCTCACCCCAACCCTTGGCGCGGCAACTCTAATCGGCGGTGTTGGCGGTGTGCTGGTCGTGTTTGCCGTACCGTTCCTTGACAAGATCAAGATTGACGACGTCGTTGGTGCGATCCCGGTTCACCTTTTTGCCGGTATCTGGGGAACACTTGCGGTGCCGTTGACAAACGGCGATGCCAGCTTTGGCACCCAGATCACCTCAATTGTCATCGTCGGTGCGTTCACCTTTATCGCCTCAGCGATTGTCTGGTTTGCGATTGATAAGATCATGGGCATCCGGGTTAGCGAAGAAGATGAATTGGCGGGTCTCGACAGCGCCGAACTCGGCATGGATGCCTATCCCGAGTTTTCACGCTAAGCACTAAAGCGGCACTGCCGCACTGACCTAAAATAGAAGCCAGCGCCGGTTTGATCGGGGCTGGCTGTTTAGGTTGAAACCCCCTACTTAGGTTAGAGGAAACCCAAGTTTAAGGTGTGGAAAAACATAATATTTCAGCCCTCATTGAACCTTTACAGAAGTTGTTCTTTTCTCCTATTCTAACGGCTCAAGTTCCGCGGGCGGAATGTGCCTGATGTTAGCGGCGCCCATACCGGATTTAACATGGGTGCCTAACTGAGCTGAGAGACGTATGTCGCAAAAATCAAACGCAAGCGGTTCGCACCCACAGCCCCTGTTTGAAGCGGTTGGCATCACCAAGAAATTTGGCGATTTCACCGCCAATGCTGATGTGTCCTTTCGCATCCATCCGGGTGAAATCCATGCGCTTTTGGGTGAAAATGGCGCCGGTAAATCCACTTTTGTGAAAATCGCTTACGGTCTTTTGCAGCCAGACAAGGGTAGATTGTTCTGGAATGGTGAGATTGTGTCAATTCGCGGGCCGCAACAGGCGCGCCAGCTGGGTATCGGCATGGTATTTCAGCATTTTTCTTTGTTTGACGCCCTGACTGTTGCAGAAAATATCCAGCTTGCCATGCCCGCCGGCGAGAGTATCGCGTCATTATCTGCCCGTATTTCAGGCATTTCCAAGGATTACGGGATCGAAGTCGATCCGGCGGCTCGCATCCATAATCTTTCCGTCGGTCAGCAACAGCGTGTGGAAATTATCCGCTGTTTGCTGCAAGATCCGAAATTGCTGATCATGGACGAGCCAACATCAGTGCTGACACCGCAGGAAACTGAGCAGCTGTTTTCGGTGCTGCGGCGGTTTGCCGAAAACGGTTTGGCGGTTCTGTTTATTTCGCACAAGCTGGATGAAATTCGGGCATTGACCAGCCGCGCTACGGTGTTGCGGCGGGGGCAAAATGTTGGGTCAGTGACGACCAAGGGCCGTTCAAACCGCGAGCTTGCCGAGATGATGATCGGCACAAAGGTCAAGGATGTGGCGCGTCAGCGAGCGCCGGCAAATGCTAAAATACTATTTGAGGTCAAAGGGCTAAACCGGGCGAAGGCGAACGCGTTTTCGGTGGCGCTGCGGAATATTTCGATTGCGGCGCACGCTGGCGAGATTTTTGGCATCGCCGGTATCGCCGGTAATGGGCAGGATGAACTGATGGCCGCGCTAACCGGTGAATGGCGGGCGCAACAACGCGGTGTCATTGCGCTTGATGGTATCGACATCAGTATCAGCGGCCCAGCTGAGCGCCGTGTGGCAGGTATGGGATTTATTCCAGAAGAGCGCAACGGTCATGCAGCAGTGCCGTCGATGAGCCTTGCTGATAATGCGCTGCTGACAAATCATTCGCTGGCAGGTGTGGTGCGTGGTGGGGTGCTTGACCTTGCGGGAATGCGCGCCAAGGCCGCCGCAATTGCCGCTGATTTTGATGTTCGTTTGCCCGAACCCAACCCGCTGGCATCATCATTGTCGGGTGGCAACCTGCAGAAATTTGTTGTCGGCCGGGAAATTATCAAGGTGCCGCGCGTGCTGATCGTATCGCAGCCGACATGGGGCGTTGATGTCGGTGCGGCGGTGTTTATCCGCACGGCAATGCAGGAACTCGCCGCAAAGGGATCGGCGGTCGTGATGATTTCGCAGGATCTAGAAGAAATTTTTGCAATTGCGCACCGGATTGCGGTGCTGCATGACGGGGTTTTGTCGCCAGCCGTTTCAGCCACAAAATTAACCGCAGAACGGGTTGGCCTGTTGATGGGTGGTGATTTAGCAGATGCCACGAATATGGCATCGGGAGCAAGCGCATGATCAGCATGACGCCGCGCAAACATATTCCGCTGTCACTAACGCTGTTGACGCCAACGATTGCGGTTGTCCTAACGCTGTTGGCTGGGGCGGGTATCTTTGGCCTGCTCGGGTTTAGCCCGCTTGGCTCGCTCTATACATTTTTCATTGCGCCGATTTCACGCCCTGACCAGATTGGTGATTTGCTTGTTAAGGCGTGTCCTTTGATCATCACGGCGACGGGGTTGGTGTTCTGTTTCCGGGCGAATGTCTGGAATATTGGCGCCGAGGGTCAGCTGGTCTTTGGCGCGATTTTTTCCGGGTGGGTGGCGTTGAGCTTTCCCGATTGGCCGGCGATGACGCTGATGCCGGCGATGATAATGGCAAGCATTATTGGCGGCATTTTCTGGGCGATGATACCAGCCCTGCTGAAGGTGCGGTTCAATACTAATGAAATTCTGGTTTCTTTGATGCTGACTTATGTTGCCGCGTTATTCATTGATTGGCTGGTTCGCGGGCCGTGGCGTGATCCGATGTCATTCGGGTTTCCGCTGACAAAAATGTACAGCGACGCAGCGTTAATCCACCGGATTGACGTACCGTTTGTCGGCATGCTGGGGCAATTGCATTGGGGCGTTGTTGGGGCATTGATTTTGGCGATTTTTGGCGGCTTTGTGTTATCACGCACAATTCTGGGATTTCAGATCAAGGTTATGGGCGATGCGCCCCGTGCTGGCCGGTTTGCTGGCTTTAGCCCACATCTGGTCACCGTTGGCGTTATGGCGATTGCTGGTGCGGCCGCTGGACTTGCCGGTATGGTAGAAGTCTCGGCCAGCATGGGTCAGCTGCAGCCTAACGTGTCATTTGGATATGGGTTCACCGCAATCATCGTCGCGTTTCTGGCGCGGTTAAATCCGGTGGGTGTGATATTCGCTGGTCTGATTGTGGCCTTGGCCGAACTGGGTGGTGATCATGCGCAAATTGCGCTTGGTATGCCCAAAGTCGTAACAGGCGTTTTCAAGGGGATTTTGTTGTTCATGCTGTTGGCTGGTGAAACCTTTAACCGCTATCACATCACGCTGCGGCGCGCGGCACCGGTATCTGGGACACAGGAGCAATAGAATGGAAGCGTTGATCCTGACAGTATTATTAACGTCGGTGCCGTTGATCTTCGCGGCGACTGGCGAATTGGTTGCCGAGCGAAGTGGGGTGTTGAATTTGGGGGTTGAGGGCATGATGCTGATGGGCGCGGTTTCGGCATTTGCAGCGACGGCCATTTTGGGCAATCCCTATCTGGGGGTGTTGGCGGGTGCGGTTGCCGGGGCGATGACAGCGGTGGTATTTTCGCTATTTGCGCTGGGACTGGCGACCAATCAAGTTGCCACCGGGCTTGCACTGACCATTTTTGGAACGGGATTATCAGGGCTTGTTGGTGCGCCGTTTGTTGGCGGCACGATTGAGGGGCTGCCGAACCTCGCAATTCCGCTGCTGGCTGATCTGCCAATTGTCGGGAATCTGCTGTTTAATCATGATTTGATGGCGTATCTATCGATCGGGTTTTTAGGGCTTGTCGGCTGGTTTTTGAGTCGTACCCGCGCTGGCTTGGTGCTGCGGGCGGTTGGTAACAGTCACGATTCGGCTCATGCGCTTGGCTATCCTGTGCTGCTTGTGCGATTTTGTTCAGTGTCTTTTGGCGGTATGATGGCGGGACTTGGCGGGGCCTATCTGCCACTTGTACTAACGCCACATTGGTCTGAAGGCATGACCGCCGGACGCGGCTGGATTGCACTTGCACTTGTGGTCTTTGCATCATGGATTCCTTCGCGTATTCTTGTGGGCGCTTTATTGTTCGGCGGGATTACCATCATGCAGCTAGCCGGTCAGGCACGCGGTTGGGTGGTGCCATCGCAGATGCTGTCGATGTTGCCCTATATCGCAACGATTGTTGTATTGGTTGTGATATCGCGCAATCGTGAATTTGCGCTAAGGCACTCGCCTGCGTGTTTAGGTCGAATTTTTGTTAACAGTAAATAGAAGCTAAATTTTTGCATCCAGTCAGAACACGCAAATTGAGAAAGTGGAGGAAGAAATGAGACTGAGAAAAGGCATCTTGAGACGGGCAATATTGTCCGTTCTGACAATATTTAACCTTGGGTTATTGGGAATAATAAGTTCGATTTCCGCAAACGCTGCAGAGCCACTGAAGGCAGCTTTTGTTTATTTTACAAATCCGGGAGATCATGGGTGGACCTATGCGCATGAAATGGCGCGCCAGGAAGTTCAAAAGCACTTTGGTGATAGGGTTGAAACCAATTATGTAGAAAATGTGGTTGAGGGACCTGACTCCGTACGTGTAATCAGAGAGTTAGCTAGAAAAGGGAATGATATAATCTTTACAACTTCTTTTGGGTATATGGATTACACATTGAAGGTAGCTAAAGAATTTCCAAATGTGAAATTTGAGCATATTTCTGGATACAAGCGTGCTCCCAACATGGCTACAGGGAATGTGAGATATTATGAAGGAAGGTACGTGCAGGGTTTAGTTGCGGGCATGATGACCAAAAGTAAAAAAATTGGTTACATTGCATCTTTTCCTATCCCAGAAGTGATCCAGGGTATTAATGCTTTTGGTATCGGTTTACGTTCCGTGAATCCAGAAGCAGAAGTTTCAGTAATTTGGGTAAACTCTTGGTATGACCCGGTCAAGGAAGCTGACGCTGCAAAAGTTCTTATTGCTGAGGGCGCTGATATTCTAGCGCAACATACAGATAGCCCTGCGATGCTCCAAACAGCTGAAAAGGCGGGTGTTTATGGATTTGGTCAGGCAAGTGACATGAAAAACTTTGCGCCGAAGGCTCAGCTATTTAGCTCAGTCAATAATTGGGCTCCTTACTACAAAACCAAGATTCAGCAAGCACTAGATGGAACATGGAATACTGGTGATGCGCCAGGTTATTGGGCGGGAAATATTTGGAAAGGGATGTCAGACGACTATCTAGTGCTGTCACCGTTTGAAAATATGCCTGCGGATGTTGCTGCCGCTGCGGCCAAGGCTGCGGCTGATATTAAATCAGGTGCAAACAAGATTTTTACCGGCCCGATCAAGGATAACAGCGGCAAGCTGCGTGTGCCTGCTGGCAAAACCTTGGATGATGGAGAGCTGTTCACGACCCTCGATTATTATGTCGACGGAATTGCTGGCAAGATCCCTGGCTAAGTATCTGGCGTTATGGTCAGGCAATTATAAGGCCTGATCTGTTAAACATCACGAAAGAGGGGCACTCGCTTGTGGGGGCCCCTTTTAGTTTGCCTAATCATAATTTGCCTAATCCTATTTTGCTGGCCTTTTGTTGTTATTGGCGCTAGTGCTGATCTCTCGTTTCAGCAGAAAAACCTTTTTAATTCGGGTTAGGCAGGCTAGAAAAAGGCAATCTTTTCACCCGTCCCAGCGCAGAATGTAGTTATGACACAGTCCGACAAGCCCAGTATTTTTGTGACGCGCCGTTGGCCAGCTGATGCCGAAGCTGCGCTGTCTCACTATTTTGCACCGACTTTTAACATGGCTGATACGCCGCTCACCGCCGCTGAAATGGCCGCCGGCTTTGCTAGTCACGACGCCATTGCGCCAACAGTGTCTGACAGGATTGGCGCCGATATCATTACCGCTGGCGCAGCGGGCAAAGGGCGACTGATCGCGAATTTCGGTGTTGGCACAAATCATATTGATCTTGGCGCGGCGGCAGCGGCGGGCATTGCAGTTAGCAATACGCCGGGGGTGCTGACCGATGCCACTGCCGATCTTGCGATGACGTTGATCTTGATGTTGTCGCGCCGTGCAGGCGAGGGTGAGCGCGAATTGCGCGCTGGTGACTGGCATGGATGGCGGCCAACACATCTGATGGGGCGCTCACTTCAGGGGAAAACGCTGGGAATCATCGGGATGGGCCGGATTGGCAAGGCGGTGGCACAGCGTGCGGCTTTGGGCTTTGGCATGGAAATTGTTTTCTATAACCGGTCGCGGGTTGACGATATTTCGGCTTATCCGGCGCGTCAGCTTGATGATGTTGAAAGCGTGTGTCAAATCGCCAATTGCCTGTCGCTGCATTGTGCTGCGAGTGCTGACACTTTCCATATTCTGAATGCTGACCGATTGGCAATGATGAAGCCTGATGCTTATGTGATTAATACGGCGCGCGGCGATGTTGTTGATGAGGCTGCGTTGGCGGCGGCCTTGGCGGCAAACCGGCTTGGTGGGGCGGGTCTTGATGTTTTTCAAGGCGAGCCGGTTATTGATCCGGCATTGCTGGCCGCGCCAAACACCGTTTTATTACCGCATCTTGGATCGGCAACAATTGAAACACGGACGGCGATGGGGCTAAAAGTTGTCGAGAATGCCCGCGCTTTTTTTGCCGGAAACCCCCTCATTGATCCGGTTTAGAGTGGCAAGATAATGCAGGCTGACCTCAAGGGCGAACAGCTGGTTCGCGATAGCTTTACCGCGGCACTTGCGGCCGGACAGCCCGGCCTCATTACGTCATCGGCCTATAACCGGTTGCCCCAGACGCCGACGGCGATCATTGCGCTTGGCAAGGCTGCGGGTGCGATGGCGGCAGCGGTTCGTGACGCGGGTTACCGAGGGGTGGGGCTTGTTATTACCACTGATGAAAACCATCGCCAGATCGCCGGATTTGACTGTTTCGCCAGCGCCCATCCAGTGCCCGACGAACGCGGGCTTGCTGCTGCTACGGCGGTTGAAAAAATGGCTATGGGGCTTGGTGCCAAAGACCATCTGTTGCTGCTGATCAGCGGTGGTGGCTCGGCATTGTTGCCGGCGCCAGCGATCGGTATCAGCCTTCGGCAAAAAATTGCGCTGAATGACGCCTTACTGGCCAGCGGTCTTGATATCCACGCGATGAATGTGGTGCGGCGATTGTTTTCACGCCTGAAGGGCGGACAATTGGCGCGACTGGCGGCACCTGCGGCAATAACCCAGTTTCTGTTATCTGATGTCCCCGGCGATTTGCCGCAATCGATTGCGAGCGGGCCTGCGGTTGCTGATCCGGTGCCGTTTGAAGAGGCGGTGGCGCTGATCCACAAACATCATCTTGACCGGCTGGATTTTGTTGCGCCGCATCTAGATGCCATTAAGGCAGGTAAAATCGCCGGTCCGGTTCGCCCGGGTGATCCGGTGCTGGCAAATGTGAAAACGCATATTCTGGCCAGTAATGCGCAATGCCGTGATGCGGCGGCGGCCTATATCCGGCAGGCTTTATCGCATATAGAGTGTCTTCCGGCGCCAGCTCTTGATGGTGAGGCTAGTCAGATGGCGGTAAAGCTGGCGGGGCAAATCATTGATCATTACCAGCGTGGTGGCGCTCAGCCTTATGTGCTGGTGGCTGGCGGTGAGACAACGGTGACGCTTGATCCGGCAAAGCCGGGCAAGGGTGGCCGTTCGCAGGAATTAGCGGTGGCGTTTGCAGCGGCGATGCAGGCAGCAGGGACAAAGGCACCGCGCACTTGGGTTATTTTGGCGGGTGGTACTGATGGCCGCGATGGGCCAACCGATGCGGCAGGCGGGGTTATTGCGTCATCGCAGGGCTTTGATCCCAACGCGGCGGCGGCGGCGCTAGCATCACATACCAGCTATGAGTATCTGAAGGCGCATGATCAGCTACTGATGGTCGGTGCAACCGGTACCAACCTTGCTGATCTGGTGGTGATTTACGCGCAACCTTAAAGATCCAATACTGACAAACCATTCAAAAAGAGTCCGAAAAGAAAAAGGGCCGGAAAGGCATAAAGCCTGACCGACCCCCGTTTGCGAATAGGGCTGGCAAACCAAACAAACTCCCCCAAGCTGGCTTCGTCTGCCAAAACCCTATATCGCAAAGCTGTAAAGCAACGTGACAAGGATTTGCGCCGCCGCATGTCGCCAATGCGATCCGCATCTTTTTTGTGCCTTTTTGCTGCTATTCTGAGCAAGGAAAAAAATGCAAATTTGAAAATTGTAAATTATTTACATTTTCTATTTACAGGCTATGCTTGGAAGATGATTATTTTGAGGTAATCGCCATAAGAGGCAGTCAAAAAGGGGGGGGCAGCCAATGCAGGAAAAGATCCTTGTCGGGCATAAATTGCGGCGGTTTCGCAAAACCATTGGCTTGTCGCAGACGGCGATGGCGGAAACGCTAGAGATTAGCCCGTCCTATCTGAATCTTTTAGAGCATAATCAGCGCCCCTTAACGGTGGGTCTGTTGCTGCGGCTTGGCAACAGCTTTGACATTGATCTGAAAGATTTTGCCGAGGATGATGCGGCCAGCCTTTCGACTGGAATGTCCGAGATATTCGCCGATCCCCTTTTAGCAGATGAGCAGGTGCCGCGCCGCGAAATTCAAGATATGATTACCGCTGCGCCAGGGGCAGCGCGTGGTCTGATTACATTGTTTCAGGCCTATCGCAAAGTGCGGGACGAACTGGAGGCTACCGCCGGCGATGGTGGCGGTGTGCAGATGAGCAATCCGGTTGAAAAAGTAAGGGCAACGCTGCAACAGGCCAATAATTACTTTCCCGGTTTAGAGGATGCGGCGGATGAATTGCGGCGTGCGGCAAAGATTGAATCTGTCAGTGATTTTGACCTGACCGGCGGTAATACACTTGCCAATCTTGCTGCCCATGTAAAGGAAACATTTGGGCTTCGGGTGCGGATCATGCCGGTTGAGGTCATGCAGAACCAGCTTCGCCGTTATGATCTACATCGCCGCGAGATTCTGATCAGTGAGGCGCTGCGGCGGCCTCAGCGTCAGTTTCATCTGCTGATACAAATGGCACTTCTCGGCCAGCAGGCAGTACTCGACAAGATTTGTCAGGAACAGTCGGTAAATGATCCGCAGTCGCAATCATTGTTGAAAATTACGCTTGCCGGCTATTTTGCCGGTGCGGTGATGATGCCTTATGCGGCATTTCTGGACTCGGCAAAAAGCCTGCGCTATGACCTTGACCTGCTGGGGCGTCGTTTTGGCTGTAGCTTTGAGCAGGTTTGCCATCGCCTCACCACCTTGAATGCACCAAATGCCCGGGGGATACCGTTTTTCTTTATCCGGGTTGATGATGCCGGCAATATTTCAAAACGGCTTGCCGCCGCCGGTATGCAATTTGCCACGCATGGGGGGACCTGTCCGAAATGGACGATGCACAAAGCATTTCGGACACCTGAGAAGATTTTGGCGCAGGCGGCTGAATTGCCGAATGGGCAGAAATATTTCATGCTTGCACGAACGGCGCCGCCGCTATGGTCGCCAACATTGGCGCAATCGCCAGAATTTGCCGTGACACTCGGCTGTGAATTGCATCATGCCCGCGATATGACCTATGCCGACCAGATTGATATTTCGAAATCTGCGCGCCTTGATCAGATCGGCGTTGGCTGTTCAGTTTGTGAGCGGATGGAGTGTACCCAGCGCGCGCACCCGCCCATTGGACATGAATTGCGCTTTGATGGGCCGATGCGCCGGATTGGGCTTTATGATCTCGGTGCAAAGGGGGCGGCACCCAAATAGCGCTGCCGCTTTCGTGCAATTGCCGTTTGAAATATTATTACAAAAACGCTGATTTTTGAGTTTTGTAATAATATTACAGAGCGAAATATGTCACGGCTTTTTGTCATGTGTTGTTTTAAAAATATCCGTGATCTGCTAGCGTGCCTGCTCATAGGTTTGACGCTGGGTCGGTGCGGTTCGGCGGCATAGGCATCCGGTCCAACGCTCAGAATGATGGCGCAAGGCAATGGTGCAAAGATGATGGCGCAAGACGGCGGTGCAAGGCAATGGTGCAAGATAATGAACAGAGTGATCGCAAAGATGACGGTGGTGACCGGCTGACAGCGCTTTATGGCCTGACGCCAAAGGTTGAGACTGCGATTATTAATGCGGTTCAGGCTGGTGCTGTACGGCGGCTTCGAACGCTGGTTGCGCCGCTTCATCCCGCTGATCAGGCTGATCTTTTAGAGCGGATGCCAGCGCGTACCGCAGCGTCACTTGTGCGCTTTCTTGGCGATCATCTTGATGCCGAGACACTGACTTATCTTGATGAAAATACGCGTGAGGCCATTGTCGAGGTGATGGGCGCAAAGGCATTGGCGCGCCAGCTGCATGATCTCTCAACTGATGATGCAATTGATATTATTGAAGAATTAGAAGATGATGCGCTTGCTGATGTATTAGCAGCTTTATCTGCTGAAGATCGTGTTCTTGTTGAAGAGGGGCTATCGTTTCCAGAAGATTCGGCCGGCCGCCTTATGCAGCGTGAAATCATTACCGTGCCGTCATTCTGGACGGTGGGGCAGACGATTGACCATCTTCGAAGTGGCAAATCGGCAACCGATGAATTTTACCTGATCTTTGTGGTTGACCCGGCCCGAAAACCGCTAGGAGAGGTGCCGCTTAGCAAGCTGTTATGTGCGCAACGTCCGCGGCGTGTGTCTGAAATTATGGAAGCTGATTTCCGCTCAATTCCGGTTGATATGGATCAAGAAGAGGTGGCGATTCTTTTTCGGCGCTATGGCATGGTAAGCGCCGGTGTTGTTGATCATGGCGAACGGCTGGTCGGGATGATCACGATTGATGATGTGATTGACGTTATCGATGAGGAGGCCGAAGAAGATTTGATGGCGCTTGCCGGTGTTGGTGAGGCTAGCCTGCGGTCGAGCATTCTTGAAACATTACAAGGCCGAACAACCTGGCTTTTGGTGAATTTGTTGACAGCGATACTGGCGTCAGTGGTGATCGGTGTGTTCGATGCGACGATTGAACAATTGGTGGCATTGGCGGTGCTGATGCCAATTGTGGCGTCGATGGGCGGCAATGCCGGAACACAGACCGTTACGGTTGCGGTGCGCGCGATTGCGCTGCGACAGCTTGATGCTGTTTCGACCCGTAATTTTGTTGTGCGGGAAGGGCTGGTCGCATTATTGAACGGCTTGTTGTTTGCGGTGCTGGCGGCGGTGGTTTCATTTGTCTGGTTTGGTGATCCGGAAATCGCTGCAGTGATGGCGGTTGCGATGCTGGCGAATTTGTTGATTGCCGGCCTCAGCGGTACTTTGGTGCCGTTGGGATTGCTGCGTATTGGCGTCGATCCGGCGGTGGCGTCCAGCGTTTTTGTAACGACCATCACTGATGTTGTTGGTTTTTTTGTGTTTCTTGGGCTTGCCGCGCTTTATCTGATGTAGGCTGATCAATGGTGCGTGACCTCGTGGCTGACAAAAGTTTTTTCGCGGGTGTGGGTTCCAAATTCTGGTGTTTTGATGACAGTTCATCTGAAAAAATTATCGGTCGGTTCGACATCGCTTGATAGCTTGCGCGAATGGCAGGCATTGCGGCTTGCCCATGAAGGCAAGATAGTTCATGTGACCCGAAATAAACCGCGCCGGGCCGAAGAATTACTGGATGGTGGCTCGATCTATTGGATTATCAAAAGGGTGATGGTGGCGCGCCAGCAAATTATTGATCTTGCCGAGGCACAGCGCCTTGATGGCACACCGGCCTGCGGCATTGTGCTGGCACCTGAGATTATTCCGGTTGCGCCAACCAAAATGCGTATTTTTCAGGGCTGGCGTTATCTTGAAGTGGCTGATGCACCGCCCGATATAGAGGCTGGCGGCGAGGCCGATATGCCGAGTGAACTGGTCGCAGAATTGCGCGATCTTGGGATTTTCTAGCCTGCCGGCATCATTTATCATCCGGAACAATCACCCTGATTATCGATTGTGCGCGGCGCCTTACCCCGTTATTGACCCCGCTATTGCGCGCGTCGCCAGTCCCAAGGTGCGGTAAAACGGCCTGCCCATATGCCTGATTTTGTGGTTTTGGCAATGGTTTCATCGACGATATAGGCGGATGAGTATTTACGATAGGCAAGCGCCAGCCCAGCACGTACAAGCGCGGCAGCAACGTCAGTCTCGCCAGCCAAACACCGCATCACAAGACGGCCATAGCGATCAACATCAATCAGGTGACAAGTGAGGTTTGGTGCGAAGGCGACAAGGTCTGCTAGTTTTTTCTGAGCCGCAATGCCGCAATCCCAGCTCATACCCGCCGCATCAGTGCATTGCTGTTTTTTTTCAGGCGCATCAATCCCAAAAAGGCGGATCCGCAGATTGCCGCTGCGAAGCGAGTCACCATCGTTAATCTTGGTAATCGTTACGGTTCCTGAAATTGAGTATTTCTTGTCTGTTATCACGTCTTTGGCATAAGCAACAGGCGCCTTGCCGGTGCCAAGCCCAATGCCCCAACCAATGTTGAGACAGGTAAACACCATAATAAAATGACAGAATTTTAGAATTTTCTTCATTAGCGATAGTAATATTTTTTAGTCTGAAGATAAAGGCCAGCCAACGCCAATCGCTATTGAATAATGTGCCAATATTGGCCTGACTTTATGCGCTCGCCATATCATTCAGCTTGGGATATTTGGCGCTGGCTTGGCTAGATATCTTAATGGATTGCCCAAAAGGCTTATCAAACGGCTCACCAAACGGCTCATATCAAAAGGATTTGGGTGGCATCAATGCCTGTCCAGTTGCGGCTCGGGGCGTGGCTAATTTACATAAGGGTTATTCTTGAAGGGGTCGTTCTCCTCGGCCTCATCAGTTTGATCCATGACCCATTCCACCTCGGGGCTTAGGTTCACCGCAACGCCTGACGATGCATCAGGGATCGCAACAAACGTGCCCTGAGCCTCGGCTGGAACGGCGCTGCGCACATTCATCCGATAGATAACAAACCCGGCAAGTATCAGCAAAAACAACGCCATCGTTGGCATAAAGCCTCTAATGCCGATCACCTCAATCACCGTTGCGGCCAAGGGCGACCCCAAAACCGCACCAGCGCCGTTGACCATCAGCAGGCCGGATGACATGGCAACCATCTGGCTGGGCGTAAGATAGTCATTCGCATGGGCGATAAACAGCGAATAAAGCGAGAAGAGAAGGCCGCCAAAAATCATCATCATGAGAAGTATAATGGCGAATTGATCAGCACCAAAAAGTCCGGCAGCAGCAACTGCGACAGCGGCAATCAATGTTGCACCAAGAATAACGGCACGGCGGTCAAACCGATCAGAGAGGTGCCCGACCGGATATTGAAGTAACAATGTGCCAAGCGTAACCGCGGTCATAAAATAGCCTACTTGGCTGTCATTTAGCCCGATAGCGCGCCCATAGACCGCGCCCATCCCAAATATCATTGAGGTGATGATCCCAACAAAAACCATACCCACAACGGCCAGAGGTGATACCTGCACCAGACGGCGAAAACTGATCCGTTCGGGCGCTTCAAAGCTAGGTGCAGCGCTCGCAGTGATTAAGATCGGAACAACGGCAATTGAAACCATAACCGAGGCGAGCAAAAATAGGCCCGGCGCGCCAGACTCGCCAAGTGAAATCATCATTTGCCCAGTAGCCATGCCCGCCATGTTGGTAATCATATAGAGCGATAAAAGCTGGCCACGGGTCTCGTTTGTGGCTTTTTCATTGAGCCAGCTTTCACAGACAATATACATCCCCGCAAAACTGAACCCGCTGGCAAACCGCATACCCGTCCAGACAAAGGGGTCGAGAAATATCACATGCACCAAAACTGCCGCAGATGCGATGGCAGACATTGCGCCGAAAACGCGGACGTGACCAACACGCGACAAGATATGCGGCACAGTAATCGAGCCAGCAAAAATACCGGCAAAATAGCCCGACATGACAATACCGGTGGCAATCGTACTAAAGCCGGCATCAGGCGCGCGCGTTCCCAGCAGAACTACCTGCAAACCATTGCCCGCAGAAATGAGCAACAGACCAAAGAACAAAGTCCATGTTGATGTAATAGCCCTTAGCATGAGGCGTGCCTTTCAAACGCTGCATGATGACGCTTCACTGTTGGTGAACACTGAGCGAGTTCCTGCATTAAGTCGCAGGATACAGCGTCATTCAACGCGCTAACTGCATGGAGATTTCAGTAATCTGATCAGCATATTTAATCTGTTCCAAAAACGTTCCATAGCGGTCGTTTTGACAACATTGTGACAGGCCTTAGCTTGAAATGGTTTTGCTGTCTGATGCATAGGCCGTTAAATGCGCCAGAACCTTGCCAAGCGCGGCTTCTAGTATCAGGCTCAGCTGCTGCTCATCCGCAAAATCCATCCGCGTAAGCATAAACTCTCGTAATGGCAGGGGCAGCCGGTCAGGCACCGATGCGGCATTGCCGAATGTGAGCCGCAAACAATGATGGATTTCGTTAAACAGACCAAGCGCATCCGCCAAATCCTCACTCAAATTGACATTGATTTTCTGCAAGTCGTGAAGCCGTTCCAAAATTTCATCCGGCGATTGGCCAGTGCCCTCAAACAGGTCACCATATTGCAGCCGAAGCGCTTGGACGAATAAATCAAGATCGACCAGCCCGCCATCGCGCGCGCGCAAATGCCATTTTGATTTGGCTTTCCGGACTTTGCGAACCCGCCCTAGCATCTGTTCAACCGCGTGGGCAGTCGTGTTATGGGCGTGATGCTGATTGACGATTTCTGCAATTGCAAGCTTGGTTTTTTCGATTAAAACACTGTCGCCGGCAATTGGCCGCGCCTTGGCAAGCGCCATTTTTTCCCACAGCCAGGCATCACGTTTGAAATAGGTCTGTAAACGATCCAGCGACGTGGCAATGCCGCCAGCCTCACCTTCGGGGCGTAGGCGTAAATCAACCGGATAGAGAACACCCTCGGCGGTGGCGGTGCTAAGCCAGCTAATCATGGTTTGCGCCATCCGGGTAAAATAGGTTTGCGCATTTATCTGGCGTTCGCCATTTGACAATGCGTTATCGGGGGCGTCATAGATGATCAGCAGATCAAGATCAGAGCTGACCGTCATTTGGCGGGTGCCAAGCCGCCCCAGCCCGAGGATCGTTATCGCACCGTCAATGTTGCCATGGCGGCGCTGCATATCCGCCTGGACGAGGTCAAGGATAAGCCTGATGGTCGCGGTTGCAATGGCGCTAAGACCATCCGCAAGTACTGGACTGTCAATCGTCTGGCTAAGAGCCTGAACCTCAATTTGAAATTTCCATTCGCGTGCCCGTATCTTGATTTGGTCAAGCGCGGTTTCTACCGGCTGGCCGGCGATATTTTGACGCAATTGCGCCGTCATCGCGTCGGCATCGGGTAATGGTTGGAAAAAAGCCTGATAGAGCAGCAGGTCAAACAAGGTCGGATATTGCCGCAAATGATTGCCGAGCTGTGGTGATAGCACCAGAATATCACACAAAAGACGGGTTAGATGCCGGTTATAATCAAGCAGCGAGAAAATCTGCACGCTGGCGGGCAGCCCCTCGATGAATTGTGCCAGTGCGGCGAATTTTTCGTCAGGGGCATCGGCGGCGGTAAGAGACACCAGAATATCGGGCATTAGCCGGTTTAATAACGCCCGCGCGCGCTCGCCCCGCGTTGCGGAAATCCGCCCCGCCATCCAGCCCGACAAAGTGTCGGCAATGATGTTTGGTCGCTCAAACCCATGCCCGCCAAGCCATCCCACAAGCGCATCATAATCATCGAGCAGGATATCCTTTGCATCATCACTGCCGCTATGGCCGCCGGGCGCGGGGTTAAGCAGGTCATGCTGTGCATTTATTCCAACCTGATCGAGCAATGCGCCAAGAGTGGCGCAAAAGCTGTTAGCATCCTCATGCCCCATGAAATGGGCGAATTTCTGCAAATCTTCGCTGCCGCGCGGCAGGCTATGGGTCTGATTATCGCCAATCATTTGCAACCGGTGTTCGATCCGGCGCAGCTGGTGATAGGCCGTGCCAAGGCTGGTGGCCTGATCCGCGGTGATCCAGTCGGCTGCGGCCAGCGCACCAAGGGCACCAAGGCTGTTGCGGTGGCGGAGATTTTTATCACGCCCGCCGGTTACCAGCTGCAACACATGGGTAAAAAACTCAATCTGACGAATGCCATTTTTGCCAGTTTTCAGATTATACCCAAGCCAGCCATTGCCCTGTGGTGGGCGGCGAAGCATGGTTTTCATATCTTCCATGACCGTGTAATCAAGCGTCTTGCGCCAGATAAAGGGCTGAATTTGATCAAGAAAAATGGCACCAAGCGCAAGATCACCGGCGATTGGTCGTGCGCGAATAAAGGCGGCACGCTCCCATGTGCGAGCGATTGATTCATAATAGCCAATTGCCGCTGCCAGATCGATGCTAACGGCGGTTGCGCCCGGATCAGGTCGTAGCCGTAAATCGACCCGCCAGCCGATACCATCGCGGGTTGCAGTACCCAAAAGCCGGATTAAATCTCGCGTCATAGATACAAAAAACGGCTGTGCATCATGGCTGCGCTCAAAGGGGGCATGGCTGGTATCATGCAGCATGATCAGGTCGATATCTGAGGAAAAATTCAGCTCGCCAGCGCCCAATTTACCCAGCGCAAGAACTGTCCAGCCGCACCCGCTCAATCCGGCTTCAAATGGCTGTATTTTGCCGCGTTTACTGGCGTTCAGGAACAGGTATTGAATGGTTTGTGCCAAAACTGTCTGTGCTGCATCGCTTAGCCATTTCATCTGTTGCGACATATCAGCAAGGCCGGCAATATCACTAATTGCGATGGCTAGAGCGCTGCGCTCACGCCAGATGCGGATCGCCTGCATCGCTGCCGCTTCGTCATTGGCCGACTGCATGGCAGCAATAAAGCTGGCTTTTGCGATGGCGATTTGTTTGTCTGCATCACCCCCAAGCGCGGCATTGACATCATCGCCATGACGAAGCGCTAGTCGCTGAAGATAGGGGCTGGCCACCAGCATCGTCGCCAAATCATAAAGGCTATAGCCGCTTTGCATAATTTTGTGATCTGGCCATTTTTTTGCAAAATTAGAGGCAAAATCATCGCGCACGGCTTTAGTGGCGGGTTCGGCCCGCGGCAAGTTCGGGCAAATCTGATCGAAATAATGTGGTTTATCCATTCGGGTTATTCTATCTGAATTCACCGGCGCTGCTAGTCTAAATACATCTATTGCCAGCCCATATTTCCACCTTTTATCGTCCATATTCATCATGTCTTTTTGCGTTCATTTAAAGTGATTTCAGCCGGCATATCTGGCCGCGTGATGAATTGGCAGTTGTAAAATCGGACAAGTTTGGCGATAAGCAGACATGGCTGATCAATCAGGAAATGGCAAAGCGGGCAAAAAAGGCCCCTCAGGGCGCAGCTATCGCAATGCGACAGGCCTAACGCGCCAGCCTAAAAAGATGCGCGGGCGCAAAGTATCGTCGCAGCGTTGGTTGACCCGCCAGCTGAATGACCCCTTTGTTGCCGAAGCAAAATCGCGGGGGTTCCGTTCGCGCGCGGCGTTAAAACTTGAACAGATGGATGATCGCTATCAATTGCTAAAGCCCGGCATGGCGATTGTCGATCTTGGTTGCGCGCCCGGCGGCTGGTTGCAGGTGGCATCAATCCGTACCAAACTTGGCACCGGATCGGCGCGGCTTGTTGGCATTGATCTTTTGGAAACTGAAGGGGTTGTTGGCGCCGATATCTTTACCGGCGACATGACTGACCCTGAAATGCTGGAGACGGTGCGTCAGGCGACGGGCGGCGCTGCGGATGGGGTGCTAAGCGATATGGCTGCCGATACTACCGGCCATCGCGCCACCGATCACCTGCGGACCACTGCGCTGTTAGAGGCGGCGCTGGATTTCGCGCTAGACGTGCTGAATGCCGATGGCTTTTTTCTCGCCAAATGTTTTCGTGGCGGTACCGAGAAATCAGTACTCGATGTGATGCAGCGCAATTTCAAAACGGTTCGCCATGTAAAGCCTGCGGCGAGCCGTTCGGAATCGGTCGAAAGCTATGTGCTTGCAAATGGCTTTCATGGCGAGGGCAGGGCGCAGGATATCGAGGCTGATATTGCCGCCGGTCGGCGCAATTTGGATGGCACATTAATCATCTAGTGATGTGCGGTTTTGCACTATCAATATGCAGCCGCTTTCAGTATAGTCCGGTGCCACCGGAGTAACGGAAGGCACCCAATGAAAATACGCGACGCTTTTACCTTTGACGATGTTCTTTTAGAGCCAGCGCGCTCGGCTGTACTGCCGGCTCACACTGACGTAAGCACCCGTCTGACCCAGAAAATTAGCCTTAATGTACCGCTGATGTCGGCCGCGATGGACACGGTGACTGAACACCGGCTGGCCATTGCCATGGCACAGGCAGGTGGTATCGGCGTTGTGCATAAGAATTTTACCATTGAAGAACAGGCGCTTGAAATTGCCAAGGTCAAGAAGTTTGAAGCCGGAATGGTGGTCAACCCGCTGACAATCGCGCCGCATCAGCCGCTTCGTGAAGCGCTTGAAATGATGGAGCAGAACCGCATTAGCGGCATTCCCGTTGTTGAAAATAATCATCGCCTCGTTGGCATTCTGACAAACCGTGATGTTCGGTTTGCAACAGATCCGGGGCAAAGTGTTGCCGATCTGATGACCCGTGATGTTGTTACAGTTCGCGATGGCACGGCGCCCGACGAGGCGCGGCGGTTGTTGCATGAACACCGAATTGAAAAGCTGGTTGTGGTCGATGACGCTGGTGCCTGTATCGGGCTGATCACGGTCAAGGATATGGAAAAGGCGCAAAATCACCCGCTGGCGTCAAAGGATGATCGGGGGCGGCTGCTGGTGGCGGCGGCAACGGGCGCGGGGCCAGATGGGTTGCGCCGGGCCGAGGCGTTGATTGAGGCCGGGGTTGATGTGATTGTCGTTGATACGGCGCATGGTCATTCCGAAGGTGTTCTGGACTCGGTAACGGCCGTGCGCAAACTTGCCAATCATGTGCAGATTATTGGCGGTAATGTCGCGACTGGCGATGGCGCAAAGGCATTGATTGATGCAGGGGCTGATGCGGTAAAGGTCGGGATTGGGCCCGGGTCAATCTGCACCACCCGGATGGTGGCTGGTGTTGGTGTGCCGCAATTAACCGCAATTATGGATGCGGCAGAAATTTGCCACAAGCAAGATATTCCGGTGATCGCTGATGGTGGCATCAAATATTCGGGCGACCTTGCCAAGGCGATTGCCGCTGGTGGTGATGTCGCGATGATTGGCTCATTGCTGGCTGGAACCGACGAGACGCCGGGTGAGGTTTATCTTTATCAGGGACGCTCATACAAGGCCTATCGCGGCATGGGGTCGACCGGAGCAATGGCGCGTGGTTCGGCCGACCGTTATTTTCAGGCGGAAATTTCCCAGCCGCTAAAGCTTGTTCCTGAAGGCATCGAAGGTCAGGTTCCCTATAAAGGGCCGGTTGAAAATGTTTTGCATCAACTGCTTGGCGGTTTACGCGCATCGATGGGTTACACCGGCAATGAATCAATCGAAAAACTGCAGAAAAACGCCAAGTTCCTGAGGATTACCGGAGCCGGATTGGCAGAATCGCACGTCCATGATGTCACAATCACTCGTGAGGCGCCGAATTATCGCCCGGGAATGTAAATGCAAACCGGCCTAGCCTTGTGCGGTGAGCCGGTTTTTTTGTTATCTTGTTTTCGGCCTGCAATGGGCCAGATGTGGAAAATTTCACCATGACGCCAGCCGCTAGAATCGCTGCCGTGATCGAGATTCTTGCCGATATAAAGGCGGCAAGTGATGCTGAAACTCACCGCGGCAAGCAGGCTGGACAATGGCTTCGCGCCGGATTGCAGCGGCGTCGTTATGCCGGGTCAGGCGACCGTGCGGCGATCGGTGATTTATTCTGGAAAATTCAGCGTGGACAGGCGCGGCTAATGTGGCATTTGTCGGCGCTTGATGCGCCGATAACGCCGCGCAATATGACCGTTGCAGCCTTGGTGCTTATGGAGCGCCAGACAGCTCAATTGCCGCAAATATTCTCGGCTGAAATAGCCCATGCCCCGGCACCTCTTGATGCGGATGAAGGTAATCTTATCGCGCTGTTGGATGCTCGTGAATTTAGTGATCCTGCAATGCCTCAGCATATCGCGCTTGAATGGCCGGAATGGTTGATGGCGGATGCCAATGCGGGGCTTGGTGATGCGACGCCGCGTGAATTGGCGGCGCTGATGGGCGAGGCGCCGACCGATGTGCGGATAAATATTTTGAAACAGCCGGATCGTCGGCGGCTTCGGGATCAGCTGGCTGGCCGCGGTATCAAAGGTCACCCAACGCGGTTATCGCCGCTTGGTGTTCGGCTGGAAAAGCGCGCGCGGCTGGATGATTTGCAGGAATGGAAAGCTGGCCTGTTTGATATTCAGGACGAAGGCTCACAGGTTGCCGCGCTGTTGTGTGATGCGCGGCCGGGGATGCAGGTTGCCGATATTTGCGCAGGGGCCGGCGGTAAATCACTGGTGATGGCGGCCAAAATGGAAAATAAGGGCCGCATTCTGGCGATTGATCCAAGTGCGGAACGGCTGGAAAAAAGTGGTGAGCGATTGCGCCGTGCGGGCATCCATAATGTCGAGCGCAAGCTGGTTGCCGAAAAATGGTCAAACCGGTCGTGGCGCGGCAAATTTGATCGGGTGGTGATTGATGCGCCCTGCTCAGGCTCGGGGACATGGCGCCGGCAGGTCGATGCGCGCTGGCAATTAACCCCTGAACGCCTGCTGGATATACAGCAAACGCAGGCAATTTTGCTGGAAAAGGCGCGGGCGATGGTGGTGCCGGGGGGGCGCATTATCTATATCACCTGTTCGGTTCTGGCCAGTGAAGGGCCTGACCTGATCACGCGGTTTTTAACTGATGCGCCGGAAATTGAGCTGGCCGATATCACCGATATCTGGGCTGATACAATTGGCAAGGCTGGTGGTGGGGATTGTCCGCCGACCGATAATGGAATGTTGCAGCTACTGCCCTGGCGGGACGGTACTGATGGGTTTTTCATCGCTGTTCTTCAGGCAAGATTACGCTAAAGTCAGCAGAATTAGATACCGAACGCGGCTGGATGATGCAGCCAAAGGCAAAGGATTAGACTATGTCTGACTCAATTTTAATTATTGATTTTGGCTCGCAGGTGACGCAATTGATCGCGCGCCGGCTTCGTGAGGCTGGTGTCTATACCGAGATTCTGCCCTGTACGACTGATCCGGCAAAAATCAGCACCGCCGCGCCGAACGGCATTATTTTATCTGGCGGGCCAAATTCGGTGGCACTTGCCGATACGCCGCGCGCCCCGCAAATCGTATTTGACCTTGGTGTTCCGGTTCTTGGTATTTGCTATGGCCAGCAAACCATGTGCGCCCAGCTTGGTGGCAGGGTCGAGCCTGGAACCAGCCGTGAATTTGGGCGTGCGACGCTGGATATTACCGCGCCCTGTTCGCTGTTTGAGGGGTTTTGGCAGGTTGACAGCCAGCATACGGTCTGGATGAGCCATGGCGATCACGTGGCAGCCTTACCTGATGGATTTGCCGTTGTTGCAACATCGTCTGGGGCGCCATTTGCCGCTGTGGCCGATGAGACGCGCCATTATTACGGCGTGCAATTTCACCCCGAGGTGGTGCATACGCAAAATGGTGCTGATCTGCTGGCGCGCTTTGCGCTTGGTATTTGCGGATGCACTGGCAGTTGGTCAATGGCGGCATATCGCAGCCGCGCGGTCGCCGCAATCCGCCAGCAGGTTGGCGATGCGCGGGTGATTTGCGGGCTGTCCGGCGGGGTTGACTCGTCGGTTGCGGCGGTGTTGATCCATGAGGCAATTGGCGAGCAATTGACGTGTGTTTTTGTTGATCATGGTTTGCTGCGTGCTGGTGAGGCCGAAGAAGTTGTGGCGTTATTTGGCGGCCACTACAATATTCCGCTGGTGCATAAAGATGCATCCGACCTGTTCTTGGGGCGTTTGGCGGGGGTCAGCGACCCCGAGCAGAAACGCAAAATCATCGGCGCTAGCTTTATTGAAGTGTTTGACGGTGAGGCCAGCAAGATCGAGGATGTGCGGTTTTTAGCACAAGGCACGCTGTATCCGGATGTGATCGAGAGCATTTCAGCCGCCGGTGGCAGCGCGGTGACAATTAAATCGCATCACAATGTTGGCGGTTTACCTGACGATATGGCGCTTGATCTTGTCGAGCCGCTTCGCGAGTTATTCAAAGACGAGGTGCGTGAATTGGGCCGTGAACTTGGCCTTCCGGAAAGCCTTGTTGGACGCCACCCCTTTCCGGGGCCGGGGCTTGCAATCCGGATTCCGGGTGAAATTACCGTCGAAAAGCTGGATATCCTGCGGGCAGCTGATGTCGTCTATCTTGACGAGATTCGCAAAGCTGGCCTTTATGATGATATCTGGCAGGCTTTTGCTGTCCTGTTACCGGTGAAAACCGTTGGTGTGATGGGTGATGCGCGCTCGTATGAGTATGTCTGTGCGCTGCGGGCGGTGACGTCCAGCGACGGCATGACCGCCGATAGCTATGCGTTCAGTCACGAGTTTTTGAGCCGCGCCGCAACCCGGATTGTGAATGAAGTGCGGGGGGTTAATCGGGTGGTCTATGATGTGACATCAAAGCCGCCCGGCACGATTGAGTGGGAATAGGGCGTGTTGTGGTTGATAGACCATAGGTTCCAAACCGCGCTGCTTAATTAACCTTAAATTAAATCTTATCATTTAGAGTGATCATGATGGAGAAATCGTGACCATTTCGTTTGGCTTTTTTTGTCTTTCTGATAGCCATGCTTCCGCTGATCAGTTTTGCGACGGCTGGCGTAAATTATAACGCATACGCGTTTGATCAAGATGAGGTTATCAAAATTGCCGGTAACCAGCCGACCCATCACCACGTAACAACGACACAAATGGGCACTAAAATACAAACTGTCGATATTGTTAAATGGATTGCAACGATCATCCAGCTCATTGGTTATGGAATGACCGGGTTAAACTTCACCCCGTATAACGTATATCTGTTTTTTATTGGGATTTCTCTGTGGTTTGCTGTTGGGGTGATGTGGAAAGACAAGGCGATTATGGTGGTGCATGTCGGTGCTTTTATATCGCTTTTGGTCGGCTATATTTACGCATGATTTTTCTTACAAACGATCATCAAGCGCGGCTAGGTGATGATTATATTTTGCTGTAACCAAGGCCTGCAACCAAGGCCTATAACCAAGGCCTATAACCAAGGCCTATAATCAAGGCCTATAATCAAGGCCTGTTTCATCCGCATTGATGCCAGAATGAAGTCATTGCATGGTCTTATTTTGGCCGCGTTAACTGTCTTTGCAAGGCGCGGCAAACATGATGCAAAAATGTTTAGGGCACAATTGGTCCTTAAAAAATGAGCAAAGGATGAAGCAAGAAAATCACAGCAGATTTATGATGTCTGAACGTGCCGAGAAACTATTAAAAAATCTTGCGCTCATTCTCGGATTGTTCAGCGCGGTTGCCGTGGTGTTTGATCTCTATCCCCTGACAATGTTCCTGTCGCTGCCATTCTGTTTAATCTGGATTTATTGTGGCTGGCTGCGAACTGAACCGCAATTAAAATGGATTAATGTGGTTTTTTTTTCTGGTCTATGGGGCGGGCATTTTACGCTATTTTTTGATTCATTTTGAATGGATGATCTAAACGAGGCGCGCCTCATAGGTTGCTTGTCATGAGAGTTTGGCGTAAGGGAGGCTGGTTTGTATCAAACAATCAGTCATGTGACCGGCTGGATCATTGAGGGGAAGATGCTGTTTGCCTATTTAACCGGGTTCTCCCTCAGTTTTTCGTTAATTTTGGCGATTGGCTCGCAAAATGCGTTTGTGTTGCGGCAGGCCATTCTTCGCCAGCATATTGGCGCGCTTGTCCTGTTCTGTGCCGTGTCTGATGCGCTGTTGATCATCGCCGGTGTTGCCGGATTATCGCTATTGATTGCCGATTTTGTCGATCAGATTGCGCCATGGCTGTTTGGCGGTGCGGCGATTTGGCTGGCTGGGTACGGCGTGTTGCGGGTTCGTGATGCGTTTGGTAATCAGGCGCTGACAATGGGGGATCGCCCGTCTGCCAGCCTTGCGGCCAGCCTTGCTGTTGCTGCCGTTTTAACCTTTGGCAATCCGCATGTTTATCTTGATACGGTGGTGCTGATCGGCACTGTGTCCCTGCAATTCGATGGTGCGGCCAAAATTGCCTTTACCGCTGGTGCAATCACCGCCAGTCTGGTCTTTTTTAGTGCGCTTGGTTATGGGGGCTATTTATTGTCGGGCTATATGCAGCGCCCCGGATCGTGGCGATTGCTAAATGCGGGTATTGCGCTGATCATGTTTTTACTGGCGGCGGCGATGTTGCGCGCCGGCGACTGGATCTAGCGAGATAGATTTTGCCAGATTTGATCAGGACTAATCTTCGAGATCTTCTCCCAGAATGCTGATCTGCACATGATAGCAGGTTTCGCCATCCTCATTATCCTGAAAGACCACACCGATAAATTCATCCTCGAGCATCAATTCGGCAGAATCATCCTTATTCTCACGACGCGCAAGATTTAATTTATGGTTGCCAAAGCGCTGGCGTAAAAAGCGTTGGACTTTTGCGGTATCACTGGCGTTCATGGATTATGCCTCTTGTTTTGATCTGATCCTGCTCGCCCGGAATATCAGCCGAAACATCAATAAAAATATCAACTGGATCAGCAGCGGGAATATTAGATTGTCATCATTACTTATCTAATACACGACTACCTGATCATTGCGCGTCAAGCAAGCCTAAGGGGCGTTTCATTTCGCCGAATGTCGGTTTTTGCGATCAAATACGCGCAAATACGGTCAGTTGTGACCTTAATCATATAAGGTGCGATAACGGTTTTGCTTAACTGGCTAGATGTGCCGCGCAATTTGTCCGCCGCCATGGCTGGGCCAGGCCGGACGGGTGGCAATGTCGCGTGCCTGACAAAGGCTGCATCGCATACGCCCACCAAGTTCGGGAATCGGAAACAACGGCCCTAACGCCGTTGCAAGTGGCACGGGATCAATGCTGTTATTATGACCACAACGGTTACACCAGCAAAAAATTAATAAACCCTCATGAATCATATCGGCAAGCGTGGCCGGATTCTTAGGCTCGTCCAATGCGGTATATTGCCGTTTATGCCAACCCATTTCAGGTGACCTTTCGGAAAGTAGGTGGGGCAACGCATCGGGCATGAGGCGCTGCAATGTGCCATCACTTGTTCACTATTTGTTCTAATTTAGAAATATCTTATATATTAGCGATACGCAATAGCCGAAATCACTCAGGCAGGTATTTCTTCAAGATAGGATATGTTGGTGCAGGTCCGAGATCATTGGGTTACTGCCCCCAGCGGTCATTTGGTGGCTAGCCAGTAATCAGCCGTGGCAGACGATTGAAATAGCTGATAATTTCTTGCATTGAGCTGCCCTTACACAGAATTTTATTGCGGTCCCGAAGCGTAAATTTTGGTTTTTCAGTTGGATAGCGCTGCTGTTTTTCGACAACATAAAGCGGGGTTTCATGGGTGTGCCGGAATATCGAAAAGGCCGCGATCCCGGGGAGATGATCAATCGCGTAATCACGCCACTCGCCGCTGGCAACGCGGGTGCTGTAAGTGGCCAGAATTTGTCCCAGTTCATCGCGGTTAAAGAATAATGGCTTGCGTAGCTTTTTCGGGCTGGATATTCGCTGCATATGGTTTGCCGTTACCTAGCTTTTAGTGGTGGCTGTTTTTGCTATTCCAAGCTATGTTGAGACAGCTTTCGATTAAGGTCAATAAAGCACTGGCATTTCGGTGAAAAGAATTGCTATTACGGTGCCAGATAATACGGCCTGTCGGGCTTGCGGGTGAACCAAAGGTTTTGGCGTTGCAACGCCGCTATGACCAGAAGTGATTGTTGGATTTATGGCTGATATTTTTGATGAGATAAATGAAGACCTGAAACGTGACCAGATGCAAAAATTATGGGTGCGGTACGGGAAGTATGTGATCGTTGCGGTTTCGGTGGTGGTTCTTGGGGTTGGTGCTAGTCAAGGCTATAAAGTATGGCAGGATCGTCAGGCAACCGAAGCGGCGACTATTTACCATCAGGCATTGAAGGCCGATGATACGGTAACGGCTTTGACGGCACAGCTTGACGCGCTAAGCCCGGGCTATGCGATGCTGGCACAATTCCGCATTGCCGCGTCGCAAGCCGAAACTGGGGATTATGCCGCGGCAGAGGCAAGCTATCTGGCGTTGTCGAAAAACCCCGATGTCGCCGCGCTTTATCAAGAGGCGGCGCTTTTGCTGTCAGTCATGAACGCACCAGAAAGCCGCAAAATCGATGAATTGGTAGGGCGATTGGCCGATCTTGAAACGCGCGCAGGTCCATGGCAGTCGATGGCGCTAGAACAGGCGGCAGGGTTGGCGTTGCGTTCGGGTGATCGAAACGCGGCAATGGCAAAATATGAAACATTGGCTGGATTATCTGATATACCGGCCGGTGTGCGTCAGCGAGCCCGCCAAATGCTGCAAATTTTAAAAGGGTAATGCCCGCGGGTCTGGTGAACAAGGGATATTCTTTGGATTATATCGCCGGATTATATCGCCGAGTTAGATTACCGAATTAGATCAAAATCGAAAACATCACATCTGAGCAAACAGCATTGATTCCGATTAAACGATAGAGGAGCTGTCATGACGATAAAAGACAAAGTGATAAACAGACTGTTTTTACTGCGCCCCTTATCGTTTGCGTCGAAAAAATGTCTGGCGGCCTGCTTTGTTGTGGCGGCACTATCTGCCTGTTCGGAGTCTGAACTTATCCTTGAGGGCAAGCGCGTCTCTGTTATCGCTGCAAATGAGATGATTGCTGTTGATCAGGCGGCCGCTGCCGAGGGCGCTGGCTTGCCTGAAATGATTGATGTGGTCAGGGCCGGGCATGCCGGTTTGAGTGCTGGTCATACTGGCGGTAACGTTAAGGTTGAGCTGCCGTTTAAACAGGTTTGGCGGGCGTCAATTGGGGGCGCCGGTAGTCAATTGACCGAACTCGCCCAACCGGTGGTAGCAGACGGCCAAGTCTTTACCGTAACGCCGACCGGAAAGGTAACGGCCTTTGATGTAAAGACGGGCAAGGCGAACTGGCAGGTAAGTGTCGAAGAATTTACCGATGATCCATTGCCGGGCATTGCAGGCGGGCTGGCGGTTGCGGGTGACCGGCTGTTTGTGCACGCCGGTGGCCGTGTGCTGGGTGCCCTGTCAGCTAAGGACGGATCAACGCTCTGGTCGATCTCGCTGCGCCTGCCGGTACGCGGCGGGCCAACAATCATTGGGCAGGAAGCCGTCGCAGTAACCGATCTTGATGGCAACATATTCACCTATGCATCCAAGGATGGCGCATTATTTTGGCAGCGGTCCGTTTTGCCGGCAAATACCGTGGTTTACGGTGCCCCGTCGCCGGCCTATGCCAATGATCAGTTGGCAGTGGCTGGCTATGGCGGCGATATCAGTTTGATGGAGGCTAATTCGGGGCAGGTTATCTGGTCTGATACATTGGCAGCATCTAGCCCAAAAACACCATTACAGGGGCTTGGCGACATCCGCGCCCATCCGGTTTTTGATGGTGGGCTGGTTCTTGCTGTCAGTCAGGCCGGACAAATCGCGGCCTTTAATGCGCGCTCAGGCTTGTTACTTTGGGATCAGCCGATTGGCGGCATTGAAATGCCGTGGCTTGCTGGCAAGTCGGTATTTTTGCTGACAATTGATGGGCGGCTATATAGCTTGCGCCGCAGTGATGGTGCGGTGCGCTGGACAGCTGAACTGCCGGGGGCGTTGCCAGCTGGGGTGTTTGCCTCGGAAGATATCCCGCGTTATGTCGGGCCGATTGTGGCTGCGGGTAAAATTATGGTGATCTCGAAATCGGGAAACTTGTTTGAATTTAACGCAGATACCGGTGTTGGCGGTAAAGTCATGCAGGTCGGCACGGATATTGTCACCGCACCGCAGCTGAGCAATGGTATGATGTTTGTCCTTAGCGGCAATGGCACCCTCACGGCTTTTGAATAAGGTTGTTATTATTTTATGACTGTAACTTTTGCCATTGTTGGCCGGCCAAATGTTGGCAAATCAACGTTGTTTAACCGATTGATAGGCCGTCAACACGCCATTGTTGATGACCAGCCGGGGGTGACGCGCGACCGCCGCGAGGGGCAGGGCTATCTGGCCGGACTTCGGTTTAGCGTTATTGATACGGCTGGCCTTGAAGAGGCAGATGACGGCTCGCTTGAAGCGCGGATGCGCCGGCAAACCGAAATGGCGATCCAAGATGCGGATATCACCTTGATGGTGGTTGATGCTAAGGCTGGTGTTACGCCTGTTGACAAGTTTTTTGCCAGTGAAATCAGAAAATCGGGCGCACGCGTTGTGCTGCTGGCCAATAAATGCGAGGGCAAGGCGGGGGCGGCTGGTCTTTCCGAGGCTTGGTCACTTGGGCTTGGCGAGCCGGTGCCGATTTCTGCGGCGCATGGCGAGGGGCTTGTTGATCTGCATGATGCGATGCTGGCGGCCGCCGAGGCGATCGGGCTTGATGCTGTTCTCACCGGTGAGGCGGATATCGCTGATGATGATTTCGCCTTTGAAGAGAATGACGGGCAGGATGAAAAGCTGGATGCCAATGGTAACCCGATCGAGGTCTGGCAGGATGATCAGGTCAGCCAGCCGATGCGCATCGCCATCGTTGGTCGCCCAAATATGGGAAAATCCACGCTGATCAATAGTCTGATTAATGAAGATCGGCTGCTGACTGGCCCCGAGGCGGGGATCACGCGTGACTCGATTGAGGTACCGTTTGAATGGAATGGCAAGCCTTACAAATTGGTCGATACTGCCGGAATGCGCCGCCGCGCCCGAATTTCTGACAAGGTCGAAAAATTAATGGTCGACGACGCATTGCGGGCGATTCAATATGCCCATCTTTGCGTGTTGTTGATTGATGCAACCGAAGAGCTGCACAAACAGGATCTGTCGATTGCCCGCCTGATTGAAGACGAGGGCCGAGCCATTGTCATTGGGGCAAATAAATGGGATGCGGTTCGCGATAAACAGGCTGCCAGCGGGCAGATTTCGGACAGGTTACAAACCTCGCTGGCGCAATTGCGCGGCGTTCCGGTTGTGCAAATGTCGGGGCTGCATAAAAAGGGGCTCGGCAAGCTGCTTGAGGCGGCGGATGAGATGTATGGCATCTGGAATACGCGCATTTCAACCGGCCGGTTAAATCGCTGGCTGGATGTGATGCTGGAAGCGCACCCACCGCCATTGGTTGACGGGCGGCGGCTTCGTATCCGCTATATGACACAGATCAAGACACGCCCGCCGACATTTGCGCTGTTCGTCAGCCGTCCTGCCGATTTGCCAGAGAGCTATCTGCGCTATTTGACCAGCGGGTTGCGCGCTGATTTTGGCCTGCGTGGTGTGCCGATCCGCATGGTGATGCGAAAACGTGAAAACCCGTTTGCGCCAAGCTAAGCGCGCGCCATTAAATCAGATAAAACCGTGCCAAGGCGGCTTAGCAGGGCAGCAACCCGTGCGGCCCCTGCCGGATCCAGCGTGTATTTACGGGTCATATAAAGCCGCCGGTTGATCTCGATCTGCACCGATTGCTGGCGTGTCGCGGCGCGGCCATAATGTTTCGTGATATAGCCGCCAGCATAGGGATGGTTCCAGGCAATGCTGAATCCAGCAGCGATAATCTCGGCCGCCAAAACCTTGGCGATGGCCCGGTCCAGCGTGCTTTGATGCAGGTCACCAAGCACGATATCGGCAAGCGGTTTTTCATGCTGGTCATGTGATGGCATTGAATGGCAATCAATAAGAAGATAACGGCCAAACCGATCGTTTGCCGCGGTCAACGCCGCCTCGACCGCCTGATGATATGGTGTATGAACAAGGGCAATACGCTGGTCTATTTCATCCACAGGCAGCAATTGCCGATAGATCACCTCGCGCCCTGCGGTCAGGCGCGGTAACAGCCCGTAACCGGCGCGAACGTGACGCGATAGGGTGCCGCCATTCGGCTTATCATTATCGCGCTTAGCATTATCGCTGGGGGCGCGGTTGAACATACTATGATCAAGCGCATCAACAGGCCGGTTAACGTCAATATAGGCGCGGGTGATACGGTTGTTGATGCAGGTGATGCCCGCCGCGCGCACCCCGCCGATTAGACAATCAACGCCAAAATCCTCAAGCCCGCGCAAGGCGGTGATATCGGCAATGCTTGCAGTGATAAATTCGGCCGGATAAATGCGGCCCGCATGCGGCGATGACAGCACGACCGCGCTTGGTGTGCTGCTTGGCGGCGGCAGGATGGTTTCCACCGGCATAAAAGGAGGCGCGCCAAGGACGGCCAATGGCAGGATTTGGGGGGTAAGATCGGCATTCGCCAGACCACCTATTTCCAGATTTTCTGAAGCTAGATTTTTTGCAGCAATATCCCGCGTCTCGATTGCAGTAGGTGCCAGACCGTCGGTCGTAGTGCTGGGGGCGGGCAAATTTGTCGAGTCACTAATTCTCATAAAAAAAACGTTATCGTGCGGCGCCCAGCGCGGCAATATGTAAGTTTGTCGCGGATGTCGATGGTCGGTCACTATATTGGGCATGTTGGCCGGTAATGGGGGCGGTATTGGGGGCGGTATTGGGGGCGGTATTGGGGGCGGTGATAGATGCTGTTGACGCCGCGGCCATGCTGATACGGGCTTTAGGTTTTTTTCCATAAAAGCAACAGTGATTCATCGAAAAAAGGCTTGATATGCCTCGCCGCTTAGTGCAGATATAGCCGATAGCCAGCGCCGCGGCGTAAATGGCTCGCCGGTTGATCTGATGCCAGCATCGATTGGCCGGCCATAATGAAATGGTGTGGGGGTGTAGCTCAGCGGGAGAGCACTTCGTTGACATCGAAGGGGTCACAGGTTCAATCCCTGTCACTCCCACCATTTTCTATTTTATTTCAATAGTTTAAGCGGTCTTGGTAAGGCCTTTCAGTGATGATGCTTTTCGTCAACCTAATATAAAAAGGCTTCTTGAAATTACAAAGGCTATCCCCTTCGGGTACAAAGGGGCGCCAAAAGGTGAGCCATGGGACGCGGAAATCAAATTGACGACCCAAAATGGTAAAGTCTTAAAATACCGCGTTAACAATATGGTTGGGCGGAGCGGTGATAATCCAATGACCATTGGGGAGTTGAAAGAAAAATTCATTGACTGCTCTTCTTGCGTTTTAACTAAAGGCCATAGTGAGACTGCTTTCCAGCAGTTAATTGATCTTGAAAACTTGGAAAATATTGGCCTTTTGATAAAAAATCTTGAGTTTACAGGTGCATAGGCTGTTCAATTTCGTTAAACATCGTTTTTTGTCTTTAACTCTATTATGAGTTTAGAATCACAACTTTGCTGAGCTCACCATCTTGCGAAATTGCCAATCGAGACACTCAGTTTGGTTGTAAGTGAAATATATTTTTTGTTTTGCTTCAGCCAATTTTCCTCCTACGCTTGACTGACTTTTAGAAGGAGGGGGCAATGGCACTTGAGCTTCGTGATATGTCTGGAACTTTTGGGGTCGAGGTCACAGGCATAGACCTCGCTATGGGCGTAAGCTCAAATGAAGCTTCCTTGCTTCAAGCAGCACTCCGTGAGCGTTTGGTAATGGTAATCAAAAACCAAAGCCTTTCACCAAAGCAATACGTTGAAGGGATTAAGGTATTTGGTGATCCAATGCACCAACACCTTGCTAAACTCCTTATGGAAGAGCACCCAGAAATAGCTGTGCTTGACAGTCGGGTTGCTAATAGCAGGGCTGATGATGGCAAGATCATGCCAATCGGTTCAAAGGACTGGCATACGGATCATACTAATCATGCAAAACCTCCAAAGATGACTGTTCTCTATGCAGTCAAGCTTCCAAAAGAAGGTGGGGATACTGGCTTTGCTAATATGCAGGCCGCTTTTGCTGGACTTGAAAAAGATGAGCAAAGCCAACTTTTGTCATTAACAACTGTGAATGTTCTTGAACAAAACTTAAGCTACGTGGATGACAAAACGAGGCAGTCTTTACCGCCACAAAAGCACCCGTTCATTAGAACGCACCCAGAAACTGGTAAAAAGGCCATATATGTTCATCCCGGGAAGCTTGCTTACTTTGAAGGAATGTCACCGTCGGAAAGTAAAAATCTTTTAAACTCTTTATTAGATCGAGTTTTAAAACCAGAGATTACTTATCGACACAAATGGTCAATGGGTGACCTGGTTATTTGGGATAACCGAGCAACCCTACATGTTGCCCACACGGATTATGATCCAAATGAAGGCAGGATATTACACCGCATTTGCTTAGAGGGCGATGTGCCTGCCTAGGATTGATGGGCTTTTTAGCAAAATCTTTTCGCAAGTATCAGGCAGATGCGCGCCTGCCACGCTTATCGAGACAGCGAGAGCAAATCGCGCGCTTGCGAGACCGATGCTACCGAGCCTCCCAAATCATCAATGATCCTTGCTGCTTTGGTTACCAAGGCTGCATTTGATGGCGCAAGAACACCCTTTTCTATATAGATGTTATCTTCCAGACCGACCCTGACATGGCCACCAAGCAGGACTGCAGCGGCAACCATTGGAAACTGAAACCGCGAGATGCCAAACGCAGACCAAATTGCGTCTTTAGGCAGCATATTTTTCATCATGACAATTGCCTCAACCGTGGCGGGCGCACCAAAATCAATCCCAAGGCAAAACTGAAAGAATGGCGGCGATTCAATAAACCCATCCTCGATTAAACTGATGGCGTTTAAAATATGGCCAGTATCAAAAACTTCCAACTCGGGCTTTACACCAGCGGTTTGGATTGCTGCTGACATTTCTTTTAAATGGTTCGGATGGTTCAAAAAAACGTGACGCCTTCGGTTCATAGTCACAACGTCGAGCGAACAAATCTCGGGACGTAGCTCAATGACATGTTTAACGCGTTCTGCTGGCAGGCACATCTGACTATCCTTCGATGCGATACCGGCATCATGGTCGCAAGGTGAGAACCTAGCGCCTGGTCCAGTTGTTAAGTTTAATATTACATCGACCCCAGAGCTTCTTATGCGTTCAGTGACGTCCCGATATAAATCAATATTCATCGTTGGATTTGTGGTCACAGGATCCCGAACGTGGCAATGCACGATGGCCGCCCCCGCCTTGGCTGCCTCAATTGCGCTTTCTGCAATTTCCGCTGGCGTCACTGGTACGGCAGGATTTTTTTCAGGTGTTGGTGCAGAACCGGTTACCGCACAAGAGATTATTGTTGGTTGCATAGGATTGCCTTTCATCTCCGTATATAGACATGTCTGCACATAAATTTGGATATCACGAAAACGTTGCCATAAAAAAAGGCCAGCGCAAAGTCTGACCTTTAAAAGCTCGTAAGAGCTTGTTTTTGATATTGGTCACGCGCCGGGTGCGCGATATGCACCGGTTATCTTGCTTGCGCGCCCTGCAATGTCATTCATATCAATATACTCCAACATCTCCATGTCATCCAAAGAACCTGATGCTGCGACAAGGACTTTCACCGCGGCCGCATCGGCAAAACTAGGCATTTCCGCAACAACGGCGATGTCGTATTTGCCCCTGAGAAATTGCAGGTCAATGAATGCGCCACCTGACTTTTCAACCATTGCAGAGATTGCTGCACGCCTATCATCTTCAGGATTTTTCAAAAATCCAGCAAGACCAGCGCTTGAGTATTTTCCTAAAAATAAAAACTTCATTTTTCTCTCCTTGTTAGGGTCAAAGTTAGGGTTAAAAAATCTCCCGTGAAATAAATCCAGTACAGAAATATTTGGCGAGGGTGTCTTGGTAATAAAATGGTGTGCGCGATAGCGTTGAAAAAAAACAATAGTCTGCGGGTTATTGTTACATGGCCAAATGGGTCACTCTAAGCTTGTTTATATAGTCTGTCATAGCCCGTGACTCAGGGGCCGAAAGCTCAGTCAAAAAATCAATTTTTTCGGCTTTGATAGCCTCTTGACTCAATGACCAGTTTGCCATTTCAACCATTACCGGTAACAGCCCCAATGCAGCCTCGGTAAGGCTGTAAACTTTTCTTTGTGAGTGTTTTGTGTCACCGCGCGCCTTGAGGAGCCCGATATCACAAAGGCGCTTTAGACGGTTTGCCAATGTTGGCCGGGGGATTCTCTCATTATTATTTTCTAAAATTGCGCCAAATGTTCGCTGGTTAAAAAATGCAATATCGCGAAGGACAATAACCGTCCATTGGTCTGATAGTACCTCGGCTGCTAGGGCGATGGGGCAGGTTACTTCACCGCGCATTGCTATGCTGTTTTTCACCAAACCATCCATTACTCAACCCCATGAAAGCTACCTTGAACAAATAAAACCGTAACAAAAATTAAACTGGTTTCAAAACGAAAATGGACTAGCGGCTGTCTTGTTCGGATGATTTTCTCCGTAAAGTAGTGTTTTGGTTCATTGCTTTGCTTTCGAAACAGATGAGATTAGGTGGTGCGCATGAGAGTTCTTTATGTCGGGATGTATAGTGAGGAAGGCTTTAAAGGTCTGGAGAGCAGTAGTCTTGCAAAGCGAAAAGACGCTGCGGCTTCGATCGCCCAGGCAGCCGGTGGAGAGCTGCTTGATTTGATGTATCTACAGGGTGACTACGATATGGCAGCCCTGATGGAGTTGCCAGACATTGAAACGGCTAGCGGGCTGCTAAAGGCCGTACAGGACTCTGGTGCTTGGGAAGATATGATGATGTTTCCGGAATTTGACTTAGATACGAGTTTGAGAGCGATTAACGCGGTCAAATCAAGCTACAAAACCCCCGGTAATGAGTGACCAAGCCCTCATTTACAAACAGAGTTAAGGAGCAAAAGTTACATGGCTAAACACACAAATGTCGTCAGATTCAAGGTGAAATCAGGAAAACAGGAAGAATTCGAATCCCTCTTTAGAGCGGCTGATAAATGGGACGGCCAGTTGCTTCAAATTTTAGCGCGCACCGGCGAACAGAGCTATGTGGGCTATGGTTTGTGGGAAAGCGCCGAGCATATGTCAAACGCAATGCCATCCATGATTGGATTATTGGATAGTGCACGCCACCTCCTCGAGGAGCTATCACCTGAACTAGGCGTGACAGACCCTGTTTCAGGAACCGTTGTTTTCGAGAAGGAAGGTTGAGGAACTGCCCACAGAACACCCAAGAATCCTTCCTAGGCGCATTGTCTATAACGCCGCGATTAGCATTCAAACAAACAAAGTGAGGAGAATATTTACATGTCTAATTTATCAAAGAAGTCGTTTGCGCAACCCGACGAGCTAAAGACCCCACCGAAGACGAACGCCGCTGTTGTCAGTTTAGGGAGCATCACCGCGTCCAAACTCACCCTCGAGCCCGGTTGGAAATGGTCAGAATGTGTGCAGCCAGCTGTTGGTGGCCACAGCTGTCAGGCGGGGCATGTCGGGGTGATTATTCAGGGAACATTAAAATGTGTACATGACGACGGCAGTGAAATTGAGGTGTCGGCGGGTGATGCTTACTATTTTGCCCCCGGTCACGATGGCTGGGTTGTCGGTGATGAAACTGTAATCGCATATGAAATCATGGATTCAGGTAAGAATTTTGGACCATGGAAAACGGCTGACTAGCCCCTCAATTAAATGATGGCTGGATCGTGTTCGGCACCCAAGACCGCGTTAATTCATAACCGATTATTCGGCCAGAATATCGACGCAATCTGAATTTTTAGTCCGCAAAAATTACAATGAGAGAGGAAATAAAAATGAAAAATTTTATGGTAACCCACACTCTTAAATCAGATGAAGCAATGGATGCTTATTTTCAGGCTTTAGAAACAATGAGTGAGGCTGATATCCGCGGCGCAATGAAGAATGAAAAAGCATCATTTCAAATGCAATGGAATGCTGGCAAGACGGATAAGGTTATGTTCTGCTGGTGGAAGGCTGAAAGTGCCGAGGCGATTGTTGAGACTCTGGGCGACATGGCGCAATTGTTTGATAATGATATCAGAGAGATGCCAAATGTTTATGATTTCAAAGATTGATTGTCAGACGTAAATAACACGACAGTGGGAACACCGCATAACCCAGCCCAACGACGCCGAGGCTGGGTTATTGTTATCGAGGATTAAGGGTCGCACCGTTTATGCGCCTGACGGTTCAGCCAATAGCGCGCAGTTGATGTTTTTGTTAGGTGCCAACAGCGCGATGTTTTGCGGCTAAAATTAGAGGAGCGTGAGCTTTACAACGCTTGGCCTACCGTCCTGTCCTTCACCCGTTTCATATCCGACAGCTTGCCCGCTCTCCAGCGCTTCAAAGCCTGCATCCCTGACGATTTTGATGTTTATATAAATATCCTCGGATGAACCTTCTGGCGTAATAAATCCAAAGCCCTTGCCGGCACTAAACCACGCGACGTTACCTTTTTGCATTTATTTATCTCTCTTTATGAATAATAGTTCTGAAATCGGAAACCGCATTTTCTTCGCAAAATGGGTTGGCGATACTTAATTGAAAAATCTGCATTTATTCAGCTCAGGCAGGGGCTGCATTCCGCTTTTGCACAAGTTGGTGAAGCGTGAAAACATCAAGAACCCACCAAAAAAACAGAGCGACAAAGCCGGCGACGCCAAGATTGGCAAGCAGCATCAGAACTGACAGTAAAAAAAGTGCCAGCATCAAAACGCCAGAATTTCTTGCGTCGATATAAAACCTGTGAACACCCAGCCAGCCTAACAGAATTAGCAAAATGTGGGCGGTGACATTGTTTTTGGCGTCTGCGTTTATAGATTCGTTGGATTTGTTGTTGCTAGGCATAGTGGTTTCCCCCTGAATTATAAGGGGCGTTCCTAGCTTGCATAGGTTCAACAACTTATAAATCTTGCGCTACAGCATTGTGTAGCCAAATTGAATGAGGCGTGCGCTTGGGCAAGACTTTTGAAGTCACACAAACTGCCTTGAGATCGCACGCATCTGATGGCCGTCACGGTAACGCATATCACTGCAATAAGATACTGTTAAGGTGAAGGTGGGTTGATTTAATCCAATTGCCCTGAATTGGCGCAACGGCTGCTGGGCAGCGCGTTTTTTAGATAATCTGCAAAAATTTGCTGTTCCGTCGCCATCGAGCCCGAAGGCCTAAGCCTTTTGCGACGTTACGGTGGGGGCGGCGTCATTCACCTTGTCGAGGCTGCGTAATTTGCCAAAAACCAGCCCGCCGCCGATGGCAACGCCAATCGCCATCACCCCGCCAATGACCACTGCACCAACCGGCCCCAACAGCGCCGCCATACTGCCAGCGCGCACATCGCCCATTTCATTTGACGATGAGATAAAAATGCCATTTACCGCGCTGACCCGTCCGCGCAAATGATCGGGCGTGGCAATCTGAATGAGGCTAAGTCGGATATTGACGCTTACCATATCTGCCGCGCCATAAATAAACAGCGCCGCCATGCTCAGCCAGAAATTGGTTGATAGGCCGAACACCACAATCGAAACGCCAAAGATTAACAGTGCAAAAAACAGCTTGCTACCGCAGCCGCGCATCTCTGGTCGGCTGGCTAGAAGCAAGCCAACAAACACCGCGCCAAACGCCGGCATACCGCGTAACAGGCCAAGCTGTTCTGGCCCGATCATTAAAATATCAGCGGCATAAATCGGCAATAGCGTTACCACACTGCCAAGCAGCACGATGAACAGGTCAAGCGCGATGGCGCCAAGCACAATCGAGTTTGAGCGGACAAATTTTAGCCCACCGATAATATGTTCCCATGAACGCGGTGTTGGCGTGATGCGCGGCAGTCTTGGCAATAGCTGATAACTCAGCACCGACAGTATCATCAGCCCAGTCATTACCGCATAAATATGGACATTGATCGCCGCAATTAATAGGCCAGCCAGCAACGGGCCGCCGGTCTGGGCAATATTATTGACCGTTGAGCTAAAGGCGATGGCGCGTCTGATTTGCGCTTCGGGAACGATGTTTGGAATGATCGCTTGGCTTGCCGGAAAATACAGCGCCATCACGCTGCCATGTCCAAATAACAGCGCAAATAGCACGAACAGGTTTAACGTTTCGGCCAGCATCACACCAGTCAGCGCTGCCAGAATAACCGCATCAACAAGCGCACAGCAGGTTAAAATCTTTTTGCGGGCAAAGGTGTCAACAATCCAGCCAGTTGCAAAAAAGAAAACGAAAACTGGCGTGACTTGCATTAGGCCAACCAGCGCCAGATGAAACGGATTGCCGGTGCTTTGGTATATATGCCAGCCAAGCGCAACCGACAGCATCGCAATCACCAGATAATTGATCGCGTTGGCGCCAAGAAAGAAGAAAAAATGAAGTGGCACTTAGATCTCGCTATGGCTTGGTGGTTGCATAATTACCGATGTTAATGCTGGATATCTTGGCCGAGGTTTTGTCAAAAGGCTAGATCACAAAACCTGCTTGAACGGTTTTGATCTGCGCCAGCGCATCCACTGATAATGGCCCTTTATTGACCGCTGATGCCGCCTGTTGCAATTCATCCAGCGTCGCAATACCGATCTCGGTCGTTGGCAATGCCGGATGCGAAATCGCATAGCGTATCGCCAGCTCTGGCAGGCTGTCCGCATGGCCAGCCTCAACCAGTGGTAGAAACTGACGGGCGCGTTCAACATCGGTTTTGTAATCGCTGTCCGATCCAATTGGCGTCACCGCCGCCATGCCAAGCGGGTGCCGTTCCTCGCTTCCCGACAAGGCACCACCAGCCAGAACGCGCACGCCGATAGCACCAACCCCATAATCCGCTGAAATATTCAGCAATTGCCGAAAATCATCGGATGGATATCCTGCCGGAACGGCCTCACCAGCTGATGGCACCAGCAAATTGTAAAAAACCTGCGCAGAATGAAAAACGCCACATTCGATTAGCCGATGCACATCATCCGGCTCGCCCTTGGCGGTAAAGCCCAGAAACCGCACTTTGCCACTATCGCGCAGCTTGTCAAAGGCGGGCACGACTGCATCCATGATCTGGTCAATTGTCAAACTGCCGCGAAAATCGGCGCGGCCCAACGTGTTATGCAGCTGGAATATGTCGACATGATCGAGTTTGAGTCTTTTCAGGCTCGCCTCGAGCGAACGGGTGATCACACCATTGACATCAGCTAGATCGGCATTGCCAAGCCCAACTTTGGTGCTGATAACCAGCCCGTCCGTTTTGCCATTTAGCGCGCGCCCAAGATTTTCCTCAGAAATGCCGTCGCCATAACTGGCCGCTGTATCAAAGAAATTGACGCCATGATCGCGGGCCCAGTGAACTGCACGATCCTGATCGGCGGCATCGCCCTTGGTCATCAGTCCCCCAACCGCTCCGCACCCAAAGGTCAATCTTGATACGGCCAGACCGGTATTGCCAAAGTTTCGTTTTTCCACGCGCTGTTCGCCTTTACTGCAATCAATGATGGTATTTTGGTCAGAAGCCAATATTGAATGGTGTTTATTATGCGCCTTTTTACCAGCTTCACCAGCCCCTAACGGCAGACGAGCAAATCTCGTCGCTTAACCATTGCCCGACCGGGGCGCGCAGCGATAAGCTTAGGGGGAGGGTTGAAAATGGCATGGCGAAAAGATGCTGCTCGGTCTATTTTTTTTGGGATTTATTTTTTTGGGGATGTTATTGGCAGCGGCGGCCACAAGGAATGGCATAAAAGATGCGCGACAAAGATAAATATGATCGCAAGGATCACCCTGCGGCCGGTGCCGAGCGTGCCTCACTTGGTGCGCCGCTTAGGTGTGATTTTGTTGGTGGGGCGGTTAATCACCGATTGCGCTTTGGCGGTGGGCGTGGGCAGGATTTGCCCAAGGCGGCAGGGCTTAAGCCCGGCGTTAATCCGCATATTATTGATGCGACTGCCGGGCTGGGCCGGGATGCGTTTTTGCTGGCCTCGCTTGGGGCGATTGTTACGCTGATTGAACGATCGGCAGAAATGCATGAATTATTGCGCGATGGTATGGCGCGGGCCATTGATGCAGGCGGGATTACTGCCGATATTGTTGGCCGTATGACGCTGATCCATGGTGATGCAATCACGCTTTTGCCAACCTTATCACCGGAAATTGTGCTGGTTGACCCGATGCATCCGGCACGCAATAAATCGGCCTTGGTAAAGGCGGAAATGCGCCAGATCCGCGCGCTTGTTGGTGTTGATGATGATCAGACCCAATTGCTGCAAACAGCGTTGGCGCACGCATCAAAGCGGGTTGTGCTGAAATGGCCGGCAAAAGCTGCTGCGATGGCGGGTATCCGCGCGCCCTCGCATCAAATAATCGGAAAATCGGTGCGCTATGATGTGTTTATGCAGCCGCAATCCACCATGACGAAAACTGCCACCGTGACGAAAACTGCCACCGTGACGAAAACTGCCACCGTGACGAAAACTGCCACCGTGACGAAAACATAAGTTGTCGGCGTTCGCCAACCCGTTCTATGATGGCGCCGTTAAACGGCCGGAGCAGCGCCAAGATTGCACTGCTAGCGACCAGCCAAATTGAATTTTAAGGAAGTCGTCGATGGATCACAAGATTGGTGTCATACCGTTTGCTATTAGCGGTGACCGCGTTGCCATTATGTTTGTGACATCGCAACGCCGCGGCCGCTGGATTTTGCCAAAGGGCAATTTAAAGCCGGATGAAAGCCATAAAAAAGGCTGCAAGCGTGAAGCTTTTGAAGAGGCTGGCGTAAAAGGGCGAATCATGAGCGAACTGCCGATGACCCATGTCGTCACCAAAAGCAGCGATGGCAAGCTAAGCCAAGTCGCGGTTACCTATTACCCGATGCTGGTATCAAAGCAGGTTGACGAATGGCCGGAACAGGCAAAGCGTGAACGCCATTGGGCGTTGCTAGAAGATG
The DNA here is from genome assembly GCA_041228345.1 of Alphaproteobacteria bacterium LSUCC0396. NCBI lineage: Bacteria > Pseudomonadati > Pseudomonadota > Alphaproteobacteria > Alphaproteobacteria bacterium LSUCC0396. The sequence goes on along the minus strand of CP166131.1, from coordinate 478,248 downwards.
CCGAGCGGGTGACCGACCGCGAAGATTTCCAACAGATTATTAAGCAGTTTGCGGCGATTAAGCCGCTGATACTAGAAACTGCAAAACGTAAAAAAGCATAGCTGCCAGCGTCGCCGATGCCGGTACGGTGATGATCCATGCGGCGCCAATCGAGAGAACGAATTGCCGCCGAACCAGCTTGCGCCGAAGCCTTATATTGACATTCTGAAACGCATCAAGTGCGGTGGCGTTCAGCTTATGCGAGCGTTTCAGCCGTTTTTTATCGGGGTTTTCCAGAAACTCGCGAAGGAAGCCAACACCAAAAATTGCGCCAATCGCGATATGGGTCGAGCTGACCGGCAGGCCAAGGGTGGTCGCAATCAGCACGGTTACCGCCGATGCCAACGCAACACAATAGGCGCGCGGGGCGTTGAGGCGGGTGATTTTCTCACCAACAGTATTGATCAGCTTTGGCCCGAATAACAGCAGGCCCAAGGCCAAACCAGCTGCGCCAATAATCATGACCCAAAGCGGGATAGAAACCTTGGCGGCTACCCCAGTCGTACTAAATGTGGACACAATTGCCGCAAGCGGGCCAACAGCATTCGCCACATCATTCGCCCCATGCGCAAAGCATAAAAGTGATACTCCGATCACCAATGGCAGGTTAAACAATGTGTAGATATGCTTTTTGCGGTTGCTCAGCGGTTCGGCGCGCTTGGCGATATAGGGAACCGACAACAGCCACGCAATGAAGAACGACGCGATTGAATAGCCGATAATGGCGGTGGTTGATGGCTTCCAAATTTTCTTCAACCCTTTCATTGCCATATAGGCGGCAAAAGCGCTTGCCATCAGGCCGATCAGAATTGGCACCCATTTGCGGGCAGCCTGTTTGCGATCTTCAACATTAAGGATCTTGACCTTGATCAACAGCAACAAGCCGGCTGCGACCATGCCGCCAAAGACTGGCGAGATGACCCAGCTTGCCGCAATTTTTGACATGGTTACCCAATTGACCAAGCCAAAGCCAGCACCAGCAATACCTGCCCCCATAACCCCGCCAACAATTGAATGGGTGGTTGATACAGGCGCATTTAAATAGGTTGCGAGGTTAATCCATAACGCTGCTGCAAAAAGCGCGCTAAGCATCAAATCACGGAAATCAGACGGGGTGACGCCATCGCCCGGATTGATAATGCCCTTGGCAACGGTCTGGACGACATCACCGCCAGCCAGAATCGCGCCAGCACTCTCGCAAATAGCGGCAATTGTAACCGCAGCAGCAACGGTCAGCACCTTTCCGCCAACCGCTGGCCCCATATTATTGGCAACGTCATTCGCCCCGATATTTAGCGCCATATAGCCGCCAATAATCGCCGCAGCGACCAGCATTATAATATTTTCGCTGGCAACCTGCAAACTCAAGCTGCCGTAAGTGCCGGCAATGATCAAAAAGATCGCCGCAATCACAAAGGGCAGAAGACCGGACCGGGCGGATTTGACCTGCCCTTGCTGATAGTCCATTCGGCGCAGGTCATTGATATAGCGATTGGATTGCTTCAGCTGGTTCTTTTTCATCTGTTTGCCTTAAAAATTGGACTTTATCGAGGCATCGCTTTTGACGCTTTGCGCGACACCACAATGACCCAGTCAAGCTGACAATGTCATACCTCACATCAGCTATAGCAAAACAGCGCAAATCAGACCATGCCAGAAACTCAAATACACACTCAAATACACACTGGCCTTCGCCATGCCCGTATCTAGCAGGGCTGGTGACCAAGCCATTGCCGCAGCCGCGTCTTGATATAGACTCCATCGACATTTGGCAATGCGCGTGGCGGGTTTTCAGTGGTTATCTTAACCACTGCCAGACGCGGGCCTGACGGGTCATTTGGTTTGTGGATAAATGCGTCAATGCCAGCATAGTCATAAATGGTCTGGCATCCGACAAAGCCGCAGCCAGCCGCAATTTCGGCAAGGTCAACACCAAGTGAAGTATGGCTTTTCTGCATGCCGGTTTCGCCAAAATGTCCATTATCCAGAACGGCAATGCTGAGATTGTTTGGTTTTTGCGCCGCAACTGTGGCAAGCGCACCAACGCCCATCAGCGCCTCGCCATCGCCGGTAACGACCATGATATGGCGATCAGGTTCGGCAATAGCCAGCCCAAGGCCAATCATCACCGCGCCGCCCATCGCGCCCCATAGATAGAAATTGGCATGATGGTCGCCTGCTGCATATACATCATAAGTCGATGAGCCAAGGCCACACACGACCAGCATATCATCGCGGTTCTGCAGTAAATGCTCAACCGCTTTGCGGCGTTCGATTGTTATCTGTTGTGACATTTCTACCACTCCTTGCGGCCGATAAGGCGCTGCGACAATAGAATTGCGATTTTCTGTTCACTGGCAAAGGTTGCGTATAAGGCGGCATCCACAGTCGGCCCAACCTCGTCTGGGCTGTTACAGCGCATCACCTCGGCCCCCATCATTTCAAAGCTGGTCTGGGTGGCCCGCGCCATTGGTACCTGCCATGAATTAAATTCGCCAAATTCGCCGCGCATACTAACGATCGTCAAAAACGGAAAATTACAATTTGTGACAAGGCTTAGCATGTTTACACAATTGCCAACGCCGCTTGACTGCATCAACAGCACCGATTTTTTGCCGCCAAGCCATGCGCCGCATGATGACGCAACGCCTTCTTCTTCGGTGGTTAAAACAATAGGGTGCATATCAGGATCAGCATGGATGCGCCGGATCAGATGCGCGTGACCGGCATCTGGCACATAAGGGACTTGGCTGACCCCGGCCTTTTTAAAAGCGTTATAGATATCATCTTCCCAGACATGGGGGGTAGAACTAGCCATTTGCTCACTCATTCGTCGGGTTTCATGTGGATGTCGCAGGATGTAGCGTCAGGATAATGGATCAAAATAATGGGTCAAAATACAACTTAGTCAGTCAAGCCTCTATGCCAGCCTCTACGCCAGCAGAACGCCAGCTGGTATTTTCACGATAAATAGGAAAAGCCCGATGAGGCAACCAGCAAATGCAGTCACTTTGAAAATATTTCCAGCACAGCTTTCCTATCAGCATTGGCATAGAGATTTTTTGCTGGCAGTCTAAATCTTGGCGCGATAATTGGCGATTATGGCAGGATTGTCGGTACAGACATTGTGGCGTTTTTATCAAGCAGAGCCTGAGTAGAGGGAGATCGAAATCATGGAAACCTATCAGCATTATATTAATGGGGCGTTGTGCGATCCGGCATCGGGCGAATGGTTTGACAGTGAAAATCCATATACCAGCGAGGTTTGGGCCAAAATTGCCCGCGGTAATGCCGATGATGTGAACGCCGCCGTTACCGCTGCTAAAGCCGCATTTGACGGTGTTTGGGGAGAAACCGGGCCGACTGCGCGCGGCAAGCTGTTGGTTAAGCTGGCAGAAATCATCGAACGCGAGGCATCTCGTCTTGGCGAGATTGAGGTTCGGGATAATGGCAAGCTGATTGCGGAAATGGGCGCGCAAACCAAATATCTGGCCGAATGGTACCGTTATTTTGGCGGCCTTGCCGACAAGATCGAAGGTGCAGTGATTCCGTCTGACAAGCCGGGTATTTTCAATTTCACCCGTTATGAGCCGCTTGGCGTTATTGGCATGATTACCGCGTGGAATTCACCATTGCTATTGCTGGCTTGGAAATTAGCGCCGGCTTTGGCGGCGGGTAATACCGCGGTGATCAAGCCATCGGAATATACCTCGGCATCGACATTGGAATTCATGGCACTAGTCGAAGAGGCGGGTTTTCCTGCTGGTGTGGTGAATGCGGTGACCGGTTTTGGCCTTGAGGTTGGCGCCCCACTTGTTGATCACCCCCATATTGACAAAATTGCCTTTACCGGATCAGACCTGTCCGGTCAGAAAATCTATGAGGCAGCAGCCAAGAAAATCATGCCTGTGACACTGGAACTTGGCGGAAAATCACCAAATATTGTGTTTGAAGATGCTGATTTTGAAGCCGCCGTTATGGGGGCAATCTCGGGCATTTTTGCGGCCACTGGGCAGACCTGTATCGCGGGATCACGGTTGCTTGTTCAGCGGTCAATTCATGACAAATTCGTGAAGCGGCTGGTTGAGGTCGCCGGCGCGGCAAAAATTGGCGATCCAATGTCGACCGAGACCCATGTGGGGCCGGTGACAACTATGCCGCAATATGAAAAAATCATGGATTACATTAATATTGCCAAAGCCGAAGGCGCAAATTGTGTGCTTGGCGGTGATGCTTATCAGGGGCCGGGGGCAAAGGGTCGGCAATTTGTCCAGCCAACGATCTTTACCGGTGTTAATAATCAGATGCGGATCGCCCAAGAAGAGGTGTTTGGGCCGGTTCTATCCATCATCCCGTTTGATACGGAAGACGAGGCAATTGCCATCGGTAATGATATTGTTTACGGGCTGGCGGCTGGGGTATGGACAAGCGATATTGGCCGTGCCTTGCGAATGTCGGAAAGGCTGAAGGCGGGAACCGTCTGGGTGAACACTTACCGCGCGGTTAGCTTTACCTCGCCATTTGGCGGTTACAAGCGAAGTGGCCAAGGGCGTGAGAGTGGCAAAGAGTCGATCAAGGAATTTTTGCAGATCAAGTCTGTCTGGATTGCCCAGCAAACAACCGCGGCCAACCCGTTCATCATGCGCTAGGCGGCGCGTCTGGCCGAAAGTCGCTGGATAATTGCGGGTTTTGGCTGGTCAATCTGTCCATGGAAATAATCAATTTTGATAAAATTATCGGAAAGGCGGGCTAAAAGCTCGCCCTCCTCTAGTAAATAGTCAGGGTTGCTTGGCCTGCCAAACGCCGCATTGCCATTGCCAAAGGTCTCATAGGCGATGTAACCGCCAGCGCCGACGAGCCTAAAAACATCATCAAGCCGCGGCCGGTACAGATAATTTGTGACCAGAACAACATCGAAACTCTTGCCGGAAAACGGCCAGCTTGCGTCAGTTTCCAGATCAAAATGACAGGTAGTTATGTCGCTGCATCTGGCTTTTAATGCAGCGAGGGCAGCCTGATCACGATCAACCGCTAGAATGTCAAAGCGATCCGGATAGGCCGCCGCCAAAGCCGTGCTATGACGGCCCTGACCTGACGCAATATCAATCAGCCGGGCGCCCGCTGGCCAGTTGCTTGCCTGCTGCATAATCCAGCTTGAAGGCGGCAATAAGGGGGCTATATCCATCACGATGCGGCCCTGTTACTGGTAAAGAAACTGGTCAGAGCGGCGAGGGTTTCAGCTGGCGATTCCTCGGCCAGAAAATGCCCGCCACTAATGGCTTGGCCCTCGACATGATCAGCCACTTTCTGCCATTCGCTGATCACATCATAATAGCCGCCAACAAACCCGATATCGCCCCATAGCGCCAGCACCGGCATTGCCAGTTTTTTGCCCCTATCGGCGGCATCATGCTCAAGATCAATGCTGCCTGCAGCCCGGTAGTCTTCGCAGCTGGCATGGATGGTCGCTGGATTTGAAAAACAGCGAAGATATTCGGCAAATGCCGCATCGGTGATCGCGCCTTCGGTACGCCCCCAATGGCCGGTCTTATGCTGCAGGAAAAACGCTGGATCATGGCCAATTAAATTCTCTGGAAAGGGCGCAGGCTGGATCAGGAAAAACCAATGGTAATAGGCCGTGGCAAAGACCTTGTCAGTCGCCTCATACATCGCCGCGGTTGGCACGATATCCAGCACCGCAAGACTGCTCACTGCGTCTGGGTAATCACGGGCAAGCCGGTGCGCGACGCGGCCGCCGCGATCATGCCCAGCAACAGCAAAATTTTTATGGCCCAAGGCCCGCATGACGGCGATCATATCCGCTGCCATGGCACGCTTTGAATAGGGGCTATGCGTTGCGTCGGTTTGCGGTTTGTCACTGTCGCCATAGCCGCGCAGATCAGGAATAACAACGCTGAATTGCTGGGCTAGTTGCGGTGCAATCTTGTGCCACATATAGCCGGTTTGCGGATAGCCATGCAGCAGCAATAATGGCGGGCCGTTCCCGGCAACGCGCAGATGGATGCCAACACCATCATGCTCGATCCGCATGCCAATAAAGCTATCGGCAAAACTATCGGTAAACTCAACGCTGACAGCCATCGCTGTGCCCACTCCTTCATATGTTCCGTTTATGTGTTACGCGGTTTTTGCCCATGGTTCAAAAAATTCTTTGGTTTTTCAAACAGAATAAACTTGGCAAGCGCTCTCGAAAGTCGTCAAATTTCCCCAGTTCACTTAACCATCATTACATAGAATGGATGCCGCAAAATGACCAAACAACTCAGCGATTTTCCCCGTGTTTCTCTTTGTCATCAGCCAACGCCATTAGAGGCAATGCCGCGCCTGACATCGGCGCTTGGCGGGCCAAAGCTGTGGATTAAGCGTGATGATTGCACTGGCCTTGCGACCGGTGGAAATAAAACCCGAAAGCTTGAATTTTTGATTGCCGATGCGATTGAAAAGGGCGCTGACATGCTGGTGACCCAAGGTGCGGTTCAATCAAACCATGTCCGCCAAACCGCAGCGGCTGCCTGTAAATTTGGTCTTGATTGCCACGCATTGCTGGAACGCCGGGTGCCTGATCGGGCGGCAGATTACGAAACAACCGGCAATGTGCTGTTTGACCAGATGTTTGGGACAACGCTGGAATTTCGTGCCGCGGGCCTTGATATGAATGCTGAGGCGCGCGCCGTGACTGAAAAGCTGGCTGCGTCCGGACGCAAACCCTATTTTATTCCGGGTGGTGGATCAAACGAGATTGGCGCCTTGGGGTATGTTTCATGCGCCTATGAGCTGCTTGAGCAGATTAAAGCCAATAGTTTGAATGTCGGCTGGATCGTCCTTGCAACGGGCAGTTCAGGAACCCATGCCGGCATCCTTGCCGGATTGCACGCGGCCGGATCAAATATTCCGGTGATGGGGATCAGCGTTCGCCAGCCCGAGGATAAACAGATCGCGCTGGTGCATAAATTGGCCGAAAGCACGGCGGCGCTGCTTACAGACGAGCCGCTTGGCGTTGAAAAGGTGATTGTCGATGACGGCTATGTTGGCAAGGGCTATGGCCAACCGACCGAGGGCACAATTGCGGCGATTAATTTGATCGCGCGTCGTGAAGGTGTGTTGCTTGATCCGGTATATTCGGGCAAGGGTCTTGCTGGCATGATCGGGCTGATTGAGCAGAATTATTTTGATACGGATAAGGATGTTATCTTCCTGCATACCGGCGGGGCGGCAGCCTTGTTTGCCTATAGTAGTCAATTGGCAGTGCCAGCGGAATAATGCGTTTGCTGCCACATTCTTGTGTTGGCAAGAATCGCAAATTTGGCAGATATCGCAAATTTGGCAGGTGTCACTAAATTGGCAGGAATCGCAAATTTGGCAGTGTCGGACATTGCATGGCAAAATATAAAGCTATGATTTTTCATCCCTTTTTATGGATTTTGGCCGTTAGCGGGCGTCACGCCCGTATCCTGCTGCCGCTTGGGGTTGTTCTGGCCTTGTTATTGCCAAGCAGTGATGGGTTTTTCAAGCCTGCGGCCCCGTTTATCCTTGCTGTTTTGGCCGGGGCGGCGCTTGTTCGCCTTGATATTGGGGCGGTGCTGAAGGCGGCGTTAAAGCCCCAACGGCTGCTCAGAAATTTTGCGATTTCACTTGGTCTTTTGCTGGTTGCGCCGGTGCTGTTTTTCACCCTAGCAAAATCGTTTGGCCTGTCGCATCACCTGTTGCCGCTGATCACTTGGTATGCGGTGGCGCCGCCGGTTGGAACGACGATCTGGATGTGTGTTTTTCTGGGCTTTACCGCACCAATCGCAATGGAAATAGTCTTGCTGACTAATCTGTTGGCGCCCTTTACCGGCCCTTTTATCGGTGAATATCTGCTTGGGGCTGCGGTGCCGGTTTCATCGGCGATGCTGTGTTTGCGGCTTGGTACGATCCTTGGTGGCGGGTTGATGCTGGCCGTGCTCACAAAGAAAATCTTGGGTGAGGCGCGTATCGAGGCTAACCGTCACCAGCTCGATGGCGTGTCGACGGTCGCAATGCTGTTGTTTTTACTGCCAGTTTTTGATGGTATTGGCGCGATTACCATGATGATGCCGTGGCTTGCGATGGCCTGTCTTGGACTTGCTTGCGGGTTGAATTTTGGCTCGCAATTACTGGTTTTTATCGGCGGTCATATGATCCGCCGCGGTGGTACATCCGCAGGATTTGGCACGCTGCCCGGGGGGACACGTTCGGTTGCTGTGGTTGCGGGCAACCGTAATCTTGGCCTTTATTTTGCGGCGTTGCCGCCTGATCCGGTTTTTGCGTTATTTGTTGCGGCGTATCAATTGCCGCTTTATCTGACCCCGATGGTGGCAGGCTGGTTTGGCGACCGGTCACGCCAGCGCTAGGCGATATGGTCAGCTTTGATAATAGATTTTGCCGGCAGGTTCTGTGATGAGGTTATATGTCGAATTCTGATTATTTTGCTTTAACCGCCAGTCAAACCCGCCGGAACGCGATGGTTGATGCGTTGCGGGCGCCTTGCTATGCGCTCGGCATTACAATGGCCGGGTTTTCGACGATTGCACGCGAGTCCGGATTTGATTTCTGGATGGCGTTGGTAACGTCGCTTGGGGTGTGGGGAATGCCGGGGCAGGTCGCCTTTGCCAGCCTTTATTCGGCAGGAGCGTCACTATTTATCATTTTTGTGGCGGTGTCACTGGCGAATATGCGGATGCTGCTGATGGTGATTTCTGCTGCTGATATGATGCATTTAAAATCACATAATCTGCCGGTCTGGAAGCGTATTTTCTGGATGCAGTTTTTGGCGATTACCGCATGGGCGAATTTGGGGCTGGCTCAACAGAAATACCCGCCACATCTGCTTTTGCCGTATTATCAAGGGTTCGCCCTTACGATTTTCACCTTTGGTATTCTTGGCACTGTTTTTGGGTTTTTCCTCAGTGACCTCTTGCCGGCAGACATTCTTCGCGTGGTGATCTTTATTACGCCAATTTATATTCTGTTACTGATCATCAATGCGCGGCAAAAGGCCAACCGGCTTGCGGTTTTGATTGGCGGTGTCTTAAGTCCGATATTCTTTCCCTTTGCTGGTGAATGGGCGATTTTGCTTGCTGGTGTGATTGGCGGCAGTCTTGCCAGCCTTTACAGCCGCTATGTTGCCAAATGGCATCTCGAGCCGGTGCAATAGGCGATGATCATGGAGTGGAAACCCTGATGGAAGATTACGGTTTATTCCAATCTTGGTTGGCGGTGTTATGTGCGATTGTCGGAACGATTATCTGGCGGATTGCCGGTGTTATTCTGGCCGCGCGAATACCGGCAGATGGGCCGATAATGGGATGGGTGAACACAATGGCCTATGCGATGGTTGCGGCGGTTCTGCTGCTTATTCTGGTGCATCCTTCCGGGGTCTTGGCAACAACTAGCCTCGACCAGCGGCTGGTTGGGCTGGGTGTTGGGTTGTTGGCAATGTTTTTTAGCAAACGGCTAATTCCGTCACTGCTGTGCGGTATTGGCGCGTTTGCGCTGGCGATCCAGTTTATCTAGCGGCGTTTGACCACAGAAGAGGCCTGAAAAAACTATTTAAAACGGTAGCGCCTCACCAAGGTAATTTTCGAAGATGCCGGTAGTGGCAAGGTCAAGCGCATCAAATCGGGCCAGCAATCCAGCCGCACTATCTGCGGCAGAAACATCAGCAGATGGCCCGCCCATATCGGTGCGCACCCACCCCGGATGATAGGCACCAACGGCGATTCCGCGCGGGGCTAGTTCAACCGCGAGTGACCGCGCGATATTGGTTGCGGCTGCCTTTGATGCACGATAAATCGGCGCATTGCTGTTGGCGCGCTGCTGACTGCCCATAATCGACGAGATAACCGCGATTTTGCCTGTCATGGCCTCCGGCTGGCCGTTTGGCGATTTGCTTTCGAGTAAATGCGGTAGAAATGATCGTGCGGTGAAAAACACCCCAGCGACATTGGTCATAAGGACGGTTTCAATCGCACGACTATGATGGCTTGGATCTTCTAACCCGCCATAACTATTTAATATACCGGCATTACATACCAGAATGTCGATTTTACGGGTCATGCCAGCGGCGATTTGTTTCATGTCATTTTCGGCGGTGACGTCGAGGCCAAGCAGGGTGATTGCCGCATTGCTTTTGGCAAGGGCAACAAGATCAGGCGCTTCCATGATATTACGGGCGCAGGCGATAATTTGGTCACCGCGTGCGGCGGCTTGGCGGGTCATCTCAAATCCGATGCCACGATTGGCGCCGGTAATTAGCAGTGTCTTTGACATGGATTTTCTGTCTCTGGCTTATGCAGTTGGAATTTTTAACGGATAATGATGTATGGCGAACTGGCTAGGCCGCTGGATTGAGGATATGCGTATCAAACGGCGGACGACTAAATACCGCGCGCAGCATTGGCTCAAAATAGGCCAAAGGCTTGGTCGGGTAATCCGGATCAAACGCCATTTGATCCCAGTCACGACAAAACCGCTCGCAGCTGTCAAACCATTCATGGTCTCGGTAAATATCGCGCGCGTTTTTATCGACCCCCATCGCATCACCATAATAATACATTTGAAAAATGCCATGATGCTCGATAATCCACGTCACCTCAGCGCGGACATACGGCCGAATAATCGTGGCGGCAAGCTGGGAATGGTTCATCGGTGCCAGATCATCACCTAGGTCATGGATCAATGCGGCAACAATTAATTCGATATCGGCGCCATCTGCCTCTGCACGGGTGGCCGATTGCAGCGAATGCTCAAGCCGGTTCACCTTATAGCCAGCGAGCGATGTCTCAAGATTTTTCAGCGCCGCCATCAATCGTGCCGGTAGCGCGGTAACAAATTCGTCCTCTAGCTTGTTCAAAAGTGCATAATCTTCAGCTGTGCCCTCGTCCATACGGATAAAATTAACCTGCTGCATAATTTGCGCCTCCCAGCAACGGCAGAATTCGGGTTTAAACCCCACGGCGGCACCCTCCAAAGCACGACCCCAGAGGATGTTCCAAACGTAAGATCATAGAGTGGTTTGCTGCTGCAGATCAACCATACATGGCGTGCAAACTATCCGAGATCATTTCCTGCTGACGGGTCAGTTGCTGCCATTAAATCGGCCGTGGAAAGGCGGCGCTGGTAAGATTTTCTAAATAAATAATGTTAGATTTTACTTCGATTTCGGCAATGGTGACGCTAGGGTCATGCAGTTTGATAGCGACAACATCATCACTGCCCTTACCGATTGGCCTAAAAAATTTTGCGAGTTTAGCGAGTGTCTGAGCCATTGGACGTTTTCAAACCCCGGTTAAGGATTTATTAACTATGGTTTACTATTGTTAATGGCGGTTACTTTTTATTATGCAAAAATCTAATATGCCTGATTTAGTGCACATCATTGAAACATCGATTGACCGTTTGATTGCGCAATTGCCGTCAACACTGCTTATGGATTTTCCGCAATTGGCGATATTGATTTCGAACCCGAATGGCCGTTATGTCATTGCCGGGTTAGCAGTTGTTTTTGGGTTGCTTGGCCTTTGGGTTTTCCTCCGCGTGATCCAAATCATCCTAGTTGGTGGCACAAAACAATCATCAAAAACTGCTACTGATGGCGGGCAGGCTGGCAAGGATCGGGCTGTTATGACTGATAATGCGGGCGTTGGGACGGCAAATTCTGCCGGATTTCAGTTTTTTAGGCGCGGCAGCTGCAAAACTGCGGCGGATGATAATGCGGACTTGGCCGCCATAGAGCAGGAAATGCTTGCGGTGCGCCAGCTTTATGCTGATGGACATATTTTAAAGGATGTCTATGTTGCCGAGACCCGTCGCCTCTATGGTAAAGCCAAAGCCCTTCAAACGTAGCGCGCTAGACACATAAAGCCGCCAAAAAAGCGAGCCAGAAAACGCAATTATGGCTGGCTGCCAAAGTTAAGTTTTAGCAGTGACGCCGCATGTAATTGTTTTACAAAACCTGGTGTCACCACTGCAGCGCAATTTTCAGCAAATCACCGATGTGATTAAAGACGTTAATGAGATCCTTGCACCGCCAATTTCGGAATTGTCGATTGCGCGCGCCGGCAAACAGAGTTTCACCGGCCCTAATGGCATTAAAGGCACACGTTTCTACACCGAAATTGAGCGTCTTGGCGAATTTCTTATCGAATATGTTCTCAGTGGTGAACTTGACCGGATTTATGCCAATGCGAGCAAGCCGGGGCAAAATGCAACCCTCTAAGCTCACCAGCAAGCAGGCCCCGAAACCAAGAACTAAGAGTCAAGAACTAAGAACTAAGGGCGCTGGCAACCCATTTGTGAAAATGATGCGTTGGTGCATCCATAATTGCGGAAAATTTACCGCCATCAAAGCCGCTGGCATGACGACCTTTTTGCATACCCTCAACGACAAACACATCCTCAACAAAAATATCTCGCCACATTTTGCTGTTGGTGCTGCGCATGGCGGCAAAATCTGATTCCATTGCCTCTGGCTGGGCATAGTAAATCTCAATATTTTCGATCGTGCGGTCTGGCCCATCAGGCATCAGGATGATGCCATAGCAATGATCACGGTGAACGCCAAGAAGCAGATTGGGGAACAGCGCGACATATTCGGCGCCTGACATCCATTGCGCCGATAGCCCATTGAAATTTGGGAACGAGCGGCCGTCATCACTGATTTGCGGCGCATAAACCGTCGACCCCTGACCGGCATAGCACGGAACCGGCATAATATTGTAATGATCCTCCAGCCGCGAATAGCTGTTAAGGCCCGGATGGATGAAGGGCAGGTGATACGCCTCGCAGTAATTTTCTACGGCGAGTTTCCAATTGCAATTAACCGTCAGACTGAATGATGAGTCTGCCCCGCTGTGGTAAATCGGCTGGTCAAATTCCTGCCACCGGTCAACCAAATCACTGGCATAAATTTCGAACGCTGGCGCGTTTCCACCAATATTGACAAAAATAATGTCACGCCAGACATGGGCGCGCACCTCGTTAAGTGGATAATCGCAATGATTGAGAGTTTCATGCTCATGCACATCCGGCCCGCCAATATGCGGTGTTTTGCGAAGCTGTCCGTTTAGATCATACGCCCAAGCATGATAGGGGCAGGTGATCGGGCCGCGTAGCTGTTGACTGTCGCTGATGAGGATCATGCCGCGGTGCCGGCACACATTCTCAAAAACTTTAATTCCATTATCCTGATTGCGGACCATCAATAATGGTAATCCGGCAAAATCAATCGGCTTGACCCATCCCGGTTTTGGCAGGTCCTTGCCAAAACCTATGGCGGCCCAATTGTCTCGGAACAATGTGTTTTGTTCATGTTTGTATATCTGGTCATCGACATAACAGCCGTTGGGCAGGCCATTGGCGGTTTCGATCGGTGCTTTTACATTGGCAAGATCAAACATTTCTGGTCTCCTCACCTAAATTGGGTCGATAAGGGGATAAAAGATTGCGTCGCTAATCAATCTTTGCCGATAACGATGCCCTGTCTGTCTTGCCTGCGGCATGTTAAGTCGCGTTTGAACCATGGGAATTTGAAAGAATGCCATCCTCGAAGACATCGTTTCGCCCCGAAACCGTTCATCAGCAGCTTGATAAACGCTTTTACCGGCCTGTTACCGCAGCCCAGTTTCCGCAGCACCAGCTCCGGTATCGCAATCATGAGGCGGCGCAGAGCGTCGGTCTCGATCACCTTGATCAGGCGGAATGGTGTCGCCATTTTGGCCAGTTTCAGCCATTAGACGGCAGTTTTCCGGTGCCGTTGGCGCTATGCTATCACGGTCACCAATTCGGGCATTACAATCCCGATCTGGGGGATGGACGCGGGTTTTTATTTGCGCAAATGCGGGACCAGCAAAACCGGTTGATGGATTTTGGTACCAAAGGGTCGGGGACCACGCCGTTTTCACGCACTGCGGATGGGCGGCTGACGTTAAAAGGTGCGGTTCGGGAAATTCTCGCAACTGAAATGCTAACCGCGCTTGATGTCACAACGTCACGCAGTTTTTCGGTAATTGAAACCGGCGAGAGCCTGCGGCGCAATGACGAGCCATCGCCAACCCGGTCGGCGGTTTTGGTCAGGCTGTCGCACAGCCATATTCGGATCGGCAGTTTTCAGCGGCTCGCCTATATGGATGATATAGAGGGTGTCGAGGTTTTGGCGCGTCATGTGGCGCGGCATTATTTTGCTGACTCGGCAGTGATCAGCCCAACACCTGCCGGATTATCTGCTGGCACCGATCATGAGGCGCCGCTGGATGCTGATGCGCCGCTGGCCGAGCTGTTGCCGGCATTGCTAAGCCGCATCGCCGCCGCGATTGCCGATACAGCCGGTCGCTGGCTAGCGGCTGGTTTTGTCCATGGCGTGCTAAACACCGACAATTTTAATGTAACTGGCGAGAGTTTCGATTATGGCCCATGGCGATTTTTGCCGCATTTTGAGCCAGGGCTGACGGCTGCCTATTTTGATCAGACGGGACGCTATGCTTATGGGCGGCAATCGGATGCGGCGCTGTGGGCGGTTTGCCGTTTGGCTGATTGTTTTGTCAAGCTTGTGCCGCAAAAAGACCTCGAGGAGCGGCTCGCCGCCTTTTACCCGTTGCTGGAGGCACGCTTGGCCAGGCAGATCCAATGGCGCCTTGGAATTGTCTTTGATAATGATGATGCCGCGCGTGATGCGGCGCTGGCGCGTGATGTCTTTACAGCGGCGAAACAAAGCCAATACGGGTTTGATCAGATTTTCCATGATCTTTATGGCGGCGGGGCGCGTGTTAGCGGCTATGAAGATGATTATTGGCAACCGGTTCTTGACTATTTGCAAGATGCGCGCCCCCGCAATCCGGCTGCGCTTGATCATCCGCATTTTCAATCGGCAAAAGCGCTGTCGATGACGATTGACGAGGTCGAGGCGATCTGGGCACCGATTGCTGCCAGCGATGACTGGTCTCTTTTGGCAGATAAAATTGCGGCAATTCACCAGATGCGTAAGGCCTATGGCGATGATCATAATCTGCCCTTGCCGACAATTATTGACGGTTCCGCTATTAACGGGCCTTGCTATTAATGAGCCTATAAATAGAGCGCCTAGCAGCTAGAGCTGATTTGGTGCCCTAGAGCTGATTTGGTGCCATTGTACGATTCATTACCTCGCGAAGGACAAAATTACTCTCCATGCGCAAAACATGGGGCAATGCCGATAGATAGGTCGAATGGACACGACCAAAATCATTCACATCGCGTGCCGCAACCCGCAAAATATAATCACTTTCACCAGCAATTAGAAAACAGGCTAGAACCTGCGGTATTTTGGCAACCGCGGCCTCAAATTCAGCCATCATCTCGGCCGATTGCCCCTTTAACGTGATATGTAAGAGAACCAGCACATCATGCCCCATCTTGGCGGCGTCCAATTTCGCATGATAGCCGTCGATCACCCCGCTATTTTCCAATTGGGCAACACGCCGTAAACAGGCCGAGGGCGACAGCCCCACCTGATTGGCAAGATCGACATTCGAAATCCGCGCGTTATCTTGCAGGGCGGTTAAAATTGATCGATCAATCCGATCCATTTCACTTTCCATTTCTCTCGCAAAGGTATTTAGAACAATATTGCGTACTTAGTTTATTTATTCAAATAAAATTTGAATATTTATATTTTCCTAACAAGATAAAGCAATGAAACACCATTAAATTTCACATAATCTATTCCCTAGTCTGGATGTTAATCATACTGCCATGATCATTCTGTTTCGACATCGCTGTCAGGACAGATGCAGTTCTGATTGAGCAAAATTGGTCTATGACCCGGGCTGGGATGGGGCGGTCGTCACACCGGATCATGTTATGGGAGAAGTGAAAATGCTTGTTGGCGTTCCAAAGGAAATTAAGACGCGGGAATTCCGCGTAGGGTTGGTTCCAAGTTCGGTTGCAGAATTGGTAAATCGTGGTCATCAGGTTCTGGTTGAAACTGGTGCCGGTGCGGGTATTGGCGCCGATGATGATGAATATCGCGCAGCTGGTGCAGATATTGCCGCATCAGCAGCCGACGTATTCGCTGCCGCTGATATGATCGTCAAAGTTAAGGAACCGCAGCCAAACGAATGGGTGCAGTTATCGCCAAACCAGATTTTATTTACCTATCTGCATCTTGCCGCTGATGCAGCACAGGCGCATGGGCTTGCCGCGTCAGGCTGTACGGCGATCGCTTATGAAACCATTACCGATGATCAGGGCGGATTACCGTTGCTGGCACCGATGAGTGAAGTTGCCGGTCGGCTTGCGGTGATCGAAGGAGCATCGCATCTAAAGGCCAATGCGGGCGGGCGCGGCGTGCTGATTTCAGGCGTGCCCGGCACAGCACCGGCAGATGTGTTGGTTGTTGGCGGCGGTGTTGTCGGGGTAAATGCGGCGAAAATGGCCGTTGGCCTTGGCGCGCGGGTGACTGTTTTTGATCGTTCAGTCCCGCGGCTTCGGTATTTATCCGATATTTTTGGCAATAGCATCACAACCCGCTATTCAAGCAATGCAGTGCTTGCCGAGGCGATTAAATCTGCCGATATGGTCATCGGCGCGGTCCTGATCCCGGGCGCGGCGGCACCAAAGCTGATTTCACGCGCACAATTGGCGACCATGCGGCCTGGTGCCGTTCTGGTCGATGTGGCGATTGATCAGGGTGGCTGTTTCGAGACCTCGAGGGCGACAACACATGATGACCCGACCTATATGGTCGATGGCATTGTGCATTATTGCGTTGCTAACATGCCGGGTTCGGTGCCGCGCACCTCGTCTGAGGCGTTGAATAATGCGACATTGCCACATGTTTTGGCCCTTGCCGATAAGGGGGTTGCCGCGCTTGATGATAACCCGCATTTGGCCAATGGTTTGAATGTTGCTGGCGGCAAGATTGTCTATCAGGCAGTTCTGGACGCGATTGGTGACACCGTCGCGGCCTAACGGCGTTTGGCTTTCGTGCTTTGATTTGCTGTCATTGCAGGCCAAAGAGTATCATAATTTGCAAAAGAGGCGGTAATTTTCTGCCTCTTTTTTGCATTTGCCGCAAAAATGATAGCCGGTATCAGTTTTTAAGTCGGGCTTTTGAGTTTGGGCTTTTGAGTGCAGGTTTTTGACGGTTGGGGACTTGTGATAAGCAATGCCCATTTTTTAGCAGATTTTGCGGTTGAAACCTGCTCTGGCCGGCCATTGTCCGCGCTAATCTCGGCAGGCAATGAATGCCACGCATAAAAAACATCCAATATCACCAAAAAGGGGTTGACCAGCGCCGAACATTGGCAGATAAAGCGCCCTGTTCTGGTGCGTCGCCAGAGCGTGCCTGCACAAATCCCGTGCATCAAAAGGGGCCATAGCTCAGCTGGGAGAGCGCCTGCTTTGCAAGCAGGAGGTCGTCGGTTCGATCCCGTCTGGCTCCACCAATTCTCAAAAATTCCAGCATGTCTCAAAAATCACGTATAGCGGCGAGACAATAGCCGTGGCCGTGATTTGTCGTGAAAATTTCCTTGTGCCGGATTGACCGGCTGGCCATGCCTCGTCAAACGTCGCTGATGCGGTGCAGGCGCGAATCAGGCGGCGGCTCGGCTGAGGGCAGGTTGCCGGTTTTGCCAAAAAACTAGTGCTTGAGTCGTTTCAATTTCAGCTGGTTAAGGCTTTTATTTGGCTAATTTAGTGATATTATGCTCAACTCATCTGGGCGGTTTGGAATAGAGACTAGGGAAAGCCATGCAACTGGATATGAAATTGTCTGACGATTCCTATTCGATGGCAGCGCGGGAACGCATGGTCATCGAGATTGAAGCGTTAATTGGGCGTCTTAATGAAGTTGGTTCAGCGCTTGCGATCCTGAATCTGTTTCGGCGCGCTGATATTGAGGTTGAAGGCAAAAAACGCCGATTGCGTGATTTTGCCGAAATTGATCTCGGCCCTGATCCGATGGCAGGCACATTTAAGGTGATTATTCACAATCCGGTTGCCATTGCCGGTGCCGTGGCCATTTTGAAGGAAAACCAATTCATCAATATCGATATGAGTTCGAAGCGTGAATTGAAAGTGGTCAAACCGCGCCTGACGGTGCAGCAGGAAGATGATTTGGAAACCGAGGTGAAACGGGTCACCAAATCAACGCTGGCAAAGCTGGCAGCTATAAAATCAGATGCACTGCAGCGGGTTCAGGCCGCAATCAAGGCCGAATATATCGAGCCAGCCGATGCCAAAAAATCGACGTTGCAGCTTGACCAATTAATTATTCAGGCATCAACCCATGCTGGTGTTTTGGGGCTGATCAGGCGCAAACAATTGATCGGCGGCGGGTTAACTTTTGAGGGGCCAGATGAAGAGGCGCTGTATAAACGGATTAATGATCGTGTTTATAAGGATGCTGCCGCGGAAATGGTCATGCCTAAAATTGATGAAACCGACGATTAACCAGTGGTGACCGGCGGCAATATCCATGATGATCCGCACAATGATTTAACGGACGCCGCGCCTGAAAATAGGCATGATGGATCGAAGACCACGCAGCCTGATGCGCCCGATAGATACAAGCCCAATCAGCGTCAAACCGCGATCAAAAGCTTGTTGGCTAACGCTGACGGCTCGCTTGATGACAAGCTAGCGACTGTGAAAACCGCGCATCATGTTGATAAAGACCGGTTCCAGAGCGCATTCCGTAGCCTGATGACATCATCAAGGTCTAAATAAAGCGGGATCAAGGTCTAAATAAAGCGGGATCAGGCTCTATATAAAACGGCGGCAAATCCCTGATAAAAAAGGGCGGGCCGGTTTGCGGCCCGCTTTGTTCGATGTTGTGATCGGTCGTGAGGCGCCCTTTATGCAGCCTTTACCAGCTTTTTCGGGTTGGCGTTTATGCTGATCTGCTTTGGCCGGTCCGCCTCGGGTACTTCGCGATACAGGAATATCGTCAAGATACCGTCGACAAACTGGGCATCGTCAATCTTCATATATTCGGCCAGCCTGAACATTTTTGAAAACCCGCGCTTGGCAATGCCCTGATGGATGTAGTTGCCGCGCTCTTCAGCCTTGTTGGCCTCAATTGTCAAAATGCCTTTCTCGGTCTGGATGCTGATCTCGTCACTGGAAAATCCTGCAAGCGCCAGTTCAATCCGGTAATGCTCGTCATCATCCTTGGCGATATTATAGGCCGGATAATTTGATTCCTTGCGCTCGGCCAGTGCGTTTAACTCATCAAACAGAGTATCAAAGCCAACAAACTGGCGCGCCATAGGTGTGGTAAAAAAAGTCATCGTCGTCATCTCCTTTTATAAAGCGAGTTGTCTGCCGTCTCCTCGAAAGCAAGCCGGCAGGTTTAGGTTTACATTGTGACCCGTTCTGGCGTCACAAAACTGATTTAAGAACTGCAAATCTGATTTCAAGACCCGTTTAGAGGCCGGTGCCAAATAATTGTTCAACTTGCCATCTGGCACGGTGAATTTGGCTGTCGCTCAAAATGTCTTCGATGCTGGCTTGGAACGCATCTAGCCGCTGCTTTATTTTTGGATGCGCGCCAGATCGCTGCTTGGCAATCAAGATCAAGCCAAGTGCCTTTTCCAGATCGCGTTCTGCCCCATTGCCATTGGCGTGCATCACGGCACAATTATATTGTGCGGCAACGTGATATCGTGCTGCTGCTAACCGATAAAAATGTGCAGCAAGCTGGAGGTTTTGCTGGATGCCACGTCCGGTTTCATACGATACCCCAAGATGAAACAACGCGCCGCTATGCCCGTCAGCGGCGGCCATGGTAAACCAGATGTTCGCCTTGGCATGGCTGCTGGCAGCATCGCCTTTTTGCTGCAGTAATTTGATCCCGGTCAGATAGTGAGCCTGTGCCTTGCTTTGCGGCTCGGCATGAAGCTTGCCGGCTGTTGCCAGTACAATGAGGATAACCCCAAACGTCAGAATCAAAACCCGTTTATAGCGGTCTGCGAACTTGTAATGGGTGGTGAACTGGCCAAGCATGCTGATAATATTCGTCATGTTTACTGCCTCCATAACTGGGCCGGTTGCATGGTGACAATGATATTTATGGCGGCAACCAGCCAATTGAATCCCTCAATAGTTTTCAATGGTAGCGATAAATAATTTAGAAATTGTTAATGTAAGGATGTTTTTTGCCAACAGGTTTTGCCAGCAGGTTTCACCAGCGTATTTTTGACAAGATTTGCCGGCGTGCTTTTGCTGTTCCATCTCTTGACAATCTGTGGGGTTTCGCATAAACCACAGTCCGGTTTGACGGTGGCCCTTTTTGAGATGGCCCCTGCGCATCAGGCATCAATTATCTGCGATTGTTACGATCACCGGATCGGCGGATCGCGAAATCTGGCGGATTGCTGGCGACACAGCAACGTCGGGGCATTAGAAAGAGCAAGAAAATGGCTGTTCCAAAGAGTAAGATTACCAAGTCCAAGCGTAACATGCGTCGCGCCCATGACGCATTGTCTTCGGATGCCTATGTTGAAGACAAGGTAACTGGTGAATTGCATCGCCCTCATCATATCGACCTTAAAACGGGTATGTATCGCGGCAAGCAGGTTCTAAAAGTTAAAGAACGCATCTAGTCAGCAGAGCATCATCAAGCGCGCGTCTTGCCCGGCAAGGCGGGCTTAATGTATAATCGCCGCTGTGGTAACAGGCATCATCACTCAATGAACAACAAAAGCGCAAAATTTGGAATTGGAGCGATCGTGCGTCATCGCGTTTACCCATTCCGCGGGGTTGTCGTTGATGTTGATCCGGAATTCGATAATACCGACGAATGGTATGAGGCCATTCCGGCCGAGGTGCGCCCGGCCAAGGATCAGCCCTTCTATCATTTGCTGGCGGAAAATTCTGACAGCTACTACACAGCTTATGTAAGTCAGCAGAACCTGCTGCCCGACGCGGAAAACGGTCCGGTCAGCCATCCTGACGTCGATGATATGTTCGATGGTCTGGATGGCGAACGCTATGTGCTGCACCCAGAGGCGTTTAACTAGGCCTGCACGCCGACAAAGCATCCGTTTTCAGGGGTGTCCCGACCGGCGTAACACAGTGCCAAAACGGCGCCCATGACTTATCAATCTTTTTCCCGAAAATTTCGCCACATTGACTTGAAAAAACAGTTCGGCACGTCTATCTATCCTAAATCAGGACTAAATTGGTCTTGATTATGATAATCATTCGCAAAACTGGCGGACTTAAAGGGTCTTTTGGCTTTTTGATATCGCTGGAAAAACCGAACAGATAGGCTGATATGCTGCGACTAAACCGGATGACCGATTATGCCATTGTTGTGCTTGGGGCGCTTGCCCACCGGCACGGCGATCTATTGGCGACGGCACAGCTGGCCGCGTTAACCGGACTGGCCCAACCGACTGTCGCAAAAGTATCGAAAATTCTGCTGGCGGCAAATCTGGTCGAGACCCAGCGCGGTGCGCGCGGCGGGTACCGGCTTGCCATGGCACCGGCAGATATTTCACTGGTTGATATTGTCGAGGCAATGGAAGGCCCGATTGCGGTTACCGATTGCGTCACCGGAGCACAAGACCCGTGCGCGGTTAGCAATTGCTGTTTTATGAGCAGTCACTGGAACCATGTTAATCTTGCTATCCGCAACGCGTTGAATGATGTCAGCCTCGAAGATTTAACCGATCCGGCGCAATTATTTCCGCTGCCGGAAACCCCATCCCTTGCAAAAGATGACCTGCAAATGCGCCGGCAATAGTCGGCGAAACGCAACTATAAAGAAGGAAACTGCCTCATGGCTGCAACCCAAGAGACCATCGACACGCTTCAGGAAGCCACCGGTAAATATAAATACGGTTTTGTGACCGATATTGAATCCGATAAGGCGCCCAAGGGGCTGAACGAGGATATTATCCGCTTTATCTCGGCCAAGAAGGAAGAGCCGCAATGGATGCTTGATTGGCGGCTGAAGGCCTTTGCAATGTGGCAGCAGATGGAATCGCCCGATTGGGCGAAGCTGGATATCCCGCCAATTGATTATCAGGATATCCATTATTACGCCGCGCCGAAAACCGGCGAGGGGCCGGCCTCATTGGATGAGGTCGATCCGGAATTGCTAAAGACTTATGCAAAATTGGGAATCCCGCTGGATGAGCAAAAGATTCTTGCCGGTGTTGTGGCGGTTGATGCGGTATTTGATTCTGTGTCAGTTGCGACCACATTCCGCGGTGAGCTTGCCAAGTCTGGGGTGATCTTCTGCCCGATTTCAGAGGCTATTCGCGACTATCCCGAGTTGGTGCAAAAATATCTTGGGTCGGTTGTGCCGGTTGCCGATAATTATTTCTCGGCGCTGAATTCGGCGGTCTTTACCGATGGGTCATTCGTGTTTATTCCAAAGGGCGTTCGGTGCCCGATGGAACTATCCACCTATTTCCGCATCAATGAGGCCAATACCGGCCAGTTTGAACGCACCCTGATTATTGCTGAGGACGCATCTTATGTCAGCTATTTAGAGGGATGTACGGCGCCGCAGCGTGATGAAAATCAGCTTCATGCGGCGGTTGTTGAGCTGGTTGCGCTGGATGATGCCGAGATCAAATATTCAACCGTGCAGAACTGGTATCCGGGGGATGAAAACGGCCGTGGCGGCATTTATAATTTTGTTACCAAGCGCGGTGCCTGTCTTGGCGACCGATCAAAAATCTCATGGACACAGGTGGAAACCGGATCGGCAATCACTTGGAAATATCCATCCTGTATTCTGCAAGGCAAAGACTCGGTCGGTGAGTTTTATTCAGTTGCCCTGACCAATAATTACCAGCAGGCCGATACCGGCACCAAGATGATCCATATTGGCGAAGGCAGCCGGTCGACAATCATCTCAAAGGGCATATCGGCAGGGCGTTCGCAAAATTGCTATCGGGGTTTGGTTCGCATCCAGCCCGGTGCGGAAAATGCGCGTAATTTCACCCAGTGTGACTCGCTTCTTGTTGGCGATAAATGTGGTGCGCACACAGTGCCCTATATCGTTTCGCGCAACCCAAGCGCCAAAATCGAACATGAGGCTACGACCTCGCGCATTTCCGAAGATCAGCTTTTCTATTGCCAGCAGCGCGGCATTTCAACCGAAGATTCAGTGTCGCTGATCGTCAATGGTTTCTGCAAGGAAGTGATGAAAGAACTGCCAATGGAATTTGCGGTTGAAGCACAAAAACTGATTGGGATCAGCCTTGAAGGGTCGGTCGGTTAAGGCCAGGCCTAACGGCAAGCAGTGAAATATAAACAGCAGAATATAAACAAAGATAATTGGCATAGATAATTGGAAAAACGAATGGCACCTTTACTTGAAATTAGAGACCTTCACGCCTCGGTTGGTGATACACCAATCCTCAAGGGCATCAACCTAACGATTAATGCTGGTGAAATTCACGCCATCATGGGGCCAAACGGCTCGGGCAAAAGCACCATGTCTTATGTGCTTGCTGGCCGTGAGGGCTATGAGGTCACTGGCGGCGATATTCTAATGAATGGCGTTTCCATGCTGGAAATGGAAGCTGATGAGCGGGCGCGCGCCGGCATGTTTTTGGCGTTCCAATATCCGGTGGAATTGCCGGGCGTTGGCGGGATGAGCTTTTTGCGTGCGGCGGTGAATGCGCGCCGGATTGAGGCAGGCGAAGACGAGGTTGACCAGCTGGAATTTGTAAAGCTTGTCCGGGCCAAGGCAACGCATCTTGGCATCAATGACGATATGCTGAAACGTGCGGTGAATGTTGGGTTTTCCGGCGGTGAGAAAAAGCGTTATGAAATTTTGCAGATGGCACTTTTAGAGCCGGTTCTATCGGTTCTGGATGAAACCGATTCTGGTCTTGACGTTGATGCGTTGAAAATTGTGTCAGACGGGGTGAATCTGTTGCGTGATCCGCAGCGAAGCATGCTTGTCATCACTCATTACCAGCGGTTGTTGAACCATATTGTGCCGGATTATGTGCATATTCTTGCTGGCGGTAAAATCCGTCGTTCGGGCGGTAAGGAACTCGCATTTGAAGTAGAGGAGTCGGGCTATGCCGGCATCGACGATGCAGCCTAATCTTGATCAATTGGCCGGATTGACCGGCGTTCGGGCTGGTGCGTTACTGCGCTGGCAGGCAACTGGTTGGCCGGATCGCCGCGCCGAACAATGGCGTTTTACGCGTCTTTCTAGCGTCGAAAAGATGGATCTGCGGCCTGCCGAAATGGCGGCAATGCAGCCAGCGGCCGTTGCGGCGAGCCTACCGGATAACGCGGTTATCCTGTCGTTTAGCAATGGGGTGCTGGATATGGCTGGCCTTGCGGCTTTGCCGGGCGGCGTAACTGCCAGCTTGTTGAGCGACAATGATGCCGCACTGGCTGCATTGGCAGAACTGGTGCCGGCCGCGCATCCGATTAGTAATCTATCATTGGCGGCGATGACCACTGGTCTGCATCTTGACATTGCTGGCACGGTTGAGGTGCCGATTATTCTGGTCTTTACCGGGGATGATAACGGTGTGTCAGCGCATCCGGTTATATCGGTTCGGCTTGCAGATGGTGCCAGTGCCGTTATGGCAGAATGGCATCAATCGAGCGTTGGGCTTTCGGCACCATTGATGGGGATTATTGTCGGCGACAAGGCCCGGCTTGATTACGCCAAGGTGCAGCAGGAATCATCCGCAAGTGCGCATCTTGCAGCGACCGGTTTGAGACTTGGTGAGGGCTCGGTTTTTGAGGGGTTTCAGATTTCTGCTGGTGGGCAGTTGGCACGGCTTGAGACGCACATTGTTTTATCAGGTGAAAATGCTGACTGCACCTTGTCGGCGATTTACCTTGGCCGCGATAAGCAGCACCATGACATCACCACGAACATGAACCACGCCAAGGGGCATTGCCTGTCGAACCAGATTATTCGCGGCGTTCTTGATGATTCGGCACGCGGCGTTTTTCAGGGCAAGGTGCATGTCGCACCTGATGCGCAAAAAACTGACGGCCAGCAAATGAGCCGGGCGCTGTTGCTGTCACGGAAAGCCGAAGCCGATGCCAAGCCGGAATTGGAAATCTATGCGGATGACGTTTTATGCGCGCATGGGGCGACTGTTGGCGAGCTTGACGACACCCAGCTGTTTTATCTCACAAGCCGTGGCATTGATCGCAAGACTGCCCGGTCAATGTTGATCACCGCGTTTTTGGATGATGCGATTGACAGCATTACGCATCCGTCCTTGGCCGATATGTTGCGGCCAGTTACCACCGCATGGATGAATGCGACGCCAAACGCCGGAGACCTGTGATGGTTATGAACGCCGCCGATAACAGCCGTATCAAGGGGCTAGATGTAGAGAAAATCCGCGCTGATTTTCCGATCCTGTCCCGTGAGGTTCATGGCAAACCTTTGGTGTATCTCGACTCGGCGGCTTCGGCACAAAAGCCAAAACAAGTGATGGATGCGTTGGTATCAGCTTACTGTGACACCTATTCAAACGTTCATCGTGGGCTGCATTTCCTCTCCGAAGCCTCAACCGATGCCTATGAGGCGGTGCGCGGCAAGGTGGCGGCGTTTCTTGGGGCAAAATCGGGTGATGAGATTGTCCTGACCGCAGGGGCGACGATGTCGTTAAACCTGATTGCGCAATGCTGGGCGCTGCCAAGATTGCAGGCGGGTGACGAAATCCTGATCAGCATCGCCGAACATCACGCTAATATCGTGCCGTGGCAGATGGTTGCTGAAAAGACCGGTGCGGTGCTTCGTGCCTTTCCGGTTGATGAGGATGGCAGCTTTAACATGACAGCCTTTAGCGAGATGATGTCATCGCGCACAAGGATTGTATCTGTACCGCATGTATCGAACGTGCTGGGCACGGTGTTTCCGATTGCCGAAATTGCCAAAATTGCGCATGACGCCAACGCGCTAATGGTGGTTGATGGCTGTCAGGGCGCGGTGCATATGCCGGTTGACGTGCAGGCTTTAGGGGCTGATTTCTATGTCTTTTCAGCGCATAAACTCTATGGGCCAAACGGGGTTGGTATCCTATGGGGTAAGGCTGAGATTCTGGCCGAACTGCCGCCATTTTTGGGCGGCGGTGATATGATTGACCGGGTTACTATCGAGAAATCAACCTATGCCTTGCCGCCGCAGCGTTTTGAGGCAGGCACACCGGCGATTGCTGAAACTATCGCGCTTGGTGCGGCGGTTGATTATGTTCAGGCAATTGGGATGGAGGCGATCCGCCAGCATGAACAGGATATCCTTGCCTATGCGCATCAGCGGCTGTCAGCGGTTGATGGATTGCGTCTTGTGGGGACGGCAGCGGGTAAGTCGGGGGTTGTGTCCTTTACCATGGCGTGTGCGCATTCGCATGATATCTCGACAATCATCGATAATGACGGTGTGGCGATTCGTGCCGGGCATCATTGCGCGCAACCTTTGATGGATTTCTATGACATCCCGTCAACGGCGCGTGCATCTGTTGGGGTTTATACAACCCGTGAAGAATTTGACCGACTGGCGATTGCGCTGGAAAAAGTAAACCGAATTTTTGCTTAAGGACGGTTCAATGGCACAAGATCAAGACAGCAAAACATCGATGCCAGAAAATGATGGGCCCGGACTTGCCGATTTTCTGCCCGATACCAGCAATGGCTATATTGCCAAAGCGGGTGCGGCGCTCGAAAACCCGGTAGGTCAGGCAGATCCGATTGCGGTTGAAGATGCTTTGAAGTCCGTGCATGATCCGGAAATTCCCGTCAATATTTTTGACCTCGGCCTGATTTATGATGTTGAGCGTCGGCATAATGGTGATGTTTATGTTACAATGTCTCTGACGGCGCCCGGATGTCCGGTGGCCGGCGAAATGCCGGGGCAGGTGGCGCGAGCGCTTGCGGCGGTTGAGGGTGTTGGCGAAGTGTCGGTTGAACTCGTCTGGAGCCCGCCTTGGTCGCCCGAACGGATGAGTGATGACGCACGTTTGGCTTTGGAATTTTAAAATTCGCGGTTCGCAAGAGCCGTCATTTGGAGCTTGATTGAGATGTTTGATCCAACAAAACCTATTCTGACCTTGACGGACACTGCGGCCGAACATGTGCGCCGTTTAATGGCGCGGGCTGACAATGATGTCATTGGCCTTCGCGTCGGGGTCAAAACGGCTGGCTGTTCTGGGATGCAATATGACGTGCAATTTGCCACCGACCAAAAGCCCTTTGAAGATAAGATTGAACAGAACGGCGTCACATTATTCATTGATCCGGCAGCGGTGATGTTTCTGATTGGCGCGCAAATGGATTGGCAGGAAGACAAGTTTTCCGCCAAATTTGTGTTCAGTAACCCGAATGAGATTGCCCGCTGCGGTTGCGGCGAGAGCTTTTCTGTCGCGACGCCATCATAAATCCCAACGACGACGATAAATCATAAGGCAGAAATGGCCCGGTCAAATTTGCGCAAAACAGCGACGTTGCTTCGTTCGCTGATGCACTATACTGCCCCGCGTGGTGACAATAAGATTCGCGTGCGGATTACGGCTGCTTTTGGCTGTCTTGTTGCTGCTAAAGGCTCAAACATGATTACGCCGTTGCTGTATGGTGCAGCGGTTGATCTGGTCAATGGCGAGTCTGGCTTTGCCATGTCAGCCTTGATGTATCTTGTTGGCGGTTATGCGCTGGCACGGTTGGGCCAACAGATTTTCAGCGAGGCCAAGCAATATCTTTTTGCCAAGGTGGCCCAGCGCGCGGTGCGCGGGGCAGCCCTACACGCCTTTCGGTATTTGCATAGATTATCGCTGCAATTTCATATGGATCGCCAGACAGGCGGCATGACGCGCGCGATTGACCGCGGCGCAAAAGGCATTGAGTTTTTGTTGACGATTGCCTTTTTTGAGGTTCTGCCGCTGTTCGTCGAAGTGGCTTTTGTCAGCATCATCATGTGGCATTTATTTGGTGGCTTTTATGCCGGTGTCACCTTTGCCACGGTTGCTGCTTATGTTTATTTCACCGTGCGTGTAACCGAATGGCGGATCAAATTTCGCCGTGAGATGAATACGGCCGATGAAACTGCCGCAACGCGTGCGGTTGACTCGCTGCTCAATTATGAAACGGTCAAATATTTCAATGCCGAAGATGTTGAGGCGGCGCGATATGACAAGGCGATGGCCGATTATGAGGTGATGGCAGTTCGTTCGCGCACGTCGCTGTCGGTGGTTAATATCGGGCAGGGGACAATCATCGCTTTTGGGTTAATGGCCGTGATGGCGATGGCGGGTGCAGATATCCAAAAGGGCAATTTGACGGTTGGTGATTTTGTCGCGGTTAACACATATCTCTTGCAGCTTTATCTGCCGCTAAATTTTCTAGGCTGGGTGTATCGCGAATTGCGCCAAGCGCTGGTTGATATGGAGCGAATGTTCGGCCTGCTGGATGAAAGACCAGATATTGCGGACAAGCCCGACGCCAAGCCGCTGGTCATTAATGGCGGCGAACTGGTGTTTGATAACGTCCATTTTGCCTATGGTGAACGTCCGATCTTAAAGGGAATTAGCTTTACCGTGCAGCCCGGAAAGCGTGTGGCAATTGTTGGCCCCAGCGGGTCTGGCAAGACTACAATCTCGCGCCTATTGTTCCGTTTCTATGATCCGGTTGCAGGTGCCGTTCGTCTTGATGGACAGGATGTGCGCGATGTAACCCAAGCCAGTGTTCGTGCTGCGATTGGCGTCGTGCCGCAGGATACGGTGATGTTCAATTCGACCATCGGCTATAATATCGGCTATGGCCGTGACGGTGCTAGCCTGGACGAGATTGCTGCCGCGGCAAAACTGGCGTCGATTGATGGCTTTATCGCTAATTTGCCAGATGGGTACGATACCATGGTTGGCGAACGGGGGCTTAAGCTATCGGGCGGTGAAAAACAGCGTGTTGCCATTGCCCGTGCGATTTTGAAAAAACCGTCGATCTTTTTGTTTGACGAGGCGACGTCGGCGCTCGATAGCCGAACCGAAAAGGAAATTCAGCGCGCGCTTGATACTGTTTCAAAAAGCCAGACGACGTTGGTTATTGCGCATCGCCTCTCCACCATTGTCAGTGCGGATGAGATTATTGTTCTGTCGGACGGTGTGATCGTCGAGCGCGGAAGCCACCGCCATTTGCTGTCGCAAAAGGGGCTATACGCGCAAATGTGGGATCGTCAATCATCCGGATTTCACGATGATGCTGACTTACCCGCAAAAATTGATTACGCTAAAGACAGTGTAACCGTGGTTGAGGGGTGATGTTTGACTGGGCGCGATCGGCGGGTCTCGATATGCTTGGTGGGGTTGATATTTATGCCTATCACCGAGGCGCTTCAGTGCGGGCGAATTTCTGGGCGGCTGGGCAAGCGGCGCTTGACCCTGATGATAGATATATCATCGGCAATGCGGCGCCCCAGCCAAATTCGGCCACGAAAACCATTGTCATCTTGCCCGGCTTTACCGAATTTTGCGAAAAATATAGCGCCGAGGTTCTTCGCTTTCATGACAAGGGCTATAATGTCCTGATCATTGATTGGCCCGGGCAGGGGCAGTCGGGCCATTTTGGCCGGCATCCGTTGGCGGTGCATTGCGATGATTTCGATCATCATCTTGGTGCGCTTGACGCGGTGATCGCGGCGGCTGGGCTTGATGGGCATGAATTGGTGCTGTTTGGCCATTCGATGGGGGGGCACCTTGCGCTTCGTTATGCGGCATCGCGCGGGCCTTGGGTTACCGGCGTTATTCTGTCGGCACCGATGATGGCACCGCCGGTTATGCCGGTCTGGCTGGTGCGGCTTGCCAGCTTTATTCTTGGCGGTGTTGGTCTCGCAAGGTCGCATCCGCCGTTTCACCGGGCTCTGTCGCTGGACTGGGTGCGTCATTACCGGCCCGAGAATGTTTTGACCCGCAATCCAAAGGGATATGAAGATCAATTTGTCTGGTTTGATGACGCGCCTGAACTGCGCCGTAGCGGGCCGACAATTGGCTGGGTGAGTGCTGCCTACCGGTCTTGTGCGCTCTATACGCTCAATCCTGATTGGTTGGCTGCGCTCGATGTTCCGGTTCTGGCCTTCATTGCAGGGGACGAGCGGGTCGTTTTTGCGCCGTCAACGCATAGCAGCCTGGCGCAGATCAAAAACATCGACACTGTTGTTTTTGACGGGGCGCGACATGAATTAACCCGCGAGTTGCCAGAGGTGACCGACGCCTTATGGAATAGGGTTGACCGGTTTCTGGCCAGATTGGATGCTGGCTATGAGATTGAGGGGCTTTAGGCTGCAATTTATGTGGTCGTCGCGGACTCGCCGCCAGCGGGGCCATAAAAGATCACCCAAGTGGATATTTTTTCGCCAAAATCAATAAAACGATGTGGCAAGCCCGCCGGCACGAACAAAAAATCCCCAGGCGCAAAATTAACAATCTAATCGCCCATTTCAAATTTTCCTGTCCCGCCAATGATAATGTAAAATTCGTCGCGGTCATGCGGGCGTTGATGATCGGTGATCACCGGCTCATAAACCTCAACAACAAGGCTGCCATGGGTAAAAAGGATACTGAAAGGCGCGCTGTTTTTGTCGCTGTTGGCCTGTTTTAGACCGACTGCCTGCTGTGCCTGAACAACATCAAGATGCTTTCCCTTGGTCATCGTCGGCCTCATTGCTGGAACAGGATTGCCTAGGATGATCATAAAATAATGGGATTAATAATGGATTAACACCAATTTTGGCGTTTAGATCAGGTCAGGAATTGTTCTCTTGTCGCACGCTCGGACAGTGAGAATCCCGGATCATAAAGTAAATTCAACGTGATATCGTCCGCCTGTTCAACCGAAACGCGGGTGACGTGGCGTGTCTCGGCGCCGTCGGCGCTTGCGCTAACTGGCCGGAAATCATGCTCTAGAATATCCAGTGCAACTTTGAAATGGTCGCGTAACAATGCGCCGCGCCACCGACGTGGCCGAAACGCCGAAATGGGTGTTAGCGCCATCAAACCGCTGCCAAGCGGGATTACCGGGCCTTGTGCTGACAGATTATAGGCGGTAGAGCCAGCCGGCGTTGCGACCAGAATACCGTCACAGACAAGGCATTCCATTTGCTGCGTATCATTCACCGAAATTGCGATATGCGCCGCATTATGGGTTTGGCGCAACAGCGAGACTTCGTTGATTGCCAATGCTTTATGTGTGCTGCCATCACGCGCGGT
Organism: Alphaproteobacteria bacterium LSUCC0396; assembly: GCA_041228345.1. NCBI lineage: Bacteria > Pseudomonadati > Pseudomonadota > Alphaproteobacteria > Alphaproteobacteria bacterium LSUCC0396. Next base: position 446,992 of record CP166131.1, on the reverse strand, counting down.
TGCCTCCATCCGCAACGGATGTATCGGCGCTATTTCAGCGGCGGCGACACGGTCGTGCAAATCGCTGTCAGCATATTCATTCATCAAAAACCCAAGCCGTCCGCAATTCATCCCGAAAACTGGCAAGCCATAGGATAATGTGTCCTGCAATACGTGCAGCATATGACCATCGCCGCCAAGCGCAATGATATGCGTGGCATCGTCAATTTTTGCCTGACCATAAAGGCCGGTCAGGTGGGCAAGGCGGGCTTTCGCCTCGTCATGGTCGGACGCACTAAAATGGAGTTTCATTGCAACCTGCTAATACGCTATCAATGGGAAGACCAATTCTTTCCTTTGGCTTATCATAGAGTTTTTGCTGAACAAAGGCAAAACCGCTTGCCATATGGCCCTGATATCGGCCATCTTCACGACATGAGCAATTCACCTTTTCTAATTCAGCCAAATCCAGATACTCCCGGCCTGTCGCAACCGGTCGATGGGGTTAATGAGTCCGGTCAGCCGATAACATTGCCTGTGGTGACGGAAAAGCCGATCACGCTTTTTTTGAACCGACAGGAAATTGTGACGTCCATGACGCTTGGCGATTGGATTCCTGAACTGGCTGTTGGCTATTTCTTGAACCAGAATATGCTGCAACGTGACGATGAGATCACGGGCATTGATGTTGATGATGATCTTGGCGTGGTGATTGTGCGGACTGCGCGCGAAACCGATTTTGAAGCCAAAATGAAACGTAAGATCCGCACCAGCGGCTGTGCCGAGGGCACCGCTTATGGTGATATGATGGAACGGTTTGATGATATCCAGCTTGATCGGCAGGCGCGCTTTCACGCCAGCTGGCTGATTGAGCTGTCCAAGGCGATTAATACCGCGCCAAGCCTTTATTTAAGTGCCGGTGCGATCCATGGCTGTGTGTTGTGCCAGCAAAACCGGCCGCTGGTGTATATGGAAGATATCGGACGGCATAATGCGGTTGATAAGATTGCCGGCTGGATGTTTCTGAATGATGCTTCGCCGCATGACAAGGTGTTTTATACAACTGGGCGGCTTACCACCGAGATGGTCATCAAAACCGTGCAGATGCAGATACCGGTTTTGGTGTCACGGTCTGGCTTTACCGCAGCGGCGGTTGGTCTGGCGCGTCAGGCCGGGTTAACGCTGATTGGCCGCGCCAAGGGGAAAAGATTTATCGCGCTTTCCGGTATTGAACGAATTGTTTTTGATAGTGCTGATGCGGCTGATGTTGTCGACAGCCCATCGCACCAGCGCGCTGCCCAACAGGATGAACGATAATGGCGATCAGATCAGCTGCAACCCTGCTGGCCGGTGGTCAGGCGCGCCGAATGGGTGGCGGGGATAAAAACCTGATGATGCTGGCAGGAAAGCCGGTTCTGCGCCACGTGCTTGATCGGGTTGATTTTGCCGACCGTCCGTTGATGATAAATGCGAACGGTGATCCGGCGCGCTATGCTGCGTTCGGCCTGCCGGTTTGCGCCGATGTGATTGACGGCCATGCTGGGCCATTGGCCGGAATTTTAACCGGCCTTGAATGGGTGGCGGCAAACCACAGTGATTGCAGCCATATGGTCAGCCTTGCGACCGATGCGCCGTTTCTGCCGGTCAATCTGATTGCTGTGCTGGAATCTGCAATTGGCGATGGCGCTGAAATTGCACAAGCCATGTCCCTTCACCGGCGGCATCCGGTATTTGCGATCTGGCCGGTGGCGATTGCGGGGGCGTTACGCGATGCCATTATTGACGAAGGGGTGCGAAAAATCGACGATTTTACCGCGCGTTATCATTGCGTCACTGTTGAGTTTTGCGGAACGCCTGATCCGTTTATGAATTTAAACCGGCCGGATGATTTTGATCTGGCAACGCAGATTCTGGGTCAGTAAATATCAAATCGCTGATTGCGGATAAATCTGACGCTGATCTGGCTTTTCCGCACGAAACCGGTTATTAGACTGCTGTTTACTTTGTTAGAATCAGAGGAGCCGCATCGGCATGACCAATAAGGTAATTGCATCGGCAAAGACGTTGTTTTCAGCCTATCGTGAGGCACTGACCGGTCTTGAGGCAGGGCTTGGCGATGCGTTTTCGAAAACTGTTGATCTGATGCAGGCGAGCACGGGCCATGTTGTTGTGTGCGGGATGGGTAAATCGGGCATCATTGGCCGTAAAATTTCGGCAACTTTGGCATCGACCGGAACACCGTCGCTGTTTTTACACCCCGCCGAAGCGATCCATGGCGATCTTGGGATGGTGCGGCGCGGTGATATCGTTCTGCTTATATCCTATTCTGGCACCACCGAAGAAATTGTCCGGCTTTTGCCTGCTTTTCAGCGGCTTGAGGCGCGGCTAATCGCCATGACTGGCAATACTGACAGCATTATTGCGACCAGTGCTGAAATCTCGTTAGATATTTCGGTTAACCGCGAGGCCTGCCCCCTGAATTTGGCGCCAACGACGTCGAGCCTGAATTCACTTGTTTTGGGGGATGCGATAGCGGTTGCATTGATGGAGGCGCGGGGCTTTCAGGAAAGTGATTTTGCAAACACTCATCCGGGCGGGGCACTTGGTCGGCGGCTGCTGACCCGTGTCCGTGACAAGATGCGCGCGCAAAACTTGCCTTTTGTTGATGCAGAGGCGTCGGTTCAGGACGCACTTTTGGTGATGACTGAAGGCAGGCTGGGGCTAGCATTGGTTGGCAGCGCGCAAAAACTGGCCGGCGTGATCACCGATGGTGATTTGCGCCGGTTGCTTGTTGGCGGTGCCGATCTTGCGACAACCAAAGTCTGTGATGTGGCCAGCCCGTTGCCCTTGACGATCAGCCCTGATGAAATGATGGGAACCGCCGAGGCGAGAATGCTGGAGGCGCGTGTACAATGTCTTGTCGTTGTTGGCGAGGCCGGCCATGTCGAGGGTGTGATCCAGATTTATGAATAGGCGCGTTTGAGCTTGGTGCGCGTTTGCCTGACTAACATTGCCAGCCTTGTTTATTTTTTGATTTTATGGGCCTTTAATTTTATGGGCCAGTGGCCGGACGTAATATTATGAAACTTGACGCATTCGACTATAGCCTTGCGGCTGAAAAAATTGCCACAAAGCCAGCTAATCCGCGGGAATCGGCACGCCTGCTTGATCTTTCCGGCGAGGGGTTAACCGATCGATTAGTGGCTGATCTGCCCCAACTATTGGGCGCGGGTGATGTGTTGATTGTTAACAATACCCAAGTGATCCCGGCCCGTCTTGAGGGACGCCGCGGCGAGGCCAAAATCAGCGTTACACTGCATAAACGACTATCCGAATATAGCTGGCGGGTTTTTGCCAAGCCAGCCAAGAAATGCCGGATTGATGATGTGATTATTTTCGCCGAGGATTTTGCGGCTGTTGTGCGTGGCCGCGGCGATGGCGGTGATGTCGAGCTTGATTTTATTCATCCGGCACGTATGACGCCCTTAACTGGCGCACAGCTTGATGCCTGCCTTGACCGCGATGGCAGTATGCCCTTGCCGCCCTATATTGCCCGTCCAGACGGCGAAAATCCGACCGACAGGCAGGATTATCAAACCATGTTCGCGCTGCAACCTGGTGCGGTGGCGGCGCCAACCGCCGGACTGCATTTCACCGACCGGCTAGCAGCAGCGATTCTCGCCAGTGGGGCCAAGATCATGCCGGTTACATTGCATGTTGGGGCCGGAACGTTTCTGCCGGTAACGGTCGATGATATCAAAGATCACAAGATGCACAGTGAATGGGGGCATATCAGCGCTGAAACCGCCGCCGCAATTGCCAAGGCGCGCAGCCAAGGCGGGCGGGTGATTGCTGTTGGCACCACCAGTATGCGGATTCTCGAGGCCTGTTATCAACAGCAGGGTGCGGTCATGGAATTCGCCGGTGAGACCGATATTTTTATCACGCCGGGTTATAAGTTTAATGTTGTTGATGTGTTGTTGACAAATTTTCACCTGCCGAAATCGACGTTGCTTATGCTGGTGAGCGCCTTTGCTGGCATGGGTAAAATTGCCGCCGCCTATCGCCATGCGATCCGGCATGATTACCGCTTTTTCTCTTATGGGGATGCCTGTTTCATGACACGCAACCCATCTCCTGATATCATTGATAGCATCAAAAGCATCACCGACTAAATAGTGCCGCCATCTGCTGGCTGCTTACCGAACGGATACCGTCATGTCTGAACAAACGACGAAATTTGGGTTTACCCTGAAGGCCAGTGATGGCATGGCCCGACGGGGCCGGCTTGAGACTGCATGGGGCGCGGTTGAAACACCGGTTTTCATGCCTGTTGGTACCGCCGCTACGGTTAAGGGCATGATGACTGATGCGGTTGCCTCAACGGGTGCCAGCATCATTCTTGCAAACACCTATCATTTGATGCTTCGTCCGGGGGCAGAACGTGTTGCAGGGCTTGGGGGTGTGCGCAAAATGATGGGATGGGACGGCCCTTTATTGACAGATTCGGGCGGATTTCAGGTGATGTCACTTGGCCCGCTTCGCAAACTTGATGAAAATGGGGTGACATTTAAATCACACCTTGATGGCAGTAAGCACCGGTTAACGCCTGAGCGCTCGACCGAAATTCAGCATCTTCTTGATGCCACGATCACTATGGCCTTTGATGAATGTACGCCGTTTCCAGCAACGAAACCGGTTGCGGCCAGTTCGATGGCCTTGTCGATGCGCTGGGCCAAACGATCACGCGCGGCCTTTGTGCCAAGGCCCGGCCATGGCCAGTTTGGTATTGTACAGGGGTCGGTGTTTGCTGATCTGCGTGCGGAATCGGTTGCTGCGCTGGAAGAAATTGATTTTGAAGGCTATGCAGTCGGCGGCCTTGCCGTTGGTGAGGGGCAGCAGGCGATGTTTGAAACGCTGGAGGTAACAACGCCGCTGATGCGCCAAGACAAGCCGCGTTATTTGATGGGTGTTGGTAAACCGGCCGATCTTGTTGGGGGGGTGGCGCGCGGCATTGATATGTTCGACTGCGTTCTGCCAACCCGGTCAGGCCGGACTGGTCAGGGGTTTACCCGCCGTGGGCCGGTGAATTTGAAAAATGCCCGCCATGCTGACGATCCGCGGCCGCTGGATGAGGGCTGTAGCTGTCCGGCCTGTTCACGCTATAGCCGAGCCTATCTGCACCATTTATTTAAGGCCGAAGAGGTTTTGTCTTTAATGCTGCTAAGCTGGCATAATATTCAATATTATCAGGATCTGATGGCCGGAATGCGGCGCGCCATCGAGGCCGGTCAATTTGCCCAGTTTGAGGCAGATTTTCACCGTGAACAGGCACTGGGAGATATCGAGCCATTCTGAGCAACCCGCCCAAAAATCCCATTTTAAACGCAAGAAAAAACCCGCGCGGCTGGTTGGAAGTGGCTGCGGCTGATGAGGGGTTTTTGCTGTTTGGAGTTGGTCCAGCGGAAATTGGCCAGCGCAATCGTGATGGGTTGGCGGCGTTTCTTGATGATGGTTTTGAGGGCGATATGGGCTGGCTTCGCGAGACGGCAGCAAAACGCCGACAACCGCAGGCCATGTGGCCAGAGGCAAAAAGCGCCATTGTGCTTGGGATGAATTACGGGCCTGACCATAATCCGATGGATAATTTAGCAGCGGTATCGGCCGGCAACATATCGGTCTACGCACGCGGGCGGGATTATCACGATGTGGTAAAGGGCAAATTGAAACAGCTTGCCGGTCAGTTTGCTGCAAAAACCGGTTCTGCGGTCAAGGTGTTTGTTGATACCGCGCCGCTGATGGAAAAGCCATTGGCGCAAATCGCAGGGCTAGGCTGGCAGGGAAAACACACAAATCTAGTGTCACGCAAGGCTGGCTCATGGCTGTTTTTAGGGGTGATCCTTACCGATGCCGTAATGCGTTATGATGAGCCGGAGACCGATCATTGCGGTGGTTGCCGTCAATGTCTTGATATTTGTCCAACGAATGCGTTTCCCGCGCCGTACCGGCTGGATGCGAGGCGGTGTATCTCTTATCTGACAATCGAACATAAGGGCGTCATTGATCGGGAATTTCGCGCGGCGATCGGCAATCGGATTTTTGGCTGTGATGATTGTCTGGCCATCTGCCCATGGAACAAATTTGCCAGCCTTGCCAGTGAGCAAAAGCTGATGGTAAAAGCTGGCGGTGAGCTGCCGCCTCTGGCGGATCTGCTTCAGCTTGATGATGCCGGTTTTCGCCGCCATTTCGCCGGTACACCGGTGCGCCGCGCTGGCCATGAGCGGTTTCTTCGGAACGTCTTGATCGCTGCTGGCAATAGCGGCGACAAGGCCTTGGTTCCGCCGGTTGAGACGTTTTTGCAGCATCCTGCTAGCCTGCTTCGGGCGATGGCGGTATGGGCGTTACGCCAGCTTGTTGATGATGATGTCTGGGCGTCACTGCACCACCGTTATGCGCCGTATGAGGCCGATGAGGCGGTTCGCACCGAATGGCAGGACGGCCAATTGGGTTAAGCCAAACCCCGGCGCATTATCCGATTATCAAGCATTGAGTTTCTGGCAAAAAAACAGCGAACTTTGATCAAAAAAGCCGCTGTCTTCATACCCGGATGTAAAAAGGCGTTTAGCCGTTGTGATAGCCACGCTCACCATGCTGGCTAAGGTCAAGACCCTCGATTTCATCCTGCTGGTCAACCCGCAACCCAACAAGCATGCCGATAACTTTAAGGATCACATAGCTGGCAACACCCGTCCAAAGAACGGTAATGGCGACCGAGGATAGCTGGACCATAAACTGGCCGCCAACGGTTACGCCGTCACCAAGGCCAAGGCCGCCAAAGGCTGGCAGGGCGAGATAGGCAACAAGCAAGCTGCCAAGAATTCCGCCAACCCCGTGGACAGCAAAGACGTCCAGCGAGTCATCAATCTTTAATTTAACCCGGATTAGGTCAACACCGACATAACAGGCAACACCGCCCGCAAGACCAAGGATCAGGCCGCCCGGAACCCCAATAAAGCCCGATGCAGGTGTGACTGTTGCGAGGCCTGCAACCATACCAGTTACAATACCCACAAGCGATGGCCGTCCAAACCGTGCCCATTCGATAACCATCCATACCAGCGAGGCAGTTGCCGCAGCGATGTGGGTAACAAGTAACGCCATGCCAGCGCTGTTACCAGCGCCAAGCGCCGAACCACCGTTAAAGCCAAACCAGCCGATCCACAGCATGCTGGCACCAATCATCGTCAGCACGGGGCTATGCGGCGGCTGAATTGCGCTTGGAAAGCCGCGCCGTTTGCCAACGACCAGCGCACAAACCAACGCCGCGGTACCAGCCGTTGCATGGACAACAATACCGCCAGCAAAATCAAGAACGCCCCAGCTAGCCATGATGCCGCCGCCCCACACCCAATGGGTAACTGGCGCATAGACAACCAAAAGCCAAACCGCCGAAAATAGCAAGATTGCCGAAAACTTCATCCGCTCGACATAGGCACCGATAACCAGTGCTGGCGTAATGATCGCAAAGGTCATCTGGAATGCGGCAAAAACTGACTCCGGAATTGTGCCGCTTGCTGAGTCAACACTAAGTGCGCTCATAAAGCTGTTTGCAAGATCGCCAAACCACGCTCCATCACCGGAAAAGGCCAAAGAATAGCCTGCAATTACCCACAAAACCGATATCAACGCCGCGATGGCGAAATGATGCATCAGCACCGAAACAATGTTCTTGGACTGCACAAGGCCAGCGTAAAATAGCGCAAGGCCGGGTAAGGTCATCAAAAGAACCAATGCTGTAGCTGTCAAAATCCATGCTGTATCACCACTATTAATGGTGCTATCCGCCGCAAAGGCAGGGGCAGTAAAAAGGCACGCCGCAAGCAGGGCAAGGCCCAGCTGTTTGGGGGCCGAAACAAAAAATGTCATCCTGCAAACTCCGTCAAAAGCTTCATGCGCAAAGACTGGCGCATGACCGATGCCGCAGTCTCGTCATCGGACCTTTCAAATCAACGAAAATGCCACAAATTTAATCAATCATTTAAAATTTGTTGAAATTTAAGGCAAATTTTGACATCATTGCCTAATTAATAATCATATCGCACGCGCGAAAAGATAAATTGCCGCGTCTAAAGGCAAGGCAGGATTATGCACCAGCCAGTTATTGACATGGGCTGTCGTATGGTTACTGTTTGCGGTTGGTGAAACGAGGTGCAGATGAAACTGAAATTTAAAGCCGCTTTCCTATTTTTAAACTATGCCGCGGCTGTGGTCATTTGCCTTACATTGTTGGTTGCTGATCAGTTTTCGATTGCGGAAAGGGCGGTTTATGGTTTCGGTGCCATCTTGATCGGCATGGCTATTCGTAACCTTGTCACAGCCATGATTCCCGACGAAGAATAACCGGCGCATAATAAGTGCTAATCCTAGAACGTTTATCTTTCAGAAACAGCCTTTTAAACAGGCCTCAGGGCCATTGATAAAGTGTAGTTGGAGCGGCGTGCGGAGGTTCGATGCCTATCCACAGCGCCAATCCGTGACTGAATCCATCAATATCAATGGCTTAACAGATCATCACATATGGTCAACTATCAAAACCTTACCTGCAACCTTACCTGAACCAAGTTCCGTGGTTCGAGGGCCACGTTTCGACGCCCAAGGCCCGAGTTTCACGGACCACTGCCCAGCAGCCGCCGATCAAGCGTCAGGGTTACTGAGGACGTTTTTCTGTTAGATTTGGCCTTGGTTATAGGGGTGGGGTCTAGATTGGCCGGGGCTTGCGTCTCAGAGGGCCGGTTTACTTGATTGGTTGGCGTAGGGAATGAGATAGAATTTCATACCTCACGTACAGGTTTAATTCTGCCACCGCTGCCATCTGGGACCACACGTCCCTTCTGACATACCCATAGGTATATATATACATATATTTATTAATAAGAATAATTAGACAGGTACGGTTTCGCCGATTGTGCGAATGGAGTTATGCTGGTTCCGCGAGTGTTCAGCTAGCGGGAGGCGAGGGTGCCTGAGGGCGAAGGAAATCAAAGGGCGCCTCAGTTAAGCCTCGCAGCGGAGACAAGTTGCCCGACAGAAAGCGCAGGACCAGCTATTCCTGAAAGGGCCAATCACCTTCTTATGGATGCGCAGCCATATTCCCGATGCCACGTCGCGACTGATACTTATTGCAAGAGCGTTTGTTGACATCGAAGATAGCCCCAGGATTAAGCTCACGATAAAGCATTGGGAGTGTGCTGGCATCACCGATAAGGACACTCGGTCACGCGTAATAGCCAAAATCAGGCGTGAGTGCCCCGGTATCGTTCTGGATGCCAAACAAGGCCGATGCACCTACATCGAGTTCAAGCGTCTATGACGGGAAGCTATCCCGCCAGTGCTTGTCGAGCAGGCCACCGGCGATCAACTCACGCTCCACCTGGCGAAGCTCCTTGCGGATCTGCCGTCCCTTGGCAGCGTTCTCGCGACGCTTCTCAAGCTTGTCCTTGATGAACTTCCCATGACGAAGGTTCGCCGCCGAGATCCGCGCTCGACCGTCTTCGGTCTTTGCACCAGTGCTGGCCCCACCATGGAGGCGGCAGCGGCCATTCTTCTTATTTGCAGGACGCTGACACGCGGTGCCCCGGCGGGTCTTCGCACCGCATCGCTGACCCGGCCAGTCCGGTCCGAACCGCCACTCGATACCGATGTTCACATTGTCTTTTGTCAGCATGTATTTTACCCCGCTTATGGGGTGTTATTATATCGTATATGTATTGCATTCAGAAGAGTTTGATCACTTGGTTAGTGCCGGATTGCGGGGGCAGGATTTACTCAAGCTCCTACCAATATTATTGGGTTATGTAACTATGATAAATAATGGAACCGAACCCTCGAGACGCGGATTATGATAAAACTGCTTCAAATTTTTCTATTTAATTTCAGTGTTTTATAGGCTCACAAATTAGGTGTGTTAAAAAGTGTGTAATGTACATTTGTGAACGGTTACCACAACTCTGGTTTATTCAGTGCAGACACACACTCAAATTTGATTGGTTCTTCAGGCACAACAGTTCCATTCAACATCATCCTGAGCCTCCCCATTTTTTACCCTGTACGGATCGAAACGCTTGCTAATGAATTTACCTCTGATCGTGAGCGCTTCTATCTTTACCCGGGTATGTTATTGGATTGTGTTATTGTGATTGGCCAGCGCAGTCTGCTTACCAACTTATTGGCGCCGTTGCTTCAGGTAAAGAATGAGGCATTCCAAGAAAATGTTTTCCGGCTTGGCTCTATGATGGATTGGGGATCACATTTTTTATCCATTTTCGATCCACGCGCTTGGTAGCTTTATAACGGTAAATTTGCCCGATATTTTCGGTCGCTTAACGCGCCCATCCATGAGGGTGATGACAAGCGACGCAGTTTTTTGATGGCGCAAAGGCAAACCAAGTCAGCTGCCTATGTCGAATTTTCCGAGACCCCACCACAGTTTAAATTGCTATCTGCCAAAACTATGCTAGCTTTACTTTAAAGATCTACACAGTGATAAACACTGGAACGTATCGCATTTGGAGGAAATATGATGATGAAACGCAGAGACTTTATTGCTAAAGGCAGTCTGGCAGGGGTTGGCGCCGTCGCCGCATCAACACTGTCTGCGCCAGCGATTGCAGCTGACCGTATTGAAATCGCTATGGTATCGACCTGGCCACGCGATTTTCCGGGCCTTGGCACCGGTGCCCAGCGCGCGGCACAACGCCTGTCTGATGTTAGTGATGGCAGAATTCAAGTCACATACTATGCAGCTGGTGAACGTGTTGGTGCCTTTGATTCGTTTGACGAAGTGGCATCAGGAAATGCCCAAGCCTATCACGCCGCCGATTATTATTGGAAAGGCAAGCACCCTGGCTGGGCGTATTTCACCGCCGTGCCATTCGGCCTCAGCTATGTTGAAATGAACTCATGGATCAACTGGATGGGCGGTCAAGAATTGTGGGACGAGCTGGCCGGTGAATTTGGCCTTAAATGTTTACCTTGCGGTAACACCGGCGTTCAGTGGGGCGGCTGGTTTAACAAGGAAATCAATTCAGCCGAAGACCTCAAAGGCCTAAAAATGCGTATTCCGGGCCTTGGTGGTGACGTTATGGCCAAACTTGGCGCGTCGCCGGTATCATTGCCAGGTGGCCAGATTTATGAAAACCTTGTATCTGGTGCCATTGAAGCCACCGAATGGGTGGGCCCATGGAACGATGAAGCCATGAAGTTCTATGAAGCGGCAAAATATTACTATTTCCCAGGCATGCATGAGCCAGCATCGCAGCTAGCGATGGGCTTTAATGCCTCATTCTGGGGAAGCCTCAGCAAGTCAGATCAGGCCCTAATTACCGCGGTAACGCAGGCTGAAAATGACAATATCATGGCCGAATATAACGCCAAAAATGGTGCCGCGCTGGAACGTCTGGTGCAGCAGCAAGGCGTTGAGGTTCGTGAATTTAACGATGACGTTTATGCTGCCTTTAAGCGTGGCTCAGACGAAGTCTATGCCGAGGTCGAGGTGCATTCGCCACTGGCCAAGAAAATTCATGACTCATGCATGGCGGCACGCAAAACCGTTGGTGACTATGTTCAGTTGAACGACGTTGCCTACACAATGAAGCGTAACGCTGCGTTGCGTTAGGACTTATCGGGGGTCTGCCAGAACATCGGCAGGCCCCTTTTTCTTTGATTTATTTTAAAGCAATCTTATGGCGCCTTTATCTCAAATTACGGTATTTTCTGCGCTACGGTTGGCCGGTCTGGCCAGTGCGTTGCTAGCGCTTATTTATGTGATCAATAATTTTCTGATTTTTGGCATTGATGCGCCCGGGGTCATCAACACACTCGGACTTGGCGACGCCTTTGGTGTCAGCCAGCCGAAACAAGGCTACAGTGGCGGCTTGACGGCGCTTGGGTTTGGGCAAACGGCGATTGTTTTGGGTGCTGTTGGCTTTGCAATTTACCATACATTAAAATCGGCTGATTTGCGTGCTGATGCCGATTGGATGGATCGCACCTCTGCCTACATCGTTCGTTTGGCATTTTGGAGCGTGCTATTGGTCGGCGTGGCTGATGCGTTTTTGTCTTTTTTACGGGTTGAAGGCTTTCATAAAATTATTCTTGGCGAGGCCGGTGGCGCCGCTATTGCCCTGCCAAGTGATCGCGGCTTTTATGTTCATATTCCGCTGATAATTGTGGCCGGGTTGATCGCGTTGAAAGAAAAGTCAGTGTCCTTAATCTGGCTGACTTTGCTGGTTGTTGTTGCCGAATTTTTGATTGTACTGGCGCGATTCATTTATGGTTACGAACAGACCTTTATGGGTGACTTAGTGCGATTTTGGTATGCCGCCCTGTTTTTGTTCGCCTCGGCCTATACCTTAAAAGAAGATGGCCATGTTCGCGTTGATGTGCTTTATGCCGGGCTGACCCGCCGCACGAAATCTGTGCTGAACATCATTGGCACAGTGTTTTTTGGTATTCCGCTTTGCTGGTTGATTCTGGTGCGCGGCTTGTGGGGCAAATCCAGCCTTATCAACAGTCCGATGATGAATTTTGAAACCTCAATGAGCGGTTTTGGCATGTATGTCAAATATCTTATGGCGGCGTTTTTAGTGGTTTTTGCGCTCAGTATGATTTTTCAATTTACCGCTTACCTGTTCACCTCAATGGCTGACATCAAGGAAAATCTGTCTGATGAAGAGACAAGCGAAGAGGTTGTTGGGTAATGGAACTTGTTTTCCTCACAATTTTGTTTTTGCTGATGATGTATGCCCTTGGCTCGGGCTATCCGGTTGCCTTTGCATTACCGGGGTCAGCTATTGTAACAATCCTGCTGGCTGGTTTGACGGGGCTAATATTCCAGGGTGATAGCAGTGCCTATTTTGTGCAGGACGGCCCGATTGAATGGCTGACGGCTGGGGTTACCAATTTCCGCGGTATTTATTGGGAAGTTGAACGCGATACCTTAATTGCCATCCCCCTCTTTATCTTTATGGGGATTATGTTACAGCGATCAAAAATTGCCGAGGATCTTTTGGTCACAATGGCCCAGCTATTTGGGCCTATTCCCGGCGGTCTTGGCATTTCGGTGGTATTTGTTGGGGGCTTATTGGCCGCGACTACCGGTATCGTTGGTGCGACCGTGGTGGCCATGGGGTTGATTTCGCTGCCGGCGATGTTGCGCAATAATTATTCAAAGCCATTGGCGACAGGGGCGATTTGCGCCTCTGGCACATTGGGGCAGATTATTCCGCCTTCAATCGTGCTGATTATTCTGGCCGACCAGCTGGCAAGCGCGGCTGATCAGGCGGCCACCATGCGCAAGGACCTTTATAAACAGGCGACTGGCCAGTTCAGCATGCCATCTGAATTCAATATCATCTCAACAAGTGCGGGCGATATGTTTCTAGGCGCGTTTTTGCCCGGTATCATTCTTGTTGGGCTATATATGGCCTATATTTTGGTTGCCGCATTGATTCGCCCGAAATTGGCGCCGGCGGTGCCTTATGATGGCAAATTGTTGGAACGTTCGTTTTTGATCAAGGTGGCGCTGGCATTGTTGCCGCCTCTTTTGCTGATCTTTTTGGTGCTGGGATCAATCATTGCAGGTGTTGCAACGGTCAATCAGGCTGGCGCAATTGGGGCGATTGGCGCCTTGCTGATGTCTGGCTATAAATTGCGTGAGGGCACAAAAACAGCTTTTTACCCGGCTATTTTGACAATCGCGTCCTTGCTCCTCATTTGGCTGATTTCGAGTAATTTTAACCTCAGCATCAAAACCATTACCGAAACCTCTGACTGGATCGCGCTTGGCTTTGTTACCATCGCGGTCTTGGGCTTGCTGGCTGGTATTTTCTGGAGTGGCTGGCGCGCCTATACCATCGAAGATACCTTGCGCGATGTTATGGCCGAAACCGCCAAGACAACCTCGCTGGTGTTTATCATCTTGCTTGGTGCGGCGATGCTGACGGCGGCATTCCGTGGGTTTGGCGGTGAAGAAATCGTCAAACATTTTCTGTCAAGCCTGCCAGGCGGGTTTTGGGCGCAGTTTATCGTCGTCATGCTGGTGATTTTCTTACTTGGCTTCTTCCTTGATTTTATCGAAATCGCTGTTGTTGTTGTGCCGATTGTCGCGCCTATTTTGTTGGCTGACCCATCGGCTAATGTTACGGCTGTTTGGCTAGGGGTGATGATTGGCCTCAATATTCAGACCTCATTTTTGACGCCGCCTTTCGGCTTTGCCTTGTTCTATCTGCGCGGGGTCGCCAGCAAGGCGGTCAAAACGTTGGATATGTATAAAGGCGTTATTCCCTTTATCGCCCTGCAAATTGCTGGTCTGGCGATTGTTGGTTTTAACCCCAGCTTAGTGAATTATCTGCCAACACGCACATTCTTGTCGAGTGAGACAGCCCCACCACCGAAAAACCCGCGTTTGCAACTCTGCCTTGAGGATTATTTGTTCGATTTCTATGACAATAACCAGACTGCTTATATGGCGCAGCTGGATCAGCTCAAAGCCGCTGATTTGTCAGCCCTCCCACAAAAAAGGCAAAGTGCTATGGCCAAAAATATCACTAACGCCGCGAGCATTTTTGACCGGGTGGCCGAGATTGAAAACGCCAAGGCGGCCATGGATCAGGCGGCTGTTGCCTATGCGCCTATTCATGCAGAGGTCAGGGCGATTGAACGCATTATCCGCCAGGACGAGGCTGAAATTAAAAACCTGAACCGCGCTGTGCGGGGAACCGATGACGTCGGCAAACAAGCCAGTATCAAAGACCGGATTGCCGAGCTTGAAAATGAAATTGCCGAAAAGCGTGGGCTTATCCCCGCCGACTGGCAAGATACCAATAAAGAATTTAAAAAGCTCACCGCCCAGTTGAACCGGGCGCGGATGCAGTTCCGCCGTCAATCAGATCAGGCCTATGCTGATATAAGGCTGGTGGTCGCGGCGATTGATGCCAAAGCAGACTTGGCGGCAATTGGTGACCAGTTGCAAAAGATCAAATCAGACGCGGCGACCTCACCCATTGAGGAGATCTTGGATAGGGTGAAAGAGAATTACAGCGCGCTTAACCAAATTCCCGAAGCACGGGATGCGGCAAAGACTTTGTCGGACGCCAGACGCGCCATTGACAGCAAGTCGCCTGATTTAGAAAAAGCAATGAAATTGATTGATGAAACCCGCGCCAACATTGCATCAGAGGTAGCGTGGCGGGCCGCGGCCAGTGCTTCTTTGCGGGCTGAACTGGCGTCATTTGAAAGCTTTGCAAGATATAATCTTGGCCTTCGCGAGCAAGACCGTCTAACGTCTGATCAGGTTGAGGTCATCATACCTTGTCTTGCCCAGCATCAGAATATTTCCTTGCAATTTTAAGTGAGTATTTAGGGTCTGATTTTAAGGAGGCAGAAATGGCAAAGGGAATTAACACACAAGCCGTTCTTGCCATGCGCGGTTCAGGCTATTATTCGGAACGCACCGCTGGGGCCCGTAATGTCATCAATGATGCCGCCACTATGGTAATTGACGCATTGACGCATTGTCCGCAAACCCAAAAATTGCGCATAGCCGATTTTGGTGCCGCCGATGGGGGAACCAGCCGCGAAATGTGGGATATGGTTATCGGCCATTGCCGCGGCGCTGGTGACAACCGGCAAATCGAAATGTTGTATACCGACCTTGCCAGCAATGATTTTTCAACGCTATTCCGCATGATGCAGGGTATGCAAGGTAATCCGGCGCACGCCTATCAAAGCCATTATGACAATGTGTTTGTGCATGGGTGCGGTACCGGCTTTCACCAGCAATTGATGGCCGACAATTCGCTAAATCTGGGATTTAGCGCCACCGCCATGCATTATGTATCTGTCAAGCCAATGGAGATCCCGACGCATGTTCATGCCGCATGCGCCGATGCCGAAAGTCAGGCCGCCTTTGCCAGCCAGGCCGCAAAAGACTGGGAAAATATTTTGCTGGCAAGGGCGGCTGAATTGATGCCGGGCGGCCGGTTTATCTGTCTTAATTTTGGCATTGACGAACAGGGCCGCTATCTTGGTAATACCGGTGGCGAACATATGTTCGACCATTTTCATCAATTCTGGCAGGCGCTTTATAACGATGGAACAATTACCGCTGATGAATATCAGCGCGCCAGTTTTGCGCAATATTATCGCACCATGGATGAATTCTGCGCACCATTTAACGACCCTGATAGTGCCGTTCGGCGTGCCGGTCTCTCGCTGAAATCCTGTCATAGCAAATTGACCAAATGCCCCTATGAAGCGGCCTTTCTGGATGCTGGCGGGGTTGGCGGCACTATGTCGAATGATGATTATGCCGACAGCCTGATCCCGACGATGCGTTCCTGGTCAGAAACAGTCTTTAGAACAGCCCTGCAAGATCGCTCAACCGATGAGGCTGATCAGATCGTCGACGGGTTTTACAATGCCTACCGCGATACAGTCGCCGCCGAACCAACCGGTCACGCTATGGATTACGTCCATATTGTGCTGGATATTGAAAAAACCGTATAAAGGGCTAATAGCCCATTGCACACCCATCTTTACGAGGATCGGATCCGGCGATCAGCAAGCCCTTATCCCAATCAATGAGGATGGCCTGGGATCCACCAATGGGTCTAACAGCCGGTTGAATATTGTGTCCAAGCGCCCGCAATGCTGCGCGAACATCTTCGCTGATTGGTTCTTCCACCTCGACAACATCGCTAGAGGGATCTGGGAAAAAGCGCGGCATATCCTGCGCCTCTTGAACATCCATACCATAATCCAAAAGCCGTGTGAGGAATTGCATATGGCCAAAGGCCTGATATTCACCCCCCATTACGCCGAAAGACATGGCAGCCTTGCCATCTTTGGTTGCCATGCCGGGAATAATGGTATGCAGGGGCCGTTTGCCGGGCGCAATACAGTTAGGATGACCCGGTTCAACAACAAAGCCCTGCCCCCGATTTTGCAAGACAACCCCTGATTCTGGAGCCATCAAACCAGCGCCAAAGCTGTGAAATACGGTATTGATAAAGCTACACACATTACGGTCTTTATCAATGACCGAGATATAGACAGTATGTTTATGGGCTGGCAACAGCGAGGGTGGTAAATCAGCATGTGCTTTGTCAGGGTCAATCTGGCCGCGAACCGCCGTGGCGTAATCGGCGCTGAGAATCGTTTCCACCGGCACATCACTGAAATCTGGATCGGCCAGATAGAGATTACGGTCGCGGTAAGCCAGACGGCCAGCCTCAATTTCATGGTGCATACGTTGCACCGAAATTGGGTGGTCGCCGAATTTATCAACGCCTCCCATGATATTAAGCAACATAAGTGCAATCAGGCCTTGCCCATTTGGTGGGCATTCCCAAATATCATAGCCCCTATAATTGGTTTTAATCGGAGTCACATAATTGGCGACAGCGGCATCTAAATCAGCCTGCACATGCTGCCCACCCAAAGATTGTAGCTTTGCCAAAATATCTTCTGCGACCCAGCCTTTGTAAAAACCGTCACGGCCATGCGCGGCAATCGCTTCGAGGGTTTTGGCAAGATTTGGATTGCTGCACCGGTCACCAAATTTGTAATCCTTGCCATCATTAAAATAGACCGCGCCAATATCCGCATCACCCGTCAAAAGTGCATGGCATTCGGCAAAATCGGCGGCAACACGCCGGCCGATTGGAAAGCCATGGCGCGCGTAACCAATTGCCGGCTGTAACAAATCACCAAGTGGTTTTGATCCATAATCACGGTTTAACTGAACCCAGGCGTCAACGGCCGTTGGCACAGTAACCGCATGCGGCGATTGTTGCGGAATTTCGTTAATGCCCTGTTCCAAAAGCCATTCAGCGCTAAGTCCAAGCGGGGCCCGCCCAGATCCATTTATGGCGATGACTTTATCGCTACCAACCTTGGCATAAAGGCAAAAACAATCGCCACCAATACTTGTCGATTGCGGCTCAACAACGCCTTGAACCGCACAGGCG
The DNA here is from genome assembly GCA_041228345.1 of Alphaproteobacteria bacterium LSUCC0396. Classification (NCBI taxonomy): domain Bacteria; kingdom Pseudomonadati; phylum Pseudomonadota; class Alphaproteobacteria; species Alphaproteobacteria bacterium LSUCC0396. The sequence goes on along the minus strand of CP166131.1, from coordinate 428,984 downwards.
GCAATTGCCGCATCCATAGCATTACCACCATTTTGCAGAACCGACACGGCGGCTTGTGTTGAAAGTGGGCTGGATGTGCTTGCCATCCCCTCTGGCGCAAGAACGGGCGAGCGCCCAGGGCGTTGAAGACTGCGCATGATGTTTCCTTTGCAAAAACATAAATTACCATTTTAGATGAATAGGCATAGCGCATTTCGCGCCTCTCCTGGAAGATTACAGCAGACCAGTGCGGCAATGCGTTACGATGACAGATGCTGACAGATAAAATCAGGAGACATGTTATGAAAATTGGCTTTATCGGGCTTGGCAATATGGGCGCGCCGATGGCCCGGAATCTGGTGCATGCCGGGCATGACGTTACCGGCTTTGACTTAAACCCGGATCTATGCCACGCCGTTGCCGATCAACTGGCTATTGCCGATGATGCGGCCAGCGCGGCGCGGGGTCGCGATATTGTTGTCACCATGCTTCCCAATGGGGCGGCGTTGCTTGATGTGGCAAAAAAGATCATCCCAGAAATGCAAGAATCGGCCTGTTTCATCGATTGTTCGACGGTCGACATAGACACCGCCAGGAAAGTTGCGACAATTATTGAAGCGGCGGGTCTGTATGGGCTTGATGCGCCGGTATCAGGCGGAGTGGGCGGCGCTGGCGCCGGCACTTTGACCTTTATGGTTGGCGGTACGCCACAGGCGCTGGCGATGGCCAGCCCGTTATTTGATATTATGGGTCAGCGCACAATTCATTGCGGTGATGCTGGTGCCGGTCAGGCGGTGAAAATATGTAATAACATGATTCTTGGCGCCACCATGATTGTAACATGCGAAGCCTTTGCCCTTGCCGATAATTTGGGGCTTGATCGTCAAAAATTATTCGATGTTGTCAGCACCTCATCAGGAAGCTCTTGGTCGGTGAACAGCTATTGTCCGGTGCCTGGTGTCGGGCCTAAAAGCCCGGCTGATAACGACTATAAGCCGGGATTTTCAACCGCCATGATGGTCAAGGATCTGGCGCTTGCCGCCGACGCCGCCACTATGACTGGAACCAATACCACCCTTGGCAAGGCGGCGCTGGCATTATATCAAAATTTCGCGGGGCAAGGTAATGCCGCTAATGCGGATTTTTCGGCCATTTTAAAGGCGATCAAACAGTCGCAAAAAGATTGAAAATTTGGTTGGCTAAAATGCACCCGTAACAGCAATTTTAGTGGCTCTCTGCCCTATTTTTTTGACGCTCGGTTTGCAAATTGATTAAAATCGCCGTGAAAATAAGCAGGGCGCCAAATACAACCGGCCATTCAAATGGCTCGGCATAGGTCACAAAGCCAATTGCCGTAATAAGCGGCAAACGCATGAAATCAAGCGGTATCACGACGATTGCCGGTGCCAATGACAGGGCTTTTGTAATACAAAAATGGGCGGTGAGACCACCAATCCCCACAATGAGTACCCACATCGTGTCAATGCCAGTTGTTAACCGCACGCCACCAGTGACCATGACCGCCATAAGGCCCATGCCAAGTTGCATAAATGTGAGCCAGAATAAAATACAGGTAATTGACTGATCCGATGTCAGTTTTTTGGTCGCCATTAAGGAACAGGCAAAACATATAGCACAGGCGATTGCCGCCAAAATGGCTGGGTTAAGCTGTTGCATATCTGGGCGCGCCACGATTAAAACGCCAGCAAACCCTAAACCGACAGCAATTAACCGGCGCTGAGTCAGCGCCTCTCCTAAAAATAATGGGGCGAGTAAGGCCACCCAAATGGGTGTTGAAAATTCCAGCGCGAAAAGCTGTGAGAAGGGGATAAAAGCGACCGCTAAAAACCATAGATTCTGGCCAGTAAAATGCGCCGTATTTCGCAAAAAATGCAGGCCAAGCCGATTTGTTTTAATCTGTGTCAAACTGCCCGTTATCGCCCCAAGCGAAACAACAATGACCAGCCCGATGAGCGAACGGAAAAACATAATCTCAAAAGTGTTGAGTTCAGGCGCCAATTCACGCCCGGAAATTGCCATCAGGCTGAACGACACCATCGCCCCAACCATCCAGAATGCGGCTTTTATCGGCTGAGACCTCGCCATTATGCAAAAACAACATTTAAACGCATCGGATGTCTTTTCGTCAGTTTTGTTTGCTTCAATCACTTTTTTACAGACTAGCGAGCCTATTTATAAGCAAGATGTAAAAAAAGCGTTCGCGCATGTACTATCTTAATCTGATGTTTAGACCATTTTTGCAAATGATTTTGTGCATTTTCTTAGATAGCCAGCCTATGATATGCAAGACTGATAGTCTGGATCATGAACTGACGTCGCCGCCATATTCGGGTCTGGCGAGAGGCGCAGGATTTAAACGAGTTTAACAACGGCTATATTATACGAGGTTTTATGGCGGATCAGCTATCCTCAGCCACCGGATTGTTTTTTGAAATGCGGCCAAAGCCTGGATGCCGGCAGGCCTATTTTGCCCATGTTGACCAGCTAAAGCCAGTCTTAGCAGAGCATGATGGGCTTGTATGGCTGCAACGCTATGCCTCGGTTGACGACCCGGACGTTATTTTGTCGCATCAGCTTTGGCAAAGTGAGGCGCATCTGGCGGCGTGGCGGCGCAATCAACAGCATCGCCATGCGCAAATGGACGGTATCAAAAATATTTTTGCAGATTACCGTATTCGTGTTGGACAAAATATCTGGAACTGGACAAGCGGTACGGTCACCAATGCGCCACCAGCCGACGCAGAAAACACCGAGAATTTTATTCTAACACTGGCCTTTGCGTCGTCGGCCAATATTGCCGGGGCAATGGCAAATTTTGATATCACCTGTCATTTTAAATCATTAACTGATCCTGACAGCTATTTACTGATCGCTAGATGCACAAATCAAACCGCTGGGCTAGCTGATGCGATTGCCAAATCAGGGGCAGGGGCGGCGGCGTTATTTACCACAACCCGCGATTATAGCCTGTTTGACAGAGCCGCGGCACCGCTGGCAAGCTAAGGCTTGATTTTATGTCTAACAGGCCTCGAGCCACACCAGAGAAAGAGCAAAGATCATGACCAAGAACAAAAGCTGGAATTTTGTGCATCATGTCGCCGATGGGGCGGCTTGGACGCCTGGCTTGCGTGATATTTTTGAATATCGTGATCTGGGCATCAAAGCCGCTACCAATGGTGACTTTGTGGCGCATGTTATTCGGCGCAACGAACATGATAATGATGAGGGTATCCAGTCATGGCATATCCATGAATGTAGCTTTCAAATGGTCTATGTTTTGAATGGCTGGGCGACTTTTGAATATGAGGGCCAAGGTCAGCATACCATTCGCAAAGGCGATACGGTGTTGCAAACGCCAATGATCAAACATCGCGAGATCGCCTGTTCAGATGATTTTGAAGTTCTTGAAATCGTTGCCCCTGCCAATTTTAAAACAAAATTGGTGGATCCACCGGAACAAGACGGCTAATCGCGGCCTGCTTGGCTTCGTCCAAATCGCTCTTACCTGTTGAGATGCGAATATATTGGCCGTCTATTTGGGAGGCCGCCTGCCATTTACGGCTTCTCTGACGCCTGTAGAGCTTTACCGCTCCATCCATAATCAACACAGAATCTTCACACAAAACAGGCATCTAACACATCCAATCACTATAAAAACGATATAGTCTTGCGCGACTGGAAGCCAACAGAAAAGTGTGTAAGAGGTGTGTAATGCAAAAAACACCTCAAAAATATTTCTGAGACGCTGTAAAATATTGATTGTATTAAGAGAAATGGTAGCGGAGGAGGGACTCGAACCCCCAACACGCGGATTATGATTCCGTTATTCCAAACAAAATTAGCCTTCACTGCCTTCACCAACCAATCAAGTAAACCGGCCCTCTGAGACGCAAGCCCTGGCCAATCTAGACCCCACCCCTATAACCAAGGCCAAGTCTAACAGAAAAACGTCCTCAGTAACCCTGACGCTTGATCGGCGGCTGCTGGGCAGTGGTCCGTGAAACTCGGGCCTTGGGCGTCGAAACGTGGCCCTCGAACCACGGAACTTGGTTCAGGTAAGGTTGCAGGTAAGGTTTTGATAGTTGACCATATGTGATGATTTGTTAAGCTATTGATATTGATGGATTCAGTCACGGATTGGCGCTGTGGGTAGGCATCGAACTTCTTCCCGAGCGCACCATTCTCCAAGTTCCAAGGTCCGTGGACCGCGACTCAAGTGACTGTTTCCAAACGATTAACATTCTGGGACAGGGGTTTGTATGGGTATTGATTTTGATAGTGACTTAGGCAAACTTTCACGTCTCATGGCAGAGAGTATTGCAGGAACTACTCGACGAAATGAAATACTAAATGAAATGCAAATCCAAGCTGGTGATGTCATCATAGATATTGGTTGTGGTGCTGGTTATCTTCTGCCGCATTTAGCTAAAGCTGTCGGCAGCTCCGGCACTATTTATGGATTAGACCCAAGTAAAGCCCAGCTAGAACAAGCTAGTCAGCGCTGCTCAGAGCTTGCCATAATCAAGTTGATTGAACGAAGTGCAGATGACAGTGAACTGCAGAGTGATTGTTGCGACTCAGCAACATCAACGCAGGCTCTAGAATATATCCCCGATGTTGACCCAGCTTTAGACGAAATTACTCGTGTTTTGAAGCCTGGTGGTGCGTTCGTGAACGTCTCTATTTTATGGGATCACTTTAAATTTTACGGTGCTGATGAAAAGTTAAATGAAAAAGTTCATGATGCGTTTAAAGCGCATTGTAGCCATCAAATGCTCCCAATGGAACTTCCCGGAAAGCTTGAGCGTAGGGGCTTTAGAAACATAAAAGATAAATCTTTAGCTTTTGTGATAACAAGAAGAGACGGAAACTCACCTGCAAGATATACTGAAGCGATAATGGCAAATTTTGCCTTAACTCAGGGCGTGTCTGAAGAAGAAGTTTCAGATTGGAAGTCTCAACTTGAAAAAGCGGAGCAGCAAGGCCGTTTTGGCTTTTCAAGCTTCCCAGTTTTGACCAGCGCTTTTCTAAACTAGAATCGCGCTCAAATCTGGAGACATAACTTAAAATTTTAAAACCCACTTATATTTAGTAGAAAGGCTGTGTCCCGTACCATATTGATGGCCAACTCCCTCTGTGGTCCAACCGCCAATGGTGTCAATAATATCTGCAGGACATTCGACAGCCCTCAGCCTGTCTCTCAGGCTATGTCGGAACGAGTGGATAACGCATCCGTTGGGAACACGAGGCTTAAGCCATTTGTTAAGCGCTGCACTTGCAGAATTGGCATTGCACTTGGACTCGTTGCAGTACTTTGGGAAGGCAAATTGATGGCCCTGCTTTATGACTTGTTTTGCTGCCCAGAGCGAAGTGCCGACCAGTGGAATTGACCTCGAGCTAGGCCCTGTCTTCAACCGCCGCCAAGGATGCGCAACAAGGTTGATGTGTGGCAATTCAGCATCCAAACATATATCTGATATCAGCAACCCACAGGCTTCTGAAAGACGCATGCCGGTATCGCTAATAAGGGCAATCAACCATCGTGGTTCATCATCCATCTGCATACATTCATCCTGAATGGTTAGTAGTACATCAGTTGGGATGGGTAAGCGTTGTGTTTTGGCGTCATCGTCTGGAATGAATGTGCCACTGAACACGTTATTGATGGATAGGCCCTCTTCTCGAATGGCGAGATTGATCACCGCTCGCACAGATGAAAACACTCGCTTTAATGATGATGAAGACATGCCCCGATCAAACAAATAATCCCTAAACCGACCAGCATCTGAAACTTCAATTGCCGCCAAATCATCATGCCCCAGACAATCTATCAGGCAGCGCATGCTTCGCTCTGAGGACTCGAAGAACAGCTTTGTCTTTCCACCACCTTTCAAACGATGATAGAGCGCCAGCGCCTCTGTCATAGGAAAGCTTTTGGCACTGATAGTGGTCTTAGCGTCTGGCGCTACCCTCAGGCCAAGTTCCCGTGAATAGATCATCTCCATCCGGAGACTGTCCCAATATCGCTCGAGCCGATCAGACAGCGCCGCAGCAGATTTGGCTGCTTTTGATTCCGATTTTGTTCGGAGTGATACTTCAATTTTACGTTTTTTAAAGCGATGCTGAAGGTCAGATGGAATTGACCGAGAGAAGTAAAAAGTTTCGTTTCTTTTGTAAAAGTATACCGGCAACCTTACCCACACCATAGGACAACAAACTCCTGTTCTAGAACGCTAATCGTTTAGAAACAGTAACTTGTATCTCGGTCCTAAGACCCTTTGTGAGTGTAGTTGGAGCGGCGTGCGGGAATCGAACCCGCGTCTTTAGCTTGGAAGGCTAAGGTCTTACCACTACACAAACGCCGCACGCGAGCGTTCTTAGGTGTTTGAATAGTAACGAAATATTTCTCAAATAAAACGCCATTTGGTGGGTATTATAATATTTTTAACTAACCATTTTACCACCAGATGACAGCCAGTTTGAGGATCTCAAATATGCCTGTTACATCCGACACCCGGAACCGTATAGTGGCGGTTCCCGCTCGTATCCAAGGATATAACACCCTTGATAAAAAAATAAAAGGCCTTGGTTTGCGGGTAACGCCGTATGGTCGCAAAATCTGGTTTCTGCAGGTGATGGTTGGTAAGCGGTTACCCTATTTCCGAGCCTTTGACCCAGTTTTTTTGGCCAGTGCCTTTTTAGGAGCCGCTTTCTTGGCTGGTGCTGTTTTTGGCGAGTCTACCCAGCCAGCAAGATTTTCCGTGGCAATTTGCTCAATCACTTTCATCCCCGCCGAACTGTCGTTCAGACACGGGATATAGGTAAAGGTCTCGCCGCCATGTTCGATAAATTCCTCATGCAGCTCGATATCAAGCTCATCAAGCGTTTCCAGACAATCTGCGACAAATCCGGGCGCCATAATCGCAACGTGCTTTGAGCCATTTTCGGCAAGTGCGACAACGCTTTTGTCGGTATAGGGCTGAAGCCATGGTTCCGAGCCGAAACGCGACTGAAAGGTTGCATGAAAATGCGCCTCGTCCCACTTAAGCTCTTCACGAAGCAGGCGCGCTGTTTTCATACATTGGCAATGATAAGGATCACCGCCGACAAAATAGCTTTTTGGAATGCCGTGAAACGAGATCACCAAATCATCGGGCATACCGTTTTTCTTCACCGATTTGCGCACCGAGTCTGCCAGCGCTTTAATATAAACCGGATGGTCATGCCATGGTGGTGCGGTCCGGATCGCCGGTTGCCAGCGCAGATCAAGCGCCCATTTGAACACTTCGTCATTTACTGTCGCGGTTGTCGAGGCGGCATATTGCGGGTAAAGCGGCATCACCAAAATCTGGCTACATCCGGCATCCTGCAGCTTTTGCATTTGCGACTGGATTGACGGGTTGCCATAACGCATCGCGTAATCGGTGATCAAATCATCGCGCTGAAAGCTTTTGGCCACATGTTCGGCCTGCAACCGTGTAATGCGGCGCAGCGGCGATCCGTCGGGATCATCTTTAAGCCAGATACGCGCATAAGCATCGCCCGATTTTCGCGGCCGGACATTCAAGATGATGCCATTGAGGATTATCCACCAAAGAAGGCGCGGTACTTCAATCACCCGACGATCAGATAGAAATTGTTTTAGATAGCGACGCATGGATTTTGTGTCGGTACCATCGGGCGTGCCAAGATTTACCAATAGCAAGCCGGTTTTACCGCGGCCAGGGAATTTGGGATGATCGGACGGGATAGGGGTAATTGGCATAATCACATTCCATCAATAGCCGTTGAGGCAAGATAATAGACCGAGCCGCAATTCACCGAATAGCGGCCGTAACATCACTGAGGCATATATCCATACGCGCCCACTGCCTATGTAAGGGTTGTACGGGGTAAAATCCAGCCTTGCGGGGTAAAGCCGGGTCATTTTTCCAGCAATGCCGCGCCAGCCCACCCCGGTTTACCCCGTTTGTTTGGCCTGTTCGTCGCTGGCGATGGCAAAGGCTTTCAACAGAGATGCCACCAGATCATCAATCATCGCATCGCTATGCAGCGGGCCGGGGGTAAGGCGCAGTCTTTCTGTGCCAACTGGCACTGTCGGATAATTAATCGGCTGGACGTAAATGCTAAATTCCTGCAACAGAATCTGGCAGATCCGGCTGCATTTTGCGGCGTCTCTAACCATGACTGGAATAATATGCGTGTCGCCTTCAAGAAGTGGCAGGCCGGCATCACGTAATTTCGTCTTTAACCTTGTGGCCTGCCGTTGCTGAGCTTGGCGCTCGTTGGTGCTGCGGCGCAAATGCCGAACCGAGGCCAAGGCACCATGCGCTAATGCTGGCGGCAAGGCTGTGGTGAAAATAAAGCCCGAACCAAAGCTGCGGACAGCATCACAGATCACATCATCAGCCGCAATGTAGCCGCCAATAACGCCATATGCCTTGCCAAGCGTGCCTTGGATCATGTCAACCCGATCCTGCAGACCGCGCATCTGGGCGATGCCGCCGCCTTCGTCGCCATACATACCGACCGCATGCACCTCATCAAGATAGGTAAGCGCGTTATATGTCTCGGCAAGGGCAACAATCTCGGCAATCGGGCTGGTGTCGCCATCCATTGAATAAACGGATTCAAAAATAATGAGCTTGGGCCGGTCAAGTGGCTGGGCGGCCAGCAATTCTTCAAGATGCGCAAAATCATTATGCCGAAAAATCACTTTGTCACAGCGCGCATAACGGATGCCGGAAATGATCGAGGCATGGTTCATTTCGTCCGACAGGATCAATATATCATCAAACAGGCCGGCAATCGCACTGATACTAGCCTCATTCGCAACATAGCCGCTGGTTAGAACAAGCGCACGCTCTTTGCCATGCAATTCCGCAAGCTCGGCTTCCAATGCAACGATGGCCGCACTGGTTCCTGAAATGTTGCGTGTTCCACCTGCACCGGTGCCATGCGTATCAATCGCGTTGGTCAACGCTTTTACCGCGTCCGGATTCTGCCCCATACCGAGATAATCATTCGAACACCAGATAACGACGTCCTTGGGGCCGTCAGGGCTGTTCCAAACGGCGTGGGGGTGCAAGCCGGTCTGGCGCTCCAATTCGACAAAGGTGCGGTAGCGACTTTCGCTTTTCAGCTGATTCAGCTTGCTTTTCAGGATCTCGCGATAGTTCACGGACAGCTCTCCTACGGCGCGGCGGCGCTTCACGCTACGACTGCTAAAGTCAATGGCTAAAAAAATCTATAAAAAACGATCGCTAGGGATAGACTAATATTGTCTCGCTTGCCATGCGACATAGGGTCATGCCGGTGATGTGAATTACTCTAGCCAGAAAAAATATAGCAACTAGCTAGTCGTGCGGCGAGTCATTTGCCAATTAATGAGACGATGATTTGCCCGGACGCGGCGCGCGAGCAAGGTTGATGACATTGCAATTGATCATTTGTTTGCCGGCATGCTCAAAGTTAACTGTTACGTTCATCCCAACGATCGACTGGACCTGACCAATTCCCCAATTGGGTTGATCTGGATGGATCACAAATTCACCGAGACTGAAATAAAGCAAAGGCTTAAATCCATGGCGTTAGGGATTACGAAAAGGCACCAAAAGGGCCAGTTTATGTCCTGCCATGAATGGCTGGCTGCTGGCAAGCCTGTTTCGCGCCAAATCTAAAGTTGGGCGCTGCTTAATAGGTAATCCGGTACCGGATAATCCGGCACAAGATAATCCGAGACTCAATGGTAAGAAAAAGAGTGCCCGCCAGCGCGAAAAGGCGGGGCGGCGTTGACAAGGGGGGAGGCTGCGCCATTACCACCCCCAAAAGGGAGATGGATTGGAGGAGCAGGCGCAGCCTCAACAGGCACTGGTCAAAATTAAGGTGCAAAACCTGGTTTTTAAAATTTAACCAGTTTTCTCCAGCGCCTGATAATCGCGGATTTCTCTTAATGTGTAGCCTTGTCCCCAGATTGTATCGATGTTGAGGCCTTCGGTGCCATTATCGACCAGCTTGCGACGAAGCTTGCAAATGAACACATCGATGATTTTTGGCTCTGGCTCATCAATGCCGCCATAAAGATGGCTCAAGAGTGCGTCTTTACTGAGGACGGCACCCTTGCGAAGCGCCAGAAACTCAATGATACGGAATTCCTTCGCGGTCAGATCAAGCCGTTTTTCACCGACTTTCGCGTAATTTCGACTAAGATCGAAAATCAGATTACCGACCGAAATTGTCGCTGATCCATGACCATGCGTGCGCCGCATAATGGCATCCAGATTCGCCATTAATTCATAGCGGTCAAATGGCTTGGTCAGATATCCGTCAGCACCCGCGCCAAGCGCAGTAATCTTTTCATCAATGCCGCTATTGCCGGAAATTACCAATATGAGAACAAGCATATGGTTTTTCCGCACCAATCGAGCAAGTCGGGTTCCGTCACCATCGGGAAGGTTAAGGTCAAGCAGGATAGCGTCGATTCGACTGTGCTTTAATTCTAATAGCGTTGTTTCGATAGTGTTTGCCGTTGTCTTGAAGTGGCCAGCTTCCTCTATTGTCATGCCAAGAACATCTGCGACAATTGGATCATCTTCAACTATGAGTACATGCATTTTGAAAACTCTCTCTCGATTCCGGTTACAATTTTATCACTCTTGCTTTTTGCGCGAACTTAACAGAACCATTGTCACATCTCAAAAACTGAGGGATCTCGCGCTGATCTCTGATATTCAAAAGGTTAAGCGGGTAACAGCGTGGTCACAAATTACATATGCGTGACTAATTTTTAATAATGTTTTTTAATGGTTGCACGAAAACGGATAGGCATTTTTGGCCAGAATGCACTTGCGGTAAAATTCGATTCAGTGTATCCGACACCACTCTTTACGGCCGTCTTTACGGCAAACTTCAATTTGATTACGAAGGTGATGAAATGAAGACCAAAAAGGCTATTTCCGACGAAACGCAGATTGTCTTGCCGGATAATGCGGACATGACGAAGAGTGCGGCGCGCGCCAAAGTAGAAAAGCAAGCCAAAGTTAAGGCGGGTACGATTGCGCAGAACATGTTGCCAGAAGATTATCGACCCAGCGAAGACGAAGAATTCATGAACCCCATGCAGCTGCTGTATTTCCAGCGGAAATTGGAAGCATGGAAAGCTGAATTGTTGGATGATGCAAACGGTACCATTACTGGATTGTCGCAGGAAAACTTGCACCAGCCAGACCAAATGGATCGTGCGCAAATCGAAAGCAATGCGGCGCTTGACCTTAGAACGCGGGATCGTGAGCGCAAATTATTGCAAAAAATCGAGGCGGCATTGAGGCGTATTGAAGATGGCAGCTATGGCTATTGCGTCGAAACTGACGAGCCGATTAATCTGCGGCGTCTCGAGGCGCGGCCCATTGCCTCGCTCAGCCTGCATGCACAAGAACGCCACGAGCGTATGGAGCGCGTCCACCGCGACGATTAGAGCCTGCCTGAAATAGGGATCAATAAAAAACAGCCACCGTGCCACCCAGCCAATTTGGGCGCCAACCGATTTGGGCGCCAATCAAGTTGGGTATCAACCTACTGGGCATAAACGTGGCTGTTCGGCCTTGCCTTTGTATCAGTCTTGTCGTCTGCACATGAATAAGACGGCATCATCCTGCGTCCCCGCTGCCCCCTAAAATCGGCGAAGCCAAAAACCCAGCCAAGCCAAAAAACAGCCGAGCCAAAAACCCAGCCAAGCGATAAAAATGGAACAAAAGGTGAAAATATGCTTGCAATTAGAACAAAACAGGTACATCATGGCGACTAACGCTCAAAACGGCGCCCCGCAAAACGCCGTTACGCAAAATGGCTTACTGGGGACTTTAGATACTGGGCCATAAATACTGGGCCGCGTTGTTCATGGATATCGGGACAGCAAAGACGGGTAGGGGCGTTGATATAAGCATGGACAGGTGTCGGTGGTTGTGCAACTAAGGAGGCATAAATGGCTGGAGTTGTAGTGGATCTCAAAATGAAGAGTGATGATAAAAACAAGGCGCTTGAAGCGGCGATTGGGCAGATTGAAAAGGCCTTTGGTAAGGGCTCGGTCATGAAGCTTGGCCAACGCGAATCTGCGGTGGATGTACAGGCGATTTCGACTGGATCGCTAGGCCTTGATATTGGTCTTGGTATTGGCGGTTTCCCGAAAGGGCGGATTGTTGAAATCTATGGCCCAGAATCATCAGGGAAAACCACGCTGGCGCTTCATGCTGTTGCCGAAGCGCAAAAAGACGGCGGCATTTGTGCATTTGTTGACGCTGAACATGCGCTCGATCCGGCTTATGCGCGCAAGCTTGGGGTCAATATTGATGATCTGTTGATTTCGCAGCCTGATGCCGGTGAGCAGGCACTTGAAATTGCCGATACTCTGGTTCGGTCTGGAGCGGTTGATGTGCTTGTTGTTGACTCGGTTGCCGCGTTGGTGCCGCGTGCCGAATTAGAAGGCGAAATGGGCGACCATCATGTTGGGCTTCATGCGCGTTTGATGAGTCAAGCCTTACGCAAGCTAACATCGTCAATTGCACGCTCAAACTGTCTGGTGATTTTTATTAACCAGATTCGCCTAAAGATCGGCGTTATGTTTGGCAATCCGGAGACGACAACCGGTGGTAACGCGTTGAAATTTTACGCCTCTGTGCGTCTGGATATTCGCCGGATTGGCGCGATTAAGGACCGTGATGAGGTGGTTGGTAACCAGACCCGTGTTAAGGTCGTGAAAAATAAGGTTGCGGCGCCATTTAGAACGATTGAATTCGATATCATGTATGGCGAGGGCATCTCGAAAATGGGTGAATTGCTCGACCTCGGTGTTGCTGCTGGTATTGTTGATAAATCGGGGGCATGGATTTCCTATAAGGGGCAGCGTATTGGCCAAGGCCGCGAGAACGCAAAGAATTTCCTGCGTGAAAATGCGGAACTTGCTGCCGAAATCGAAGGGGCGATCAGGCAGAATGCGGGACTTGTTGGCGATCAGATGCTGGATAACTCTATCGCCGATAGTGAGGAGGCAAAGTTGCCGGACTCGCCCGATTTGCCTGATTTACCCAACACACCCTAGCCCGGCGCAATTTAGCCCGGCGCACCAGATATAAAAAACTGGCATTGTCGTGTCAGTATCCGGCGCGGGTGTCATGTAAAACATGTTAATGGTCAGTCTCGTTTTCGGGGCTGGCCATTTTCTGTCCGCGAGGATTGGTGAGAGACGCCGCAACATAGTTATGCGGCTAGCGCCAAAACGCAATTGGATTCCGAGGGGCTTTCGAGGGGGTTCTTGGATGAATTCCAATCAATTTAATCAAGTTGATCTGGACAGATACCCCCTACGGCGGGTAGATAATAACCGCAATTAAATGGGTTTTGCGCGGTGTATTTTTTTGTTGGTTATCAGCAGGGATAAACCGCCGCGAGCCAGATGCTGTACTGGGGGCAGTTTTTATGTCGAGTGTGAATGATATCCGCGCCACTTTTTTGGATTATTTTGGCAAGAACGGACATGAAATTGTCGCCTCTAGTCCGCTTGTACCACAAAATGATCCGACCCTGATGTTTGCCAATTCGGGAATGGTGCAATTCAAAAACCTGTTTACCGGTGCCGAGACGCGTGATTATGTTCGGGCCACCACTGCGCAGAAATGTGTGCGCGCCGGTGGCAAGCATAATGATCTGGAAAATGTTGGGTATACGGCGCGTCATCATACATTTTTTGAAATGCTCGGTAATTTTTCCTTTGGCGATTATTTCAAGGAAAATGCGATCGAGCTTGCATGGCGTTTAATCACCAAGGAATATGGTCTTGATGCGTCAAAATTGCTGGTGACCGTCTATCACGAGGATGATGAGGCAGCCAATCTGTGGAAAAAAATTGCCGGCCTTGGCGATGATCGCATTATCCGCATTGCCACTTCTGATAATTTCTGGGCGATGGGTGATACCGGTCCTTGCGGCCCGTGTTCCGAAATTTTCTTTGATCATGGTGATCATATTCCGGGTGGCCCGCCGGGGTCTCCTGATGAAGATGGTGACCGGTTTATCGAGATTTGGAATCTGGTTTTCATGCAGTTTGAGCAGATGCCGAACCAACGTATCAATCTGCCAAAGCCGTCTATTGATACTGGCATGGGGCTAGAGCGTATCGCCGCCGTCCTGCAGGGCAAGCATGATAATTACGATATTGATTTGATGCGATCACTGATCGAGGCGTCGGCTGATGTGTCCGGCACGGATGCGGACGGCGCCCATAATGTATCGCACCGGGTGGTCGCCGATCATCTGCGGGCATCCTCCTTTTTGATCGCTGATGGTGTTTTGCCTTCAAATGAGGGGCGGGGCTATGTGTTGCGCCGGATCATGCGGCGGGCGATGCGGCACATTCATCAAATGGGGTGCACCGATCCGACAATGTACCGGCTTGTGCCAACATTGGTTGCCGAGATGGGCGCGCAATATGGCGAACTTGGACGGGCGCAATCGCTGATTACCGAGACATTAAAACTTGAGGAAACACGTTTTAAGGAAACGCTTGGTCGCGGGCTGCGGATCTTAAATGATGAGGTCGCTGGCAAGGCATCAGGCGGCACGCTGGACGGGGCCACGGCGTTCAAACTTTATGACACATTCGGGTTCCCGCTTGATCTTACCCAAGATTTCATGCGTGGCTATGGCTGGCAGGTTGACCTTGACGGATTTAACGCCGCGATGGATGCGCAAAAGGCGAATGCGCGTCGGGCATGGAGCGGGTCTGGTGACAGCGCCACCGAAACCATTTGGCTTGATCTGGCGCAAAATTTGGAAGCCACCGAATTTCTTGGTTATAGCGCGGACACGGCCGAGGCGATTGTTACCGCCCTGGTCGATGGAAATGCCGAGATTGACAATGTTGGCAAGGGTGACAAGGCGCGAATGGTGGTGAATCAAACCCCGTTTTATGGCGAGTCTGGCGGCCAAATAGGCGATGTTGGGACGATCAGCTGGGATGGCGGGTCTGCGCGCGTAACCGATACCCAGAAAACCCCGTCTGGCCTGTTTATCCATCAAATTGAGGTCGAGGCAGGCACGCTTGCCAAAGGGCAGGATGTGCGGTTGCAAATCGACGTCTCGCGGCGGTTGCGGCTTCGTTCCAATCATTCGGCAACGCATCTTTTGCATGAGGCGCTGCGGCTTGTGCTTGGTGATCACGTTGCGCAGAAGGGCTCGCTTGTCAGTCCAGACAGGCTGCGGTTTGACTTTTCCCATCAAAAAGCCGTCTCGCCGGACGAGTTAAAGCAGGTACAGCAGATTGTGAATGCGCGAATTCGGATGAATTCAGACGTTACTACCCGTATCATGACCCCCGACGCCGCGATTGAGCTTGGTGCTTTGGCGCTATTTGGCGAAAAATACGGCGATGAAGTGCGCGTTGTGCAGATGGGCGGCGTTGCCGACGATAACCCGAACAAGGCGTGGTCGGTCGAATTATGCGGCGGAACCCATGTTGGCCGGACAGGCGATATCAGCTTGCTTAAAATTATTTCAGAATCTGCTGTTGCTGGCGGCGTGCGCCGGATCGAGGCGGTAACGCACGAGGGCGCGCTGGCTTGGATTGAGGGGCGTGATGCAATTTTGACTAAAACGGCGGATCTCTTGAAAATTGCCCCGGAACAGCTTGCCGAACGTGTGGCTCAACTGGTTGATGACCGCAAAAAAGCCGAGCGTGATATAAGCCAGTTGCGTCGTAAACTGGCCGCCGGTGGGGGCGTTGGCGGTAAGGACAGTGATGTCATCAATGGGATTAATTTTGTGGGGCGATTGCTCGACGACACCCCCGCGCGTGAGCTAAAATCAATGGCTGATGAAATCAAATCGTCGGTTGAAAATGCGGTAATCTGTCTGGTGGCAACCGATGCTGGCAAGGCGTCGATCGTTGTTGCGGTAACGGCCGATCTTGCTGGCCGGAAAAATGCAGTTGATCTTGTGAAAATTGGCTCGGCGGCGCTTGGCGGTGGCGGTGGTGGTGGCCGGCCAGATATGGCACAGGCCGGCGGCCCCGATGCAGATAAGGCAGCCGATGCAATAAAGGCCGTTTCCGCCGCCCTCTAAATGGGGTGTTGGCAATGGCCTCATTCTCTTTGCCCCGCAGTTGGGGTGTGTTGTGAACATCATTTTAAAAGGCAATCATCATGTCAGATAACGCCAATCCTGATCTAATCTACACCAAGGTCGACGAGGCACCAGAACTTGCCAGCGCGTCACTCTTGCCGATTATCAACCGGTTTGTAAGGCCCGCCGGATTAACTGTCGGGCGTCGTGATATCTCGCTTGCGGGGCGGGTGATTGCCGCATTTCCTGAAATGCTGACCGAAACCCAGCGCCAGTCGGACGATCTGGCCGAGCTTGGTGAGTGGGTGAAAACACCTGGCGCCAATGTGATCAAACTGCCGAATATTTCAGCATCAATCCCGCAGCTGGTTGGCGTGATCTCTGAATTGCAGTCGCAAGGCTATAATCTGCCCGATTACCCCGTTGCACCGGCAAATGATGAAGAGCGCGCGATTGCCGCACGTTATGATGCGGTCAAGGGTAGCGCGGTCAACCCGGTTCTGCGCGAGGGCAATTCTGATCGGCGTTCGGCGCAGGCAGTTAAAATCTATGCGCAAAATAACCCGCATTCGATGGGCGTTTGGTCGGCCGACTCGAAAACCCATGTGTCATCAATGCCATCAGGTGATTTTTTCTCGAATGAAAAATCTGCAACGCTAACCGCCGCACAGGCCGGCAAGGCAAGGATCGAATTCGAAAATGCCGCTGGTGCTGTTACCGTGCTGAAAGAGGGGCTGAATTTACAGGCCGGAACCGTTGTTGATGCGTCATTCATGAGCCTTGCGACCTTGCGGGCGTTTCTGCGTGACGAGCTGGTTGATGCAAAGAAAAAGGGCGTGTTGTTCTCAGTCCATCTAAAAGCAACCATGATGAAGGTTTCCGATCCAATCATTTTTGGTCAGGCCGTTGCCGTTCTGCTTGAGGATTTTGTTGCAAAACATGGTGACGTCTTGCGCGATCTGGGCATGGATTACAACCTTGGCCTTAGCGATCTTGAGGCGCGGATTGCAACGCTTGGCGATGATAAGCGCGCCGCGCTAGAGGCTGATCTGGCGGCGTGTTTTGAGGCTAACCCACCGCTTTATATGGTGAATTCGGACAAGGGCCTGAGTAATTTCCATGTGTCGTCAGATGTCATTATTGACGCGTCAATGCCAGCGCTGATCCGCGCTGGCGGTAAGGGCTGGGGGCCAGATGGCACCGAGCAGGATTGCAAATGCGTCATTCCTGATAATTCCTATGCGCCGGTGTATGAAGAGGCGATCAATTTCTTCAAGAAGAACGGCGCGCTGAATCCGGCGACTGCTGGCTCGGTATCCAATGTCGGACTAATGGCGCAAAAGGCCGAGGAATATGGATCACATCCGACAACCTTTCAGATGACCGAAGATGGTGTCATGCGCTATGTGTTGGAAAATGGTGAGATACTGCATGAACATCAGGTTCAAAAAGGCGATATCTGGCGTTCATCAAGCACCAATAAGGCGCCGATCGAAGATTGGGTCAAGCTTGGCCTTGCCCGGCAGAAGGCGACTGGTGCCGAAGCGGTATTCTGGCTGAATGAGGCGCGCCCACATGATGCGGAAATCATTGCTTATGTGAAATCAATGCTTGATCAGCTTGGTGTTGCGCTGTCATCGGTTAAAATCATGGCGCCGCGTGAGGCCACCAGATTCTCGCTTGAGGTGATTACCGCTGGCAAGGATTGTATCTCGATCACGGGGAATGTGCTTCGCGATTACCTAACCGATCTGTTCCCGATCCTAGAGCTTGGTACCTCGGCAAAGATGCTGTCCGTGGTCAAGCTGATGAATGGCGGCGGCCTGTTCGAAACGGGTGCCGGTGGGTCGGCACCAAAGCATGTCCAGCAATTGGTTGAGCAGGGGCATCTGCGCTGGGACTCGCTTGGTGAGTTTTGCGCCTTGGGGGAATCACTGAACTTCATCGCCGAGTCAACGGGTAACAGCAAGGCCGGTGTTCTTGGCAAGGCAGTCGATATTGCAACGCAGCGGCTGTTGGAAAATGACAAGTCGCCAGCCCGCCGTGTTGGCCAGACCGATACGCGTGACAGCCATTATTATTTTGCACGCTACTGGGCTGAGGCGCTTGCCGCACAAACCGGCGATCAGGATTTGCGCGATGATTTTGCTGCGCTGGCTGCATCATTGTCACAAAATGAAGATAAAATCGTCGCCGAATTAGCGTCAACCCAAGGCAAGCCGTGCGACCTTGGCGGTTATTACCACGCCGATACTGTTAAAGTTGATAAGGTCATGCGGCCAAGCGCAACATTTAACAGCATCATCGGATAAGGAATTGCCGCGAGAGCAAAGGCCAGCAGCCTCTTGCCGACGTGGCGGTTACATTAAAGATTTCAAATCATACGGTGATTTCGCCCTTGATATTGCCCTGATAATGATATTTGGTCGGATTGAGTCAGTGTCCATCTGTCATTATCGGGGGTTCTTTTGCCGGATATCAGGCGTCATATACGCGTTTGATCTGGCGGGAAAATGGTATCAAGCTGGTCCATTAAACTGTCCAGATCATCAACATGATCGAAATGACCAGTGTGACCGTGATGCATAAAGCCCTGATCAATAATGTTTTGAAACATGGTCAGCATTGAATCCCAATAGCCGTTTAGATTGACGATGATAATCGGTTTTTTATGCAGTCCCAATTGTCGCCATGTGATGATCTCCATCGTTTCATCCAACGTGCCAAGCCCGCCCGGAAGAATGATAAAGGCGTCAGCCATATCATACATCATGGCTTTGCGCTCATGCATTGAATCGATAATATGAAGGTCGGTAACGCCTTTATGCCCAACCTCTACATTGTCCAGAAACTGGGGAATAATGCCGGTAACGCGGCCGTCGACGGCCAACACCCCATCAGCGACAGCGCCCATCAGGCCTCGTTTACCGCCACCATAGACCAGCCCCAAACCACGCGATCCGATCATCTGGCCCAATTGATAGGCACCATCCTTATAGGTTGGGTTGGTGCCGGCTGCGGCACCTGTAAATACACAAACTTTTTTCATTCGGAATCCTTTTAATACCAGACCTGCACCTAACTGACATTGAACCTTAACGCAATTAGGATTACTCTGTTAACAGTCAATCTCGATGGGACAGGAAACCACATAAGTGCGCTGGATACTCTACATTCTTTTTGCGGTTGGTGGAGTTCTGGTTGCGATTGCGCTCTCGATGGTGTTTCTTGATGATGAAACTCGGCAGATAGAGCCGCAAAGCCAATCAATTGATATATCAAAGCCGGCGCCTACGGTTTTGGAACCGGCAGGCAGCGATCCTTCAGTCTCGCCGCAATCAAATTTGCGCACCGGTGCGGCCTCGCCACCGCCATTGATTATAGATCTGGCGCGGGTCAAGCCTGATGGTGCGGCAGTCTTTGCCGGTACGGCTGCCCCGAATTCAAAAATCAGTATTTTTGAAGGCGATATTCTGCTTGGCGAAACGATTGCCGATGGCAGTGGTGAATGGGTCATTGTGCTGGAAAAAATGCTCGCACCCGGCCAGCATCTCATTTCTGTTGCAATGGAACGTCCGGACGGCTTGACCGAGCTTGCCGATCGCAGTCTGGCGTTAGAAATATATCAAGATGCCGACACCAAGCCCTTGGTTGCGCTATTGCCAGAAACCGCCACCGAAGTGCCTGTGTTAATTCAGTCGCCGGATGATGCCGATCTGGCGCAACCGGCAACCAGCCCCGATAATGCGACTGT
This sequence comes from Alphaproteobacteria bacterium LSUCC0396, assembly GCA_041228345.1. NCBI lineage: Bacteria > Pseudomonadati > Pseudomonadota > Alphaproteobacteria > Alphaproteobacteria bacterium LSUCC0396. Next base: position 409,120 of record CP166131.1, on the reverse strand, counting down.
AGAAACCTCGGCTGCTGAGCCTCAGCCGGTTATCGGTGCAACCCCGCTTGCCGCTCTGGCGCCAAGTGCCATTGTCTGGCGCGATGCGAGTAATATTCTGATATCAGGCTCATCGCGCGGCGGCATCAAGGTAACGGCAACTGATCCAAAGCGTAGCTTTGGCGAGGCGTTGGTGCTTGCCGATGGGGATTGGCAAATTGCCGGTAGTCTGGATGTCAATGTGAAGGTGAACCATCTTCGCTTTGAGCTTTATGATGAGGCCAATCAGGTGATTGCGCATTATGATCTGCCGATTAGTGCGCGCGACCTTGCCAAAGGTCAGGATGGCTCGCCTCTGATCGTTGTGAACAAAGGTGATGCTTTGTGGCGCATTGCCTATCATCAGCTAGGTGACGGGGTGAAATATGTCGATATCGTGCGGCGCAACCGGCAGGATATTAGCGATCCAAACCTGATTTACCCAAAGCAGATTTTTGCGGTTCCAAAATCGACCAGCCCAATCGCCGATCAAAATTAAACCGATCGGCATTGTCAAACGGCATTTTGGATTGGCCAGCCGATAACCAGATGATTACTGGAGCTATTATTGGAGCTATTATTGAGGCCGGAAACGAACCTCGTGTCGTGAATGAGGCAAGAAGATGATATCTGGATCTGACTGGAAAATCGCTGATGATGGCTGGCCGGTGCTTGCTATGGCCGGGATTGTAACAATCGTAACCAGTTTGATTTCTTTACCGATAGGGTGTTTTGCGCTTGGTCTCATGGTGTGGCTGGCGCATGGTTTGCGGGTGCCAAACCGGCAAACAGCAGCTGACGAGCAGTCGATCTATGCGCCTACAGATGGCTTAATTCTGGATATTACGACAACAAATTTCCCTGATGGCATGATGAGTGACACGGCTGGCGTGGCACGGTGCATCACCATTCAAACACGCCTTAGCGACTTGCAATTGCAGACCAGCCCGATCACCGGCCATATTGTTGAAAATCTGCTGCTGCCCGGGCTGTTCACCTCGTGGGGCGATAATCCGGCAAGCTGGCAGGCAGCACGGCAGGTGAATGAGCGGCGCGAAATCTATATTCGCGATGCGTTTAACCGCGATATTGTGCTGGTACAGCTTGGCAGCAAGACCGCGCGTCAATTGGTTTGCCGCTTGGCTGAAGGAAAGCTAGTGCAGGCCGGCAGTCCGATCGGGATGGCGCGCATCGCAGGGGTGGTCGATCTTTATGTGCCCGCTGATTGCAAAATCACAATAAAGCGAGGCCAGCATGTGATTGCTGGTGAGACTGTGGTGGCGCAATTCGCCCGCAGACCTGCCTCCAAACAGGGTTAAAGATCATGTTTGACGCCCAAATTCGGCCAATGATTGACCAGCTGTTAAATCCGGTTGGGCGCGCTCTGGTCAGGCTTGGGGTTACAGCTAATCAGGTTACACTCGCTGGGGCTGGCTTTGGTTTGCTTGCGGCAGGCTGTGTGACATTTGAGATGTTTCAAACGGCCTTATGGCTGGTGTTGCTGAACCGCATTGCTGATGGGATCGATGGGGCGGTGGCGCGGGCTAGCCGGTCCAGCGATTTTGGCGGTTATCTTGATATTGTCAGCGATTTTATTTTTTACAGTGCAATCCCATTTGCCTTTGCGCTGGCGCGGCCGGAAAATGCGCTCGCTGCAGCGTTCCTGATTTTCAGCTTTATCGGCACCGCCAGCAGCTTTCTCGGCTTTGCCATTCTTGCTGAAAAGCATCAGGTCACAACTGAAATTCGTGGCAAGAAAACATTTTATTATCTTGGCGGCTTGACCGAAGGCGCGGAAACCGTTCTGCTGCTTCTTGCAATGCTTATCTGGCCTGACTATTTCAGTATCATGGCGTTGCTGTTCGGGCTGCTATGCTGGGTAACAACCGGCACCCGTATTTATGCGGCGTACCGCCAATTTAATGACTAACGACGGGCCTTCGGCTTATGGCAGGTCGTGTTGGCCGCCGGAACGACGCTAGATCAAGTGGGAGCGCCAGATAAATGAAATTTGGAATTGGACAATCAACTGCACGTATCGAAGATCGCCGGTTGCTGGTCGGGGCTGGCTGCTATAGCGATGATGTTGCCCCCGGGCAGGGTTTGCGTGTTGCGTTCTTGCGGGCCCCGTTTGCGCATGCGCGGCTGGTGCGGCTTGACGTAGCGCCAGCGCAGCAGCTGGGCGGGGTTCATCTGGTCGCGACACAAGCCGATCTTGACGCTGACAAGGTCGGCGACATTCAGTGCCAATATCGACCGCCATTGATCGGTGGCGGCAAGATGCATCTTGTCAGCAAGCCTGCCATGGTGCGTGATATCAATCGCCATGCTGGTGATATCGTTGCGATGGTCGTGGCCGAAACTGAGGAGATTGCCAATTCTGCGGTCGAGTTGATCGAGGCAGAGTTTGAAACTATGCCCGCGGTGACCGACATTTACGCCGCGATGAAGGATGGTGCACCCCAGCTTTATGCCTGTTATCCCAATAATATCGCCTTTGAATGGGGGGCTGGTAAACTTGACGAGGCCCAAGTTGCGATGGATGACGCCGCCAAGGCCGGACATCAGATCATTGAGATTGATGTGGTGAATAACCGCATTGTGATTAATTCGATGGAAACCCGCCCGATTGTTGCCGCGCCGGGTGCGCGTGATGGCACGCTAGATATCTGGTGCGGAACACAAGGCGCTGTTGTTATTGCCGACCAGATTGCCACAGCACTATCAATGGAACGCGCTGATGTGAGGGTTCAAACTGGCGATGTGGGTGGCAGTTTCGGCTTTAAGATTTTTCTGCATCCTGAACAGGTATGCGTGGCTTGGGCGGCACGGCGTCTTGGGCAAATGGTGCGCTGGCAGCAGGCACGGTCTGACGGGTTTGTATCTGATTTGCATGGCCGTGATAACCGGTCACGGGCGCGTGCGGCGTTTGATAAGGATGGCCGTGTATTGGCGCTTCAGGTTACCGCGCACGCTAATCTTGGTGCGTGGCTGTCGAATTACTCAACCTATATTCCGACTTTATCGGGAAGCCGAACCCTAACCACCAATTATGATATCCAAGCGGCAAGCCTGCGGGTGATTGGCGTCATGACAAACACACCAGCCATTGACGCCTATCGCGGTGCCGGTCGCCCAGAGGCCAATTATCTGATTGAACGGCTGATGGACCATATCGCCGCTAAAACCGGCAAAAGCCGCATTGATGTGCGCCGGGTCAATATGATCAAGTCAAGCCAAATCCCCTATGAAATGGTTTCGGGGGGCGTGATCGATTCCGGTGAAATGACGGAATTGTTCGAAATGGCAATCGACATCGCCGATGTTGCCGGTTTTGCCGGCCGCAAGGCAGCGTCGGCGGAACAGGGCAAGCTGCGCGGTATCGGCTTTGGGATGTATCTTGAACAGTGCGGCGGCGGTGCTGATGAGGGTGTTGATATCGAATTTCAGGATGATGGGCGGATTATTCTACACGGCTCGCAGCAATGTAACGGGCAGGGGCATCAGACCACAGTAACGCAAATTCTCTCAGACCGGCTTGGGTATGATGCTGATCTTATTACCGTCATTCAAGGTGACTCCAACCGCAGCCCACGCGGCACAACCGGCGGTGCGCGTATGACCGCGGTGCTTGGTTCGGCAACGGCACTGGCAGCGGCAAAAATCATTGATCTCGCGATGCCATTTGCAGCCGAACATCTGAGTTGTGATCCGGATGATTTGCGGTTTGATGATGGCCTGTTCTTGCGAGCGGATACGAACCAGTCAATCGCGCTTGAAGAACTTGTCCGGCATCTTGCAGTGCCGGGCGCATTACACCGGCTGAATTGCGCGCAGCCTTATGAGACCGACGGGGCAACCTATCCCTATGGATGCCATATTGTCGAGGTGGATATTGATCAGGCCACCGCGGCGGTTGAAATTGTCAGCTATCATGTGGTTGATGATTTTGGGCTTGTGATTAACCCGATGACGCTTGCTGGCCAGATACATGGCGGCATTGCCCAAGGGGTCGGTCAGGCGCTTTTGGAAAATGTTGTCTATGACGAGTCGGGTCAGCTTATCTCAGGTTCACTAATGGATTATGCGCTTCCACGTGCCGATCACTTTCCCGGTTTCAAGATCAGTATGCGCAATACGCCTTGTGCAAATAATGCGCTTGGCATCAAGGGGGCGGGTGAGGCCGGTGCCATTGGGGCGCCGCAAGCGATGATTTCGGCCATTTGTGATGCGCTTGGCATAACCCATATTGATATGCCAGCGACACCATTGGCGATTTTCAATGCCATGAGAGCCAAACAGGCCCGAGGGCACAATGATGAAAGGGTCTAGAATATGAGTGAAAAAATCGTCAAAACAGATGATGAGTGGCGCGCGCAGCTGACCGAGGAGCAATATCAGGTTACCCGTAATCATGCTACCGAAAGAGCGTTTAGCGGGCGTCTTGACAAGCATTATGAGGCGGGCAGCTATCACTGTATTTGTTGTGGAACGCCGCTATTTTCATCCGATACGAAATTTGACTCAAGATCAGGCTGGCCTAGTTTTTACGCGCCAATTGACGAGGCTAATATCGGCAAAACCGTAGATGAAAGCTTTTTTATGCGCCGCACCGAGGTGCATTGTGATCGCTGTGATGCGCATCTGGGCCATGTGTTCCCCGATGGCCCACAACCAACCGGCCTTCGCTATTGCATTAATTCTGCGTCACTCGATTTTATTGATGACACTAGCGATTAGCGGTACGCCAAGGCCGGTAGCTGGGCCGTTAGATGGGCCGTTAGATGGTAAAGACCGGGTGCCGGCTTAGCTGTTATGCTGGCCCGTCTTGCCGTTCATTTTGCCATGATGGTGCTGTTTTATCTGTGACATTTCATTGTCATCCAAGGCGCCATCGCCATTCATATCCATGCGGTTAAACATCGCGATCATACGGGCGTTGAACTCGGACTTGTCGAGGGTGCCATTCCTGTCGCGGTCGAGATGCTGAAAGCGCCGGTCCTGACGGCTGGTCAGCTCATCAAGCGTGATCAGACCATCATTATTCGTATCGAGTTTCTTTGCCATAACCTTGGCGCGTTTGTGCGCAGACGTTTCGATATCGGCATTGGCAAGTCCGGTGATAATACTGCCAGAGATAAGCAAGCTGGCGCCAATGATGTAGGGAAAATAACGCTGTTTCATAAAGATGTTCCTTTGGCCGTGTTTTGTCATAGAATTGTCATTGATGGAGATGTCCATGTTGACACCGGCACCCGCCAAGACTGTGGGTGATGCCCCAGCCAATGCCGGTGTCACCAGCATATAATCATGGTGAATAGAGGCCAAAAATAGGCGTGCTAATGCTTATTTCGGGGTCATAGCTTGGCCTAAATATGGCCAAGATTTGCTAGGATTAAGGCAGGCATGACTTGCATTTCATCAATAGCGCGCATAGCTTGACGTCAATTTAGTGGCCGGTTGATTGGCCGGTTGATGATGAGCCCTTAGCGTGGGTTCAAGACAAGCGCCGTGCCACGGCGCTTATGCAATGGGAACAGGGCTAATGTCTTTGCCACCGGAACATAAATTGCCAGATGATATGCCATGGGTTGAGGGCACGACGCGCATCTTTGGCGTTATTGCGCATCCGGTTGATCATGTCCGGGCGCCAATGGTGTTTAACCCGCGCTTTGCCGCGGCTGGTTTGCCGCATATCATGGTACCGATTGAGGCGCCGCCAGATCGGCTAGCTAGGGTGATTGACGGGTTGCGTGCGATGCCTAATTTTGGCGGGCTGGCGGTGACAATTCCGCATAAAATGCCGCTGGCTGATTTATGCGATACGCTGGGCACGGCGGCGCAGTTAACCGGCGCGGTCAACGCGGTTCGCTTTGATGCTGATGGCCTGATGCATGGTGATAATTTTGATGGCGCCGGATTTGTGGCCGGCTGTATTGGCAATGGGTATCAGCTGGCTGGTCGAACAATTCTACTAATTGGTGCTGGCGGGGCTGCACGGGCGATTGCGGCGGCATTGACCGAGGCAAAAATTGGCAAATTGATTATCGCAAACCGGAGTGTTGAAAAGGCCGAAAATCTGGCGCGGTTGCTAGGTGAAAAAACTGGCTTTACCGCGGTGGTTGCGATGCCGCTTGCTGATTGTAACGGCGTGGATGCTGATATGATCATTAATGGCACCAGCCTTGGCCTGAAGCCTGATGATGATTTGCCGTTGGCATTGGATGCGGTGCGATCGGAAACGGTGATTGCCGATATTATCATGGTGCCAGCCGAAACACGATGGCTGGCAGCGGCAAAAATGGCTGGACATAAGGTGCACTATGGGCGGCATATGCTGGATTACCAGATCGACCTGATAGGGAAATTTATTGGCGCGCTATAGCCAATCACCGATTCGGTCATTGAGTTCGCCGGATCAGACAGCTATAACTGGGCAACCAACGATGGCATGGTTGTTGAAAACGAGGATGTGAATGACTGATACCGCAAATGTTTGGACTGATGACCGCCTTGAAAAGCTAAAAGAGCTGTGGTCACAAGGCCTGTCCATTTCGCAAATTGGCGAGGCTCTTGGCGTTTCGCGTAATGCGATTGCGGGTAAGGCGCATCGGATGGGGCTGCCCAAGCGCCCATCACCAATCAGCCGGCCAAAGGTTGAAAAGCCAAAGGTTGTTGTGCCTGAACCGGTTGAAAATCTGCCGTTGCGCCTTGAGTTACGCCAGCTTGAATGGTCGCGCAGTAAATGCTGTTGGCCGACCGGCGATCCAAAGAAAAACGGTTTTGTATTTTGCGGTGATGTGATTGTTCCGGGCAAGCCCTATTGCCTGACACATTGCCAAGAAGCCTATACAACGTCGCGCGACTCAAACTAACGCCCATGCTGAAACGCCGCGAAGACTATACGCCGCCAGCCTTTCTGGTGACAAATGTTGATCTGAATATCGATATTCATGACCAAGAAACAATGGTCACGACCAAATTGCAAATTACGCCCAATCCTGCGGTTACTGGCGGGCAAACGTTGCAGCTTGATGGCCGCGATTTAACGCTTCATACTGTGACGATTGATGGCAAGCCGCTTGCCAAAGATGCGTATCGGCTGGATCAAACCGGCCTTTACATTGATGGCATTGACAGGAATTGCGTCATTGAGACGATTGCCGAGTGCCACCCCGAAACCAATACCGCATTGGAAGGACTGTACCTTTCTGGCGGCATGTATTGCACCCAGTGCGAGCCTGAGGGGTTCCGCCGGATCGGGTTTTATCCGGATCGCCCCGACGTTATGAGCATCTTTACTGTTCGGCTGGAGGCGGCGCAGCGCTATCCGCAATTGCTGTCGAATGGCAATCTTGTTGAAACTGGCGATTGCGGCAATGGTCGGCATTTTGCGATCTGGCATGACCCGCACCCAAAGCCCAGCTATCTGTTTGCTGCCGTGGCTGGTGATCTGGATTGCGCAATTGATCATTTCGTCACCATGTCGGGGCGGCGGGTTGATCTTCATATCTATGTTGAAAAGGGCAATCTTGACCTTACTCATCATGCGATGGATTCGCTCAAGCGCTCGATGCGTTGGGATGAGGAGGTTTATGGTCTTGAATATGATCTTGACCTGTTCCAGATCGTAGCTGTTAGCCATTTCAATATGGGCGCGATGGAAAATAAGGGGTTGAATATCTTTAACAGCAAATTTGTTCTTGCTGACCCAGAAACCGCAACCGATACCGATTTACATCGTGTTGAATCGATTATAGCGCATGAATATTTTCATAATTGGACCGGTAATCGCGTGACCTGCCGCGATTGGTTTCAGCTGACCTTGAAAGAGGGGCTGACGGTATTCCGGGACCAGTGTTTTTCGGCGGATATGCATGATGCTGGCCTGCAACGCGCAGATGATGTGTCGATGTTGCGTGCAGCGCAATTCCCCGAGGATCGCAGCCCAACCGCGCATCCGATCCGGCCAGAGAGTTACCGTGAGATAAATAATTTCTACACTGCAACCGTCTATGAAAAGGGCGCTGAAGTTATCCGGATGCTTGCAGGCTATCTTGGCAAGGACGGATTCCGGCGTGGAACCGATCTTTATTTTGAACGGCATGACGGAGACGCGGTTACTTGTGATGATTTTATCGCTGCGCTTGCTGATGCAAATTCGGTTGATCTGACGGTATTTTCTGGCTGGTATTCACAAGCCGGAACCCCCGGACTTACGGCCCGCAGGGTTGCTAGCGCCCATGATACCGAACTCGCGATTGAGTTTACCCAAACGATCCCGGACACCATGGCAAAGACGCCCCGCTTGCCATTGCCGATTCCGGTGCGTATCGGGCTGGTTGGTGACGCTGGCGAGATCGTTCCATTTCGCCTTGCCCCCGATGGCCCCTTAAGCGACGAGCAGGTTATCCTGATCAGCGAAGCGGCGCATCTACAGCCGCTCTATCCGGCAACCGCTTCGCCGGTTGTGCCAAGCCTGCTGCGTAATTTTTCCGCGCCGGTTATTCTAAATGATGATTTGTCATCGGCTGAACGCTTGCATCTGATGGCTTTTGATGCGGATATGTTCAATCGCTGGGATGCGGCGCAAACGCTGCTTGCCGACCTTATTCTTGCGGTGGCTAATGACCCTGCCCACCTTGTTGATGAGGCGGCAATTACGGCGCTGGCGAAGGCTTATGCAAACAGCCTTGCTGATCCTGATTTGCTGGATATGTTCAAATCCGGCCTGTTAACCTTGCCAGCTATCTCGGTTCTGGAAAGCCGGATGCAGCCTGCTGATCCGGTGGCTCTGTTTACTGCGCGCCGCGCGGTTGAGGCTGGGCTGGGGCGGCTATTGGCGCCGCAGATCACGGCTGGGCTTGGCGCTCAAAACGCTAGAAATCTTGCCGCTACTGCGGGGGGGCGGGCTTTGTTGAACCGTCTGCTGGCGTTTGGTGTTGCGGCTGGCGATGAGGCTGCGATCAAGCTGGCATCGGCACAGGTGCATGACGAAAACATGACCTTGTCACAAGGCGCACTTGCCGCACTGAACAATTGTGATCACAAGGCGCGCACGGCCGCGTTGCAGGTGTTTCATGATCGCTGGCAAGACAGCCCACTTGTCATGGAAAAATGGTTCATGATGGAGGCAATGTCCAGCATATCAGGAACGGTTGAGCGGCTTGGCGAATTGATGACGCATCCCGCCTTTGATCCGAATAATCCGAATAAATTACGAGCGGTTCTGGGGGCGTTTATGTCCGGTAATCCGCTGCGTTTCTATGCCGAGGACGGGTCTGGTTTTGATTTTATCGGTGATTGCCTTATCGAGATCGACGCCCGCAATGCCCAGCTTGCGGCGCGGATGGCGTTGCCGTTAACGCGGATGGCGCATTATGCGCCCGAACGGCGGGCAAAAATGGGTGCGGTTCTGCAAAAGGTGCAGAAACAGGCGCAGTCAAATGATCTTCGTGAGGTTGTTGACAAGGCGCTGGCCGACCTGCCGTCACCCGCATAGACGAGAGATAAACTCAGCGCCGCAAAAAGGCCGGCACATGGCCGGTTTCAACCAGCGTGTTTCCCGAACAATCTGGCGGTGATGGTAATTCATCGTCCCGATTGCGGTTTTTACCTGTAACCGGCTTTTTATCCTGTGCAGATTTGGCTGATTTCGACGCGTCTTTGGCGCCTTTGATTGATTTTTCAGCTGTTTTTTCGGTCGATTTTTCAGCTGTTTTTTCAGTCGATTTTTCGGCTGTTTTTTCAGTCGATTTATCAGTCGATTTTTCCGCCCGTCCATTGCGCGACCGGCGCTTTGGCGCGGCTTTGGCACCATCAATTGCTGTTTGGGGGGCGTCAGAGCTATCGTTGCTAGCAATATCGCCCTTGTTATCGCCTTTGTTATCGCCTGTTTTGGCTGATATTGCCCCATCATCCTCAACAACTTTGCCGTCGACGACGGTAATTTTCGGGACTGGTTTGCCAATCAATTTCTCGATAAAGCCAATATACTTCACATCATCTTTGCTGGCGGCGATGGTAAAGGCGCGTCCAGAATTACCGGCGCGTCCGGTGCGGCCAATCCGGTGGACATAATCCTCGGCATGGCTTGGTACGTCAAAATTGAAAACATGGCTAAGGCCGGCAATATCAAGACCGCGCGCCGCCACATCCGAGGCGATCATCAATGGCACGTCGCCATCTTTGAACCGTTGCAGGGCCTCAAGCCGGGCTGATTGGGTCATGTCGCCATGCAGGGCAACGGCGGAAAATCCATGCCGTGTTAGCGATTTGATCAACTCTGCGATATCGCGTTTGCGATTGCAAAAGATCACTGCATTTTTTACTGATTCATGACGCAGAATATCGCGCAGAACCTGCCGTTTCTTTTTCACATCCGTCCAGATCAAATGCTGGGCAACGGTATCGGCTGTTGACGCCGGTGGGGCGACTTCGATGATTTTTGGGTTCATCACGAATTTTGCGCCGAGTTTTTGAATATCATCCGACAATGTTGCCGAGAAAAACAGCGTCTGGCGCATCCGCGGTAATAGACCGGCGATCCGCTCAACGTCAGGGATAAAGCCCATATCGAGCATCCGGTCGGCTTCGTCGATCACGAGAATTTTGACGTCGTTCAACAGCACTTTGCCACGCTCAAAATGGTCAAGCAGTCGGCCCGGCGTTGCAATCAACACGTCCACACCTTTGCTTAACGCGGTGTTCTGGTCAGTAAAGCTGACGCCGCCGATGAGCAGGGCCATGCTTAATTTGTGGTATGAGCTAAATTTTTCGAATGATTCAGCTACCTGCGCAGCTAGCTCGCGGGTTGGTGCGAGGATCAGTGACCGAGGCAGGCGCGCCTTGGCACGGCCCGACGCTAGAATATCAATCATCGGCAAGGTGAATGACGCGGTTTTGCCAGTACCCGTTTGTGCAGAGCCAAGAATATCTCGCCCCATCAGAACGACGGGAATGGATTTTTCCTGAATTGGTGTTGGGCTGGTGTAGCCTAAATCTGCCACGGCGCGGCTTAGCTCGTCACTGAGGCCAAGATCTGAAAATTTCAAGGATTATGTCCTTATTGATATTGACTAGAAACGTCTGGGCGCCACATCCGGAGATTTTACCAATCAATTTGATAGGTTTTCATGGGCTTTCAACGTTGCTGGTGATACAGATGATTGCCGCATAGGTCAATCTTTCATTCGCTTACCGCAACGAGCCTGACATGTTACCTTTCACGCCAATTTTTATTCCCGGCCTGCTTTGCACCGAATTATTGTTTGCCAAACAGCGCAATATGCTGCCGGATCCCGGGCTGATTGCGGATACTATGTCCCATGATACGATCCATGATATGGCCAGAGCTGCGCTTGGGCTATGTGATGGGCCGCTTGTGCCTGTTGGCCTTTCAATGGGCGGGTATGTGGCGTTGGAGATGGCACGGCTTGCACCGCAACGCATGGCCGGCATGGCATTGCTAAGCACCAATTGTCAGGATGATAGCGAGGCCAGTAAGGCACAGCGCCAGCACGCGATTGCCCTTGCCCAGCATAAAGGCTTTCAGGGCGTTACCCGCCATCTGATGCCGCGGCTGTTATCACCGGCTGCAATCAGGGATGACGCGCTGGTTGCCGATGTTCTGGCGATGGCGGCCGATATCGGGCGGGTAGGTTTCGTGCAGCAGCAAACCGCCATTATGGGGCGGCGGGCGCAGCATGACACGCTAACCAGCTTTAGCGCGCCGCTTTTGGTGTTATGCGGAACGCTTGATATTCTGACGCCGCCAGCATTGTCGGTTGAGATGGCCGGGCTAGCGGCCGAGGCCGAGTTATGCCTGCTTGACGGGGTCGGGCATCTATCATCAATGGAAGCCCCCGAAGCGGTGGGCAATGCGCTTGAGGCCTTGTTTGAAAGGGCTGTTGTCTAACGCTGTTTGCGCAGTGCCAGATAAAGCGCAACGATCGCAACCAACCCGTAAAGCGTGATTGCTGGTGGCGGGATAGAGGCACCTTTATCGGCAATGATTTTGACCATCGACAGGGTTATCGCGGCAAACCCAATGCCGCAGCCAAAAAGAACACGTTTGGTGATGCGGTCACTTTCATCGCGAACCAAAAAAATCACCAGACCGGCCAAAAAAGACATTGCTGCAAGCCCGCGCCGCATAATCATGCCGACATGAACGGCCTCGTCACTTGCACCCGGAAATATCTGGATCGTCAATGGCGTGGCAAAGCCATAAAACAACAGCCCCTGCAGCACCAAGCCACCGCCAATTATCCGGATTGCAGTCTGCGGACGGATCAAAGCCTTAAACCTTCTACAATGCTAAACATCAAGATTGGCCAGCGCATCTTCGGCGTGATCGCGAATGTAACCAAAGCGTAATTCGGCCTTTTTGCCCATCAATGTATTAACCAGCTGATCGGTGTGACGCCGCAAATCTGCGCCAACAGAGTCGCGCTGGGGCAGTGATACCTGCAAAAGGCGGCGGCTGGCAGGGTTCATCGTTGTTTCTTTCAATTGCGCCGGTGGCATCTCGCCTAGGCCCTTAAAGCGGCTGATTTCGACCTTGCCGCGCCCGTCAAAGGCGGTTTTCAGGCTTTTTTCACGCTGGTCTTCATCAAGCGCGTAAACGGTTTTGCCGCCTTGCGTAAGCCTGTATAGCGGCGGCTGTGCCAGATAAAGACGTCCCGATTCAACAAGCTGCGGCATTTCCCGGTAGAAATAGGTCATTAACAGCGCGGCAATATGCGCCCCATCAACATCGGCGTCGGTCATGATGATGATCCGGCCATAGCGCAAATCATCCAGCTTGAAATCCTTGCCCGGCTTTACCCCAAGCGCAAGCGACAGGTCTGATAATTCCTGATTACCGCTTAGCTTTTCAGTTGACGCACTGGCGACATTGAGGATTTTCCCCCGCAGAGGCAAGACCGCCTGAATTTTCCGGTCACGCGCCTGTTTTGCTGATCCACCCGCCGAGTCACCCTCGACCAGAAATAATTCGGTTAATTCACTGTCGCTTGATGAACAATCGGCCAGTTTCCCGGGCAGCCGTAACCGTCTGGTCGCTGATTTACGGGCGACTTCCTTTTCTTTCTTGCGGCGTTTGCGTTCATCCGCGCGGTCAATGGCCGCCTCAAGCAGGAATGTGGCACGCCCGGCATCTGCTGATAGCCATTGGTCAAACCTGTCACGAACCGCCTGTTCGGTTTGCCGTGTTGCATCATTTGAGACCAGCCGGTCCTTTGTTTGCCCCTGAAACTGTGGATCGCGCAAAAACACTGACAGCATGATGGCACCACCTGCCAGCGCGTCATCGGCGGTAATATCAGCGGCTTTTTTATTGCCGGTCAAATCGCCAAAATTGCGCAGACCACGGACAACCGCCTGACGAAAGCCGGTTTCATGCGTGCCGCCAGATGGCGTTGGCACAGTGTTACAATAGCTATGGAAAAATCCGTCTTCACCGGGACCAAGCCATGTGATCGCCCATTCAAATTTCTGTCCGTCAAGTTCGGCCACCTCGGCAAAAGGCGCCGAAATCATCAGTGCTTTATCAGCTGTTGCATCATTCAGATAATCAGCAAGCCCGCCCGGGTAATGCAGGCTAGCCTCACCGGGAACAGCATCATCATTGCCAAGCAAGGCCGGATCACAGCGCCAGCGGATTTCAACGCCAGCAAAAAGATAGGCCTTGGAACGTGCCATACGGTATAATGTCGCCGGCCGGAATTTTGCGCCAGCGCCAAAAATTTCAGGATCAGGGGTAAAGCTGACCGAGGTACCACGTCGGTTTGGGGCGGTGCCAATTTCAACCAGCGGGCCAAGCGGCTTGCCCCGAGAAAATCGCTGTTGATGCAAGATTTTATCACGCGCAATCTCGACCACCAGATCACTGGACAGCGCGTTCACGACCGAGGCGCCAACACCGTGAAGCCCGCCCGATGTGGCATAGGCTTTGCCAGAAAATTTACCGCCGGCATGCAGCGTTGTCATAATGACTTCCACCGCCGACTGATCAGGAAATTTTGGGTGCTTTCCAGTTGGCATACCGCGGCCGTTATCACGGATGGTCAGACGGTCAGCGCTTTCGAGATGAATATCAATACGGTTTGCATGACCGGCAACCGCTTCATCCATTGAATTGTCCAGAATTTCTGCGGCAAGATGATGCAGCGCACGATCATCGGTGCCGCCAATATACATTCCGGGACGATGGCGAACCGGCTCTAATCCCTCCAACACCTCAATGTTGGATGCATCATAATCATCAGTTTTTGCAGCATTGCCAAAAAGATCAGCCATCAGTTACTCATCGGTTTAAAAGCGGCGCCTGGCAGGATGCGGCGCGCCGTCACTATATCGGCGTAGGATAGCGTCTGTCTACCGTATCTAGCAATGATCTGGTGTGTAAACGCCAATATATTGTGATTGATGCCAATAAATTGTTATTGGTCTGCTGCGATTGGCTGGCGATGGGCGTTGCCGTTAATCGTCGGGCATTAAAAAAGGCGGGGCAACGCCCCGCCTTTTCCTCAGTCTATTGCCCAATCGTTTAATATGAGTAGTACATATCAAATTCCACAGGTGCTGGTGTATGTTCTAGGCGAATGACGTCCTCCATTTTCAAGGCTATGTAGGCATCAATCTGATCATCAGTGAAGACGTTACCTTGAGTGAGATACGATCGATCATCATTTAACGCATCAAGTGCCTCACGAAGGGAGCCGCAAACAGTTGGGATTTGCGACAGTTCCTCTGGTGGAAGGTCATAAAGATCTTTGTCCATTGCGTCGCCAGGATGAATTTTGTTTAGGATACCGTCAAGGCCAGCCATCAGCATGGCTGAGAATGCCAGATATGGGTTCGCTGTCGCATCTGGGAAACGGACTTCAACACGCTTGCCGTTCGGTGAATTCACATGAGGTATACGGCATGATGCTGACCGGTTTCGTGATGAGTAGGCCAGTAGAACGGGGGCCTCATAACCCGGGATTAACCGCTTATAGCTATTGGTTGAAGGGTTGGTGAACGCATTCAGCGACTTGGCATGCTTGATGATGCCACCGATATAAAAAAGGGCATTCTCGGACAGATCCGCGTATTGATTGCCGGCAAATAGCGGTTTACCATCAGCCCAGATAGATTGATGGACATGCATGCCTGATCCGTTATCGCCGGAAATTGGCTTTGGCATAAATGTCGCACTGACGCCGTACGCGTGAGCTACTTGTTGCACTGCATATTTGTAAAGTTGCATGTTATCGGCGGTTTCTAAAAGCGTGCCAAACTTCATGCCTAGCTCGTGCTGAGATGGCGCAACCTCATGGTGATGCTTTTCAACGGGCACACCCATGTCGGCCATTACTGATAGCATCTCAGACCGGATGTCCTGTCCTGAGTCAATTGGTGGCACAGGAAAATAACCACCTTTTACGCCGGGGCGGTGACCAAGATTCCCTTCGTCATACTTACGAGCACTGTTATATGGGCCCTCAACGCTGTCGACCGAGTAAAGGCCACGATTCATTGACACGTCGATTTTGACATCTTCGAAAATGAAGAACTCCGCTTCAGGGCCAAAGAATGCTGTGTCTCCAATACCAGTAGTTTCCAGGTACGTCAAAGCTGCTTTAGCAGTTCCTCTGGGGTCACGGTCATAAGCCTCACCACTTGATGGCTCCAAAACGTCACAGAAAAGAGCCAATGTCGGTTGAGCGAAGAATGGGTCCACGTAGGCGCGGTATAGATCAGGCATCAAAGTCATGTCTGACTCGTTGATGGCTTTCCAGCCGGCGATAGATGAGCCGTCAAACATAAAGCCTTCGTTCAACGCATCTTCATCGATGGTGTCGATGTGCTGCGTGACATGCTGCATTTTTCCGCGCGGGTCAGTGAAGCGCAAGTCGACATACGTGATATCGTGCTCTTTAATCATTTCAAGGATTTTTTTTGCGTCAGACATGGTTAAGTATCCTTCCGTTTTGTCTATGCAGTTACGTAATCAAAGAAGTCATGGTCTGGTTGAGTTTGGCCACTCAATTCATGGGCCTACGGTTGGTTAAACTGCGTCTTTACCCCTTTCACCAGTGCGAATGCGAATTGCTTCATCAATCGTCGAGATGAAGATTTTTCCGTCGCCAATCCGACCTGTTTGTGCCGCGTTCTGGATTGCCTCAACCACTCTGTCAGTCATAGCATCATCAATCACAACTTCGATTTTTACTTTTGGCAGGAAATCGACAACATATTCAGCACCGCGGTAAAGCTCGGTATGGCCCTTTTGCCGGCCAAATCCCTTGGCTTCAAGAACGGTGATGCCCTGAATGCCAACTTCGTGGAGTGCTTCTTTCACTTCATCCAATTTGAACGGTTTGATAATCGCTTCAATCTTTTTCATAACCTGTCACTTTTCTGTTTGGGCTTATCAATGGAGGGCGAAGCGCTCAATTGCTTCGCTTGCGGTACGACAAGCCGGCCGACCTGCGGCTACATGAAAGATGACGCCTTATTGAGGTTTGCCGCGCAAGGTGGCAAGTGGCGCTGGCGGCCCACCTGTGGCTCCGGCGCATATTTTGACAAATCTGCACTTCGTGTAAGCATAATGCCTAAAAATTAGGCATAGTTGCCGTCGGGAAAAGACAAAGATATGGTAACCGTAAATGAATGAGCGATCGGCCCTATCGGTAGGCGCCTTATCAAACGAGGACAATATGACATTAGATGCGATCAGCCGTTTTCCAGTGCCGGATCTGGCAGATTTACCGGCCGATCTTCAACAATTATTTCATGATGTCTCGGAAAAGGCGGGATTTGTTCCAAACGTGTTTTGGGTATTGGCGCACCGGCCCGATGAATTGCGCGCGTTTTGGGCCTATCATGAGGCGCTGATGCGGCGTGCATCCGGCCTTACTAAGGGTGAACGCGAGATGATTGTCGTGGCGACCTCGGCAGAAAATAATTGTCTTTATTGTGTGGTGGCGCATGGTGCAATTCTGCGAATCTATGAAAAATCGGCAGTAATTGCCGACGAAATTGCAACGAACTATAAAAAAGCCAATATCACTGATCGGCAAAAGGCCATGCTGGATTTTGCCATTAAGACGTGCAACCGGTCACAAGATATCGATGAAGATGATTTCACCATGCTTTACCAGCATGGGTTCAGCGATGATGATATTTGGGATATTGCCGCGATTACCGGCTTGTTTGCCCTGTCAAACCGCATGGCTAGCCTGACCTCGATGCGCCCTAACGCCGAATTTTTTGCCCTTGGCCGTGATTTCCCAATAGCAGAGCCAAATGCCGGATAAGCACCATTACCGGAAAAGCACCACTGCCGGAAAAGCACTACTAAATGACCCAAAACTGAGCAAACCGATGCGCCAACCCCAGCGAGATGAGCCAAACAATGATAGGCATGCATAAAGACCAGCGCATCAATGCGCTGAACCGTTCGGGCGGGTTTAACCGGGTGAATGGTATCATGATCCTAGAGTGGCAAGATGGCATGGCGTCGTTACGGGTTGATCTTAGCGCCGATCATCTAAACCCGCTTGGGCTGGTGCATGGCGGGCTTTATGCCAGTATGCTTGATGTGGCATTGGCGATGTGCGGCAGCTTTCGGCCCGAGCCAGATGGTCTGTATCCGGGGCTGACGCTGTCTTTGACAACGCAATATGTGTCGGCGTTGCGGCTGGATGATGGGTTTGCAACGGCAAGGGCGCGGCGTACTGGTGCTGGCCGATCGCTGTTTTTCGCCGAGGGCGAGATTGTCGCGCCGGATGAACGGCTGGTTGCGAGTGCGACCGGTGTGTTCAAGCCCGGACGGCCACCAACTGCCTGATCTGTGATGCGGGTTGGCTTGCCACGCGTGACGAAACCGCGCGAAAGCCGTTTATTTTCGCCGAAAAAAGAGCTGTAAAACCCCCTTGCATGCTGACAAGGCTTGGATTATGTTCGCGTCCAGTTTCGGGTCGGCAGTTCCTCATTAGACGGGAGTTCGGCCGCGTTGCTGATGGCGGGTGTAGCTCAGTTGGTTAGAGCGCCAGTTTGTGGCACTGGAGGTCGCCGGTTCAAAACCGGTCACTCGCCCCATTTCTCCTGACAATTGATGGGGAAAACTGGGGTCTCTGGCCGCGCTTTGGTGCGGAAAAAGGGACGCCGAGCATAGTGAAGCAGATGACGAAGTGCGGGCGTGGCGGAATTGGTAGACGCGCTGGTTTTAGGTACCAGTGGCGAAAGTCGTGGGGGTTCGAGTCCCTCCGCCCGCACCATCTGACGGAACCGAATGTTCAGCCGCATGTGCGGTAAACGGTCAAGGGCTGGGCGGCATCACCTGCAGCCCCGAAAAAAATTAGTGAGATCGGTCACGGCAATTGGTTTGCTGATGTTAATGCTGGTCTGTAAAAACCGATATGGCCGTGCTGCCATATCACGAAACGGCCGGAAACCCGGTCATGGCAAGATAAAGGATAGATGGTTCGATGAATGTTTCTGAGACCAAATCAGAAGGCCTGTTGCGTGAATATCAAATCATAATCACTGCAGCCGAGATTGACGCCGAAGTTTCCAAAAAGCTGGAAGAGATCGCGACAACGGTGAAAATGCCGGGGTTCCGCCCGGGTAAAGTGCCGATGTCAGTTGTCAAATCACGGTTTAGCGACCAGGTTCGTGGCGATGCCATCAAGGCAGCGCTGGATGAGGCCGCACGACAGGCAGTAGAAGGCAATGATCTTCGTCTTGCCAGCCAGCCGCAGCTGGACATCAAATTATATGATGAGGGCAAAGACCTTGAGGCGTCACTTGCGTGTGAGGTAATGCCAGCGATCGCGATGCCGGACCTTGGTAAATTGAGCATCGACAAGCCCAAGATCGACAGCGACCCAAAAGAGGTTGAAGAGACATTGGCACGGATCGCCGATGAAAATCGTCCAACTGCCCCGATTTCAAAGGCGCGTGCCGCCAAATTGGGCGATGTAGCGATTATCGATTTCATTGGCCGCATCGATGGCGAAGCCTTTGAGGGCGGTTCGGCTGAGGGTCACTCGCTTGAACTTGGCTCAAACAGCTTTATCCCGGGCTTTGAAGACGGGTTGGTTGGCGCGAAGCCGGGTACAACAATTGATGTTCCCGTGACATTCCCCGAGGAGTATCAAGCACCTCATCTGGCCGGTAAATTGGCTGTTTTTGAGGTCAAGATCAACGAACTTCAGGAAAAAGCCGATGCCAGCATTGACGATGCGTTGGCGACACGTCTTGGCTTTGAAAACCTTGATGGTTTGAAAAACGCGATTGCCGAGCAGATAAACGGCCAGCACCAAACGGCGCTCCGTCAATTGGTGAAGAAGAACGTTCTTGATGCGCTGGCTGAAGGTGAAGCCTTTGAGGTGCCGCCATCACTGTTTAAGCAGGAATATGAGTCAGTTGCGCGGGCGATGAACCCGAAGGCTGCCGATCACGACCATGATCACGACCACGACCACGACCATGATCACGACCATGAGCATGATCATCCGGCCGCTGATGAAGGCATGGATGACGACGCCAAGGCAGAGGCTGAAACCGTTGCCATCCGTCGTGTGCGTCTTGGCCTGCTGGTGACCGAGATTGGCCGTGAAAACAACATCGAAGTCACCGAAGAAGATACACGCCGCGCCGTTTTTGAAGAAGCGCGCCGCTTCCCGGGGCAAGAACAGATGGTTTTGGAATATTTCCAAAAAAATCCACAGGCAATGCAGCAAATCGCTGGCCCTATCTTTGAAGATAAAGTCATTGATTTTGTTTTGGAAATGGCCAAGGTGACCGAGGTCACAATCGACGCTGAAACGCTCTATAAAGAGCCGGAAGAGGCGGCAGCGACGAAAAAGCCAGCAGCCAAAAAAGCCGCGGCGAAAAAGCCAGCAGCTAAGAAAGCCGCTGCAAAGAAGTAACCGCCAAAGACGTTAAACCCGAAGACGTTAGCAACCAAAACGTTAGGTCTTAAAACGTCAGGTCTTAAAAAATAAGGGCTGCCAGATTTGGCGGCCCTTTTTGGTCTGATGCTGCTATGCCGCGATTGATTAATGATTTGCGGGGCAATTGGATAGCACTGAAGGCTAGCCGGACGGCAAGCAGGCTGGCTTTATCGCTTAAAAATCTTGAAATCGGCCGCGGTTTATTGAGGTTTTGCTTGAACCGCTTTTGCCGATGCCCATATATTAGATGCAAGGCGATCTGCGGCGGCGTAACGCCGTGGCGGGGGCTTGGTGGCACCGGGTTGATGTGACTGCGTTGTAAAAAGAAAAACGGGCTGCAAATTGCGGTCTTGCAAGATGTCCTAGGAGACAGTGAATGAGCCAAAGTATCGGAAATTTTCCCTTCAGCGTGCAAGACCGTATTAGCGACCCGGTGCAGGCCAATCTTGTGCCGATGGTGGTTGAACAAACCAATCGCGGGGAGCGTGCTTATGATATTTTCTCGCGCCTGTTAAAAGAACGGATTATTTTCCTGAACGGCCCGATTGACGATGGTGTCGCCTCACTGGTTTGCTCGCAATTGCTGTTTTTGGAATCGGAAAATCCAACCAAGGATATTTCGATGTATATTAATTCGCCCGGCGGCATTGTAACGTCTGGTTTGGCGATTTACGACACAATGGAATATATCCGGCCGGAGGTGTCGACTGTATGTATGGGGCAGGCCGCATCCATGGGATCATTGTTGCTGACCGCTGGCGCGGCCGGCAAGCGCTTCAGCCTACCCAATGCGCGTATCATGACTCACCAGCCATCTGGCGGGTTTCAGGGACAGGCAACAGATATCGAAATTCATGCCAAGGAAATCCTTGATTTGCGCCAACGTTTGAACGGGATTTATGAAAAACATTCCGGCAAGACAATCAAGCAAATTGAAAAAATTATGGATCGTGACACCTTCATGACTGCCGAAGATGCAAAGAATTTTGGGCTTATTGACCAGGTAGTCGAAAAGCGGCCAGCACCGAAATCAGATAGCTAAGCCATCGACGCTGATGCTTGCAGCGGCGTTGTTTTAGGCTTTGGCACAGAATTTGTTTGTAACTAATCATGGTCGCGCTCTAGACTGGGGCCGCAATCATTTCACTGGCTGGCGGTAATGCTGGCCAAAAGATCAAGCGCAGGAGCCGTAAAATGGCAAAAAAAGATGATGCTGAAAAAGGAACCTTGTTCTGTTCTTTTTGCGGAAAGAGCCAGCATGAGGTGCGCAAACTGATTGCTGGCCCGACTGTATTCATCTGCGATGAATGCGTTGAGCTGTGCATGGACATCATCCGCGAAGAGCACAAGACACAATTGTCAAAAAGCCATGATGGCGTGCCAACCCCGTCTGATATCAAAAATGTTTTGGATGAATATGTAATCGGTCAGGCACGCGCAAAGCGGGTGCTGGCAGTGGCCGTTCACAACCATTACAAGCGTCTGGCAAATGATGGCCGCACTGGTGATGTCGAGATTTCAAAATCAAATATCCTGCTTGTCGGCCCAACCGGTTGTGGCAAGACGCTGTTGGCTCAGACCATGGCGCGGATGCTTGATGTGCCCTTTACTATGGCCGATGCCACCACATTGACCGAGGCCGGTTATGTGGGCGAGGACGTGGAAAATATCATTCTAAAGCTGCTGCAGGCTGCCGATTATAATGTCGAGCGTGCGCAGCGCGGCATTGTCTATATTGACGAGGTTGACAAGATTTCGCGCAAATCAGACAACCCGTCAATCACCCGCGACGTGTCGGGCGAAGGTGTGCAGCAGGCCTTGTTGAAGATTATGGAAGGGACTGTCGCGTCAGTGCCGCCGCAAGGGGGGCGCAAGCACCCGCAACAAGAGTTTTTGCAGGTCGATACGACCAATATCCTGTTTATTTGCGGGGGGGCCTTTGCCGGTCTTGATAAGTTGATTGCAGGTCGCCATACCGGCGCAGGCATTGGCTTTGGTGCTGATGTGCGCGATCCTGATGACCGCAAAATCGGTGAGCTTCTTGCCGATCTTGAGCCTGAAGATTTGATTAAATTTGGCCTGATCCCTGAATTTGTCGGGCGTCTGCCGGTGGTGGCAACGCTGGAGGATCTTGATGAGGACGCACTGATTCAAATTTTGACCGAGCCAAAAAATGCACTTTTGAAACAATATCAAAAGCTGTTTGAAATGGATGATGTCCGCCTTGAATTCCGTGAAGATGCCCTAAAAGCCGTCGCCACTAAGGCGATTGAGCGCAAGACGGGTGCGCGCGGATTACGCTCCATCATGGAAAACATCCTTATGGAGCCTATGTTTGATATCCCCACAACAGGGGATATTGAAGAGGTGGTGATCAATGCTGATGTTGTCGATAACGGCGCCGCACCATTGGTTGTTCATGCAAAACGCCCGCAAGGTGCAGAACAGGGCGCCTAATTGCCCTGTTTGTTTGTGTGTTCGGGTGGTTGAAAGCCGGTCACACAAGCCCCATATCTGCTAGTGGCAGCGTATCGCGCGGCCTATCCAGTTTATATAATTAAAGGTAAGTTCCAATGACTGAATTGTCTGTAACTGCGCTTCCCGTTCTTCCGCTTCGTGACATTGTGGTATTTCCACATATGATCGTGCCTCTGTTTGTCGGTCGTGAAAAATCGATCAAGGCGCTTGAGGCTGTTATGGCTGAGGACAAGCAGATTATTCTGGCGACCCAGACTGAGGCCGGTATTGAAGATCCTGACGCTGATGGTCTTTATACAACTGGCACGCTTGGAACAATCTTGCAGCTGTTGAAACTGCCGGACGGGGCCGTCAAGGTGCTGGTCGAAGGCGGTGAGCGTTTGCACATGCGCCGTGACACATTGACCGATGATAAAGGCTATCTGTTTGTCGAGGCAGAACTGGTTGAGCAAACTGGTGATCGCGGCGCTGATACGGCTGCGCTTGGCCGTGCGACAGTCCAGCAGTTTGAACAATATATTAGGCTGAACAAGAAAATCGCCACCGAGGTGTTGAGTGCGGTAGAGCAGGTTGAAGACGCTGATAAAATTGCCGATATGATCGCCTCACATCTGGCGGTAAAAATCCCGGAAAAACAGGATTTGCTTGAGACACTTGACGTGCATGACCGTCTGGAAAAGATTTTTGGCGTCATGGAAGGCGAAATTGGTGCGCTTCAGGTTGAAAAGCGGGTGCGTAACCGGGTCAAGCGGCAGATGGAAAAGACCCAGCGCGAATATTACTTAAATGAACAGATGAAGGCCATCCAGAAAGAGCTTGGTGAGGGCGAGGATGGCATGAATGAGCTGGACGAGATCGAGGCGCAAATTACCGCGCTGAAATTGCCCAAGCCGGCTCGTGAGAAGGCGAATGCCGAGCTGAAGAAATTGCGCAACATGGGGCCGATGAGTGCCGAGGCCACCGTTGTTCGCAACTATCTTGACTGGATTGTCGCGCTGCCGTGGAAAAAAGCCAGCCGCCTGAAAAAAGATATTATTGCCGCGCGCGCCGTGCTTGATGCAGATCATTACGGTTTGGAAAAGGTAAAAGACCGGATTGTCGAATTCTTGGCTGTGCAGCAGCGCACCAAGGCAATGCGGGGGCCAATCTTATGTCTTGTTGGGCCGCCAGGTGTCGGTAAAACCTCGCTCGGAAAATCAATCGCCAAGGCAACTGGCCGGCAATATGTGCGCATGGCGCTTGGCGGTGTTCGCGATGAGGCGGAAATCCGTGGGCATCGTCGTACCTATATCGGATCAATGCCCGGCAAGGTTTTGCAGGGCATGAAAAAAGCTGGCATGAACAATCCGCTATTCCTGCTTGATGAGGTTGACAAGCTGGGTGCTGACTGGCGCGGTGATCCGACATCGGCCCTTCTTGAAGTGCTTGATCCAGCGCAAAACAATGCGTTTCAAGATCATTATATGGAAGTCGATTTTGACCTTTCGAACGTGATGTTTGTGACCACAGCAAACACGCTAAATATGCCACAGCCGCTGATGGACCGGATGGAAATCATCCGCCTGTCAGGCTACACCGAAGATGAAAAGCTGGAAATTGCCAAGCGTCACCTGATGAAAAAGCAATTTGATGATCATGGGTTGAAAGCTGGTGAGATTGCCATCACTGATGATGCCGTCCGTGCGATTATCCGGCTCTATACGCGTGAAGCCGGGGTGCGTAATCTTGAGCGCGAAATTGCCAAAATTGCCCGCAAGACGGTAACGGCGATTGTTGCCGGTGAAAAAACCTCAGTCGAGGTGACGCCAGACAATCTGGAAGATTATCTTGGCGTAAGCCGGTTCCGTTTTGGCGAAATGGAGGATCATGACCAGATTGGTGTGACGACAGGGCTTGCCTGGACTGAAGTCGGCGGCGAATTGCTGAATATTGAGGCGGTGAAGGTGCCGGGCAAGGGCAAGGCCAGTGCCACAGGCAAGCTGGGCGACGTGATGAAGGAATCGATTCAGGCAGCTGAATTCTTTATCAAGTCACGCGCGCAAACCTATGGGATTGATCTTGCTGATCTGGCCAAGCATGACGTCCATGTCCATGTGCCAGAGGGGGCAACGCCAAAAGACGGACCGTCTGCCGGTGTGGCGATGGCAACATCAATTATCTCGGCCATTACCGGCATTGCAGTGCGCCGTGATGTGGCGATGACTGGCGAGATCACGCTTCGTGGTCGCGTTTTGCCAATTGGCGGGCTGAAAGAAAAACTATTAGCGGCACAACGTGGCGGATTGAAAACGGTATTAATCCCGAAAGAAAACGAAAAAGACCTTGCCGAGATCCCAGATAATATCAAGGGTGCGCTTAAGATCGTGCCGGTGGCCATGGTTGATCAGGCATTATCGGTTGCACTGGTGCGTGAACCGATTCCAGCAGCACTTGAAACCGCTGTTGGTGATGATGCTACGGTTGCAGTTGGCGAAAAGAGTGAAAGTAAAACTGATATTGTCGCGCATTAATGCTTTTATATTATGCTGAAACTTAAACAGCCATTTTTTGGCCGTTTTTCCGAGAAAATCCTTTGCCCGATGTCTGAATTCAGTGTAGGTTTTGACTAAGATTTAGTTTGTAAACGAAACCTATATACAGGGGGTTCCCATGAATAAGAATGATCTCGTTTCTGCGGTGGCTGATGCAGCCGGCATCACGAAAGCTGACGCTGGCCGCGCCGTCGATGGCGTTTTTGACAGCATCGCAGGTGCATTAAAGGCAGGCGGCGATGTCCGCATCGTTGGCTTTGGCACATTCTCAGTTGCGCATCGTGCAGCGACAACTGGCCGGAACCCAAGAACTGGCGAAACCATTCAGATCAAAGCATCAAAGCAGCCTAAGTTCAAAGCTGGTGCTCCTCTGAAAGACGCCGTAAATAGCTAAATTTTAGACTTTCCTTTTTAACGCCGGCCCGATATAAGGGTCGGCGTTATCTATGCCATTGGCGTGACCAATGGTACCGGAATGTTAAGGGTGGTTAGCTCAGCTGGGAGAGCAACTCGTTTACACCGAGTAGGTCGGGGGTTCGAACCCCTCACCACCCACCATTCCCGTTTTAGTGCCCCATGAAAAATAATGACGATCTAGACGCCCTTTTGATGGGGTCTGATGGCTTGCGCGATTGGCGTGTGATGGATTGCGTCATTGGCGTGTCTTTTATTTGATTCCCGTGTTTCACGTTACTGATAAAGATATAACTCGGCGCTATGGCGCACTGGCATCGTTGTTTTTTTTATTTCTTGCCTGTTGAAACGCATTTTTGGGGTTGTCCGATAAAAAATCCATGCTACAAACGCTCCACAACAAGCCCTTGTTTCAAGGGGGTGTAGCTCAGTTGGTTAGAGCGCCGGCCTGTCACGCCGGAGGCCGCGGGTTCGAGTCCCGTCACTCCCGCCATTATCTTCCAAAATAATTAGACATTCACCGCCTAGCCGTCTTAGCTAGGCTGTTACTGCACGATCCGTTATGGGATATTTCGTCACGGGGATGATCTGGGGCGCGGTCGCATCACCTGCGCGCCAGTTTTTTGGCTGTAAATATAAATCTTTTGAAGCCAGTAAAATGGATATCCATCTTGCCTTCAACCGATTTGGAGAGGCTTAATTGTGAGCCGTAACATCACATTAATGGTCTTTTACCTTGCCGTTTTTTTACAGGCCGGCGCATATGGGTTGACATTTATGCTGCCCCGGCTGTTCGAAGGGCTGGGCTCGGATGAAAAGGCGGTCGGCACAATGCTGATGTTTACCGTTCTTTCGACGCTGTTCAGCGTTTATTATTGCGGACATCTCTCAGATGCTTTCGGCAGGGTGAAAATGCTCGCCATTGGGTGTCTGGCGATCGCGCTTGCTTTGGCTTTTTATGGCAATGCGACAGCGGTTGGCAGTTTGATTTTAGCCGCCAGTCTGCTGCTTGGGTTCGGCTGGGGCACGGCCTATGCGCTTTGCCCTATTGTGCTAACCGAACTTGTAGCGGATGAATTTAGGGTGCGTTTTTTCACATTGCTCTCGATCGCTGTTATGGCTGGTTTTGGACTTTCGCCAGTCCTTGCCGCGCTGTTAGAGGCGGCGGGGCAGACGGTGGCTGCGGCTTTCTTGGTGACGTCGGCACTTTGTGTGCTGTCTGCGATCATGTTTTTCTTCCTCGCGAAACCGGTCAAAAATCACGCAATAAGCACCAATTCAGCCGAACAGTCCAAGATTACGCTAGCGTCAATAAGGGCTATTTGGCGTTCGCCCGCATGGCGGCCGGTCACAATGGTTTTTATAGGTGCTAGCGTTTTTGCGGGTGTCAGCAATTTTCAGACGGTTTACGCCGATGAACGTGGGCTTAATTACGCCGATTATTTCCTCATTTACACGGCAACGGTGGTGATATTCAGACTGGTACTGGCGCGCTTTAACGGCGGGAATAATCCGTATTTCACAATTGCCTTCCTGCAATATGTGATGTGTGGAAGCGTTGTTTTATTCTGCCTGATTTCTGGTGATCGGTATCTTTACTGGCTGTTTGCTGTGCTTTTTGGCATCGGCTATGGCGTGTCTTATCCGATTTTGGTGGCTATGACGGCGCGGGACGCATCGCGCGAACTAGTCGCCCAAACATTACAGCTTTTCGCCTTTACTTATTTTGCCGGTATATTTGGGTTTCCGTTGGTTGCAGGTTGGATGATCGTGGGTTTTGGATCAATCAGCCTGTTATTGCTTGTGGCAGGGATGGCAGCGGTTGAAGCAAGCATGGCACTTGCGCGCGCCCGTGCTAGGTAGGGTGAAGCACGCTTGCCAATGATGCCCCGATGGCCCAGCCCGCCGCGACTTTATAACCGCTGGATAATAACGGGTAAATCTTTGGGCATCTTGGGTGTTTTTTTAGCGTTTGTTCTTTAGTGATTTTCTGGCATCGTTCTTGGACATCGTTCTTGGGCATCATTCTCATGGGGGGCATGCCCGATCGTCATAGAGAGCCCGATCGTAATGAAGAGATCATGGTGATGGGCGCGGGTACTATGGGGCAGATATAAAAGATCATGGCACGGCTGGTTCTACTTGGCACAAAGGGCGGCCCATCGCTTCGCGCCCCGGGCGCATCTTTCTTGCCAACATCATCACATCTTTCGATCGCAGGCCGGTCGATCATTATTGACTGCGGCCTTGGCGTCACGGCCGGCATGGTCAGGGCTGGCTATCCGCTGACCGGCCTTACTGACGTCTTTATCACGCATTATCATTCTGATCATGTTCTGGAATTTGGCGGCTTGCTTCATACGGCGTGGACAGCCGGACTTGACCATCAGGTCTCGGTTCATGGGCCGCCTGGTCTTGAGCTGATCTGGCAGCGGTTTTGCGAAATGATGGAATTCGATATCGCGATCCGTATCAAGGACGAGGGCAGGCCGCCACTTAAATCGCTGGTTCAGGTGAATATTTATGATGCGAAAACGCCGGATCTGGTAAAGATTGTTGACGATGGCGGGTTTTGCGTCTCGGCGATGCGGAACGACCATCCGCCGATTGATGATTCCTATGCGCTTCGCTTTGATGCGGCGGGAAAATCGGTCACATTTTCCGGTGATACGCGCTATCTACCGGCGTTGGCCAATTTTGCCAGAAACAGCGATGTTCTGGTGCATGAGGCGATGCTGGCAAAAGGCATAGACTATGTTGTAGCGAAAACAAAAACCGGGGATGACCGTCTGAAACAGCATCTTTTTGCGGCGCATAGCCTAGCTGAGGATGCGGGACGAACCGCCCGTGCAGCCAATGTTGGGCATCTGGTGCTGCATCATCTTATCCCGCCCGAGCGCGACATTTGCAGCGATGCCGATTGGCAGGCCGAAACTAGCCGCGGTTTTGACGGGCGCTGCTCGGTCGGTTGTGACGGCATGGTAATTGATTTTTAGCCCTAAAGATTTGGCCTCCAAAGAGTCAGCTAGCCCGCGTGATCACAAAGCTGACATCACCGGACACATATTTGGTTGATTGGGCGTGCGTAGGGCCAAGCTGTTGCTCGGCACGGCGGATAAAGGCGGCGCGGTTGGCATAAAATATTTGCTGGGTAATTTTTGTCTGTGGCGCAACGAGTAAGTTCAGCACAAGCGCATAACGAGCCTTCTTCATGCAGCGTTCGAGGCTGTCAAAGATGTAATCCATCCATAGCGCTGGATCATCACAATGGGTCAGGTTAAACGTGCCCGAAAATATTGCAAAATCAACCGTGGTTTGCGGCGCATTTCCACATTTGAACAAGGCTTGCTCGGATGGGTGTTTTTGCTTGCATGCATTTACCATCGCGGCATTGATATCGACGCCGCAATAGATTGTTTGCGCATAGGCCGGTTTGGTTTTGATGAAATCAAGCATTGCCCCATAGCCACAGCCGATATCGGCGATTGTGACCGGTTTTTGCGGTGCAAGTTGATGTACCAGCGATAACAACGCATCAAACCGCGCAATTTGGCTGGTTTCCGACCGCCAGAAAACGCCTTGAGCGCTCGCACCGCGATCGGCCAGCCTGTTGCGATAGGCGCGGTTTATCTGGCGCTCATAACTGGTATAAAGAAATCGGCGAAGCAGCTTTGTCTCCTGACAGCAATCAAACGGGTTTATTTGGCAGATCAATTTGGCAGATTAATTTGCGCGTTTCAGTTTGCTGTTGCAAGGTCTAGTGTTCGGATTGGCAATCTGGTTGGAAATCGGATTGGCAGCATCAAAGCCAATTGTTAAGCTGGCTGTAATTAAGGGAGGCGGGTTTTTTGAAACTATATGGGCTGAAGAATTGTGATAGCTGCAAAAAGGCGCTAAAGGCGTTGCAAGCTGCGGGTAAAAGCGTTGAATTTATTGATCTGCGGGCAAATCCAGTTACCAGTGCTCAGCTTGGAAACTGGCTTGATCAGCATGGTGATGATGTGGTGGTGAACCGCAAATCAACGACATGGCGCGGCCTTGATGACGCGGCGCGCCAGCACCCTGCGCTGGCTTTGTTACAGGCTCATCCAACCCTGATTAAGCGGCCGGTTATCGTAACGGATAGTGCCAGTTTTATTGGCTGGACAGCTGATGTTAGGGCGGCGTTAGGGCTTGATTGATCATGCCCCCATGCTTCTTTGGTTGGTTTTACCAAAACAACCGATTATACATCATATTAATGGCCTAACGGGTGACGAGGGATGCGGCCCGCAAGGGTTTTTGGCGGCATGGTAATGCGGGTAATGACTGCAAATCGTGCCGGATACCAATTATCGGGCTGGTGTTTTTTAGATTAGGAAAGTTTTCATTCATGGCAAAGAAACGGATGGTGATGGAGCTTGGCATGGGCAGTTCGCTCCGACAGCAGGATTACACACGCGCCGCCTGCCGCGCGCTTGAAAACGCGTTATGGCATAATTCATTATCGATAGCCGATGCGTTTGGTCTTGATCGTTCAGCGATGATTATCGAGGTGGAAATTGGCGTACAAAAGCCTGATGCCGTCGATACCGACAAGGTTGCGGCGCTGCTGCCTTATGGGCAGGCATCGGTTCGTGCTGTTCATGGCGGCCTTGATGTGCCAAAGCCGGATGGTGGGGCAACGGTAATCGCAAATGCGGCAGTTGTTGTCTATCTTGATCTTGAGCCAGCAGGAGCTGCGTCATGAAACGAATTATTCTGGAAATGGGCACTGGCAATGATCTTTATGGCGAGGATTATACCAAGGCGGCGTGCCGCGCCGTTGATGATGCGCTGCATCACAGCTCGCTGATTCTGTTTCGCTCGCTGGGCTATGACCATGCTGATATGGAAGTGCGGGTCACCATTGCGGTACAGGAGCCATCCAAGGTTGATGCGGCGATTGTCGCGGGTAAGCTGCCTCGTGGCAACGCCATTGTCACGGTGGTTAAAGGCGGGCTAGATGTCGTTGACGATGTGCATAATACACGATCCGTTATCGCCACAGCGGCGGTTGAAGCCTGTCTTGATATTAATCCAGATGACTGGGTGGCTGCCTAGTTCAAGCCGGCTGGTTAGGGGGCATTATGACACCATTTGACCTGCTGCTCTATGCTGGCGTGGTGTTTGGCTGGTCGACAAGCTGGTTACCGCTGAAATGGCATTTGGGTGTAGTCGCGCCTGAAATATCACTGTTTTGGCGATTTTTGATGGCGGCGCCGATGATGTTTCTGCTGGCCTATATTTCGGGTCAGCCAACATGGTTTCACTGGCGTTTGCACTGGCGGTTTGCCGCGCTTGGTCTGTTTATCTTTTCCGGCAATTTCACCCTGTTCTACCATGCGGCCAATGGTGTGGCGTCGGGCTTGCTGGCAGTGGTTTTTTCGACCGCTTCGCTGGTAAATGTACTGATGACGGCGGCTCTTGGCCGGCAGCGCCCGCCAGCTTTGCATTTGCTGGCAGCCGTTGTCGGCATTAGCGGTGTTGCGCTACTTTATTGGCCGGAATTAAGGGTTTCAGACGCCGCGTTGCCCAGCCTTGTTTTATGTCTGATTGGCACGTTATTTTTTTGCAGTGGCAATATGGTCTCGGCAGATAGCCAGCGCCAAGCCATTCCGGTTTTTGCGTCAGCCGCATGGGGCATGGTTTATGGCGCCGGTTATCTTGGGCTCGGATCACTCATCACAGGCAATGAATTCATGATCGAGCAAACCCCGCTCTATATCGGCTCATTACTCTGGTTGACGATTGTCTCGTCGGTGCTGACCTTTAGCTGTTATCTCGTTCTGATCGGCAGGATCGGCGCTAGCCGGGCTGGCTATGCCACCGTCATATTTCCAGTTTTTGCTTTGCTTCTATCGACAATTTTTGAGAATTATCAATGGGGTGTGCTTGGGGTGATCGGGCTTGGGCTTGTGGTCAGTGGTAATCTGATCATGATCCGCGCACGCTAGGCAGTTTTTCAGGCCAGCAACATTGCCGCAAGACTGATCACCGCACCGGCTGTTAATAGCGTGCGAAGCCGCATATACCAGTCTGGGATTAACCCGCGGATGGCGGCCTGATGATCAACCGACCAAGCCAGCCCAAAAAGCGGGATTAGCGCGAATATTCGGTAATTTACATCAAAGATCAGCAAGCTGGCAAAACCCAATAAAGCCGGCGTAACCGACCAGACATACCAATAGGGGCTGCGATTATCCTGCATTGTCAGCCCCCAATGCACCGCGCCAAGAAAGCTGAGAATTATCGCGCCATACGCCGTACCGCCGATAAAGCCATAAAGCACCAGCGCATCAACGCCGCTATGCGTGCCCAATGCCGCCAGCCCAAACGGAACGAGCCCCCCCCAGCCAAGCAGGGCTGCCATGTCGGGAATCTGATTTGATGAGGATGGGCTTTGCATCGGGTTAATCCTTATTTCGTAGTCGCGCTAGAGGTTTTATTGCAGCTTAGGCAATGATCAATGCCGGACGCAACCTTCTGTCGTGACCGCCCCTAAAAACAGCCGCCACACCAGCCATTGCGGTAGGCCGATATGGCGATGTCGGGCAATTACCAGAAATTTGGCTTTTATCCGATATTTTTCTGCTTTGCGACTTGCAATTAGAGCGGCGCTGAATTATTCCCAAAGGGGTAAGTCCCAAGCCCTAAACCTAGGAGCCCCTATTGGATTTGTTTCTTGGTGAATATCTGCCGATCGCAGTCTTTTTTGCCATTGCAATCGGCCTATCCGTTGCCTTTGTTTTGACTGCTTTTGTGTTCGGAAATCAGCGCCCTGACAGCGAAAAAATGACCGCCTATGAATGCGGTTTTGATGCCTTTGATGATTCCCGGCGTCAATTCGATGTTCGGTTTTACCTTGTTGCGATTCTGTTTATTATCTTCGACCTTGAGGTGGCATTTCTGTTCCCATGGGCGGTCGCGCTTGGCGGTATCGGATTGTTTGGTTTCTGGTCAATGATGCTGTTTCTGGCTGTCCTGACTATCGGGTTTATCTATGAATGGAAAAAGGGAGCGTTGGAATGGGAGTGATGGATCCATCATTGGCATCGCCAATACCGCCGGGCGCTGATCAAGACGCTATCCTTCGCGCCGTTGGTGATGAAATCACCAACCGTGGCTTTGTGATTGCCAAGGCGGACAAACTGTTCAACTGGGCGCGGTCTGGCTCATTATGGCCGATGACTTTTGGTCTTGCTTGCTGCGCCGTTGAGATGATGCATTCAGCCGCAAGCCGGTACGATATGGACCGGTATGGGATGTTGTTCCGGCCAAGCCCGCGCCAGTCGGATGTGATGATTGTGGCTGGTACGCTGACCAATAAAATGGCACCAGCATTGCGCCGTGTGTATGATCAGATGCCAGAGCCGCGTTGGGTGCTGTCGATGGGATCATGCGCCAATGGCGGCGGTTATTACCATTATTCCTATGCCGTGGTTCGTGGCTGTGACCGGATTGTTCCGGTTGATGTTTATGTGCCTGGTTGCCCGCCAACTGCGGAAGCATTGATATACGGCCTATTGCAACTACAGAAAAAGATTCGTCGCACCGCAACAATTGCACGCAGTTAGGCCAGTTTTCCGTAACGTTTTATGTTAGCTAGCCTTGAAAGGGCGCTGCAATGAATGACAATGACCTAATTGATAATGTTGGCGATACCAGCGAGCCGCCGCTTCAGCTTATGGCAGATCACCTTCGTGATATCGGGCAGGGGCTGCCGCTGTCATCTGAGGTCGTCCATGGTGAGATTGAAGTGCAGGTGAACGCCGCGGATGTGGCGCAATTGCTGATGCTGCTGCGCGATGATCGGCAGGCCGCCTTTACCCAATTGATCGACCTGACTGCAGTTGATTACCCCGAGCGTAAAGACAGGTTTGATGTCGTTTATCAGATGCTGTCGATGGAAAATAACATGCGGTTGCGCGTTGTCGCGGTGGTCGCCGAAGGGCAAACCGTGCCGTCGGTTACCGCCGTGTTTATGGCCGCAAACTGGGCCGAGCGTGAAGTCTGGGATATGTTCGGCATATTCTTTGCTGGCCATCCTGATCTGCGCCGGTTACTCACCGATTACGGTTTTGAAGGCCATCCATTGCGCAAAGATTTCCCGCTAACCGGTCATGTTGAGGTGCGGTATGATGATGCACAGCGCCGTGTGATCAACGAGCCGGTTCATTTGGTGCAGGAATTCCGCGATTTTGATTTCCTTAGCCCGTGGGAAGGGATGCATAGCGAGCTTGGCGGCAAGCCAGCCGCATCTGACCCTGACAAAACGGCGAAATAGGGGGTTAGAGGTACCATCATGGCAGAGATGCAAATCAAACCGATAACGATGAATTTTGGCCCGCAGCATCCGGCGGCGCACGGGGTTTTACGGCTTGTCCTTGAGATGGATGGCGAGGTGATTGAACGCGCCGATCCGCATATCGGGTTGCTGCATCGCGGCACTGAAAAGCTGATTGAGCATAAAACCTATCTGCAGGCTTTGCCTTATTTCGACCGGCTTGATTACGTATCGCCGATGAACCAAGAACACGCGTGGGCGTTGTCGGTTGAAAAGGCGCTTGGCATCACGGTGCCGCGCCGGGCTCAATATATCCGGGTTCTCTACTGCGAGATCGGCCGTATCTTGAACCATTTATTGAACCTGACAACCTTTGCCATTGATGTCGGGGCGATGACGCCGCTTTTGTGGGGTTTTGAAGAGCGCGAACATCTGATGGGATTTTATGAGCGTGCTTGCGGGGCGCGTCTTCACGCTGCCTATTTCCGCCCCGGTGGGGTGCATCAGGATCTGCCTGATGATTTGCTGCGCGACATCAATAATTGGGCGAAAACATTTCCCGCCTTTATTCAGGATATGGAAACCCTGCTAAGCGAGAACCGTATCTTTAAACAGCGTACCGTTGATATCGGGGTGATTTCCGAGGAAGACGCATTATCGCTTGGCATGACCGGCCCGTGTCTGCGTGGATCAGGGGTTGCATGGGATTTACGTAAAACCCAGCCTTATGACGCCTATGATGACATGGATTTTGATATCCCGGTTGGCAAAACCGGTGATTGCTATGCGCGTTATCTGGTCAGGATTGAAGAAATGCGCCAGTCGCTGCGAATTATCGAGCAGGCGATTGCAGGGATGCCTGATGGGCCGGTTATGGCACCAGATCATAAGGTGACTCCGCCGCATCGCGGTGAGATGAAGAATTCGATGGAGGCGCTGATCCATCATTTCAAGCTTTATACCGAGGGTTTTCATGTGCCCGAGGGAGAGAGCTATACCGCTGTCGAAGCGCCAAAGGGTGAATTTGGTGTTTATTTGGTGTCGGATGGCACGAACAAGCCTTACCGGTGCAAAATTCGCGCCCCGGGATTCTATTTCATGGCGGCAGTAGATCATTTGTCGCGCGGTCATATGCTGGCCGACTCAGTGGCGATTATTGGATCGCTTGATATTGTTTTTGGTGAGATTGACCGATGAGTATTGAAGCCCGTATTGCCAGTGATCAGCCTGACAGCTTTGCCTTTTCCAAGGAAAATGAAGCAGAGATCAAGCGGATTGTGGCAAAATACCCAAAAGGGCGTCAGGCGAGTGCGGTGATGCCGCTTCTTGATCTGGCGCAGCGCCAGCATGATAACTGGATCCCGATGAAGGCGATTGAGCTAATCGCTAAAAAGCTGGATATGGCCGAAATTCGTGTTCTCGAGGTTGCGACCTTTTACACGATGTTCAATCTAAAGCCTGTTGGGAAATATTTCCTGCAAGCCTGTACCACCACCCCTTGTTGGCTGCGTGGTTCGGATGAGATGATGCGCGCGATCAAGGATCGCTATCAAATTTCATCGGGCGAGACATCTCGGTGCGGAAAATTCTCGTTGCTTGAGGTTGAATGTCTTGGCGCGTGTGTAAATGCGCCTATTCTGCAAGTGAACGATGATTTTTACGAAGATCTGGACTATCAGTCGACCAGTGCGCTTCTCGACTCGCTTGAGGCTGATGCGCCATTACCGGTTGGGTCGGTTCTCGGTCGGTCTGGATCTGAGGCAACAACCGGCGCAACAACGCTGGCGGCAGCAAAGCCAAAATCAGCGGCGTCGGGCGCAACAAAAAAGCGGAGCCAAGCCAATGCTTAATGATGCAGACCGTATTTTCACCAATATCTATGGCTGGGGTGATGCCGGGCTTAAGGGCGCAAAGGCGCGCGGCGACTGGGACAAGACCGCCGCAATATTGGCGCTTGGGCATGATGAAATTGTCGAACGGATGAAGGCTTCTGGCCTGCGTGGACGTGGTGGTGCTGGCTTTCCAACCGGCCTGAAATGGTCATTTATGCCAAAAGAGGTTAAGGATCGGCCACATTATCTGGTGGTCAATGCCGACGAGTCCGAACCTGGCACGTGTAAAGACCGCGATATTATCCGTCATGAGCCTCATAAATTGCTTGAGGGCTGTGTTATTGCCGGTTTCGCGATGCGCGCCCATGCGGCTTATATTTACATACGCGGCGAATTTGTGAATGAAGCGCGCCGTCTTCAGGCCGCGATTGACGAGGCGTATGATGCGGGTCTGCTTGGCAAGGATGCAGCAAAATCAGGCTGGGCCTTTGATATTTACCTGCATCGCGGGGCGGGGGCTTATATCTGCGGTGAAGAAACCGCATTGCTTGAGTCGCTGGAAGGTCGCAAAGGCCAGCCGCGCCTAAAGCCGCCATTTCCCGCTGGTGTTGGTCTTTACGGCTGCCCAACCACAGTCAATAACGTCGAATCTATTGCTGTTGCGCCGACAATCTTGCGCCGGGGGGCCGACTGGTTCGCCGGTCTTGGCAAGGAAAATAACACCGGCACCAAGCTTTTCTGTATTTCCGGTCATGTGAATAACCCTTGCAATGTTGAAGAAGAAATGGGCATTCCGCTTCGTGAATTGCTCGAAAAGCACGCTGGCGGGGTTCGCGGTGGCTGGGATAATTTGCTGGCGGTTATTCCGGGCGGATCATCAACGCCGCTGATGCCAAAAGATGTCTGTGCCGACATGACGATGGATTTTGACGCCCTTCGCAATGCTGGAACTGGCCTTGGCACTGCCGGCATTATCGTGATGGATAAAAGCACTGATGTCGTCAAGGCGATCTCGCGGCTATCATATTTTTACAAGCATGAATCCTGCGGACAATGCACGCCGTGCCGTGAAGGTACTGGCTGGATGTGGCGGATGATGGAACGGCTTGTTCGTGGTGAGGCGGAAAGCCATGAGATTGACACGCTTGAGCAGGTAACACGCCAGATTGAGGGTCATACAATCTGTGCGCTTGGTGATGCTGCGGCATGGCCAATTCAGGGGCTTATCAAACATTTCCGGCCCGAAATCGAACGACGGATTGCGGCGCGCCATGCGGTTGACGCTGTGAATGCGGCAGAATAGGAAACGGACAGCACCATGCCAAAAATGACGGTAAATGATGTTGAAGTGGAAGTTGAAGACGGCTCAACCGTGCTTCATGCGTGCGAGGCGGCTGGTGTAGAAATTCCGCGCTTTTGCTATCATGATCGCTTGTCGATTGCTGGCAATTGCCGGATGTGCCTTGTTGATATGGAACGCGCGCCAAAGCCAATTGCGTCATGCGCGATGCCAGCTGGTGACGGTATGGTTATTCGTACCGATACTGATCGGGTGAAAAAAGCGCGCGAAGGCGTGATGGAATTTCTGCTGATCAACCATCCGCTTGATTGCCCGATCTGTGATCAGGGCGGCGAATGCGACTTGCAAGATCAGGCGATGGGGTTTGGTCTGGACGGATCACGTTTTGCCGAGAATAAACGCGCAGTTGATAACAAGCATATGGGGCCGTTGATCAGTACGGTTATGACCCGCTGTATTCATTGTACGCGCTGTGTTCGGTTTGCTACCGAGGTTGCTGGTGTGCCTGACTTGGGCGCGATTGGCCGCGGTGAAACGATGGAAATCACGACCTATCTTGAAAAGACGCTTGCGTCTGAATTGTCGGCGAATGTGATTGACTTATGTCCGGTTGGGGCTTTGACCTCGCGGCCTTATGCCTTTACCGCGCGGCCGTGGGAGTTGAACAAGGTTGAGACGATTGACGTAATGGATGCGCTTGGCAGCAATATCCGGGTTGATGCCAGAGGGGCGCAAGTCATGCGTGTTTTGCCGCGCCTTAATGAAGATATCAATGAAGAATGGATTTCCGATAAGACCCGTTATGCAATTGATGGTCTGCGCCGGCAACGCCTCGACAAGCCCTATGCACGAGGCCAAGACGGTCGGCTTCATCCGGTAAGCTGGGACGAGGCTCTGAAAACTCTGGCAACAGCCTTGCGCAAAGCCAAACCTAATAAAATCGCAGCAATTGCCGGTAATCAGGTCGATGCCGAGGCGATGTATGCGCTGAAAAGCCTGATGACACGCCTTGGCAGCCCGAATATTGATTGCCGTCAGGATGGCGCAAAAATTGGCGGTAAACGCGCCGGTTATCTGTTTAATTCGACCATTGCCGGCATCGATGATGCTGATGCGATTTTAATTATTGGCAGTAATCCGCGCATCGAGGCGGCTGTGCTGAATGCGCGTATCCGGCGCAACTGGCTGTCTAGCCGGTTACCGATTGCGGTGGTGGGGCCAAAAATTGACCTTACCTATGACGCTCAATTTCTTGGCGAAGATCCGGCAATTCTGGGATCGCTGGCCGATGGCAGCCATAAATTCGCGGCCAAGCTGAAAAAGGCCAAACGGCCGATGATCATCATTGGTATGGGCGCTTTAGCGCGTGCAGATGGCGCGGCGATGCTGGGCAAGGCACGCCAGATTGCCGAGACTTATGGCGTTGTTACAAAAGACTGGAACGGCTTTAACGTCCTTCATAATGCGGCGGCGCGTGTTGGCGGGCTTGATCTTGGGTTTGTGCCCGGCCGCGGCGGTATGGATGTTGCAGAGATGGCCAAGGCGGCCAAGGCTGGCGAGCTGGACCTTGTTTGGTTGCTTGGGGCTGACGAGCTGGACCTCGAACCGTTTGCCGCTAGCTTTGTGGTTTATCAGGGGCATCATGGTGATGCAGGGGCGCATCATGCGGATCTGGTGTTGCCAGGTGCCGCCTACACCGAAAAAGATGGCATCTATGTCAACACTGAAGGCCGTGTCCAATATGCAAGCCGGGCTGCATTCCCGCCCGGTGATGCGCGCGAAGATTGGTCAATTATTCGCGCCGTTTCTGGTGCCGTCGGCAAGTCAATCGGCTTTGACACGCTGGCAGAATTGCGTGAGGCTTTATGTGCTGAATTTCCGCATTTTGCCGATGCTGATGACATTGCGCCGGCGAAATGGGCGGCATTTGGCGGGCGGGCAAAACTGTCTGCCGAGCCGGTTGGTCAGGCGTTCGATAATTTCTATATGACCTGTGCGATTAGCCGTGCGTCTGAAACGATGGCGGATTGTGTCCGTGCCAGCGGGGCCGATAGCGGCGCCTCGGTTGCAGCGGAGTGACGATGATGATGGATTTTCTGACACAGGACTGGATTTTGGAGCTTGGCTGGGTTGTGGCCAAGATTATGGTTGTGATCGGGCCGTTATTGATTGCGGTCGCCTATCTAACCCTTGCCGAGCGCCGGGTCATCGGCTTTATGCAGCTTCGTAAAGGGCCGAATGTGGTTGGCCCGTTTGGCCTTTTCCAGCCATTTGCCGACGCGTTAAAGCTGATGGCAAAAGAAACGATCATGCCAGCCGGTGCAAATAAAATTGTCTTTATGATCGCGCCAATGCTTACCTTCATCCTGTCGCTTGTGGCATGGGCGGTTATCCCGTTTGGCGAAGATCTGGTGATTGCGAATATCAATGTTGGCATTTTGTACCTGTTTGCCATTTCATCGCTTGGCGTTTATGGCGTGATCATGGCGGGCTGGGCCAGTAACTCGAAATATGCGTTTTTGGGCGCATTGCGCTCGGCGGCGCAGATGGTGTCCTACGAAGTGTCGATGGGTCTTGTTATCATCAATGTCCTGTTATGTGCAGGAACGCTGAACTTGAGCGGGATTGTCGAGGCTCAGCGCGGGATGTGGTTTGCGCTGCCGTTGTTGCCAATGTTTGTGGTTTTCTTTATTTCAACCCTTGCCGAAACAAATCGTGCGCCTTTTGATTTGCCCGAGGGCGAGTCTGAATTGGTTGCCGGCTATTTCGTTGAATATTCATCAATGTCGTTTGCGCTGTTCTTCCTTGGCGAATATGCAAATATGATCCTGATGAGCAGCATGACCGTTGTGCTGTTCTTGGGCGGGTGGCTTCCACCGTTTGATATCTGGCCGCTGAATATCATTCCGGGGCCATTATGGTTCATTATCAAGATCATGCTGGTGTTGTTTGTGTTCTTATGGGTGCGGGCAACAACGCCGCGATATCGTTATGATCAGCTGATGCGTCTTGGTTGGAAAATCTTTTTGCCATTTTCGCTGCTATATGTGGTGCTGACCGCCGGTTTCCTTTTGGTGACCGACCGTTTGCCTGATGTGACCTTGGGTTAGGGAGAGATACCAGATGTCCGCTTTGGTAAATGCCGTTCGCTCGTTTCTGCTTCTTGAGCTTGGCAAGGGGCTGTTTTTGACCTTGAAGTATTTCTTCAAGCCAAAAGTCACGATTAACTATCCTTATGAAAAGGGCAGCCTGTCCCCTAGGTTTCGCGGCGAGCACGCTTTGCGCCGGTATCCGAATGGCGAAGAGCGCTGTATTGCCTGTAAATTATGCGAGGCAGTTTGCCCGGCGCAGGCCATCACGATCGAGGCCGAGCCGCGGGATGATGGCAGCCGCCGCACGACCCGCTATGACATCGACATGACAAAATGTATCTATTGCGGCTTTTGTCAGGAGGCCTGTCCGGTTGATGCGATTGTCGAGGGTCCAAATTTTGAATTTGCCACCGAAACCCGTGAAGAGCTGTATTACGATAAAGACAAGCTGTTGGCGAATGGTGACCGCTGGGAAACCGAAATTGCCCGTAACCTAGCCGCCGACGCGAAATGGCGTTAGGCAGCATGGTACGGCATGGCGATGATTAAGAGAAAGACAGCTATATAATGATTGAAGCCCTGTTCTTTTACCTGTTTGCTGGCGTCATGCTTGCCAGCGGCTTGATGGTGGTGGTGTCACGCAACCCTGTCTATTCGGTGCTGTTTCTGATTTTGGCATTTTTCAATGCGGCGGGAATGTTTGTTCTCATCGGTGCCGAATTTCTGGCGATGCTGCTGGTTGTGGTTTATGTCGGCGCGGTGGCGGTGTTATTCCTGTTCGTTGTGATGATGCTGGATATCAATTTTGCCGAAATGCGCGCTGGGTTCCAGAAATACCTGCCGCTTGGACTGATTGTTGGCGGCATACTTGTGTTTGAACTGGTGGCAGCGATGTATAGCGATGCGTTTTCGAACGCCAGCCTGCCAACCGCGTCGGATATTGCCAATACCACCCAGATTGGCGGCGTGCTGTACACGAAATATGCCTTTTTATTCCAGATTGCAGGGCTGATTCTGCTGGTGGCGATGATTGGCGCGATTTCACTGACCATGCGCAAGCGGGCTGGAGTGCGGCGACAGTCGATTGCTGCGCAAAATAGCCGCCGGCGCGAAGATGTGATGGAGATTGTTAAAATGCCGTCGGCAAAAGCGAAGGCGGAGGCGAGGGCAAAGGATCAACTAGACGGTCAGGAAAACAGCCGGGCACATGATCGGACTGCCACTTGCAGTCCCAGTGATCAATAGGGGGGTGGCGTCATGTTGGAACTAACGCTTAATCATTATCTGGTTGTATCGGCAATGTTATTTGCCCTTGGTATTTTTGGTATTTTTTTAAACCGGAAAAACGTCATCACGATTTTGATGTCGATTGAGTTAATGCTGCTTGCGGTCAATATCAACATGGTCGCCTTTTCGGCTTATGGAAATAACCTCGAGGGGCAGATTTTCTCGCTGTTTATCCTGACCGTTGCGGCGGCTGAGGCGGCTATTGGTCTTGCCATTCTCGTGGTGTTTTTCCGCAACCGTGGTTCGATCGCGGTTGAAGATGTGAATATTTTGAAGGGGTAGGGCAGTTCATGTATTCGCTCATCGTTTTCCTTCCCTTGCTAGGGGCTGTGATCGCCGGCTTTCTGAGCCTTTATAATCGGGATCGCGCGGCTGAAATCGTGACGGTTTCAGGCCTTTTGCTGTCGTTGCTGTTCTCGATAATCGCCTTTGCGAATGTGGCAATCGGCGGGGTTCCTGAAACGGTCGTTGTCGCGCGCTGGATCACCTCGGGCACCTTTGTTGCTGATTGGAGCCTGCGGTTCGATACATTGACCGCGGTGATGCTGATCGTGGTGACGGGCGTGTCGTCGATGGTGCATATCTATTCGATTGGCTATATGTCGCACGACAATGCGCGGGCACGGTTTATGGCCTATCTTAGCCTGTTTACCTTTGCCATGCTGATGCTTGTCACCGCCGATAATCTGGTGCAGATGTTCTTTGGCTGGGAAGGGGTTGGTGTCGCCTCATATTTGCTGATCGGATTCTGGTACAAAAAAGACTCTGCACATACCGCCGCGATGAAGGCTTTTGTGGTGAATCGGGTTGGTGACTTTGGCTTTGCACTGGGCATTTTGGCGGTTTATGCGTTGTTCGGTTCGGTTCAGTTTGACGATATCTTTGCCCAATCGAGTGTGATTGCAGCGACCGAAATGAATTTCCTTGGCTATCGTCTGCCAGCGCTGGAAGTTGCTGGTATTCTGCTATTTATTGGCGCAATGGGTAAATCTGCCCAGCTTGGCCTGCACACATGGTTGCCCGATGCGATGGAGGGGCCGACACCTGTATCTGCTCTTATCCATGCGGCAACGATGGTGACCGCCGGGGTCTTTATGATTTGCCGCCTGTCACCGATGCTGGAATTTGCCCCGTTCGCTCTGGATGTAATCACTGTCATTGGCGCGTTGACGGCAATTTTTGCTGCGACAGTTGGCATGACACAGTTTGATATCAAGCGGGTGATTGCCTATTCGACCTGCTCACAGCTTGGCTATATGTTTTTTGCTGTGGGCGTTTCGGCCTATCCGGCGGCAATGTTCCACCTGACCACGCACGCTTTTTTCAAGGCGTTGCTGTTCCTTGGTGCAGGGTCGGTTATCCATGCAATGTCGGATGAGCAGGATCTTCGTAATATGGGTGGGATTTGGAAAAAAGTACCCGTTACCTATGCGATGATGTGGATCGGCTCGCTAGCACTTGCCGGGTTCCCATTTTTTGCCGGTTATTACTCAAAAGATATGATCCTTGAAGCTGCCTATGCCGCCAATAGCGGGGTTGGCGGTATGGCGTTCTGGCTGGGCTGTCTGGCGGCGTTCCTAACAGCGTTTTATAGCTGGCGTCTGTTAATCATGGCGTTCCATGGTGCGCCCCGCGCCAGTGCCGAGGTTATGGCACATGTGCATGAATCGCCGCGCGTTATGACCCTGCCCCTGCTGGTATTGGCGATTGGCGCCGTATTTGCGGGCTGGCTCGGTTACGAGATGTTTGTCGGCAAGGGCATGACACAGTTCTGGGGGGCATCAATCTTTATCTTGCCAACCAATACGGCAATGATTGACGCGCATCATGTGCCGAGTTGGGTCAAGCTGTTGCCAATCGTTCTGGCGACAAGCGGTGTGGCGCTTGCGGTGCTGTTTTATGGCTATTGGACATCGATGCCAGCGCGGATTGCGGCGGCGTTTCGGCCCGTTCATCAGCTGTTTTACAATAAATGGTATTTCGACGAGGTTTATGACGCTGTTTTTGTCCGCCCAGCGGTGCGGATCGGTGCTTATCTTTGGCAGCGCGTTGACCGGGATACGATTGACGGCTTTGGGCCTGACGGTATGTCAGCCTTTGTTTTCCGCCTGTCGGGATTTTGCTCGCGGGTGCAAACCGGCTTTGTCTTCCATTACGCCTTTGCCATGTTGATTGGTGTCGTCGTTCTGGTCAGCTGGTATTATCTTCGGTTTAAAGGGGCTTAGGCGATGATTGATAACTGGCCTATTTTATCTATTGTCACCTTCCTGCCGCTGGCTGGTGTGCTGTTCTTGCTGCTGATTAGAGGCGATGAGCAGAGCATTGCGCAAAATTCACGCAATGTGGCGTTGTGGGTTTCAGGCTTTACGTTTTTGGTGTCGCTGCCGGTTTTAATCGGGTTCGACAGCACTGTAACCGGCTATCAATTTGAAGAAAAAGCTGTCTGGCTGGCTGGTACCGGTATCGGCTATCACATGGGTGTTGATGGTATCTCGATGCCATTTGTCCTGCTTAGTACGTTTTTGACCCCGCTCGCGATTTTGGCGAGCTGGCAGGCCATTACCGTTCGGGTGCGCGAATATATGATCGCGTTTCTGGTGCTGGAAACCATGATGGTTGGCATGTTTGTCTCGCTTGATATGCTGATGTTCTATCTGTTTTTTGAGGCGGTTCTGATCCCGATGTTCCTAATCATCGGTATATGGGGTGGCCCGCGCCGTGTTTATGCAGCCTTTAAATTCTTTTTATACACGCTGCTAGGATCAGTGCTTATGCTGGTTTGTATGCTGGCAATGTATATCGACGCTGGCACAACCGATATTCCGGCGCTTGCCGGTCATCGGTTTGCTGATACGATGCAAACTTGGCTGTTCCTAGGTTTCCTTGCGTCATTTGCGGTGAAGG
Organism: Alphaproteobacteria bacterium LSUCC0396; assembly: GCA_041228345.1. Taxonomy (NCBI): domain Bacteria; kingdom Pseudomonadati; phylum Pseudomonadota; class Alphaproteobacteria; species Alphaproteobacteria bacterium LSUCC0396. The sequence continues at coordinate 365,007 of CP166131.1, read as the reverse complement.
TGCCAATGTGGCCGGTCCATACATGGCTGCCCGATGCCCATGTTGAGGCACCAACTGCTGGCTCGATGATCTTGGCGGGCGTATTGCTGAAAATGGGCGGGTACGGCTTTCTGCGTTTTTCATTGCCAATGTTTCCGATGGCGTCTGAATCTTTTGCACCCTTAATCTTTACATTGTCGATTATCGCGGTGATCTATACCTCGTTGGTGGCGTTGGCACAATCTGACATGAAAAAGATGATTGCCTATTCATCGGTCGCCCATATGGGGTTTGTGACCGTTGGCATCTTCACCCTGACCGAACAGGGGATCGCCGGTGCGATGTTCCAGATGATCAGCCACGGTCTGGTTTCGGCTGCATTATTCTTTTGCGTCGGGGTTGTCTATGACCGGCTGCATACACGCGATATCAGCGCCTATGGCGGCGTTGCGACGGTAATGCCGCGCTATGCCGTGTTTTTCATGTTTATGATGCTGGCATCGGTTGGCTTGCCGGGAACAAGCGGGTTTGTTGGTGAAATGCTCGTGCTGGTGGGCGCGTGGCACGCCAGCAGCTGGGTCGCCTTTTTCACTGCGACAGGTTTGGTGCTTGGTGCCACCTATATGCTGTGGCTGTATCGGCGCGTGATGTTTGGGGCGATTGTTAATGACGCGGTCAAGACCATGGAGCCAATGCAAATGCGTGAATTCACAATTTTCCTACCTTTGTCATTTTTGGTTCTGCTGTTTGGGGTTTATCCGATGGCGCTTCTTGATGTTATGGCGGTGTCCATCCAGTCTGTTCTGGACGGCCTGTCGGCAAGCGGCTTGTCAATTTTGGCAGCAAATTAAGGGTCTGTTGAGGAAATAAAATGGTATTTGATCTAACCGATATCCTGCCTGCCTTGCCCGAAATGCTTTTGGCGACATTGGCGCTTGTTCTGGTTCTTGTTGCGGCCTACGGCGGCGAGGGCGCTAGCAATGCGCGGCGCGTAACGCGGATTGCGCTTGGCGGTATTGTGCTTGCGTTGGCATTGATATGGTCTGGCACTACGGGTGACGAAACCGCTTTTGGCGGGATGTTCAGGGCTGACAGCTTTGCCGATTACATGAAAATTCTTGTTCTGCTTGGCACATTTGGCGCGCTTTATATGTCGATTACGCCGCTTGCCAAAGACGATATTAACAAGCCTGAATTTGCGCTTTTGGTGATGCTGGCTCTTGTTGGCATGATGCTGATGATTTCGGCTAATGACCTTATGTCGCTTTATATGGCGGTCGAGTTACAGTCACTGCCGCTTTATGTGGTTGCGGCAATGCGAACCAATTCGCTGCGTTCGTCCGAGGCTGGATTGAAATATTTTCTGCTTGGGGCATTATCATCGGGCATGTTGCTTTATGGCGCGTCGCTGGTTTACGGGTTTGCTGGCACGACCAGCTTTTCCGGCATCGCGGCGGCTGTATCAGCCGATCAGCTGCCAGCGGTATTTATCGTCGGCATGGTGTTTATGGTGTCAGCAATTGCCTTCAAGATTTCGGCAGCCCCGTTTCATATGTGGACGCCCGATGTCTATCAAGGCTCACCAAGCCCGGTAACAGCATTATTTGCGATCGCCCCAAAAGTGGCGGCAATGGCGCTGATGATGCGGCTGACCTATGGGGCTTTTGGCTCAATCGAGGCCGAATGGTCGCAAGTGCTGGTCGCCCTGTCGATTGCCTCAATGTTGGTTGGTGCGCTTGGCGCGATTATGCAAACCGATATCAAACGCATGATGGCCTATTCATCAATTGCGCATATGGGCTATGCGCTGGCAGGTCTGGCCGCCGGCACCCAGCAAGGTGCGCTTGGTGTGATGATCTATATGACTGGCTATATCTTTATGGGTGCTGGTGCATTTGCAATCATTCTGCTGATGCGCCGTGACGGTCAGTCGGCAACCCGCATTGCTGATTTGCAAGGGTTGTCGCGGACACATCCAATGCTGGCACTTGGTCTGATGGTCATGATGTTCTCAATGGCCGGGATTCCGCCTCTGGCTGGCTTCTTTGGCAAGTGGTATGTGTTTTTGGCTGCGGTGAATGCTGGCCTGATCCCGCTTGCCGTGATCGGTGTTGTGATGAGCGTCGTTGGCGCGTTCTATTATCTGCGCATTATCAAGATCATGTATTTTAAAGATACTGATGAGCCGCTTGATACTGAAATTCCGGTTGCCAATAAAATTGTCCTTGGTGTTTCGATTGTGGTGATTTTGCTGTTCTTTGTCGGGCTTAGCCCGTTGCTGGAAACAGCTGGTGTCGCCGCGGACTCACTGATGGCGCAGCTTTAGGCGCGTATGATCGAACCGCTAATCTGGTCGCTAACAACTGAACAAAGCGCAACATCAACATCTGATCTTGCCAAGCTGGCCGCTGCTAGCGGGGCGCCCGCTGGCAGTGCGTTTCTCGCCATTGAACAAACTGCCGGACGCGGGCGGCATGGGCGTCATTGGTCATCCCAAAAGGGCGGAATGTATTTATCGGTGCTGCTGCGGCCACCGGTTGATCTTAGCCAGTGGTTTGCCCTTTCATTTGCCGCATCACTGGCCGTTCTGGAAACGCTGCGCGGACAGATTGAGACACATCTGTCTGGCGATGATATGCCGCAAACTGGATTGAAATGGCCGAATGATGTGATGCTAGATGGCGGCAAAATTGCCGGTATTCTGCTCGAGGTTGATGGTCGAAATCTGATTATTGGCAGTGGGGTCAATATTGCGCCGGTGGGGGCGGTTGGCGCGCAAAAGATAGCACCAGTTGCTTTGGCTGATATTTGGCCAATTGATCGCGCCACGTTGCCCAGTCCGCATGATTTAGCCGCTGCATATATTGACCGGCTTGCGGTATGGTATGAGCGTTTCTGTCGGTTTGGCTTTGGCCCTATTCGGACGGCGTGGTTAGAAAATGCTTTGTTTTTAGAAAAGCCGGTTGCCGTGATGCGCGGCGAGACCACGATTTCAGGGGTTTTTCGCGATCTTGGCATGGATGGCACGATGCTTTTGCTTGATGATTCAGGCCAAACACACCATATCACTACAGGTGATGTGAAACTTTTAGGCAGTTAACCGATGCTATTGGCAGTAGATTGCGGCAATACCAATATCGTATTCGCCCTTTATGATGGTGAAATCCAGCGGTCTAGCTGGCGGATTAGCACATACCCCAAGCGTAGCGCGGATGAATATCTTGTCTGGCTGACCCAATTAATGGCGCTAAAATCAATTGAGGTTGGCGATGTCACCGACATGATTATCGCCAGCGTTGTGCCAGAAATTCAGCCAAAATTGGTCAATCTGGCGGCGCGTGGTTTCGGCATTGTTCCCCAAGTTGTTGGTGATCCGAACATAGACCTTGGGATTGATATCCATATTGATCGTCCTGATCAGGCAGGGGCTGACCGGTTGGTCAATGCGGTTGCAGCGCGTGACTTCCATGATTTGCCAGCAATCATTCTCGATTTTGGCACGGCAACAACGTTCGATTTGATTGGCAAAAACGGCGCTTATGAGGGCGGCATTATCGCGCCCGGGGTTAATTTGTCAGTTGAGGCGCTGTTTCTGGCAGCTGCACGTCTGCCGCGCCTTGCGGTTCAGCCATGGGCAGCGGATATGCCGGTCCTTGGCAAGGATACGGTGAGTGCGATGCATTCCGGTATTTTCTGGGGTTATGTCAGCATGGTTGAGGGGTTAATTGCCCGTTTGCGGCGCGACCATGGTGCCGATTTGCCTGCCATTGCGACAGGTGGTCTGGCGCCATTATTTGCCGAACATGTCCCGGCAATATCTATCGTTGACCCAGATTTGACATTAAAGGGGCTGGTTCAAATTCATGCCCAAAATAAATCCAAATTGAAATAAGACTGATTACTGAAAACGTCAGGCACAATAAATGAATTATTCAAAAGATGACCTGCTATTTGCGCCTCTTGGTGGGTCGGGCGAGATTGGGATGAACGTCAATCTCTACCATTATCAGGATAGCTGGATCATGATTGATCTTGGCATCTCCTTTCCTGATGAGAGCACCCCCGGCGTTGACGTCATTCTGCCTGATCTGAAATTTATTGCTGATCGGCGCGACAAGCTGGCGGGCCTCGTGCTAACCCACGGGCATGAAGACCATCTTGGGGCTATCCCTTATCTGTGGAGCCAGCTTGGATGTCCGATTTATGGCAGCGCGTTTACCCTTGCGCTGTTGCGGCGCAAACTTGCCGAGTCACGCGGTGATTTCGATATCCCGCTGCATGAAATTGGGATGAATGCTCCCTTTAAGCTGGGTGGCTTTGAAATTGAAATGGTTGCGTTGAACCATTCGATCCCTGATCCGGCGGCGCTTGCAATTCGTACCGGTGCTGGCACGATCCTTCATACCGGTGACTGGAAGTTCGATAAAACACCGGTTCTTGGCACTGACACTGACGTAACGCGACTTGCCGCCATTGGTGATGAGGGGGTTTTGGCGCTTGTTGGCGATTCAACAAATGCGATGGTGGAGGGACGTAGCGGATCTGAGAGTGACGCCAAAGACGGGCTAACCGCCGCAATTGCCGCGGCAAGCGGGCGGGTCGCCATTACCTGTTTTGCCAGCAATGTTGCGCGGATTGACTCAATCTGCAAAGCGGCCAAGGCCAACGGCCGGTCAGTGGCGATTGTGGGCCGCGCATTGAACCGGGCTATTTCGGCAGCGCGTGAGGTTGGTTATCTTGCCGATTTGCCCGATCTGGTGCCCGAGGGGGATGTTGATTTATTGCCCCGCAATGCAATTGTGATTGTTTGTACTGGCACCCAAGGCGAACCGCGCGCCGCGATGGCGCGTATTGCGGCGGCAGACCATGAAACAATTAGCCTTGAGGCAGGCGACACTGTGATTTATTCGTCGCGGCAAATCCCGGGTAATGAGAATGCGATTGCGCGTGTGCAGGATATGCTGATCCGCCGTAAAATTAATCTGATCACCGATCAGGATGCGCCGGTTCATGTTTCAGGTCATCCCTCACGTGATGAAATGATTGAAATGTATGGGTTGATCCGGCCTAAAATTGCTGTTCCCGTGCATGGAACTGCACGCCATTTGCTGGCCCATGCGGCACTAGCGGACTCATGTCAGGTGCCGCAAACAATTCTGCCTGATAATGGTGTGGTGATCCGCTTAAACGGCGAGACGGCGGCAATCATTGATAATGTCCATACCGGTGCGTTGACGGCGGAAAAGGGCAATATCATCGAATTGCAGGCCGATATGATGCGGGCGCGTCGCCGGATGCTGTGGAACGGCGTTGTAACCGCATCGGTAATTCTGAATAAATCTGGCGCGCTTTGTACCGTACCAAGCATCGCCCAAAGTGGTCTTGGTGATGGTGAGGCGGCAAGTGATTATGTGGCCGCCGCTGCAATCGCGGTTGAAGATGCGGTCGAAGTTTTAGGTAAAACGGCGCGGCGAAATGACGCCTCGGTTGAAGAAGTCGTATCGCAGGCAGTTCGCCGGGTTGCGCGCTCTAAGTTTGGCTTGCGGCCGATTGCTCAGGTTCATATCATGCGTGTAGGTGAAGAGGATTTACGCGCATGATCGGCAGAATTAATCATATTGCAATTGTTGTCCCCAATCTTGATGAGGCGGCCGCGCATTGGCGCGACATGCTGGGGGCTGAGGTCAGCGCCTCACAGACATTGCCCGAACATGGGGTTCGCATCGTCTTTGTGCGTTCGGCCAATGGTCAGGTTGAATTGATGGAGCCTTACGGTGAGATGTCGCCGGTTGCTGGCTTTTTAAAGCGCAATCCGGATGGCGGGATGCACCATATCTGTTATGAAGTCACCAATATCAATGATGCGCGGGCGCAACTTGAGGCAAAAGGGGCGCGTGTGCTTGGTGATGGAACGGTGAAAACCGGAGCCCACGGTAATCCAGTTCTGTTTTTGCACCCCAAGGACTTTAACGGAACGCTTATTGAACTCGAACAGATTGCCGCAGGCGGGGCGAATTAGATGGATCTTGTTTCCGGAATTGTAGTGTTTATCCTGTTGTGGTGGTGGGTATTCTTTATGACATTGCCATTTGGTGTGAAAACACCGGATCAGGTCGAGGTTGGCCATGCCACCTCGGCACCCGAAAAGCCGATGTTGCGGCGAAAGGCGATGATTGCCACAGGGATTGCCGCGATCTTGTTCGGCATTGTCTATTGGATTATTGACTCGAAACTGATCTCGCTAGACCAGCTATAAAGATAACTTCATCTCCCCCCTTTTTTGCAAACAAACAGCGTTGGCGTGCGATTCGCCAGTCGGTAAGGCCAGAATGGCGCTGGGATGGTTTGCTGAGGGCGGTATCGGATAACACCGGCTAAGAGAATAAGGGCAAATATCGCTCAAAAGAAAAGCAAGGCTTCCGCCTTGCCTTTTTCAAGCGTCGATCTTTTCGCCGACGTTTGCTCTCCCTAAACCCGGTTTTCGCAACCTGTTGTCAAAAACGTTAGGAAAGATCGCTGGCTTTGTCGACAGTAAAGTCACAAAAAAACGAAAAAATAGTCAAAAAATTGTCAAAATCGTCTGGTGTTCGTTAAAAATTCAATAACTGAAGCTCAGGATTGTCCGAAGGCGTGCATTTTGTGCCTTTATCTTTGTATTCTGTCAAAAAATCATGGTATCAGACGGGTATAGCCGTAACATTCTGACCGCTGTCTGGCCTTTTGGCACGAGGAACAATAGGATAATGCATCCAAATACGATATATCTAGCGTCCGATCATGCGGGCTGTGTGCTGCGGGCGACGATTCGCGCGCATTTGCAGGCTACCGGCCATGATGTTATAGACCTTGGTCCGGCAGATGGTGACGCCGTTGATTATCCTGATTTTGGTGCCAAGCTGGCAATGGCGCTAAAAGATAACGCGGACGCACGGGGCATTGCTATTTGTGGCAGCGGTATCGGTATTTCGATTGCGGTGAATCGGTTTTCATGGGTGCGTGCGGCACTCGTAACGAGCGCCGAGGCGGCCAGCCTTTGCCGCCAGCATAATGACGCTAATGTTCTTGCATTGGGTGAACGGTTGATTGAGCCAGCAACAGCACTTACATGTGTGGATATGTTTCTTGCGACAGAATTTGAAGGTGGCCGGCATCAGCGCCGGGTGGATAAATTGACCGCGATCAATATTGGTCTCGCTTGAATGGTATAAGCCAATCACGGTTGTGTCCGGTTTGGTAATATTTTTAACAGGATGAAGAGTGCTTGTGTCGCGCGTTTCTTATTTGGTGCGGCATATTAGGTGAGGAGATAAAAGATGGATGAGTTCGGTAACGCGAAAGCGGGTATGAAGATTGACGGGTTTTTCAGTAATCCATTGGCACAGAGCGACCCCGAAGTTGCTGCCGCGATTAAGAATGAGCTGGTGCGCCAGCAAGACCAGATCGAGATGATCGCCTCGGAAAATATCGTCAGCACTGCAGTCATGGAAGCGCAGGGATCAATCCTGACAAATAAATATGCCGAAGGATATTCGGGGCGTCGTTATTACGGGGGCTGCGAGCATGTTGACGTCATCGAGACATTGGCAATCGAGCGCGCCAAAAAACTGTTTAATTGTAACTTTGTCAATGTGCAGCCACATTCGGGCGCACAGGCCAATCAGGCGGTTTTCCTCAGCCTGCTAAAGCCGGGCGACACCATCCTTGGTATGTCGCTTGCCGCTGGCGGTCACCTCACCCATGGGGCGGCGCCAAACCTATCGGGCAAATGGTTTGATGCGGTTCAGTACGGCGTCGATGAAGCCACGGCGGAGGTTGATTTTGACGAATTGCAGAGGTTAGCACTGGAACATAAGCCCAAGCTGCTGCTGGCCGGTGGATCGGCCTATCCGCGGACGCTTGATTTTGCTGCTTTCCGCAAGATTGCAGATTCGGTTGGGGCCTATTTCATGGTGGATATGGCGCATATTTCAGGTCTGGTTGCTGCCGGTGCGCACCCAAGCCCGATTGAGCACGCCCATGTGGTTACATCCACCACGCACAAGACCTTGCGTGCCTCGCGTGGCGGCTTAATCCTGACCAACCATGAGGGGCTTGCGAAAAAGTTTAATTCGGCTGTTTTCCCTGGGTTACAGGGTGGGCCATTAATGCATGCGATCGCGGGCAAAGCCGTGGCCTTTGGCGAGGCGCTTCGCCCCGAATTCAAGGCCTACACAAACATGGTGGTTAGTAACGCCAGAATTTTGGCAGAAACCTTGATTTCACGTGGTGTTGCGATCGTTTCGGGCGGTACTGACACCCATGTTGTGCTGGTTGATTTGCGGCCAAAAGGGCTGACCGGTAATGTTACCGAACTGTCGCTTGAAGAGGCTGGCATCACCTGTAACAAAAATGGCATTCCGTTTGATCCGCAGCCGCCAACAGTCACGTCAGGTGTCCGTTTGGGAACGCCGGCTGGAACAACCCGGGGCTTTGGTCATGAAGAATTTGTCAAAATCGGTCATTTGATCGGCGATGTTCTTGATGGCCTTGCGCAGAATCCTGAGGATAATAAGGCGGTCGAGGCGCGGGTCCGTGAAGAAGTCCGCAAATTATGTCGGGCTTTCCCAATCTATCAATAGTGTGTACACTCGGGGCGGGTACAAGATATAGGTCGTAAAAGGCGGGGCTAGCTTGTCAGGGCCAGCCAGCCGGTTTCAGATTGGGTTAGCGTGATACGATGATTTGTCCGTTTTGCGGGAATGAAGATACGCAAGTAAAGGATTCGCGTCCGGCCGAAGATGGCGCAGCGATTAGGCGCCGCCGGTTGTGCGGTAATTGCGATGCGCGATTTACCACGTTTGAGCGTGTGCAGATCCGTGAAATTACCCTCGTCAAACGCGATGGTCGCAAGTCATTATTTGACCGTGAAAAGCTGGAACGGTCATTTGATATTGCCCTTCGCAAACGCGATGTTGATGCCGAACAGATTGCCATGGCAATTAACGAGATCGTGCGCCAACTTGAAAGTCATGCGGATGGTGATGTGCCAAGTGCGCGGGTTGGCGAGCTGGTGATGGCCGCGCTGCATAAGCTAGATCAGGTCGCTTATGTCCGTTATGCGTCGGTATATCGCAATTTCCGAGAGGCTAAGGATTTTGAAGCCTTTGTCGAAAAAGAGCTTGGTGAGTAAAGCGGTCAAGACGCAGGATTTTATGGCAAATCCGGTTTTCCCGAATGATGCAAGGTGGATGGGTGCCGCGATTGCAGAGTCGCGGCGCGCTGTTGGCAATAGCGGGGTTAACCCGCCGGTTGGCTGTGTTCTGGTGACGGCAGGTGGTCATCTACTGGCAAGCGGCCATACCGGTGTTGCCGGCGTACCGCACGCCGAGGCCGCGGTGCTTGCCACTCTTGATGATATGGGCCGTTCGGCCATTCGGGGCGGAACTGCTTATGTTACGCTGGAACCTTGTGCGCATCATGGTAAAACCCCGCCTTGTGCTGACGCTTTGATTGCGACTGGCATTGCGCGTCTGGTGGTGGCCATAAAGGATCCTGACACGCGGGTTAACGGCGCTGGGATGCAACGGATCGCGGCAGCTGGGATTGAGGTCTGTTTAGGGGTTAAGGCAAAAGAAGCGCATGATGTCATGCGTGGCTTTATCAATAGAATTCAATATAATAAACCTCTATGTTCACTAAAGATAGCAGCATCTATTGATGGCAAAATTGCGCTTGCTGATGGTGAAAAACGATGGTTAACGGGGCCAAGAATCCGCCGTTATGTGCATCTTTTGCGCAGTCAGGCCGATGCAATCATTACCGGCATTGGGACGGTTCTTGCCGATAACCCGCAGATGAATTGCCGCAATGCGGGGCTAGAGGATTTGAGTCCGCCAGTCTTTGTCTTTGATCGGCTTTTGCGAATACCGTCTGATGCGGCATTGTTGCAAAGTCAGCATCCGTTGACGCTTTTTTGCGGTGAGGGCGCGCCGGCCCATCGCCGTGAGGAGCTTGGCGCTGCCGGTTGTGTGATTGTGGTGTTGCCAAATGATGCAAATGGCAAGCCCGATGTCGAGGCGGCCTTGCGCTATCTGGGCGAGACAGGGGTTAACAACGCGTTTGTTGAGGCTGGCACCGGTCTTGTGACCAGTTTTTTATCAGCAGATGCAGTCGATCAAATTTACTGGACGCAATCAGACGATATTTTAGGCGCGGACGCATTGCCCGCGATTGGCGGATTAACGCCGCCTGCTGGTACCTTGTCACATTGCTCACCCGCCCTTCACCGCACAACGACCGATACAGCGGCGATCAACACGGTGGCAATCTCTGTCGAAAACAAGTATATCCAGTCGCATCATCAGATGATCGGTGGCGACCGGCTGATCATTTTACAAAAACAACCCGCCGATCGAGGCAAGGCACAGGCTTAAATCATGTTTACTGGTATCATTACAGCGATTGGCCGCATTGAGGCGATTGCCGACAAGGGAGACCGCGTTTTGCGGATCGGTGCTGCGTGGGATTGTGCGGCCATTGATATTGGTGCGTCGATTGCTTGTTCGGGGATTTGCCTAACCGTTATCGACCGTCAGGATGCCTGGTTTAAAGTCGCCGCATCGGCCGAAACTATGGCTGTGACGACGCTTGGTGACTGGCAGGTCGGTGACAGAATTAATTTGGAACGGGCGCTTTGTGTTGGCGATGAATTGGGTGGTCACATTGTTTCGGGTCATGTTGACGGTTTGGCTGTTATTACGTCAATGACGCCGCATGGTGACAGCCATGTAATCTGGCTGGATGCGCCGCAATCTCTTGCGCGCTTTGTTGCGGCGAAAGGCTCGGTTGCGCTGGATGGCGTGTCGTTAACGGTAAATGCGGTAAAGGGCACCAGCTTTAGCGTGAATATTATTCAGCATAGCTGGGATGTTACCACGTGGGGCAGTGTTGCAGTTGGGCAAAAGATGAATATGGAAATTGATATGTTGGCGCGCTATGTTGCCCGTCTTACAGGGTTTGAGCCCATAGAAGTTAACAAGGATTAGAACGATGACGCCACCAAGCCGCAATGGTTTGTCGACAATTGAAGAGGTGATCGCCGATGCAAAAGCCGGCAAGCTGTTCATCCTTGTTGATGATGAAGATCGTGAAAATGAAGGCGATTTATGTGTTATCGGCGAATATGCCGAAGCTGATGCGATCAATTTCATGGCGAAATATGGTCGCGGGCTGATTTGTCTTGCCTTAACGCGCTTGCGTACTGAACAGCTGGGCTTGACGATGATGGAACGGCGCAATGAATCGCGCCATGAAACTGCATTTACCATCTCAATCGAGGCGCGCGAAGGGGTGACAACCGGCATTTCGGCGGCGGATCGTGCGCTTACCATCAAAACAGCGATTGATCCTAATTGCGGTGAGCGTGATATCACCACACCGGGCCATATTTTCCCGCTAATCGCGCGTGACGGTGGCACATTGGTCCGTGCAGGCCATACCGAGGCGGTGGTTGATATCGCGCGGGCCTGCGGTTCGGAAAATCCATCTGGCGTCATCTGTGAGATTATGAAAGACGATGGCGAGATGGCGCGTCTTCCCGATTTGATAGGATTTGCCAAAGAGCATGGATTGAAAATTGCCTCTATTGCCGATTTGATTGCGTGGCGTCGGCGCAACGAGTCGCTTGTGCAGCGCACCGTCGAAAGCGCGATAACAACCCGCATTGGCGGTGACTGGCGGATGATTATCTATGCAAATACAGTCTCCAACATTGAGCATATTGCGCTGGTTAAAGGTGATATCAGTGCGGGTGAGCCGGTAATGGTGCGCATGCACGCGCTTGACCTGATGGCCGACCTTCTTGGGGCGGTCTCGGAAAAGCGGGCAGGCGATGAACTGGCATCTGCAATGGCAGCAATTGCCGAGGCGGGATGCGGCGTTGTGGTGGTTCTGCGCGAATCAATCGCGGCAAGCCTGTCGTCGATGGTTTCGCAGAAACTAAATCTGTCAAATGAGGCCAGCAATAATCGTGAATTGCGGGACTATGGTGTTGGTGCGCAAATCCTCACCGATCTTGGTATTCGCAAGATGATCCTATTATCGGACACTCGTCCAAACGTGGTCAGTCTTGAGGGATATGACCTTGAAATTACGGATTGGCAGCGTATTCATCAGGAGCAAGCATAATGGCCGGGCATTTTTTGATCGTTGAGGCGCGGTTCTATGGCGAGATCGCCGATGCGCAGGCAGCAGGGGCAATCGCCGCCCTAGAGGCCGCTGGCGCCAGCTATGAGCGTGTTGCGGTACCCGGAGCACTGGAAATACCGGCGGCCATCGCGATGGCATCTATCGGTAAACGGCATTTTGATGGCTATGTTGCGCTTGGCTGTGTTATCCGCGGTGAGACCAGTCATTATGACACGGTTTGCAATGAGTCGGCGCGTGGGTTGATGGATTTGTCGCTTGCTGATGGCTTGGCCATCGGTAATGGCATCCTGACGGTTGAAAATGAGGATCAGGCTTGGGCGCGTGCGGATGCGGCGCGCAAGGATAAGGGCGGTGATGCGGCGCGTGCCGCGATGGCAATGGCCGCGCTAAAACAAGATTTTTGTGGTTGATCTGATGAGTGATGAAAAACAGACATTAAAAGCGGTTCCGGTTCGCCGCAGATCAGCGGCGCGTCTGGCGGCGGTGCAGATTATCTATCAATCATTGATTACCGGCCAGTCTGCAATCAATTTTGCCCCGCAATTTCTGGCGCATTACGCTGGTGATGCCGCCAAATCCTTTAAGGTGAAGGATCTGGATGAAGGGCATTTAAATGCTCTTTATGCCGGGGCTGAGCGTGACGCCAATGATATCGATGCGGCGATCGCGGCGCAGCTCGCTGATGGCTGGTCGCTCGACCGGTTGGCACGTATTGAATTGTCGGTATTGCGATGTGGTGCCTATGAATTGCGGGCGATGCCGCACATACCGGCACGCGCGGCGGTGAGTGAATATGCCGCGCTGAGTGATGCATGTGGCTGTGATGTTGGATTTGTAAATGCAGTTCTTGACCGCCTTGCCCACAGCGCACGTGTTGCCGAAATGGGTAAATAAACCAGCTTTTAGGTCATACAGTCACTTCGGGTCACATAGTCACTGTGGGTCATACAGTCACTGCGGGTCGCGAGACTATTCAGTTGCCTGACGGCGCTTTAAATTAGAAAAAATCTGTTCAACAACCCCAAATGTATCGCCGGGTGTTGGTGTTTTTTCATCAATATGAGCAACGTTAAATCCAGTTTTTTCATCAATTAAATCAATTTCTTGAAGCGTATTGCTTGAGTCAAAAGTAAAGACGTAAATCATGCGGGATTTGGTTGCATTGATGCCGGCTACGGGTTGTTCCATGATCTGGCTTGAATAGTAGATTTTTCGGCTGTCAAATGCTGCCTCAAAGCTTGGCCGTCCCAGCAAAGCAACGATATCGCTACGATTGGTCTGGCCAATTTTAATCACATCCATCTCGGATTGATTAATGAACTGGCCATGCTCGCTGATCCGCTCGCCGCATCCCGCCAAAAGCCCGATTGAAAGAAGGCTGATGCTAATCACGCAAAAGCTGTGCCTTAATAGGCTTATGATAACGTTCGTGGTTAATGAGACACTGGTCATTACTGGGTTCCTGCGATATAGAAAGGGCCACGCGGCCATTTTGGTCGCGTCAACGAGTTTGGTCAACAATGCGGGATGTTGCAACAATGAGCGGAAAAGCACAAGCATGGCTGGGTAATTTACTTGGTTGGGGGCAGCGGCGTCAGGCTGGTGATGCGGAAACGCTGTATGCTGAGGCCGTGCGTTTGGCGCGTAACCCTGTGTTTTTCGATCAATATGGCGTTTCCGATGATGTCGATGGCCGTTTTGACGCGCTGAGTCTGGTGGTGATTTTGGTGATGCGCCGGCTCAAATCGCTCGATGATGAGGGCAAAGCGTTAAGCCAGCAATTGTTTGATTCGATGTTTGCCGACATGGATTTGTCACTTCGTGAAATGGGCGCCGGCGATATCGGTGTTTCTAAACGCGTTCGAGTGATGGCCGAGGCCTTTATGGGGCGCCTTGAGTCCTATGTTCACGCAATTGATAATAATGATAAAAATGACCTTGCATCAGCATTGAAACGTAACCTGTTTCGCGGTCAGGAAGCGGCTGATCCGTTGGCAAACGGCCTGGTCGATTATCTGTTTGCGCTGGTTCAGAAAATAGATAACCTCCCCCCAAAGGAAATTCTTTCAGGACGGCTGGATATCAAATAGATCTGATTGAATAGATCTGATGAAACAATCTGCGCGCTGTCGTTTTTTCGAGTATGTTGTGACGTTCAATAGACTTTAGCCCGTTCGGATTAGACCTGATTTTGCCGCCTACAACCAAGTTTCGTGATGGTTATATTATGCCTCTGATAACATTAGACTCCGAAATCGATGTTGAGCGTATCCGGCCGGATACGGGTAATTTTTACAAATTTGTTGCCAGTGCCGAGGAATGCCAGTCTTTGGCTGCGCGGTTTGATTTCATCGAGGTCACATCATTGTCGGCCGAACTGCGTGTTCGCAAGGCGGCACGTGATTGCTGGGATGTTTCTGGCACGCTGAAGGGTGATGTTGTGCAGGCCTGCGGTGCAACCGGTGTCCCGCTGCGCGAGACTGTAGATTTTCTGGTCGAAGAACGTTATGTTCGCATCGCCGGCAAACCTGACGAAGTTGAGGTCCATTTAGATGAGGCAGAGCCTCTTGAAAATGGTGCAATCAGAATTGGCGAAATGTTGGCGCAATCGCTTGCGGTTGCCGTAACCTCATGGCCGCGTGCGCCCGAAGCGCCGGACATGTTCACCAGTGGCGAGGAATTGCCCGATCATCCATTTGCTGGGCTTGCCGCGTTAAAACGCCAGCCCCCCAAATAATGTTAGAGCAGGTTGGGAGGACTTACCCTGTCTGGAGTAATTAAGATTGCGCTTGATGCAATGGGCGGGGATAACGCGCCGGCGTCAGTGATTCATGGGGCTGATATTGCCAAGGCAAAATCGCCCCATATTGAGATATTGTTTGTCGGTGACGAGACGGTGATCCGTCCGATGCTGGCAAAATCAAAGCATGTTAAGAAAGCTGAGGTTCTGCATACCGAACATGCTGTCTCATCCGTTGATACAGCATCGCAAGCGGTGCGCCGTGGGCGTGATAGCTCAATGTGGCTGGCGATTGCCGAGGTTGCGGCAAAGCGTGCTGATGCTGTGGTGTCGGCTGGAAATACCGGTGCGCTGATGGCGATGGCAAAATTACAGCTTCGTACAATGCCCGGCATTACCCGCCCGGCTATTGCTGGCTTTTTTCCGACCGAACACAGCCCGATGTGCATGCTTGACCTTGGTGCAAACCTTGAATGTGACGAGGAAAATCTTGTTCAGTTCGCGCTGATGGGGCAGGCGTTCTATCTGTCGTTGATGGGCAAGGACAACCCAACAGTGGGGTTGTTGAATGTCGGCGAAGAAGAACAGAAGGGCCATGAATATTTGCGCCTCGCAGCACAAGAACTATCCAACCCTGATCTGGCGGTCAATTACCACGGCTTTGTCGAAGGCTCTGACTTGGTAAAAGGGACGGTTGACATTGTTGTCACCGATGGATTTTCCGGGAATATCGCGCTGAAAACCGCTGAGGGCGTTGCGGGCCTGTTCGCGCTAATGCTGCGTCGGAGCTTTCGGGCGTCGGTCTTTTCACGGATCGGGTATCTATTTGCACGGAGCGCGCTCAAGATTTTCCGCGCAAAGATGGATCCGCGACGCTATAATGGGGCGGTCTTCCTTGGTTTGAACGGGATTGCAGTGAAATCACACGGCGGTACCGACGCGCTAGGCTTTTCGAACGCTATTGATGTTGCGGCCAACCTTGTTGATCATGGGTTTATTCCTGATGTAAGCGCTGCCATCGAAAAGGCGGGGTCAATTCGTGAACAAAGAAAGATTGTCAATGAGTAGTCAAAGGGTTTTGATGACCGCTGTCGGATCCTATCTGCCGGCAAATGTAGTGACGAATGAGGCGCTCTCAAGCTTTGTCGACACGGATGATGCTTGGATACGGCGTCGCACCGGTATTGCCCAGCGCCATCTTGTTGCTGATGGTGAAACCACGGCCGATCTTGCCAATAATGCCGCATCAAAAGCGTTGGCAAATGCTGGCCTGACGGGCGCTGATATTGATCTGATTATCGTGGCCACAACAACGCCCGATAATACGTTTCCGTCAACGGCGACTAAATTACAGAATATGATCGGGGCAAAGGTGGCAATCGCGTTTGATGTTCAGGCGGTTTGCGCCGGATTCGTTTATGCGCTTGATATTGCCGATGCGATGCTGCAATCGGGGCGCGGCCGACGCGCGCTTGTCGTTGGGGCGGAAAGCTTTTCAAAATTGCTAGATTGGAAAGACCGGACAACTTGCGTTTTGTTCGGTGATGGTGCGGGGGCGGTTGTGCTTGAACTGGCCGATAATGCCGATGATTGGGGCATCCGCTCGTCGGTTCTGCATTCCGACGGTGCCTACCGCGATATTCTGTATGTTGATGGCGGGCCGTCCGTGAATGCCGCGGTTGGTCATGTGCGGATGGAGGGCAAAGAAGTTTTCCGTCATGCTGTTGAAAAATTGGCATCGGTAATGGACGAGGCGCTAGGCGCCGCCAATATGGAGGCGCATGAGATTGACTGGCTGGTGCCGCATCAGGCGAATATCCGGATCATTGATGCGATGCAGAAAAAAATGGGCCTGCCTTCGGATCGCGTCGTGCGGACAGTTGAACAGCACGCCAACACATCCGCCGCATCAATTCCACTTGCGCTGGCTACGGCGGTTGGCGATGGACGAATCAAGAACGGTGATGTGGTCGCGATGGAAGCGATTGGTGGCGGCCTTGTTTGGGGTGCTGCATTGGTAAAATTTGGCCGCCCTTAGGTCGCTGACCCAAGGATTGCGCGAGATACCATGGTTTTTTGATCCTAAAACCCATTTTTTTCCTATTTATCGGTGTAAAGCATAGTGTCCGCGGGTTTTCTGAATTGACCATTCGCAAAAAAATGGTTAGCGTTTTGACCATGGGAACACTTACACGCGCAGATTTAACCGAATCAGTCTATCGCAACATAGGCCTCTCACGTAACGAATCGTCCGATCTGGTCGAGGCGGTACTCGAGGAAATATGTTCCTGTTTAGAGGCTGGCGAAGAAGTTAAACTGTCTTCATTCGGCACATTTTCAGTTCAATCTAAGAGCGAGCGTGTTGGCCGTAATCCCAAAACTGGGATCGAAGCGGTTATCACACCGCGACGCGTGCTGTCGTTCCGCCCTTCACATATCCTTAAGGACCGTGTAGACGGCGCGAAATGAACGATAAAGCCAACGACGCTTTCAAAACAATTTCAGAAGTTTCTGCGTTGCTTGATGTGCCACAGCATGTTTTGCGGTTTTGGGAGAGTAAATTCAGCAGCCTTCGCCCGTTAAAACGGAGCGGCGGCCGGCGCTATTACCGCCCCGATGATATCGCTGTCTTGCGCCGTATAAGGCAGCTTCTCTATGTTGACGGATTCACCATCAAGGGCGCGCAAAAGCTGGTGCGCAGCAAAGCATCAGCAAGCATTCCTGTCAGCGTTGCCAGTGTCAGCGTTGCCAGCACTGAAGGTGCGGCGCCGCCAACCCTGCAAGACGCGATTGCGATGCTTGACGACGTAAAAACTCGCCTCATGACCCTCAAACAACAGCTTAACGCATAAGCTTATATTATTTTGGTGAAAAGCTGATTGCCTAGATATGTAGGCGCGGCTATAACCAGCCTTGGCCGGAGCGTAGCGCAGCCTGGTAGCGCACTATACTGGGGGTGTAGGGGTCGTGGGTTCGAATCCCGCCGCTCCGACCATTTTTCCTTATAAATAACAGTTATTTAAGATGATTTAGCTTAACCAAAAAACAACTGCTTTATGTCAAAAGTCATACGATTTGTCATAAAGGGAGGGTGTTTTGGCAAGTTTTAAACAGAGGAATCAACGTTGGGTAGCTCAGGTTAAAATCGCCGGAAAATTTAAATCTGCTACCTTCAACATCAAACAAGAAGCGCAAATATGGGCAGCTCAGCAAGAATTAGCCATGATCAGAGGCGATTCGCATGCGTCAGAGACGAGCAATGCATGCTTTGCAGACGTCCTTAAGAAATATAAGGCCATTATAACGCCAACAAAGCGCGGCGCAGAAAATGAGGCAATTATTATAAATCGCCTTTTGCGAGAAGCTTGGGTCGATATACCGGTTTCTAATCTAAACTTAGAACTGCTATCTGGTTTTAGAGATCAGCGCCTGATATCTGTTAAATCGTCAACCTTTAAGCGTGAATGGGCAATCGTAAAAGCTGCAGCAAATGCAGCAGAAGCACTTGGTTTTGATGTGCCAGTAAAGCTTTTTAAAAGCTTAATTTTGCCAAAGATATTTCACCGTGAAATTGAGAGATTGCTGCCATCAGATGAAAGCCGGCTTCTTGAGGCAGCTCAAAAGATCAGCAGTCAGAATATTTATATCCTGCCATTGATCAAATTGGCTCTCGCAACAGGAATGAGGCGAGGGGAGATGCTGTATCTTCATTGGCAAGATATAAATATCAATAATATGTTTATTGAAGTTAAAGCAAAAAATACGAAATCTGGTTACGGTCGATATATACCTTTTAACAGTGATATAGCCTTGATCCTTGAAGATTTGAAGCTCATTGCACCGCCAAATGAGCGTGTTTTTCCGATTAGTGTTTATGCATTGAGGAGCTGTTTTGAAAAGATAAGGCTGCTTGCTGGCCTTCCATATCTTCACTTCCATGATCTAAGGCATGAAGCTATTTCACGTTTCCATGAAATGGGTCTGACTTTGCCTGAAATCCAATCAATATCTGGCCATAGAGAGCTGTCTATGCTGCAGCGTTACAGCCATGCAAATCAAATGCATTTGCGTAAAAAACTAGCAGGCGGGGTTATTTAAAAATTGCCCTTATCAAAACCCACCCCGAGGGGGAGCACCTTTGATGACAGCCCCTGCATAAAAGACTTCTATGGAGTTTTGCTCAAAAGAGTTTTGATAGTGTCAAAATTGCAGCGTTGATTGCTACCGCAAACCATCCCTGCCAGTTACATCAGCCTCATTAAGGCCGCCA
The DNA here is from genome assembly GCA_041228345.1 of Alphaproteobacteria bacterium LSUCC0396. Taxonomy (NCBI): domain Bacteria; kingdom Pseudomonadati; phylum Pseudomonadota; class Alphaproteobacteria; species Alphaproteobacteria bacterium LSUCC0396. The sequence continues at coordinate 345,832 of CP166131.1, read as the reverse complement.
AGCCTTGCATGAAGTCGGCCGCGTGAAGCTCCTGCAAACAGCACTAAGATTTCGTCAGCTCTAGGCGCATCATGGGCTGATACGGTAAATGTGTCGTAATGAGAGCGGACATATAGTGCATCTTTATGCGCCAATGGTATATCAATCGCTGTTCCGGGCCCGCCAATCTTGCCTGTTGATGGTATCCATGCCTGTCCGCCGCCGATAGCTTTCCTGACAGGGTCTGCAAATGCTGTTGTTAAGCATGCATTACCATGCTCATATTCGCCATTTACGCCAACAATGCATGATTTGCCGTAGCTGACAACTGCATAGCCATTAGCTGCTCTTAGCAAACGCTCACCAAAAGCTTCACCAAGTCCCTTTGAAGGTTCAGTTAGGAGTGATAACTCTTGTGAGAATTTGCCGGCATAAGGGTTTTTGATGATGGCGCCAACGCCAAATTTGGCAATTGGTAAGCCGTCAGCATCTTTACCTGTCTCGTTAGAATTGGCCTCTTCGAAAAACTCAATCCATTTGCGAATTTGATAGCCATCAACCTTGGTATCCATCGTTACACCTACCCTTGAAACATGTTCATGATATTGGATTTGGTAACCTTTATCTCGCAGATTGTTGGCGGTGTATTGTTACTCCTGCCAACAAACCTTGGCACGCCAGCAGTTATTACGGCGCCTATCGCACAAGGGTCACCATTTTTAAGGGCTGCTAGGGCGTCATTCTGTGTTCCACCAAGTGGAGCATCGATTAATACAACATCTGCATCACAGCCAGCTTTTAAAAATCCACTATTGAGACCATAGCATTTTGCAACATTGCCTGTTGCTGCAGCGATTAAAGCAGGCACATCAAAATCCGCAAGAGATGCAATCTGGCTTATTGTGTAAATCAAGCCCAGCGGCATGATGCCGCTTCCTGTTGGTGTATCTGTTGCAATCAAGAAACGCTCAAATGCATCATGTTTTCTGGCCATTTCTGCGCAAAGTATGGTTGTTCTTAGATTACCGGCAGTACAAACCTGCATAGCTATTTCTGTATCTCTGGCAACAATTTCAAAATATTTATCCTCCATTGAGACAGGGCCGCCATTTATGTGAAAAGACACATGCGGGTTAATATTAATCAAATCTTCGCCAGTTATCGGAAAAGACCCCGGTATGGAGGCGCCGCCAGTATGCAGAGTTGTGAATAAACCCGCCTTTCTTGCCTCAGAGACCATAGGAATATAATCAGATGCCGACTTAACGGCACCAAAGCCAGCCTTGGCCAGCCAAACACCTTTTAAAAGAACATCTCGGTAGTCGGCTATTGTCATGCCCGGTTCTAAAATGAGCGATCCCGCATGAACGCGCATGCCGCCGGGCCTATAGCTCTCAAAACATTTTTTGGCCGCCACAGCTAGAGCTTTTACGCCATCTGGATCCTTTGGCCGTCCGGGAACATGTACCTCTGATGCTGAGATACTTGTTGTAACACCGCCATGTAGATAGCTCTGAAGATAACCAACAGTGTTCTGCCTAGGAGTGAAGTCTCCAAATGTTATATGTACGTGTGAATCAATGAGGCCCGGTATTGCAACAGCGCCGCCAGCGTCAATGACGACGTCGCTATCTTGGATATCTTTTTCTGAAATTTGTCCTACTTTTGTGAGGTTTTCGCCTTCCATAAGAATGGCATCACCCGAAGTGAGGGTAGCTTGGATATCCCCTGATACAATCTGTCCAATGTTGATAATCGCAGTTTTCATGAAAAGGCCTCATCACGCGTAAGATCAGAATTCAACATGAATTTATAGTCATGCGCGAAAGATCAAGCCGTCAAGTGATAAGATCTTTAAGCCCTGAAATGGTTAGATCAAAATAGTGGGAAAATTTTTTTGCTCATCCTTGCGTCAGCCTAAGAGGCTTCAATATTCTATTAAATATCTGTTTTTAATATAAAATAAAATGAAGCAGATAACGTTCTTAGCAAATTTTTATGTTCAGGTGGCATCAAAAGCTTTTTTGCCTGATGCATTCAAATCTAAGTTAATTTCTATAGCATCAAAACAAGAGTTAGGACGTCATTAAACATACCGATAAACTCTTCGTCTGATGAAAAAGCAGATCTATAGTCCTTATATTTTTTTGTAGCTCTCCTTCTTGCGACTGTCGGGTGTTTTACCTGTATGATTGAGGCTATGTTTCTGTTGGATAGCCTCTGGCCTTCATCCTTATTCGCGTTCGCAAGGTCATAGCCAACCTGTGATATCAAGCTTACATCACTTCTTAAACTTCCTCCGCCATGCTTTTCCAATAATTCTATCAGCTTTGTTGGCGTTGGCTGCTTTTCATCAGAAAAAATTTTTAAAAGATCAAAAAGTGCATCTCTCAAAATCTGATTATCAGCTGCGTTAGACGCGCGGCTGGAGTTATTTCTATTGATGGACAGTGACCTGTTCTTTGAAGCAATTTCAAGGAGCTCCAATATTTCAGTCAAATGATCTCTTCTTATTCAAGTTATCTTTGTGTTTTGATCAATGTGGCCATGTTTTTTTAACTCATCTACAGCGACAGTGAGCCTGACATTTAAGACTTCTCTTCTCAATGCCGTGTCTGGATTTGCAATCTCTTATTTGATTTTGTCTTGAAGATTTTTCATGCGTCTGTCTGGTACATTCGGAATTGGCCAAGTACCACATTAAATCGATTAACACCTTTTCTAAAGTTAATTTTAGATGAGGTCTTAGACATGAGAAAAATTGCTCACAAAAAACACAAATCCAATGGTCAGTTTATCAAGCTTCCGCATAGCATGATTGAGAGCGATGCTTGGAAGGACTGTCCAGCAAGTGCAAGGCTAGTTTATATTGCGGTGATATGGGCCTATAATGGGACGAATAACGGTTCAATACCTCTTAGTTGCCGTCAAGCAGCAAAGTTTGCCAAAGTTACGCCAAACACTGCTGCCACAGCTCTAAGAATGCTTGAGCTTGTGGGTCTTATTGAGTGCACCCAAAAAACTACATTCCAAAATGGTAAGAGGCTTGCGCGTCAATATGCTCCCACGCATCTTCCTGTTGGCAATAAAGTTGCCACACAAAAATATAAGTCATGGAAATCAAAAGGCAGTAACCTGAGAGATATGATATAGTCATATCAGCGATATGATGTTACCCGGCCGGTAACATTAACAATACTGTTAAGGTATATTGGTACTATGAGCATGTATCTAAATTGATACACTATATAGATATATACCATACTACCCACATCGGTCTTTTAGATTATTTGATGGGGGCAGCAATGCCCCCTTCCTTTTAATATCATTTATGCAAGATATTGAAAGAATTCTGCCTGACCTCTTGTCCAGCTATTTGTGAGCATAAGGTAATGCACAAAAGGTGATGGCGGTTTCAAATAGACGACATTGCCATCAATCATTGATTGATGATTTGCTTTTTCACAAAAAGAGACCTCTATTCTTTTTACCGATCTGTTTAAAAATTGCTCTTCTGTGAAACTTTCAAAATCACTTTCCATAATCTTTTCCTTTCTAGTGAAAAGCTCAAAGAAATACCCTTCAAAAAGGACAAGCTTTTAATGAGTCTTAGAGAGTCTCTGAGAGGCCTTTAAGGCTGCTCTCCTTATTCCACACGGCATCCCTCGTTGAGGCCGTCAGTGGCCAAATTTAGGGCATTTCTTTTGGGCACAAAATTTATTGGAGGGAAGGGCGGTGATGCCGCCCGGCATCATTTAGTGAAATGTGTTGTTTGTCTTGAACTTTGTTTTTTTCATATGGCCAACCATGCGTAATTTTGAAGCTAGGTCAATATCCATGAAAAACATGTCTTCTTCTTCGTTCCAGAATGACTGATAAACAAACATCAGACCCTTAAAGACAATGCATCCATAGGGTATGAAGTTTGCTGGAACTCTGTTTATTTCATCTCCAATGGCATTGACGAGCTCGGAGCGCTGATCATAACTCTTGAACAGATCAGTTACTGGTGGCGTGAAAAGTACAGATGCTTTCTCACGTCTTTCATGGAACTCGATTAAAGGGCATTGGTCTTTATTTGCATGAGGATTACTCATGACATTCTCCTTCTGATTTACATATCAAACAGCAGGTAACCAGCGCTTCATGCGGTCGGTTACCATGAACAAATTTCAATAAGTATCAGGAGGTGTTGTGATGTGTTTTAGGCATAAAAAATCCTCCTAGGTTTCCCTTGGAGGACAGACGCTCATGGACCCAATTGTTACCCAAAGGTCACATGCCTTTTTGAAAAAGGAAGCCACCTTGCTGGATCTAGCAGGTTGGCGGGACGTCAGTCCTCTCTTCATGTATCTAATGAAAATAGCTTCTAAAATGAGGTTGTAAAGTTCCTTTGACTGAGTGTTTGCCTAAATCTGGAGTTCACTCAAAGGTCTAAGCAAAAAAATGACTGCTCACTTCTTAAATATGAAAGCCAATCAGCAAAAACTACTTTTGCAGTTCATTGCAGACCAGTTTTTTGTTGTCTGGCGTATTTATTGTAATTGACGGCACATCAGATTTTGCAGGCCGACATGGTATTTCTACCCATCTGTACCCTTCAGCGAGCTGTTTATTAACTGTTTCAATATATGCTGCATTGCAACCACCAAGCGTCATGGCAAACAATGTCAGAAAAATTTTGTTCATGAATTATATCCTCCAATAGAGAATTAACCTTAGGTGGGCAGCTTGGCGTTTATTTGTTCTGAATGTGGCAAGCAAAAGATTGTTCAAAGACTTTGGGTATGAAAAAGGGCCCCTTAAAGGAGCCCTTTTTCTATTTGAAATTTTGTTTTGCTCTAGAACTTAGTTGAGTAGTTGATTTGAGCATCAAAACCTTTGCGATGCGTTGCTGCTGAAGTTCCCATCTTAAAGTTGCCTGATTTGAAGCCAACAAAGGCTGAGTAAGCATCTTTGGCAGATTTCACATGATTGAGCTCATCAGTCGCAATCAGTTTCGTTGAAATAGTCAAATCATCACTCACAGCTTTCGTATATCCAATTGCCAAGTCTTTCTGGCGACCTGATGGCACAATCGAAACATTGTGATTGTTATATGTAAGGTTGCCATCACTGTCAGATAGGTTGCTTGTGATCACACTCATGCGGCCCTGTTCAACACGGTTTGGTTGCTGAAGTGAAATCGCCAGACTATCTCTGCCGAAAATGTTCGCTTTTTCCAGCGAGAAGCCATAGGAGCTGGAAACAACATCAGATGCGCCTCTGATGATGCCATCGCCAGTTCTAACCATCATGCTTCTTCCGCCAGTAGCCATGGCATTGAATTTTAGATCATCACCCAGCATCTTGCCAAACTTCACACCAATGAAGGATGTGTTGCTCTCAGAGTTATCGAGATTGAAGGCTTCTGTGCCCTGAAGGCCGAGGAAGCCATCTTTTTCGATTGCCTGACCTGCCATAAAGCCGAGATGGGTCGATGGTGAGATCATTGTGTCTGATGACATTACAGCAACGTGCTGCTTGCCTTTGACCTCTTCACCTGCTCCCACTTCAACAGGCCTGTTAACGCTAAATAGGATACTTGTATCACCAAGGTTTTGGGCATATGTTAAGCCAACGCCGCCCTCATCGGTTGCAAGGTATGGTGTGTCATAGTCTGTGTAAGAGGCGAGGGCAGTTGAGCCGAAATCAAAGAATGATTGGACAGCTGGTGCAGCAGCGTTAGCTGTAGCGATAAAGCGCTGATTATCATTGTCAGGCGTGCCATCAACTGCTGATCCAGCAAAGCTCATTTTAACTTTGAGCTCAAAGCGGTCTTTAATTGGGCTATCCAATGCGGCGAGCTCATTTTCTAGATCAACAGTCTTGGCTGTTTCCACCACTTGAGAGACATGTCCTGACATATCATACTTGAAGCCACCACCAAGAGCATCAAAGGAGTAATTGTTGATGCCTGAGAGGCCTGATTTAAGTCCATCACCAATAGATTGCCCTGCGACCAGCATTTGTTTGTAAAGGTCGTAGCGCTGACCTGCGAGGTTGCCCCCACCTGCATATATACTCTGAGAATAACTTGAAGACGTGATTGGCTTTAGAGCGGCATACACATCAAGAATGCCGTGACCCGCTTCCCATGAATAACCATGACTTACACCATTACCGAAATTAACTGTGCCAACATGATTCCATCCACTTAAACTATTATTTGCAGATGCTAAAAGGCGATCAACCCACTGTTGTGGTGTCATATTCGGAAATGCTTCGGCAAGAATGGCGATTGCCGCAGAAATTTGAGGGGCAACATATGATGTTCCCGATTCCGCGTACCTGTAAAGAAAGTCACTTCCCCCATAAAGTGTTCCTAATTCATAGCCGTCACCGCCCATGCAATATTTTCCGGCATCACCGCATGGAGCTGACATCAATGTATAGGTCTCTGATCCAGCGGCACCATCTATTTCAATATTAACTGCTGAAATAAAAGCCTCAGCTAACTCGGGGAACAGCTCGGGCAAAGCAGCGGTGATTTCTGCATTGTCTGACGCAGCGCCTCCGCCACAGGTTGAAGTGCCTGCGGCTGACGCCCCACAATTGGAGTTTGAGAAAACAATTACACCGTTGTTCTGGAAATCATCAAGTGCACTGATATATGAACTCATTGTACTAACGTTCGCTGAATTAGTGTTCCCGTAAAAGCGGTATGTTGCCAACTCTGTCGACGTCCACCCGTTTGCTGCTTTTAGTGCAAGTTCCTCGTCAATTTCACTTGTGTTGAAACCCCAGCTGTTGTTCATCACTACCGATGTATTATCATTTAGCATGGCGTTGATCCAGCTACTGGTGAGTGCTGCAGAGTTGTTCACTGTAATGAAATCAACACCGGGAGCTCCGCCTCTAAGACCGGTGCTATCCGCATTAGCTCCAATGATACCCATGACAGCCAAACCGTGGTCGCTTGATGCAGTGGCATCCGAGCCGCTGCCAACTGCAGTGGTAATCGTTTTGCCTGCAAAATCTCTGTGGGTGTTTTTAAAGCCTCCATCGACCACCATCACTCGTTTGCCAGAACCTGTGAAGCCGTAACCGGCTGCATGGTGAAAGCCAGCAACTTCTAACGGATTCTGAACGCTTTGGCCCGATGTGCCTTGTTGCATGTTATTGAAGTTTTTGAACTCGTTGCTGGCCGCTACTGACGTTGCAGTTGCCGCGTTATAGGTCGCAGTGGTGCCGCCATTTAGGCCATCATTATCAGTAATTGAAATCGTACCAACCACAATTGCCCCCAGCGTGGCATTGGTTGGGCTACTAATTGTCACTAGAACGGTTTCAGCAGTTTTGTTTTCTTCTACTGTGTCTCCAATGATGCTAACAGGGATTGTTTGCGTCGTAGCCCCTGCAGAAATTGTGTAGCTGCCACTTGCTGCTGTGAAATCAGCAGATGTTGCTGTGCCGGCGGTGATAGCATAATTAAAGGTTACATCACGTCCGGAGGCCGCGCTCAGTGTCGCAGTCATATTCTGCGTTGATGTTCCTGAATCGCCTTCAGTAATTGATGCAGTGCTGTTGATCGAAATCGTTGGCGTTGCATCATCATCAGTAATAGTGAGGAGGCCAGTCGCATCAGTCGTTCCAGCGCCAGCTGCGCCACTCAATGTGATTGTTGCTGTCTCATTATCCTCATCCAAGATGTCATTAGCAATTGTAACGGTGATGGTCTTGCTCGATTGACCAGCTGTAAATGTAAGTGATCCAGATACAGCTGTGTAATCAGCTCCTGCCGTTGCCGTTGCTGGGTTTCCGGACGCATAATTTACAGTGACGTTGGATGCCGAGGTTGGGGACATTGTCACAGTAAAGGTTGCAGTGCCTGCGCTTTCGCTGACCGTTTGATCATTAATGCTCAGCATTGGGCCGGCATCATCTTCAGTGATGGTTAGAGTAGCTGTTGCATCAGCAATTGTTGCATTTGAGGGGTTGGTGAGGGTGATTGTTACAGTCTCGTTACCTTCAAATGTACTGTCCTGAATAACAGCTACAGCAACAGTTTTTGTTGTCTCACCAGCAGCAAAGCTCAGCGTTCCACTAGCAGCCGTATAGTCAGAGCCAGCTGTGGCTGTACCGTTTGATGTTGCCCAATCGACTGTGATTGCTTTTGCAGATGCTGCTGACAATGAAACCGTCAAATTTGTGCTCGCTGAGGCTTCATTTGTGGTTTGTGCATCTGCTATTGAAAGAGTTGGCGCATTATCATTATCAGTGATTGTTAGAGTTGCTGATGCTGTCGCATTGCTCGTATTGACAGCATTAGAAATTGAAACTGTTACTGTTTCATCAACTTCATCCGTGGTGTCATCGGTTATGGCCACAGTAAAGGTCTTTGTCGTTTGACCAGCTGCAATGGTGAGAGAACCACTCGCGGCGGTATAATCAGAGCCAGCGGTAGCCGTACCATTGGATGTTGCATAATCAAATGTGACTATTTTTGCTGAGGCTGCAGCCAATGTGGCTGTCATGGTTGCCGTGCCGCCATTTTCAGCTCTTGAGACATTCGCAATCGAAATAGCAGGCGCTGCGTCATCATCGGTGATGGTAAGCGTGCCTGTAGCGTCTGATATAGTCGCTAATGTCGGATTTGAAAGCGTGATTGTGACCGTCTCATTTGGCTCATCGGTCGTGTCAGCAAGAACGCCTACATTGATCGTTGTGGTTGTCTGACCTGCTGTGATGGTCGCCGTACCAGATGCTGCAGTATAATCAGACCCGGCAGTAGCTGTTCCGTTAGATGTTGCCCAATCAACTGTCATGTTAGAAGCGGATACAACACTTGATGTAATCGTGAATGTCGCATTGGCCGCAGACTCATCTGATGTTGTGACGTCGTTGATGCTTAGCTGCGGTCCTGCATCATCTTCTTTCAGGGTGACAGTGACTTGCTGCGTGCCGCTTTCAGTGGCGCCGCCACCTGAAACAGACGATACATCGATGATAACGGTCTCATCGCCTTCAAATGTGCTGTCATTAGTTGGCGTTGCTGTAACGGTGCCGGTTGTACCTTCTGCCGCAATTGTGAAGCTTGTGGCACTGAGGGCATAGTCAGTATTAAGTGTGGCTGTACCTGAGGCGGCGAGCCCAACTGTAACTGTCTGATAGGTAGGGTTACTGAGCGTGCCTGTCAGCGTGACAGCAGAGCCATTCTCATCCATTGAAGATGCTGAGGAGGCAAGCGTTAACGTTGGTGCGGAGTCGTCACTCGTAATTGTTATTGTGAGCTGTTGGGTACCATTTTCAGAGGCACCTCCACCCGTGACAGTGTCTAAATCAATTACTGCCGTCTCAGCTATCTCATAAGTGATATCGTCTGCCACAACAAAATTCAGTATTTCTTGTGTCTGGCCCGCTGTAATGGTGGCAGTGGTTGGCAACTGATAATCGCTGTTAGCCGTTGCAGTTGAGCTTAGTGCCAATGTTACTACAACGTCCTGATATGTTGCTCCGGAGAGATTTATACCAATAGTTCGAGATGATATGCCGCCACTTTCTGCGACTGTTGTTCCAGACGCAGACAATGTAACAGTCGGCGCTGCCTCATCATTTGTAATTGTAATGGTTTGTGACTGATTGCCATTTTCTGTGGCATCAGCGCCAGAAACACTGCTGATGCTGATGATGACTGTCTCATCAAGCTCGTAAACGCTATCATTTGTGGCTGTCGCTGTGACGGTGCCAGTTGTGCTGCCAGCAGGAATTGTGATCGTTGTCGCACTTACAGCGTAGTCAGTATTGAGCGTGGCCGTACCTGCAGCTGCCAAAGTCACTGTCACGGCTTCGTCTGCAGCGTTGGATAATGTTGCCGTTAATGTGACGACAGTACCGCTATTTTCTGCAACTGAAGTTGCTGATGTAGAAAGGGAAACAGTTGGCGCTGTTTCATTGTCAGTGATCGTGATTGTGGATGTATAAGACGAATACTCTGCTGTTGAAACTATGACCGTTTCATTACCTTCATAAACGCTGTCGTCTGTCGGTGTAATCGTGATTGTGCCCGATGTTCCGCCTGACGGAATGGTGATTTGGTTGGCGCTAAGAGCGTAGTCCGTGCCTGAGGTTGCCGTGCCTGCAGTGGTGATATTGAGCGTTGCAGGTGTTGCTGCGCCTTCCGGCAATGTAAATGTAACCGTCACTGCGCTTCCGGCGTTTTCAGCGATAGAGGTCGTGACTGGTGATATTGAAAAGGCCTTTTTTGTCTCTTCACCTAAAGGGTTGGACTCAATAAATGCTAAAGTGCCTACAAAGGCTGTGATGCCGGCAGCTGAGCTAGCTGCAGCGGCGCTGCTTGCGGTCGAGGCAGCAGATGCGGAGCTTGCAGTAGATGTGGGCGCCGCTGTCGTCTGAGCTGGAGTTGTCGCCTGCGCTAAAAGGATAGGCTCAAAAGCATTATAGGCAGAAGTTGTAAGAGCATCCGCAGCTGATGGAGCTAAAATACCGCTATTGCCAAGTGATGTGATTTCTTGATCTGCGCCATAGATAAATTGAGGATAATCTTTGATAAATTGCCCCATTGCTTTATGGGTGTCGGTTGTGATGCCAATTTTTGGTGTTGCTGGCCCTGCAGAGGCAAATTTATTGTTAAGCGGAATATCTTTAAAAATGGTTGTTATTTCGGGTGATAATTTACCCAATGCCTCATCAGAAATTTCTAGGCCCTTAGACTCATAACAAGATTTAAGTGATTTTTTAAATATCTCAAAGCTATCATATTTGCCTAAACATGATCGAACATCTTGGATATTTTGAAAAAGAATGTTGCTTGTATTTGCAAAAGATACGTTTAAAGACAGGGATATGTAGAATATAGTTAAAGTTATAAATGAAATAACTCGTTTGCAAAAATACAACATGTCGCGCCTGTAAAACTCATCTTGGGAGTTAAATTATGTGCCATACTGAAATTTACTCCAAGAAAAAAGTTACCAACTTAATTTCTTGGTAAAATCTTTCAGTCATTGGTCAAGATCTTTGTTGTGATTTTGAGTCCTGAAATCATGCAAGAATTGAGTCATACAAAAAGTCATATTTTTTACAAATTTTGGGCAGAATTAGCCTTTACAAATATTTTCCAAACGATAGACTAAATTTATAAAGCATTGTTTTTTATGTGTTTTGCCTGTTATTTTTATAGGCCTAATACTAGCGCACTATACTGGGGGTGTAGGGGTCGTGGGTTCGAATCCCGCCGCTCCGACCATTTTTTACATAAAAGCATCGTAATGCGGCGATTGAAACGCGCAATCTGCACCGTGCCACTGATGCGTGGTGGCGTAAAAGATGACAATATGCGGGGTGCCAATCGTCACCAGCCTAGCGCGATTATGCCGGCTGGATTAAGCCTCGTTATTTACCCGGTTGATCAAGGCTTCGGCGGTTTCAACCCTCTCGCTATAGCGGTCAGTGAGATAATCAGAACATCCGCGCGTCAAAAGGGTGAATTTGACCAATTCTTCCATCACATCGACCATCCGGTTGTAAAAGGCCGAGGGCTTCATGCGGTCGTTATCGTCAAATTGTTGAAACGCCTTTGGGACTGACGATTGATTGGGAATCGTTAAACAGCGCATCCAACGACCTAGAATGCGCATCTGATTGACCGCATTGAAACTTTGAGACCCGCCATTGACCTGCATCAGCGCAAGGGTTTTGCCCTGGGTTGGCCGAACAGCGCCTAAGGACAGGGGAATCCAGTCAATCTGCGCTTTCATTATACCAGTCATTGCGCCATGCCGCTCGGGCGAACACCAGACCATGGCCTCGCTCCAGCTCACAAGGTCACGTAATTCTGTAACCTTTGGGTGGCTTGCGTCGGCATCATCGGGCAGGGGGAGGCCGCTCGGGTTAAAGCTTTTGGTTTCGGCGCCTAATTTTGCAAGGACAAGGCCGGCCTCTTCACTCATCAAGCGACTAAACGAGCGCGCTCTTAACGACCCGTAAAGCAACAAGACGCGCGGCGGGTGGGGCGAACGGGCACGATCAAACAGATGGGCGTCATCGGGGCGTTGAAATTCTGCGTCACTGATTTGAAATGGCTCAGTCATGATTTAGCTCGCCTTCTGTGTCGATAGACTTGATTCGGGGTGGTGATAGCGCCCCGATCAGCATAGATTGGTTTTAGGGAGGGAAAACAAAAAACCTTAGTAAAAAATCAGCGATATATTTATCTGGTATCGGATTACATTTTGCGAGGGTTTAAGGCCGGTTGTTTAACCATGTGGTATTGATAGGCTGTGAGTGTGGTCGGAGCATCATAAAATTGGCAGAGTTAAGTGACAATATTTGCGTCCGCAAGGCGCAAGAGACAGATTTGGCGGCCATTTTGCGACTTTTGGCTGATGACACGCTTGGCCGCCACCGCGAAGATGCCTTTGTTGATCAGCATGGGGGACTGCATGACGATTACCTGAATGCATTCAACGCCGTGAACTGTGATCCAAATCAATATCTGGCGGTTTTCGAACAGGGTGATGAAATTATTGGCTGCCTGCAACTAAGCTTTATTCCGGGTCTTTCACGCCGCGGTGCGTTGCGCGGTCAGATCGAGGGGGTGCGTGTTGCAGCGAATTTCCGTGGCAAGGGCTATGGCACCAAGATGCTGCGCTGGGCGATTGAAACCTGCCGCGAGCAGGGGTGCAAATTGGTACAATTAACCAGCGATAAAACCCGCCAAGATGCACAGCGTTTCTATAAAGACCTTGGTTTTGTTCAATCACATGAGGGGTTTAAATTAGAGATTTGACCCTTTGGTAACGTATTTGGCACAAAAGCGACTGTTAGCCGAATTGCAGATTGACCCCTACCGTATCTTGTTCCATCGTGAAAACAGATCCTCTGAATTAATCTCAAAAAAGGCTGGAACGATGAAAGTTCCTGGAAGCTGTTACTGTGGGGCGATTGCGATTGAAGGCAATGTTGCCGCTGATAAAATCATGGCTTGTCATTGCACTGATTGTCAGAAATTTAGTGGCGCACCGTTTCGCGCTGTTGCGGTAATGCCAGCGGCTGATGTTAACATCACCGGCGATGTATCAGAATTCCGCAAAACGGCTGAAAGTGGTAATGACCGCTTGCAGGGTTTTTGTGGCACTTGTGGCAGTCACATATATGCCACTGATCCTGAAAAAACCCTTTTCATGATCCGCACTGGTTGTCTAGACCAGAATCAAGAGCTTGTTCCGGTAAAACATATTTTTGGCAAATCGGCTGTTGAATGGGTTGCCGGTATCGGCGAGGCTGCGTGGGTTGCTGCCGGACCCGCTAGTGATGGGGTTACGCCGTTTAAAAAATAGGCGCCTGTTTTTTTGTTCCCGTCTTCTTTGGGGATGGCTTTTTGAGTGTGGGCCTCTTTGGGGCGGGGGCCTTTACTTTAGTCCACGATGAACGAGCACGCCGTCGATGAAATCAGCCGCGCTCAAATCTTTTAGGCGGCAATTGTTGATATTCGAAATGCGGCTATCAATGGTGAGTTTCGGAAACCCAACAATCTCCATTGCGGCTGTCAATGCCTGTGCTGCGTCATTAATGCGTGATGCCCCATCTTCGGTTTCGTCGCGAATACGCAACGTCGCAATACAATCAGCGATGCTTTCATTCATCATATGAGCAGGGCTGTTCCGTGGGGGATGCGGCAGGTCGATATCGCCGGTTTGATGATGGGCGCATTCATGCAAATCGATAAAGTTCTGCAAGGCGGCTGGTGATCGCTCATAGCTAAAACGGTAAATAACCGGCTGACCATTATCATCATTTTTTGCCATACCCGCCGCAGATTTCGCGGTCTGTGACGAGCGGTTTTCAAATCGAACGATCTCGCCGTCATTGTTTTGACAATTGGGGGGCGCAACCACTGCAAATGTTTGATGTGATGATTGCGCGCGCGCGGTTGATACCGCCACCAGCATAATTATCAGGATTTCAAAGCCAAAGAGAAACAAGCAGATAAATTTACGGGTCATGATTCTGTCCTTATGCCGCAGCAAAGCTAGAGCGGAACTGGGCTGCCCATTTGCCATTTTTATGCGTGATAACCCGCAGCGAGTTAAAATCGGCAATCAGACGATCGTCGGCGTCAAACCTGTTTATGCGAACAGCCAAATGAACCTTGTCGTCACTTGCCCTTTGAACGGTGATTGAGTGCCAAGCCGTTCGCGCCCAATTACCGCCAGCCCGCACCCTGAAATCAGCTAGATACCGATCTTGTGATGGCCAACAATCTAGCGTGACGCCAACAAGCCGATAATGGGGGAAATGCAGCGTTGCGGCAAGCCCATCCTCATCAAGTGCATTAAGCGCATGAAGATGGGCTTGCATGACTGCTAATGCAGATGTTTCTGCAGATTTATCACTGCTCACTATAAGCTCCTTGGACTAGACACGAAAAACCAGTGTGAATTGGCTGCTGCTTGCCGTGAATGACAATGCCATAAATACGCACCAACGCAAAGCTGGCGGCCGCCCGGTTTAACTGTGCGTCGGTTTCGTGTGGAGCGCGGGTTACACAGAAAGCGATAAATTGCTTGCGATGTTAAAATAAGCGGATCAGCATAAAATGATCTGCTGGTTTGGGGATGTCTTGATCCCGGTGTTTATCTGTTGCGATTCGATGTCGATGTCATGATTTTGAACAATAGTTCCTGCGAGATTTTAAGCGATGATTGACCGATTGGTTATGCGCAATGTTTGGGTTTCATCGTGGGTTTTGTCGCTGTCGCTTTTCGGGGATGCGCTGATTTACGTGATCTTGCCGGTTCATGCTGATGCGTTTGGTGTCAGTATGGTGATGGTCGGGTTTTTGCTCGCGGTCAACCGGATTATCCGCACCTTTGCCTATGGGCTGATTGTGGATTTAGCCGAAAGAATTGGGGTGAAAAACCTGTGTTTAATTGCGGCGATAACCGCCACCTTATCCACGGCGGGTTATGGTTTTCTTGATGGTGCGGTTTTATTGACCTTGTCGCGGATGCTGTGGGGATTATCCTTTGCGGCATTGTTACTTGTGACATTGACCTATGCGGCAGTTAATCCGGCAAAAACCGGCACGCGCATTGGCATCAGCCGTTCGGTTGAACAGGTTGGGCCCTTGTTGGCGATGACGGTGGGGGCATGGTTTGCAACGATTGTCGGGCCGCGCGATGTGTTTATATATCTTGGACTGGCCACTGCCGTTTGTGTGGGGCTGGCCTTCTTGCTTGATGGGTCTGCTCAGCCGGAACGGGTTAAAAAGCCGCTATCGCGTGACCGTATTTTTCCGCGGCCGGATAGTTTGGATATGATGATTTTCTGGATGGGCGCGGGGATTGACGGCGTTTTTACCGTGTCGATTTCGATTATGTGGGCGCAATATGTATCACTTGAGACTGCCATTTTGTTTGGTGGCAGTATTCTTGCGGCGCGGCGGCTAAGCGAAATGCTGGTGGCGCCCTGTTCGGGATTGATTGCCGACCGGTTTGGTATAAGGCTACCGCTGACATTGATGATCCTCGTGACGATTGCCGGATTTGCGTTAATCGGTGCCGGGCAGTTACTGGCTGGATCAGTGGCTCTGGTACTGGCCCGCGGTGCCCTAGGCACCCTGTTTCCGGCAGCGGTGGCACGGATTAACCCGGAAAACAAGGTGAAAGCACTGGCACGAAACCAGACATGGCGCGATGTTGGCGCAGCCGCCGGGCCACTCGCCACCGGTGCCGGCCTTGCCTTTGTTGTGCCTGAAATAATGCATATCATTGTTGCAGCGGCGTTTATCATCGCATTCGCCGTGTTTGTTCTGTCACCCGGTTGGAAAACAGTAACGCGGCCGGTCATTTGATTATGGCGATCATGGCGTTTGCTCTTGTCTGCAATTGCCGCTATGGCATCGTTGAATTGCGCTTGCCGTCATAAAAGATATCCGGCAAAACAAAACGCATCTGCGCTCAGGCGGGGCGTTAATCTTGAAAAATGAAGGATAAAAGCCCCACTATGCCAGCGTCCTCCCCATCTTTTGCGCATGATTTGCGGCTGACCATCATCATTTTATTTTGTGGCACGCTTAGTGGCATCAACATTGCCAAACTAGCCCCGACAATTACCGAATTATCAACAAGCTTTGGCCTTAGCCTGTCGCAGATCGGGCTGCTGGCGTCAGTCTTTACCATTATTATGGTGATTGCCGGATCATTGATTGGCGGCATCGTGCGCGGTGCTGGAAACAAACGTATTTTGATTGCTGCCTTGGTTGTTGCTTGTATTGGCAATGCCATCAGCCTGTCTGGTGGTTCGGTGATTAGCCTTTTTATCGGCCGTGCGATTGAGGGGATTAGCCTGATTGCCCTGACGCTAACCGCCCCCAGCCTGTTGACCCAACATACAGATCCGGTTAACCGCGGCTGGGTTATGGGCACATGGGGCGGGTTCATGCCGCTTGGTAACGGAATGGCGATCATTGCTGCGCCCTATCTCATAGATAAAGGGGGCTGGCAGTTGGTCTGGCAAGTCGGGCTTGGGTTTTCGGTTCTTGTCTGTTTGCTTGGGCGGCTGTTTATTCCGGATGATAAGGCGCCAGTCAGACGTCAATTTGATCTTGCCGCATTAAAGCTGGCGGTCAAATTGCCATTACTTGCTTTTATCGGACTTAGCTTTGCGTTTCATTCGCTGGTTTATCAGACATTGATCCAGTTCATGCCATTGATATCACAGTCGCTTGGCGGGTTTAGCCTTATCCAAGGGGCAATGATCACTGGCTTGTTTTGCGTATTTAATTTTGCTGGCAATCTGATAACTGGACAGGCGTTGCAGCGGGGTATTGCGCCTTCACAAATCGCCAGATTGGTTTTTTCAACGGTGGCAATATTGCTGGTTTTACTGGTTGTATTTAGCCAGTTCACAGGCTTGCTGTTTCTGCTCTTAGTGCTGACGGGTCTGGTTACCGGAGGGTCAGCACCGATTTTTTTCTATCTCGTCAGCCGGTCAAATGATGACCCCCAAAATTTACCGGTATTTGTTGCGTGGGTGTTTCAGATTCAAGGCCTTGGTATGCTTGTCGGACCTGCCTTTATCAGCCGTGTGGTTGAAACTACGAATAGCTGGAATATTGGCCTATTGTGCCTGATACCGGCCTGTCTTGCGATTGTTGCAATGTCGGGGCGGCTCGTACTTCCCGTCACATCGGCCAACAAGGCGTAATGGCGATGGATAGCCCGCGCTGGGCAGCGTCTTACCGCTGCGCCAATCTAGGTTTTTTTGCCGTCACATTGCCGCCCCATTGCCGTCCCAGACCGAAGATGGCACATAGACCTCGCCGCGGGCCAGCATCCGCGTGGTGCGCAGCAAGCCCGCGCGCTCGATCTGCATTTCATCATCTCGGGTTTTGTTACCTTGGGTTTTGTCATCTTGGGTTTTGAGGCTCAGCTGCACATCGAATTTGCCCGATGGATGCTCAATTGTTATATCTTTCACCAAACCGTCGGGCAGGGTGGCAAGGTCATGGATTGCGCTATCTTGGTAGAGGGCGGCACTGGCAACCGAAACCGCTCCAAGCACGCCAATGGCTTTATGACAATGTTTTGGAATGAAGGTTCGCGTGTTCACCGTACCTCCGGCCAGTGGCGTTGAGACAAGGCTCATTTTTGGCACAGCCTTGCCTGACACGTCGCCAAGTCCCATCGCCAATCCAGCCTGCAGCCGGATCGCCTCGAGGCGTGATTTAAGCGTTTCATTCGCATTGAGCTGTTCTGGTGTTTCGTTGCCTATAATATCGAAATCACTGGCGCGTAAACAGACAACCGGCATACCATTATCAATGCAAGTGACCTGCACGCCGTCAAATTCGTCCCGGTGATTGCCGGTTGGGAACAGGCTGCCACAGGCCGATCCCTGCAAATCCTCATAATTGCATATAACGGGTGCAGATGTGCCCATCACCCCATCAATATGCGCATCGCCATGATAGACCGGCAGGCCATTTTTCAGCGGGAATTGTAATAGACAGCGATTACCACTATTGGTCATATAAACGCGGATATTGGCCTGATCGCCAACCGGCTTGATTAATCCGGTTTCAACAGCAAAGGCGCCGATACCGGACAGGATGTTGCCGCAATTCGGGGTGTCATCTAGCCCGTCCTCGCCGACAAGTGCTTGGATAAAGCTATAGTCGATATCACTGTCATCACGCTGTGAAACTGACACAATCGCGATTTTCGAGGTTAGCGGATCAGCCCCGCCAAGGCCATCAACCTGACGAGGGTCGCCATAGGCGCCCATCACCCATTTCAGTACATTATCACGGGTGGGTCTATCTTGCGGTAGGTCGGCAAGGTGGAAATAGATCCCTTTCGAGCTACCGCCACGCATCTGGATGAAAGGAATTGCTGTTTGGTTTGACATGGTTTGCCTTGTACCGGAATGAGGGTGAGTGCCTATCATATACATAATCTGGCCGACTATATGCCCAAAACACATGATATGCCGTAAAATATTGCGGGTTATGTCCTTTAGAGGTGGTTTTTTTGATAGCGATGCTGCGGGGACCTGACCCGTCAATCAGTCATTGGCATTTCCGTCGCTACGCGCCTATAGTGAGACTGAATTAGGGAGCGCTAATAACAACAGCAATTGCCGCTGCCTATTGCCACAAATGATTCGCCGCAATGAACCCCAGTTTTAAAAAGAGATAAGAATGGCTAGACTGCCCGCGCTTGATCAAACCCAGATGAATAAGAGACAAATTGAGGTTTACCGAGATATTGCGTCGGGGCCGCGCGGTAATGTGCGGGGGCCGCTCGCCATATGGCTGCATCGGCCTGACCTTGCCGATAAGGCGCAGCAATTGGGCCAATATTGCCGATATGATTCATCATTATCACCGCGCCTGTCAGAGCTGGCTATTTTAACAACAGCGCGGATATGGGATGCGGCTTTTGAATGGCAAGCGCATGTGCCGCACGCCCGCGCAGCCGGTGTTGACGATGCAGTTATTGACGCGCTGGCTAATGACCGGGCACCTGAATTTGCTGCTGAGGACGAAGCGCTTGTTTATGAATTCACGCGTGAGTTAAATCTCGAACGCGGTGTTTCTGATGCGCTATACGCCCGTGCTATTGCTGTTTTGGGCAAGGATGGAACGGTCGATCTTGTGGGGGTTCTGGGCTATTACAGCCTGATTTCGATGACCATTAAGGCGTTTGATGTTGATCCGATCACCGCGGTCTAGGATGTGCTGACGCGGCCGACATACGTGCCCCATTTTGGGCTTTCTAACAAGGGTTGATCCGGCCACTTGGGCATAGGGCTTAGATGGCGCTAAAGGGAATTTCTTTTTGACGCGCGCAATCCTGACCATCATCGCAGCAATATTTTCATTCTCGTTAATGGGGGTTGCTGTGCGTATTCTGACCGCGGATTATTCGATCTTTCAGATTTCCTTTACGCGCAATTTCTTCGGGTTTTTGCCGATCCTGCTGCTGCTGGCCTACAGCAAACAGATGGCGGCACTTAAAACGCCGTTCAGCCGACATGAATGGATGATCTGTGCGATGCGCGGCGGCGTGGTGTCCTTGGCGCAGCTGTTCCTTTTTACAGCTTATAGCAAGTTGGAATTTGCCACTGTTGCCACCTTGGCATTTTCTGGGCCATTTTTTGTTACCGCCTTATCGGTGCCGCTGCTTGGGGCTAGGGTTGGGTTCTGGCGTTGGTCGGCCGTGGTCATGGGGTTCTCGGGCGTTGTTATGATTATGCAGCCAGGTACAAGTATTTTTTCATTATTTTCGATTTTTCCGGTGCTGGCGGCGTTATGCTATGCGACCTCAAGTACAATTGTTAAACTCTTTCCAGCAGATCGTTTGTCTGGCGTGATCCAATTTCGATCGCAGATTTTTGCAGTGCTATTTTCACTATTATTATGGCTCGGTTTTGGCGAGTTCGTACCCATTGCCTCGGCGGGTGATCTGGGGCTGTTTATAGGGCTTGGCCTGTTGGGCGGTGCTGGTGTCCTTGGGCTTGTCGTGGCCTATCGGATGTCACAGCCCAGCCTCTTGGCCCCTTTTGAATATTTTGGGATTCCTTTTTCGCTGTTTCTGGGCTGGTGGTTTTTTGCTGAGGCGCCACTTGACCGCCTGTTTCCCGGCGTTTTGGCGATTGTCGCTGGTGGTTTGGTGATTATCTGGCGTCAGGCACGGGCAAAACCCGATGCGGGGGCCTAGTCCAGCTTTGGTGCGCTTGAAAGAAGTGCGCACCACAGGTCATGAATTGGCGTGTCGATTTCGGCTGGCAGATCTTCTTCCCATGCCAGATAGTCACGCGCATCCGCTAGAACACCATGATGGCGTCCGGCAAATAGCGCCGACTCATCCAGCGGCAGTTCAAGCCCGCCTGTCGCCATTGTTTTTGGCTCATTATCGCCATCATCCCAGATATAAAGACCAGCGATTTGCCAGCCATGCCGTTCAAGACAATCGCAGATAATACTGCCAGTTATAGTGCAGGCCGCAATGATAGCCACCGACGTTGCGGCCGGTTTTTGACCTAAAATGGCGCTGATATTCTGCCATTGGCTGTTTGCAATATGACCGCTGTTAAACGCTGGTGACGGCCGGAAATCATATAAAGGCACCCCGTCCTTTTGCCATTGATCCAGACCTGCTATCGCCACCACATCATGCATCGTGCCTTTATGGCTGATCGCAGGGTTTGTCGCCTCTGTTGGTTCTAGCGGTGCATCAAGATAAACAATATTGACGATAAACCCCATCGCACGCAGCCAAAATGCGGCAAAGGCGGCGCGGCTTCCCGAACCCTGATCAAACAGCGTAACAGGAACGTGGTAACGCGCAATTGACCGGTCGGTTTGCTGAATTAGATTGGTGCCGGAAATTTTAATAATGCCGTGGGCGAGGGGCTGGCCGGTGGCGGCGTCATCCGATACATCAAATAACAACCCTGACTGATTTTCATGAGCATAGGCGGCTATCGCATCTTGCGCGACACGTGCCGACGGGATTTGCCAACGGCGTAAAAATCCGGCAACCGCGTCCGTTGCCTCATAGTCAGCAGCGAAAAGCCGGTTGGCATTATGCTCGCGCTCATGGCCGTCAAGCTGCCATGCCTGTGTGCCGCCACGAAATACCGCAAACGGTCCATCATAGCCCGATGCCATCAGGGTAAAGGCACCAATAATTGATCTGGTGCGCCCAGCACAATGCAACAACGACATTTTGCCAGTGCCTTTCAACGCGGCGACATTTGCCAATAGCAGGCTATTTGGCAGGCTCTGGGAATTTGGCAGGGTAAAATCCTGATATTCGGCTGTTGGGCGAACATCAAAAAGCTGGGCATCTTGATAATCGGCCAAATATTGCTGTGGGGTGATCTCAGGCAGGTCAATCTGATGCGCCACAACCTCGCCAAACGCCTTTGACCAGACATATTCGCCCTTTACAAAACCGCGTCCCATTTCACTGGGCTTTTCGGTTTTATGGCAGGTAATATCGGTAAAGCCAAACGCCACAAGCTGATGCATGGCCTCACTGCTTGCTGCATCTTGCCAATCAAGAAAATGCACCGGAAAATCAGGTGTTTTAAAGAGAAAGCGAAGACGATTTGAGAAAAGTGATAACGGTATATTGGTGCTGCCAAACCAGTGACCGGCAACGTAATCGCGGCGCTCGCGGCAGTCGATTAGGGCAAAGGGTTTTCCCGCCTCATAAAGGCTGGTGAATAATCCGTGGCTCATCTAATTTTCCTGTTGGTGCTTGCAATCCCGGCAGAATGGGTAAAGGCGCCCCGTCTTGTCATATGATCTTGTCATATGCTCTTGTCATATGGTCTCGTCATGTGATCGGGGCGTGACGGCTAAGCCAGCTCGTAGCGGAACCGCTTTACCTTGCTCATGTCAGTGCCTTCAATACGCACGAGGCTGGTTGGCCCATTGCGCGTTGGTGAATGAAGATCGCCTTCATTATAAACATGGGCAATCCCCGGTGTCAGACGATAGCTGCGTTTAACCTGCACCTTGCCCGGTTTGCCAGCACTGGCATCTTCGATTTTGTCATAATCGCGCATTTCTGTTTCGCCGCGAGCTTGGGCGTAGATAGCCCAAGATGGCCCATGATCATGCGGCGGCGATGTCTTGGGGCTGTCGTAATTATGCGCCAAGATACAAAAGCCAAGCTCGGGATCTTCGTAAAGCAGCTCGCGTTCGCCTGTTGATAATGGCACCAAAGCGTCGACATTGGCCGGATCAGCCAACAGGGTTTCCAGCAATTGGGCAAGTTTATCTCGCCCCTCGGGGCCGGGCGTATCGGTTAAAATCTGGCGGCAATCTTGCGCAAGGCTGGATAGAATATCACTCATAAAACAGGCTCCCAAAAAAACGGACATTGCCATAATCAGGCAATGATCATCTCATAATACTATTGATAATGGCCATGATTTCCAATGGTTTTAGGCTTTTTGCGGGATAAAAATCAGGTTTTTATCTGGCTGCCTTCCTGTTATGATCCGGCCGTCATGCCAGCTGTCGGCGTTGCTCTCGCCATGCAGTTACCATTCCGGCAAAGGCGATCAGCCCCATGCCAATCAAAGATTGTTGCGGTGGCCATACGTCAAAGATAACCCGTCCCCAGATGGCAGCAAACAGCAGGTATGAAAAATCAATGGGCGCCAGCCAACTGCTGTCCGCCGTCTGATAGGCGCGGGCAAGGCAGATATTTCCTGATAGGTTAAGCAGCGAGCAGAATAGCGCAAAGCCAAGCACGACAAGGGTTAGCTCTGGCCAGCCAATGGCAACAAAAGGCATCATTGCAATGATGTCTTGTGGCGGCGGCATCAGGCTAAGAAGAATGACCCCAACAAGGCCGGTGATGAAAAACAAAACTGCAACAGCCAGCGTCAGCGACAGCGGGTTTTCAAGGCGGCAATCGCGCCGCAGGATAATGATATTGCAGGCATAGAAAAAACCTGCTGCCACTGGCAATAGCTGGATGAGTGAAAATTCGGCATTAAATGGATCAAGGATTAGCCCCGCACCAACTGCTCCGATCACCAGCGCAGCAATCCGCCATGGCCCAACTGTCTCGCCAAGAACCGGCCCCGCTAACAGCGAGACAAACAGGGGGTAGGTATATAATCCGGCGGCCATTTGCGCGATGGTTAAAAACGGAGCACCGGAAAAAAAGCAGAACATACAGATGCTAAGCATCACGCCACGCAAATAAACCGGCCGCCAGTTTTTCGGCACCAGCAGGCTGAAGCCGCCGCTTATCATCGCCAGAATGATAATCAGCAGTGCATTGCCCATCGCACGTAATGTCTGGAACTGCCAGAATGAGGTCTCGGGCGCGATTAGCTTGACCGTCGCGTCCTGCAAGGCCAGCACAAATACCCCGAACAACAATAATGCCATCGCCAAGAATGGCCGGTCACCTGACGGTGAATGGAAAAATGGCAATCGTTGCCGTGTCATTGATGATCCTAGCTGCGCATCCGCCCCGCATTGGCATCAAACAATGGCTCTGAGATGAGGGTTGCGTCAAGTGTTTGGCCCAGCAATTCGATTTGCCACCCTTTATCCCGGGTTGCCACCGCTTTTGGCACCATCGCCAACGCAACTGATGTTTGCGACATATGGGCATAGCCACCAGAGGTAACCCAGCCGACCACCGCACCATCAATTGAAATAGGCTCATCACCGATTACATCCGCATCAACCGCAGCGACGGCAAGGCTGATCAGCCGTTTACTGCCGCCGGTTTCACGCTCGGCTAACGCCCCGCTTTTGCCGATAAAATCAGCGGGCTTGTCATAGGCGACAAAGCGCTCAAGCCCCAGCTCTATCGGGCCGTATAGCGGGCGATATTCACGCCCCCATGAACCATAATTCTTTTCGAGTCGTAGGGCATTTAACGCCCGCGCGCCAAAGGGACGAATGTCAAACTCACCGCCCGCCACCATCAAATCATCATAAAGCCGGACAAGATGCGCCGGTTTCACCCAGATTTCATAGCCGAGATCACCGGTATAGCTGACCCTGCCAACAATCGCTGGCACCATGCCAACATCTATCTTGCGTACCGCCATAAACGGCATCGAGCCATGTGATAGATCAACCCTGCAGCATTTTTGCAGGACGTCGCGGGCTTTTGGGCCGGCAAGGGTAAGTCCGACAAGATCGAGGCCAAGGCTCTTAACGGTAACCGTGCCATCTTTTGGGAGATGCGATAGGAACCACCGCATATGATAGGTCTCGGCAAGGCCTGATCCGATGATTAGAAACTGCGTCTCACCTAGCCGTGCCAGCGAGAAATCACCAATGATTTTACCGTCTTGCTTTAACATGGGCGCAAGCGTCATGCGGCCAACTGCCGGAATTTTTGCGGCGAGGATGCGGTCCAGCCATTTAATAGCCCCATCGCCGCTGACTTCATATTTGGCAAATCCCGAAATATCGCCAAGCCCAACCGCACTGCGCACCGCCCGCGCTTCATCGCCTACATGGTCGAAATCCACGGATCGCCGCCATGAAAACACATCGCTTGCGCCATCAGGCGCAAACCATTGCGGAACCTCCAATCCGTAGACCGCGCCAAATTGCGCGCCAGCCTGTTTTTGCCGATCATAGATACTGGTGGTCAGCAGGGGGCGTGCCGCCTGTAATTCTTCATTGGGGTACCGGATTGAGAATCGCCGCGAATAGTTTTCCCGCACGCGCGCATTGGTATAGGCCATGCTGGCATAATCGCCAAAGCGCGAAATATCCATCGCCCAGACATCAAATCCCGGATCACCATCAACAATCCAGTTCGCCAACGCTAATCCAACGCCGCCGCCTTGGCTAAATCCAGCCATCACGGCACAGGCCGACCAGAAATTGGTCATGCCCTTAACCGGGCCAACTAGCGGGTTTCCGTCTGGTGCAAAGGTGAAGGGACCGTTGATTATTTGCTTGATGCCGGCATTTTCAAACGCCGGAAAATGCCTAAACCCAACCTCAAGTGATGGTGCGATCCGGTCGATATCAGGGTCTAACAATTGATGGCCAAAATCCCATGATGTTTCGAGTTCCGACCATGGTTTACAGGCGCGCTCATAGGTGCCCATCAACATCCCGCCGCGCTCTTGGCGAAGATAGATTTCACCGTCAAAATCAACCGCATGAAGGACTTCGGCGCCAGTTGCCTTGTTGATTTCGGCAACTTCGGGCATATCTTCGGTCAACAGATACATATGTTCCATTGCCAAAACTGGTAGTTCCAGCCCAACCATCCGGCCAACCTCGCGTGCCCACAGACCGGCAGCATTGACCACATGTTCGGCGGTAATGACGCCTTTATTAGTTGTGACAAGCCAGCTGCCATCAGCATTTTGGCGAAGCGCTTCGACCTTTACATGGGTTTCGAAATGCGCCCCATTCTTGCGGGCAGCCTTGGCATAGGCATGGGTGACGCCGTAAGGGTCACAATGCCCCTCAATCGGGTCATACATCGCACCAACAAATTGCGCTGGATCAATGAGTGGCATCAGCTCATGCGCGCGCTCTGGGGTGATGATTTCAAGATCGTCCATACCAAGATATTTGCCCTTGGCATAAACCGATTTCAGCCAGTCAAAACGCTCATTTGTTGCCGCCAGCATGATGCCGCCAGTCATGTGAAGGCCAATATCCTGACCGGATAAATCTTCGATCTCTTGGTAAAGTTTAATCGTATATTGCTGAAGTTTCGCAACATTTGGGTCGCCATTGATGGTATGCATGCCGCCGGCCGCGTGCCAAGTTGACCCAGAGGTCAGCTCGGATCGTTCCAGCAAGATCGCATCAGTGCATCCGCGTTTACTGAGATGGTACAAAATTGAGGCGCCAACAACGCCGCCCCCAATGATAACAACCTGTGCTTGATCTTTCATTTTGGCCTCGTCTGGAGCGTTGCAGAAACCCCTGAGATTAATAGCTAACGCCGGTTAGCCTAGCACCATTGTTCCGAATACGGCTGAAACATGGTCAATCGCGAACATCAGGGGCAAAAAATCTGATCATAGCCTTTGCCTGACGGCGCGCAGTGAAAATTATAATGGCGGCTTGAATTCTGCCAATCCCTGCCGTTAACCTGAACGGTGATAGGTAGTTTTTTGATGGTGTCTGAAAGGGATGAAGTGATGGCCTATGATGAACAGGAAAGAGACCTGATGGCGGCGTTGGAAATTTTGGTCGCCGGATTTGGTAATTATGATCCGCCGCGTCTGCGAAAAGATGGTGATATCGTAATCCCACTCGATGCGATTTTGAAAAAGAACCGTGCTGCCAATCAAAGCTTTGCCGATGCGTTCAGCCAAATGATGCGCGATGATTTAGGGCCAAAACGCAGCTCGACATGGGTGAAATAATCCGCCTTTAGAGCGATGCCGACACCGTGCAGGGCAGGCATCATCGGCGGGTGTAAAGCGCGTCCAGCCGATCTTGATACCGTGCCTTTACCACATGACGACGCACTTTCAATGTAGCCGTCAATTGGCTGTTTTCATTTGTAAAGTCCTCATCAGCGATGATAAATCTTCGAACCCGCTCGATCTGTGATAGGCGGCTGTTTGCGCGGTCGACTGTTTCGGCAATCAGCAGTTTTAAAGCATCGTCAGACTCGGCTTTTGCCCGGGCTTCGTCGCTTGGTACAATCACCGCCGCCAGCCATGGCCGCCGGTCACCATCAACCATTGCTTGTTCGATTTCCGGTTCGATTGTGAGCAGGGCTTCAACCCGGCTAGGCACGATATTTTCGCCGCCCGAATTGACGATAATTTCCTTTTTACGGCCGGTGATGGTGATATAGCCATCCTCGTCAGCACTGCCAATGTCACCGGTGTATAGCCAGCCATCACGGATCGTTGCGGCGGTGCTGTGGTCATCACGCCAATAGCCTTTCATCAGCAAATCGCCTCGCACCAGAATTTCACCATCATTGGCAAACCGGACTTCAACACCGGCAACGGGCGGGCCGACGGTTTCGATTTTAATTTTGCCCGGGCGGTTTGCCGAAATTACCGGCGAGGCTTCGGTCTGGCCATAGCCTTGCAATAGCTTGACCCCTAAAGCCATGAAAAAACTGCCAATTTCGGGGTTTAAGGCAGCGCCACCCGAGATAAAATACTTCAGCTTGCCACCCAGCCGTTCCTGAATTTTTTGACGCACCAGTTTTTCGAGAAACAGATCCAGCACAAATTCATGTGGCAACAGTGTTTTGCCCTCAAGGCGTTTACGGCCAAGGCGGATTGTTTCCATAAACAGTTTCTCGGAAAGGCCACCCTTGGTGTGGATGCTGCGCATGATACGTTCGTGCAGCACGTCATAAAGCCGCGGCACAGCGGTCATCAGGCTTGGCGAGACCTCTTGCAAATTGGCACCAATCTGTTCGGCAGATTCGCAATACCAGACCTCGGATTTTGTTTGAATGGGCAAATGCATTCCGGCGGTATGTTCATAAGAGTGGGACAGCGGCAAAAGCGATAAAAAGCGCTGGTTTTCTTCGACGCCGCCTTCGCGCAAAATTTCGATCGAGGCCTTTATACAAGCCTGTATTGACCGGTGGGTCAGCATAACGCCCTTGGGCCGTCCGCCAGTTCCGGATGTATAGACAAAACAACAGGTATCATCGCTGTTCTGCTGGGCAATCCGGTTCTCGATATCCGTCAATGGCTCGTTATTATCCAACAGGCTTTGCCAATCATGGCAAGGGCGGTTGCCAAGGCTGGGAATTTTTGTACCAGCATCCATCGTTATCAGCATGCGGATATGTTGAACGCGTGATGCTGCCAGCGCGACCCGGTTGGCGAGTGCTCCGCCAGATGTAATGGCAATGACCGCACCAGAATGTTCCATGATATAGACATGGTCATCTTCGGTGTTGGTGGTATAGGCAGGCACCACAATGGCACCAATCGACATCACCGCCAGATCAGCAATGGCCCATTCGGGCCGGTTTTCAGCACTGATCACAATCCGGTCACGCGGTTTAATGCCAGCGGCAACCAAAGCTGCTGCCAGCCGCCGAACAGCATCGGCAACCTCGTTCCAGTTCCGTCCGACCCATTTCCCCTGATTTTTATGAAATAAAAGCGGTTTATCACCAAGAACAGCGGCATTTTTAAAAAAGGCTGCGGCAAGATTGGCCTTGGTGACGTAGGGGGACGACGTGGCCGTTTGTGTGGTCGCGTTCATGCTTTGCTGTCTTTTGGATGTTGTTGTCGTCTTTCAGCCTATCGGAAATTTCGGTATTTGCAAATGCGATTGATCGGTTTGCCGCATGGTACCGGTTTTGGCTGATGGCGGCAGTTGTCAGGCGAGATTAGCCCAGTTGCGTTAAAAGCGGGGCGATTTTGCCCCGCCTAGCTTATCACTATTGGCAATAGGCTGGCGACCAACAGACCCGCCATGATGATGTTGAAACGGCTTAGCCGTGCTGGTGTGCCCAGAAACCGGCCAATGACCATTCCAAATAATGTCCATGTGCAGGTTGATCCGACGGTTGTGATCGTAAAGACGATAAACATCACCAAAACTTCGTTGGCCAGATCGGACGCGCTGCTTCTATAGGCGGTGACGGACGAGATGATGACGGTTATGCCTTTCGGGTTAACCAGTTGGAACATAGCCGCCTGCCAGAATCGCAAGGGCCGGTCGCGGTGGCGATCCTCGGCGCGGCCGGAACGAGCAATCTTCCACGCCAGATAGATAAGGAAAATAATGCTGATAATCTTTAGAATGTCATAAAGCGCTGGAAAGGCAGCAAATAACCCGGCAAGACCAAAGCCGGCGGCGACAACCAGCAAGATAAAGCCGGTAAAGACACCAAAAATATGCGGCAAGCTGGCGCGAAAGCCAAAATTTGCGCCAGATGCGGCCAGCATCACATTGTTCGGTCCGGGCGTAAAAGCGGCGACAAAGGCAAACAGCGTGAATGATAGAGCGGTCGATAAATCCATTACGCGCGCCTTTAGATCAAAGCATACCCGGCCGCGACATTATCGCCGTAACCTCACCGCATCATTAAGGCAAAGCCGTTGTGAAATGGCAAGCCCCGAACCCGCCAAGCCCCGAACTGCCCGCGTATCACTCAATAATCACTCAATAATTACTCAGTAATCACCCAATAAAATTGATATCAACGACGTCGTCATCACAGCGGTGTCAGGACACAAGCCTGCTGCAGTGACCAGGCGAGGGCGCATAGTTTTTTTGTCATACCAAGGCCGATACCGTCACTATGCAGGCGCAAACGGGCGCGCCCATCAACTGTAACCGGCGTAATGTAAAGCCATAGATCCATACCCTTTTGGCGGAATTGCCGTTGCATTTGATCCGATGCGCGTTTAGCAGCGTCGGCGTCGCGAAATGTGCCAAGGTCAACAACAAACCCGGTATTTCCTGACTTTGCGCGGATTGGTGATTGCGCTTGTTCCAACCTGAATGTCGATGCGGGCGCCATACTGACATGTTCCTGCTTCGATGCAATATTTGCCGGTGGAACAGGGTTTGCGTGGAGTGTTGTCTGTTGGCGCATTGCAGCGCCGTGGCGTTGCGCCGATAAATCGGCCTCGCGATAGGTTTTTGCGCATGTCTCGCCGATGAAATGCGCGGCTTTGACGTAAGGATCGGTTCCGGGATCAAAACCGGGATTATTGCCAGCATTAGTGCCCTGCATTGATCTGTTTTGGGCAACCGCCAAACGTCCTAATAGCCAGCTGCTATATCGGGTCAGGATTAAGCTCATATCATGCGGGTCGATATCTTGCCGCCCATTCAGAATAGCCAGCGATCGCACCCGATCAGCGGAAAAGCCTTGGCGGTCATACCATGTCTTTGCAGCTTTGGGGTAAAGCTCAATCTGTAGTGCCATAATCTTGGCAAAGGCGGCACAGATTGCCGCATTTTCGGCTGCCTTAACCGAGGTGTTTTGGAATGTGTTTTGCGGTGTGTTTTGCGGTGTGTTTTGCGGTGTGTTTTGCGGTGTTACCGGCTGGGCTGCGGCTGCAACCGGCAAGATGAGGGTAAAACAAGCAATTAGTACTCTACGACAAAGATAATGCATCCTGCCTCCTCCAGCGCGTTGGCTGATATTGAGAATAGGTTAGAAATATCTAATATGCCGGCAGTATAGGGGGCGTTTAGAATTGAAGTCACGCGCACTTAACCGCGACTTTGACCCTATGGGCCTTTAGCAAGACGGGGTGAAGCCGGACGGGGGTAAGCAAGACGGGCTTTATGATTTAACGTCGCAAAATCTAGCGGGTAAAGCGCAATGCCTCGCCTGCTGCCCGGATTAGGGCGCGCGCTTTGTTTCGGGTTTCTTCATATTCGGATTCCGGATCACTGTCATAAACGATACCAGCACCAGCCTGAACATACATTGTCTGGTCTTTCACCACAGCAGTTCGAAGCGCAATACAGGTATCAAGATCACCCGCGACCGAAATATAACCAATGGCGCCCGAATAGGCGCCGCGGCGGTCAGGCTCTAATTCATCAATCAATTCCATCGCGCGGATTTTTGGGGCACCGGAAACAGTGCCGGCAGGAAAACCGGCGATCAGGGCGTCAATCGCATCCAAATCATCGCGGATTTCGCCTTCAACCTGCGACGCGATATGCATCACATGGCTGTAATATTCTACCTCATAGTTTGATTTGACCCGCACCGTTCCGGGTTTTGAAACCCGGCCAACATCATTTCGGCCAAGGTCAAGCAGCATAAGATGTTCGGCGCGTTCTTTAATATCGGCCATCAGATCAGCTGCGTTTGCCACATCTTCATCGGGCGTTTTGCCGCGCTTTCTGGTGCCCGCAACGGGCCGGATGGTAACATCCTTGCCGCGAAGCCGAACCAGAATTTCAGGGCTTGAGCCGACAATGGCCATTTTCCCAAAATCAAAATGAAACAGAAATGGCGAGGGGTTCAACCGCCTGAGTGATCGGTAAAGATTGATTGATGGCAGATGGAATGGAATGCTAAAGCG
This sequence comes from Alphaproteobacteria bacterium LSUCC0396, assembly GCA_041228345.1. Taxonomy (NCBI): domain Bacteria; kingdom Pseudomonadati; phylum Pseudomonadota; class Alphaproteobacteria; species Alphaproteobacteria bacterium LSUCC0396. The sequence goes on along the minus strand of CP166131.1, from coordinate 314,830 downwards.
TTGTGACAACACAATCTGGAAAACGTCACCGGCACGGATGTAATCTTTTGCCTTGGCAACCATGTCCAAAAAGGCCGATTTTTCCATGTTTGTGCCGGGCTCGGGAAGCGGGGTGTTGGCATCGCCGATTTCAGTATGAGGCAATGGCTTATCCAGATCATCAATCGCCGCATCCAGCCGCACCAATGCGTCATCCCAGGCCGTCTTGGCACTATCCCACTCATCGGGGCGAATTTGCGTCACAAGGGTGATGCTGTCCTTTAACCGGTCAAAAATGGCAATCAATGATGGCCGCAATAACAGCGAATCATCCATTTCAACAGCGGTATTATTCGCATTTGGGATGGCCTCGATAAGCCGGATCATATCATAACCGAAATAGCCAAATAACCCGGCTGCCATCGGTGGCAGGTCGCCAGTATCCGGCATTTCAGACTGGCTCATCAAATGCCGAAGCGAGTCTAATGGCGCCAGCGTTTCTGCGATAAAGCCGCTATCATCTTGCGGTGTTCGGTTAATTTCGGCGCGCCCATCACGGCATCGCCAGACCAGATCAGGATCAAGGCCGATTACCGAGAACCGTCCGCGAACCTCGCCGCCCTCAACCGATTCCAGCAGGAAACAATGTGGTTTGTTACCGGCAAGCTTCAGATACGCTGAGACTGGGGTCTGCGTGTCGGCAACAAGAACCCGGTGCACCAGCTGGCGGGTGCCAGCCGTGAAATGGGCTGCAAACCGATCGAAATTTTCACTGCTGGCGAGCATTATTGCTGGCTTCCCACCAAAATTTGTTCGACAGGTGCAACATTGAGCTGGAGGTCATGTTTTTCCGACAGGGAAAGCAACACCATATTCAGCATATCTTCACGCAACGCGTTGTTCATCACCTCGACCACAACTTGGCTTGTTTCATCAATATCGGCATCCTTTGCCGAGACAATTTCAACTGTCTTGACGGTAATCGCCTCATTGCCGGTTTCGATGACACCGCTTTGGCCAACGGCCTGACCAAACGCGCTTTTTGCAATCAGCCCTGCGGCCTGATGGTCGAGGCCAAGACCGTTGCGGCGGAATGGATCACTGAGCTCGCCGGTGTCACCATTGGCTTTTGCGGCGGCGTCAGCACTTGTTTTGGCTTGTTTTATCGCTTGTACCAATTTCCAGTCGGCGATGGCACGGTTGCGAACTTCATCAAGGCTGCGTTCCTTTTGCGAGGTTTGCGCCGTCGCTCTAACCGCAAAGAACATATCGTCGCCACCTTCTTGGATAACGCTGGTCTCGTTCAGCTCACTGCTCCAGATCAGGTCAAGAACGGCGCTATCCTGAATGAGGTCAGCACCGTCACCCGTTACCGGATTCCCGTCAATATCGAGGCCATTACGGCTTATATTGCTGATTTCGACAAGGCGACCGCCAACCTTGGCCGCAGCTTCCCTAAGCGTTGCCCCCGAACCAAGCGCGTCTTCAAACTCGTTTGCCTTATCATACAGCAGATTGATCGATTCTTCGGTGCGAAGTGTCTGAATAATTTTTTCCCTGACGTCAGCCAGCTGAGCCACGCCGCCTTCGGCAATTTCATCGACAATCAAAATATGATGGCCAAAAGCGGTTTCGACCGGCCCAGCAACAATGCCGGCAGTGGCGGCAAAGGCAACATCGGCTAGGACAGGATCAAGCGCCGCTTTCGTTACCGTGCCAAGATCGGTATCAGCTTCAGTCCATTGCAGCACATCAGCGGCAACAGCAGCGAAATCTTCACCGGCAGCAACACGCGAAAGGGCGGTATCGGCGACGGTTTTATCATCGAAAACCATTTGCCGAATCTTGCGTGTTTCCGGCGTGCTGAATTCATCGATGCGGCTCTCGAATGCGGCGGCAATCTTGGCATCATCAATCTCAAGGTTGCTCGCAATCATATCGGCAGAGATGCTGGCGATTGTTGCGCTGCGCAGTACGGGCGCATCATAGGCCGATTTATTTTCGGCGAAATAGGCATCCAGCTCGGCTGCTGTCGGTGCCGCGATTGATTCGGGCAGGACCGGAAAGCTGGTCAAACGCACCCGGCGGCGTTCTTGATCATAGGCTGCAACAATGCGCGCACTTGCCGCATCAAAGCGAGCGCCAACTGCCATTGACCCGGCCAGCTGTTCGCGCATCAGCACGCCGTCAACCCGTTGCAGGTAATCACCCTCAGACATGCCAGCATTGGCCAAGGTTTGCACAAACCTGCCTTCCGAGAAATTGCCAAGCTCGTCTTTGAACGACCCTTCATTGACAATTGCATCGCGCTGCATTTCGCGGGTTACGGTAAGGCCAAGCGACGCATTTTCCGCCCGGAACAGCACGTCACGGGACATTGCGCCCATAATATCGTTTAGCAACCCACCTTGAAGCGCCTCACCAACAGTGCTGTTTGGCAGGTAATTGCGGCGTGTGCGCTCAAATTCCATGGCGACTTCGCGCGGCGAAACGGACTCATCACTGGCGGAAATGGCTTTGTCGCTCCCACCGATCAGACCTGTTGTGACGTCGCCAACACCCCACAGCGCAAATCCACCTGCCAAAAACAGCAAGAAAAACTTCATAATCGGGGATTTGGTGCCGCTGCGCATCGCCTGTAGCATTTTTCAGTCGTCCATTTCGTAATTTGGTGAGCATCGCTGCCCAGAGTTCAAAAGCTTTACCATTGGTAATAAAGATTGGCGACAAGCGGGGCAACTTCAATATCGGTAAATATTGAGTTTCCGGCTGAAAAAAGCCGGATTTCTCATCGTATCAGTGGATAGTGATGATCAGAGGGGTGGCAAGATGGCGTGTGTGGGGTTAGTATTAGGCGGTTTTTAACCAGCCGCTGTACGCTGTTTCAACTGTTGCATCATGTCAGGGGTGAACCCTATGGGTGTTGGCGGTCACTTGTTGGCGAAAATTTAAATAGAAAACGGGATGCGCCAAATTGGGATAGGCCATTGCCAAATACGACGGTAGCAGGCACGGCAGATATGAAAGGGCAAATAGGGAAGCGCGAATGATTATTGCGGCGAATTGGAAAATGAACCCACCTTTGGAGGTGGCTGGCGGTTTGGCCTTGGCATTGACTGCACAAAGCTTTGCGCCGGTGACGCGCCTGCTGTTTGCGCCGCACCCCTATCTGGTGCCGATGTCGGTGCGGCTTGGTGGCAGTGACGTTCGCCTCGGTGGTCAGGATTGTCATCAAGATGCGGCTGGTGCGCATACAGGCGATGTGTCAGCGGCCATGCTGCGCGATTGCGGCGTGTCTGTCGTGCTGTTGGGCCATTCAGAGCGCCGCGCCAATCATGCTGAGACCAGTGCCTTGGTGGCGGCAAAGGCGGCGCAGGCTTTGGCCCATGATCTTGATGTTGTGATCTGCCTTGGTGAAAGCCTTCATGAACGGCGCGCCGGGCGCGCTGAGCAGATTGTCATCGACCAACTGCACGCATCATTGCCAAAGTCTATCCCCGAAGGCCGGGTTATGATCGCCTATGAGCCGGTTTGGGCGATCGGCACGGGCGAAGTGGCATCAGTAACGGATATTGCGGCAATGCACGCCGCTATCGCCAGTGAACTGCCAAAACGCCAGAACGGTCATATGCCGCCGCCAATCCTTTATGGGGGTTCGGTTAATGCCGAAAACGCAGCCTCCATATTCGCTGTCGACCATGTCGGGGGGGCGCTTGTTGGGGGCGCGAGTCTTGATGCACCAGCGTTTGACTCGATCTGTGCTTCGGCCCGGTCGCAAATGTTAAAATCTGGGTAACTGCGCGTGTTTTTGAAAAAAAATCTGCCAAATTACGTGCAAGACTGCTGGCGCGATCAATTGCCAAGGGCTTATTTGCGGCATTTTGGTTGAAAATCGGTCGAAGAAACCATATAAGCGGCGCAACAACCTTATTTGCAGGAATATAAAATATTATGGAAACGCTGGTTCTGACCATACATATACTGATCGCGCTTGCGCTGGTCATTACTGTTTTGCTGCAGCGCAGTGAGGGTGGCGGTCTTGGTATCGGCGGCAGCGGCGGCGGCGGTGGCGGCTTTATGACAGCCCGCGGAACGGCTAATTTATTGACTCGCATGACGGCGATATTGGCGGTCGGATTTTTTGCTACAACCATAATTCTCGCAATCATGGCGGGTGCAGGCAAAGCGACGGTTTCCATCGTTGATGATGTGATCAAGGAAGCGCCGGCCAAGCCTGGCGGTCCGGTCGTGCCAACAGGTCAGTGACGGCTGGTTGATCTTTAGCCTTTTGTCAATCCTGAGAATTTTTGTAAATTTTCAAATTTGTGCATTTTCGGCCTTATCAAGGCTATGGCAATAGGCTATTAAATTTGTCCATGCCTCGTTATATTTTCATCACTGGTGGCGTGGTTTCCTCGCTTGGTAAAGGTCTTGGTGCAGCAGCGCTCGCATCACTATTACAAGCGCGCGGTTACTCGGTCCGCCTTCGTAAACTCGATCCCTATTTGAATGTCGATCCCGGCACCATGTCGCCAACCCAGCATGGCGAGGTGTTTGTAACCGACGATGGGGCGGAAACCGACCTTGACCTTGGCCATTATGAACGCTTTACCGGCGTTCATGCCAAACGCACCGATAATGTGACGACCGGCCGTATTTACTCGGATGTGTTAGCCAAAGAGCGGCGCGGCGACTATCTTGGCGCCACCATTCAGGTCATTCCCCACGTAACCGATGCGATCAAAACATTTGTGCTGTCCAACCATGATGATGAAGATTTTATTCTTTGCGAGATTGGCGGCACTGTTGGTGATATCGAATCGCTGCCATTCCTCGAGGCGATTCGGCAAATTGGTAATGAGCTTGGGCGCGGTTCAACCTGCTTTCTGCACGTCACGCTGATCCCTTATATCGCCGCTGCTGGTGAATTGAAAACCAAGCCAACCCAACATTCGGTAAAAGAGCTGCAATCGGTCGGTATCCAGCCCGATATTCTGTTGTGCCGTACCGAGCATCCGTTACCTGCCGAGCAACGCGCAAAAATTGGGCTGTTCTGTAACATCAGGGAATCAGCCGTGGTGTTGGCGCGTGACGTCAGCAATATTTACGAGGTCCCGCTGGCCTACCATGAAGAGGGGCTTGATAGCGAAGTAATCCGGCATTTCGGATTGCCCGATCAAGCGCCAGATTTGTCGGATTGGAAACGAATCTGTCATGTTGTGGCCAACCCTGAAGGCGAGGTGAATATCGCGATTGTCGGTAAATATACCAGCTTGCAGGATTCCTATAAGTCGCTTGGCGAGGCGCTGGTTCATGGCGGCATTGCCAATGGTGTAAAGGTAAATATCGACTGGATCGATTCTGAATTGTTTGAGCACGAAGATGCGGCCGTTCAGAATTTGCAGCATGTTGGTGGTATTCTTGTTCCCGGCGGTTTTGGCGAGCGCGGATCAGAGGGTAAGATTCGCGCTGTGCGTTTCGCGCGTGAACAGAATATTCCGTATTTTGGCATTTGTTTCGGGATGCAGATGGCGGTTCTTGAAACCGCGCGCAACCTAGCCGGAATGCCCGAAGCAGGGTCAAGCGAATTTGGGGAAACTGAATTACCTCTGGTTGGTCTGATGACTGAATGGACAGTTGGTAATGAGACGTTGCAGCGCAGTGCTGATGATGATCTTGGCGGTACAATGCGGCTTGGTGCCTATGAATGTCATTTGACGCCGGGGTCGCTGGCAAGCCGCCTTTATCACCAGCAGGTGATTTTTGAGCGTCATCGCCATCGCTATGAGGTTAATATCGCCTATCGTGACCAATTAGCGGCCGCCGGTATGGTGATATCAGGCCTGTCGCCTGATGGCAGCCTGCCAGAAATTGTCGAGCGGGCTGATCACCCATTTTTTGTTGCGGTACAGTTTCATCCTGAGCTGAAGTCAAAACCATTTGATCCGCACCCGCTCTTTACCGGGTTCGTGGCGGCGTCAATGGAGAAATCCCGTCTTGTTTAGGCGGGTCTGGGTTTAGGCGGGTTTGGGTTTAAGCGGGTTTGGCCCGTAATCATTGGCTTGCTTGCTTTGATTGGGGCCTTTGCGACGATTGGGGGTATCATGCAAAACGTAACTATTGGGAACGTTGCTTGCGGCGGTGACGCGCCGCTGTTGTTGATCGCTGGCCCTTGTCAGATCGAGGGGCATGACCACGCGCTATCATGCGCGGCAAGCCTTGCCAAGATGGCGTCGGATGCTGGCATGGGCTTTGTCTATAAATCATCTTATGACAAGGCTAACCGTACCTCTGCCACTGCCCAGCGCGGCGTCGGCATGGATGAGGGGCTGGAAATTCTGGCGGCGGTAAAGGCTGAAATTGGTGTTCCGGTTCTAAGTGATGTGCATCTTCCAGAGCAATGTGCGGCAGCGGCTGATGTTCTGGACGTTATCCAGATTCCGGCTTTTTTATGCCGGCAGACTGATTTACTGGTGGCTGCGGCAAAAACAGGCTGTGTCATTAACATCAAAAAAGGTCAGTTTCTGGCGCCATGGGATATGCAGCATGTTGCCAAGAAGGTGACGGGCGCTGGCAATAATCAAGTGCTGCTTACCGAACGCGGTACATCATTTGGCTATAATACGCTGGTATCAGACATGCGTGCCTTGCCAACCATGGCGGGCTTTGGCCATCCGGTAATTTTTGACGCGACCCATTCGGTGCAACAGCCGGGTGGGCTTGGTGGTAGTTCGGGTGGGCAGCGCGAGTTCGTGCCGGTGCTGGCACGGGCGGCGGTCGCTGTTGGCGTGCAGGGTTTATTTATGGAGTCCCATGAAAATCCGGACGAGGCGCCGTCTGATGGCCCGAACATGGTGCCATTGTCGGAAATGCCGTCAATATTGGCAAAATTAATGCAAATTGATCAGGCGCGACGGGGGTAAATCCTCGCAGTGGCAGCCTATTGTCTTTCGCCATACCACGCCATGATCATGCGTTGCCAATAGCCAAGATCAGTTGCGCTTAAAGGCGATATTCGTTACATATCGCACATCCAAAACCACTGAGACCGAAAAGAGCCAAGCCAATGTCAGCGATCATAGACGTTCAAGCGCGTGAAATTCTTGACTCACGCGGAAACCCGACTGTTGAAGTTGATGTTGTTCTAGAAGATGGCGCGGTCGGTCGTGCTGCTGTCCCGTCTGGCGCCTCAACCGGCGCCCATGAAGCTGTTGAGATGCGAGATGGTGATGCCGAGCGTTACGGCGGCAAGGGCGTTTTAAAGGCCGTTGACGCTGTGAATTTTGAGATTTTTGATGCGCTGACCGGTGCTGATGCATTCGATCAGGCCGGGCTTGATCAGGATTTGATCGAGCTTGATGGCACGCCGAATAAGGCGCGGCTTGGTGCAAATGCTATTTTGGGTGTTTCAATGGCGGTGGCGCGCGCGGCGGCGGACTCCGCCGAAATGCCGCTATGGCGCTATTTAGGCGGGGTGCATGCGCACCTGTTGCCAGTGCCGATGATGAATATCATCAATGGCGGTGCGCACGCCGATAATGCATTAGATGTTCAGGAATTTATGGTGATGCCAGTTGGTGCCAGCCATTTTGCCGACGGCTTGCGCATGGGCGCAGAAATCTTTCATGCGCTGAAAAAGCTGTTGTCCGATGCGTCATTATCAACCGCGGTTGGCGATGAGGGGGGGTTTGCCCCCGCGATTAACTCGACCGATGAGGCGCTTGGCTATATCACGAAATCAATCGACGCCGCTGGCTATAAACCGGGTGACGATGTGATGATCGCACTGGACGCCGCCGCCAGCGAGTTTTGTAACGATTTTAAATATAACCTTGCTGGCGAGGGGCGCATCCTTGGCAGTGCCGAGATGAACGCAATGTGGCAGGAATTAACCGGTCGCTATCCAATTGTGTCGATTGAAGATCCGCTTCATGAGGATGATTGGGCCGGATTCCAGAACCTGACCGCAGCGATTGGTGAGACCGTGCAGATCGTTGGTGATGATTTATTCGTGACCAACCCCGAGCGTCTTGGGCGCGGTATTACCGAGGCCGCCGGCAATGCTATTTTGATCAAGGTAAATCAGATCGGCACTTTAACTGAGACAATGCAGGCCATTGATATGGCACAAAAAGCTGGCTTTGGCGTGATTATCTCGCACCGGTCTGGTGAAACCGAAGATAGCTTTATCGCCGATTTGGCAGTCGCCACCAATGCCGGTCAGATTAAAACCGGCTCATTGTCCCGATCGGATCGGCTGGCAAAATATAACCAGCTGCTTCGCATCGAGGAAGAGCTGGACCGGACCGGACTGTACGCTGGACGATCAATCCTGCGTGGCTAACTAAAATATTATAAGAATCAAAGCTATCTCTGTTTTCGCTTTTTGCTTGACGTTTCGAATCACCTTTGATTCACTAGGGCAATGGTCGCTTGGTGCTGTGCCGTGACGACTGGCTGATAAAGCGATTGATGGGGTGGATTTAATGTATGTGATGCGAAAAACATTGACGTTTGCTGGCAGCTTTGTGCTGCTGGGAACGATGATCGTTTTCTTTGGTGTCCATACCGTTACTGGCGAGCGGGGAATTCTCGCCCGCCCGCAGCTTGAGCGTAAAATCCTGCTGGCTGAGGAACAATTGGCTTTATTGGAAAAGCATCAGCATTTTTTGAACCACCGGATTACTTTGATGAATAAGGGCGGGGTTGATGCTGATATTTTAGCCGAAACAGCGCGCGCCGAACTTGGGCTTTATGCGCCAAATGATGTGATTGTTTCAATTGATCTGTCAGATTTGAAATTTTAATATCACCTGCAAGCATCGATAAGTTAACTGTATTCTAGTTTATATTAAAAAAACTCAATAAATACAGAATAATAAAATTGTTGCAAAAATTCAAAATCCGCTGAATTCTCATCTGGTTATCTTGTCATGCGCGGCAGTTGTTGCCATGGCCAGTGCAGAATGTGGGGGTTAGGGATGATGCGGCAATGTCTGCTGCTCACCTGATATATCCGCTGTAAACCGACCAAGGACAGGCCGATGCCTGCTGAGGTCATAAGGGTGGGATGAATGAGCGCGAAAGCAGAAACCAAACGCAAGAAAGGCCCCGGGCGGCCGCCAAAAACACCAAAAACAATGGTGTCAGGCGTGAATGATATGCCGCCGACCGAAGATCTTGTCTCCATGTATAAAGACATGCTGTTGATCCGCCGCTTTGAGGAAAAAGCTGGTCAGCTTTATGGCATGGGCCAGATTGGCGGTTTTTGTCACCTCTATATTGGCCAAGAAGCCGTTGTTGTTGGCTTGCAATCGGCCTCGGAGCCCGGCGACACGGTTGTCACATCCTATCGTGACCATGGTCATATGTTGGCGTGCGGGATGGAGTCTGATGGGGTCATGGCCGAATTAACCGGCCGCGCCGGTGGGTATTCACGCGGCAAGGGTGGCTCGATGCATATGTTCAGCCGTGAAAAGAATTTCTTTGGTGGTCACGGTATTGTCGGCGCGCAGGTGCCAATAGGCGTCGGGCTTGCTTTTTCTCACAAATACAAGAACGAACCAAACGTCTGCATGACCTATCTTGGTGATGGCGCCGTCAATCAGGGGCAGGTTTACGAGAGCTTTAACATGGCCGCGTTATGGAGCCTTCCGGTCGTTTTTGTCATTGAAAACAATCAATATGGTATGGGCACCAAAGTGACGCGCGCGGCGGCTGGTCGGGCGCTGGCCGACCGCGGCATGGCGTATGGTATTCCGGGCAAGCAGGTCGATGGAATGAATGTGCTGGCCGTGCGGACGGCGGCATTGGAGGCGCTGGCGCATTGCCGTGAGGGCAATGGTCCGTTCATTCTGGAAATGAAAACCTATCGTTATCGTGGGCATTCAATGTCCGATCCAGCAAAATACCGGACCCGCGAGGAGGTTGATGCGATGCGCAAGCAGCATGATCCGATTGATCAAATCCGCGAGATTTTGAAAAATCAGGATGTTGATGATGCGCGGCTTAAGGAAATTGATTCAGACGTCAAGGCCATCGTCACCAAGGCAACGGAATTTGCCCAAACCAGCCCCGAGCCGGATCCATCCGAACTCTTTACTGATATTTTGCTGCCGCTAACCGACAGCAAGCTGATTGCAAAGGTGTAAATCATGGCCATTGAAATCAAAATGCCGGCCTTATCGCCAACTATGGAAGAGGGCACGCTTGCCAAGTGGCTTGTTGCTGATGGTGACGAGGTGCGTTCGGGCGATGTCATTGCCGAGATTGAAACCGATAAGGCCACAATGGAAGTCGAAGCCATTGAAGATGGCAAGGTCGGAAGAATTCTAGTGCCAGCCGGAACCCAAAATGTGAAGGTAAACGCGGTCATTGCAGTGCTGTTGGAAGATGGTGAAACAAGCAGCGATATCAAAGCGGTAACGCCTGATAACACGGCAACTGTGACATCTGGGTCCGAAACAACTGCGCCCGAAACAACTGCGCCCGAATCAACTGGGCCTGAATCAACTGTGCCCGAATCAACTGTGCCCGCAGCCATCTCTCCCGCACCGGTCGCTGCTGCTGATGCGAACGGGGTTGGGGCATCGACAATGCTGACCGTTCGCGAGTCGCTTCGCGATGCGATGGCCGAAGAAATGCGCCGCGATGAAAATGTTTTCATCATGGGTGAAGAGGTGGCTGAATATCAGGGTGCCTATAAGGTCACGCAAGGGTTGCTCGACGAATTTGGTGCCAAACGGGTGATCGATACGCCGATCACCGAGCAAGGTTTTGCGGGTCTTGGTGTTGGCGCTGCGTTTGGTGAATTGCGCCCGATTGTGGAATTTATGACGTTCAATTTTGCTATGCAGGCAATTGACCAGATCATCAATTCCGCGGCAAAAACTCTTTATATGTCGGGTGGGCAGATGGGCTGTCCGATCGTGTTTCGCGGGCCGAATGGCGCCGCTAGCCGCGTTGCTGCCCAGCATTCGCAGTGTTTTGCCAGCTGGTACGCGCATTGTCCGGGGTTAAAGGTGGTTGCACCATACTCGGCAGCGGATGCCAAAGGGCTGTTAAAGGCGGCAATCCGCGATCCGAATCCGGTAATTTTTCTCGAGCATGAAGTGCTTTACGGGCAGAGCTTTGAGGTGCCTGATGACGATGACTGGATTGTGCCGATTGGCAAGGCCAATATTTTGCGCACCGGCAATGATGTGACCATTGTTGCGTTCTCGATTATGGTTGGGCGCGCCCTTGAGGCGGCAGATCGTCTAGCCGAGCAGGGGATTAGTGCGGAGGTCATTGATCTGCGGTCAATTCGCCCGCTTGATACTGCCACAATCGTGGCGTCGGTGAAAAAGACGTCGCGGCTTGTTACCTGCGAAGAGGGCTTTCCTTTTGCCGGTATCGGGGCTGAAATTGCCATGCAGGTCATGGAGCAGGCTTTTGACTGGCTGGACGCGCCAATTGCGCGGGTCACCGGTAAAGATGTGCCGATGCCCTATGCGGCGAACCTTGAAGCGCTGGCATTGCCGCAGGTTGACGATATTATCGCAACCGCCAGGGCCACTTGTGATGGATTTAAGGGGTAGACGCGATGGCAATCGAAATCAAAATGCCGGCTTTATCGCCAACCATGACAAGCGGAACTGTGGCAAAATGGCTCGTTGGTGAGGGCGATCAGGTCAATTCAGGCGATGTGATTGCCGAGATCGAAACCGATAAGGCAACGATGGAGGTCGAGTCGGTTGATGATGGTGTAATGGCAAAGATTCTAATCCAAGCTGGCAGCGAAAATGTTGCGGTAGGGGCCGTCATCGCGATGCTTGCAGCGGATGGTGAAAGCGTTAGCGATGTTGCCAATATGAACCCGCAGCCAGAAAAATTAGCAGCATCAGCATCTGCCGTTGAAACACCAACCGCGCCGGTTCAAAAAACCGCACCAGTTCAAACAACCGCAACAGTAACACCGGCGACGCCGGCAATATCGCAGCCTGCTGTCGATAAACCGCGGCTTTTTGCCAGCCCTCTTGCGCGCCGGATTGCGGCAGATAAGGGTATTTCGCTTGAGGGGATTACTGGTAGCGGGCCTTATGGCCGTATTTTGCGGCGTGATGTCGAGGCAGCACCAGCCGAACCAGCGTCAACTTATATCGCACCGGTGGCGCAGTCCATTGGGCAGGCAGATGGTCATCTGCGGGGCGGCAGCGACCTTGTCGCAAATAGCCAGATGCGCAAAGTCATTGCCGGCAGGCTTCAGGAATCGAAGCAGCAGGCACCGCATTTCTATCTGACCGTTGATTGCAAGATTGACACCTTGCTTGCGGCGCGCGCGGCACTGAATGCCAAGGCACCTGATGGCGTAAAAATTTCGGTTAACGACATGATTATCCGTGCTGCAGCGATGGCGTTGATGGCGGTTCCTGCGGCAAACGCGTCTTGGGAGGGTGAGCATACCCGCCGTTACCATCACGCCGATATTGCGATGGCCGTTGCAATTGATGGCGGTCTGATCACGCCAATTATCTGGGCGGCCGAGCAAAAGGGCCTGGCGGCCCTGTCAATGGTCACATCCGATCTGGCGGCGCGGGCGCGTGATGGTGCGCTGGCACCAGATGAATACACCGGCGGCAGCTTTACCATTTCCAACCTTGGCATGTATGGCGTTCGTGAGTTCGCTGCCGTGATCAACCCGCCGCATGGTGCCATTTTGGCAGTTGGTGCTGGCGAGCAGCGCCCGGTTGTCGTTGATGGTAATCTGGCTGTTGCGACCGTGATGAGTGTTACCTTATCGGCCGACCACCGCGCCGTTGACGGCGCTGTTGGGGCGCAATGGCTGCAGGCATTTAAAGGGTTTGTTGAAGATCCTGTCACCATGTTGCTGTAACCGGCTACCTACGGCCTGATGCTATGATTTTTGCCGGCTGGAAATACGTTATTGATCAGCCACCAGCTGCGCTGATGAGGAGAGAATAATGACCGATACGCATTTTGATATCGCTGTGATTGGTGGCGGGCCGGGCGGCTATGTCGCGGCCATTCGTGCGGCCCAGCTGGGGCTGAAACCGGTGGTGATCGAGCGTGAGCATCTTGGTGGTATCTGCCTTAATTGGGGATGCATTCCGACCAAGGCATTGCTGCGTGCTGCCGAATTGCGCCACTCGATTGATGAAATGGCGGCATTTGGCATTACCGTCGGTGAGGTGAAAATTGACCTTGGTGCCGTCGTGAAACGGTCGCGCAAGGTCGCTGGCCGCCTATCGATGGGGGTCAAGCATCTGCTAAAAAAGAATAAAGTGACCGTGATTGAGGCCGAGGCTAAAATCGGCGCATCCACGGGCGGCCTTCGGCAAATCACCCTATCGACCGGCGACGCGGTGGCGGCAAAACATATTATTATCGCCACTGGTGCCCGTGCCCGCGCGCTGCCGAATATTGTGGCAGATGGTAAAACTATTCTGACCTATCGTGACGCAATGGTTCCCGAAACCATGCCGGATTCACTAATCATTGTTGGGTCGGGGGCAATCGGCAGTGAATTTGCCTCATTCTATCATGACATGGGGGTCGCCGTGACTTTGGTCGAGGCGATGGATCGCATTCTGCCAGTTGAAGATGTTGAAGTTTCTGACTTTGTGCAGAAATCTTTTGAAAAGCGCGGTATCAAGGTGATGACTGGGGTGAAGTTACAGTCAGTGACCAATGATGCAAACGGCGTGAGGGCGGTAATTGAGGGGCATGATAAACCTTTGCAGGCTAGCCGGATGATTCTGGCGGTTGGCATTATCGGAAACACCGAAAATCTTGGTCTTGAAGGTACCAAGATTAAGGTTGATCGGGGCCATATCACCACTGATCAATGGGGTGCAACCGGCGAGGCTGGCATTTACGCCATTGGCGATGTTACGGGGCCACCATGGTTGGCGCATAAGGCAAGTCATGAAGGCATTATCTGTGTCGAAAAAATCGCTGGTATGCGTGATGTTCACGCGATTGGTGCTGGGGCGGTGCCGGGCTGCACCTATTGCCGCCCGCAGGTGGCATCGGTTGGCATGACCGAAGCGGCGGCGAAACAGGCGGGCCATGATTTGAAAGTTGGCCGGTTTCCGTTTGCTGGAAACGGCAAAGCGATTGCGCTTGGCGATGATGGCGGTTTTGTTAAGACAATTTTTGATGCAAAAACGGGCGAGTTGCTTGGCGCGCATATGGTTGGGCCCGAGGTAACTGAATTGATCCAAGGCTATGCGATTGCGCGCACGCTTGAGGCCACCGAGGCTGAATTAATGGCGACAATCTTTGCGCACCCAACCCTGTCTGAAGCGATGCATGAGTCTGTTCTTGACGCCTATGATCGGGCGCTCCATTTTTAACAGCCGTTTCAAAAGCCTTCATCGTCGCCGTTAATCGGTTGGTCTTTCCGGGTTGAGTCTGCTAAGAAAAAATCATGCCGCAAGTAAACACAAGCAAAGGGGCGGAGCGCCACCCCGAAAAGCGAAAAAATCCGGATAGGCCGCAGCCTCGCCGACCTGAATGGTTGCGCGTGAAGGCGCCTGTTTCGGCGGCCTATGCTGAAACCAGATCATTGATGCGCGAGCATAATCTGGTAACAGTTTGCGAAGAGGCCGCCTGTCCAAATATTGGTGAATGCTGGGCGCAAAAACACGCCACCATGATGATTTTGGGTTCGGTTTGCACGCGTGCCTGTGCTTTTTGTAATGTGGCGACTGGCCGGCCTGATTTGCTGGATCCGCATGAGCCGGAAAATGTCGGCAAGGCCGTTGCAAAGCTGGGGTTGCGTCATGTGGTGATCACCTCGGTTGATCGTGATGATCTGGATGATGGCGGTGCGCAGCATTTTGCCGAGACGATTCTGGCCATTCGCCGCTTGTCACCGGAAACGACCATCGAAGTTCTGACCCCCGATTTTCTGCGTAAAGATGGCGCGGTCGAGATCGTTGTCGCAGCGCAGCCTGATGTCTTTAATCATAATATGGAAACTGTGTCACGCCTCTATCCGTCAATCCGGCCCGGTGCGCGGTATTTTCATTCGCTGTCGATCCTGCAAAGGGTCAAATCGCTTGACCCGACAATCTTTACCAAATCGGGCATCATGGTCGGGCTTGGCGAAACTGATGGCGAGGTGGGGCAATTGATGGATGATCTGCGCAGTGCCGATGTTGATTTTATGACGATTGGTCAATATTTGCAGCCAACGCCAAAACACGCGGTAGTTGATCGGTTCGTCACGCCTGAGATATTTGCGCAATTCGCGAAATTGGGCGCTGGTAAAGGGTTCTTGCTGATGTCTTCAACGCCGTTAACACGATCCAGCTATCATGCCGATGCCGATTTTGCCGCATTACAGGCGGCGCGAAACGCCGCGCATCAGGGCGTTTAATCATCGGAGTTCGCAGACTATGACCGTTCACAGCGAAAAACGGGTGATCCGTCATCGGCCTGAAGATCTGTATGCGCTAGTTGCCAATGTGCGCGACTATCCCGAGTTCTTGCCATGGTGTCTGGCGTCGCGGATCAGGCATGAATCGCCCAAAGCGCTTACCGCTGATTTGATCATTGGCTTTAATATGTTCCGTGAGCGTTTTACCTCTTATGTAGAGCTTGATGCGGATAAATTGGAAATCACCGTAAAATATGCCGAAGGACCATTTAAGCACCTAACCAATCATTGGCGCTTTCTTGATCATCCGGATGGGTGCGAGATTGATTTCTATGTTGATTTCGAATTTAATTCGCGGCTGTTACAGTCGGTCATCGAAACCTTGTTTACCGAGGCAGTCAAGCGGATGGTGCGTGCGTTCGAAACCCGCGCCGATGCTTTATACGGTAAAAAATAAATAAAAATATTTATCTATTTCAATTCATTATAGATCATTGTTAATGCGTTAAGCAATGCTTTTTTGCGCACTGTTTCGCGGTCTCCGGTAAAGATATGCCTCTCATGCTGCGCCGCGTTACCGCGCCTCTGGCAGCTAAAATGCACAAGCCCAACAGGCTTGTCCGGACTGCCTCCACCCGGCCCCGCGATACCAGTAACCGATGCGGCCAGTGCGGCACGCGGGGTTGCGGTCAATGCGCCGGCGGTCATGGCAATGGCAGTTTCGGCTGATACCGCGCCGTGGTCGGCAAGCGTCTTATCGCTTACGCCGAGAAGATCAATCTTTGCGTCATTGCTATAGGTCACAAATCCACGATCAAGCACCGCCGATGATCCCGGAATGTCGGTCAGCGCAGATGCGATCAAGCCGCCGGTGCAGGACTCGGCAAGGACAATGATGATTTTTTGCTTGCACGCACGCTCAACGATCGCCTTTGCCAGCGTGGTTGGGCTCATATCTGCCGCTGTTGCCATGTTTGTTTCGGCTGTCATTATCGTGCCTCACATTTGCTTTAAATAGCAATTCCAACGAGTAATAGTCCCGCCCCCCAGAGACAGATTGCTGCCAGTAATCCAGCGACAATATCATCGGCCATCACACCAACCCCGCCTGCAAGGGATTCGGCCATGCCAACGGGGCCTATCTTGGTAATATCAAAAAATCGGAACAGAATAAACGCAGCAGCAAACCACCACGGGTCAAGCGGCAGAATAATCAGCGCAAGCCATTGGCCGGCCACCTCATCTATAATGACTTCGGGCGCGTCTTTGCGGCCGGACTGCTGGCTATAGGCATCGGCGGCAAAGACACCAATGGCCGTCACCAGCAATGTTGCCGCCGCCAGCAGTCCGGTGCCATGGCTGGCCAAAAAATAGCCGCTAAAAATACCAATGGCCGAGCCGATTGTCCCCGGGGCAGGTCGCATATGTCCAAACGGCCCCAGCGTGGCGATATAGGCAAGCGGTGGTAGAAGTGCGCTGCTAATCTTCATCAGGAGGCCGTGCCTGATGTCTCAGGCGCCGATGGTCTTGCGGAGATAGATGCTGTGGGTTTAGGGGCTGCGGGTATGGCGATACTGGCACTCGCCTGAGCAGCGATGCCTTCGCCGCGGCCGGTAAAGCCAAGCCCTTCAGACGTTGTAGCTTTAACGCCAACGCGGTCAATCGGCAGGCCGCAGATTTCGGCAATTCGTTGGCGCATCGCATCACGGTGAGGGCCGATTTTCGGTGCCTCACATATAATCGTCAGATCAAGGTTAATAATGCTGCCGCCGCGGGCCGCAACACGGTCAACCGCAAATTTTAGAAATTTGGCGCTGTCAGCATTTTTCCATTTCGGGTCAGATGGTGGGAAATGCGCGCCAATATCGCCATCGGCAAGCGCGCCAAATATCGCATCGCATAGCGCGTGCAGCCCAACGTCACCATCGGAATGTGCAAGCATTTTTCGATCACTATCCAGCTTTATACCAGCAATCCATATCGGTCCGGCTTCATCACTGAATTTATGCACATCAAAGCCGGTGCCAAGGCGTGTTTCTGTTGTCATGTCCTGATCCGCCGTCTGCACTCTCCTCGGCGCTGTCATCACCGCATTGGCAAGATGCGTTAACATAGCAAAATCATCGGCATCGGTCAGCTTCATAAGCTGTTTTGCACCGCTGATTCCGATAACCTGGAACCCGGCTGCCTCGGCAAGGCTGCAATCATCGGTAAATCCATCATTATCGGCGAAATCATTATGCAGATCAGTGATGGCCTGACGCCGAAATAATTGCGGCGTCTGTGCCGCGCCAAGCAAGCTGCGGTCAATGCCGCCGGTAACAAGGCGGCCGGCCAATTCTTGGGGGGGTGGGGATGCCGGCGTTACCGTCTTGACGCTATCGGCAATCGGCAGAATCGGAACCGCGCCAATGATTTTGCTGTCATCAACGGCGTCAGCGCTGGTCATATTGGTGGCGGCGATCAATTGATCCAGTAATCCAAGGGGGATAAGCGGGCGCGCGGCATCATGGATTGCCACATAATCAATGCCCTCAGCATCTGGCAGGCCAGCAAGTTTGCATAGGCCGGCACGAACTGAATCCTGCCGTGTGGCGCCGCCACCAACGATGTGAACCGGGGTTTTTACCGTTGATAAAAGATCGGCCATTTTGTCGATAAAAAAATCTGCTAGGACAATGATGATTGCGGTAATGCTCGGCTGTTCGTCAAAATAATCCAGCGAATGCGCAATGACCGGCTTTGTCCCTAGCGGCCAGAATTGTTTTGGCAAATCGGGGGCAGGGGTTTTTCGCTGACCAAGCGCCGCCGCAGCGCGCACGCCTGATCCCGCTGCGACAATAATCGCTGCGCATCGCGGGGTGCCGGAGGGCTTGGGGCGTGCTCTAGAATGCTGTGGCATGATAGTCACTCTTATCCCCAATGTGCGCGGCTTTGTCCAATGGATATTCCATCGCCGTGATTACGGCCAATCCGGGTTTGGGGCCGCGGTTACTGCAGTCCAAGCACGCTAAGGGGCGGCTTGCGGCTAGTCTCGGCGGGCGAACAGCGGCCGATAAAAGTTAAGTGATGGATTTTTGAGCATTAATTGCCTATTGTTTAGGCGTTTTTCGAAGGTCTAGTCAAATTATTGTTTAGTAGGGTCTGTTTCGGGGTCTTTTATGTCTCTAGTCATCGCTGGATATGCTGTGCCGCACGCGGCCATTCTTGCGCCCATGTCAGGTGTTACTGACTGGCCGTTCCGCCGTGCCGTGCGCCGTTGTGGTGGCGGTCTGGTGGTAACCGAGATGATTGCAAGCGCAGCTGTTCTGCGTGATGTGCGAAGCGAGATGCGGAAATTAAAGACCGAGGCGAAGTCTGAGGCGCCATTGTCGATTCAGCTGGCAGGCTGGGAACCGCTGGTAATGGCCGAGGCTGCAAAAATCTGCGCTGATCTGGGCGCTACTTTCATTGATATCAATATGGGCTGTCCGGCGAAAAAGGTTACCGGTAAATTATCTGGTTCGGCCTTAATGCGCGACCCGCATCTAGCTGGCGCGATCATGGCGGCAGTCGTCAATGCGGTTGATGTGCCGGTCACGTTAAAAATGCGGCTTGGCTGGGATGATGATAGTTTGAACGCGCCAATTTTGGCAAAAATGGCTGAAGATACCGGAATTAAAATGCTGGCAATTCACGGCAGGACCCGCTGCCAGATGTATAATGGTGCAGCGGATTGGGAAAAAATTGCTGATGTTGTGAATAGGGTGGATATTCCGGTTGTGGCGAATGGTGATATTACCTGTCTCGATACGGTGCGGCGCGCTGTTGCTGAAAGCGGCGCGGCGGGTGTTATGATTGGCCGCGGCGCGCAGGGAAGGCCGTGGCTTTTGGCGCAGGCCGGTGATTTGCTCGCGGGTAAGGCGGTTCGTGCGACCCCCTCGATTGCGATGCGGCATCAGCTGATGCGGGCGCATTTGGATGATATGCTCAGCCATTATGGAACTGCCGCCATGCGTTTGGCGCGCAAACATATTGCCTGGTATGCACATGGCTTGCCCGGTGCCGCCGAATTGCGTGACATCGCCAATAATAGCACTGATGCGGCACAGGTATTTGCCGCGGTTGATCAGTTTTTTGCAACACTTGACCCAAGCGACGTGGCAGCGTGATGCGTGTGCCGCCAAAATCAACAGGGATGGCCGAGGCTGACAAGCATGGCGGCGCTGGGATGCAGCGTTTTGGCGATAATGCTGATCAGGGCTATGATCACGATACCGAGCAGATGTCAGGCATCAACGCGGCACAAATTCTTGCAAGCTTGCCCAATCCGATTTTTGTTCTGGATGCCCAAAACCGTTTTCTGTACCTCAATCAGGCTGCCGAGATGTTTTTTCAGTCCAGTCAGATGATCCTTGCTGGGCAGGCGCTTGAGGGATTTATCCCAACCGATGCCAGCCTGTTTTCAATGTTGCAGCGGGCGCGTGATCAGCATGTGTCGGTTGGTGATCAGGGGCTGGAACTTGCGGGGCCAAAACTTGGGCTAAAGCTAGTGAATGTGCAAATCACCCCATTTGGCGAAATGCCGCCACGGCTGTTGGTGTCGATACAAGAACGCGCGCTTGCCGAACGATTGCGGGGGCAATCGCTATTTCGCGGTGCTGCACGGTCAATTTCCGCAATGGCGGCCTTACTGGCGCATGAGGTGAAAAACCCGCTTGCCGGCATTAAAGGTGCGGCTCAGCTTTTGGAATCTAGCCTTGGCGAGGAAGATCGCGCGTTAAGCAGAATGATTGTCGAGGAAAGTGACCGTGTGGCGGCGCTGCTTGACCGGATGGAAGGGTTTGCCGGCGGGGCGCGGCTGGTTTTAAGCCCGGTAAATATCCATGAAATCCTCGATCATTGTCTTGGACTGGCGGCGGCGTCTTATGGTGCGCATCTGGTCATCCGCCGGCAGTATGATCCGTCATTGCCATTGGTGAATGGTCATCGAGATTTGCTGATACAATCGTTTATAAATATTATTAAAAACGCATCAGAAGCAACTGAGAAAAATGCAGAATTAATCATAAAGACATCCTATTCTCGCGGTCGCCGTCTGTCATTGGCGGCCAGTGATGGCGGGTCGCACGTGCCAGTTCAGGTTGATATTATTGACAATGGGCCGGGCATTCCAGAAGACATCCGTAATCATATTTTTGATCCATTTGTTTCGGGTCGCAGTGGTGGCAGTGGGCTTGGGCTGACGATGGTGGCGAGTGTGGTTGCCGATCATGGCGGCATGATCGAGGTTGACACGACCCCCGGCGGGACTGTGTTTCGGATGAATTTTCCAGTGGCAGAGGAAGGTCAAACAGCGGCAAAGTCAAAATCCCATAAAGCGGCAGCAAAACAGAAAGAGGCGGCAAAATGAATGAAAAACCGCCCATAGTTCTGGTCGCCGAAGATGATAAATCGGTCAGGCTCGTTGTGCAGCAGGCGCTGGCGCGGCAGGGCTATGCGGTGCAGTCAAGCGGGACAGCTGCCGGCTTGTGGAAGCTAATCGAGTCCGGCAAAGGTGATGTGTTGATCACTGATGTGGCACTGCCCGATGGTGATGCGCTGGATTTACTGCCCCGTATTCAGGATCGTCGGCCGGACTTGCCAGTGATTGTGATGAGTGCGCGGTCGACATTGCTAACCGCGGTTAAGGCGCAGCAGGTTGGCGTGTTTGAATATCTGCCCAAGCCGTTCGAATTGCGCAATCTTATTGAAGTTACCCAGCGTGCGGTTGAGGCGATTGGCGCGCCAAGCCGGACGGCGGTCAAGACAAATTCTATTGAGGAAGGCGGCCCGTTAATCGGTCGGTCGCGCCCAATGCAGGATATTTTTAAGGCAATGGCGCGGGTTGTAAGTACTGATCTGACTGTGCTTGTGACCGGTGAAAGCGGAACCGGTAAGGAACTGGTTGCGCGCGCTTTGCATGATCTTGGCAGTCGGCGCGCAGGGCCGTTTGTGGCAATTAACCTTGCGGCAATCCCGCGTGATCTGGTTGAGGTGGATTTGTTTGGGCGCGGTGAAGACAGCCTTGGCACGCCGACAAAGCATCATCAAGGCCGGTTTGCTCAAGCCGAGGGTGGCACGCTGTTTCTTGACGAGGTTGGCGATATGCCGCCCGAAGCCCAAACCCGGCTATTACGGGTTTTGCAGGATGGTGAATATCTGCCGGTTGGTGCCCAGCGTCCGATCAAAACCAACATCCGGATTATCGCGGCGACAAACCAGAATTTGCATCATTTGATGCATCAGGGGCTGTTTCGCGAGGATCTATTTTACCGGTTGAATGTGGTGCCGCTGCGTCTGCCGCCATTGCGGGAACGGATCGAGGATATTAGCCCGCTGGTCAATCATTTTCAGGTACAAGCAGTAAAGGAAGGGCTGCCGTCCAAAACCTTTACGCCAGAGGCATTACGTGCGTTGAAATCATGGCATTGGCCGGGCAATGTGCGCGAACTGGAAAATCTGGTCAGACGAATGCTGGTGCTGCACGCCGATAGCAGCATTGATGCAAGCGCGGTTGAACGTGAATTTCCGGTAAGTCAGGCTGAAATGAACGATGATAGCGAAAGCCTGTCAGAATCGGTTGAGACCCACATAAAGCGTTATTTTGAAGCGCTAAAAGGCGGCATGCCTGCGCCCGGCCTCTATGGGCGGATCCTGCGCGAGGTTGAGCATCCGCTGATTCTGGCAACATTAGAGGTAACCCGTGGTAATCAGGTTCGGGCGGCCGATATTTTGGGGCTGAACCGCAATACCTTGCGAAAAAAGATCAAAGATTTGAACATTAAGGCAGGTCGCTAACATGTTGAAATCAAACAATCAAAGGGCATCAAAATTGGGTGAAAAAGGGTGGTTCAGCGAAGATCGGCTGGCTTATATCTCGATCCTGTTCACGCTTGGTATGGGGGCGGTGACCGCCTATGCCCTGACCCGGGTTGATTACCTGTCGAATGATACGGATACGCTTATTTGGCTGGTTGTGATTGATGCGCTGGCGCTGTTGGTGCTTGGTACGCTTGTGGGGCGACAAATCTGGCGGCTTTGGTCAGAGCGGCGCCAAAGGCTTGCGGGGCATCAGCTGCATTGGCGCATGGCGGTTCTGTTTGGCGGTGTGACGACGTTTCCAGCGGTAATTGTCACGCTGTTTGCGTTATTTATTGTTGATTACTCATTGCGTGGCTGGTTTGCCGAGCGCATTTCGACCGCAGTTAATGAGTCAGTGCGGGTTGCCGAATCCTATTTCGATGAACATGCGCGCTCGATCTCGGGCGAAGTGCTGACGATGGCGAATGATATTAACCGCGAGGCCTATCGCCTCGTTGGTAAGGGCAATTTGATGGGCCGGTATCTTAGTGATCAGGCCGCGCTTCGGAACATGGCCGACGCGATCATCTTTGATGGGACGGGACAGGTTCTTGCGAAATCACAATTTGCGTTTGCGATTACCTTTGCCAATCTCGAATCCAGCTGGGTTGAACAAGCGCGGAAAGGCGAGGTGGTGATCTTGCGCGCTGACGAAACCAATAAATTGCGCGCTGTGGTAAAGTTGAACAGCTATGTCGATGCCTATTTGCTGGTTGGCCGGTTTATTGACTCAAAAGTTCTGCTGGCCATGGATCAAACCCGGCTTGCCGCATCAGATTATCAACAGCTCGGATTCCAGCAGCTTGACCTCCAAATTAGCTTTGCTGTGCTTTTTGGCATTATCCTGCTGTTGATCCTGATTGCGTCATTGTGGATTGGTCTAAATCTGGCAACGGCGATTGTCGGGCCGCTCGGCTCGGTCATTCATGTCGCCGAGCAGGTGCGCGGGGGGAACCTGTCGCAACGTGTACCGGATGATTTGCAACTCGAAGAGATTTCACGGCTTGGCTCGGCATTTAACCGGATGCTGGACGAGCTAGCGCGCAGCCGCGAGCAGCTGGTGCAAGCAAACACCCAGATTGATCAACGCCGTGAATTTACCGAGGCCGTGCTTGGCGGTGTATCGTCGGGGGTCATCGGTCTTGATCGTGATGGCAAGGTAACGCTGCCAAATGCAACGGCGCGAAGCCTTTTGACCAAGAGTGACACCGAGCTGATCGGGAAAAAGCTGGTCGACGTCATTCCTGAATTCAAAGGATTGCTGGGAATTATCAATCAGAAAAGGCGGCGTTTTGGTGAAGAGCAGATTATATTGCAACGCCAGAACAGCCAGCTGATCCTGCGTGCACGGATTGTCAGCGAGGTGATCGAAGGGCGAGTCATTGGCTATGTCGTTACGTTTGACGATGTTACTGGCCTTTTAAGCGCACAGCGCAAGGCGGCATGGTCAGATATTGCGCGGCGCATCGCGCATGAAATCAAGAACCCCTTAACACCAATTCAGCTGGCCTCTGACCGCTTGCTGAAAAAATACCGTCCCGATGATAAAAAGGCGGCTGACCAATTTGAGGAATATGTGCAGATTATCACCCGCCAGGTCGATGATATCGGCCGCATGGTTGATGAGTTTTCGGCCTTTGCGCGGATGCCCCAGCCCGAGATGGATCGCCATTCGTTGCTCGGTATTGTAAATGGGCAAATTTCGCTTTTTGCCGTTAGGGACCTGTCGCTTGATGTCGAAATTGATGATGCAAACAATGACTATGCGACGATCTGCGATGCGGGGTTGGTGCGCCAAGCGCTCACCAACTTGCTACAGAACGCGAAAGACAGTTTGGACGAGCATCGCACGGCCACCCCAACTATTCGTATTAAGCTGCAAAGTGAAGATGATATGATCGCCATTATATTAACCGATAATGGCCCGGGATTTCCCGAAATGGATTTTGAAAAGCTGATAGAGCCCTATGTTACAACACGGCAAAAGGGCACAGGGCTGGGGCTTGCGATTGTGAGCAAGATTATGGAAGACCATAGCGGGACAATGCATCTTGGCAATGCTGATAATGGCGGTGCATTGGTTTGTTTGAAATTTCCGATTCATGCAGTGACGCATACAGAAAAAGGTCAGATAGATGGCTGATGATATTCTGATTGTTGATGATGAAAAGGATATTCGCTCGCTTCTTTGCATGATGCTTGAGGACGAGGGGTATCATACCATTCAGGCGGCAAATGCTGATGAGGCGCGCACAGCTTTGTCGGCGCAGCCGCCGAAACTAGCGATTTTGGATATCTGGATGCGCGAGTCCTCTATGGACGGTATCGAATTACTGGAATGGGTGAAATCAATCTATCCCAGCCTGCCGGTTCTGATGATTTCTGGTCATGGTACAATTGAAACTGCAGTGAAGGCCATAAGGCTTGGCGCCTATGATTTTATCGAAAAACCGTTCAAGGAAGCGCGGTTGTTGATGACGGTCGAGCGCGCGCTTGATAATGCGCGGCTGGCGCGTGAAAATACCGAGTTGCGGGCCCGGGTAAATGCTGGTGAAAACCCTGAATTAATAGGTAACTCAACGCTGATGCGTGGCATTCGTCAATCAATTGAAAAGATTGCCCCCACTGCCAGCCGTGTTTTGATCAATGGGCAAAGCGGCAGTGGGAAAGAATTGGCCGCGCGTGTGATCCATAGCCAGTCAGACCGCGCCAACGAACGTTTTGTTGTTGCGAATTGCGCGCGGCTATCAAGCGAGCGGGTTGATGCCGAATTGTTTGGGGCTGAGAGCCTGCAAAGCCATCGCCGGGTCGTCGGCCTGTTCGAACAGGCGCATCGCGGCACGCTGTATTTTGATGAAATTTGTGATTTGCCGCTGGAAACACAGGGCAAAATCGTCCGGGCAGTGAATGAACAGCGGTTTCGGCGCGTTGGCGGCAACAGCGAGGTCGTCGTCGATGTGCGGGTCATTTCAGCGTCAAGTCGCGATTTGCCGGTTGAGATCAGCGAAGGCCGGCTTCGTGAGGATTTATACTACCGGCTTGGGGTGGTGCCGTTATCAATGCCGTCATTGGCTGATCGGCGAGAGGATATTCCGCTGCTGGCGAAATATTTTACCAACCGTATCGCCAAAATGATCGGGGTCAAAGCAATCCGGCTTAGTGATGAGATCTTTGCCGCCATGCAGGGCTATGACTGGCCGGGCAATGTGCGGCAGATGCACAATGTGATTGAAACTTTATTGATCATGGCACCAGACGATCGCAGCAAACCAGTTGGTCTTGATTTGCTGCCTGCTGAAATCCAGAATATATCGCGTCAAGGTGCCAATTCTGATATGGAAAAGCTGTTGGCCTTGCCCTTGCGCGGCGCGCGAGAAGAGTTTGAGCGCGAATATTTGGAAACGCAATTGCATAGGTTTAATGGTAATATTTCACGGATGGCGGCTTTTATCGGTATGGAACGATCTGCCTTACATCGCAAAATGAAATCGCTTGAGATCGGAACGGATCTTCAAGAAGAGGGTAACAAGACATGAAAATTGTCATCTGCGGCGCCGGACTTGTCGGTAGCGCCATCGCAAGGCACCTTTCCGAGGAACAGAATGACGTCACGGTAATCGACGCATCGCAGGAAAACATCCAGCGCATCACCGATCAGTATGATGTGCGTGGGGTCGTTGGTGTTGCATCGCATCCTGACCGGCTTGCCGAGGCTGGGGTTCGTGATGCTGAACTGTTAATTGCGGTGACTGAGTCGGATGAGGTCAATATGGTCGCCTGTCAGGTTGCCCATACGATTTTCAATACACCGGTTAAGATTGCGCGTATTCGCGCTAATGCCTATCTCGATCCGTCTTTCTCTAGCCTTTACAGCCCTGAAAACCTGCCCATTGATCATATTATTTCGCCTGAGGCCGAAGTGTCATCGGCAATCAGCAACCAGCTTCGTGTGCCCGGGGCGTTTGATGTGCAAAACCTGTGTGACGGCAAGATGAATCTTGTTGGTGTCCAATGCACGGAAAACAGTCCTATTCTAGGGACATCGCTTCGTCACCTGACCAGTCTGTTTCCTGATCTAAGCCTTACAATTCTGGCGATCATTCGTGATGGCAAGGTGATTTTGCCGCGGTCTGGGGTCGAGGCAATGCAAACCGGTGACCGCGTTTATTTCGTCTGTGACAGCACACATCTGGATCGCGCGATGGCCAGCTTTGGGCATGAAGAGGGCGAGGCGCGCTCGGTTGTGATCGCCGGTGGTGGCAGTATCGGGCTGATGCTTTCCCGGGAAATTGAGAAAAACTTCCAGAACACGAATAACCAGATTATCGAACTTGATAACAGCCGGGCGAAATCACTGGCTGAGGAATTGCAGGGAACCGGCATTATTAATGGTGATGCGCTTGATGGGGCCATCCTGCGCGAGGCTGGTGTCCATAAGACCGAAACCTTTGTTGCCGTGACCGAAGATGACGAGGTGAATATCCTATCGGCGCTGCTGGCGAAAAGAACCGGTGCAAAGCACGCGGTTGCCTTGGTGAACATCCCCGGATTTATTCCGCTTGTCGGTACTTTGGGGGTCGATGCGGTGATTAACCCCTCGCAGATTACTGTGTCGTCAATTCTTGAGCATGTGCGGCGCGGGCGCATTCGCGATGTTCATCCGATTGTTGAAGATCTGGGTGAGGTGCTTGAGGCTGAAGCCCTGCCATCATCATTGCTTGTTGGCAAACCGTTGCGCGCGGCAAAAATTCCAAAGGGCATCTCGATTGGCGGCGTTTATCGCGACGATAAGGCGATTGCGGTTCGCGGTGATACGGTCATCGAAGCTGGCGATACGGTGATTATTTTCGTCGTGCGCGGCAAGATTGCTCAGGTTGAAAAGCTGTTATCAGTAAGGCTGGATTTCTTCTAGGCCGTGCTAACCCTTTAAACGGGCTATACTAGCGTGAAATTAACTCTGGATCTGGTGCTGATCAAATAAGGCGGGATCGGGCATTGTTTAATTTTTAAATTAACGCTAAGGTTTCCAGCTAATAGGGGAGATAATAAGATGGCCAGTGAAAAGAGCCGCAATTTGCAAGAGGTATTCCTAAATAACGTCCGAAAATCCCATGCTGCCGTCACCGTTTTTCTGGTAAATGGTGTCAAGCTGCAGGGCATTATCACATGGTTTGATAATTTTTCGATCCTGTTGAAGCGCGACCAGCACGTGCAGTTGGTCTATAAACACGCGATCTCAACAATCATGCCTGTAGCCCCTGTGCAGCTGCAGGAATTTGATGATAAGGACATGGATCCCGAAAGTGAATGACGCCGTGATGGTGCCGGCGGTAACGCGGCCACCAGTCAATCCCGCCTTAAAATCCAATATCGCAGCGCTTTTGCGTGAGGCGGCAGAAAGGTTTGTTCTGCCACGCTTTCAGAATTTGCAATCGCAAGACATCACCACAAAAACGAGCGACACTGATTTTGTGACCATCGCTGATCAGCAGGCCGAGGCGTGGTTAACCCCCAGATTACTCATCGAACAGCCCGGCTTTGTAATCGGTGAAGAGGCGGCCGCACTCACGCCGGCAATCCGCAATAACATCCCATCAGGGTATGGATGGACCATTGATCCGTTGGACGGCACGAAGAATTTTGTCAAAGGCAAGCCGGTCTTTTGCAGTATGGTGGCGTTGCTTTGGAACGGCCAGCCGGTTGCAAGCTGGATTTGGCAACCGCTTTTTGAAACGCTGTTTTATGCGGCTGAAGGCGAGGGGGTTTTCCGAATCAATGCGCGTGATGAAACCCGGCTCATGCTGGCAAACCGACCTGTCGACATTGATCAGATGTACGGATCAGGCAATAGCCTTGGGTTGCAAGAGCCGCAGAAAAGTGCATTTCAGGCGCGCTTGCGGTCACTTGCCGGTCGCCGTTTCACTGGCAGCGCCGGTATCCAAGCTTGCTTGATCGCGAATGGTGAAGAAGATTTCCTGATCCACGGCAATTCAACGCCGTGGGACCATGCGCCGGTCGATCTTATTTGCCGAGAGGCGGGCGGTTATGCGGCGATGCTGCATGATGAAAGCCGGTTTCATGTTGCGATGAAAGCCCCCTTTATGGCGGTGTCAAGCGCGGCTGGCTGGCATCGGTTGCGCGGTGCAGTCTGGGACGATTAATCTGCTGATCCGGCCTCGGCATCTTTCGATTTGCGCTCAAGGGCCTTTGCGTCCTGCCAATAGCGTTCCATTAGGTCAAGTGATGCGTTTTCAAATGAATCTTGATTTAATTCAACCTGTTCTTCGACATAGTTAAATCTTCTTTCAAATTTTAGATTGCAGGTTTGTAATGCTGTCTCCGGATCAATGCCGGCTTTTCGCGCCAGATTGACCGCCACAAAAAGAAGATCGCCGACTTCATCTTTTATGCGATCCTGATCGCGGTCGGCACGGGCTAATTCTGCACGCAACTCGGCGGCTTCTTCATTCATCTTTTGCAGAATTTGATCAATGTCTGGCCAATCAAAGCCAACGCGCGCCGCACGCTTTTGCAGTTTTAAGGCGCGCAACATCGGCGGCAATCCGCGGGCGATGCCATCGAGAAGGCGAGTTTCGCCTCGTTTGGCACGTTCGCGTGCCTTTATGTCCTCCCACAACCCGTTTTGTGACTCCATTGTTGGGCGGTCGTCACTGCCAAAAACATGCGGGTGGCGCGCAATCATTTTATCGCTGATGCTTTTGGCGACGTCGGCCAATGTAAAGCTGCCTTCCTCTTCGGCGATACGCGCATGGAAAATGACTTGCAGCAGCAGATCGCCCAGCTCGTCACGGATCGCATCGCGTTCACCATGTTGAATAGCGTCTGCCACCTCATAGGCTTCTTCGATGGTGTAGGGGGCGATGCTGGTAAAATCCTGTGCGACGTCCCACGGGCAGCCGGTGTTCGGATCGCGGAGCTGGATCATAATCTGATGCAGCCGATCAAGTTCGTCTAAATGTTTTTTCATGTGGAAACCTTACCAAAACTGCGAATAGATGAGCAATGAAAAGCGGTCTTGAAGCAGCGGAATTTCGGCGAAGTCCCGGTGGCCTGTTTGATTTGCGCACAGCCGTTTAAGCCGCCCGATCTTGCTGTTTCAGACCGCTCATCACTGTAGCATTGAAAGCAGTTGCTAAATCAGTGTAAAAAGCGCAGACAGAAACCACACTAAGTAGAGACCAGAAGACGATTAGTCGGGCATTTTGACGAGTTTTAAACGGGAATTACGCGATGACGATCAATGAGAATGAACCAGAAATTGTAAAGCGGGGCTTGCTTGCGCGGCTACGCGGGTGGTTTTTCACCGGTCTTTTGGTAACAGCGCCAGTCTTGTTAACGGTTTATATTACCTGGGCAGCGATTGAGCTGATTGATGGTCAGGTTAACAAGCTTATACCGGCTTTTTCAACATGGAGCCTTGGTGATATTCCTGGTGCAGGCTTGCTTGTTGGTGGGGTACTTATCACCCTTATCGGTGCGGTTGCCGCCGGATTTTTAGGGCGCTGGATCATCCGACTTGGTGAGTCCTTGCTGAACCGGATGCCGGTGGTGCGCACCATCTATGGAGCAACCAAACAGATTCTTGAAACAGTTATCTCGGCGCAATCTGATGCGTTTCGCGAGGTTGTTCTTGTTGAATATCCGCGGCGCGGTCTTTGGGTAATCGGTTTTGTGACCGGTGCAACCAAGGGTGAGGTGGCACGTATGGTCCCGGGGTCGAATGTGAATGTGTTTATCCCGACAACGCCAAACCCGACATCGGGCTTTTTGCTGTTCTGTCCGGTTAAAGATATCATCTATCTTGATATGACGAATGAAGAAGCGGTCAAACTCGTGGTCTCGGGCGGTATTGTTTCACCGCCAGATCGCGGCAATGTTGCGGCGAAAAACGTCAAAAAAGCTGCAGCCAAAAAAGCGGCTACCAAAAAGCCAGCAGCCAAAAAAGCGCGGTAAATCTAGCCAGAGGCCAAAAACTTTACCGCGCTATCGCGCTCAAAAAGGCTAAGCAGCAAATTCATATGCGGCTGGTCATTATTGTCTAATGCGCGGCTAGCTTCGGCTCTTGCGATGCCCAGCAGGTCACGATGCACCGCAAGATCAGCCAGCACAAATTCCGGCATTCCAGATTGTCGTTGTCCCAGAAACTCGCCCGGACCGCGTAATTCCAAATCCTCTTCGGCAATCAAGAAACCGTCATTCGTGTCTCGCATAACGGCAAGGCGTTTTGACGCTGTGTCGCTCAATGGGCCCTGATAGATCAAAAGACAGCTGCTTTGCTGGCTGCTTCGCCCCACACGGCCGCGCAATTGGTGCAATTGGGCAAGGCCAAATCTCTCGGCATGTTCGATAATGATGATGCTGGCTTGGGGAACATCCACCCCAACCTCGACAACAGTGGTTGCGACCAGTAATTGAGCTGTGCCATCACGAAATGCCTGCATCGCGTGATCGCGTTCGCCAGCTTTCATTTTGCCATGTGCCAGCTGAACCGTGACATCGGGCAACGCCCGCACCAAGGCGGCGAAACGGTCTTCAGCTGCGGCAATATCTAATTTGTCGGACTCCTCGACAAGTGGGCAAATCCAGTAGGCGCGTTTGCCATCGCCAAGAGCCCGCCCGAGGTTGGATATCACATCGCCGAGCCGGTCAGACGGCAGCACACGCGTATCAATCGGCAGGCGGCCAACTGGCTTTTCGTCGAGGCGCGAATGATCAAGGTCACCATAGGCAGTCATTGCAAGGCTACGCGGAATTGGTGTTGCGGTCATCACCATTACATCGACATGCGCGCCCTTTTCGCCGAGCAGAATGCGCTGGCGCACACCAAAGCGGTGCTGCTCGTCAACCACGGCGAGACCAAGGTCATGAAAGGCAACCGTTTCCGATAAAAGCGCGTGCGTGCCAACCACCAGTGGCAAACTGCCATCGGCAAGCCGTGTCAGCGTTTCCTTGCGGCTAAGAGTGCGGGCAGTTCCATTCAACGTCCCATTTTCACGCGCCGTTCCAGTGCCGCGGCCTTGGCCCAATAACAGCCCTATTTCAATGCCAAGCGGTGCCAGCATGGCCTGAATACTGGCATGATGCTGACGTGCGAGAACCTCGGTCGGTGCCAGCAACGCCGCCTGCGCTCCGGCTTCCATCGTGGTGAGCATCGCCCATAGCGCAACAAGCGTCTTGCCCGATCCCACATCCCCCTGAAGCATGCGAAGCATACGCTTTGGCTTGGCCTGATCGGCGGTAATTTCCGCAATGGCGCGGCGTTGTGCGCCGGTCATTTCATACGGCAGGCTGGCTAACAGCTGGTTTGTAATGCGACCATTGCCGCAATAGGCGCGCCCCGGCGTTGTCTCGGCGGCGCTGTGCCTTACCATCATCATGGCAAGCTGGTTTGCCAATAACTCATCAAAGGCAAGACGCGCGCGTGCCGGGCTGTTGGGCAAAAGGTCAGACGCATTTTTTGGCGCGTGAACAATGCGCATTGCCGTGGCAAAATCGGGCCAGCCATGCTGCTTGACGAGTGCAGGGGGGATCCATTCAGGCAAATCTGGAATGCGGGTCAGCGCATCATCAATTGTCCGGCGAAGAATTTTGGGCGTCAGGCCAGCGGTTAAGGGATAGACCGGCTCGAAGACAGGCATTTTATCTGCCTGCGTTGGGGCAAGAATATGATCGGGGTGCGCCATCTGCACGCGGCCTTGAAATAATTCGACACGGCCACTTACAAGGCGGCGCTCGCCAACGGGCAATTGTTTAGCGACATAATCATCATGCGCATGGAAAAAAACCAGTTCCAGCGCGCCAGTTTCATTCTCACAAAAGACCCGGTAAGGACGCCGTACGCCGCGGGGCGGGCGGTCATGCTTTATCACCAGAACGTCAAAGGTCGCGACACTGCCATCGGTTACGTCAGCGAGGGTGGGGCGCTGGCTGCGGTCAATCAGGCCGACAGGTAAATGCCGTAAAACGTCGATAACGTAATGCCCCACACGCTTTTCCAGCACTGACGCCAGCTTTGCGCCAACGCCAGAAAGACTGGTTGTGGCGGCAAAAAGCTGAAAAATTTCAGGTGGACGCTTTGGATGCACTGCGCTGGTCTCCTGTTAAAACGGCGTATGATCAAAACCGGCAATCAGTTAAATGACATCGCGCCGCCACGCTTGTCTCTAGGCATTATCGCTCATATCTGTTATCTCATGCCAGCCATTTGTTGCCCCGATCAAAACGCGCAACGGGTTGAAAAGGAATTCTACCATGTCAGCGTCACCCAATTCACCAGTCCAGCCTGATCTCTCAAGCCGTATTCGGCGGCTAATCTATCAGGCGAGCTATACAGGCATGAAGGAAACTGACCTGCTGCTTGGGCATTTTGCCAAGATGCATTTGCCGCATCTAGGTGAGGCTGATTTGACCGATTTTGAAAATCTACTGGCGGCGGGTGATCCGGCAATCTATGCGTGGGTAATGGGCAATGCACCGTTGCCAGACGAATTTGACACGCCAGTTTTTCATTTAATTAAAGAGTTTAAAAAAGAACAATAATTAAATGAAATTTATAAATAAAGTAAATTTATCAAGTGACATATGGGGCGCGCCTGATGGGGTGGCGTCGTTGGCTTTGTTGCAGGTAGCACAGGCCGGCAAATCCTTTGTGTATGTGGCGCGTGATGACGTGCGCATGAATTTGATGGGCGATAGTTTAGCGCGGTTGTCGCCAGATTTGCGCCTGCTTGATTTTCCGGCGTGGGACTGCTTGCCATTTGACCGGCTGTCGCCGCAAGGTGGGCTGGTTGGGCGCCGGATTGAAACCCTTGCCCAGCTTGCCGCCGGTCAAGAAACCGTGCCAACGATCTTGCTAACAACGATCAATGCGATCTTGCAGCGGGTACCACCAAAATCTTATTTCACCGATAGCAGTTTGGTGATTGCTGCCGGTCAGGCGACGCGAGATGGTGAAACAGGACAGGCATTGGGGCCTGCGGCCCTGGCCGATTATCTGGCGGGGCAGGCCTATTTGCGAACCGATACGGTGCGGGAAACCGGAGAATTTGCCGTTCGCGGCGGTATCCTTGATGTGTTTCCACCGGGGCAGCTATCACCTGCGCGGCTTGATTTCTTTGGTGATGATGTTGAAACCATCCGCAGCTTTGATCCAGCAACCCAGCGCAGTACGGGTGCAATCGACCGGTTAATCCTGCGGCCGGTTGCGGAATTTATGATGAACGAGGCAACGATTGCCCGCTTTCGCACCGGCTATCTGGCGTTGTTTGGCGCCACCGCTAGTCGTGACGCGCTGTATGAGTCAGTTTCAGCCGGTCGCAGCCACCCCGGGATTGAGCATTGGTTGCCGCTGTTTCATGACAAAATGGCAAGCCTGACCGATTATTGCGCTGGCTGGCCGGTGGTTCTGGATCACGAAGGTGACGCCGCAATCGCCGCACGCTATGCGCAGATTAATGATTTTCACGCGGCGCGGCTGGCGCATGGCAATGATGATGCGGCCAGCCGATACCGGCCATTGGCGGTTGACAAGCTGTATCTTGCCGAGGCGGAAACCGAACAGGTTTTTGCAAATGGAAAAGCGTGCCGGCTATTTGCCTTTGCCCCACTGTCGGACAAGGCTGATGGGCCAAGCCAAGCCAAAGACCGGGCGAGCGCTCCGCAGGGGCAGGATGCAGGAGGGCGCGCCGCCAACCGGTTGGGAAAGGTCGAGGGCAATAGCGCGGTTCCCGAACTGGCTGGTCTGGTAACAGCCGAGCGCAATGCCCGCAAGCGCCCGATCATTGTCGGGTGCAGTTCACCAGGTGCGGCAAGCCGCCTAGCGGATTTATTGGCTGCATATCTGGGCGCGCCCCCACTG
Source organism: Alphaproteobacteria bacterium LSUCC0396 (assembly GCA_041228345.1). Taxonomy (NCBI): domain Bacteria; kingdom Pseudomonadati; phylum Pseudomonadota; class Alphaproteobacteria; species Alphaproteobacteria bacterium LSUCC0396. The sequence goes on along the minus strand of CP166131.1, from coordinate 280,706 downwards.
CAGCCGATTACCGCGATGGACGAGCTGGCGCCGGGCGGCTTTTATGTGATGCAATGGCCGCTGGAAACCGGTTTTCGAACCGATCATTTAATCGTCGTGTCCGAGCCGGATATTTTTGGCCAACGGCTATCGCGTCCGCAATCCAAACGCGCCAAGGGTGATGATTTCCTGCGTGAGGTTAGCGCGCTTGAAACCGGCGATCTGGTGGTCCATGCCGAACATGGTATTGGCCGCTATGAGGGGCTGACCATTATCAACAGCGCCGGCGGCGATCATGATTGTTTGAATCTGGTTTATGCTGGCGGTGACAAGCTGTATTTGCCTGTTGAGAACATCGAGTTGCTATCGCGCTATGGCAGTGCTGGCGGCGAGGCGCAGCTTGACCGGCTTGGGGGTGCCGCATGGCAGGCGCGGGTTGCGCGGATCAAGGGTCGTGTTCGGATTATGGCCGAACAGCTGATCAAGATTGCCGCAACGCGTTATAAGGCACGAGCCGAGCCGTTAATTGCCGAAGATGGCAGTTTTGGTGAGTTTTGCGCGCGGTTCGCCTTTACCGAAACCGAAGACCAGTTGAACGCCATTAATGATGTTGTGACCGATCTTGCCTCGGGCAAGGCAAGTGACCGGCTAATTTGCGGTGATGTCGGGTTTGGCAAGACAGAAGTCGCGCTCCGCGCCGCCTTTATTGCGGCGATGGCGGGTTATCAGGTGGCATTGGTGGCGCCGACGACGTTGCTGGCGCGCCAGCATGGCAAGGTGTTTGTCGAGCGGTTTGCCGGATTTCCGGTCAAGATCGGCGTATTGTCGCGAATGACGTCCAGTGCAGATGCAAAGGCTATTCGTGAGGGGATTGCCACTGGTGAGATTCAGATTGCCATTGGAACGCACGCATTATTGGCGAAATCAATCGAGTTTAATCACCTCGGACTTTTGATTATTGACGAAGAACAGCATTTTGGTGTCGGACAAAAGGAACGTTTAAAAGAGCTTCGTGGCGACATTCACGTTTTAACGCTGTCGGCAACGCCGATCCCACGGACCTTGCAAATGGCGCTGTCGGGGGTACGGGAGATGTCGTTGATTGCAACGCCGCCGGTGGATCGTCTGGCGGTTCGCACCTTTGTTGGGCCGTGGGATGGCGTTGTGCTTCGTGAAGCGGTACAGCGGGAAATGTTTCGCGGTGGACAGGTCTTTGTGGTGTGTCCGCGCATTGATGATATGCAGCGGGTTTATGACCGGCTTACCACGCTGGCACCCGAGGCAAGGATTATTTCTGCGCATGGGCGGATGCCGGCAAATGAGCTGGATCAGGTGATGACGCGTTTTGCCGATGGTGAGGCTGATATTCTGCTCTCAACCAACATCGTCGAGTCGGGTATTGATATTCCATCAGCCAATACCATGATTATCCATCGCGCGGATATGTTTGGCCTGTCCCAGCTTTATCAGCTTCGCGGGCGCGTTGGGCGGGGGCGTCAGCGTGCCTACGCCTATTTGACGTCTGATCCCAAGCGTCTATTAAGCCCGCAAGCGCGCCGCCGTCTTGAGGTTATGCAAACGCTGGATACGCTTGGTGCCGGGTTCACCCTCGCATCTTACGATATGGATATTCGCGGTGCGGGTAATTTGCTTGGGGACGAGCAGTCGGGTCATGTGCGCGAAGTTGGCGTCGAGCTTTATCAGGAAATGCTGCGCCAAGCGGTTGATGCTGCCAAGTCCGGCCGCGGCGATGCGGCAGATGATGATGCCAAGCCTGCTTGGACGCCGCAAATCAATCTTGGGCTAGAAATCCGCCTGCCAGAGGCTTATGTGCCGGATCTAACCGTGCGGCTGTCGCTTTATCGCCGGATTGCTGATCTAGCCGATCCGCAGGCAACCGATGTGTTGATCGCCGAACTTGTTGACCGGTTTGGCGGCTTGCCCGATCCGGTGAAAAACCTGTTTTCGGTGATTGAATTGAAACAATTATGCCGGCTGGCAAATGTTGAAAAAATTGACGCCGGCCCGAAAGGGCTTTCGCTGTCTTTCCGCGACAATCATTTTTCCCGTCCTGATGCGTTAATCGGCTGGATTGCTGGCCAGAGCGGACGCGTTCAGCTTCGTGCTGATCATCGTGTGGTGGTGGCAACGCCATTACCAAAGCCCGAAATGCAGCCTGATGCGTGCAAACAGGTCCTGCAAGAACTGGTCGCCCTATTATAGACGACGCTTATAGATGACGCTGATTTAGAAAGATGGATTTGATCGGCAAATTTGGTGGCTGTTTTGTCCTAGTTTGCCGGTTTTACCAGACAGCCATCAATGGCCGGGATCAGATGTTCGGGCATATGCGCGCCAGCGATTGCATATTGGCCCGCAAACACCATAAAAGGAACGCCATCAACCCGCAATTGACGCGCCATCTCGATATCATTGGTGATCTGCCGGTCAAATGCTGGATCGGCAAGGCGTTCAGGATCAATCTCAACGCCGTGTTCGCCAGCAATTCTGGCCAGTTCCTGATCATCGCCGATATCGCGGCCATCCAGAAAATAGGCTTGGAAGAACGCGTCGCTTAGATCATGCCCCGCTGCTGCCGCGGCAAGAATATAGCGGTGTGTTTTGCGGCTGTCGGGGGTGCGCTTGATTGCGTCAAAATTAAAATTGATACCGCTTTCAAGGCCCGCGCCGGCGATTCTGCCATAAACCGCCGGTGCGGCATTGCCAAATTTTCCAAGCAGATAAGCGCCGCGATCCATGCCGTCTTCGGGCATCGAGGGGTTCAGCAGAAAACAACGCCAGATATAGCGCGGTGTGACCTGTGGGCGGGCTTTAAAGGCGGCATCAAGGCGCTTTTTACCGATGTAACACCATGGGCAAATGATATCTGCATAAATTTCAACATCAACAAATTGGGTCATTTTCGCTATCCTTTACCGCAATGTTACCCTATCGAAACCTATTTGCGGTAGGCTTGGCAAGTAAAGAGATTGGCGTGAGGGAAACGGCGGCGCCTTTGTCAGGTGCTGAAATCATGCTAAATAGACATCATGCTGAATAAGGGCATTGGGGTCATTGCGGCCGGGTCATTGCGGCGCATTCCGGGAAAACCGAGGGTTTTTCTCGATGCAGCCTGTTTCGACAATGACTGTTTTGTATAGTTTATTTTTTTGATGGTTTGGGATAGCGCTTATGCAAGAAAATACCGCATTTGAAGAATCGTCGGGAATGCAGCGGGAAAAGATTGAAGCGGCGCGAGATACGCTGTTGCAGCTTCGCACCCTCCAGCTTGCCGTCAACAGCCAGCAGGATAGCCCTGAAATGGGTGTGTCGCCGTTTATCCGGCGCGATGATGGATTATATATTTTTACCAGCCACCTATCGCAGCATGTTCGTGATTTGATGGCCGCGGGCAGGGCCACTTGTATGCTGTGCGCTGACGAGGCGAAAAGCCAGAATATCTGGGCGCGTAACCGGATGAAATTTACCGTCGATGCTATTGAAATCATGCGTGATGATGCAAAGTTTGACGGGCTTTGCGATGATTTTGCCAGCGCACATGGCCCGACCATGGATCTGATCCGTAATTTTGGCGATTTTCATATGTTTCAGCTAACGCCGCGTGATGGTGTTTTGGTTCTCGGCTTTGCCAAGGCATTTACCGTGACCGGCGCTGGCTTTGACATTGCCGCACATATAAGCAAGGCCTAGGGCCATGCCAGATACGGGTCAGCCGCCCATTTTTTGGAGTTTTCGGCGTTGCCCCTATGCGATGCGGGCGCGGCTGGCGATTGCGGCAAGCGGACAGGTAGTTCAGCTCCGTGAGATTCTGCTTCGTGACAAGCCAGACGCGTTTCTGCTGGCATCTCCCAAAGGCACGGTGCCGGTATTGGTGCTTGAGGATGGCACAGTCATCGACGAAAGCCGTGATGTCATGTTTTGGGCGCTTGGCCGCAATGATCCCGACGATTGGCTGGCGATCTGGCGGCAAGATCCGCAGCGGGTTACCGCGTTTCTCGACCGGCTGGATGGTCCGTTTAAACATGATCTCGATCGCTATAAATATGCCAGCCGCTATGCTGGTGCCGATGCAACAATTCATCAGGCTAATGGTGCCAAATTCCTGCATGAATTAGATACGGCGTTGCAGCAGACAAGGGCGCTGTCTGGGGCAAATCTGGGTATTCTGGATTTTGCCTGCCTGCCGTTTGTTCGCCAATTTCGGATTGCCAATCCCGCTTGGTTCGATGCCCAGCCATGGCCGCATCTATCTGCATGGCTTTCGGCATTTTTAAATTCGGCACGGTTTCAGAAAATCATGGAAAAATATCCACAATGGAAAGATGGCGCAGCGTCAGTAACTTTCCCAACATCGGGCTAAAAATTAATTTGTGGTCATTTTGGCACAATGTTTGGCAACATGGTTGGTACGAAGTTTGATTGTCATAAAATCGTAACAATCACCCCTTTTAATAGCGGCATTGTGAAACCGTGATGTTAGATATGCCAAGCACAAAACTAATCGATGTTGGCGCGGTCCTTGCGGCGCGGATGCCGGCCCTTGGCACGTACCCGTCATGGCTTCTTGGGGCGCTTGTCTGGAGCCTTCGAACCTTGGTCAATGAAGACCGCATTAACCGGTTTTTAGCGGATCATGCTGCGCTGAGCGGGTTTGATTTTATTGATCAGGTTTTCGCCGAATTACAAATTGATTATTCGGTTGATCCTGATGCCATCAAAAATATTCCGGCGACGGGGCGCGTGCTAATTGTTGCCAATCATCCACTTGGGGGTCTGGACGGGCTGGCCTTGCTGCGGCTGGTCGGCAGGCGGCGGCAGGATGTGTCTGTTGTTGTTAATGAATTACTATTCAATATCAATTCCTTAAGAAACGTATTTTTACCAGTAGATGCGTTTGGCGGCGAGACAAAAAGAGCCGATATTGACCGGATTATTGAGGCGCTCAATGATAATCGTGCGGTGATTATTTTCCCCGCTGGCGAGGTGTCGCGCGCTGGCTCGAAGGGGGTGCGCGACGGCAGATGGATGTCGGGCTTTATCCGGATGGCGACCAAAACTTCGGCACCGGTTTTGCCAATTCATATCAATGCGCGTAATTCCTTGCTGTTTTATTTTGTGGGCCGGCTCAGCGCGACCCTGTCGATGTTGATGCTGCCGCGTGAAATGACCGGGTTTAGAGGCAATATCAAACTAACCATTGGCCAGCCTGTTGCGAGTGCGGATATCGAATCCCTGCCGCTGGGCCGGCGCGATAAGGCACAGTTGGTAAATCGGCATCTGCGCCGGATTGGGCGCGGTAAATCGCCCTTGCTGAAGACGACAGAGCGCCTTATTGACCGGGTTCCGCGCGGCGCGATAATTGATGCGTTGCTGTCTGCAGAAAAGCTGGGAATTACCGCAGATAACAAGCATATTTTGCTACTCGATTATGCGGATAACAGCGCTGTCATGGACGAGATCGGCCGGCTGCGCGAGCTTAGTTTCCGGTCAGTCGGCGAGGGGACTGGTCGTGGTAAGGATATTGACCGGTTTGATCATTATTACCGTCATCTTGTTTTATGGGATGATGTCGAGGCGGAAATTGTCGGTGCCTATCGCCTTGGGGAGATATGGCACTGGCCGGATCATGAAAAGAACCGGCTTTATTCCAACACGTTATTTGCTTATGAGCCGTCAATACAGCCAATTTTTGAGCAGGGGCTTGAACTTGGGCGCAGCTTTGTCCAGCCGCAATATTGGGGGCGGCGTAGTCTTGATTATTTGTGGCAGGGCATCGGTGCCTATCTTGCATCGCATCCGGACGTCAGATATTTGTTTGGGCCGGTGACCTTGTCGAACAGCCTGCCAAAATCGGCGCGTGATATGCTGGTCTATTTCTATCAGACGCATTTCCCTGATCCTGATCATTATGCAAGGCCGACGATCCCTTATGTCATTAATCCGGCTGCTGCTGGCGCTTTGCGGGTGGAGATGCCGGGGTTTGACATTGAAATGGATCAGGCGGCTGCGCAAACAGCTTGGCTTCATGGGGCTTAAAATTCCAACCTTATTCAAGCAGTATGCCGATGTTTGTAACCGTGGTGGTGTTCGGTTTTGCGGCTTTAATATTGATCCAGCATTTAACCATTGTGTTGATGGCCTTGTGCTGGTTGATGTGCATCAGCTAAAGCCCAAAAAGCGTGCACGTTATATCGGCGACCAATTAATGGCGGCCAATTAATCACGGTATTTTAGCGGTGATTTGGCATAAAATTTGCGTCTATCGGTGGCGTCAGCAAACCATGGGAGGTAGGCGTTATGGCACCAAAATTGGATTCGGACTTAATTGTTGATGTGATTGAGGCAAGCATCCGCGTACTGGTTGATACCGGGCTCAGCCGGGACGAGGCATTACAGGTAATGCTCAGTCAGGTCGCGGCACAAGTGTCGCCTGAAGTGATGAAAATCGCCACCGATCTGAACGAGCAATATCATCGAGATTTCCGTCATGCCGAATGGGATGAGGTATCACCAAAACAGGATAAGCCGGTTGGGTCGGCGGAATTTGCCTTCGGTCCGCTTTAGCCCCAAATTGTTTCTGGCATAACCTGCCAGCGGCCTATCCCAAGGCCTCAAAACCGAAATTTCAGGCTAATCGAGAATCCTGACCTCGCCAGCTGCAGGGTTAATCTCGACGGTCTGACCGGTTTTAATGAGGCGGGTCACATCGCCATCTTCGAACCGGTCGCACATGGTCATATTGGCGAGGGCTGCCCCCTGCACCAGAATGGTATTTGCCTCATTGAACAAAATCGCTTTTGGGGTGATGCCCCTCGCGGTCATTTCGTGCAGCATCCATGCGGTGGCGACGCCGCCCTTTGCCGTGTTAAATACCAGTATCTTTTGATCGTACGACTGACCGGCAAGCTTATGCTGTGGCCGTGAGAAAATGCCCTTTATCCGGTCAAGATCATACCGTGCAGAAAAATTATCATCCGCGACAAGGGCTTCGCCAATGACTTTTGGGCCGACGCCCTTGTGGCATTTCAACAGCTTCATTTGACAATCTCTCCATGGATAGCGGCAGCGACACAATCGGCCATGCTGGCAAGCACGGGTTGATAGCCATAACCGCCAAGAATATTCACAATTTTGGCCGAATTGCTGAGCAACCGAACCCAGCCATTGGCCTCGCCAATCTCGCGCGCATATTGATTGTAAAAACAGGTGCCCTCAAGAACCGTGCCGCCTGCCGTTTCGATCTTGTCGATAAACCCCATCCGGCGGGCATCGCCATAGGCCTGCGGCGAGGTACAGACAATCATCGGCAGCTTGAGCCTTTGTCCGTTAACGAGGCTGGCAACCTGTTCCATCTCGACAATGGATAGTTGTGGCGCGGCAAACACCACCACATCGGGTTTTTCGCCTTTATCGGCAAAGTTGCCGGCCAGTGCCTCAAGATCAGCATCGGTGATTTTGGTAACCGGTAATTCAGTGGCGCTAACCGCCGCCAGATTTGGCGCTTCGGGTGTGATGCCAATAATATGAAACAGCGGGATTGATCCATAGCTGGCCATCGCTGCACCAAAATGTTTAATTTCATCGGATGTTGGAACGCGCTCGATACCCTCAATAACAGGGACTTCCCAATAGGATCCGGCCAGCCGGCCAATCACTGCGCCAAGAATGCCCCATTCGGTCAGCTCTGTTGGCTGGCTTGTCACTTGAAAGCGGCGGGTTGCCTTACGGTTCTGGTCGAGATGCAGGCCGTATCGCGGCGTTCGGCCGGTTAATCCGGCGGCCAGTGCTGACGGGCCTCCCTCAAAGTTTGAGCGTGCGCCGCAAACGCTGTTGGAATAGATCACAACACCGGTATCACCATAGGCAACATGATCGCCAAGCAATGGCGGCATAATTGTCTGATAATTGACACAAGTATTTGTCATCATAATGCCAATCGTCTCACAGGCCGAAATAAAGCGGCGCTCGATCATCGCCATATCTTCGGTCTGGCCAAGCGGTCGGTAATGGTTCAGGTCAACGCCGCGTGGGTCAGTAATCATCGGGATAACAACGCGGCCGCCAGCAGTGGCAATCGATTCGATAAAATCGACACCGGCATCACCCACCGATTCCGGATCGGCCATCATATGAGCCTGACTTACCGCCACCATGTCTTTGGCGTCAAAGAATTCGCCTACCTTGATTTGATGATCGATCGCCCATTGTTTGGCCTTGCCAAATTCGCCATTGAGCATGGCCTTTTCTTCGTCGCTAAGATGCATCAGGGGAACCCTTGTTTTGATCGCTGCTCGGGGCTAAAGGCTACTCAACTTGACCAGCACTCGCCAAGCGTAAAATGACGCGGCCTTGTCAAATATGGCTTTGATGCCCATTTGATGCTGGAGGGGTTAGGGCGTTAGCAAAGGGTGATGTTCGATGATTGAAGTGTTTTTTGACGGTAAATGCGGGCTTTGCAGCAAAGAAATTGCCTATTACCGACGTATCGCCCCAAGCGGTATTTTTGCGTGGATGGACATTGCCAGCGATGCGTCGCCACTGGCCGCGCACGGGATTACCCAGGCCGCGGCGCTTCGTTATCTTCACGTCCGCGATGCAACAGGCAACTGGCATATTGGCGCGCCGGCCTTTGCGGTCATCTGGCAAAAGTTACGCTATTGGCGATTATTGGCGGCATTGGTGCGCCTGCCGTTGATCAGGCACCTTGTAAAAATTCTATATAATAAATTTGCCGATTATAGATTTGCCAAGCTAGGTCATTGCCAGCTAGCCCAAAATCAAATTATGCAAAATCGGGCAAATTGAATTTCCCCTCACATAAATGAAACGCCTAGATGCCTTCAAGAATCATCAGGGTCGTGGCCGAATTTGCCAGCCTGATGGCCTTAATCGGCGCATATTCGGGGCTATCCAAAAACGCATGGGCGGCGGTGCGTGACGGGAATTTAATCAGCACGATACGGGTCGGCTCCCACAACTCAGCCTGCACGATATCCATTGCGCCGCCTCGGGTAAGGTAAATGCCGCCAAAGCTTTCGACAATTGGCCGCGCCGCTGCCTTGTAATCTTCATAGGCGACCGGATCCGTTATTTTGGTGTCGAGCAGGATATAGGCGGGGTTTTCGGCGCTCATGTCATGCTCCTATTAAATTTTACGGCTCAGAATGACGGGCATTCCAGACCATCTGCAACGCCCTCGACACTATCGGCAATAATGTCCCAGTCGCTTGTTGCCTCAAAATCAACGATCTGGTCGACCCCATATTCGGTAGGCCGGTTGATATAGGCGGTGCACATACCTTCCTTGCGAGCCGCCGCAAGGTCGTCATTATGCGCAGCGGCCATCATGATTTCGTCGGGTTTCATGCCCAAAAGGCGAATAGCATTTTGATAGACTGCCGGATTGCGCTTAAAGGCGCGGTGCATGTCGCTGGAGAAAATGAAATCCCATGGGATACCAGCGCGTTTTGCGATTGTGGACAGCAAAACAATTGAACCGTTAGACAGGGGCGAGATCAGATATTTTGACTTGATCCGTTTCAGCCCGGGAACACTGTCCGGCCACGGGGTCAGGCGGTGCCAAGCCCGATTCAAATGGTCGCGCTCTGCGTCATCTAGCATCGGCAGGCCGAATTCAGGCAGAATTTCATCGAGACGCTCGCGGTGAATGACATCAATTGAAACAAACGGGCGCTCGCCTTTGGTAACGCGTGCCATGCCCGGCCGGTATCCTGCCCGCCATGCCCGGGCAAACCCATCGCCATCAAACCCGGTTACGCCCTTTCGTGCTGCCACTGCTTCGCCCTCGCGGGCAATCGATGAACGCCAGTCAACAATGGTGCCAAAAGTATCAAACAAAACAGCTTTAATCATGCCAAATCTCAATTATCAGGTCTCAATTATCAGGTCTTAATTATCGGGTCTTAATAATCAGGGGCGTGTTGACGTTAAGCTGTGACGATAACCTAGCTGACGATAACCTAGCTGACGACCAAGGCCCTGATCAGACGCTGCTCGCTGCAGTATCTGCCTCAAGAAAGCCACTAATAAATGACAAGCGCAACGATAAATTGCCAAGACCGAAACCGACAAAGGCAACAAGCACCCCGCCGTTTAGCACACTGCCACCGGTCAAAAGCCAGCCGACTGTGCAGCCACCGGCGATAACCCCGCCAAAGGCCATGCAGAAAGCACCAAGAATATAGCGCAGCGGATGCGGCGCGTTGTTAAAGCCCTCAATCACGATACGGCCAGAAAGTTTGGCCGATAAAGTCGCCCCAATTAACGTGCCACCAACAAGGCCAAGCCCAAATTTAGGGGCAAGCGCTGTTGAATAGACGAAATAGCCAAGACTATCAGCAACCGGCAGAATGAAACGCAGGCCCTCAACCGGAACCGGATCAAACTCATCAGCGCCAATTACCGCGGTAATGAAAAAACAAACCGGCACCAAAAGGCCAATAAGACCCGCCATTACGGCACGCTTTAGCGGTTGGTCAGCCCCGCCGCGCCGCGCTATCATTACAATAGCGGCCAGTAAAAACAGTACCCAGATTGCCACGAGGCTGTTGGATAGCATCGGCGAATAGTCAAATTGAACAAGGCTGGCAAGCGTGATCCTTGGTACGGCTAGAACGCCGCTGATCGCCGACCATGAAAATAGCGCCAAGAAAATCAGCGTAATGAATGCGCGAACATTACCGCGACCGGACAGGATAATGAGGCGCGAAACACAGCCACGGCTTAGCCCCATCCCGACGCCAAAGACCAGCGTTCCAAAAAACAGGCCAAACAGATTTAGCGGTGCCTGATGCTGGCGAGCACCACCGAGTGAGATCAGTTCCATTTGTGACAGGAGGCTGACCGCGATGATGGCTGATAGGGCGGCGATCGACACCTGCCATAGCTGATTGAAGGGGGCGCGATCCTTAGATGCAGATTTTATCGCGCCAAAATTGGAATTCGCCCGATTAGATGTCGCCAAAAATAACTCATCATAAGCCGAGCGCGCACAATAGTCGCTGCGCTCTGCAAGCCAGCCGAACAGGCCGCCAGCAAGCAACCCTGCCGCCACAACTACTGTTGTCACACCATAAATGTCACGCCACTCGATAATTAAGTCCATAACCCACCTCGGAACGCCATCGCATCACTGCCGTCTGATAGCATTTTTTTGTCTTTTTAAAAGATAAAAATCCGATAAAAAGAAATTAAATGCTCAATTATAAATATCATTGGCAATAATTTGCAAAATTTCGGTTTTTTGCAAAAAGACCGCGAGGGCGGATAACTGCCGCGTGATCTTCCCGCTTGAAATTGCGCAAGAGCCTAGCTAGGCTGTCGGTTCTGTTGGGGTGCTTCGGTGCTGTCCGTAGGGGCAGGGGCGGGGCTGAGAAGCGCGAGCTAACCCATAGAACCTGATCCAGTTAAAACTGGCGTAGGGAACGGAGACCTTTCCAGATCGGAAACTAATCCAGATCAAAATGTCTCGTCGATCCATACGTCACTTTGTTGTTTGTGGGATTTTTGATGGGCAAAACAAAATCGCAAGGCCATGTTGCAACGGCGTTAACAATTGCCGGTTCTGACAGCGGTGGCGGGGCTGGTATTCAGGCTGATTTAAAAAGTTTTTCCGCGCATGGTGTCTATGGCGCGAGTGTTATCACCGCCATCACGGCGCAAAACACGCGATTAGTCAGCGATGTTGAGGCGGTATCTCCCGCGATGATTGGCGCACAAATTGATGCTGTTCTGTCTGATATCCGCATTGATGCAATCAAAATCGGGATGTTGGCAACGCCAGCGGTGATTGAGGCGGTGGCGCGTGCATTGGCGCATTATCATGGGCCGATTGTGCTTGATCCGGTCATGGTGGCAAAATCGGGTGACGCCTTGTTACAGGATGATGCGGTATCTTGTTTGACCGAAATGCTTTTGCCTCGTGCCAGCCTGCTGACGCCAAATATTCCTGAAGCGGCGCGCCTGTTAGAGGGGCAGCATGATATGAGCCCACAAGAGCAGGGCAAGGCGTTGTTGGCACTAGGGCCAGCAGCGGTGTTGATGAAGGGCGGGCATGCCGACGGTGCGGTTTGTCACGATTATCTGATAACCAGCAACACAATCGCTATCTTTGAGGCGCCGCGGATTGTCACCGATAACACGCATGGCACCGGCTGCTCGCTATCATCGGCAATCGCTGCCGGACTGGCCAAACCGCTGCCGCTGGATGCGGCGGTTGGTGCGGCACATCGCTGGTTGCATGGCGCGATCAAAGCTGCTGACGATCTTGACATCGGTCAGGGGCATGGCCCAGTTCACCATTTTTACGAAATCTGGAGATAGCCATTGGCAAAACCGCAAATCACGATCGTTGGTGGCGGCGTTGCCGGGCTTTGTCTCGCTGCTGAACTGGCTGAACGCGGCATGGCGTTTCGGTTGTTTGACCGCTATGGCCGTCCGGCAGAACATAGCTGCTCATGGTGGGCTGGCGGGATGCTGGCGCCATTTTGTGAGAGCGAGGCAGCTGAAGAGCCTGTGGTACGGCTTGGTCAGGAGGCTGCGGATTGGTGGCAGCGGCATAATGTTGATGTCAAACGGAACGGCTCACTGGTGCTAGCGCTTGGTCGTGATGGCGGTGAGCTTGACCGGTTTGCCCGCCGGACATCGCATTATGAATGGGTTGATTCAGATGGGGTGGCCGGATTAGAGCCAGATTTGGCCGGGCGTGCGCGGCGCGGGCTGTTTTTCTCGACCGAGGCGCATTTATCGCCGCGTGATGCATTGGCCTGTCTTGTTGGCGAGCTGGAAAGTCGCGATATCACGATTGAAACGGCGGATGGGCTGGATTTTCCGGATAATGATAATGTGGCCGGAGCGCCGTCACCGATTAGCAAGATCGACTGCCGCGGATTGTCGGCGGCGGATGCTTTGACCGATTTGCGCGGGGTTAAGGGTGAGATGCTGATGATCCGGTCAGCCGATATCCAGCTATCGCGGCCGGTTCGATTGCTGCATCCGCGAATCCCCATCTATCTGGTGCCGCGCGGTAATGGTGTATTCATGCTTGGTGCCACACAAATCGAGTCCGGTAACCGAAATGGGGCAACTGTGCGCTCGGTGCTTGAGCTATTGAGTGCCGCTTATGCGTTGCATCCGGCCTTTGGCGAGGCTGAAATTTTGGAGATCGGCGTTGATGCACGCCCCGCGTTTCCAGATAATTTACCGCGTATCAGACGGCGCGGTGACCGGCTTTATGTGAACGGATTGTTTCGACATGGTTTTTTGCTGGCACCAGCAATGGCACGAATGGCGGCCGATTATCTGTTTTCGGGTCAAACCCCAGAGGTAATGGATGAAAATTTCAATTAACGGTGTTGCAACAGAGGTAGCTGGGCGCAACCTTGAGGCGATTTTACAGGAAAATGGCTATGGGGATTCGCGCGTGGCGACAGCGGTAAACGGAAATTTTGTTCCGGTTAGCCAACGCGCCTCATGCCAGATTGAGGCCGGTGATGCGGTGGAAATTGTCGCGCCGCGACAAGGAGGATGATATGAGCAGTTTTTATGGCGTGGAATTGCCAACCGCCTTTATGCTTGGCACCGCAAATTATCCATCACCAGCCATCCTTGATGCGGCGTTTCGTCAATCTGCGGCGTCAGTCGCTACGGTATCGGTTCGCCGCGAGGCAGCCGGTGCGCGGGCAGGTGAGGGGTTCTGGCGCCTTATTCGCGAATTGGGGGTGCAGGTTCTGCCCAATACCGCCGGCTGTCACTCGGCCAGCGAAGCGGTCACAACCGCGCAAATGGCGCGTGAATTATTTGAAACTGACTGGATAAAGCTAGAGGTCATCGGGCATAGCGACAGCCTGCAACCCGATCCATTCGGTCTGGTCGAGGCCGCAACCATCCTATGCCGCGACGGTTTTAAGGTGTTTCCCTATACCACCGAAGATTTGGTGCTTGCCGAGCGTTTGCTGGATGCGGGGTGTGAAGTTCTGATGCCGTGGGGCGCGCCAATCGGTACCGGATTGGGGCTGATCAATCCCTATGGACTGCGCAGCCTGCGCGCGCAATATCCGGACGTGCCGATGGTGATTGATGCAGGTCTCGGTCTGCCATCTCAGGCGGCGCAGGCGATGGAGATGGGGTTTGATGCGGTGTTGCTGAATACCGCCGTTGCCAAGGCTGGTGATCCGGTGGCAATGGCTTGTGCCTTTGCCAAGGCCATCGAGGCTGGTCAGCTGGCAAAAACTGCTGATCCGATGGAACCGCGCGATATGGCTGCGCCATCAACCCCCTTAATTGGAAAGGCGTTTCTTCAATGAGTTTGGATCATGGCCTTGACCGGTTTTACCCTATTTTTGACCATCCTGACTGGCTGCAACGAATGTTGCCGCTTGGGGTAAAGCTGGTGCAGATGCGGATAAAGGATTTACCGGCCACCGAGGTACGGGCTTGCTTGCAGCGTGCCCAGCAATTATGTGATGCCGCTGGTGCCACAATGGTGGTGAATGATTACTGGGAAATTGCCATTGATCTTGGCTGTTCGTGGATCCATCTCGGTCAGGAAGATCTTGGCGATGCGGATATGGCGGCGATTAGGCGTGCCGGCCTTAAAATAGGTATCAGTACGCATGATGAGGAAGAACTGGAGCGTGCGCTTGCTGAACAGCCTGATTATGTTGCGCTGGGACCGGTCTATCCAACCATCCTGAAGAAAATGAAATGGGTTGAACAGGGGCTTGGCCGTGTAAGGCAATGGAAAGACCGGATCGGTGATCTGCCGTTGGTTGGCATTGGCGGAATGAACATTGACCGGGCACAAGGTGTCTATGCAGCCGGTGCGGATATTGTTTCGGTTGTGACCGACATTACCTTGAACGAAGCTCCGGAAACCCGCCTGAAAGGCTGGATAGAGGTAACCAGATGAGCAGGTATGACCGGCAAATCGGTGTTGCTGAATTTGGCAGTGATGGTCAGGTCAAACTTGCGGCGGCGCGTCTTTTGATTGTCGGTGCTGGCGGGCTAGCAAGTCCGGTATTGCAGTATCTGGCCGGAGCCGGGGTTGGTCATATCCGGCTGGTCGATCCTGATATTGTGTCGGTAACAAATATGCACCGCCAAACGATTTTTCGCTCAAGTGACCTTGGTATGGCAAAGGCGTCGGCAGCGGCCAGCCATATGGCCCGGTTAAATCCTGATTGCGAGATTACGCCGCTCACCGCTCAGGTAACGCCAGATACGATCAGTGCCTATGCAGCAGAGGTTGATCTGGTACTTGATTGTGCTGACAGCTTTGCCGTGAGCTATTGCATTTCGGATTATTGTTTGGTCAAGCGGCTGCCGTTTATTCACGCCTCGGTGGTTGGCATGGCCGGCTATGTTGGCGGTTTTTGCGAAACGGCGCCAAGTCTTCGCGCGGTTTTTCCTGATTTGCCGCAGCGTTTTGGCAGTTGTGCTGAAGATGGCGTTCTAGGGCCGGTCGTCGGTGTTATCGGTTCGTTGCAGGCACAAATGACGATCGCGGCGATTACCAGAGCGCAGCCATCGCCGCTGGGCCAGTTGGTTACATATGACGCGGTTGGAAACCGGTTTGGTGGGTTTCGGTTTGATCACGCCGAAGAACCTAAATCTGGGTTGCCCTTCATCAGCCCATCTCAAATTCAGCCGCATGATTTCGTGATTGATCTTAGGACGCCGGATGAGGCGGGGCTGGTAACGCCCGGTGCCACGCGCCTTGCACTTGATCAGATAAACACAGATTTACCGCTCACTGGCATCGCACGCGTTGTGCTTTGTTGCCGGTCTGGACAACGGGCCTGGGTGGCGGCGGAAAAATTGTCTGGCTTTTGGCCGGGCGTAATTTCATTAATCGCCGTTGGTGATCCAAATTTTACGGAAAAAGAGGTTTAAAATGTATCGTTATCTCATTGTTATATTTGCTCTATTATGTTCATCTCCAGTGCAGGCTAAAGATCAGGTCACGCTGTTGCTGGACTGGTTTATCAATCCTGATCATGGGCCGATTATCATCGCTCAGGAAAAGGGCTACTTCGCCGATGCTGGCCTTGAGGTTGAGGTTATCGCGCCAGCTGATCCAGCTGATCCGCCAAAGCTTGTTGCTGCCGGAAAGGCTGATCTGGCGGTGTCATACCAGCCGCAATTGCATCTTCAAATTGCCGAGGGCATGCCCTTGATCCGTGTTGGAACCCTAGTCGCGACGCCGTTAAACTGTTTGCTGGTGCTAAAAGATGGCAACATCAAAACAGTGGCTGATTTGAAAGGCAAGAAAGTTGGCTTTTCGGTTGCCGGTGTTGAAGAGGCGCTATTAACCACGATTTTGGCGCGCAATGGCTTGGCTATGTCTGATATTGAACTGGTGAATGTCAATTGGTCGCTGTCACCGTCCCTGATGTCAAAACAGGTCGATGCGGTTATCGGAGCCTTTCGGAATTTTGAATTGAATCAAATGGATATTGAAGGCGTCCCCGGTCGCTGTTTCTATCTCGAAGAAGAGGGGCTACCAGCCTATGACGAGTTGATTTATGTCGCCAATCCAGACCGTATGAACAAAGACGTGGTGCGCCGCTTTTTACAGGCAACCGAGCTTGCAACCCAGTATATCGTCAATCACCCTCAGGAAAGCTGGGAGATTTTCAAAGGGACAGCCAAGGAACTGGATGACGAGCTGAACAAGCGGGCGTGGAATGATACATTGCCGCGTTTTGCGTTGCGTCCCGAGGCGTTGGATGAGGGGCGCTACAGCCGGTTTGAGGCGTTTTTAAAGGAAGCGGGCCTGTTAAAGGATATCCGTCCCGTATCCAAAATTGCTGTTGATCTGGGGGCAGAATGACAGATTACGGAGCAAGTTTTGGCGCATGGCGAGCGGCGAGTGGTACCGCGTGGCAAGATTATGTCTGCCATGATTTTGTAACGCAATTAGGCGATGGCAGCCTGCCTGAATCCGCCTTTTTGCATTATCTGGTGCAAGATTACCTGTTCCTGATCCATTTCTCACGCGCATGGGCATTGGCCGTAACCAAGGCTGATGAGGTCGCAGAGATGCGCACCTGTGCGGCGACGGTAAATGCGTTGGTCAATGACGAGATCAGTTTGCATATCCGTATTTGTGCCGAGGCGGGCATTGATGAGGCGACCTTATTCGCCGCCGAGGAGGCAACCGCCAATATTGCCTATACGCGCTATGTCATGGATGCCGGACATTCAGGCGATTTTCTGGATCTAATGGCGGCCTTGGCCCCTTGTGTTCTGGGCTATGGCGAGATTGGCGCACGGTTGCTGGCAGCGGATAAAAAAACGCCTTATCGCGATTGGATCGAGACCTATGGCGGCAGCGATTATCAGCAGGTTTGCCATGATGTGGGTGCATTGATTGATGCGGCGGTTTTGTGCCGGCTGGGGGACCAGCCAGCCGCCAGTCCGCGATGGCCGGCTTTGTGTAAACGGTTTGTTACCGCAACACGGCTTGAGGCTGGGTTTTGGCAAATGGGACTTGATGGGTGACCGGCAAAAACGTCAAAATGGCGCCGCGTCGCAAAGCCGGAACACCGCCAGACATCCCCAGTCCGGCATTGCAATTTACCGGCAGCGCCAAAATCGCCGGAACGCAAATTTTTGATAAGCTAGACCTGCCGATTGCCGCCGGTAAATGGACCTGTCTGCTGGGGCCGTCCGGTGTTGGCAAGACAACGATATTGCGGTTGCTTGCTGGTCTAAGGGATCATATCGACCATGATGGGCAGATTTCGGCGGATGATCATCAGATGATTGCTGGCCGGATCAGTCTTATGGCGCAAACTGATAACCTGATGCCGTGGCTGGATGTGCATGATAATATCGTCATTGGCAGCAGGCTGCGTGGCGATGAAATTCAGTCAGAAAAGGCTGAGATGCTGATCGAGCAGGTTGGCTTGACCCCGCATCGTCATAAAAAGCCCAATGCCTTATCTGGCGGCCAGCGGCAACGGGTTGCATTGGCGCGCACCTTGATGGAGGAGCGGCCAATTGTCCTTCTTGATGAACCGTTTTCGGCGCTTGACGCCAAGATCAGAGCCGAAATGCAGGAACTGGCGGCACGGCTTTTTGCTGGCAAGACTGTTTGTTTGATTACCCATGATCCGGGCGAGGCGGCACGTCTTGGCGATGTCATATTTGTGATGAATGTGAACGGGTTGCAATCTATTGAGCCACCATCATCTAGGGTAATTCGTGATTATGACGCGCCTGATGTTCTGGCTTGTCAGGGGCGGCTTTTGCGGCTGCTGCGTGAGATGCTATGATCCGGGCGCTTCGCATCGCTGGCGTAACAGCATTGATCCTATTGCTGTGGCATTTTCTGGTTTTGGCAACAGGCCTGCCGGCATTTATTTTGCCATCACCAGCGCGCGTGGCGACGGCACTTTTCAGCAATCTGGAATTAATTGGGCATCATGCCAGCGTGACTATGGCCGAGGTGATGATCGGGCTATTGCTCGGGACGCTTTTGGGGGTGGTAACGGCCATCAGTCTTGCGATGTCGCCACTGGCGCGGCTGGTGGTTCGTCCGATGATGGTGCTTAGTCAGGCATTGCCGGTATTTGCGCTGGCACCGGTTCTAACATTGTGGCTCGGCTATGGGTTATGGCCAAAAATCATCATGGCGCTGCTGATTATTTATTTTCCAGTAACATCTGCGTTTTTTGACGGGTTGATGCAGACGCCGCGCGGCATGCTTGATCTTGCCAAGGTAATGCAGGCGCGATCGTGGCATATCATGCGACATATCCGGATTCCAGCCGCAATACCGGCATTGGCATCTGGCCTGCGTCTGGCGGCCGTCTATGCCCCGATTGGCGCGATCATTGGCGAATGGGTCGGGGCATCGCAAGGGCTGGGTTATTTAATGTTGCTGGCAAATGGCCGGGCGAAAATCGATCTGATGTTTGCCGCATTGATTGTGTTGGCAGTGCTTACGCTATTGCTGCATGGGTCGGTTGACCGGTTATGCCGTTATGTCGTCCAGCGGCAAAACAGCTAGCCGCGCCCACGGTAACCGGCAACGCCCTGATCCGGCACCCATGTGCCTTCGGGGATTGTGCCATGTTGCCAGAACACATCAATTGGAATGCCGCCACGCGGGTACCAATATCCGCCAATCCGCAGCCACCGCGGTGATAACAGCGCGATGAGTTCCTTGGCAATATCGACTGTGCAGGCCTCGTGAAAGGCCTGATGGTTGCGAAAGCTGCCAAGATATAGCTTTAGCGACTTTGACTCGACCATCCATTGATCGGGGATGTAATCAATCACCAAATGCGCAAAATCAGGCTGAGCTGTCACCGGGCAGAGCGAGGTGAATTCCGGCTGGGTAAAACGCGCAACAAAATTACAATCAGGGTGCGGATTAGGCACGCGTTCCAATTCGGCCTCTTCCGGGCTGTTTGGTAATTTTGAGGCTTGTCCAAGCGCTTTTAAATTGTCCATTTCATCCTCGTGCTGCGACGCTGCCGCGCAATCAAAGTGGCGCGGCTAATCCAAGGCTAATATGCCGCTCGTCAGAGGGTTAGCCGTAACCAAGCATTATGGTCAAGCCTCTTTTTATGAAAATGGCGCGATGGTGTAAGCCGAAAAAACTAAGATGACGCGAAATAAATATTAGAAATTTGAAATTTATTGCTTGTGCTTTCATGACAAGATCGCTAACGGATGCGCGTTGCGATGACCGACCCCAGCTCATAGCTATTCTTACATGGGGGGCGCTAAGGCATTGCTGGTTCATCTACTAGTTCAAGAAGGGGTGCGTCATGGATAACGCCAACCTTTTCCAACTGGGGATAGGTCTGGCAACGGGCGCCCAAGCGGAAGATATCGACTGCAGCAATGCTGCTGCGCGTAACCAACATACACAAAAACCTAACCACGGATTGAAACTGGTTACCGACGAGGCGCGGGAGGATCATTTCATCCGTCGTGATGGCAAGGTCTTTGCCGGAACGCACCTGATTATCGAGGTGGTGGACGGGAAGGGTCTTGATGATGAGGACCTGATACAATCGGCGTTTCGGCGTTGTGTTGATGAATGTGGCGCAACACTGCTTCATATTCATACGCATAAATTCAGCCCGCAAGGCGTTTCTGGTGTCGCGGTTCTGGCAGAAAGCCATATTTCGGTTCATACATGGCCGGAAATTGGGTATGCCGCGTTTGATGTGTTTATGTGCGGTGATGCCCAGCCATGGAACGCGGTTGGCGTTTTGGCCGATGCGTTTGACACAAACGACATTCGGGTCCGTGAATTACTGCGCGGTGATGGCGTTGTGGGGGCAATGCTATGAGCGCGCGCTTTACCGAAACCCTGCATGGTGATTATGCGCAGTCACTCGCCGTTGAAAATGTCCTTTATGACAATAACAGCAGCCTGCAACATATTCAGGTGTTCGAGAATAAGCGGTTTGGTCGTGTGCTAACGCTTGATGGTGTTGTGCAGACAACTCAAGGCGACGAGTTTATCTATCACGAAATGCTGACTCATGTGCCAATTCTGGCGCATGGCAATGTTCGCAATGTTCTGGTGATCGGCGGGGGTGACGGCGGCATGGCGCGTGAAGTTTTGCGCCATAAATCGGTTGTAAACGTCACAATGGTTGAAATCGACGCCGGGGTTGTGGAGTTTTCAAAGACCTATCTGCCAAGCCTGTCAAATGGTGCTTTTGATGACCCGCGCCTGAATTTAGTGATTGCTGATGGCGCTGATTTCATGGCGAATTCACCTGATCAGTTTGACGTTATAATCATTGATTCGACTGATCCTGTTGGCCCGGGCGAGGTGCTGTTTACCGACAGTTTTTATGGTCACGCGAAACGCCGTCTGGCTGAGGGCGGTATTCTGGTTACGCAAAATGGTGTTCCGTTCATGCAGCCGGATGAATTGACCGGTACAATGCGCGCTTTTCAAGCGCTTTTTGCTGACTGGGGATGCTATGTTGCCAGTATTCCAACCTATGCTGGTGGCCCAATGGCGTTTGGGTGGGGCAGTGATGCAACCGCCGCGAAGACTGTCGATGTCGAGGTTTTGCGCGCACGTCTTGATGCCGCAAATCTTGATCTCAACTATTATACGCCAGCCGTTCACAAAGCTGCCTTTAGCCTGCCGCGCTATATCGAAAAGCTATTGCCCTAACGGCGGCAAGGTTGCTTAATAGGCCCTGTTACCGCAGTAACGGGGTCTTTTTATGATATCTGCTAATGCCAAAGGCGCCGTTTTAATGACAGTTGCACGTGTTGCCTTTGTCACTAACGACATTTTCATGAAATTCCTGTTCGTTGACATGTCGGTATTTCAGGCGATGTTTTTGCGCGGCACTGTGGCGGTGCCGATTATTGCGGCTTTGGCATGGTACCGCGACTGTCTTTTTGTTCGTCTGGGTTTCGCGGATTTCGGCTTGTTATCGGTTCGAGCGGCGGCGCAAATCGGCATGGCAAGCTGTTTTTTGACGGCGCTTGCGCATATGCCGATTGCCAATGTCTCGGCGATCATGCAGGTGGTGCCCTTATCGCTTACTGTCGTCGCAACGCTGTTTCTTGGTGAAATGATCGGATGGCGGCGTTGGAGTGCGGTCATTATCGGGTTTTGCGGCGTGTTGATGGTTATTCGTCCCGGGACGGATGATTTTAACGTCTATTCAACGCTTGCTGTTGGTGCTGTGGGTTTTGCCACGCTGAATGATGCGGTAACACGCCATCTGCCAAACCGCGTACCAGCACTATTTGCAGCATTGTTTACAGCCGCTGCTGTTTGCCTTTTTAGTGGTGCCGTTACAGTGACGATACCGTGGCAAATAATCAGCCCTTATAATTGGCTTGTTCTGTCATTCTGCGGCCTTAGCGTCGCTGCAGGTTATTTTTTTCAGGTGATGACAATGCGATTTGGCGATCTGAGTTTTGTCGCGCCATTTCGATATGTTGGTCTGGTATGGGCAATCGCGCTTGGTGCGTTGCTGTTTGGTGAATGGCCGGATAGCTGGACATGGATCGGCGCAATCATTGTCGTTGCTACTGGTCTTTATTCCTTTTACCGCGACCAAATGTGGCGCGCATAAAAGGGGGGAGGCTGCCGCTAGATAGCCGATAAATACCAAAACCTATGCCCACGCTCACGGGGGGGGGGACTGGGACTGGCGGGTTTTCGGGGCAGATTTAGTGGTAATATCCACCGGTTTCATTACAATATGCGCATCCGGTGAACACGCGTTCAGGTCACTTATTTTTTAGGAGCAAAATTTATGTCTAGCCGTCTATTTACCCCGATCAAACTGTCTGGATTAGGCCTTGCTAACCGTGTTGTGGTGGCACCAATGTGCCAATATTCAGCCATCGATGGAACGATGAATGACTGGCATCTGGCAAATTTGGGACAATTTGCGATGAGTGGGCCGGGGCTGATCATTATCGAGGCAACGGGGGTTGAGGCGGCTGGGCGCATCACGCATGGCTGTGTCGGGCTATATTCGGATGAAAATGAAGCAGCGATGAAGCGGGTCGTTGATTTCTGTAAATCGGTTGGGCATAGCAAAATTGGTATCCAGCTTGGTCATGCTGGCCGCAAAGCATCAAGCCAGCGCCCATGGGAAGGCGGTAATGCATTGCCGGCCGATGGCTCAACTCCCCAAGCCGCTTGGCCGACATTTGCGCCATCGGCAATCCCGTTTGCCGAGGGCTGGCACACACCCGAGGCATTGGATGATGCTGGTTTGGCGCGGATTAAAGAGGGGTTTGTCTCATCTGCTGAGCGTGCCGTTAGAATGGGCATTGATGCGATCGAGCTGCACGCCGCCCATGGCTATCTTCTTCATCAGTTCCTGTCGCCGATCAGCAACCAGCGTGATGATGCCTATGGCGGTTCGTTGGAAAACCGGATGCGCTATCCGCTAGAGGTTTTTGCAGCGGTTAAGGCGGTTGTGCCGGCTGAAATGCCAGTGCTGGTGCGGGTGTCAGCATCAGATTGGGTTGATGGCGGCTGGGACGTTTTGCAAACCATAGAGTTTGCCAAGGCGCTTGATGCGGCCGGCTGTGCCTCGATCCATGTTTCAAGTGGCGGTAATTCATTGGCGCAGAAAATCGACATTGGCTATGGCTATCAGACCGATCTTGCGAAACAGATCCGTGACGCGGTCGAGATGCCGGTCATTGCCGTAGGGATGATTACTGATCCGTTGCAGGCCGAGACCATTATTCGCACAGGGCAGGCTGATTTGGTGGCGTTGGCACGTGAATTTCTGCGTGACCCGCATTGGACATGGCGGGCGGCCAAGGCGCTGCGCAGTACATCATCTGTGCCCAACCAATATGCACGCGCGGTTAGTTTCTAGATAAAATAGTCTAGACGTGCAGAATAAGCGTGCAGTGTAGGCGTGCAGGCTAAACGGGCGGCGAGGGTGAACGGGCGGCCCGTCATTTACGTTTTCATGAGAGGATAAGGGCTGCAAATATGGCCGGTCATAACAAAGCTGCCGCTTATGCAATGTTGTGCCGTGATTGCGGGACGGCGGGTCATGTCGGCAATCTTGGCCCGCTGGAAACCTGCCCTATATGTCAATCTGCCAATATCCGTACGCATCCTGATTTATTCTCGCTGACGATTGCGCATATTGATTGTGATGCCTTTTATGCATCAATTGAAAAGCGTGATAATCCGGCACTGGCTAACAAGCCGGTCATCGTTGGGGGTGTTGATCGCGGCGTTGTTGCGGCGGCGTGCTACATCGCCCGCCAGTTCGGCGTGCGCTCGGCAATGCCCGCATGGCAGGCGTTAAAACGTTGCCCTGATGCGGTGGTCATCCGGCCAAGAATGGATCGCTACATTGCGATCGGTCAGGAAATCAGAGAAAAGATGCTGTCGTTGACGCCATTGGTTCAGCCATTGTCAATCGACGAGGCGTTTCTTGATCTTGCTGGCACGCAAAAGCTGCATTGTGCCAGTCCGGCAGAGGCGCTGCACCATCTGCAACAAGAGATCAAACGCGATATCGGTATTTCGGTTTCGGTCGGACTTAGTGGCACAAAATCGCTGGCAAAGATGGCGTCTGATCGGGATAAGCCTGACGGGTTTTTCGTAATTGGCACGCGCGAGGCGCAGGCATGGCTTGCCCCGCAGCCAGTTTCAATTCTTTACGGGATTGGCAAATCGGCAATCGCGCGGCTTCATGCGATTAACGTGTTTACTTGTGATGATCTTGTAAAAGGCGATCCAAAATTGCTGTCGAATGTTCTTGGCAGTCAGACCTTCACTGTGATGAATCTTGCCAAGGGTATTGATCTGCGTCCGGTTGTGGCCGAACGTGCAGTAAAATCATTATCGAATGAGACCACCTTTGCCAAAGATCTGTCCGCGCTAGAGGCGCTGGAAACCGAGCTTGAATTTCTGTGTCAAAAACTATCGGCAAGGTTAAAGGCAAAACGACTTGCGGGCGGTACGGTAACCTTGAAATTAAAACTGGCAAATCACCGCATCATTACCCGCAGCCGAACCGTGCCAAGCCGGATAGATAAAGCCTATCACCTGTTTGATATAGGCCGTGAATTATTAAAGAATGAAGTTAAAAAATCCAGATCATACAGGCTCTTGGGGATAGGTGTTGATAATCTTGGTGACGTTGGGGATGCGCGGTTGTTCGATCTTGATGGCGGCGCCGATGACAAGCGTAACAGACTTGAGGCGGCGGTAGATCAGCTGCACCAGAAATTGGGGTTTGATGCGCTGCAAACTGGGCGACAATTCTCGCGTGCACAAGCAAGATTAACGGCCACAAAGACCGCCGCAGCAAACAACCCAAACATCTTGCCCGAGGATGATGGCCGGTCCAAGCCGGATGAATGAGTGTCGATCCGCCTAATAACCAGTCTAAACTGATAACCAGTCTAATAGGGGTTTTTTGGCTCACGATCTGTGGATAGGGATTGCGTTTTCGCATGGGCAAGCTGTTCAATCGCATCGGCGATATGAATTCGATCAATGGTGCTGTCACCGGCGGCAATCCGAATGTGATGTGCGGCGGTTAATACCTCGGTATGTGTTGACCCTGCGGGCGGTTCAAACCGGTAGGATGCCAACTCGATCAATAATCCAAGTGGATCGCGGAAATAGATTGAGTCCATAAATCCCCGATCTTTCGCGCCTGAATGTTTGATCTTGCGCGCGTCCAGCCGTTCAACCGCTTGCCAGAAACTGGCTTGTGAAATGGCAAAAGCGATGTGGTGAACCTGCCCCGGTGCTTGGGGTAACCGGGTCATCTTTGCAAGGCGGCTTTCATCGGTAAAGATGGTGATTAATCGGCCATCGCCCGGATCAAAGTAAAGATGGCCTTCGCTTGGATTGTCCAAATTGGGCTGTTCGAAAACAAATGGCATACCGAGGATGCCTTCCCAGAAATCAATCGATGTTTGCCGATCTGCACCGATAAGCGTGATGTGGTGCACTCCTTGAGATTGGATCTTGCGCATTATGTCTGCCCGTTCTTCTCTATATTTTCGCCGGATGTTGTTGCTGGCATGGTGTGTCTGTTCCGATAAACACTCATAATTCCTGCCGTAACCAGGTGGCGTGTTAATTAATCACCAGCCAGCTGCGCCAGTTTTGATAAATGTACCATTGTTTAATTCGCGCATGGCCTGTTGTAACTCTGCCTGAGTGTTCATCACAATCGGCCCATGCCAGGCAACCGGCTCACGAAGCGGTGCTCCGGATATCAGCAAAAAGCGAACTCCCTCATCGCCTGACGTCACGGCGACTTCGTCCCCGGCGCCAAAAACGACCAATGTACGGTTACCGGATAAATCCCGAATTTCCAGCTCTTCGCCATTGAACTCTTTTTCGACCTTCACCCCAAACGGGTTAGAGGCGTCTTTGAACCGCGCGCTGCCCACAAAAATATAGGCAAAGCCTTGTCGCCTTGTATCGAATGGAAACCGTTTAAAACAACGTGGGGGTAGGGTGATATCCAGATATTGCGGGTCTGCGGCTATGCCGTCAACTGGCCCGCGATAGCCGCGATAATTACCGGCGATAATCCGGATTTTGCTGTCATCATCATCGTGCAGTTCAGAGATTTCCTGCGACTTGATGTCTTGATAGCGCGGCGTTGTCATCTTTTGCGACGACGGCAGGTTTGCCCAAAGTTGAAACCCGTGCATTGCCCCATTTTTGTCACCCTTTGGCATCTCTTGATGGATAATGCCAGAACCGGCAGTCATCCACTGAATATCGCCGCCACCAAGCGTGCCGACATTGCCAAGACTATCGCCGTGATCGACCGTTCCTTTTAACACATAGGTGATCGTCTCAATGCCGCGATGCGGATGCCACGGAAAGCCGTTTTTATAAAGCGCCGGATCGTCATTCCGAAAATCATCCATCATCAAAAACGGGTCAAACGGCTTGGTATCACCAAAACCAAAAATACGGTGAAGATGAACACCGGCACCTTCCATGGTGGGGCGCGCTGTGCTCGACATTTTTACGGGACGAATTGACATGAGTGACTCCGAGTTTGAAACAAGCCTGAACGAAAAATTACGGCGGTAAACGTCCGTCTGAAAATCCAATTGAGGGTGCACTTTACTCGTCTTTACCGCATTTATCAGCGGGGGAATCAGAAAAGAACTTTTGCGTTATTAATAAAAATCACCTGCTATTATTGCGAATTAAGGGGTGAGTCGCAGTATTTTTTCTTGTTGTCTTGTCGAGGGATCAAGCGCATAAGCAAATCAATTTCACCTGTTCCCGCTCATCCCGACGTGTCGGAACGAACAGGGTTTTGACAATAGAACGCCATTGCAACCGCCATCAGGTTAAAAAATATGAAATTAACAGACAATGTTTTTGGCGCCATCTTGATGGCGGTGAGTATGCTGTCGTTCATCAGCAATGACGCGTTGATGAAATTTTTGTTTCAGACTATTTCGGTCGAGCAAGGTATTTTCATGCGTGGTCTGGTGTCAGTGCCGCTGTTGGCGCTGATTGCTTATCTGCGCAAAAGCCTGTTTGTGCGGATTGATTGGCGTAACTGGCGGGTGATTTTAACCCGCGCATTTGCCGAGCTTGCTGCAACGATGGCGTTTCTAACCGCATTATCAAATATGCCGCTGGCAAACATCACCGCTATTTTACAGGCGTTACCATTGACGGTAACCATGTTTGCGGCAATCTTTTTTGGCGAGCAGGTGGGCTGGCGGCGTTGGGGTGCCATCCTTGCCGGATTTATTGGCGTCTTGATCATTATCCGGCCCAGTGACGATGGTTTTAATGAATATGCGGTTCTGGCGATTGTTGCTGTTGCTTGTGTCACTGTGCGTGACGCGATTACGCGCCGCCTTGACCGGTCGGTTCCGTCTTTGTTCGTGGCATTTATTTCGGCAATTCCAATTTTTATTTATGGCGGGGTTGCAACCGCGACAACGGGGTGGACGGTTGTTTCAGGTACGATGATCGGCATCGTCGTGGTGGCGGCGATTGCGATAACCTGCGGCTATCTGTTTGCGGTTATGGCGATGCGCAATGGCGAAATTAGCTTTGTCGCACCATTTCGTTATACTGGCATGATCTGGGCAATTCTGTTTGGGTTCTTGCTATTTGGCGATTTGCCCGATGCGGCAACAATCCTTGGCACAATGATCGTAATCGGCATGGGGGTTTACGCCTTTCACCGGGAACGGATACGGCAAAGGGCCAGCGCATCATCCGCCTGACGGGACGCTGGCCCCTCCAGTCTAAGCTGGTTTTAATGCAGTGACTTAAACGACAGGACAGCTGCCGCCATCCACATTGATTGCCGTGCCGTTTATGTATGACCCGGCATCCGACGCCAAGAAGGTTGCCATATTGGCAAATTCTTCAGCCGTACCAAACCGCCTGATATTTAGGCCCGCAGCGGCATCGGCGTACCATTCCTCTAGCGTGAGGCCACGCGGATCAGCGGCGTGCCGTTTTTCCCATTGATCACTGCGAATTCGCCCGACAAGTAATCCATTGACCAAAATATTATGGCTGGCATTTTCGTTTGCCAGAATTTTGGTCAATGCCATACCGGCGGCACGGCTGACAGCGGTTGGCGCGCCGCCTGCATTTGGTGCTTTTGCCCCAAGATTTAACACATTGATAATGCGCCCCCATTTACGTTCGCGCATACCAGGGATCAGAAGACGAGACAGCCGGATCGCCGAGAATAGTTTTAGGTCAAGGTCATCTTGCCATAACGCGTCACTGACCTCGAGAAAATCACCGCGCTGTGATGTGCCGGCATTGTTCACCAGAACATCAACATGGCCAAAGGCTGACACAATTTCGGCAACAACATTTTGGCAATTTTTGTCATGCCGGATATCGGCAGATAGGGCAATGACACGGCCGGTCGCTCCAGCCTTTTGACCTTCGGCCTCGATCTCGGCTTTGGCCGCATCCAGCACGTCCGTGCGGCGTGCAACAATCGCAACATTTGCACCTGATTTCAGGAAATTCTTGGCAATGGCTTTGCCAATACCGGCACTGCCGCCGGTGATGATGGCATTACGCCCATCCAGTCTCGCTTGCATTTACTCACCTATACCTAACTTTAAAATCGGCAATCCTGCCAAATGATGTTGTACACACCATATAGGCTTTGCCGGATTTGCCAAGCGATCCAGATCAATAACTGCTGTATTTCGGTTTCTGAAGGGCAGCTTTTCAACCAAAGACGGGTTCACCTATGGACGAGACAGACGATCCAATGCTAGGATTTAGCATGCCGCACGATCACCATGATGAGGCTCATGCCCACGCGCTATTACCGTCTGAACCTGCATTGCGGGTCAAGGCGCTGGAGACTATTCTCACCCGTAAGGGCCTGATTGATCCAGCCGCGGTTGATGCAATCATTGATATCTACGAGCATCAGATTGGTCCACGAATCGGGGCGGGGCTGGTGGCGCGTGCTTGGGTTGATCCAGTGTTTAAGGCCCAGCTGGTAAATAACACCGATGGCATTCTGTCTGACCTTGGCTTTGGCGGCCGGCAGGGTGAGCATATCGTTGTCGTTGAAAATACGCCTGACTGTCATAATCTGGTCGTTTGCACCTTATGTAGCTGTTATCCGTGGCCCGTTCTTGGGGTGCCGCCTGCATGGTATAAATCTGACGCTTACCGCAGTCGTGCTGTGCGTGAACCGCGCGCGGTATTGGCTGAATTTGGCCTGATGATCCCGCCTGAGCAGACCATTCGGGTGTGGGATTCAACGGCTGAAATCAGGTATCTGGTTCTGCCAATGCAGCCTGCCGAGAGTGTTGGTCTCGATGAAGTGGCGCTTGCAGGCTGGGTTCATCGCAATTGCATGATTGGGACCGGCTTGCCATCTCCTCCTGCTATGGCTATGCCCGATATGGCTGCTCCTGATACAGCATCAACAGATCATGATTGAAAGGGGGCGGTGATGAAACCACATCATGACATGGGCGGCGATCAATCTGGGCCGATCAAGCCTGACCACCCGAATGATCCGGTTTTTGAAACGCCGTGGCACAAGCGTGTATTGGGGCTGACTGTGGCTGGTGGCGCGATGGGCGCGTGGAATATCGACGCATCGCGGTTTTGGCGTGAAACCCTGCCCAAGGATGATTATCACTCTTTTAGTTACTATGAAAAATGGCTGGCTGCATTGACCAATCTCTTTGTCGCCAAAGGATTTGTGACGCGTGATGAAATCGCTGCTGGTGGCTATGATGGCCCCCAGCAAAATCTGCGTGATGGCGTGCTTCGCGCCGCTGCGGTTCCGCTTATGCTCGCGACTGGTGCCAAGGCGTCACGCCCCGCCATGGCCGAACCGCTATTTCGGCGCGGTCAAAAGGTTCGTACCCTATTACCTGATGATACCAAGATGCAGATGCCAGGCCATACGCGGTTGCCGCATTATGCCGCTGATAAAATTGGCACGATATTGTTCTCCCATGGCTATCATGTATTACCCAACAGTAACGCCCATTTTCTCGGGGAATGCCCCGAGCCACTCTATTCGGTGGAGTTTTCAAGCGCAGATCTTTGGGCTGATGGCAATGGTAATGACAAGGTTGTGGTTGATTGCTGGCAAAGCTATTTGGTGCCGAGCGAATGAGTGCTGTAAAGCCCGCCATTGAGCGAAGTAGCAAATCCGAAAGCGCGCCCAATAACGGATATGGCGCGGCGCGGGCAGCAGGCATTGCGGCGCTGCTGCCTGATCAGCCCTTTGATGCGCCATGGCACGCCGAAGTCTTTGCGCTTGCCGTGCATTTGAATGAGGCGGGCTATTTCTGCTGGCAAGACTGGGGCAGCCGTTTTGGCAAAAATCTTGCTGCGGCGTCATCTGCCAAGGCTGGCGGGCTTAATGGTGGTGATGATTACTATCAGATATGGCTTGAAACCCTGATTGGCTTGATGCAGGAAAAGGACATTGTTGATCCTGAAATATTGACCGCGTTGGAATTGCAATGGCGTGACGCCTATCTCGCGACGCCGCATGGCGAACCGGTGCATCTAAAAACATAAAAATGTCACGATCATGCAGGCCATGCCGTGCGCTGTCAGACTTAGGGTCATGGTCGATTTCGGAGCTTATGACCAATTTGAAGTGTGATTGCAGCTTAAACCGCAGAGTTTTCTTTTCGTAAAATGGCGATCGCCGCTGCCTGATTGCAGATCGGCGGTGGCTTTATTGGGCAAAGTCTTTATAAGGCTAGTCTCACAAACAAAAAAGCGAGTTCGTTTTGCGCCCTAGTTTCTTTTCCCGGTTACCCAATTTGTTGTTGGGCGCCGCGCATGATGCTGATCACCCTCAGACCCTAAGCCTCCGTCAAATAAATCTCGATGTACTCTCAGGTTTGACTGTATCGCTGGCGTTAGTGCCTGAGGCAATTGCCTTTGCCTTTGTTGCTGGTGTTGTGCCACTTGTTGGGCTTTATGCGGCCTTCATAGTTGGCTTGATTACCGCAATTTTTGGTGGTCGTCCGGGCATGATTTCGGGGGCAACTGGCGCGCTGGCCGTGGTTATGGTGGCGCTTGTTGCCCAGCATGGTGTTCAATACCTGTTCGCGACAGTCATCCTGATGGGGCTTTTGCAGCTGTTTGCCGGGGTAATGCGTTGGGGCAAATTCATCCGTATGGTGCCGCATCCGGTGATGCTTGGCTTTGTGAACGGGCTGGCGATTGTCATTGGCCTTGCACAGATTGATCAGTTCAAAATTACTGACGCTTCAGGCCAGCGCGACTGGTTGGCAGGTGAGGCATTAATCCTGACCGGCGGTCTGGTTGCGGCGACTATGATTTTGATCTGGGTGACGCCGCGGTTAACGCGGCTTGTGCCGGCGCCATTGCTAGCAATCGGGGTTGTGACCGCGGTTGTGCTTGGCTTTGATCTTGACGTTCAGCGCGTTGGTGATCTTGCCAGCTTATCGGGTGGTTTACCTAGTTTTGCTATTCCTGTGGTGCCAATGACGTTGGAAACACTGATCATTATTTTTCCCTATGCGTTGATATTGTCGGCCATCGGATTGATTGAAAGCCTGTTGACGTTAAACCTCGTTGGAGAATTGACCAATCAGCGTGGCGGTGCGTCGCAGGAATGTTTGGCCCAAGGCGCAGCCAATTTATGCACCGGCTTTTTTGGGGGTATGGGCGGCTGTGCGATGATTGGCCAGTCGATGATTAATGTGAAATCAGGCGGACGAAGCCGTATTTCGGGCATTGTTGCTGCATTGTTTCTATTATGTTTTATCCTTTTTACCGGCCCGGCCATTGAATTGATTCCAATTGCAGCACTGACTGGCGTGATGTTCATGGTTGTGATCGGCACATTTGCTTGGAGCTCGCTGAAAAGTTTGCTGATTGTCCCGCGTGCTGATGCGTTGGTAACGATCGTTGTAACCTCCGTCACAGTTGTCGAGGATTTAGCAGTCGCGGTTGTGGTTGGCGTGATCATGTCGGCGTTGGTCTATGCATGGAACGCCGCGAAACGGATTGATGCGTCAACCCGGCCTTCAGTGCGCGAGGCAGGGGCGTTAGTCTATGATATCCAAGGTCCATTATTTTTTGGCTCGGTTACCAGTTTTCATGAATTATTCGATATCAAGAATGATCCGGATAGAGTCATTATTGATTTTGCGGCATCGCGTATTGTCGACCAGTCAGCCCTGCAGGCGATTGAGGATGTTGCAGCGAAATATGCTGCTGCTGGAAAGACTTTGTTTCTGCGGCATTTATCGCGTGACTGTCACCGGTTATTATCGAAATCGGGTCAATTGATCATCGATAGTGATGATGACCCTGACTATGGGATTGCGGTCGATTACGGCGTTAAACTTGGCATCCTGGAAGCAAAACATTGATTGGCATCAGGGGAGGTCACTGGTGCATTAGGTTTGTAATCGGTGAGATTAGAAAAGGGGGTGGCTATGTTCACTCCATGCCGATGCCCACGTCAGGTGCCCGTTGCCCATGCCCGTGCCAGTTATCCGTGCCAGCGCATAATGCGGTAAAGGTTTTCTGGATGACTTTTATGGTACAAATCAGGCATCCGTTTGATGTGCTTTATAGAAAATTCTTGCGTTGGATTTATTTTTTTAGGGTTGGTTTATTGCTCATCATTCCAAAATTTTCGGTCCGGTCGACTGGTAAAGCGGCTATGGGCGGCGCCATGCGCAAATGGCTAATTGGTCTTTTTTTCTGCGCGGTTTCGGGTGGTCTGGCGGGGTGTGTTACGCCTGATCAGGGTTATGAAGATGCTGTCTCAGCGCAACGTGCGGCTGGCTATCAGTGGAAGCAGCTTGAAAAATGCCGGCCGCCAAAAGACGATGCGCTTGCCGCGCCAATCATCATCAATGGATCAACCAAACTTGTTTGTGGCACGCTGGTACCGCCACAGGCCAAAAGCGGCAAAGACAAAACCACGGGTGAGGGACAAAATAAGGTCATTTTTGCCAGCAATGCGGCGTTAAAGCAATCAGATGCCAGTAACGCATCATCAGGTTCTTCAGGAAACAACGCATCGAGCGCGACTTCAGGCGCGGCATCCGGAACCGGATCGGCGGCTGACGGCAATGCTGACGGTGCTGGGTTTAATGCAATCGAGGATGACCCGCTTATTGTTGATGTGTCTGACATCGCCGATAGTGACGGGATGGGTAACGCCCAACTGCAGTGGCAGATATCTACAGACAGCAAAGACTGGGTAAATATTTCAGGGGCCGTGCAACAATCATTTACCCCGCGGGAGATTCATTTTGGCAAATATTTGCGCGTTGTTATTTCCTATGTTGATGGTCAAGGAAAGCTCGAAACATTGACCAGCTCGCCACCCTCGCCGGTTAAGAATGTCAATGACAAGCCTACAGGCACGCCGCGGCTTTCTGGTGTGCCGTGCAAAAAGGGCACCCTTGTTGTCGATACCAGCCTGATCTCAGATGAGGACGGAATTGGCAATTATGAAATTATCTGGCAGCAATCAGAAACCCAGAATGACTGGCAGATGTATCCGAATGCTGATGGCGGTGTGCTGCAGCTCAAGCCGCTGAACGAAATTCAGGCCACATCATTGAGCTTGTTCGCAGTTACGCGCCGGAAAGTGGTAATGCTCTGGAAATTGCAAGTGGCACCGGCCAACACATAGTTGAGCTTGCCGCCGCTGTTCCCGGCTTGATCTGGCAACCGTCTGACATAGACGAGACCCGCTTGAGTAGCATTGCATCAAGGTGTCTCGCAAAACAGTTAACAAACCTTTTGCCGCCTATAAGACTGGATGTAACAGATAAAGGCTGGTCAGCCTTTTGCCCCAATCAAGACTTCATCTTGTTGGTTAATCTGTTGCACCTTGTCAGTGCGGCTGAGGTAAGGGCGATCGTAAGCGGTATATCTCAATCCTTAGCTGAAAATGGGCGTTGCGTCATTTACGGTCCTTTTATGCGAAATGGCGTTCTCAGCAGCAGTGGTGACAAGGCCTTTCATCAAAGCTTGATAGAGGCTGATCCCGATATTGGTTATAAAGATGATGCTTGGATGTTCGATCTCTTCAGTCGACAAAGCTTGAAGATTATCAAAACTCTGGAAATGCCAGCCAATAACTTGGCGTTCGTTATGGAGAAGGGTAGCATCAATTAATTCATACTGGAGAAAGGTACTTCCATAGACGCTATTAAGCGGGTTATGCGCTAGCCCAACATTCCGCTAGCGGCAGAATTTAAATTAATATTTCGCTTCGGAAATAAGCAATAAATAACTGTTTTATTTGTTTTTAAATCTCAATAAAATTAATGCCACTAAGCCAGAGCCCATCGCAGCCATAACCAATATCAACGGGCTGTGCCAATCATCTGGACTGGTAATAAAGAATGCAAAAAATAGGCCCGCAAACACCAGTAGAAAATCATATATTGGATTGCCTTTGAATTTGTGATCAGGGTTTTTCAAGTTAACAATCTGATCCTTTTTGGTAACTATCAAGTCTGAAGAAAAATTAATTATTTTTTTGGTGGTCGTTTTTCAAAGGCAGGAAGGCCATCTGGCAAGTGATGAAATGGTTGGATGTCACAAGTAAATATAGCTGCTTGTGCTGAGAATGCTGATGGGTCATCCAGTGTCCCAACTTTTACAATCATTGAGTTTGGACGAGCGGGGCTCTCGGTTCCCATCGCCGTTCCGCAGTTTTCGCAAAAATGTCTAGTGACAGGCGTCTCAAGATCAGCTCTTGCAAACTTTTTTGCATTACCCTCTACGTAGCGAAATGCATTTTTAGGAAACACCATAACAATGTTTGGGTTACCGCCAGTGATGTACTGGCATTCTCGGCAGTGACACTGAAATGCAGCCTCGGCTTGCCCACTAATTTCATACTTAAGGCTGCCACAATAGCAACGTCCTGTGGTTTTCATCATCGTTTCTCCAAAATAATTTCTGTATGAAACCCTGACAGAAAACAAAGTCGGCGCATAGGCCAAATAATTAAGTCGAGGTAACTAACGAACTGAGAGATTTGCTCTTGTGCTTCGGTTAATTTTCCTTGACCTTAAGAATAGCTGTTAGATTTTTTTATGATATCTCTGTTTTTGTGGAGGCCATTTTATGGCTCAGGATAAAGAAACGTGTATTATAGTTGGCGCAGGAAGTGGCTTAAGCGCATCTCTGGCTAGGCTGTTTAGTGCAGAAAATATGTCTGTTGTCTTGGCAGCGCGTGATATCCAAAAATTGAAGGGTTTGAGAGAAGAGATCAACTGTGATTTGGTGCAATGCGATGTGACTAACATTGATCAAGTTGAGAGTCTATTTGCTCAAACTGACCAAATTTTAGGTAAGCCATCAGTTGTAGTTTACAATCCTTCAGCGAGAATCAGAGGCGACATAACAAGCCTTGATCCGGCAAAGACAAAGTTAGCACTCGAAACAACGTGCTATGGAGCGTTTTTAGTTGCTCAACAAGCTGCCATCCGAATGACCAAGATCGGTCGTGGAAGTATCTTCTTTACTGGCGCTTCAGCTGGAATAAAAGGTTTCCCAAACTCTTCAGTATTTGCAATGGGTAAATTTGGCCTCCGTGGTCTGGCGCAATCCTTGGCTAGGGAGTTGCAACCAAAAAATATTCACGTTGCACATTTCGTTATCGATGGCGGCATTTCCTCTGAGTCACGACCTGATACTGGAGAACAAACGCTTTTGGATCCAGATGAAATTGCAAAGACTTACCTTCATTTCCATCGCCAAGATCGCAGCGTTTGGTCTTGGGAAATTGAACTGAGACCTTGGGTTGAGAAGTTTTAGGGCTTAAGCGCTCATTAAACGTGGCGATTCAACAGCTATAATTTGCCCAAAACAGCTTCACCAGGATCAGGTCTCATCATTTTGCCGATAAGTAACATTCAAAAAGAAAATTTTCTTGGCAGCTTTTTGATGGTGGTTGCAATGGCAACATTTGCTGTCGAAGATAGTGTGATAAAACTTGTTTCGTCAGCGTTGCCAGTTGGACAGATTCTATTTCTGCTAGGTTTTGGCGGAGCTCTGACATTTTCTGGATTGGCTTTGATCCTGCGAAAAGAGATTTTTTCATTGGTTTTTTTTACCAAGCCAATGCATTTTCGCGTGGTGTCTGAATTAACAGGTCGTATATTTTACTCATCCGCGCTTGCTTTGACACCTTTAGCCTCATCTACAATGATCCTACAGGCAACTCCACTTGTTGTTGTGGTTGGCGCAGCTGTATTGTTCAAAGAAAAAGTTGGTGCTCTGCGGTGGGCTGCCGTTCTGCTTGGCTTCGTTGGCGTTTTGATCATAGTTGACCCTGCCGGTGATAGCTTCTCATTCTTGTCAATTTTGGCGGTGCTAGGAATGTTTGGTTTTGCGGGTCGAGATCTTGCTAGCCGGGCGGTGCCAAAGTCATTGAATATTTATACTCTTGGGGTGCACGGCTTTATGTCGATTGCCCTGTCAGGCCTCGCTTTAAGCTTTTTCTTCAATGAACCATTTATCTGGCCGGACGCCAGTTCTTGGCTTTATCTGCTTCTAGGTGTTTTTCTTGGTACAATTGGATACAGCTCAATCATCTCAGCAATGCGGATTGGTGAGGTGTCTGCAATCACGCCTTTTAGATATTCACGGATCATTTTTGGTGTAGCAATCGGTGTTTTATTCTTTGGAGAGAACATCACATCAACTGCGGCCATTGGTTGCGGGCTAATTGTATTGTCTAGTTTTATCGTTCTATATCCACGCCGCCACAAACAGGATCAGCGCGATCTCAAAAGCACAGACGAGGAATAGGGTGAGTTTGCGGTTCATTTGCAAATTTAAGTTTTGATAATGCTGGAAACATCTACGAAGCCTTCTTCTGATAGATATCTCTCGCCGGTGTCGCACAATATACAGGCGATACGCTTACCAATAAATTCAGGGCGGTGAATGATTTGGTCAACTGCAAACAAATTGGCGCCAGATGATGGCCCAACAAGTATTCCCTCCGTTTGTGCGATCTTTCTTGCCCACTCAAATGCTTTTGCATCCTCTACAAGAATAATTTCATCCAGTCGTTCAGCGCCGCGTTTAAAGTTTTCTGTAATAAACCCGGGCCCGATACCGGTTATGTGATGAGCTCCTGCGACACCACCCGAATAAACAGGACTGGCCAAGGGCTCTACACCAAAAACTTTAACATCCGGATTTTTCTCTTTTAAATATTTTGATGTACCTTCAAAAGTACCGCAGGTGCCTAAACCAAGAACAATTGCGTCTACCCTACCGTTCAATTGCTCCCAGATTTCCGGGCCAGTGGATTTGTAATGGAAGTCACCATTCGCCGGATTTGAGTGTTGGTTCAAAAAATAGGTGCTACTTGGGTTTCTGGCGATATAGTCCAAAGCTCTTTCCCGAGCCCCTCTAGTATGTTCTGCTGCTGGGGTCAGAACAACTGTAGCGCCAAAAGCGGCCATAATTTTTTGTCGCTCAATGCTGCAAAGTTCGCTCATATATAGTCTTGCTTTAAACCCTAACGCAGGCGCCAAAGCGGCAAGGGCTATACCAGTGTTGCCACTGGTGGCTTCAACAACTTCTGTGCCCGGCAGTATTTTGCCAGCCTCAATTGCATCCGTTACCATTCCAAGAACAGCTCTGTCCTTAAGTGATGTCGGGTTTTGCATCTCCAGTTTTGCAAATATGGAGCAAGAGGATTTTTTGAAAAGTCGGTTAAGTCGAAGAATAGGTGTATTGCCAACTAAATCGTTAATTGTATTAGCAACAATCATTCTTAGCTCCCCAAGCCAGTTGGCTGAAAACGGTTTGAAATAGAACTGTGAGTAGGGCGCGGGTCATTGGTACTGCCTTAGGACGATCTCAAAAGCAAAGACGAGGGACAGGGTAAGTTTACGGGTCATTCCCAATTCCTCAGTTCATTTACTTTCGTTTGCACATCCAATGGGCTATCAATGTTTTTAAGCATTATTTCACCTGCACCGGTACCGGTAACCCTAATATCACCAGAACCGAGTATTCGCTGAAGAATGGATTGACTTAGATTTACTTCCTCAATCCTATTGAAACTTATTTCTTCAGTTTTTCGACGAATGAAACCGCGCTTGAGTATAAGCCTACGGTTAGTCAAAGCCCTCTCAGTCGTCCATTTCTCAAGATACATTGAGATAAACAAAAACACACCGATGATTAGCCAGCCTAAAAAGAGCAGGTAGAGCCAAGCAACAAGGGTGTGGTTCCAGTGAAAAGATATCTCCATCTCAATGGTCTCGTTGTCTGGCAGTGTACTTTTGATGAATTTCATCTGTATTAACTCTGAAAGAAGTAAGGCGCTGCTGAGTTGATTTGGGGGCAGAATATAAAACAGTCTATTTGTCTGAAGTCTGGCGTTCTAGAATACGCCTGATACGCTTCAATTCAATAGAGTGAGTATCTAAACCAAGATTTCGCCTGATGAAGCCTATTAGCCAAACAACACAAATGCCCAATACCAAATAAACAGTGAACTTAAGCCAAAAAATTATCTGGTTTATTTGGGCGACAATGTCATTAATGATCTCAGTCATAGGTTTGACTCACCCGAAGCCGTATGGCTGAAAAGAATCAGGAATATGGCTGTGAGTAGGGTGCGGGTCATTTCAACTATCGACTCTGAAGAGTCTCTCGCCTTCCGTGATTTGTATTCGGTTTTGAGTTCTGACTTCATCAACTTCCGGTTTTATCTTTTCGAAAACTGATAGTGCTGTTTTTTGATCTGGGTAATGAATTATATACATCCCGGAATTTTCCCCACTTTTTACAAACTCTGCAGAAATTGCGCCGAGACTAATGACTTTTGGTGACCAGACATTTTCGAAGTAGGTCACGGTCATATCGAACTGAAGTTTTGACGGTGCAGTTATCGACACGACTCTGATGTACATAATTATTGCTCCCATTTCGCCTGAGAAAAGTCTGCCACAAAATAAGGCCAGCGCAAAGGCTGGCCGAGTTTAGGGAGGAAATGCGTTAGATTCAACTTATACGCTCACAGTGCAATGTGACGGGTTTATGGCTGGAATGGTGTCTTTGTGTGTATTTTCTAGTGAAAGTTGTACGTAAATTTGTACGTAAATTTACGTGATTATAACTAAAATATAATGAATACAGTAATATAAAAAAGGAAATGGCGGAGAGGGTGGGATTCGAACCCACGAAGGGCTCTCACCCTTGCCGGTTTTCAAGACCGGTGCATTCAACCGCTCTGCCACCTCTCCGTCGGTGATGGGATTAGCGGAAATCAGGCTTATCTGTCAATAAGCATTGATGAAGTTTTTCCAAATTGTAGTATTTTTATCATATTTGCCTATTTCTATTAATCATATGCTTGTCTAACCCGCAAATTCGGATCATATTACGGCAATGTGACAGGACCAGTCATAACCATGCAGTTGGGCTGCGAGACCTGCTTTTGATCAGCCCCTTCAAAATTGTAAAATGACTGTGTAATGCGTGTTTTTCAGGAGTTTCCGGTGCGTTTCACTTTTCGTTTGCCAGCCCTAAGGTATGGTCTTCGGCGCAGCTCTCGTGCCTTTTTTCAATTAACAGCGGTCTTGTGTCTCGCTACATTAATTTTAATGGCAGTTATTAGCCCGTCAATTGCCCAAAAGGCAGGTGGTGGAAACCGTGCCGTCAAGGTAGAGGTTGCCGAGGTTAAGACCCAGATCATTGCCAATTTGATTGACGTTCAGGGACGTATGACAGCAGGTCCGTTTGAAGCTGTAACCGCGGTGACAAACGCAATCACTGAAATTGGTAAATTGCAGATTGGTGATCAGGTTAGACCTGGAGACATTATCGCGGTACAGGATAGTGCAAAACTGGAATTGAGACTGGAACAGTTGAAATCAAGGCTTCGTGAAGCTGAAGTTAAGCTGAAAGATGGTAAAGCTGAATTGGCTGCTGAAGAGGATTTACTCAATGTTGCCAAAGCGCAAGCGGCCTTGCTGGCTGGAAAGGCGGAACGGGCAAAGGAACTGGTGACAAATAATGCCTTGCCAGTCGAATCTGCCGAAACTGCGCTTAATGCGAGCCTTGCTGCCGATATGCAAGTTTTGACACGCGAATCATCAATCATGCGTAAAAAAGCCCAACAGGCGGTGCTGACGGTAACCATCGAACAGACTGAAACAGAAATAAAGCAGGTCATTGCTGACGTCAAAGCAACAAAGTTGCGCGCTAAAACAGCTGGTCAGATCATTTACATTGCCGACTATCGACGTGGCTACTCGCGCGAAGGGGAGGTGGTTGCCAAGATCATCAATCTTGATGGGTTCGAGGTTGAGGCAGAGGTTCCGGTAGCTTACCTGCCTTATGTTCAATCAACAAAAAAATTTCTTGGCAGAGGGCTTGATGGAAGCTTGGTTGAACTCGCAATAAGGGTTTCTTTGCCTTTCCAAAACTTGCGGTCGGGCACGCGGACTATGCGGTTTTCATTGATTGAAAAAGTGCCAACTATTTTGC
Source organism: Alphaproteobacteria bacterium LSUCC0396 (assembly GCA_041228345.1). Lineage (NCBI taxonomy): Bacteria > Pseudomonadati > Pseudomonadota > Alphaproteobacteria > Alphaproteobacteria bacterium LSUCC0396. Next base: position 240,202 of record CP166131.1, on the reverse strand, counting down.
AGGCAGATAATGCTGTTGTTGTGATGCAGATACCTACCACTAGTCCAAAGCCGCAAGTGATTGTGCCAAAGGATGCTGTACTGCCAGTAAGTGGGGGCCATATGGTATATCTAGCAGACGAAAATCGAGCCAAACGTCAGATTATCCAAATTGGTGCCGCTGTAAAGGACGGGTTCATAGTGCTGGGTGGTTTGACGGCCGGGCAAAAGGTTGTGGTGCGAGGTAATGAGCAACTTTCAGATGGGAAAGAGATTCAAATTAGTGGCGGTAAGCGCAAAGCCAAAGCTGAGGCTGATAACAGCACTGAGAATGCCAGTAAGGAAAGTCAGCAGAAAACAAAACAGGAAAAGGGTTCAAACTAATGGGCAGTATTATAAAGCTGGCTATTGAACGTCCGATCGCCGTAATGGCGCTAATATTTATGTGTGTTATTTTCGGTGGCTTGGCCTTGCAGACCATTCCCATTCAAATGAGTCCGGATATTGAAAAACCAGTTTTGGACGTGCGCGTGTCCTGGCCTGGTGCGGCACCTGAAGACGTTGATCGAGAGATCGTTGGTCGCCTTGAGGCTGAACTTGCATCTTTAAACGGTGTCGAGGAGATTGCGTCTCGATCAACAAGGGGTAGCGCCAGAGTAACTCTGACTTATTCTGTCGGTCAGGATATGGATAAGGCCCTGGTACTTTTACTTAGTAAGCTGTCCGCGGTTAGTGGGCTCCCTGATGAAGCTGATACACCCTTGGTAAAAACATCAAATTCTGATGATAGCCCGATTGCTCGTTTAGCCCTTGTGGCAAAAGATGGTTCAAAGGTTAATCTTGAGGAGCTAGGCCGATACCTTGACACAAATATTGTCGAGCCTTTGGCAAGGGTTGATGGTATTGCCGAGGTTGATTATCGAGGTGGCGGTAAACGGGAAATGCGTGTCTTGATTGACCCTGAGAAATTAGTGCAATACCAGATTACTCTGCCAGAAGTCATTGATGCACTGAAGACTTCATCAACGATGATGAGTGTTGGGCTTGTGACCGAGGGTAAGCGTTCTTACACTGTCCGCACCGAAGCTTTGAACTATACACCTGAAACAGCAGGTAGTATTGTTGTTCGGACGAATGTATCGCCTTCTGGAACGGTAACGCCGCTTTTACTTCAAGATATAGCAACGCTTGAAGTTAGAGTGCAGAGCCGGACGAGCTTCCGACGTTTGAATGGTCAACCTGCAGTGACGTTGAGTGCCCTGCGTGAGGCCGGTAGTAACGTCGTGGCAACGATGTTAAAGCTGCGCACTGTTGTTGACCAATTAAACCAGAACGAGCTTGCTGCGCGTGGACTTGATCTAAAAGTCGTTTATGATGAAACTGGCTATATTTCATCTGCAATTAGCCTCGTACAACAGAATATCTGGGTTGGTGGCATTTTGGCACTAACTATCCTAATGCTGTTTTTGCGGCATATAGTGCCAACAATTATCGTGTTTGTGGCCATACCGGTGTCAGTTATTGGCACATTTGTCGCAATCGCTGCTTTGGGTCTATCCATTAATGTTATTTCACTCGCTGGGTTGGCGTTTGCTGTCGGCATGGTTGTGGATGCGTCGATTGTTTCATTGGAAAATATTTTCCGGCTACGACAACGCGGTGTGGACTCATTAAATGCATCTTATCATGGCGCTAGGCAAGTTTGGGCGCCAATTTTGGGTTCAGCCCTGACTACGGTGATCGTGTTTATTCCAGTCTTGACTCTCGACTTGCCTGTGGGACAGTTGTTCAAGGACATCGGCGTTGCGATTTCGGTGTCTGTTTTGATTTCGGTTTTCGTTTCTGTAACGGTAATTCCAACATTGTCTGCGCGGCTCTTAGCGGGCTCTGCAGACCGTTTTTCAAAATTACCGAAATTACCAGTTATTGACCCGATAGCACGCGGTTTTAAAGGGCTTTTTGTCGGCTATGCCTCTTACGTTGTTGAACGCAAAATCCTAGGCCTTTCTGTGGTTGCTACGGTTTTGGCTCTCTCCATTGGGGCGGCAACCATTTTCATGCCAAAACTTGACTATCTTCCTGATGGTAATGCTAACTTCATGTTTGCTCGTATCAGTGTTCCTGCCGGGTATTCAATGGATGAGACATTACGAATTGCCGAACGTATGGAAAAAGCGGCGAGCCCGCTCTGGACTGGTGAGGACGTTGAAGGACCTGCTATTCAACGGTTTTTCTTTGTCGCTTACTCTGGTGGTGCGTTTGCGGGTGGTTCAACTAAAGATCCAGCGCGGATAAAGGAGCTGCGTATGGTCCTGATGAAGCCCATTTTTGCAGAACCTGGTGCACGTGCATTTGTGCAGCAAGCCTCACTTTTTGGTCGTTCAGTTGGTGGGTCAAGAGTTGTCAGTGTTGACGTTGTTGGGCCGAATAGTGATGATGTTTTGTCGGCTGCAATACAAGTGAATGACGCGCTCTCACGGCGTTTTCCGGGGCGTGATGGAAACCAAATTAGAACTCTGCCTGGGTTGGATTCGGGTGCACCACAAATCCGCATTACCCCTGATTTATCTGCGCTTGCCAGAGCCGGTGTGACTGTTCGTGATTTTGCCTCAGCCGTTGATGTTTTTAACGATGGAACAAACGTGAACCAAGTGCCGATTGATGGCCAGCTTGTTAACATGGTTGTTTCGGGAAAAAATGCTGAAAATCTATCAGCCGATAAGTTAGAAAACATCCCGATTGTTACCCGTGCTGGCTCGATAATGAGGGTTGGACAGCTTGGTCGTGTTGAGATTGTCAACTCACCTGTGCAGATCCGGCGTCTCGGTGGGCAGCAAGCGGTTTCGATACAGTTGCGGCCGTTAGAGAGCATTCCACTGGAAGATGTGGTTGCGGTTATCGATATGGAACTCTTGCCTGATATCCGAAGCGAGGCTGCCAGAAATGGTGTTTCTATAAAGCTGGAGGGTGCGGCTAGCGCTCTAGCAGAAACCTGGATTGCAATGCAGTCCAACGTGGTTACAGCAATTGTTGTGATCTTCTTGCTGCTGGTCATTCTTTTACGCAGCTTTACGCTGCCATTGATTATCATCCTTGCAATTCCCATTTCAGCGGCGGGTGGTATTGGTGGCTTGGCGATCCTAAACCTGTTTGTGCGGCAACCGCTTGATATGCTAACCATGCTTGGCTTTGTTATTTTGACCGGCGTTGTGGTCAATAATGCTATATTGATGATTGAGCAGACTACGTTGCATATCCGGGAGGAAGGCTTGGCAGCGGATGAAGCTATTATTGAGGCCACCAGAAACCGTGTTCGACCAATATTTATGTCCACAATGACTTCTCTGTTTGGGCTTTTGCCGCTTGTGGTATTCCCAGGTGCGGGGTCAGAGCTATACAGAGGAATTGGTGTAGTCGTTTTTGGTGGATTGGGGCTGTCTACATTCGCTACTTTGATCATCGTACCACCGCTGTTAGCTATTGCGCTTACTTCAAGTCTTAGTCAATCGGTAGCCAAGCCAACAATGTTACGCGAAAAGCTCTAGATCAGAGAGAGGCAGGGTGCTCCCTACCTCTTTTTAAGAATAAATCAACCCATTTACTGGCGGTGTTTTGTGGGCAAAAAGCTAATGTTGTCACTGCGTTTCTTTTTCAGTAGAAGAAACGCCTAATCGGTCAAATTCACGGTTGCCCCCCGGCGGGCTTACGTCTTACCATAAGGTGGTGGGTCACGCAGTGTGGCTCTTCGTGCTTGTAAACCATGCTCAGGTCAGGAAGTCCGGAAGATGAAAACAGGATTACGCGCATTTTTGATGGTGTTTGCGCTGTTGGTGGCACCAATTGCCAATGCGAGCGAGCAAAGTTTTGCACAATGGCTTGTTGAACTGCGGCAAGAGGCAAAGGATCGCGGTATTTCAGACCGTGTTCTTGATGCTGCCCTTGGTAATGCTGCGCCGATCAAACGGGTGATTGAACTGGATCGTCGGCAGCCTGAATTCACGATGAGCTTTGAAGAATATATTGGAAAAATTGCCTCGCCAACCAGAGCGCGTATCGCTGCTAAAAAACTGGTTGAGCATGATAAAATTCTTACCGAGATTTCGAAGAAATATGGAGTGCAAAAGCGATATATCGTCACGTTCTGGGGCGTTGAAACCAATTTTGGGCAGTATCTAGGCTCGTTTAATGTACCGCACGCGCTGGCAACTTTGGCCCATGATGGCCGCCGTAGTGCCTATTTCCGCAAGGAATTGCTGAATGCTCTGAAAATCCTGGAAGAGGGACATATTGCACCAGATCAGATGAAGGGGTCTTGGGCCGGTGCAATGGGGCAAAGCCAGTTCATGCCTTCGAGTTTTTTATCCTATGCGGTTGATTGGGATGGTGATGGCAAGCGTGATATTTGGGGCACTAAGCCCGATGTTTTTGCCTCAACCGCCTACTATCTTGCCAAAGCTGGGTGGCGCGATGACATTACCTGGGGGCGTGAAGTAAAACTGCCCGCCGGTTTTTCCATGAATGGGAAGTCTGCCGATGCTCTTGCGGATCGCAAAACGCGCGCAAAACTACCGGCTTGGTCAAAAGCTGGGGTGCTTTCAATTGATGGCAGTGCCTTGCCAGCACGCGATCTGACGGCGCGTTTGGTTTTGCCGGCAGGTGCGGACGGGCCGGCGTTTCTCGTCTATAGTAATTTTGACTCAATTCTTGATTGGAATCGTTCCAATTACTACGCGTTGGCAATCGGTCATTTGTCCGACAAATTACGTTAAGCCGAACTGGGTAAACAATAGGGTGAACGAATGCAATTTAGTCGGAAAACAATAATTGGTGTTTTATTTGTTGGGTTCATTTTGCAAGGCTGTACGTCGGCCGAACTTGCGATCGACATGGTCAAAAAACAACAACGAAATGCTGTTAGCGAGTCGCTGGCCAACGTTGTGGCGGCACCGCGTTACAAGGTGGGTGATCCATACAATATCGCTGGTGTCTGGTATTACCCCGAGCGTGATCTGACCTATGATGAAACTGGGATTGGGTCTTGGTATGGCGATGAATTTGCTGGCCGGCTTACTGCAAATGGTGAAATATTTGACCCAAATAAGGTTACAGCCGCGCACAAAACGCTTCCGATGCCAAGCGTTGTGCGTGTGACCAACCTTGATAATGGAAAGTCGCTAGTTGTGCGGATAAATGATCGTGGGCCGTTTGTTTCAGGGCGTATCATCGACCTGTCGCGTGAGGCGGCACGTTTGATCGGTTATCGTGATAATGGGCTGGCAAAGGTGCGTGTTCAGGTGCTTGCTGAGCAGAGTCTGCGGCTGGAAAATCTGGCGCGGCGTGGAGAATTTCCAAGCCTGACCGCAAATGATCAGGGCGCCTTGCCGGAAATGGTGGCAGCGGCCAAGCCAACAGTGAATATAACGGCGAAATCTAGCAAGACCAAAAGCAAAGTAACGGTGAATAAGCCGTCGCAATCGGCCTTGGATTTATTGTCACAATCGCGTGTTGGCGAGGTTATAACCGTGGCGCCCGTCTCAACTAAAATTTGGGTGCAGGTGGGTGCCTTTTATGCCGAAACGAGTGCAAATACCGTTTTTGCCAAGCTAAAAGGGCTCGGCAATGGTGATGTTTCGGCTGTAAATCAGCAGGGCAAAACACTGTATCGTGTTCGGTTGGGGCCTGTTGATAACGTCGAAATGGCTGATGATTTGCTGGAAAAGGTAATCAATACCGGTTTTACCGGTGCGCGGATTGTTGTTGACTAGGTAAAACATTTTTATGCCGCTTTGTTGGTCAATAATGCCCAATAAAAATTTGCTGATTGAACAGCCTTTGGATGCAGCCGAATTTTGTCGGCGATAAGGACGTGACGATGACAAAAAATTCATTGGTAAGGGCATTTTTGGCCGTTTTGCTTGTTACAGGGCTTGGCGCAATAGCCAGCGCGGCCATTGCCGCTGAAATAACCTCACCCGCGAAACAGGTCTATGTCACAGATTTTGAGACGGGAAAGGTGCTCTTCAGCAAAGAGGCAGAAACGCCAATGAAGCCCGCATCAATGGCAAAAATCATGACAGTGTTCGTAGCTTTTCAACGCATTGCCGATGGCCAGCTCAGCATGGATGATAAATTCACCGTGTCCGAGAAAGCCTGGAAAAAGGGCGGATCTCGTACTTTTCTTGAGGTTGGCAGCGAGGTTTCCGTTCGTGAGTTGTTGCATGGTATTATCGTTCAATCAGGTAATGATGCCGCCATTGTCCTTGCCGAAGGGATTTCAGGTACTGAAAATGCCTTTGCCGACGAAATGAATTTCTGGGCCAAAAAGATTGGCATGACCAATACTAATTTCCGCAATTCTACTGGCTGGCCGGATCCTGATCTTACCACAACAGCTAAAGATCTTAATGTTATGACAACCGAGCTGATTCGCCGGTTTCCAGCGAGTAAATACCCAGAATTCTATCCAGTTTTTGCCAAGCGTGAATATACTTACAACAAAATTCGCCAGCCAAATCGCAATCCGTTGATTTACGGTACGGTCGGGGCCGATGGTCTGAAAACCGGCCATACTAAAGAATCAGGATATGGGCTGGTTGGCTCGGCCGAACGCGATGGTCAACGGGTTATTATGGTCTTAAATGGCATGACGAGCATTAAACAGCGCTCGTCTGAATCCCGCCGTTTGATGGATTTGATGTTCCGCGAATATAAAACTTATCGTTTCTTTGATCAGGAGCAGCCGGTAGATCAGGCCAATGTTTGGCTTGGTGAGGCCAGTAAGGTTGATCTGGTTTTAGATGAACCACTGCACCCGCTGCTATCCTATAATGAACGCCGTAACACAAAAATTACGGTACAATGGATTGATCCAGTTTCCGCGCCAATCGTCAAAGGCGATCAAATTGGCATATTAACTATCGATGTGGATGGTGATAGCCGCAAGCTGCCGCTTCGCGCAGGGCAGGATGTTGCCGTTTTAGGGATGTTTGACCGGGTTGCTGCAGCAGTAAAATATCTTATTTTTGGCGCGCCGTTTACGCCAGCTATTGCCCGGTGATGGCGCATATGCGCGGCCTATTTATCACATTTGAAGGCGGTGAGGGCAGCGGTAAAACAACGCAAATAAAGAGCCTTAGCGACTGGGTTGCGGATCAGGTTCCAGACGTCTCTTTATGCCTGACGCGAGAGCCTGGTGGAACCGAAGAGGCTGAGTCTATCCGTGCTTTGCTTTTGAACGGTGCGGCGAGTAAATGGCAGCCTGCAACCGAGGCGATGATGATGTCGGCGTCGCGCCATGAACATGTTGTTCATATAATCCAGCCTGCGCTTGAACGCGGCGATATTGTGATTTGTGACCGGTTCACCGACTCAACGCATGTTTATCAGGGGTATGTCGGGGGCGTTGATCAGGCATTGCTTGATGGGCTTGATCAATTGTCATGTCAGGGGCTTGCGCCTGACTTGACCTTGCTGCTTGATATGGATAGCAGCGCGGGATTGGCGCGCACTATTCAACGCGGTAGCGCCGAAAGCCGGTTCGAGGCAAAGGGTGCCGCGTTTCATAAACAGGTTAGGCAGGGCTTTCTTGAACGCGCCGAACGATATCCAGATCGTATCATTCGGATTGATGCGGCGCGGCCTGCCGCTGACGTTACGGATGATGTGATTGCAACAGTTCGCCAATTGTTTGCGGTAAATGGCTATAAGGTCACAGATTAGGAGTACCAAAGCTATATTGGGAATTTACTGGACGCGGATTTGCCGGACGCGGATTGGCTTATTTAACAGCAACTGGCTGGATTTAGCATGAATGACGCAGATGATAATTTTGCCTATACGGTCAATCCAACTGCGATTATTGGTCATAGCGGTTTTACCAATGCCCTTAGCGAGTCTATGGCCAGCGGGCGTATGCATCATGCATGGCTTTTGACTGGGCCGCGCGGGATTGGCAAAGCCAGCATGGCGCGCATGGCGGCTGCGTGGCTGTTGTCTGAGGCGCCTGCACCCGCGGGCTTGTTTGGCGATGATATGCCGGTTTTTTCGGTTTCGTCAGATAATCCCGGAAGTAAGCTTGTGTTCCGCGGCGCGCACCCAGATTATTTGTCGATCACGCCGGCAGTTGACGATAATAAATCCGGTCAGATTAAAATTGACCAAATACGGGAAATGGTACCCTTCATGGCGCATAAACCGGCCAAAGGAGGATGGCGCGTCGCGGTGATTGACTCGATGGATGAAATCAATCGAAACGGTGCGAATGCGATGCTAAAGCTTTTAGAGGAACCTCCTGAAAAAGCGGTGATTTTTCTAATTTCTTCACGCCCGGGACAATTGCCGCCAACGATCAGGTCACGCTGCCGTGTGGTGCGGTTCTCGGCGCTGAATTCCGGCATGAGCCGGGAGGTTCTGGCGAAAATCTGGCCTGATGCGGATGCTGCTCATATCGAGATTCTGGCGCAGTTATGTGGCGGCGCGCCCGGGCGGGCGATTTCATTGGCGGAAAGCGGCGCCGCTGATTGTTATCAGGTTGCCTGCTCGCTTTTGGCTGCTTCCAGTCTTGATGTCGGGGCGATGGCTGCATTGACCGCAAAATGGGGCAAGGGGGCTGCGGCAGGAAGGGCCACGCGCGAAGGTGCAGTTTTCTGTTTGGACCGGTTATTACGCCTCGCGGCTTTGACTGCAAGTGGCGGCAAAAACCTGATGCCTTGTGATTTTGAGTCACGGGCAATTGACGCATTATGTGAACGCCATTCAGCGGCTAGTTTGGCCGCATTTCACGATGATTTCTTAAAGGATTCGGCGCGTGCCGAAGGTCTATACCTCGACTTTTCTCAGTTTTTACTGCGGTTAATGACCAAATTATATGAGAAAACCTTGCCCTAAAGGTGTGGCTGGGCTACCTCATTGCAAGGATACCTAAATTTTACCAGCGCCTTTATCCGGATAAACCCTATGAGCAAGACTTATTACATCACCACGCCTATCTATTACGTAAATGACAAGCCGCATATTGGGCACGCATACACCACGCTAGCGTGCGATGTCTTGGCACGTTTTAAGCGTCTTGATGGCTATGATGTGACCTTTTTGACCGGTACTGATGAACATGGGCAAAAAGTCGAAAAAGCGGCCGAAATTGCCGGGTTAAGCCCGCAGGCATTTACCGATCAGGTGAGCCAGAATTTCCGTGACCTGACGGCCAAGCTGAATTTCTCAAACGATGATTTTATTCGTACAACCGAAGACAGACATAAAGCGGCTTGCCAGAAAATCTGGTCGATCCTTCGCGAAAATGGGCATATTACCCTTGGCAAATATGAGGGCTGGTACTCGGTTCGCGATGAGGCCTTTTATACCGAAACCGAACTGGTAGATGGCAAGGCGCCAACTGGGGCGCCGGTCGAATGGGTCGAAGAGCCGTCCTATTTCTTCAATCTTTCAGCATGGCAGGACAAGCTGTTAGATTTTTATCGGGAAAATCCTGATTTTGTGGGGCCAGAGAGCCGCTTTAACGAGGTTAAAAGCTTTGTTAAGGGCGGTCTTCGTGACCTATCGGTAAGCCGCGCTAGCTTTAAATGGGGCGTCCCCGTTCCCGGCGATGATGCGCATGTGATGTATGTCTGGCTTGACGCATTGACCAATTATGTGACGGCAACAGGCTGGCCGGTTGATGCGGCTGGCGGCGATGCGGAAAAACACGCGCGGCTATGGCCGGCTGATTTGCATGTGGTCGGAAAAGATATTTTGCGCTTTCACGCGGTTTATTGGCCGGCATTTTTGATGGCCGCTGGCCTGCCGTTGCCGAAACGCGTTTTTGCCCATGGCTGGTGGACAAACGAAGGTCAGAAAATATCAAAATCACTGGGCAATGTGATTGACCCTAATCATTTGGCCGATACTTATGGGTTGGATCAAACCCGTTATTTCTTGATGCGTGAAGTGCCGTTTGGCAATGACGGCATTTTTTCAGTTCCGGCGCTGACCCAGCGGATAAATGGCGATCTTGCGAATGATCTTGGCAATCTGTCGCAGCGCGTTCTATCGATGATTTTCAAGAATTGTGACGGGGTAATGCCGGCCTTGCCAACAAGCCCAAGCGATGATGATGCGGCGTTGCTTGCCAGTGCGGATGAATTATTGGCGCCTGTGCGGCAGCATATTGATCAGCAGGCATTTCACGAGGCGCTGCGGGTGATTTGGCAGGTGATTTCCAAGGCAAATCGCTATGTTGATACGGTCGCACCATGGGCGCTGAAGAAAACTGACCCGGTGCGTATGGGCGAAGTGCTAGCCGTCCTTGCTGAAACCATTCGCCAAGTGGCGATCCTTGTTCAGCCGGTAATGCCGGACGCAGCCGCAAAGATTCTCGACCAGCTTGGGGTGGCTGGTGATCAGCGGGGCTTTGGCGTTCTTGACGGTAAGGCGCGGCTTGCCAGCGGGCAGGTGATTGCCAAGCCAGAACCGGTCTTTCCCCGTTTTGTTGACGAGGGCGAAGGCAATGCCTGACGATAGCAAACCATTGATGATTGATAGCCACGCTCATCTTGATTATGCCCAGCTGGCCGATGATCTGGACGGGGTGCTGGCGCGTGCGCATGATGCGGGGGTTACACATATCATCACAATTGGCGTCAAGCTGACCACTGCAGATGCGCCAAAGGCAATCGCGGCGGCGAATCCGAATATCTGGTGCTCGGTTGGTATTCACCCGCATGAAGCTGGCAGCGAGCCAGATGCGGCGAATATTGACGCAATCCGTGCGGCGGCTGATCACCCCAAATGCGTTGCAATTGGTGAGGCCGGGCTTGATTATTTCTATGATTATGCCACCCCGCAGCAGCAGGCCGATAGTTTTCGGGCGCAAATTGCGGTTGCCCGCGAACTGGATTTGCCGATCATCGTTCATGCGCGTGATGCGGATGAGGATATGGCGGCAATCCTTGAAGATGAAATGGAGAAGGGGGCGTTTCGCGGGGTTCTGCATTGCTTTAGTTCCGGCGCTGACCTAGCGCGTCGCGCAATTACTATCGGTTTTTACATCAGCTTTTCCGGCATTCTGACCTTTAACAAGGCTGACGAATTGCGTGAGATTGCCGCAGAAATTCCAGAAGATCGGATTTTGGTTGAAACGGACTCGCCTTATCTGGCGCCAGTACCGCATCGTGGTCGGCCAAATGAGCCGGCCTATACCGCGCATACATTGGCAAAACTGGCCGCAGTTCGCGGGAAACAGCCTGCCGATATGGCAGCAATCACCCGCGCCAACACCGTGCGGTTGTTTAACCGGATGGTCTTGTCATGAGAGTAACGATGCTGGGATGCGGCACGTCGGTTGGGGTTCCGGCGCTGGGCCATGCAGGATGGGGTGATTGCGATCCAAATGACCCGCGAAACCGGCGGCAAAGATGTGCGGTGCTGATCGAGGTTAATAACAAGGTCATTCTGGTAGATGCTGGGCCAGATATTCGAAACCAGCTATTGCCATTGGGGCTAAAGCGAATCGATGCGCTGTTAATAACTCATACCCATTCTGACCATGTTGCTGGCCTTGATGATTTGCGCGCCTTTTATTGGCCTGACCGGGTTGATATTCCGGTTTACGCATCAAAACAGAATGGTGCTGAGATTATAACGCGGTTTCCGTATCTATTTTCAAAACACGCAGACTCGCCAAGCTATTTTGTGCCGCCCATGAAATTGCATCAGATTGCCGCTGATGATGTTTTGGATATTTGCGGCTGCCGAATTGACGTTTTGTACCAAGATCACGGTAATACGAGTTCACTCGGCTTTCTGTTTGACGGCAAGTTTGGCTATTCCACCGATGTCGTTGGGATGAGTGATGAAGTGTTCGATAAACTTGGTGGTGTTGACCTGTGGATCGTCGAGGCGTTGCGGGCTACACCGCATCAGTCACATAGCCATTATGAACAGACTTTTGCATGGATTGACCGGGTGAAGCCGAAAGAGGCCGTGCTGACACATCTCGGGCTTGAGGCAGATTACGAGCGGTTATCAGCAATCTGTCCGGCAAATACCAGGCCGGGTATTGATGGGCTTGTTTGGGAATTATAGCTTATATCCCGCATTGTATTTACGCATAATATACATTATGCGACAAAAATATCCATAAGATGCTGGCAGTGAATTTGACCTATTATTTCATTAAAACAAATAAAAACAGCACCTTTTGTAAATTTGTTAATAAAAGAATTAAACTTTATATTCATCATGCCTGCGGTGCAGCATCGAAAAATAACAATCTGCGGGTCACTCTTTTGCGGCAGCATTGATCTGGTTGCGGCGTTCACGAAAGCTTGGATGACTGGCAAAAAAGCCGCCCTTGTCGCAATGTGGCGCGCAGTCACTCGCCAGCTTATTAAAGAGGCTGATCAGGCTTGCAGGATCGCGTCCAAGCTGTTGCATCAATTGGGTTGAGACCTGATCGGCCTCAAGTTCAAACGCGCGTGTATAGCTGGCGAGGATCAAACTAGAACCAAGCGTACCAATTTCCTCAACAAAACTATCTTCAATCCCGAAAACAAGCCCAAGCCCAACTGCAAGGATCGCGCTTCGGGTTATCATTCGCATCGCGTGTCGATTGGTGATATGACCAACCTCATGCGCTAAAATCCCCACCAGAACATCCTCATTGCCCGCAAAATCAACCATTTCATCAAGCAAAATGATATGATTGCCGGCAAGCGCAAGGGCGTTGGGGCCGATTGTCGGGCTGCGGCGATACAACAACTCAATGTGCGGCGCATTGGGCGGTAGTTTGCTTATGATCTCGGAAAATAGCCTGTCAATACGGCGGCGTTCGCTTGTGGAAAGCTGGCTCGGCTCAAGTAACAGGCTGTCGAGCTGATTAAGGGTGGAATTGCCGATATTTTTGCCCCAGCTTTGTGGAACATAGCGTGATACGTGATCAGCAGCGTAGGGCAAGGCCAATCGGGCACCCACCAGAGACATGATAATAAGCGACAGAATTACCGTCATTCCGCGCCAGCCAAGGCGCTCGGCAAGGCCAATGAAGCGTGATGTTTTTTCGGGGGTCGGCAAGAAAGGGGTCAAGTCGTCGGGTAAGAGTGCCGCCGATAAGGTAAAAACGCCCCTACCCGTCAATGTGATCCGCCAGTCCGCACCGGCCATCATCGCGCTGACCTTGGAAATACTAACAGGTTCAACCTGATCCTGCCCCTCAATTGCCAGCAGTAATTGATCTGATGATTGTCCGGGCTCACCAATCAGCAAGGCAGCGCGAGATCGCTGCGACGTGGCTTTCGCCGTAAATGTGCCGTTAATTTGCATCGATTGGGCCTTTAAAGCGAAATTTCCAGACCAGCAGTCTCACTGATGGCATCGCCGACAGAATGGCCCGCATCGCGCTCATCATCAATAAATTGAGCCATATCACTATTTGGCCGGATAAATGTGTTTTCCGTTAGATAGCGATAATAGCGTACCCGCGCCCATGGCAACAGTAATGTTAGGCTGGCTACGCTTACAAACATATTTTGCAAAACAATCAGCGCAAGCTTATACCCCGATATCTCTGAACGAAACAGGATAATTTTATCCAGTCGCAGCCCATTAATCATCAGATTTCGTGTGCCCGCACGGTAATAAGTCGTTACCACTACAAACAGAACAATGACAGTAATCAGGGACAAAAATATCCCGGAAACCATGGAAATAACCTGAGGGTTTTTGTGGATCTCGATCGAACCTGTTGCCCGTGATATGAAATCAAGTGCCCCGAAACTGACCAAAAAAACTGGGCCCAGCGTCAGTAAACCGCCAGCCATCAGCAGCAGGAATGTTTGCCCCCCTACCCTGTAAAACTCGGCAATGCTGCTGGAAATTTCAAATTGCTTTGAGCCAAAACTGTAATGTTCAGCAATATAATGTCGCATGATACGCGACGCCATCGGCATAAATATCCCCAAAGACAACAGGCCCAGCAATGGCGCCGCAAACATTGACCAGAACACGCCCCAATAGGTGCCATGCCAGGTAAAGCGTACGTCGCGCCATACCAGATTGCGCGCGTTGAACTGTAATGATTTGTTCAACGCCCATGGATAGGCCAGCACCAAACCAAATGACAAAGCCTCTTGAAAAAAGAGAATCTCGATCGGAAAAAACGGTATCACATAGAAAGTAACGATAACAGCCAGCGCTAAAAGCCAGCCTTTTAACAAATCAAAACCAGTCGCAAGATAATCCAGACCATCACCTAGAATACGCGTGTTGCTGTAAAAATAGCGTCGCTGGCGCACCCGTGCCCACGGCACCCAAATCCCCAATGTCACAAGAATCAAAAGGATATTGACGAAATAGATTTTAAAATAGGCCGCCGCTGTACCGGTGAATATTAATCTCTCAAACCGCTGAAAATGATAGCCGCCATCATCATATTGTGGCGCTGTTGCATCATGTAAAAAGGGGTTTTTCACGTCTGTTGACGGTGTGTTTGAAGGTTCGTTCATACCCAAATCTTACATGTCCGGAGGAACTCTAGAGAACTTTTTCGCCGTCCTCACGTATTTGTGAGATCAATTAAAGGAATAATTAATAAAGTTATCATTAAATTAGTAAACATAAGAACGCGAATAGATGGCGCTCTTCGTAATTTAAAACTAATTTGGGGATAAGAGATGAGCCATATAAATGTAAGTTTTTTCAGCGATCTGTCGGTTAATAGTATGACGAGGCGTTGCCGGTTCCCACCATTACCGCGTTCGGCGCTGACTAATCTGATCACCTCATCCATGACCGCGGCCGAATCATTTGCCTGTTACCGCGATTCTGATGGCTGCGTGATTGCCCTAGATCGAACTGGATTTTGTGTCACCGAATAGCTTTCCTCCCTTGGGCATTTGGGCACAAATAACCCCCGGTCATTTTCATGGCCGGGGGCGATTTATTTACCGTCTGTTGGTATCGGGTAAATGGTGAGCGCGACAGGATTCGAACCTGTGACCCAGTGATTAAAAGTCACTTGCTCTACCAACTGAGCTACGCGCCCGAACTATAAATTCCTTTGGGCCTTGCGGCCAGTGCGATGACATCGGTCTTCAACGCTCCGACACCTTATAGAGACGTGTCGATTTTGTGTAAACCCTAAAGTAACCCTTACTGGCCTTTATTTTTATCTGATTTCAGATAGGCATTTGCAAAAGGGCAATGCCGCTCTGTTTCTAGTTTTTATTGATTTTTTGGTTTAACGCCTTGGCCACATTTTCTGGCACAAAGCTGGATATATTGCCGCCAAAAAGTGCGATTTCTTTGACAAATCGTGATGCCACAAAATGCTGCTGTTCGGCAGCCATCAAAAACATTGTTTCCAATTCGCCATGCAATCGTTTGTTGATACTGGCCATCTGAAATTCATATTCGAAGTCGGCAACCGCCCGTAGCCCTCGCAAAATCGAGGTTGCGCCTTGCTCGCTGGCAAAATCTGTCAGCAAACCGGAAAAGCTTTTGACCAGAACCGGCAGGCCTGAATTTGTTTCGGCATTGATCCTATCAACCTCGGCCTTAACCAGCGCTGTTCTCTCTTCAATCGAAAAAAGTGGCTGTTTACCCAAATTAAGCGATACGGCAACAATCAATTGATCGCCAAGCTGTGCGCCGCGTTCAATAATGTCGATATGACCGTATGTAAGCGGGTCAAAGGTGCCCGGATACACAATAACCTTCTGGCTCATCAATTATCCTTATCTTCGGCCATTGCCGTGTCGTCCGCCGTGTCTTCTATCTCTGCTGTGGTTGGCTGTGCAGCGGGATCACTGTCTACGCTTCCTGCCTGTGATTCAGCGCCACTTTCATTATCGAGATTACCCTCATCCAGATCATCATCGTCACTTTCGGTCTCTCGGATCAGGCCTGCTGATACAACCTTTTCACTATCATCATCGGCAACGTCAAACAGTCTGACGCCTTGTGTTTTGCGGCTGGCGATACGGATAGAATCCCCCTCGCCGCCATGCACCCTGATGCGAATGATTTGCCCCTTGTTAGTGACCAGCATCAGCTGGTCTTCTTCAACAACCGCGAATGATGCCATAACCTTGCCATTGCGTTTGCTGGTCTCGATATTGGCGACGCCCTGCCCGCCCCGGCCAGATTGGCGATAGTCATTTACCGGCGTGCGTTTGCCATATCCATTTTCGGTAACTGACAGGATAAATTCCTTTTCCTCATCAGCAATGATGGACATTGAAACCACACGGTCATCACCAAGCAGACGGATGCCGCGAACACCGGTACTGTCGCGTCCGCGGAACACCCGCACCGCATTGGCCGCAAAGCGGATCGCCTTGCCATTACGGGTAGCCATCAAAACATCATCATCATCACTACATGGCAGCACACCAACCAGATCGTCACCGTCCTGCAGCTTCATGGCGATCTTGCCATTACGCTTGATATTGGTGAAATCGCTGAGGTTATTGCGCCGTACATTGCCCGATGCAGTGGCAAACATCACGTTCAAATCGGCCCAACTAGTTTCATCTTCTGGCATTGGCATGACCGTATTAATGGTCTCTTCCGGCTCAATCGGTAAAATATTTACCATCGCCTTGCCAAGTGATTGCGGTGCCGCCTCAGGTAATTTATAGCATTTCAGCTGATAGACCATGCCCCGCGACGTAAAGAACAATATCGGCGTATGTGTATTGGTTACAAACAGCCTTGTAACGAAATCTGCATCACGCGTTTTCATGCCTGCCCGGCCTTTGCCGCCGCGCCGCTGGGCACGATAAACCGATAATGGCACCCGCTTGATATAGCCGCGATGGCTAACCGTCACCACCATGTCTTCTTGTTGGATCAGATCTTCATCATCCTGATCGCCAAGCTGGTCGGTGATCTCGGTGCGCCGCGGATTAGCCAGACGTTCACGGGTTGCAGCCAATTCATCGAGAACGACACGGCTAACTCTTGTATCGGATCCGAGGATATCGAGATAATCGGCGATCTTATCGGCAAGCTCACGCGTTTCATCACTTAGTTTTTCGCGTTCCATGCCGGTCAGGCGTTGCAGCCGCAATTCCAGAATGGCCCGTGCTTGTGTTTCAGACAAACGATAGTGACCATCAACAACCTCATGCCCGGGATCATCAATCAGCGAGATAAAATCGGCCACTTCGGCCGCTGGCCAGTTGGTCTCGCAAAGGGCATTACGCGCTGTTTCGGTATCAGGCGCCTTTTTGATCAATTCAATAATGGTGTCGATCGAGGCCAGCGCAACCATCAAACCTGCCAGAATGTGGGCGCGGTCGCGCGCCTTTGCCAGCAGGAAAGTTGTCCGCCTTACCACCACTTCCTTGCGGAACGCGCAAAAGGCAACAATAACATCTTTCAGGCCCATTTGTTGCGGGCGGCCACCATTCATCGCCAGCAGATTCACCGGAAAACTGGTTTGCAGCCGGGTATGGCGATAAAGCTGGTTCAACACCACATCGCCCGACGCATCGCGCTTTATTTCGATGACAACGCGCATACCATTACGGTCAGACTCGTCGCGGATGTCTGAGATCCCCTCAAGCGTCTTTTCACGCACCATTTCACCAATGCGCTCTAGCAATTGCGCCTTATTAACCTGATAAGGGATTTCGTGAATGATGATGGCCTCACGATCCTTGGCGTTTGTTTGCACTTCGGCCTTGGCGCGCATGATGATTGATCCACGGCCAGTGGCATAGGCCTCGCGGATACCGTGACGCCCCATAATTAGACCGCCTGTCGGAAAATCTGGGCCGGGCACAATCTCGGTCAAGGCTTCGGTGGTGATGTCAGGATTGGCAATATAGGCCTCACAGGCGGCAATCACCTCGGCAGGATTGTGCGGCGGGATATTGGTTGCCATCCCAACCGCAATACCATTCGCGCCGTTCACCAATAAATTTGGATATTCTGCCGGCAAAACAGTTGGTTCTAGTTGGGTTTCATCATAATTGGCGGTGAATTCAACGGTGTTTTTGTCGATATCACGAAGCAGACTTTCGGCCGCGCGCGCCAGCCGTGACTCCGTATAGCGCATCGCCGCTGCCGGATCGCCATCGACCGAGCCAAAATTGCCCTGCCCGTCAACCAGCGGCAGGCGCATCGAGAAATCTTGCGCCATGCGCACCATGGCCTCATAGATCGACGAGTCGCCATGCGGGTGATAGTTACCCATCACGTCACCAACGATACGCGCCGATTTACGCGGCGGTTTCGACCAATCGTAATTGCCTTCCATCATCGCATAGAGAATGCGGCGATGAACTGGCTTTAGCCCGTCACGAACATCTGGCAACGCCCGCGACACAATCACGCTCATCGCATAATCCAGATAGGATTTGCGCATTTCATCCGAAATCGAAATTGTTGGATTGGTCGAATCGGTAATGTCGGTCACGCTGTGGTACTTTCTGCCTTTTGGGGGAAGCAAACCGGCGCTCCCCACACTGGTCGGTAACAATGCCCAGCACCGTCACATCTATACACAATATTTACATGATTTAGGCGCAACATGACACCAAATATTGTGGTTTTGACAGTTTTTTCCCCAAAAAAAACGGCACCTTGCTGTCACCGCAAGATACCGCTTTATGTATGAAGTTTAATTTACTGAATTAAAACGGAATATCATCATCCATGTCGTTTGAGCTGCGCATTGGTGGCGGGCTTGACTGGCCATCATTCGACGGTGACTGATCATAGCCGCCTTGATTATTTCCATACCCACCGCCGTCACCCATGCCGGATGATTCGCCGCGCCCACCAAGCAAGGTCAACTCGCCGCGGAATCGCTGTAATACAACCTCGGTGCTGTATTTCTCAACGCCTTGCTGATCTGTCCATTTCCGGGTTTGAAGCTGGCCTTCAATATAGCAGGTTGATCCTTTGCGCAGATACTGTTCGGCAATCCGTCCCAGATTTTCATTGAAAATGACGACGCGGTGCCATTCAGTCTTTTCACGTTGCTCACCGCTGTTCTTGTCTTTCCAGCGTTCTGATGTTGCCAGTGATAAATTCACGACTTTGTTGCCATCCTGCATGGACCGCACTTCAGGGTCGCGCCCTAGATTGCCAACTAGGATGACTTTATTAACGCTGCCTGCCATTGCGAGATTACTCCTGAGTGAAATTTGTCTGCGGCACCGCGGCACCAAAACATTACGGATTAAGAGAGGCCAAGATTACCCGTGCTGGCAAGGGTCTGACAAGGCCAAATTGGCGGATCGTGGGATCAATCGCTTTAATGTCAATTATGCCGCTTTGTAACGCGCCGGTTGCAACGGCTTTTGTGAAAGTTGCAAATCAGTTTTTTCGTCTGGAATTAGGGCTAAAAAGACTAGCGAATGACAAGCCTGCCGGTTTATAGTCCGGCTATGCCAAATGAAACAAAATCTCCGTCGCTTGCCGCTGCGGCAAAGCAAAGTGCCCGCGCTGACAAAACCATCGAGCCCCGGATGATTTCCGTGCGTGGAGCGCGTGAACATAATCTCGCCAATGTCGATATTGATCTGCCGCGTGATCAGCTGGTGGTTCTGACCGGCTTGTCTGGGTCTGGCAAATCGTCGCTGGCGTTTGATACAATTTACGCCGAAGGCCAGCGCCGCTATGTCGAATCACTTTCGGCCTATGCGCGTCAGTTCCTTGATATGATGAACAAGCCGGATGTCGATTTAATCGAGGGCCTGTCTCCGGCGATTTCAATCGAGCAGAAAACCACCTCACGAAACCCGCGGTCTACGGTTGGGACAGTCACTGAGATCTATGATTATATGCGCCTGCTCTGGGCGCGGGTTGGGATTCCCTACTCGCCAGCGACCGGCCTACCAATCCGCAGCCAGACGGTCAGCCAGATGGTGGATATTTTGCTTGGGCTTGACGATGGCAGCCGGCTTTATTTGCTGGCGCCGATTGTGCGTGGCCGAAAGGGTGAATATCGCAAGGAATTGGGCGAATTACACCGGAAGGGCTTTAGCCGGGTGCGTATTAACGGCGAGATTTATGATGTTGATGATACGCCTGTGCTGGATAAGCAGAAGAAGCATGATATCGAGGTGGTCGTTGACCGGGTTGTGATCACTGGTGATCCGGATGAGTTGGCAACTAGGCTCGCCGACTCGCTTGAGACTGCGCTTGGGCTTAGTGACGGTCTGGCTTTTGCCGATTATGCTGATAAGGATGAGCGGATCGTGTTTTCTGCGCGTTTTGCCTGTCCTGAGTCCGGTTTCACCATTGACGAGATTGAGCCGCGTCTGTTTTCATTCAACAACCCGTACGGTGCCTGTACATCATGCGATGGTCTGGGGGTCAGCAGCCATTTTGACGAACAGCTGGTTGTTCCGGACAAGCAGATCAGCCTTCGAAATGGTGCGTTGGCACCATGGTCATCCAGCAGTTCACGCTATTACCTGCAAACGCTAGAGTCGTTGGCAAAGCAGTTCAAATTCTCGCTGGATAAGCCATTTGCCGACCTTGATGATGATGTGCAGTCGATCATTCTGCACGGGTCGGGCAAAATGCCCGTAACAATGGAATTTGACGATGGTATGCGTTCATACCGCACGACCAAGCCGTTTGAAGGCGTGATGCCCAACCTTGCGCGCCGCTATCGTGAGACTGATTCATCATGGGTGCGTGATGAGCTGGAAAAATTCCGGGCCAATCTGCCTTGTACGAGCTGTAAGGGCAAACGTCTGAAGAACGAGGCCTTGGCGGTTAAAATTGATAAGCACGACATATCCGATATTGCCCGCCTGTCGATTGCTGATGCGCGCCAGTGGTTCATTGATCTTGAGGCAAAGCTGACAGGTCAGGATTCTGAAATTGCTGCTCGTATTTTAAAAGAAATAAATGAGCGGCTGGGCTTCTTGGTGAATGTCGGGCTTGGTTATCTGGCAATGTCCCGCAATTCAGGTACATTGTCGGGCGGCGAGTCCCAGCGGATTCGCCTAGCTTCGCAAATCGGTTCGGGATTGACCGGTGTTCTTTATGTTCTTGATGAGCCGTCGATTGGGCTGCATCAGCGCGATAATGACCGGCTTTTATCAACCCTCATTCGTCTGCGTGATCTTGGCAATACAGTGCTGGTCGTTGAACATGACGAAGAGGCTATTTTGCTGGCCGATTATGTTGTTGATATGGGGCCGGGTGCTGGTGTTCATGGCGGCCATGTTGTGGCTGCCGGTACCCCTAGCGAAGTGATGAGCCATCCAGAGTCTCTGACAGGAAAATATCTATCGGGTGCGCTGGAAATCTCGGTGCCAAAGAAACGCCGCAAACCAAAGAAGGACCGGTTTATTCGGGTGGAAAATGCCACTGGCAATAATTTACGGGATGTATCTGTTAAGTTCCCGCTTGGGGTTTTGACCTGTGTTACGGGGGTTTCTGGCGGCGGTAAATCAACCTTGGTGCTTGAAACATTATGGAAGTCGCTGGCGCGCAGTCTGCATAAAGCGCGTGAGATCCCTGCCCCGCACAAAGCTATTTATGGCGCTGAATTCCTTGATAAGGTGGTCGATATTGATCAGTCACCGATTGGCCGGACGCCACGGTCAAATCCGGCCACCTACACTGGTGCCTTTACCCCGATCCGTGAATGGTTTGCCGGCCTTCCCGAGGCCAAGGCGCGCGGCTATGCGCCCGGGCGTTTTTCGTTCAACGTTAAGGGCGGTCGCTGCGAGGCTTGTCAGGGCGACGGCCTGATCAAAATCGAAATGCATTTTCTGCCTGATATTTATGTCACTTGCGACAGTTGCAAAGGCCGGCGTTATAATCGTGAGACGCTGGACATCACTTGGCGCGGCAAATCGATTGCCGATGTTCTGGATATGACCGTCGAAGAAGGGGTTGAATATTTCAAGGCGGTACCGTCGATCCGCGAAAAGCTGGAAACGATGCTGCGTGTCGGGCTTGGTTATGTACGGGTTGGTCAGCAGGCAACCACCTTGTCAGGTGGCGAGGCGCAGCGTGTAAAACTGTCCAAGGAATTATCGCGGCGCGCAACCGGACGCACAATCTATATCCTTGATGAGCCGACTACGGGCCTGCATTTTCATGATATCGCCAAGCTTCTAGAGGTTCTGCAAGAACTGGTCGAGCAAGGGAATAGCGTGATCGTTATCGAGCATAATATGGATGTGATCAAAACCGCTGACTGGATCATCGACCTTGGCCCCGAGGGCGGTGATGGCGGCGGTTACATTGTGGCCGAGGGCACCCCGGAAAAAGTGGCACAGGTGCCGGGGTCGCACACTGGCACTTATCTTGCCCGTATTTTGGGAACGTGATGCGTGATGACTGATATTGCTCCTATTCATGTGATTGGTGGCGGGCTTGCCGGGTGCGAGGCCGCGTTTCAGATTGCCAGCTTGAATGTGCCAGTCGTGCTGCATGAGATGCGGCCGGTTCGCAAAACTGACGCTCATCACGGCGAAGGGCTGGCAGAACTGGTTTGTTCAAACTCGTTTCGCTCGGATGATGCAACTGCCAATGCCGTCGGTGTTCTGCATCAGGAAATGCGGCTTTTGGGGTCATTAATTCTAAAGGTGGCTGATGCTGAAAAGGTGCCTGCTGGCGGCGCGCTGGCGGTTGATCGTGACCGGTTCTCTGCCGCAGTTGAGGCCGTGATTACGGCGCATCCGCTAATCACCGTTCAGCGTGAGGAAGTGGGCGATATCCCCAATGATTGGCAGCAGGTCATAATCGCAACCGGCCCGTTGACATCGCCTGATCTGGCCGAGGCAATCCGCCGCTGGGGCGGTGAAGATGATCTGGCTTTTTTCGATGCGATTGCGCCGATTGTGCATTTTGACAGTGTCAACATGGATGTAGCGTGGTTTCAGTCGCGCTATGACAAATCTACCGATGGCGGCGATGGCAAGGATTATATCAATTGCCCAATGACCCAGCCACAATATGAGGCTTTTATTGACGCGCTGTTGGACGGCGAGAAAATGTCTTTCAAAGAATGGGAGGAAAATACCCCCTATTTTGACGGCTGCATGCCGATTGAAGTGATGGCATCGCGGGGCCGTGAAACATTGCGTTGGGGGCCGATGAAGCCGGTTGGCCTGACCAACGCACATGATGGCTCGCGTCCACATGCGGTCATCCAGCTGCGCCAAGATAATGCTCTTGGTACGCTCTATAATATGGTTGGGTTCCAGACCAAGCTGAAATATGCCGAACAGGTGCGTGTATTCCAGACAATTCCCGGGCTTGAAAACGCCCAATTTGCGCGCCTTGGTGGATTGCATCGCAATACGTTTATCAATTCGCCGCGCCTTCTTGATCAACAATTGCGGTTGAAGGCAAAACCAAAATTGCGGTTTGCTGGGCAGATCACTGGTGTTGAGGGCTATGTCGAATCCGCGGCTATCGGCTTGCTGGCTGGCCGAATGGCGGCGGCTGAAGTGCTGGGGCTTAACTGGGTCGCACCTCCGGTTGATACTGCGCATGGCGCGCTGCTGGCACATATAACCGGCGGCGCAATGGCGGATAGTTTCCAGCCAATGAATGTTAATTTTGGCTTGTTTCCCGAATTACCGTTGAATGAACGTGGCCGACGGCCAAAAGGGCGTGACCGTAAAGCCGCCTATGCTGAACGTGCGTTAACCAATATGACCGTATGGCGTGATGCCGCGTTGGCCTAGGCGCTTGTTCAGTGGTGATCCTCCATTTTAATTGCGCCAAGGTGGATTAAGCTTAAATTCATAGTGGGTTTTAGCTTATTTGGGCGGCCTGAAGATGTGCCATATCAGCATATGCCAGCCAAGTGCCGGATGGGAAACATCAGCTGCCGGCCGCGCCATGTAGCGCAGGAAACAGCCAGCCAGATATAGCCATGACCGTTTTCTGCCAGCATCATCGCGGCGCAAGGCAATGATCTGCGGCTGGTCGAGATTATGCCCGCCATGTGCCAGCTGACCCCTTACAACATGATGTAAATAATGGCCGATATCAGCTGCTGTTGCGGCCTCTTTTTCGTGCCCAAGCCGTGTTGCAATGAGCGCCCATGTTGCAGCCCATCCTTCGGTGCTATCCCGCGCCTCATCATGGCAGGCAGATTGCCAATGCGCGATCAGCGTAATGATCTGTTGCCGAAGCCCTTCATTGATCTCAAATAGATCCTGCAATTGATTAACCAGTGGCGCGGTATGACGCGTTTCAGCCGCCATAGCATCGGCCCACCATTGCACACGGATGGCGGCAAGCAGTGACTCGCTAGGGATATGCAGCGCCGCATCAAGCGCTATCGCAAGGTCAAATACCGAGGCTGCAAGCAATTGGTCTTTTTCAGTCTCAAACATCAGACAAAGTGCCAATGGTCTGCCAAGCGGATGATCATTGTCGCGTAATGCTGCGATGGCTGTTTTGGCGTTATTCGTCATTTTTTTCGGATTTGCTGTGATGGGGCATCATCGGACCATGATCGGGTTAGGCAACCGCATAAAGACCCGCGCCAGCGGTGCGGCCCTCGCTCATCAGCACATTCCATGTCCGGCAGGCCGCCGCTGTTGACATGACTTCAAGCGCGATACCCTGTTCACGAAGGTAATGCGCCAAGTCATTCATTGGGTCCATCGGTGCGCCGCCAACCCCTAGAATAAATAATGGCGGTAACGCCTTGCCAAGACCGGGCAGAATATCGTCAATCTTGAGGTCAGCCGGATTGGCAGGTGGTGTCCAGATCGCAGTTTTGCGCGGGCCCAGTAAAACCGAGCCGCTGTAGCGATTGCCTGAAATGCGGAAACTGTGATCACCATAGCCATGAACAAGCTGTAGGTCACCTGTTGCCTCAAAGGTTTGGATATTAACAAGGTCACCCGACCCATCATGGGGTGATTTAGGATCGTTCATATTCAGGCTTTTCAACGCCGTGATCTTCATCGTCATTGCGTTTTAGGTCAAACCGTGACAGCAACCCTACGGCAACAAAAACCGATGAATAGGTACCGATCAGCACACCCCATATCATCGCAATGGCAAAATCACGCAACACGGCGCCACCAAAGATAACAATAGCACCCAGCGCAAGTAAGGTGGTCACCGAGGTCATAACGGTTCGTGACAAAGTCTCGTTTAGCGATTTGTTTAAAATATCGACAAGGCTGTATGATTTGTAGCGGCGCAGGTTTTCACGAACCCGGTCAAACACCACCACCGTATCATTGATCGAATAGCCGGCGATGGTCAAAATTGCGGCAACAGTTGCAAGGTTGAACTCAAAACTGGTCAGCGCAAACAACCCAACCGTCGTTAAAACATCGTGCGTTAACGCCAGAATTGCTGCTATCGAGAACTGCCACTCAAAGCGGAACCAGATATAGACCATAATGGCAAACAACGCGCAAACAACCGCCAGCATTCCCTTTTCGGCCAGTTCTGCACCAACAGTCGGCCCCACAAATTCAGTGCGCCGGATATCAAAATCACTGCCAAGGGTCTTGCCAATAAGCTGAATTGCCGCGATTTGCGCCTTTTCATCACCGTCTTGGCGTTGAATACGGATCAAAACATCGGTTTCAGTGCCAAAGCCTTGCAGGCTGATATCACCAAGTCCCAATTGTTCCAGATCGCCGCGAAGGCCGGCAATATTTGCTGGGCCGGTTTTGTCTCGTGCCTCGATCAGGATACCGCCCTTGAAATCAATACCAAGGTTCAGGCCAATCACCGCAAATAAGCCAATGGATGCCGCGACAAGAATTGACGAAAAAATAAACGCAAGCCGGTGGAATTTAAGAAAGTTTATTGATGTGTCGCTTGAAACAAGTTTAAGGCGCATCGGAAAGCCCCCTTCCTAAAGAACAAATTTGCTGGGGCGTTTGCGTTCAACCCACAAAACGATGAACAAACGTGTCACCATAACAGCCGTAAACATCGAGGTTGCAATACCGATGCCCAGCGTGACAGCAAATCCCTTAATCGGGCCCGATCCAAAAATATATAAGAATAACGCCGCAAATAATGTGGTGAGGTTTGAGTCAACAATCGTTGAGATAGCGCGTTGATAGCCGCCATCAATCGCGGCAATCGCAGAGCGTCCGTTGGACATTTCTTCACGAATCCGCTCAAACACTAGCACATTGGCGTCAACTGCCATCCCCATTGTCAAGACAATGCCAGCAATACCGGGAAGTGTCAGAGTGGCTTGTAAAGCCGAGAGAGCAGCAACGATTAAGATGATGTTGACCGCCAACGCCGCAACGGCAAGTCCGCCAAAAAAGCCATAGCTGGCAACCATGTAAACGGCCACCAATATCAAACCGATCAGCGCGGCAATTTCACCGGCGGCAATCGAATCTGCACCCAGCCCCGGGCCAATTGACCGTTCTTCGAGAATAATCAGGGGTGCAGGTAACGCCCCTGCCCGCAATACAAGTGCAAGCTCATTGGTTTCAGCAACGCTGAAATCACCGGTAATTTGACCGCTGCCAAAAATCTGTGACTGAATGGTTGGCGCCGAAACGACCTTGCCATCCAGAATAATCGCAAACGGGCGACCAATATTTTCGCCCGTTACCTTGCCAAAACGCCGCGCCCCGGCTGCGTTAAGGATAAAACTGACCGCCGGGCGATTGTTCTGATCAAAGGTTGCGGTTGCCCCATCCAGCATTTCACCACTAACCATGACACGCTTTTCAATGACATAGCTGCGCCCATCTGTGCTGGCGCTTTCCATTAAAATACTGCCTGGCGGCGTGCGGCCACGCTGAATCGCTTCGCTGGCGCTGATCCGCATATCAACCAGCTGGAAGGTAAGTTTTGCGGTACGACCAAGCAGCCGTTTTACCGCCTCAGGATCGTCCACGCCGGGCAGTTGAACCAGCACCCGATCAGCCCCTTGACGCTGAATAATCGGCTCTTTTGTACCTTCCGGGTCAAGCCGGCGGCGGATAATTTCGATTGATTGCTCAACGGTGCGTGTCCGCATCTGGACCAGCCCCGCCTCGGTAAAGGCAAGACGGTAGGTTATTCCATCATTACTGACGCTGTAATCGTTTCCAAGCTCTGTCAAAATCTGACTGGCTTTAGCCGTGTCTTCAGCGTTACGAACGTTTAGCGAAACCGTTTCTTCACTGACTTGTAGGTCGCTGAAACGGATCTTTTCGGTACGGAAGTCACGCCGGATCGTCTCACCTAAGTTTTCCAGCTGTTCCCTTTTGACCGCATCAACATCAACGCGAAGCAGCAGATGCGATCCGCCTTGAAGGTCTAGACCAAGGTTAATCTGCTTTCCGGGAAGAAAGCTTTTGTCAATGTTGTCGCCGATCACGTTGGGCAGCGCAAACACGACCCCCAGACTGGCGATCGCAACAATAAACAGTTTTTTCCAAAGCTGGAATTGCAACATGATGACAATACTCTTGGCTAGAGATAGGGACGGCTAGCGCCGGTGATAAACGGCCGCAAAAGCGGGCGAATAATACCTCCGGCGCCTATCTGTCCAGCGTTACGCTTTTTTTGCTGGCTCGGTCTTGCCTCTGATATCAGCAATCATTGACCGGACAATCTGAACTTTCACATCCTTCGCGATTTCGACGTCTACGGTGTCGCTGTCGTCGGTCACTTTAACCACAGTGCCGGTCAGCCCGCCTGACGTTACGATCTTGTCACCACGCCGGATAGCGGCAAGCATTTCCCGGTGTTGTTTGGCCCGTTTTTGCTGGGGGCGGATCAACAGGAAATAGAAAATCACCATCACGAAAAGGATTGGTAACAGGCCGAAACCGCCTTCTGCAAAGCCACCTGATTGTGCGAATGCTGGGGTAATAAACATCTTGGAATCTCTCCAATTGTCGTTGAAAATACTATCTGGGAACATAAACGCCCTTGCGCTTTGCTGCAATGACCCATATTCCCTTTTTACAAAGTTTCCGTAACAATCTTGATCCGACCGAGCAAAAAATGAATATGTCTGACGATACCGCCCTGCTTCTTGGCCAATTGACGCGCATTGCTGACGCGCTGGAACGTCGCTATCCGGGCGACATGAAGCCAGAAACGCTGGTCAAGGCTGACGCTTATGTCTGGCAGTCTGATGTTCGCCAACTCGTGCCGGTTACAAAGATTAGCAGGCTGGATATTGGCCTGTTGAAAGGTGTTGACGAGCAGCGCGATAATCTTCTGTCAAACACGCTTGGGTTTGTTGGCGGTTTTCCGGCAAATAACGCGCTTTTGTGGGGCGCACGTGGAACTGGTAAATCATCGCTAGTAAAGGCGGTTCATGGCACCGTGATTGAACATGGACACGATCTTGGCTTGGTCGAAATTCACCGTGAGGATATTGCTGACCTGCCGTTTTTGATGTCGTTTCTGGCGCAAATTGACCGCTATTTTATCATCTTTTCTGATGATCTGGCGTTTGAGGGTGGTGAAAGCACATATAAATCACTAAAGGCGGCGCTTGAAGGCGGTATCGAAGGCCGGCCTGATAATATTGTGTTCTACGCGACGTCTAATCGGCGCCATCTGATGCCGCGGCAAATGATGGAGAATGAGCGCTCAACAGCGATTAATCCGTCTGAGACGACCGAGGAAACCGTTTCACTTTCAGACCGGTTTGGCCTGTGGATCGGGTTTCATTCAATCGATCAGGATACGTATCTTGAGATGGTTGATGAATATGTTAATTATTACAACATCAAAGTGGGCGATATTGATGTGCGCCATGAGGCGCTTGCATGGTCAATTGGACGCGGATCACGCTCCGGCCGGGTTGCATGGCAATTCATCACAGACCTTGCGGCTCGAACGAAAACATCACTTCGGCATTAGAATCTTTGCGCCACTAACATCTTTGCGCCACTAGCATTTTTGTGTCACTGGCCTAATTAAAGCCAAATTTTGCCGGCTAGGAAATCAGGTTTCTGGGATCAACCGGTTGTCGCGATTTGCGGATCTCAAAGTGAAGTTGCGGGCGATCAACGCGGCCTGAGGTGCCGATTGTACCAATCGCCTGCCCTGCGGTTACGATATCGCCTTCTTTCACCGTGATGTCACCCAGATGCGCATAGGCAGTAATGATGCCGCCATCATGCTTTACCAAGATCAGCTTGCCAAAGCTCTTGATGTTAGTGCCAACAAAGGCGACGCGCCCCTTTGCCGCCGCACTTACAATATTGCCTTCTTGGGCAGCGATATTTACCCCATCATTATGAACGCCGCGCTGTGACGGCCCAAATTCACTGATGATCTCACCTTCCACCGGCCAGCTAAATCCTGAGCCTCCAGCCAATGATGGCGCAACAAAGCGTTTCCGCGGCACAGCCGGTGCGCTGTTTTTGAGCGCTGTCGGTGGAGGTTGGGCAATATTGTTACCGCTGATCCCGTTAGGTAGCCCGCTATCCAGAACTGAAAAATCGAGGCTATTTGGCAATTGTAACTTTTGCCCGACAGTCAGCTCAAACGGTGGGGCAAGGTCATTCAGCTGGGCCAGTTGATATTGGCTAACGGCATAGCGCTGCGAGATTACGTAAACCGAGTCACCCGGACGCACGAGGTGGGTGCGGCGCGGGACAATTTTTAGGGCTTGGCCTTTGACAATATTGTAAGGCGCTAAGAGCTTGTTTGCCTCGATAATTGATTGCGGCGTGACCTGATAGCGTGTCGCAACGCCATAAAGCGTATCATTTTCGCGGACAGTTACCATTTGACTTGCCGGGATAGGTTCAACCGGCTGGCGCAAAGGTGCCACAACGACCGCCGCGGGTGTGGTGCGGTTTAGGCCAAGATTAGGCGTTTGACAGGCCGAAAGCACGAGCGCAGCGGCGCCAAGCAATAGAAACCCAGAACAGGATTTAAGATCGGACCTTAGTTCTAGCGGCATTTATTCACCCTCAATCAGTGGCACAAAGGTTACAGGCATCAAGGTGACGCGTTCAAACCCAGTTTCATGTCGGGTCACGACAACAAGAGCTTGGGCTTTGCCATGACCCTCTGGTGCTACCATGATGCCGCCAATTTTTAACTGCTGCAACAAAATGTCGGGAATTTTGTCGCAACCGCATGTCAGAATAATCCGATCAAACGGCGCCGCTTCAGGCCAGCCCTTTGATCCATCGCCAAAACGAAAGCTGATATTTGATATGCGTAGATCCCGAATTCGATTTTCTGCATCAACAAGCAACGGGCGCAGGCGTTCAATCGAATAAACGCGCCGGCATAAATGCGTCAGAATCGCCGCCTGGTAGCCACTGCCGCAGCCAATTTCAAGAACGCGCTCACGCCCTTCAAGCTGAAGAGCTTCGGTCATGCGCGCAACAACATAAGGCTGACTTATGGTCTGGTCATAAGCAATCGGAAGTGATGAATTTTCATAAGAGTGATGCCTTAATGCGGCAGGTACAAATAATTCACGCGGCACATGCTCAAGTGCGGCCAATACGCGCGAATCCATAATGCCCAGACCGCGCAGGCTCATAATTAATTGCGCTTTTTGAAGTTGGAAATCGTTTGTCATGGCGTCAGGTGACTGCGGACAGATCTAATACCGGCAATTGATCCAGCATTGCATGCGCGGTGACATCCATCATCAGTGGCGTCAGCGAAATCCAGCCATCATTTAGCACGGCACGGTCGCTGCCATCGCTGGTTTCAGAGGCGCTGTTCAATGGCCCGAGCCGGTAATGATTTGGTGCCTCGCCCTTAATGATCACATCACCAAGCTTGTGCCGGTCAAGATGCGCCGGCTTAATGCCTTTGATCTCAGCCGGATTGGTCTTGGGAAAATTGACGTTCATTACTGTGCGCGGCGGGATTCCTAATTGCAGGATATGGCGAATAACCTTGTCGCCAAAAAGCCGGCTGGCGGCGTAATCAATAGGGTCGTCACGGCCATGGCGCTGTGACAATGCAATCGCCGGCACGCCAAGCAATGATGCCTCCATCGCCCCGGCAACGGTCCCTGAATAGAGAATATCATCGGCAACATTCATGCCGTGATTGATGCCGGTCAAAACCAATTCGGGCGGTTGGTCAAGAATTTCGGCCATGCCAAAAATCAGGCAATCGCTTGGCGTGCCCGAGCATTTAAAAGTCTTTGGGCCTAGCTGGTCGATAACAACGTCGCGGCGAAGCGTAATCGAACGCGACGCACCAGAGCGATTATCGCTTGGCGCAATTACCCAAACATCGTCGCTTAGACCGGCCGCAATTTCACGCAAGATCGTGATCCCAATCGCATCAATGCCGTCATCATTGCTGATTAAAATACGGCCGAGGGGTTTTGTTGACGCGCCTGCCATCAGGCCTTTGCCACCAACCGGTTGGTACCCATGTAGCTGTGCAGGGCTTGCGGCAGAAGAATACTTCCATCTTCTTGTTGACCATTTTCCAAAACCGCAATCAGCGTCCGACCAACGGCCAGTCCGGATCCGTTCAATGTATGTAAAAACCGGGTGTCGCCAGTTTCGGCGTCACGAAAGCGGGCTTTCATGCGGCGTGCCTGAAATGGCCCGCAATTTGAGCAGGATGAAATCTCTCGATACATACCACGCCCCTCATCCTGACCCGGAAGCCAGACTTCGAGATCATAGGTTTGCTGGGCTGAAAACCCAGTATCACCGCTACAAAGCTTTAGCACCCGATAGGGCAATTCCAGCTTTTGCAGAATTGCCTCGGCGCAGGACGTCATGCGGTCAAGTTCATCAGCTGATTGATCCGGATGAACGATTGATACCATTTCCACCTTGGAGAATTGATGCTGGCGGATCATCCCGCGCGTATCGCGTCCAGCCGAGCCAGCCTCGGACCGGAAACATTGAGTATAGGCGGTCATCCGCAATGGCAGAACTGCACTGTCGGTAATTTCATCTGCAACAATGTTCGTCAGCGGCACTTCGGCAGTTGGAATTAGCCATTTATCATCAGTCCGATAGAGATCTTCGGCAAATTTGGGCAACTGGCCAGTTCCGGTCATGGTTTGACTATTTACCAAGGCTGGCGGCAGCGTTTCAACATAGCCAAATTCGGCAGTGTGCGTATCCAGCATAAAGGCAGCCAAGGCGCGTTCGAGGCGGGCTAACTGGCCTGATAGAACGACAAACCGCGCCCCAGCAAGCTTGGCACCAAGGGCAAAATCCATCTGCCCAAGCCCCTCACCCAGCGCAACATGATCCCGTGGCGTAAAAGAAAATTGCGGCACATCACCAATGGTGCGAATCAATTCATTCTGGGTCTCGTCATCACCGTCAGGCACTGACGCATCGAGAATATTGGGCAATTCGAGAAGCCAAGCATCTAACCTATCAGCTAGCTTTGCCTCCTCGCTTTCGAGGGCCGGCATATTGGCTTTAATGTCATTCACCTCGGCGATCAGCGCGTCTGCGTCACCGCCCTTTGCCTTTAAGGTGCCAATCTCTTTTGAGGCCTGATTACGACGCGACTGCATGTCTTGAATTTGGGCTTGCAGGGAACGCCGTTCGCTATCGACCTTCAGAATTTCGCTCGCCAGCGGGGCAAGCTTGCGCCGGTTTAACGCAGCGTCGAAAGCATCAGGGTTTTCACGAATAAAGCGGATGTCATGCATTATTAAACTCGGTTTACTGGTCAGGTTTGATTTGTGGTTATTCTTCGCAAATTGCGTATCGCTAATCTCGATGGGCGTTGCCTGTATCGGCGCTGTTTTATCGGCACAGCCTTATTAGGCGTGCAGTGCGTTACCTGTTAACTAGCTATTATCGAACTCGGTGTCTGGTGGCGGGCTCATCAGCCGTGCCCCCAAAATTGATAATTCGTACAAAACAATGATCGGAACAGCCAATAATAGCTGTGAGATTACGTCGGGTGGTGTCAAAATTGCGGCAACAACAAAGGCCACAACGATAGCGATCTTTCGCTTTTCGGCCAGCCCTTGATGCGTTACCAAACCGGCACGTGCCAGCAATAGCAAGATTACCGGCAATTCGAACGCGAGACCAAACGCAAAGATCAACCGCATCATTAATGAAAGATATTCACTAATGCGGGGCTCAAGCTCGATCGGCAGGGCAGTGCCATCCCCAAGCATCTCGAATGAGACAAAGAATTTCCACGCCATCGGTGTCACGATGTAATAAACCATCGCCGCGCCTAGGGTAAACAGAACCGGCGTTGCGATCAAAAACGGCAAAAAGGCCTGTTTTTCATTCTTGTATAGCCCGGGCGCAATGAATTTCCACAACTGCATGCTGATAATCGGAAAGGTTACGCATAAAGCGGTGAAGAAACCGACCTTGATCTGGGTGAAAAACCCTTCATGCAGCGCGGTGAAAATCATCCGACCGCCGCCTTTTTCCTGAAGAATCTCGGCCAGCGGCGCTTGCAAGAATACAAACACCTGATAGGCAATACTGTTGCTGGTTGTTCCGGGCAAAGGTGCAACGCTAAGTAAAAACAGCACCAAAAACGCAGCCAATGCGATGCCTAGCCGGTTACGCAACTCGGTCAGGTGACCAATGAGCGTCATGCGGCCATCATTCTGCCCAGAATTATCTGCATCCTGCTCTGCCATCGCGGCCTAGCTCCCAGTCTTCTTTTTCGTGGAGGTTTCGTCTTTTGCGGCCTTGTCATGTGGCGGCGCTTCATTAACCTTTTCAGCAATGCCGTCGCCGGTAGCCCCCGCCAGATCACGGATTTCACCAACATCATCTTTAAGGCCAGTTTCAGCCGTGGATTTTTTCAGATCCTCAACCGAGTCTTTCAACTGGCCGCCCGGGTCGATGGCATCAGCGACCCCTGCAAGGTTGCCGCGTTTAACATCGTCGAGCGTGCCCTTGATATCCCCAAGCTCGGCTTCATCAGCCATGTCCTGCATACCGCGCGAAAATTCAGCCGCCATGGACCGAACTTGACGGATAATCCGGGTAAAACCTCGGAGCATTTTCGGTAATTCCTTTGGGCCGACCACCATGATCAGCACAAAGGCAACAACCAAGAACTCCCAGCCGCCAATATCAAGCATTACCTGCTCCTAGCACCTATTTCTTGGCGGCTTTTTTAGCAGATGCTTTTTTCGCTGTGGCCTTTTTAGCAGCCGCTTTTTTCGGCGCTGCTTTTTTGGCAGTCGGCTTTTTTGCGGCTGGCGTTGGCGCAGCTTCGATAGCTTCCGCCTCTTCAGCTTCTTCTTCCGGCCCTTTTAGCCCCGTTTTAAAGTTGCGCAAGCCTTTGCCGAAATCGCCCATGATCGCTGATACTTTGCCTCTGCCGCCGAACAGCAACAGAACAACGGCAAGAACAACGATCCAATGTAAAATACTGAATGTACCGCCAAACATGGTTTTGGTCCTCATTTCTAATTCGTTCCAGCCAATGGTAAAACCTCAGCCGCCAGATCAACGCACTATAGACAGGGGTTTGGCTGTCGACAAGAAGTCCTTGGCCTAACCTGCCCAGAAAAGTGACTATAACCTAAAAAAACCAGACGTTTCGTGCGTTCATTCGGTAATATTGGATTATTCGTCGCCATTCCCCGCAGCAAACACGAACGCCTGCGCCGGATCGACCCGGACGCGAACCTGACTGCCAACCTCGATCGAGTTAAGCCCGGGTATCCGCGCATGGAGGTGCAATACATCGCGCCCCGTTGGTACTGACAGATGAATAAGGGATGCACGGCCAAGCAAACGAGACTCCATAACCTCGCCAACCACGCCATCATTTCCCGCGTCGATCAACATCGCCTCATGCCGGATGACGACACTGGCCGGGCTCCCATCGCTAAGTGATTTTGGTGCACGAAACTCACCAAGCGGGGTTATGACCTTGTCTTTGGCAACAACACCTTCAACCCGGTTCACCTCGCCAAAAAACTCAGCAACAAAAGCGCTGCTTGGCTGGCAATATAGGTTAACTGGCCGGCCTGTCTGAACGACGTGGCCATCGCGCAGAACAACAATCCGGTCAGACATGAACATTGCCTCTTCGGCGTCATGCGTTACCATCAAAGCGGCCGCATTTGAGGCTTTCAAGACATGTAGCATCTGGTCACGAATACGCTCGCGGAGACGGCTGTCAAGGCCGGCATAAGGCTCATCCAGCAGAATGACAGCAGGATTTGGTGCTAACGCGCGTGCCAATGCAACACGTTGTTGCTGGCCGCCCGATAATTCATGCGGGTACATATCACTAAGCCCGTCGATACCGACCTCACCCAGGACTTCAAGGCCGCGCC
Organism: Alphaproteobacteria bacterium LSUCC0396; assembly: GCA_041228345.1. Taxonomy (NCBI): domain Bacteria; kingdom Pseudomonadati; phylum Pseudomonadota; class Alphaproteobacteria; species Alphaproteobacteria bacterium LSUCC0396. The sequence goes on along the minus strand of CP166131.1, from coordinate 205,060 downwards.
TTGTCGCCGCGCTGCCCTTTTCCGTCAATCCGAAGACAACATTCTGGATAACTGTCAAATGCGGAAACAGCGCATAATCTTGAAACATATAGCCGATACCACGCTGTTCGGGTGGCTGCACAAAATCAGCTGAGGAAATGACGTTGTTATGCAGGCGGATACTGCCATGTTGCGGCTGCTCAAGCCCTGCTGCGAGACGTAATAGCGTGGTTTTACCGCAACCAGACGGGCCAAGCAACGAGACCACCTCGCCCGGCTCGACATGAAAGCTGACGTCACGCACTGACAAGCTGCCATTATAGGCGTGACGGATGTGATCGAATTCAAGCATTCTGCTCTCCATCATATCCGGCCTCTAGCAAGCCATCTTCGAGGAAATCGCCGTCCAGCTCGCCGTCCAGTTCATCATCATGTTCGTCATGGTCACTTTCTGCGGTTTGCGGCGCGTGATCCATTAAGGCGCCAAGGATCTGGCCCTTACGAAGCAGGCCTGCGGCTTTTAAATCATCCATGCCCGGTAAATCAGTGATATCGCCAAGACCAAAATGATCCAGAAACGCTGGGCTGGTTCCCCAAGTCAACGGGCGACCCGGCGTGCGGCGGCGTCCGCGTGGTTTAATCCAGCCAAGTTCAAGCAAGATATCCATCGTGCCTTTTGACAGGCTTATCCCGCGAATCTCTTCAATTTCAGCGCGGGTAATCGGCTGGTGGTAGGCAATGATCGCCAGCACTTCTAGTGCGGCGCGCGATAAAGGGCGCTCGATTTGTTTATGCTGGCTCAACCGTTCGGCAATTTCGGCTTTGGTGCGAAATGCCCAGCCATCGCCGACTTTGCACAGCTCGATGCCGCTTGTGCTGTCATAACGTGCCGAAACCAGTGCGATAACGTTAGCGATCTCGATATTTTCTGGTAAATGGACGATGAGTTCGCGCTCGCGGACTGGCCGATCAGAAGCAAAGATCAGGGCCTCGATTGTGGCGGCGCAATCTTGTAGCGGTGACAGCACGGTCATTCTAGTCTCTAACTTTCATATAAAGCGGCGCAAAGTGAGTGTCTTGCCGAAGTCTTAGCACGCCTTCGCGGGCCAATTCCAGTGATGCGACAAAATGAGACGCTGTTGCCGAGCGTAAATCCATCGGTGATTGCAGGCCGGCTGGTAAAAAATGCTGTAAAACTGTCCAGTCTGGGCTGCTGCCGATCAGGTTACGCAGGCGTTTAGCCGCCTCCTCGACCGAAAATAGCCGCGTCGCAGCGATGGTCAAGGTCTCGGTATCTTCCGCCGACCGGATATCGCCGTAACATGACAGCAAATCATACAATGTTGCGGTCCAAATGGCCTCGCTGGTGCTTGCAAACTGTTCGGGGGCACCGCGGGCAAAGCGTTGCTGGCCAAGGCGTGGAAGCGAGGAGATACGTTTGGCGGCTTGCTGCATTGCCTCAAGCCGTAATAGCTGATAGCGCAGCGCGTCTGCCATATCGACCATTTCTTCAGCCTGCTCGGGCTCTGGGTCAGGCAATAACAGCCGAGATTTCAAATAAGCAAGCCATGCCGCCATGACAAGATAATCAGCGGCAATTTCCAGATCGAGTTCGCGCGCGTCATTCACAAAGGCCAGATATTGTTCCGCCAATGGCAGAATGGCAATTTTGGTGAGATCAACCTTTTGGTCGCGGGCCAGAGTGAGCAACAGATCAATCGGCCCTTCAAATCCGTCAAGATTGACGAATAACGCCAATTGCTGTGCCGGGTCTTGCGGTGCCTTATCGTCGCTGAAGCTGTCTTCGAAATCGGTCATAATCAGTGTAATGATGCCAGTTCACAATTGGTTCGTAGATTGATCAATCTTTATTATGTAAATCAGGGATTTGGTTGGGTGAATTTCCGCAGAAAACAGTCTTGGCCTGACCGGCGCAAAACGCCGCATATCTTATCCGCATCGGCGCGCGGCAAAGGCACGCTTACGATTCTGTAAAAAACACCATTGCTGCCTGTGTCAACCTGCATGGTCTCAAGCTCGACATCACTCAGTCGAGATTTGTGTTTAGCCGACAGGATTTTTGCCATTTCATCGGCTTTAGCGGCACTCCGAAACGCGGCCAGCTGGATCATGTAAAGCGGCGTTTCGCCCTCAATGACGATCACGCGTTTTTTGATTTTCGATATGGCGGCTTTTTCTGCCTTTGACTGATTGGTTGCCTTAGCCTCAGATTTTGCGGCTGGCTCTGGCTTTGCCGCTATTTGCGCCGGGTCATCGCTATTTGGCTTTTTCGGTGTATCGGCCTTGACCGGCTTGGTCTTCGGCAATGATTTTTTTGGCTCTGTATCCGGCTGCGGCGTGACAGGCGTTGCCGGATCGGCGCGCATGGCCAGATTAGGCTCGGCCGTTGCTGACGCAGCGGGCATTTCGGTATTTGGATTGGTCTCAATGACCGGTGGTGGCTCGGGGCTTGGTGCGGCGGGGCGCAGTGACTCAACTTGGGCGTCTGATTTGTTACCGCCCTTTAGAATATCGACAACTAGCAAATCTTGATGATCAATTTTTTCGCCGCCCGGCTCGGCTGGTTTGACCTTGATCGGCCCATCAACAGCCTTAACAATGGTTACATCACTCGCTGTTTTTGAGATAAGACCGGGCAGCATGAAATAGGTGGTCATGCCAACAACGACGACAATGCTGGCAAGAACGGCGAACCATCCCCAATTGACGCCACTCACCTGTTGATCTTGATCGCTCATCGCGCGCTCTACATTTCCTCTAAGGCTTTAATGGATAGCACATTTAAACCTGTCCGAATAACGAAACTTGTTGCCTGAACAAGATGCATGCGCGCTGCAGTTGTTGGCGTATCATCATCCAAGATAAAGCGCAATGATGGGTTCTCTCGTCCGGCGTTCCACAATGAGTGAAACCGGCTAGCAAGATCAACAAGGTAGAAGGCAATACGATGCGGCTCATGCGCCATTGCGGCAGATTCGACTAGTTTCGGCCAGCCAACAAGCATTTTAACAACAGCCAATTCAGCCGGATCACTAATCAGATCAAGATTTGCGCTTGCTGGAATGACTTGGTCTTTTTCGAACTGGCGAATGACCGAGCAAGCCCGAGCATGTGCATATTGAACATAGAAAACCGGGTTGTCGCGTGATTGTTCGGTAACTTTTGCAAAATCAAAATCCAATGTCTGGTCATTGCGACGGGTCAGCATAATAAACCGGATGACATCGGCGCCAACGGCCGCGATCACATCTTCAACCGTGACAAAGGTGCCAGCACGTTTCGACATTTTGACCGGTTGCCCATTATCAAGCAGATTGACTAGCTGGCATAATTTGATATCGAGCATATCTTGCTGGCCGGACAATGCGGCAACGGCTGCGGTCATGCGTTTGACATAGCCGCCGTGATCAGCGCCAAAAATATTGATCAACGGGCCTTTTGTGCGATCCAGCTTGTCGAGATGATAGGCCACATCGGCAGCAAAATATGTCCACGTGCCATCCGATTTTTGCAACGGCCGGTCGGTGTCATCACCAAAGGCGCTGGCTTTAAACAGTAATTGTTCGCGCGGTTCCCAATCTTCAGGCTCTTTTCCTTTTGGCGGCTGTAAAACGCCCTGATAGAGATGGCCATCCTGCTGCAGCTTATCAATCGCGCGTTGTACCGCACCCGAGCTGACCAAGGCGCGCTCAGACGAGAATTGATCCATTTTAATGCCAAGCGCTAACAGATCGGTTTTGATCCCGGTCATGATGGCGTCGATGGCAAAGCTGCGTAGCGTTGCAATCCATTCATCCTCGGCTTTGTCGAGATACAAATCACCATCACGTGCCGCAAGCGCCTCGCCAACCTCGCGCAAATATAACCCCGGGTAAAGACCGGCAGGAATTTCGCCAATATCGTGGCCAAGCGCCTCGCAATAGCGCAGATAAGTTGAGCGTGCGAGCACATCGACCTGACCGCCAGCATCATTGATGTAATATTCGCGTGTGACGTTCCAGCCACAAAATTCCATCAATCCTGCTAGGGCGTCGCCAATCACCGCACCGCGGGCGTGGGCGGCGTGTAAGGGGCCAGTCGGGTTGGCCGAGACAAATTCAATATTGACCGGCTTTCCAGCCCCGATTTCGCTTTTTCCGTAGTGCAGGTCAGCTGCCAGAATATCGGCGATCTCGCGGGTCCATAGACGTGTTTCAATGCGTAAGTTCAAAAAGCCTGGCCCAGCGATTTCGACCGCAATTACCCCGTCAATTTTTTCCAACTCGCTAGCGAATAAGCTGGCGAGGTCACGCGGTGATTTTCCTGCCTGTTTTGCCAGAACCATGGCGGCATTGGTGGCGATATCGCCGTGACTTTCATCACGCGGCAATTCAAAAACAACCCTGCTGGTATCAAGACCAGCCACCACTTGTTTGGTGGCGACGAGATTGCTGATAATCGTTTGAAACTCGGCTTCAAAGCAGGAAAAAATATTCATCAATTCAGGTCTTTTCTCTATCCGCAAGCGGGAATTATCGCAAAATGGGGCCGAGGTCGAACAGGCGTTCATGCTCGACAATGGCATATCGGTCGGTCATCGAGGCGATATAGTCCGCGATAATACGAGCCCGATCTGTCCTTGTCATGTCACTCAAAGGCTGATTTTCATAAAACTGCCAATCACTCGGTAATGTGTTCGGTTCGGACATAAACAAATCAAACAGATCTGTCACCACCCGTTTTGCTTTACTGGTCATCCGGTTCACCTTGTAATGCCGCCACATATTTTTAAATAAGAAGGCTCGTAAGCCCTCAAGGTCTGCCGCCATTTCAGGGGAAAAGCCGATCACCGGCTTGGTGTGACCGCGAATATCATCCACCGTCTTGGCGTTTAATGCGGCAAGGTTAATGGTGGAAACAGCAAGCATATCCTCAACAAACACCGATATAAGCCGGCGCACCAGCTCGTGCGTTACGCGGCCGAGTTCTAGCTTGCCATGACGGGATTCGATATCTGCAAGGGCCTTTCCGACCTGTGGTAAAGACCGGATATCATCAATATGAAACAGCTCGGCACGCAGCGCATCGTCAAAATCATGCGATAGATAGGCAATGTCATCAGCCAGATTAGCAAGTTGCGCTTCGGCCGATGAGTGAGCCTCCAGCTGTAAATCCATCGCCTTATCCACCGCGATAATCGCTGGCCGAAGGCTGCTGCGATCCTTGATAGCCCCGTGATGCTTTACGACACCCTCAAGAGTTTCCCATGACAGGTTGAGGCCATTGAAACCGGCATAACGCTGTTCCAGCTGGGTGAGAACGCGCACAGTCTGTTCGTTGTGATCAAATCCACCATGATCGGCCATTAACCGGTCAAGAGCATCTTCGCCCGCATGACCAAACGGCGTATGGCCGAGATCATGTGCAAGCGCGACAGCCTCGGCTAGATCGTCGTTCAAGCCAAGCGCGCGTGCCATTGATCGTGCAATCTGCGCAACCTCCAGCGAATGGGTCAAACGGGTGCGAAAATAATCACCTTCATGGTAAACAAAGACTTGGGTCTTGTGCTTGAGGCGGCGAAACGCACCGGAATGGATAATGCGGTCACGGTCACGCTGAAATGGGGTGCGGCTAGTCGGGGAATTATGTTCCTGCTCATCAAGCATGCGGCCGCGACTTGCCGGGCCGTGGCAGGCATAAGGCTGGAGGGCGCGATGTTCAACAATTTCGGTCAATTGGCACCTGTCCCATCTATTTGGTTCATTTGATTGGCTCACTCTTCCAGACGATGACACGAACAAATCCAAGATCGTTAATGCCAGTTCCGACCATCGCGTCTATCCGCTGCGTTTATTGTATCCGCTGCGCTTACTGTAGGCGTTGCCGAGAAAAACCGCAATCACTCCGCAGGTCAGCCCACCCCGTCATCGGATGCTAATCGGGTAATCCTGATCTGCATGTGATCTTGATTTGTGCGCGATCTGGGGCCATATTCGGATAGTGGCGTAAAAGCGCGCAAGCCCCCTAGGGTTGCCGTCCAAGCCAATGACCGTCAAAGGCAGGCAAAGCAATGAGCGAGCAAAATAACTTTTCGACTGATACTGCCGTACCCGCACCGCAAAACCAGGGTGTGTTTGGCCTTAGTGAGGCTGCCGCAGGGCGGATTACGCAATTGCTAGAGGGCGAGCCTGCCGGCAGCTTTTTCCGCGTGGCCGTGCTAGGCGGTGGGTGCTCGGGCTTTCAATATGATTTCAGCATTGATCAAAGCCGCAGCGATGATGACATTGTTTTTCACGCATATGGGGTAGAAGTCGTTGTCGACGATATGTCGCTGGAACTGATCGACCATGCCGAACTGGATTATGTGCAGGATTTGATGGGGTCATATTTTGCCGTGACCAATCCTAATGCAACTGCATCATGCGGTTGCGGCACGTCATTTTCTGTTTAACGGCAATGCGGATCGCTAGCTGGAATGTGAATTCGATTAAGGCGCGGCTGGATATTGTCACTGGCTGGTTGGCCGGTGATACCACTGATGTTTTGTTAATTCAGGAAACAAAATCGCAGGATGTGAATTTTCCGGTTTCAGCCTTTGCCGACCTTGGCTGGCACGTCGCTTTTCATGGCCAGAAAAGCTATAACGGTGTCGCAATTGCGAGCCGGTTCCCCATTGAGGATGTCGTCATTGGGCTGGATGGCGACAATGCGGATGAACAGGCACGCTATATGGAGGCAACCATCAATGGCGTGAGGGTGGCAACGATTTATCTGCCGAATGGTAACCCTGCCCCCGGCCCTAAATTTGACTATAAGCTTGGCTGGATGGCGCGCCTTGAGGCGCGTGCCATGACATTGCTTGGCGATGAGAGGCCAGTTGTGCTTGGCGGCGATTTCAACATTATTCCCGATGATATTGACTGCTATGATCCGGCTGGATGGGCCGGTGATGCCTTAACCCTGCCGGAAAGCCGCGGGGCGTTTCGCCAGCTCTTGCACAAAGGCTATGCCGACGCCCTGCGCAGCCTTAATCCCAGCGGGGTTTTCTATAGTTACTGGGATTATCAGGCGGGCGCATGGCAGCGCGATCACGGCGTAAGGATTGATCATTTGCTGCTTTCGCCAGAGGCGCTTGATCGCCTTGAGGATGTTGGCATTGATCGTGCCCCGCGCGGGTTGGAAAAACCGTCTGACCATACGCCTATCTGGTGCCAGCTTCGCGCCTAATGCCTCGTATCTCATATCAATTGCGCCTGAAATAAAAAAGCCGGATCAATCTGACCCGGCTTTTTTTCAAATGCACCCGACGATTTAGATGTCGGCATACATATGGGTTTCAGCTTTGCCGCCCGGATGCGTCAACGCGCCTTTTTCGGCAGAACCTACAGTCTGTGCATATTTCCAGATTGCCCCCGAATTATAGTCGGTTCCGCGCGGCTGCCATGCGGCGCGGCGCTTGGCAAGTTCGGCCTCGTCAAGATCGACCTCGATCGTACCAGTTTCGGCGTCAATGGTGATGGTGTCACCATCCTGCAATAGGCCTATCGGCCCCCCAACAGCTGCTTCTGGGCCGACATGACCGACACAAAAACCGCGTGTTGCGCCCGAAAAACGCCCATCTGTGATCAGGGCGACCGTGTCACCAGCGCCCTGCCCATAAAGTGCGGCGGTCGTTGCCAGCATTTCGCGCATTCCCGGGCCACCTTTTGGGCCCTCATAGCGGATTACCAGAACGTCGCCTTCTTGGTAGTCACGGCGTTCAACCGCGGAAAACGCATCTTCTTCACAATCAAAGCATCGCGCCTTGCCGGTGAATTTGAGGGTTTTCATACCGGCGACTTTTACAATTGCGCCTTCTGGAGCCAGATTGCCGCGAAGCCCAATAACGCCGCCAGTTGGCGACAGTGGATCTGCAGTTGTGCGGACAACATCCTGATTTGTCGGGAACTTCACATCAGCTAGGTTTTCGGCAATGGTCTTACCAGTCACGGTGATGCAGTCGCCATGCAGAAAACCGCCATCAAGCAGGGTTTTCATCAAAATCGGTACGCCGCCAATTTCGTACATATCGCGCGCAACATAACGCCCGCCGGGTTTTAAATCAGCGATATACGGTGTTTTCTTGAAAATCTCGGCAACGTCATGCAGGTCAAAATCAATGCCACATTCTGAGGCAAGCGCTGGCAAATGCAGGCCAGCATTGGTTGATCCGCCCGATGCTGCCACAACGGTGGCGGCATTTTCAAAGGCTTTGCGGGTCAGGATGTCACGCGGCCGCAAATTCGCCCGCACCAAATCCATGACGATCCGGCCTGAATGATAGGCATACTCATCACGCGACTCATAAGGTGCTGGGGCACCGGCTGAACCGGGGATCGCAAGACCAATCGCCTCAGAAACACACGCCATTGTGTTCGCGGTAAACTGGCCGCCACATGACCCTGCGCTTGGACAGGCAACGCATTCCAGCTCATGCAAATCTTCGTCAGACATATTGCCGGCTGCGTGCGCGCCAACCGCTTCAAACACATCCTGAACGGTTACGTCTTTATCCTTGAACCGTCCCGGCAGGATCGAGCCGCCATACATGAAAACTGATGGCACATTTAACCGCGCCATTGCCATCATCACACCCGGCAATGATTTATCACAGCCAGCCAGCCCTACAATCGCATCATAACAATGTCCCCGCACGGTCAGTTCAATCGAGTCGGCGATAACTTCACGGCTGACCAGCGAAGACTTCATGCCCGCATGCCCCATCGCAATACCGTCGGTAACGGTAATCGTGGTGAATTCGCGCGGCGTGCCAGCATGTTCACGAACACCGCGTTTCGCTGCCTGCGCCTGTCGGGCCAATGCGATATTACAAGGTGCGGCCTCGTTCCATGTTGATACAACACCAACTAGCGGCTGGTTGATCTCTTCTTCGGTCATGCCCATTGCATAGTAATATGAACGGTGTGGCGCCTTTTCAGGGCCAACCGAAACATGGCGGCTTGGCAGATTGCTTTTGTCGATAGGCTTGATGCTGTCAGGCATTTTTAAACTCTCCTTTAAAGTCACCGGCCGCATCCGCGGCCTTATCAGATCGCTGTATTGGGCTTATCCAAGCCGTTTCAAGGCAGCTGTTAGGCCATTAAGGCGTGTATTTTCCTCGTCAAGACGCCGGCGGTTTTCCGCCACAACATCTTCGGGAGCCTTCGCAATAAAGCCCGGATTGTCGAGCTTTTTCGCTATTTTCTCAATTTCGCCAGTAACGCTGGCAATTTCTTTGTTGAGGCGTGCCGCTTCGGCAGTCAAATCCAGAATATCGGCTAACGGAAGACCGATTTCCATTCCATCGACACTGCCGCGCGCGCTGCCGTTGACAAAGCTGTCGACGATTGTGATGCCATCGAGGCGCGCAAGCCGCAGCAAGGCGGCCTGCTGGTTGTCAATTGCGCGCTGCTGAAGTTCAGTGCAACCGCGGATATTTAGCACCGGCTTGGCCGATAATGGAACGTTCATTTCAGCGCGGATATAACGAATTTCGGTAATGAGTTGGATCACAAACCGCAATTCACTGACCGCATCGCCCTCATCTGCGCCAAGCGGTGCGGGCCAGCTTGCACCGATCAGTAAATCGTCACTGGCAAAGATTTCACGGTTCAATTCTTCGGTCAGGAACGGCATAAACGGATGCAGCAAACGCAAGGTTCCAGCCAAAATCGTGCTGGCTGTGGCCCTTGTTTCGGCGGCAGCGCTGGCGTTGTCATCATTCAGACTAGGCTTGATCAGCTCGACGTACCAGTTGCAATAGGAATTCCAGATAAAATGATACAGCGCGTCCGCCGCTTCATTAAAACGGTACAGCTCGATGGCCTTGGTGGTCTTTTCAATGGCATCGCTATATTCGGAGACAATCCATTTGTTGATCGGTTCGTTTACAGTCCGAAGGTCAATCGAGGCTGATCGGGTGCAACCGTTCATTTGCAGAAACCGGCAGGCATTCCAGATTTTCGTGGTAAAATTCCGATAGCCTTCCAGACGCGTTGTCGACATTTTGATGTCACGTCCCTGCGCTGCCATTGCTGCCAAGGTAAAGCGCAAGGAATCGGCACCATATTGGTCGATAAGCTCAAGCGGATCGAGAACATTGCCCTTGGATTTGGACATTTTCTGACCCTTTTCATCGCGGACCAGCGCGTGGATATAAACCTCGCGGAACGGCACTTCACCATCCATGAAATGCATGCCCATCATCATCATGCGGGCAACCCAGAAAAAGATGATATCAAAGCCGGTGACCAGAACATCACCCGGATAATAACGCTTTAATTCTGCCGTCTGATCTGGCCAGCCAAGGGTTGAAAACGGCCATAGCCCGCTTGAGAACCATGTATCCAAGACATCTTCATCGCGGGTTAACGGGACTGTCTTGCCATAATGCTTGGCGGCGGCGTCAATGGCATCGGCCTCATTCGCCTCGACAAACACCTGTCCGTCAGGGCCATACCATGCTGGTATCCGGTGCCCCCACCAGAGCTGGCGCGAAATACACCAAGGCTGGATATTCCGCATCCATTCGAAATAGGTCTTGTTCCAGCGTTCAGGAACAAATTTGGTGCGACCCTCTTCAACCGCTTTAATAGCCGGTTTGGCGAGTTCTTTAGCGTTCACATACCATTGATCCATCAACCAAGGCTCGATAACAACGCCGGACCGATCGCCGTGCGGAACAACGTTTTCAACGATCTCTTCGCGTTCAACAAGCCCTTGGGCGTCTAGATCAGCCAAAATCTGGCGGCGGGCGTCATAACGATCAAGCCCCTGATATTTTTCCGGGATTTCGGGAATCGATTCCATTGATGCTGTTGCCGTCATCAAATTGATCAGCGGCAGGCCATGCCGGCGGCCAACTTCAAAATCGTTGAAATCATGTGCCGGCGTGATTTTCACCGCGCCTGAGCCCTTGTCCATTTTGGCATATTCATCAGCAACAATCGGAATTGGCCGGTTTGACAATGGCAAAATTGCCATCTTGCCAATCAAATGCTGGTAACGCTCATCGTCAGGATTAACCGCGACCGCGCCATCACCAAGCATTGTTTCAGGCCGCGTTGTAGCAATAGAAATATATTCGTTTTCAGTGCCTTCAATCTTGTATTTAAGATGCCACATTGAACTTTTTTGTTCATTCTGCTCGACCTCGAGATCGGAAATCGCGGTCATTAGTTTCGGGTCCCAATTGACCAGACGCTTGTCGCGGTAAATCAATCCTTCACGATGCATTTGCACAAATGTTTTAATCACAGCCGCCGACAGGCCATCATCCATGGTAAAACGTTCGCGCTGCCAATCGGCAGACGCACCAAGGCGGCGCAGCTGTTTATGGATCATGCCGCCAGACTCGGCCTTCCATTCCCAAATTTTTTCAATAAATGCGTCACGGCCAAGATCTCGGCGCGCAATGTTTTGGGCAGCCAGCTGGCGTTCGACCACCATCTGCGTGGCAATGCCTGCATGGTCGGTGCCAGGTTGCCATAACGTGTCACGTCCAGCCATCCGATGATACCGGATCAGCAAATCCTGCAAAGTAAAGGTCAGCGCATGCCCCATATGCAGGCTGCCAGTCACGTTTGGCGGCGGCATCATAATCGTGTAGGGCGTTGCCTTTGAGTCAGGCGCGCAGGCAAAGTGACCGCTATCTAGCCATGTTTCATACCAGTTCGCTTCGATGGATTTCGGGTCATAGGTCTTTGCTAAGGTTGGCTCGGTCATGGTTCCAGATGGGTCATTATCATTGGTTGGACGACAAAAATGCGGAGTGCCTGTCAGTCGTCATGTTAAAACGCCTATTTAATCATCTAAAGTGATCACCCCTAAATGAAGAGTTTATTTTGATTTATCGACAGGTTTTGTACGACTTTGTGAGGTGGCTTGCAACGCATCATCAACCAAATTAGCTATATTCTCGTCAAGCCAACGGTCAATTTGTGCATGAAGCTTACGGCGAAGGCGTGATTTCAGCGCGTCATGCCGCACTGGGCTGGAATAATCTTGCGATGTGGCTGGCTGTTTGCTGCCGGTTCCCAGACGGTTTTCTTGGTCATTTAGGGTTTGCCATTCAACCGGTTCATGCGTTTCGCGGGGGTTAAGCACGACATCCTCGAGGATGATAATGTCCGGCAAACAACCATTAGCCCCAATTTTACTTATGGTTTCACTCGTGTTTTTACTGGCAGTCTTACTGGCAGTCCTATTTCCCTCGCTAGTGTCAGGGGCGCGCCAAACAACATCACCTAGCTGTAAAACACCAACCCCTCGCGGTTCACGGCGGTGCAGCACCCAAGAGGTCGGCCCAGTCGCAAAAATACCGGATAACCCCTTAAAAACCGCCATCTAGTCGGTGGTGGTTCGGCGCTGGAAAGGGAATGTCGTGTAAAACGGGTTTTGCGGCGCAGGCATATCGGATAATGCCCCAAGAACGTCGCCAAGGCCCAGCTTTTCAGCTGTAAGGCCGCCGATCGCAGCCTTTAAACGGAATGCAGCCAGCAATTGATTATGCTCGGCCGTCACAAGGCTCAATTCAGCGTCATTCACATCCTTTTCCGCATCAAGCAGATCAAGCGTGGTCTTTTGTCCAAACTGCGCCTCGCTGGCAATTCCTTTGGCGACCAAGCGGAAGGCCTCAATCTCGGTTGAAACCGCCGCAAGCCGGATTGCAGTTGCCTCCCAGTTCCGAAACGCTTCACGCGCGCCAACTCCGACCTTTCGCGTCGCCTCGGCTCGGTCTAGCTTTGCCTGCCTGTAGCTGGCAGCGACTTTGCGGGCTGTTGAACGTGTTGCATTAGTCGACAATAATGGTGATGAAAACACCAGCTGAGCCGCGAGTTCGTCCTTGTCTTGCGAAGTGCCTGTTGCGGCTTTGGTGTTGGCGGACAGGCTCAAGGCCAATGTTGGCCGAACCCCTGCCTGCAACGTGTTAAACGCCTGATTGGCGGCACGCTCGGCAGCACGTGCTGACAAAATGTCCGGATGGTCAGCCTGCGCCCTTGTTTCAGCGTCCAGCAGGTCAGTCGGCAGGTCACCGCTGATGGATGGTTTGCCAAGGTCACCGGCGTTTCTGCCAGTTAACGAGCGATAGCTATCTTCGGCATTGGTCAATCGCGTTTTCGCCAGTATTTCATCAGATTGCGCCCGCGCATACCGCGCCCGCGCCTCGGCCAGACGCGTTGGTGTTGCGGCGCCGGCTTCAACGCGAATGCGCGATGCGTCAACATGCGCCTTTAACCGGGTTAGGTTTTGCGCGTGAAGCGCAACCTCGCGGCGGGCTTTTACGACATTCAGATAAGTCTCGATTGTGCCAAGAATAACAGCCTGTTCGGTTTTGGCATAATTTGCTGTTGCCATCTCAAGATTAATCTGGGCAAGCAGCGTTTTTTCTTTGGTTTGGCCGCCATCATAGAGGTTTTTAGACAGGGTAACGCCAGTTGTTATCGAGTTTGATTGTTTATACCCCGCACCATCATTGCTATCGGTTGCGCCAGCCGTACCGGTGCCGGTCAATCTGGCCGTAAGATCACTGGTCGCTGTGTTGGTCCCGATGGCTTCTCGCATGGCCACCCAGCTTTGGCGCGCCGCTGCCAGTGCGGTTGAGTTTTCCAAACCGGCACGAAGCGTATCTTCAAGCGATATCGCGATTGCTGGCGATGCAGACATTCCCATGCATCCAAACAAAAGCGCGGCGGTAATGTTTTGGCGAATTTTCAGCATAGACATGATTTGTTTTACCAATCTTTTTTAAAAGGTAAATTCGGGTTTTTTGTTAAATTCATCGAGGTTCGGCACACAAGCATCAAAAAGTGGCTTGCGAACAAAGTTACCGCCTGATCGCATCCACAGACTAGCCACACCAATTGGGGCGTCGGCTGGACGGTATACCGCCGCCAGCTTGCCTTTTGGGCCAAGCTGTTGAAGCAGGGATTCGGGCATCATTTCAACGCTGCCTTCAACCAGAATTTGATCATAAGGCCCCTCTTCTGCATAGCCATCAACAAGCCGTGACTTAATTACAGCCGCATTGTCAACGCCGTGGCTTACAAGGATTTCTTGCGCCTTTTCAACAAGCTGTGCGCGGGTCTCAACGGCTATGACCGATCCGGCAAGATGCGCGATGATGGCGCTGCCGTAGCCACTGCCGGCGCCAACCACCAGAACACTGTCGCCAGCTCTGATCTCAAGCGCCTGTATCAATCTGGCCAAAACCATTGGTTCCATCAAAATACGCCCGCCCGGTAGCGGTAAGTCTTCGTCGATGTAGGCAACGGCTCTTTGATGTTTGCCGACAAACGCCTCGCGGGGGACTGTCAAAAACGCATCTAGTACCTTTTGGTCGGTAACTTTTGACGGGCGGATCTGACAATCGACCATCATTTTGCGGGCGGTTTCAAACGCGGTCTGGTTCATCTTGTGGTCACTCATTGTTGATTTTGTGGTGGGTCATCTTTTTTTCCTGCATTTGCCGAAATGCCGTGCAGGTCCTCTCCCCGTTATACGGCTAGAATGATAGCTATTCAAGCTGACAATATTCGCGGTGTGTTGCAACATCAACTGCGACGCGATTGGCGATTGTAATGTCGGGATCATTGCTCATCCCGCCCCACTCGAAGTAATGGCCGCAAATGCTGAAAAGCCATTTGCCGCGGCATGGATAGAGATTGTCACTCATCGCAAACCACAGCCCCTGCCCGGGTCCGCCCACCGTCCCAAGGCGCGTTTGAAATCTGGATTGCAGTGGCTGGCAATAGCCGAGGTTTTTTGGATCGTTACAAGTGTCACTGCCCAACAGCCCGTAAGAAAAATTATTATAGTGAAATTCATCGAGCGGATTTGACCAGACGTTTTTTTTACGGCGAAACGCAACGCGGTCAGGCACTGTCGAATAAAGCGGATCAACCTGTTCAGGTGCCACACTTGTGACGCGCAATTCGGCATCATCAGATTTTCGTATTCCGTAATCAAACGGGCCGCCCTGCCAGAACTTTTGCCCGGCCTCTGGCCCGCTATCCCATGCCCATCCATTTGTCGGCGAGGCAGAGCCGCCAATCCACCCACTTTCCCAGCCCTTATGAACGCTGCTGTAATGCATTTTCTGCTGAATGAAATCTTGTTCCTCGGCTGACGTGATCGTTGCAACATATGGTTTGAGGCCGCATTTGCTGTCTGGCAGCTTTGCTGTTTCGGTAAACGCATCGCTGTACCCATAGGGAGATTTTGTGGCTTTGTAAAAATCATAAAAATGAAAGCCGGTGCCTGTGTCAAAGGCCAGATCGCCAAGCGTTTCATTTTTGAAGTCATCTTTGATAAAGGCGCTGATCGCCTGATTTTTTTGCTGAATGTTGAGTTGGGTTCTGCCTTGCGTAAAGCTGGTCTCACTTAGCTGCATGATCTGAAGGCCAACAACGCTTACCAATGCCAGTAATGTCATGGCGATCATCAATTCGACAAGGGAAAATCCTGCTGCTACAGGGCGATCAAACTGGTTGCGTCGGTGTCTTGTCACGGGGCTGCATCTCGCGTCGATTGTGTTTTTCAAAGCACAGTAAAATTATCAGCATTAACTTTTGAATCAGAACTTTCTAATTTTGCGACCGGATTCGACTATGCAGATAGTTTAGATCGTTGACCTGATCAAAATCATCGTATATCACCGGCGCATAGCCTTCTTGCGGCCCGGTGGCAGAGTGGTTATGCAGCGGTTTGCAAAACCGTGTACATCGGTTCAATTCCGGTCCGGGCCTCCATTTTTTCTGTTATGTTTAGGATTGCAGTTGCCGTTCGGGGCGATTGCCCAGCAGACGCAAGGGTGCTTTTGCAGGCGCATGGGTGCAGGCGCATTGGTGCAGGCACCATTGCGTGATGATATGATCGCGGCGTCTTGGCCTATTTGCTGAATGAAATTGGATTGGAGATGGAATGTCGCGCACGATGGCAAATGTCCTTATGTGCTGCGCGGCCCTGTTTTGGGGCGCGACGTTTATTGCGCAAAAGACTGGAATGGAAACCATCGGGCCGATGGGCTTTACCTTTGGCCGCTATGTCATTGGCACGCTGGTGCTAGTGCCGTTGGCTATTTGGGAGGCGCGCAAGGTCAGCCTCATGTCGGCTATGGTTAAGGATCGCAGGCTGTGTTGGGGCGCCTTTGGGCTGGGTCTTTTTATGTTTGGCGGAATCGGGCTTCAGCAAACCGCACTTATTTACACGAATGTTGCCAATGCGGCGTTTCTAACAGCGCTTTATGTGCCGCTAGTGCCATTGATTGCAGCAGTTTTTTTGCGCCGTTATGTGGCGATGAATATCTGGCCTGCTGTCGTTATCTCGTTGGTTGGTAGTTTCCTTCTATCTGGCACGTCTAGTCTATCAGCGCAATTTGGTGATTTGCTGATCGTCGGTGGTGCGTTCTTTTGGGCCGGACATATCTTGTTGATCCAGTCAGTAATGACAAAAATAAATGCCCCGTTTCAGCTGTCAGTAATGCAATCGATTGTGACTGCGCTCATCGCCGGATTGGTGATGTTGCCGCTTGAGGCGCCAGCACCGGGTGATTTTTTGCCGATGCTACCCCAGCTCGCCTTTGCTGGCATTGTCGCGGTGGGGCTTGGCTTTACCATCCAACTTGTGGCGCAGCGTCACACCACCGCCCCCGCGGCAGCCCTTATACTGTCACTTGAGTCTGTATTTGCTGCTTTTTTTGGCTGGTGGTTACTTGGCGAGACGCTTGTTCTGCTGGCGGTTTTTGGTTGTATCCTGATTTTTCTGGCTGTTGTCCTTGCAGAAGTGGTATCGGAACGCCAGATCAAGACGATTTTCAGAAACTTTCGCAAGCCTAGATGACGACCTTGGGTTCGGCGTGCTAGAAGCTATCAGCGGTATTTGGTAAACTCTGCGGTTTTGATCGGATTTTCGGTAATCCAAGGGTTGCGATACTGCCGTTTATTTTTTCCGATGGTGAGGCCTTAATGACAAAACCTGCTATTTCCAGCGATCAATCTGTGGCAAGCGCGGCATTGCGGGGGGCAATGGGTCAATATTTAACCGGGGTTACAATTGTCACCGTGACCGGGCCTGACAATGTTCCATATGGTCTGACGGTAAATTCGTTCAATTCGGTTTCATTGACGCCGCCGCTGATCCTGTGGTCACTTGATAACCGGAATGAGAGATTGGCGTTGTTCAAGCGCGCTGGCGGTTTTGCGGTAAATATCCTGTCGGCAGATCAGTTGGATCTATGCAAGGTTTTTTCAGGTGCTGAAAACAACCGATTTGCCAATTGTGATTGGGATTTTGGCCCCTATGGACAACCGCTTTTGGCGCAATCTCTGGCAAGTCTGGAATGCCGGCCTTGGGCGGAGTATGATGGTGGTGATCACACTATTTTTGTGGGTGAAGTCATGTCAATCAAACGGTCTGATGGCAAGCCAGCGGCCTTTTATAAGGGCAAGCTTGGCCAGTATGACGGTGGTTAACCCGACGCAACAGAAAAGGCCGGTTGAGCCCAAAGCACGTTAAAGATGGAACGCGAACCTCCCATTTTGGCCGATCTGGTCTTTCTTGGTGGCGGCCATGCACAAATCGCCGCAATCAAAAGCTTTGCGATGAATCCGGTTCCGGGTTTGCGGCTAACGATTGTGACTTCAACGACACGCACGCCCTATTCCGGTATGCTTCCGGCCTATGTTGAAGGTGTGTGGGACGATGATGATTTGCACATTGACCTAGCCCATCTGGCCCAGTTTGCCGGGGCCAGGCTGATTGTGGCGCCCTGCAGCGGCATTGATGCTGATGGTCGCACGCTGTTCTTTGACGATCGGCCACCGCTGCATTTTGATTTGTTATCAATTAATATTGGTGGACAGCCTGATTTAGACGCAATTAAGGGAGCCGTTGATCATCTGATACCGGTAAAACCGATTGCCAAATTCCAGCAGGCTTTTGATGGTTTGCGCGCTGATGGCTTGCCAAAACGGATTGCGGTAATTGGCGGCGGCGCGGCTGGGTGCGAATTGGCCTTGGCGCTCAGGAAACGCTGGCAAAGCCATGGGGTTGTGCCGCAAATGACGCTTTATAGCCGCTCGCTTAAATTGCTATCACAAATGTCGCCTCGTGCTGGCCAGCTTATGCTTGCGGCGTTGCATAAAGCTGATATTCGGCTTCGGCTGGGATGTGAGGTAGATACCGTCGAGGCTGGACGTTTGCACTTTGGTGATAAGTTTGAGGAATTTGACGCCGGGTTTCTGGTATCGGCAGTGCGCCCGCCGCGCTGGTTGAGTTCGACCAGTCTTACGCGTGATAAAAATGGCTTCCTTGCGGTTCGGCAAACGCTGCAATCAACAAGCCACCCCTATATTTTTGCAGCTGGTGACATTGCGACGATTGAGGCTGATCCGCGGCCAAAGGCAGGTGTTTTTGCGGTACGGGCCGGGCCGGTTCTGGCCAAGAATTTGCGCAAATATCTGCACGGGAGCAGGTTGAAAAAATGGGCTGCGCAAAAACGCTACCTTGCCATCATTGGCTGTGCTGATGGCGGCGCAATTGCATCTTGGGGGCAATTCGGCGTTAAGGCGGACTGGTTTTTGGCCTTGAAATACTGGATCGACCGGCGGTTTATGGCGAAATATCAGAATCTATCAATGCCCGCCTTGCCTGCGCCGGCGCCATTTGCAGGACTTGATGGCGGTCAAAATATCCAGCAAGACGCCAAGGATGATGCCGGATCGGGCTCGCGTGCCAATGATCCAGCCTATGCGGCCATGCGGTGTCTTGGCTGTGCAGCCAAGGCTAGTCACGCAGTTTTGGCGACCGCGCTGGAAGATGCTGTAAATTTAGCGATATCACAGGGTGCCGAGCGTGCATTGATGCCAGATCAGGGGATTGAGAGCGATGCTGCGATGATGGATGCGCCGCCGGCTGGCAGCAAGCTGGTGCAATCGGTTGATGTCTTGTCGGAAATTGTCTCTGATCCGTTTTTGCTTGGCCGGATCGCCGCTGTTCATGCGTTGAGTGATCTTTATGCAGCATTGGCAACGCCAACCTCGGCGCTGGCAATTATTAACCTTCCCGAAGCCAGTTTGACGATCCAGACCAATCAATTGACGCAAATTCTTGCTGGCGGGTTATGCGCGCTAAGCGAAGATGGGGTCCGGCTAAATGGCGGTCATACCAGTGAAGGCGGTGCGCTATCGGTCGGGTTTTCCGTCACCGGATATTGTCAGGCCAAGATAGCGGCGCAAGCCACGAAAGCCGCTCAAGCCGCTCACGGCGATGACAGTCTGGATGATCTTGTTCTGGTGCTAACAAAACCGATTGGTAACGGAGTGATTATGGCGGGGCAGATGCAGCTCGTTGCCAAAGCTGAATGGGTCGATGCCGCGATCGCCCAGATGGCGAAATCAAACATGATTGCTGCGCAGAAATTCGCTGAAAAAGGGGCTATTGGCGCGACCGATATCACTGGTTTCGGGTTGGCGCGTCACGCCCAGAACCTAAGCCTTCGCGTGGGGGCTAGGGGGTGCATGATTGACCTTTCCGCCCTGCCCGTACTTGATGGTGCGCTAACGCTGATATCGTCTGGCATTAGGTCAAGCCTGCATGATCAAAACCGCGCGGCGGTGGTTTTGAATTCCCGTCAGATTGATCATGCGGCTGCCAGATATTTTGCTGCGCATATTGAAACCCTGTTTGATCCGCAAACCAGTGGTGGCTTGCTTGGTGTTTTCCGGTTAGACGCCGCAACAAGGCTGATTGATGAATTGCGGGGTGATGGTATTGCCGCTGCGGTTATTGGCAGGCTTGAATGCAGCCATGATGGCATCATGTTAACCGGTAAATTGCCCCAAACGAGCGATCATTGAGAGGCTTTGCCAAAATGATGCGATATACCCAGATAATCTCTTTTTGCTGTGAGGCCGAATAAATGTCGACACCCATTAATCGCATTTCGGCCGATCTGGATGTGATCAAAAAAGCCAGTTTTGACAGCATTATTGACGTGCGTTCACCAGCTGAATTTGCTGATGATCATATGCCGGGCGCGATTAATCTGCCGGTGCTTGATGATGATGAGCGCGCGCAAATTGGCACCCTCTACAAACAAGTAAACCCGTTTGAGGCCAAACGCGCCGGGGCGGCACTTGTGGCGAAAAACATTGCCGCACATCTGCAAAGCCAGCTTGCCACGAAAGACCGTGATTGGCGGCCGCTGATCTATTGCTGGCGGGGTGGTCAGCGAAGCGGTGCGATGGCGCGCATCTTCAGCGATATTGGCTGGCACAGCACAGTCATTGAGGGGGGCTACAAAGCCTATCGCAAGACCGTTTTGGATCAGCTGGATGACGTGCCAGCGCGGTTTCGGCTGATTGTGTTATCGGGCGCAACCGGTACCGCCAAAACCCATATTTTACGGGCAGCTGCAACTATGGGTATGCAGGTCTTGGATCTTGAGGCACTTGCCAATCATCGCGGCTCGTTACTTGGCAGCGAACCGGGGTCGCCGCAGCCTGCCCAGCGGCTGTTTGAATCACATTTGCTGTCGGTCATGTTGAAATTTGATCCGGCACGGCCAGTTTTTATCGAGGCTGAAAGCAACAAGATTGGCCAGATACACGTTCCAGCTGCCCTATGGGCGTCTATGCGGCAAGCAAGCCGTGTCAGCCTTGTTGCCCCCATTGACGCGCGTATCGCCTTTCTGCAGCGCGATTATCATCACATTATTGAACAGCATGAAAACGTGATGGAACTGCTTATGGGGCTTCGCCATCGCTATAGCGCGGCAACCCTTGCCGAATGGCAGGACATGATTAAGACCGGTGACTGGAGCCGCTTTGTTCGCAGCTTGCTCGAAACGCATTATGACCCGTCCTATGCGCGCTCAACTGCATCGAGGCCGCTGACTGATATTCTAGCGCTCACAGCAACCGCGCTTGATGATGACGATATCCACCGGCTTGCCGGCAAGCTCGCTGAACTCGACTCTCGCTAGCGCGGACAAAAAGCCATTTTTAGCAGGTAGATTTCGGTTTTGACCGGCTCTGGGTAATTTTGCTCGAAAACAGGCTTGCATATCAATTTTTGTTCTGTATAACGCTTGGCAAGGCACTATTCCCCGGTAGCTCAGCGGTAGAGCAAGCGACTGTTAATCGCTTGGCCGGCGGTTCGAATCCGTCCCGGGGAGCCATTTCTTTCTTCCGTAAAATCAGTGCTTTAACTACGTTTTCGTCACTGGATGAAAGCTATCTAATCGCTTGCCCCTCTGGGCCGATTTCGTCACGCGATTATGCGTGAAGTCCATCGCTTGATTTGGGTCAACCATAACCTTAGCCCTCGCACAACCCTCTGTTATCGCTTGATACCGCTGTGACAGGGCGTGATCATTGGTTTGCTGGTGTTTGACGTTTGTCTAACTAGGGCAAGCGATTGATCTTTGACGATCAAAAAAGGGCAAGCGATAAAAAAACGCTTTTTAGCCATTGCCTAAAAAAAATAAATGCGGACATCACAACTGTTAACTTCGAGGGCTAGCACGGTTGCACCCACTGCAGTCCCCTCTGC
Organism: Alphaproteobacteria bacterium LSUCC0396; assembly: GCA_041228345.1. NCBI lineage: Bacteria > Pseudomonadati > Pseudomonadota > Alphaproteobacteria > Alphaproteobacteria bacterium LSUCC0396. Next base: position 183,490 of record CP166131.1, on the reverse strand, counting down.
CAATTAAAAGGGGTTGTCTTGCGCGGAAACCAGAACAATGTTGGCGCAAAAGCAAGCTCAGATGAACGCTCTTACGAAACAGCAAAATAACGCTGCTACCGGTGATGCGGCGCCAGTCTTTTTGTTTGCACTTCCACTTGGGTCTGTATTCGGAGCGGATGTGGAGGGTGAGCTTGCCACAGTTAATTCTGGGCGTTGCATTGCGCCACCCAAGTGATTTTTTTTTATGTCTCGGTGTGTCTTGGTGCGTTTCGGTGTGTTTGCTGCCTATTTGTGGCGCGCTTCTAAAACCGTTACCGCATCGGCTAATGATAGGCCGGCATCTTCTAGCAACACCATCATATGGAACAGCAAATCAGCCGCCTCATTCGCCATTTCTTTGCTTTCATCCTTCATTCGTGCCAATGCCAGTTCCACCCCCTCTTCGCCGACCTTCTGGGCGATGCGGGCCTTGCCCTCGGTAAATAGGCTGGTGGTATAGCTGCCGTGAGGCATGGTCTTATGACGTTCGGCAATCAGCGCTGCTAATTTATCCAGAAAAACTATATTGCTGGGCGTGGAATCATTGAAGCAGGTTCTTGTGCCGGTATGGCAAGCTGGGCCTTGCGGGCGCGCCTGAATGAGGATTGTATCGGCATCGCAGTCAATTTCACCACTGATGAAATCAAGCCAGTTGCCAGAGGCCTCGCCCTTTGTCCATAGCCGATTCTTTGAGCGGCTGAAAAAAGTTACCTTACCGCTGCTCAGCGTTTGCTCAAGCGCATTACGATTCATATAGCCAAGCATAAGCACCTGACCGCTCGATGAGTTCTGGATGATGGCTGGTACCAGCCCGTCGCCCTTATCCCAGTCAATTTGATTAAGATTTATATCTGGCATGACTAAACTCGCACTTCGATTGCTGCTGATTTCAGATAGGCTTTTAAGTCCGGAATGGGAATTTTACCGCTATGGAATACCGATGCTGCCAATGCGCCATCAATATCGGTTTGCCGGAATAAATCGGCAAAATGAGCATAGTCTCCGGCCCCGCCCGAGGCGATAACCGGCACAGTTACCGCAGCACGCACCGCCGCAAGCTGTTCAATGTCGTAACCCTGACGAACGCCGTCATTATTCATGCAGTTCAACACGATCTCACCAGCACCAAGGCGGGTAAGTTCGCGTGCCCATGACACTGAATCCCGTTTTGACTTAATGGTTTTAGTTTCATCCCCAGTGTATTGATAAACATGTAATTTATCGCCTTCGCGCCTGCTATCAATGCCAGCAACAACGCATTGTGTACCAAAACTGGCAGCCAGTTCGGAGATAAATTCAGGCCGTTCCAAAGCAGGTGAATTTACCGAAATTTTGTCGGCGCCATCATTCAGGATCGCTTTGGCATCGGCAATCGTGCGAATACCGCCGGCCACACAAAAAGGAATGTTAATCCGGCGGGCAATCTGGTTAACCCAGCCCTTGTCGACAACGCGCCCATCACTGCTGGCGGTAATGTCATAGAACACCAATTCGTCAACGCCCTCGTCGGCATAACGCTGGCTAAGGTCTAAAATATCGCCCATATCAACATGGTTACGAAATTGCACGCCTTTCACAACGCGGCCGTCTTTAACATCAAGACAGGCGATAATCCGTTTGGTTAACATGCGACCGCCTCCAATGCTTGGGCAACGGTAAAGCGCCCCTCATAGAGCGCCTTACCAATAATCACCCCATCGGCGGTCAATCCATCAAGGTCGGCTAGCGCGCTGACCCCGCCAGATGCTTGCAATTGCACTTGCGGATATTTTTGTTTTACTTCTTGATAAAGGTCGCGATTACAACCGTTTAATGTGCCGTCACGATCAATATCGGTGCAAAGTGCATGACGAAGTCCGTCGTCTTGATAGGTTTCGATAAAATCAAATAAAGACAGGCTGCTGGCCTCTTGCCAGCCAGAAACCGCAATATAAAACCCGTCATTTTGCCAAATCACATCGGCAGCTAGGCAAATTTTCTCAGCTCCGAAAGCGGCAAAAATACCTTTGGTGGTGGCAGGGTCACGAACTGCGAGGCTTCCGATTACGATTCGGCTTGCGCCAGCGTCAACCAGTGCAGCAACATCGTCGAATGACCGAATGCCGCCACCTGTCTGTACCTTTAGGCCGGTGCTGCTGATAATCTTTGCAATCAGATCAATCTGCCGGTTATCAGGGTTTTTTGCACCATCAAGATCCACCAGATGTAACCAGTCAGCACCCGCATCAGCATAGGATTGCGCAACCGCCACAGGGTCATCGCCATAGTTTGTTAATTGATCAAAATCGCCCTTATGCAAACGCACAACTGCACCGCCAATCAGGTCAATTGCGGGGTAAATGATCATGATGGCATCTCCAGAAAATTGCGTAAAATCTGCGCGCCAACCGGCCCTGAACGTTCGGGGTGAAATTGGCATCCCATAAAGTTATTTTTGGCGACAATCGCGGTAAAATCATCGCCATACGACGATGCCGCAACGGTATCGGACGTCACTGGCGCAAAATAACTATGCACAAAATAGACATGTGCGCCGTCGTCAATGCCGGCCAATAGGGGGTGATCTTGCTGACGGGCAAGCCGATTCCATCCCATATGTGGCACCGACCGGCCGGGCGCTGGTGTGAAGCCTGAACAATTTGCCGCAAAAAGCCCCAAAAGCGGCGTGTCACCCTCGGCTGAACGCGCAAATAACAGCTGCATTCCAAGGCAAATTCCCAAAACTGGCTGGGTCAATTCTCGGATACAGTCAATAAGCCCGGTTTGCGCAAGACGCTGCATCGCCACCGGCGCTGCCCCAACGCCTGGCAGTAAAACCTTGTCGGCGGATCGGATGGTGGCGGCATCGTCGGTTAATATAGAGGCCGCCCCAAGACGTTCCAGCGCAAATTGAACCGAGGCGATATTTGCCCCGCCGCTATCGATAATCGCGATCATAATGTTCCCTTTGTGCTGGGCATCTCGTTACCCTCGATACGGATAGCCTGACGCAACGCGCGGCCAAACCCCTTAAAACAGGCCTCAACCATGTGATGCGTGTTCTCGCCAGTTACCTCGATATGCAAATTGGCCTGCATATGTTCAGCCAGCGAATAAAACACATGAGGCACCATATCGCAGGGCAAATCGCCAACATTGCTTTCGGGAAAATCAGCCTTGAAATCCAGATAGAAGCGACCGCCGAAATCAAGCGCAACCTTTACCAGTGACTCATCCATGGGCAAGAAAAACCCATAACGGCCAATCCCACGCTTGTCGCCTAGCGCACCGCGGATAGCCTGTCCAAGCGCAATCGCGCAATCTTCAACCGAATGATGCGGATCAATATGCAAATCACCATCACATTCCAGCTCAAGCGAAAACCCGCCATGTTTGGCAATCTGATCCAGCATATGATCATAGAAACCAACGCCAGTATTAATCTTAACCGGGCCAGCCTGATCTAAATTGACGGTAACTGAAATTGCGGTTTCGCTGGTTTTTCGGGTGACGCTAAACCGGCGTTGTTCTGGCAAGGCCTCTGTAGCCTCGCTCGACATTACCGCCAGCAGTCGCTGCATCTCAGTTTCACTGCCAACCGAGATACGAACCGCGTTCTCCAGTCCGGGCTGGTGCGACTGATCGCGCAGGATAATGCCTGCATTGCGCGCCCTTTCGCAAAAATCAGCGGCATTGCGAACAATCAGTAACAGATAATTTGCATCTGACGGCAGAACCGATAAAACATCGCCACATTGCGCCATCTGCCGCGCATAGACATCACGGCGCGCAATAATATCAGCCCGCTTTTCAGCCAATTTCATGGTGTTTTTGGGCTTAAGAATGGTCAATGCCGCCTGCGTTACTGGCACCGCCAACGGATATGGCGCCAACACTTTTTGCAACAAGCCAGTGATATCAGCCCGCGCCACCACCGCACCGCACCGCAAACCCGCTGCCGCATGTGATTTGGATAAGGTTCGCAACACCACCAGATTGGCAAATTGATCCAGCTTGGCAATCATACTTGGCTGATCACTAAATTCGATATAGGTCTCGTCGACGACAATCAATGCCCTATCGGCATAGTCTTCGCAAAGGCTATGGATTGCCGCCGCATCCATCAAGTTGGCAGTCGGATTATTTGGCGAACATACAAAAATCATTTTAGTATTCGCATCGACGGCCTTGGCAATTGCTTTCAGATCAAGGCCAAAATCGCTGTCCAACATGGCTGATTTTACGGCCACACCCTGCAACATCGCCGATTGAGCATACATCGCAAAGGTTGGCGGGCAGATCACGATATTATCAACCCCCGGAACACAAAAGGCCCGCATCAGGCAATCAATACCCTCATCCGCGCCGCGGGTAATCGTCAGATTGCGCGATGAAACGTCAAGCCACCGGCAGAATCCATCGACTAGTGCTTGGGGCTGCTGCGCCGGATAACGTGACAGGCCGCTGGCACCAACAAAAGGCTCATAGGCGCATTCATTGGCGTCCAGAAAGATGGTCTGGCTGCCTGGTAATTGCAGTGACCGCGCTGAAACATAACCAGCCATAGCCAGAATTTCCGGGCGCGCACGTTGACAGATTGCTGTCATTTCAGAGAGTGAATTGCTTGTCATGGTGTTAATCCAGCATTTTTTCGATGGGAACAACAAGAATGGAATTAGCGCCATTGGCTTTCAGATCTTCCATCGTGTCCCAGAACACCCCCTCCTCGCAGACAGCGTGAACTGCAACCATATCATCGCGGCCCTGCAGCGGCATGACTGTTGGAGATTGCGAGCCGGGCAGCACTGCCTTGATCGCGTCAAGCGAGTCAATTGGGCTGTTCAGCATGATATAGCGGCTGTTTTCCGCGCGCAGCACCGCCTTAATGCGCGATGTGACTTTTTCGGCCAATGCGGCAATGTTGGGATCATCAATCTGATTGCTCACAAGCACCGCCTGTGATTCGAGGATGATGTCCTTTTCTACAAGGCCGTTCGACGCCAAGGTACTGCCAGTTGACACAAGGTCACAAATCACATCGGCAAGATGTGTTCTTGGTGCCACCTCAACAGCGCCTTGCATCGTTACAATATCTGCGTCAATTTTGTGATCTGCAAGATATTGTGCCAATAACCCCTTATATGATGTCGCGATAACCTTGCCTTTAAGTGAGCTGATTGACTGGTAATCAAAATCATGTGGCACAGCAATCGACAGGCGACATTTGCCATAGCCAAGCGGCAATAGCTGGCGAAGTCCGGCAAATTTACCATTGCCAAGCGCCTGCTTTTCCAACAGGCCGTTCTGCCCTAAAATGCCGAGTTGGCAAACATCGGTTGCCAGAAACGCCGGAATATCGTCATCACGAACGAGAAAAATATCTAACGGGAAATTCTGCGCACGACATAAAAGCTGATCACGGCTTTTGGCCAGCGAAATACCGCATTTTTCCAGAAGCTGTATCGACATATCGGCAAGTCTGCCCGATTTCTGGATGGCTATTTTCAGCCGTTTGTCGTCACTCATAACTTACCCTGTCTTTGCATGATTGTTTTATAGCCATCAAAACCGTTGTTTAAAAACCGGGCCACACGAACGATTGTTGCAGTGCTCACGTTGGTTTCCTCGGCAATTTTGCGGTACGGCACCTTTTTCACCAGCATTTGTGCAACGCGCCATCGATCGATCAACCCCTCTAATTCAGTTGGCGTGCACAGGTCGTAAAAGAAATTGCGCGCCTCATCGGCGTTTTTTAACGCCAGAATGGCGTCAAAAAGATCATCTTCATGCGTCGTGTCTATCTGGTCGCGTTTCACCAGCGCCTCATCCTGAAATGATTAATGCTTTAATGTGATAGCGGTTTAATACGCTAAAACAAACCTGTCAAGCGGCAACAGCCCAATGATTTACAAAAATGAATGATTTATGGAAGTGTGGGAAACCGGTTCCGGTCGCGCGCCTCGTCAGCGTATATGACCTAATCAAAGACCAGTCAAACTAGAGATCGCGCGCCCGTTTTATTGACAGCAACCTGCCTTCATCCGAAATAATGTCGCAAATTTTGGGCGCGACAAACCCAATATCTGCAGTACAGCAGGTTGGAAAATAGCCAAGGTTTTGCTCGGCATGGCCGTCACCAACCATATGATTTAGCAGTACGACAAGGCTGGGATTATGCCCAATCACAGCTACATCTGACAAATCACCAGCATGATCAATGATTGCGTGCAGCAATGTGCTTGCCGACGCTTCATAGAGCGCATCTACATATTTGGCCTCAATATTATCAGGCCAGTGCAGTTTTATGTGCTCATAGGTTTCGCGGGTGCGCACGGCCGGAGACACTAATACCAATTGTGGCAGCATTTTATGGGCGGCAATAAAGCCACCAACAGCTGCGGCGTTTTGCTGGCCGCGGGTAATCAACGACCTGTCAATATCTTGCTTGCCGGCCATCGGTTTTTCGGCTTTGCCATGCCTGATGAGTGTGATGCGCGCCATGATGGGTTATATGCCCCTTTTTACCTATCTTTTGTTACGCCGAGCCCCCGCTTGTGTGAGCCATTTGCTATCACTTAACGTTTTTACGATCGCTGGACGTTTTTACGATCGCTGGCTTTGCCTGATGGTGCCACGAACAACAGAGCCTGCCAAGAATGGAATTACCCCGAATATGGCGCGATCCATCACAGGAAATGCAGTTTTAGATTTACAAATGATATCGGGCTTTTACATTATCGACTATTCCGCCCGCTATCTCGTGCATTTTTGCTTGTCGCTTGGTAGGCTGGTATCGCACTAAAAATCCACAAAGGTGAATTCATGTCGCAAAGCAATGTTCCCGGATTTGTTGCTGCAATTGGCAACACGCCGTTGATCCGTCTAAAGGCTGTTTCGGAAATGACCGGATGTGAGATTTATGGAAAAGCCGAGTTCATGAATCCAGGGGGATCGGTTAAGGACAGAGCGGCCAAGGCGATCATTGAGGATGCTGAGGCGCGCGGCCTTATCGGGCCTGGTGGGCTGATCGTTGAGGGCACGGCTGGCAATACCGGTATTGGGTTGACCATGGTTGGCAATGCCAAAGGCTATAAGTCGGTAATCGTTATGCCGGAAACCCAAAGTCAGGAAAAAAAGGATGTTTTGCGTGTATGCGGGGCAGATTTGCGCCTTGTGCCAGCAGCGTCCTATAAGGATCCGAACAATTATGTGCGTTATTCCGAAGCGCTGGCAAAAGAGCTGTCGGCAACGCATAATGGCGGGGTGATTTGGGCCAATCAATTTGATAATACAGCGAATTTGCAGGGGCATTACCAGACCACTGGCCCCGAGATATGGAATCAGACTGACGGGCTGGTAGATGGCTTTATCTGCGCTGTTGGATCTGGTGGGACACTTGCCGGGGTTGGTAAATTTCTGAAAGAAAAGAACAAGGACATTAAAATAGGGCTTGCGGATCCCGAGGGCTCTGCGCTGTTTAATTATTATCGTCATGGTGAATTGAAATCAGACGGAAATTCGATTTCTGAGGGCATTGGTCAAGGCCGAATCACCGCCAATCTTGCCGAGGCTCCCGTGGATATGGCGTTCTGCCTGAATGACAGCGAGGCCTTACCGCTGATTTTTGACCTGATGCAGAATGAGGGGCTTTATCTTGGCGGCTCTACCGCAATTAACGTTGCGGGCGCTGTCGCTATGGCGCGCGAATTGGGCCCGGGTAACCGGATTGTTACGATCTTATGCGATTCTGGTCAGCGTTATCAGTCAAAGGTCTGGAACCCTGAATTTTTGAAATCAAAGAATTTGCCGGTGCCAAGCTGGCTGTAATGGTCCGCTTTGTCTGCCAGCAGAGCAGCGCTAAGTTTCCAAACTGATTATAAAAGAGGTTTTTATGCCATCTTCAGCGTCTTCAACACCATTGACGGTTACCGCCGGATGGCTTGTCGAAAATCTCGGTAAAACGGGGGTTAAAATCCTCGATGCAACATCGCATCTGCCAACATTGGGTCGTAATGCGAATGACGAACATCTTGCCTGCCGAATCGCTGGATCAGGCCGGTTTGACATTGATCGAATTGCTGATAAATCGTCCCCTCTTCCGCATACACTTCCCTCTGCCGATCTGTTCCAATCAGAGATGCAATTGCTTGGCCTCAACAATGATGATCATGTGATTGTCTATTGCGACTCGGTGTTTTTAAGCGCAGCGCGTGCATGGTGGATGCTGCGCCTGTTTGGGCATGACAAGGTTAGTGTTCTTGATGGTGGCCTCAAATCATGGCTTGCCATTTCTGGGCCAACGGAATCCGGCCCAGCAAATAATGTTGATAAAGGCAGTTTTAGCGTTCGGGCGCCCGTTGGGGCACAGATGATCCCGATGGAGAGCCTTCGCAATCTGGTCGAGCTTGGCGTTGCCGGGCAAATCGCAGATGCCCGCTCACCCGGCCGTTTTGCGGGCATTGACCCCGAACCGAGGGCCGGTTTGCGTGGCGGTCACATGCCCGGTGCCTCAAATGTGCCAATTGCCAGCCTCATTGATAAAGATGGTGGTTTGCGTTCAATTGACGAGATTGCTGCAGCCTTTGCCGCTGGCGGGATTGAAACCAGCCGTCCAGTGATTACTACCTGTGGTTCGGGCGTGACTGCTTGCGGCCTTGCGCTTGGGCTGGCGCTTCTTGGCAATGAAAATGTCTTTGTCTATGACGGATCATGGAGTGAATGGGGCGCGTCTGATGCGCCGGTTGAAACGGGTAGCTAATTTTTTGGTAGCTAATTTTTTGTCATCTGGGTGCGTAAATAATGCCGTTTATTTTGCCTTTGGTAGACTGATGCCAGCATTATGGGCATAAACCTTGGCAACTGCGGCATCGTCCTCACGGCCAAGCCCTTGCCCGGCAGCAGCGACAAATTGCTGCAAAGCAGCGGCGGCCAGAGGCGCAGAAAAATTCGACCCCTTTGCCACATCCAACACAATGCCAAGGTCTTTGAGCCAGATATTTACTGCGGAATGTGGTGTGTAATCACCATCAACAACGTGCGGTGCACGATTTTCAAACATCCAGCTGGTGCCGGCGCATTTTGAAATCACCTCGACAATGCGCGCCGCGTCGACGCCCTGGCTAATGCCAAATGTCAGCGCTTCGCCCATGGCCGCGATATGCACCCCGGCCAATAGCTGGTTAACCGCTTTCATCGCCGATCCAGCACCAGCCTCATCGCCAAGCCGGTAAACAGTTTGGGTAATGGCATCAAGCGTAGGTTTTGCCGCGTCAAAGCTTGATGCGCTGCCGGACGCCATCATGGTGAGCGCGCCCTCGGCCGCCTTTACTGAGCCGCCAGATATCGGGGCGTCAAGATATAAGATTTGGAACGTGTCGCATCGTGCAGCCAGATCACGCGCCAGATCAGGTGCCACGGTTGCACAAGAGACCACCACGCTACCCGGGCGCATATGCGGCACAATGCCATTATCGCCAAACAGAATATCAACGGTTTGCGCACCGTTTAGCACCACTGAAACAACAACATCTGATTGCACGCCCGCATCGGCGACCACCGCCTGATCGCCGCCCTTGGCAATGAATTTGGACTGACTATCCGGATTGACATCAAATCCATAGACATGATGGCCGGCAGCTAGTGCCGAGCACGCCACGCCAAACCCCATTGAGCCAAGCCCAAAAACGGAAATCACTTGTTTTGACATGGTTATTAATCCTCGTGTTTCGCGCCGCCGCCTCAATTAATGGCAATATAGCGTTGGCCGCTGCGTTCGGTCATAGATGCGCCAAATTATAGCACAAACAACAATAGCACAGGAAAACCGCTGTGCTATCGAGGTCGCTAAACGCCGCCAACGAAGTTATGCAAGCCGCAATAAGAGGCAACCTAGATGCGCATTACGACGACGGGGCGGATTTCAATGGGGATTATTTAGCGCCAACTTGCGCCCATTCTGGAACCCATGTTGGATAGCTGGAGCATGCGCCAAAGGCAACGCAGCTGGCTAAAAGGACGATTGTTAGTGCAGATTTTTTCATAATTAACCCCTAATAAAGATAAAATTTGATTAGTGATTGGGTCACAGACTGGGGGTTAAAGTCAATAGATGAAACAGTAGAGATGCCGGTAATTCTCAAAATTGATACTATGATTATGATTGCTAAATTCCCGGTATCAGCGGGACACCGCTGCAGGCAGCAATAATCGACATTGCAGCAATCAAAGCCCCGACTTTGAGGGCTCTATCGACGGTGCGGATGACCGTGAATGGCTTTGACTGGCGTGTGTGACGCGTTTCTCGGATTGCATTCGTCGCTAAAAACAAAGTCATTCTCCCAACATTTTTTAAAAAAAATAGACATTAGAAAAGAGCTACAGCGTTGATGAAGTCACCGCAGCTTCTTTTGCCACTTTTTCAATCATCGGACGAGTGAATCACAGAATAGAGGGTTTGTGAATCTTAAAAGTGATTTTTTGCAAAAAAGGCCCCACTGCCTGGGGGAGGAAGGCAGTGAGGCCGGTTAGTCCAAATTCGGCTGGAGGAAATGAATTTGGGTGTCGTAGAGAGGTAAGGCCCGATGGCAATTCCTGATAACCACCGGACCCCCTCCCTAGGTGTTATTGTTTAGCGGTAAATCATTATGCAAAGAAGGCTTTCTTTTGCATGAATATGATGCGTTTTTTGCAGCGCCACCCAAAATGCCGCACTGCCGAGTTTTTTAAGGACTTATATACATAAATACACAAAGTAGGTTGCTATCGGTCCTCAATCACCAGAGTGCTATAGTCCATAAACCGCAACCAAGCATCAATAGGCAGGCAAACAACATTGTTGGTTGTTTTTATCTGTAAACAAAGTGCGGTTGTCAAAATGCTACAGTCCTAACAAAGCCTACAGCTAATTTGGCGCGGGCTTTTTTTGCAAAAAAATGTGAGAACACTTAATATCGAGTGATCAAGGGTGCGATTTCTTGCCCCCCCTCACCTTTACAGCAATAATGCAGTTGATTTTTGTGGGGCTAAACCCAACATCTACACAATGATCAGATTAATAATTTTAGCCGCTGTCGGCATCGCCATTGGATTACTTTTATCAAAGCTCTTCTCCAAGAAGAGTGATGATGTGGTTGATGGAAAGGTGCTAGACGCAGAAGCAAGACCAAGCAAGCCAAGCCTGCTGCCTGTTTTGTTATTTGGCGCGGTGATAGCTGGCATTGTGTTCTTTGTGTTGCCACGATTTGGTATCAGCGTCATGGGCTTGCTTCAAAAACTGCTCGCTTTCTTGCCATTGATCAGAGGTTTTCTGCCTTTTTAAGCAACCGCCAACAATGTCTCGCATTTTTTTGAAGCTATTTTTCGCAGGGATATTATATACCCCCGCTGTAGCCCCAAGCAAATCTTGAGACCATAGAAATACTGTAACCATTGAAAAAGATGGCGATTCCGGGAGGACTCGAACCCCCAACCTGCTGATTAGAAGTCAGCTGCTCTATCCAGTTGAGCTACGGAACCTTTTAAAAGATGCGCTTGGTTGTGCCGGTTTTTACCAGCTTTGTCCAGACGGGATTTGCCTTAGGGTCTTCACCCCCGAGATCCCGTTTTCAGTGTGTCCACGCACCATTTCGGGTAAAGGCGAAATTATCGGCGTAGGCCTTTGGCTTTACACGGCGTGATTTCGGTGCTTGCACCACATAGTCAATGTTGTTCGCCTCGGCATAGGTGACCGCCGATTCCATATCAGGAAAATATATCCGCACCTGACGCGCCGTATCAGATGATGATTGCCACCCCATTAAATGATCGGGTTTGGCTGGGCTTTTGCGCGTATAGGCCAGAACCCATTCACACCCGCGGCTAATTTTGGTTTTACGGCCCGATTGCATCGCCGTTTTGCTGGGTTTGTAAATTTTTGCGGTCATTTCAGCCTCGATCGTTTTAAACAGCGCCAATACCGGCAATGTGATATTTATAGGTTTAAATGCTGCGCACGAAAAGCCTAATTTTATGATGCGGCACGGCCGACAATCGCGATGACAGCGATAATCGCCTTCCGGCTCGGCCTGTTCTGTATTATAGCTGTATCTGTGTTCTTATTTTGTTTTGTTACAGGTTTTTTTTCGTGGCTTTTGGTTCAGTTCTTTTCAATAAATCCTACTCCATTCTGCAAAAAATTAGGTGGCTTGGCCTGCTGTCAAAGACCAAGCGTAGCCAGAGAATGACACAGCTGGTTGCCGCAATCATGTCAAGGTGCGACACCCAGAAACCGGTGATCATAGATGTTGGTGCGAATGTTGGTCTGTTTACCAAGGCGTTTGTGGCGGCGTCCAATAAGCCAAAACTCGTGCTGGCAATCGAACCATCGAATTACGTCTATTCGATCTTGGAAATTGTGACCTCAAATCTGTCTGCTGTGCGCTGCCGTAAACTCGCGCTCAGTCATCAGGATGCAGAGGTTCAGTTAAAAACGCCGGTGAAAAAGTCAGGGTCACTTCGGGTTGGGCTTTCGCATATCGGGGGCGGTGATAGTGCGCACGCATTTATTGAGACGGTAACGGCACGACGGCTGGATGATGTGCTCAGTGATGAGGCCATCACGAATGTTGACATCGTTAAAATTGATGTAGAGGGCGCGGAACAATTTGTGCTGGATGGTGCGCCCAACCTATTACATCAAATGCGGCCAATTTGGTTTATTGAGCTGGTATAGGGGCGCGCCGACAATTTTGCCGGCTCAGCTGCTGATATCTTTGCGCAATTTATTGGCGCTGGTTATGATGCTTATGTGTTGACTGACAGTTATGGCTGGGATCAGGTTTCAGCTATTGGCGAGGCTACGGATTATTTGTTTGTACCGTCCAAAGCCTAGCTCCAACCCCAATCCTGTCCAGCGCTCCTGCGGTTTGGTGATGTCAAACAGAGCTTATGGAGTTGCAGTGATGATCTTGATGCCGCAAACTTTCAATATCTAATCAGGCGTCTAACTGGGTGGCACAAGTGATGAATGGTAAGAAACCCATTTGGGAAAGATTAGGCACCAGCCTGAAAATGGGACTGCAGTTTTGTCCAGAGGCCGAATGGTTGCCGCATGATGATATTTTCGGCAATAGCCATAGCAGAGTCCAGCAGATAGCCCTTAAAAATAAGTTATTTGATGAAGTTTTAGGTGATGTGTTTGCGGCCATTGATCTTGGTGATGATGCGTCGCAGGAATGCTGGGAATTGATAACTGCATATGCACAAGATTATTTGGATATATCGCTGCCGGCCCGCGGTGATCTTCACCCTTTAGAAGCTGCCGCGCGTTCAATTCCAGAAGATCTGGCGATTATAAGTCCGGTGATGACTGCTGGTGCAACAGAACCTGATTGGGTTCTAAGTGCGGGCGCCATCGCCTTTCCGGCGCATTGGGTTTTAACCGACAAAATCGCAAAGCCAATGTCGGCTGTCCATGCGCCGGTTCCAGATTATGACAAGAGATTAGAGACGCCGGTTAATAGGTTTTTTAATAACATGAAATCAGGCCCAATCAGCTGTCGCTTCAATTGGTCTTTGCAAATAGATCAAAACCTTTATACCCCGCAGCGGAGCGCCCGTCCGAGTAGCGATAACGCCACCAAAATCGATGATATTTTTGTCCGCATTGAACGGCAGACACTGCGCAAATTGCCAAAATCGGGGCATATTCTATTCACCATCCGCACCAATCTTGAATCGCTTGGCGATTGGGTGGGGGTTGAGGGGGCGTTGGCGTCGCTTGGACAGTTGCTCGAGGATTTGCCGGACGCGCAAAGGCACTATAAAGGGGCGTCACTGTATCTGGATGCTATCCGCCGCGCTGCTGGAATACCCGCCGCCCGCAAATAACAGCTAGATATGCGCCTAACGCCAGAGTAATGGCCGAAAGCGCGACTTGACCCGTCGTTGTTGCGGAACTGAGCGGTTTAAATAGCTGCCGGTAACGCTGAAAAAACCGATAATGATGAGGGTTATCAGAATGAAATAGACTGCGACGATCGGATAAGGAACGAACGGGTTAAAGGTTTTTTCGGCAAAATATGACGCGTAATAAAGCGCATCACCTTCTTGGCGCCATGCCGGAAAGCCAGAGAAAAAGACCAATGTCGTTGAATGGAACAGAAATATCGCTTCGTTCATATAGGCAGGCCACGCAAGGCGCAGCATGTTCGGAAACATAATCCGGCGGAATATTTGGAATTTGGTCATCCCGCTAGCGCGTGCAGCCTCGATTTGCCCATTTGGTACAGCCTGCATAGCGCCCGAGAAAATTTCACTCGAATAGGCGGCAGTATTGCAAAACAGCACAAAAAGTGCGCCTGCCCATGCTTTTGTCAGCCAGCCTGTAGTTGCATCAATAACAACAACGCCAAGGTCAAGCGTGAGCCCAACCTTTGGCAAAAGCACGAAGGTCTCATAAGCAAAGAAAAACTGGATAAATAATGGCGAGCCTCGAAACAGAAACACAAATCCAGCCGCCGCCACGCGCAGGATGGCAGGCGGGCTTGCCCGACCAAGTGATAAAAAGACCGCAAACCAAAAGCCAAATCCGGTTGCCAAAATGCCAAAATAGACATTCCAGATTAGCCCAGAACCGATAAGCACCATCTGTTCACATAAGGTAATATCGGTTTTAGGTAAAAGTCGCTCACCGATTCCAATGGCGCGCAATCCATAGGCTTGGATCGTTTCAAAACAACTGCTCATGCCCTTAGACCCCGCCTCGAAGAGACGTTTTGCCAGCACTGGCAATCGTCCCCTGCCCGTGGCTCAATCGTGCCATGAGACGCTTATATGCGGCCTCACTGACGGAGGTAAGGCCAAGATAGAAGATCAGTAGAAATGCGAAATAATATAATCGCCAATCCGGATGAGGATAGGCATAAATACCAGTCTTGGAACTGCCAAGCTCGCGCGCCCAATAGACGATATCCTGCAAACCCAATAGGAACAAAAGCGGCGTTGCTTTAATTAGAATTTGCCAGAGGTTAGATAGGCCGGGCAAAGCAAAGACCCACATTTGCGGCACCAATATTCGGCGGAAAATTTGCGAATCCGTCATGCCGAAACTGGCACCTGTCTGAATTTGCGCGATGGGAACAGCCTTAAAAGACCCGACCAGCACATTGCCGGCAAATGCACCAAATACAATGCCAAACGAAATGACGGCAAGCCCAAATCCATAGACGCTATGCCAAATTGGTGCAGCAGTGGAGAGCGGCAATTTCGCGGCACTGCAGACGATGAAATCATTGCCCTGCCAGACCCCGCCCGGTTGATCAGGGCAAATCATAAGATAACGCAGATATTCAAAAGCCTGATCGAGCGCAATAGGTACAAACAGGAAAAACACGATGTCAGGAACGCCCCGCGCCAGCGCAACATAACCCCGCCCCGGAAGCGATAAAAACGGTGACGCTGACCGACTGGCAACCGCAGCAGCAAATCCAAGACCTAGCGCAACGGGGGCAACGACCGCAATAAGCAGCAGGACTAAAAAGAATGATCCAAAAAATGTGAGATGCTTCGGCGTTGTCAGATAACAGGCAAACCAATCAAAACCGGAAAGCAGCGAAGGATCGGTACAGACGGAAAACATAAGGCCCGCCTAAATCGCGCCGGCCGCAGCGCAAAACGAGGTTTTCCAGTCACTCTTACGCCGGACAGGTACCCCGGCCAACATATAATTGCTGGCCGGTTCTGTGATGTTAGAAGATTTGGTCATTAGTAGGTTTTGACGTCAGCACCGAACCATTTGACCAGCAATTTGTTCAATGAGCCGTCTTGTTTCATCGATTGGATCGCCTTGTTCATCTTTTCCTTTAGCGCGCTATCAGACTCGCGAACGCCCATGCCGATACCGTCGCCAAGATAGACTTCGCCGATCTGAGCCAGCTTGCCAGCAGATTCTTTAATGATTGGTGCAAGATAATCGCTATCAGCAAGCACTGCATCAGCCTCGCCATTGCGAACCGCAGCGATCGTCTCATCAGGTGTTGCAAATTCAACAAGGGTTGCCCCACTAGCCGCCACATGACCAGCTTGAATTGTGCCGGTTTGTGCGGCGATAACACCGCCCTTAAGGTTCACATTAGACCCCGTAAGCGCGACGTAAAATGATGGTGCAGGCGGATAATAAGCCTCGGTAAAATCAATAACCTTATCGCGCTCGTCAGTGATCGACATCCCGGCAATGATGGTGTCATAGTTTCCTGCTAACAGGTTCGGGATGATTGAGTCCCACTCATTTACCACCCAAACGCAGGTAAGGTTTGCGCGTTTGCACAGCTCATCACCAAGATGGCGCTCGAACCCATCAACTTCTTTTTTGTCATTGATAAAATTATAGGGAGGGTATGCGCCCTCTGTGCCCATACGGATTGTGTCGGCATTTGCAATATTGATGCTAAGTGCGGCCAGCACACCGGCAAATAAAAGTGATTTCATCGTTACACTCCTGATTGTTGTGGTTTATTCCGCAATAGTCCCGATACAGCAAAAGGTGACACGCGTTATAAATCTATCTAGCAGATTTATTGTCAATTGTAACAGCAGAACGCAAAAACTGACTTAATCTTGACGATTTTGGTGCGGTGAACATATCGGCCGCATTGCCCTCTTCTTCAACCAGCCCTTCATGTAAAAAGATCACATGGTCGGAAATATCGCGAACAAGCTGCATATCATGTGTGACCATGATCATCGTGCGGCCATCACGCGCCAGCTGCAAAATCACCTCGACAACTTCGGCCTCAAGCTCTGGGTCAAGGGCGGATGTTGGCTCATCAAACAGGATAACCTCGGGGTTCATCGCCAATGCCCGCGCAATGGCGGCACGTTGCTGTTGACCGCCTGACAACATTGCAGGCCAAGCATCCGCCTTATCAGCAATGCCAACCTTGGCCAATAATTCGCGCCCGATCTCGCGCATATCATTGCGGTTTTTGCCAAGAACGGTTACTGGCGCCTCGATCACATTGTCCAAGATCGTCATATGTGTCCAAAGGTTAAATTGCTGAAACACCATTGCAACACGTTGGCGAAGTGCCCGAACCTGCGCCTTGTCGGCGGGATGCCTATTCTCACCCTCGGCCTGCCAGCGCAATGCCTCACCGCCAAAAATAATATCGCCGCCCTGACTAGTTTCCAAAAGATTAGCACAGCGCAATAGCGTCGATTTTCCAGATCCCGATGATCCAATAATCGACGTTACCGTTCCCGGCTTTGCGGTAAGGCTAACCCCGCGCAGGACGGCCAGCCCATCATAGCTTTTATGAATATCCCGCAGTTCGAGACTATTTTGTTTTTCGATTGGGCTACTCACAAAAACTTCATCCTTTTAAGACGGTCACTTGGCGGAATTTGGTGAATAACGACTGTCGCCCTTTTGTAAAAGCCACATTCATCCAAGTTTGGCAAGGCTGATTGTCAATTACCACTATGATTAGGCCATAGTTACGGGTCTCGGATCTAGCCGGCACTCCAAAACAAAAGACAGCGTAAACAAGCGAGCGTAAAAAGAAACGAGCGGACAAATCACCTCGTGATGCGCAATAAGACAGCAAAATCAGACGGCAGACTGTAGCAGCAATAAAAGAGATATTTGGGAAATGGTCGGAGTGGAGAGATTCGAACTCCCGGCCCTCTGGTCCCAAACCAGATGCGCTACCAGGCTGCGCTACACTCCGACGCTGCTTTCATATCCCCCCTGTTACGGAATTTCAAGCATTCATCGCGTGCAAAATACGATTTATTTTACTTTTTTTTATGAAGCTGCAGGATTTTACTCACTGACAAGCGGAAGCTGGAGGCGCGTCCCTGCCCCAAGGCCCAACCGGCTCGCCTCACCGTCGCCAATTTCCAAAACATATTTTGCAGGTATCTTTGATCGGCGCGGCGTTAGGCTATGGGGCGCGGCGTTGGCAATTGTCGTGACGAGCCTGCCATCAGCCGCAAAAAACAGCATATCAAGCGCGATAGGCGTATTTTTCATCCAGAATGACCGCGGCGCCGCATCTTCAAAGATGAACAGCATACCGCTTTGCGGCGCCAATGGCGGGCTGAACATCAGCCCAAATCTGTGCTGTTCAGGCGTTTGGGCAAAGCGTACATCAAACTTTAAGGGCGTCTGCTGTCCACCCTGCAACAGCATTATACTGCCGCTGGTATAATCGGGTGCCCTTAAAACATCATCCGCGGCAACTGGTGCTAGCCATAGGGCCTGCAACAGCAATATGACGAGGCCAAGCCATCTACATCGCAGAAATTTTACCGCAACGCTGGCTGACGCCATCCCAGAACGGCACAAGCACATAACCGATTGATCAAACCCCGGCCTAGCCAACGGCAACATAGCCAATCAACAGCAGTAACGCCAGCAACCCCGCCTGTATCAACACCGCGCGGCCGCTTACCGTTGGGCCGGTTAAGGGGCTGTGCATGATCCGGTCAAGCGTATCCCAGATTGCGTTGATAAAGCCGCGCATCTGACACAAGAAACTGCCCCATACCAGCATTATGCCGCGCAGCAGTGGCAGGCCAACCGCCGGTGCCAGCCGCCGGTAAAACCAATCAGAATTCAATACAGTAGATTTCAACTCAGGCGGATATATCTTAAACGTCATTAAAAATGCGAATGCGAGTATTGAAAATATCAACAATTGTGACTGCGCAAGTACATGCCCCGCATCATAAGGGTTGTAATCGATATTGTAAGGTAAAATGGAGTAGAATACCGACGGTAGAACCCCAATTAAAATACACAAAGCACCAGCCATACCCATCGCAACAAGCATGCCAAGCGGCGCTTCTTTAACATGATGACCACCATCATGACCAAAAAACGCAAAATAGGGAATTTTGATACCAGAATGATGCAGAACGCCTGCTGAAGCGGCTAACAAAATCAAGTAGGCGAACGTCAAGCCCTCGTATCCGAGTGACGACATGATAAGAGACTTTGCTGCAAAACCACTAAAAAGTGGGAATGCTGAAATGGACATAGCACCAATGATGCAGAAGATGCAGGTCAACGGCATCATCTTATATAATCCACCAAGCTCAGATGCCTTTATCGTTCCCACTCTATAAAGTACCGCTCCCATACTCATAAAAAGGAGGCCCTTGTAAATAATGTGCGCGAAGGCATGTGCCACCGCACCATTGATTGCTAGCTCTGTTCCAACACCAATCGCAACAACCATGAACCCAAGCTGATTGTTCAAACTGAAAGACAGAACACGCCGCATGTCATTTTCAATAACCGCAAAAAATACAGGGAACATCGTCATAATACAGCCAATGACTATGAGAATGTCCGTTCCAGGAAACCCTCTTGCTAATGCATAGATAGCTAGCTTTGTTGTGAATGCAGAGAGCACAACGGTTCCAATAACGGTCGACTCTGGATAAGAGTCTTGTAGCCAACCGTTGAGCAGTGGGAAGGCAGCCTTTATCCCAAACGCTATAAACACTAACCAAGCCCCAATCGAGTCAAGGCTCATTCTTTCGAACGCGAGTGATCCATTATCTTGAAAGAGTAAAGCGGCACCGCTTAGAAGGAACATCCCAGATAATACTTGAATGATTAGATATCTCATTGCTGACTGTTTGGATTGGAGGGAACCACTTGTCAGAATCAAAAAGACAGAGGTAACCGCAGTCAATTCCCACCAAATAAAGAGCGAGAACAAGTCCCCCGCATGGATCGCAGCGATGGCAGCGCCTGCATAAGCCAAGCCACTGCAATGTTCTAAAGGTTTTGGTTCGTGCCATCCGTAGATTACGTTCAGTGCGGCTGCAATGTGGAACACGATAGAGAAAGGCAGAGTAAGGTGATCTGCCCTGTTTAAAATCAAATTGAATCCAGAAACCTCAACTTCCCAGTGAACACCGGAGCCGGCTGTCATAGAAAAAGCGGATATGGCTATAACCGAAAGTAGACAAAATTGCCGGTAATGGTGTGGCACAAAGGCTATCGGCATGGCCAGAACGACCATGATTAACCCGGGCGGGATGTTTGTAAACAGGTCAGCCATTGTTGTAGTAATCCTCTTTACGCATGATAAGTTTTCTGAGAACTATCCCACCCAAAACAATGGCGATACAGACAACAAACGCATATAGAGCAGGAAAAAAAACCAGTGCTTCTATTTCGACTTCAGCGTGGCGATGAAAAACGAACTCCA
The DNA here is from genome assembly GCA_041228345.1 of Alphaproteobacteria bacterium LSUCC0396. Classification (NCBI taxonomy): domain Bacteria; kingdom Pseudomonadati; phylum Pseudomonadota; class Alphaproteobacteria; species Alphaproteobacteria bacterium LSUCC0396. Next base: position 163,286 of record CP166131.1, on the reverse strand, counting down.
GAACTAGCAATATCAGAGATAAAATGATCAAAACTAGTTTTGACCTCGCGCCCATGATTTTTAAATTAGTTGATATATCGTTTTTCATTGCTGCCCTCTGCTCGCAAGTATCGCGAGGTCTAAAAATATTTCGTCATAGAAAAACAAACCGATTGAGATTAATGCGGTGAGAACCGGTGGTATCACCACGAGGGGATAAAATTTCACCTCGACATTTTTTGTTTTTTCTCGAAAAAATGCCCGCGATAAGGGCTCTAGGAGGTAATATATGTTCAACAGCGACGACAGCCCCAAAACCGCAAGGATTACAAGGTAGCCAGCTTCAACCGCACCAACCATCAACATGAATTTCGACCAGCTGCCGCCAAGTGGTGGAATGCCGATAATAGACAATGCGCCAATGAAAAAGGCGGCAAACACCCATGGCATCTCGCGCCCCTGCCCGTCAAGTTCAGAGATTTTTGTCAGATGGGCCTGCACATAGATCGCACCAGCGCAGAAAAACAAGGTAATCTTACCTGCCGCGTGCATGACAATATGCAAGGCCGCACCCTGCACCGCCAGCGAGGATGCAATCGCCGCTCCCAAAATAATATAGGATAGCTGGCTGATCGTTGAATAGGCCAAGCGGGCCTTGATATCATCCTTGGTGATTGCCACCATGCTCGACGCCAGAATGGTAAAAGCAGCAAGCCAAACAAGCCAGTCCGCCGCGCCAGTTTCGGCCAGAAAATCAATGCCAAACACATAAACAACAACGGTCAGAATGGTAAAGACACCGGCCTTAACAACGGCAACCGCGTGCAGCAAAGCCGACACCGGCGTCGGTGCCACCATCGCGGCTGGTAACCAGCGGTGGATCGGCATCAACGCAGCCTTGCCAACGCCAAAGGCAAAAAGTCCTAACAATATTGGTGCCATCGCCGGATCAATTTGCCCTGCAAGATAGCCGCCGGGCCTGAAATCTAGGGTTCCTGTGCTGAACCAGACCCACACAACTGCGGGCAGTAACAGCACCACAGATGTCCCGACAAGGATGCTCATATAGAGCCGCCCCGCGTTACGGGCAATGGCACTTTCTTTATGTGTTACAAGCGGATAGGTCGAAAAGGTTAGAATTTCATAGAAGATAAACAGCACCAGAAGATTGCCCGACCACGCAACAGCCATCGCGGCGTGAACAGCAACGGCATAAAAGGCGGCAAAACGCGTCTGATATTTTTCGTGATTGCCACGCATATAGCCAACCGTATAGAGCGCGGCAAGGATCCAGAGGCCGGAGGCAACAAGACCAAAAATAGCCCCAAGCGGCGTCACCGCGAATTCGATCGCCAGACCTTCGGCAATTTGGGCAACAAACAGGCGCGGCGTTTGACCGTCAAGAACCGCCATCGCAACTTCAAGGGCGGCGATAAAGGTGATTACACCGCCAATCGGGCCAGCAGCATCGCGCCAGACGTGGCGAACCGCCAAAAATGGGGTCAATAGCGCGACGACAAGAGGCGCCAACAATCCAACCAGCATTGCAGTTTGAAGTGACATCATGCCCCGCCTCCTAACAAAGCTGTCGAAGCGAAGCGCGCCGCAGCAACCAGCCAGCTTGCATCAATGCCAAACCATATATTGCCAAAAGCAACAATCCAAAGCGGCAGGTAAATCGCCGGATTTTCCACTAGTTTTGGTGATCGTACTGGTGCGGGCTGCATCCACATGACCTCCATGATCTTCCAAAGATAGACGACTGACAGGGCGCTGCTGATCAGCACAAGTGCCAGAATGAGGTATGATTCGGTCTCAAGAATTGCCCTTACCAGATAGAGCTTTGAGATAAAGCCAGCGGTTAGTGGCAGTCCGGCAAGGCTAAGCCCACAAATCAGAAACGCGGTTGCGGTCAACGGCATCCGGCGGCCAATGCCGGTTATATTGTCCAGACTGGCCCGTGCACCAAGCGCCGCAACAAATCCGCCAATCGCCATAAAAATACCGCCTTTGATCAGCGCGTGATTACCGATATGGATAAAACCGGCGCTGATCCCGGCTGGCGTTGCTAGCCCAAGACCAAGCGCGATATAGCCGATTTGTGCCACCGATGAATGCGCAAACATCTTTTTAATATCGGCCTCGTAAATCGCCATGATCGTGCCGACAAAGATGCCGCCAATCGCCAATGGAACAATTACGTTCGTCACCGCAATATCAACAATCTCGGGGACGCCGCCAAAAATTGTGAATAGGATTCGCGCCAATACATAAAGTGCGGCCTTGGTGGCGATCGCTGCAAGCAGAGTTGACACCGCTGACGGGGCGTAGCTATAGGCGGCGGGTAACCAGATATGGACCGGGAAAATTGCCGCTTTCACCAACATGCCGGCAACCATGAAACCAAAACCGACATATAGCACCGCATTGCCGCCGGCTTCGGGAATACGGGCGGCCATGTCACCCATATTCAGCGTACCGGTCATCGCATATATAAAGCCAACGCCGATCACATAAAAGGTGGCACCAACCGCACCGATCACCAGATAATGATAGCCAGCAACAAGCGCACGCCGATCAGTGCCAGCCCCCATGCCGATCAAAATTACTGACGATAGCGCTGATATTTCAAGGAAAACAAACAAATTAAAGGCATCAGCCGTCAGGACGAGGCCAAAAAGACCGCCGCTTACCAGCATCCATGCGGAATAGAATTTTCCACTGTCTTTATCGTTAATTTCGCTTGCAACAAGCCGGCGCGCTGCCAACGTGGCAAGAAATCCAAGGCCGGTCATCACCACAAGGGTCAAGCTAGTTGCAGAATCTACAACAAATTCAATGCCCCATGGTGGCTCCCAATTACCGAGGTGATAACTGATACGCACACCGGTCTCGGTGATCGACTGCAGCATCAAGGCCGCAATGAAAGAACTGCCCGCCCCGATCAGCGTTAACATCCAAGCAAGATGAGCCGATGGTAAAAGCGCGCTAACCGGTGCTAGTAACAACGGCACCACAACAAGCAATGCGGGTAAATTCGTAATAATAGCGGCCCCCATTATTCTGCTGCCTCACCTGTTGGACGTTTTGGCCGTGGCAAAGATTCACGTGCCTTGGCTTCGATGATTTCATCTTCTTCAATAGTGCCAAAGGCTTCGTTGATACGAAGGATCAAAGCAAGACCCAGCGCGGTCGTTGCAACCCCAACCACAATCGCGGTCAGAATCAAAACATGCGGCAATGGATTTGAATATAATGTGTCAGGATTACCATCAAGAATTGGCGCCGTGCCACCCGCCACCTTGCCAAGAGATATGTAGAAAATAAAAACCGAAGTCTGGAAGATCGACAGCCCGACCAGCTTTTTGATTAAGTTTGTGCGGGCGATCACCAAAAACAAGCCAATCATCATCAAAATGACGACGATAATATGGTTCCAGCTTCCTGCTAATTGCTCAATCATTTTGCGCGATCCTCATCAAAACCTGCAAACGCATGGAACAATGCCAGCATGACGCTTGTTACAGTCAGACCAACGCCAAATTCGACAAGGATAATGCCGATATGCTGGCCCGATGCGACCGATCCGGTAAGCGCGGTATAATCCAGAAAAAGCCCGCCTTTGGCCATCGAGACGATACCAACCGCGCCGTATATCGTCACGCCAAGCGCCATCATCCACAGGTTGACCCGGGCCGAAATAACCTGACGTCCCGCCTCTAGCCCAAAAACAAGCGCGTGAAGAATAAATGCAGCGGCAATAATTACCCCGGCCTGAAACCCGCCGCCGGGGCCAAAATCGCCATGAAACTGCACGTAAAGTCCAAACATGATGATGGGCGCAAACAGAATTTTAGCAACAACGCGGAACACAGGATTTTGTTTCATACCTTGCTCCCTTTCGGCGTGGCCGATGATGATTTCGACTTGCCGCCATCTTTTTTCGCCGACCCAGTTTTCGCCGGGATGGGGTTTATCCGCCCGGTTCGGGTGAATCCCGCCAAGAGCATCAAAACACCAAGACCGGCAGTAAAGACAACGATCGTCTCGCCAAGCGTGTCAAAGCCGCGATAGCTAGCCAAAACTGTGGTCACAACATTAGGGATATGAAGCGCGCTGCCACTTTCAGCGAGATAACGCGGCGCAACATGCTGGTGAACCGGTGCCATTGGATCGCCAAGAGTTGGCAAATCAAACACCGCTAATAGTAATAATGCCCCTGCCCCGACGCAGATCAATCCCGCCAGCAAATTGCGATTCTGGCTTGGTTTTTCGTCCGCTGGCACATAAGCCATCGCGGCAAGGAACAACACTGTCGAAATACCTGCGCCTACCGCGGCCTCGGTGAACGCAACATCAACCGCGTCCAGATTGACAAACATCGCCGCTGACGTCAGCGAATAGGCGCCTGACATGACAATAACCGCGTAAAGACGGCCCGAGCGAACCACCATAACTGCGATAAGGACCAGCAGCGCTAGCAAAAAGATATTAATGATTAAACCGGCCATTATGATTTCCTTTTCGCGCTAGCCGCTGACGCTTTGGTGCCGGTATTCTTGACTGAAGCATTTTTCGCTGAACCATTTTTCGTTGGCCCATTTTTAACTACAGGCGCGGCCGGTGCTTTTTTGATGAGGTCTCGTCCAACAGGTTTTACCCCCATCTTATGCGCAACCTGCGCGACCGCATGCGTTGCAATTGGGCTGGTGAAAAATAGGAAAACACCAATAAGCAGCAATTTAACACTGACAAGGCTATAGCCTTGATGGATTACCATACCCAGAATAATAAAGCTGGCCCCGGCAGTATCAATCATCCCTACCGCATGGATTCGGCAAAAAACATCTGGAAGGCGAATAAGGCCAAGGCTGCCAATCAATAACGCAATCACGCCAATGGCAATTGATAGGCCGGACAGGATGGTGATGAGCATATCCATCATTTCGACCCCGCGGAATTATCACCAAGCGAGCCTGTGCTGAAAATCTTTAAAACCGCAAAGGTGCCAATAAAATTCAAAATCGCGTAAAGCAGCGCGATATCGACAAATTCTGGGCGTCCCATCACAAACCCATGCAGTGAGATGCCAAGAATAATCAGCGTGCCAATCGCATTCACGGCAAGCACACGGTCAAAAGCTGTTGGCCCTAATGCAGTCCGCACGAGCGCCATCACCAAACACACCGCACAGGCGATCATCGCAACAATCATCATCATTTGGCAGGTTTCCTAGCTGCGTTTCTGGCAGGCTGAAGTGCGATATTTGCTGTATCGCCCTCAAGCGCGCAATTGCGCTGATCCATATCGCCACCGCGCACATCATCGCCAAATTGCGGATGAAGCGCATGCACTAAAAACCGGCTTGGCCCTGTTTTAGCCTCGTCAATGTCAACTGTTACAGTGCCGGGTGTAAGGGTAATGGAATTAGCGTAGTTGGCGAGGCCTGCCGCGGTCTTCTGATTGGCCGGCACCTCAAATAACTCTGGATCCGATGTTCCGCGCAGGATGATTTTGGCGGTGGCAATATTTGATGAAATGATTTCGCCGATTAGCCACACCAGATAGGCAGGTAATTTGGAAAATAAATGGGTTGGAAGCCCCTCACGGTCAATTGCCCCAATGCGTAGGCTAAGCCAGGCGCAAAGCAAGCAACTCGCGACGCCAAGCCCAATCAACAGGCCGTTATAATAGCCCGACATCAGCAGCCAACCGGCCAAGAGAGTTATGAACAAGATCAGGAAACGCATAAGATTTGGGGGATCACTTTCTCGAGAATACGTTTTTTTTTGTGTAAACCAGCGAAGAGCCTAGAGGGGTTTTTTCTGGGCTTCAACACCCGAACTTGAAAATAATCATTTTTTTAACAAAATGAATAATTATTAAAAAACCGCTGCCAATTTTTATGGAAATCAAACGCAAATGGCTTGTTTTTGGCCTATCCTCGGGCTATGACAACAACAGGTCTAAATTGATTTTAAGAATGTCGGGGGATCCACCAATGGCTTCATCAGCGAATAAACCACGCCCAGCCCACGTGCCTGAAGAAAACGTCTATATGTCAATGCACTGGCTCATTGTCGCCACTTATGTTTCAGCAGCAGTTTCGGTGTTTTTGTTAATCACCAAAGCCGGATAATTTTAACAGCTCACGCGGGAACCAGATTTTTGGACGCGCTTTATCAGAAACAGATTCTGGAATTTGCTAAACTATCGCGAACGCGTGAGCTAGACCCCACAGCACCGTTTCAGGCCAGCCGTGACAACCCTACCTGCGGTGACCGTGTTGATGTTTCTTTCACGCTGGATAATGGCGCAATCAGCCAGATCGGTATCAAAGTCCGCGGCTGTGCGTTATGCGAGGCTGGTGCGGGGCTGTTAATTGAAAATTTTGCTGGGATCACGCCTGCTGATGCCAGCCAGATGACCGCTCAATTTGCCCAATGGATTGGCAAAGAGCAAGATAACCCACCCAATGAAGATATGGCAAAATTTATGCCGGTGCGCGATATCCGCAACCGGCATAAATGTGTTCTCTTGGCATTTCATGCAGCCACTGAGGCACTAGATCAAGCCTAGTCATGCCCCCCGTCGTAACGGCTAGCAGCGATAGGCTTATTCGGGGCGTACAGAAACCTTGCCGAAAACCCACAGCGCCACCATCAGCGCAAGCGGAAAGCCAATTACGAGTAAAACACCTACAGTCGCGTTCATTATGATCTCCCAATCAGAATAATGGTCGAGTTATAGCGGTTCTAACGTTGATGGCAAGGGTCAATTATGCTGCGAGCCAGTTTGTCGCGGATACGGCCCCACCTCGCCTGTTACGGCGCGTCGCAGGTTTCACCATCGCAACATGGCATGACATTCATTCGGCAATGCGCACATTGGCCGTGACCATGCACCCAGACGATATTTTCCGGCCGCCCACAAGACGGGCATTGCGGCTGCAAAATAGGGTTTGCGCTTACCGCTGATTTACTATTTGGATGATTTGCGTTTCGTTGATCAGTCATTCTGCCACTTTGCCTCACCCTTTTTCCTAAACCCCGACCCTAGAGGGCGCTGAAAACGCCGCAGGAAATGATCAGATATAATAATCTGGCGCGCAAGCCAAAAGCGGGGCGAAAACGCGGCAAAATATCATGGGGAATTATAGTGGAGACAAGATTTGGCATCCCGTAGGGGATTCGAATTATTTTCTATAAGCTATTAATAAAGATAATTTTCTTTATAGGTTTAATTATATATCAGTAGTTTAGAAAACTAATTAGATATCTAACTACAACTCACTGCAACTAACCTTAATTGACAATAACACCGGAAAAAGGTACCTATTTAGTGATATAGGTACCCATTTGGTGAGATTGTGCATTAGTTATGCTCAAAACAGACAATGAAGTTCGCGCTGCAAAATGCGAGATAGATAAGCCCTATACGGACTTCAGCTGCGGAGGAAATCTACAGCTAAGGGTTTACCAATCTAAACGCAAAACTTTCAGATCAAGATTGAAGCGCAACGGTAAAGTTAAGACGCTTGATCTTGGCGGTTACAGCCCTTCTGAGCTGACCTTTGCAGTGGCTAAGCGCAAACACGAACTTGCAAAGTCATATTTTGCGGAAGGCTATTCTGTTGATCAAATAAGGTCTGCGCTGAAACTCGGTGATAATGCGGTAAAGTTCGATTCCGCCATAAAGGCAGCGTCTAACCGAAACGGCAAATACACATTTGCCGAATTTGCACGCATCTGGTGGGATAATAAAGCTGTTAACAAAGAATGGGGATCAGATAAGGTTGCGAAGCAAAATTGGGCGTATGTTGAAAATCACGCCATTCCTGTTCTTGGGAATAGGTCAATTTCAGAAATTACGCGTAAAGACGTGATCTTTATGCTTACAGCTGACAATAAGTGGGAAAACAAGAACCCGCTTATGAAAAAGGTGTGGCGCAACACACGCCAAATTTTCAGCTTGTCTCAAAGCACCAGATTTGAGCTCAGGCTGGATAACCCTGCAGATATAAATTTAAGTGATGAGGCGATGCGTGTTGCCCATTATGAAAAGCCCAGAGGCTTTGTCGACTATGCCCGCCTCCCCGAGATATACAGCCGCTTAACCCAAATCAAAACAAGTCCATCCCAAGTTCTTATTTGGTTGATGCTATCCGCAGTGCGGCCAGAAAATGCTGCAGAGGCCGAATGGTCTGAGATCTATGGAGATGTTTGGGAAATACCCGCAGACAAAATGAAGGGAAACAAAAAAACAAAGCGCCGCTTTAAATGTTGGATATCCCCCGCTATGCGTAAAGTGCTTGAGGTAATGGCGCCTCAAACTGGGTCGGGTAGATACATATTTGTAAATTCCAGAGGTGAAAAAATCGATAATGATGCGCCAAGACGAATGTTGCAAAGAATTCTCAGCAAAGACGAGCTTGTAGAATGGCGGCATTCTGACTCGCCAGACATACCAACAGCGCACGGGATGAGGCATTGTTTTAAAACTTGGGCATCAGAGAACGGCTACCCTGATGAAATGTCTGAAGCTCAATCAAGCCGCAGCCTGCGCGGCGTTGGAAAAACATACGACCATTCTGTTTCAGTTGAGCCAAGAATAACAATGATGACCCATTGGGATGCTTTTTTAAGGGGGGCAAAATGAGTTCAGCTAATGTGAAAATCAACCCCTTTAAAGATGTTGAAGGTGACCTTGCCAAGGTAATAGGTCTCTATTCAAAAAGAGAACTATCCACAGAGGCACAAATTTTCTTTGCATCTTTGCTTTATGCAAAAGTTCGCAGTCATATCTCTAAGCCGCCCCCGGGCATTGTTGTGAAGGGCAAGCAGAGAGATGCCCAGATAGACAAACTAGAGGCTGCGGTTAAAAAACTAAAAATCGCTATTGAAAACCTTGACCCTACAGCAAGATCCTATTTTTCAACTACATTTCGGGTAAACGAAAACGAGAAAAATGAGATTTGGCCGAATGAACTGCTTGATAGCTGGGTTTTGGAAATTTCCAAATTTAGGGCAGCAACCTCAGCTTTACCGCGATCTGGAGCAAGCCCAGTTGGCTTAGCCCTTGCCCGCGCCTGTTTCCAAACCTTTACGGAACATATGAAGATGCCCCCAACGAAAGGCATCAGCAGCGGCACCAAATTTGCCCAGTTTGGACAAGATTGTGCGTCAGTTTTGTTTGCTGATGAACTGGACTTTGTTTCCGCTGCGCGGCAGTATTATGACTTACGAAACCAAGGCGCACTCAAATGACCAACAAGCTTGCCTCATCACTACCCTACTGCAATGTTGTAGGTTATTAAAAATAGGATAGTAAATCCAAGCGAGAGGGCAGTAACAACTGGGGACATTGCAGCCTAGAAATCGACTATGTTGTATGTTTTTGACTTATTTTGACTATATTTAGTGGTTAAGTTATTTGTTGTCAAACACGGCTTTCAAAGAAATTGAGTTGGATTGTGACAGTCGCTCCGCCCCTACGGAGCTAGCCTTGCAATGACACTATTCCAACCACAAAACCGTCACAATATCAGCGCAGCCTCAACGCTGAACCTAACGCATTTTCTCCCTAAACTCGGCCAGCCTTTGCGCTGGCCTTTTTTTGTGGCAGGATTTTTTTAAAAATGGAGGAAGCGATGCCAAAAGGATACATAGTGGTCTCATATCGAGACACTCCAAATGATCAGAATCTAAGCGAATATGCTCCAAAAGCTCTGGAAGCTATGACAAATGCTGGTGCTAAATTCATAGCTAGGGGGATGCCGGTGGCTACCTTTGAGAATGGTATTCAGCAGCGGACGGTTATTATTGAGTTTGTAAGCACCGATGCAGCTCGAGCTGCTATCACAAGTGATGCTTATCAGGCTGCATTTGCGCTACTAGGTGATGTCGAGCGTGATGTCAGAGTGATTGAAGGACTTGAATGACCCGCACCCTGCTAACAGCCATATTCCTGACCCTGTTAAGCCAGACGGCTTCGGGTGAGCCCAACCGATGACTGAAATCATTAATGACATTGTCGCCCAGATAAACCAGATAGTTTTTTGGCTTAAATTCACTGTTTATTTGGTATTGAGCATTTGTGTTGTCTGGCTAATTGGCTTCATCAGGCGAAATCTTGGTTTAGACAATCACTCTATTGAATTGAAGCGTATCAGGCGTATCCTAGAACGCCAGACTTCAGACAAATAGACTTTTTAATATTCCGCCCCCTAATCAACTCAGCCGCTGCCTTTAGAGCCTCGACATACGTATCACCAACGCTCGTAGCCAATTTCACCTTCGCCGTGCCCCAAGAGAATCCTGAAACGAACCCCAATAGCAAGGTCACCAGTTCCATAGGACAACGTTGTGCTTCATCAAAAAAACAAATAACTGACAAATAAATGTAACATTACTGAGCCATCTTTAGTTTGCAGGTGCGCTTCCTACCCCCGCGCATTTGTTTTTCTTCAGCCTCGGCCAGCCTTTGCGCTGGCCTTTTTTTGTGGCAGAGTATTCAAAAAGGAGAGGGGTTATGGTTACTGCGATACTGAAGTTTGAAATAAGAAATACATTCGCCGAGTGGGAGCAGGCTTTCTACTCACATCAGCCAATCGCGCGCGCCGCAGGTATGTTTGAAATATATCACGGCCACGCACCAGATGATGAAAAAAAGGTTTGTGTGGTGCTTAACGCGCTCAGCCCAGAGCATATGCAAAAATTTATTGAAGCTAACGGTGCCAAAATGGCGGATTCTGGTCACATTTTAGAAACAACTGTTTCAGAAATCTATGTTAACTAGCCCTGACTAGCGGTCGGGTGAACCTTGGTGTTCATCCCACCCCTAAACTCGGCCAGCCTTTGCGCTGGCCTTAACTCTTCAAGGCCCAATTGTATCTTGTTAATAACGCGGTTTGACTGCCGATGCGTATTTTGCCCAAAACATCTGAATAAAAGTGTAAAATTATAAAATGTCAAAATTTACAATTTATAGATTTACACTATTTTCTTTTTAGATGACTGAGCCGTGTGCTAAAAAAACTAATCAATAGTCACTTAACCCATCAGGAGGCGCGTATGATTTTTAACCAAGAGGTGAAAAAATGGGCTACAGACCTTCATATTTTTCTGCATAAAGCGGAAGAATTTCTGTCGAAGTCCAATTCTGTGGAACATTTTGTCTCAAACGTTTTCGAAAATTTTGAGCAAAAACCGCAATTTTTATCAAATGATGAGGCCGAAGAAATGCTTGTGGAGCTTTGGGCCGCACACATTGATGGACGATTAGCGTGAAGATTTCGGCACAAAACACAGCGCTTCACACAAAAAAAGCTTAACTGACAAATAAATGTAACATTACTGAGCCATCTTTAGTTTGCAGATGCGCTTCCTACCCCCGCGCATTTGTTTTTCTTCAGCCTCGGCCAGCCTTTGCGCTGGCCTTTTTTTGTGGCAACATTTCTCAGGAGGACGTGGGCAATGCTTAAAGATCATAACAGATTTAATTATTCGGGTATTTCGACAAGATCTTCTTTTGAATGGCCGGGCGGGAAACGCATAGCCTTCTACATCGCTTTAAACATTGAACATTTTCCGTTTGGTGAAGGTGGCGGCATCGACTTAGATCGTGAGACCAAGCCTTGGAGCCAAAGAAGCTGGCTGTGGCGCGAGTATGGAAACAGAGTGGGTGGGTGGCGTTTAGCAGATCTGTTCGACGACCTTGAAATGAATGTTGGCGTTATCGTGAATGCAGCTAATTACTCTCACAGCCCTGAGCTTTTGGAACGCTACCGCAACCGCGGTGATGAAATGATCGGCCACGGGATCTCAAACGGCACCGCAAGGCCCATTGATATGACCATTGAGGAAGAGACTAAAATGGTCGCTGAAGTAACAGAAATAATGACCAAGGCCGATGGTAAGCGCCCCAACGGGTGGTTGTCCTCTTACCTCACTCCAAGTCAAAAGACGCCAGATATCTTGTCCGCTGCCGGTTATGAATATTTGTTAGATTGGGGGCTCTGTGATGAGCAGCCCTTCTGGATGAAAACTGATAACGACGAAATTTTAACTCTTCCCTACCCGATAGAACTTAATGATCAGCCAGCAATAGTCGGACGCCGAGTTTCAGCTGAGGAATACGCAAATATGATTATTGATCAGTTTGATGTTCTGATGGATTTAAAGGGGCCACAACCGCTTGTTTTCCCGCTATCGCTTCATTCATTTATTGTTGGCCAGCCCTTCAGACAAAAACACTTAAAAAGAGCACTCGATCACATTTGTAAAAGGCGTGATGAAATCTGGATTACGACACCAAACGAAGTTTCTAGGTTCTACCGTAAACTACCACTAGATAAGCAACTGAAGCAGTAATGACCCGCATCGTACTCACAGCCATATTCCTAATACTGTTCAACCAGACGGCTTGGGCGCATAAGTGCGTGTTAAGCGGTAATACTGCGGCTGAAATTACTGCGTATAACTCTTGCAAGAATGACCTTGCAACTGGCGCTGCTGGACACGAGGACCAAAAGCTAAAAGAACAGATTGCTGCATTAGAAAGAGAAAACGAACGCCTAGAACGTAGGCTCCTTATGCTGAGAGAACGTTTGCTAAACTTACTCAGGTTAACAGACTAGGGCTTTGTGCCTTGTTGTCTAGCAACCAATCCGTTGCAAGCCTCTCATCTTAATGTATAACGGCGCTCAATTGCTATAACAGCGGGGGTTACTAGCAGCCAGCCTTGGCGCTGGGTGCTTTATGTGACAGGTTAACTGATAGAGAGGAACGCTAATGAAACCGACAAGCTTAAAGAACTTTGCCAAGATGGCGGTCAAAGCAGGCGACGTTATTTACAGCGTAAATGATGCCAGTGATAGCGTCTATTTAGTGCATTCTGGTTCAGTTCAGATAGAGAGCAAACAGGGAATGGTCCTCGGCGTTTTAAATGAAGGTGAATTGTTTGGCGAAGTCGGCCTCATCACGTCAGAACCAAGAACCGTAACTGTTAGGGCAAAGACCAACGCGATGCTCATCAAGTTGGATGAGCCGGTATTTAGAGCAAAAATGGCTCAAGCTGACCCAATATGCAATGCAATTATTCGAGGGCTTGCGTTGAGGATAAGTGACGCAAATGCGCTTGCAGAAAAATACTGGAGAGAACTGAATATTTATAAATCTATCGAAAAAAGTTAGAAAAATATATAAATTTCAATTACCTATTTGCACGCATTAAGCTGCTACGGAGTTGGTGTAATAGGGAGCGTCAATCGAGGCCGGCCTTTACGCTGGTTTTTTTTCGTTTTGCTGACCAGCTGTCTGCACCGGAAAATGAAAAAAGCCAAAATACTCAAAATTATATTAACAAGACTTATGAGCCAAACTCTGTTAGTACGCGTTAACTCTTCTAATTTAGAGCGAGGGTAAGTGGCAAGTAGTCAATAATGAAAAGCCGCTTCCCTATAACAATGACTTAAAGGAAATTTTATGAGCGTAGGAAAAGTTAAGTGGTTTAATTCACAAAAGGGTTTTGGTTTTATTGAGCCAGAAGACAAATCAACTGATGTATTTGTTCACATCACAGCCGTTCAAAATTCGGGAATGACTGGATTAGCGGAAGACCAGGAGGTGTCTTACGAACTTGAGACTGGTCAAAATGGAAAGACTTCTGCAGTAAATCTAAAGGCTTTATAAAACTCAGTTTAAGCTGATTGCTGAACATAATTGAGGTGATACTAACGCTGATGGCTAATCAACAGAGATAAATGTTGGAATGTCTTTGTAATTACTCCTGCAAACCCAAAAGGCCAGCCTTTGCGCTGGCCTTTTTTTGTGGCACGTTTTTACTATCAATTGGAGAGATAGATGCGCGTTGCCATTTTATCCATACCCTTGCGCACGAGAGCATTCTGGGATAAAGCTTAAGCAAGATTCTTTTTAAAATATTTTTGTATATATAATTCAATATTTTATAGATCAATTACGAAGCGAAATATTAACTATAATTCTGTCGCTAGCGGAATGTTGCGTTCGCGCATAACCCGCTTAATAGTACCTGTGGAAGTACCTTTTTGCAGGAAGGGTCATATAGAAGTGCCCTTCTCAATAACGAAAGCCAAGTTGTTAGCTGGCATCTCTATAACGTTGATGGTTGCAAGGCGGTGTTTCTGAAAGAGCTCAAGGATCCACTGATCATCTTTATAACCAATATCTGGATCAGCATCTATCAAGCTCTGATGAAAGGCTTTGTCACCACTGCTGCTGAGAACACCATTTCGCATAAACGGGCCATAAATGACGCAACGCCCATCTTCAGCTAGGGATTGAGAAATCCCACTGATGATTGCTTTTACCTCAGCTTCACTGACAAGGTGCAACAGATTAACCAGCAAGATGAAGTCTTGATTGGGGCAAAGGGCTGACCAGCCTTTATCTGTTACATCCAGTCTTATAGGCGGCAAAAGGTTTGGTAACTGTTTTGCAAGGCTTCTTGAGACAATGCTATTCAAGCGGGTCTCGTCTATGTCAGACGGTTGCCAGATCAAGCCGGGAACAGCAGCGGCAAGCTCAACTATGTGTTGGCCGGTGCCACTTGCAATTTCCAGAGCATTACCACTTTCCGGCACAGAACTGCGAACAAGCTCAATGATTTGGGCTGAATTTCTTTCTGCAGCTGGAGAATGCAGTTGACCCCCGCTTGTTTTGTGAACGACACTTGCTGTCGAAGGAAGCTTTTGCCGTAACACCAACTAAATCATCCACAACATATCGAGGTTGTGGCCGTTAAATGGCGTTCTATCAAATAAGAAACCGGCAATGAACAGGCTATGTGCTAAACAATCCATCCAAAGTTTTATCTTTGTAGGTTACAAACTGATTATCTTGGAACCCAAAATGCTTTGACAATATTTCATTGTAAAGAGATCTGTAATCAATCGAAAACCTAAGATTACTGTCTGCCACAGAGTTCAAAACATTTTCCTCTCCATAAACTGCGCCACTGATTTTTCCCCCTAAAACGAAATGGGGCGCAGCCATACCGTGGTCAGTGCCACGAGATCCATTTTCTTTCGCCCGCCGTCCAAATTCAGAATATGTCATAATTATTGTATCGTTCCATACACCAATTTCTTTTAGGGTTCTTACTGTGTCTGAGATTGACTTATCCAGGTCACGCAAAAGGTTCCGATGCTTCCAAAACTGCTCGATATGGGTATCAAAGCTGCCAATTGAGACTTTGAAAACTGGTATTTCTACACCTGCCATTATGAGCTGGCAAACTTTTGATAGTTGATTTCCCAACTCACCTCGCCCGACAAATACAGAGCTTTTAGCCTTGCTAATCTTTGCTTGGAGCCGCGAAATTTTTATTTCGTTTTCAACTCGCATTTTTTGCAAATTGCCAAGCAATCCCATTTCGATGTTATTCGGCAACGGAACGGTGGTGTCACGTGACTCAGCCTCTACAGGTCTGTAACCAATTGCATTAGGGCCCAGATAACCGTCGGTTCCTCCAGCAAAAACAGTTCCCACGTTGTCGAGGTTCATTGCTTTTGCATCCAGCGAGCTTTTATCAGCCAAGGCCTCGAGGGTGGCGTTTAACCATCCCTCTCTGCCATTCTGTTTGCCGTCACCACCCCTCTCCCAAAGCTCAATGGACCGAAAGTGAGAAAGTATTGGGTTTGGGTAGCCGAGATTTTGAATAATGCTGCAATCACCAGAGCCACAGAGGTCGGCTAAACCCTTTAAACTGAAATGTAACCCATAATTTGTATCAATACCTAAGATGTCTTTTTTGGGTATCGCTATGTTGGGTCGCAGCTTGTAATAACCATTATCTTTTGTTGGTATGACAGTATTTAAGCCGTCATTGGCACCTTGCAGCTCTATTAGTATGAGAATTTTGCTATTTGGTCTCGCTGATATAGAGAACGGTGACAGCGCAAAAAGCGCAGTTGTTGCTGCAAAATTAATAAAATCTCGTCTCTTCATCTTTTACCTCAATTGATAGCCTTCGTGCGTTAGAGCTTGCTTGACACTGATGTCGCCTAACCGACTCGATAAATCCGGTAGCAAAAGCGTTATGAGGTTTTGCTCTTCTAATTCCGCAATTGCTCCACCCAAGCTGAAATCATCAAACTCCGCCGGAATTTGCCGAGCTTCGACAAAATTATGTTTTGTCTGATTAAAGCCGCAACGAAATGGGCGCATTTTGGGATAAGGAGTCCCTCCACTGCTGCCGCCCCCTAAAACACCATTTTCTATCGCGAACATTCTCACTGGTGGATAGGTCTGGCCATTTTCAGACAACTCCTTCCACCCAACTTTATCTAAAAACTGCTTAAGCCATTTTTGAGCTGCTGAGTTAACAGACAACTGGGTGTAAGCTCTGTTGTGGTCGATCACAATCTGCATTGCCTGCGACAAACGTTCTACTAACAGCTTGTCCTCGGTGGCCGATGGCATTCCGCGTTGATCACCTCCTGAGGGATAAGAAAATTTGACTGTTCGAAGACCCCTATCATTTGTGAAACTTCTATTGTACGCAGACTGATCAAAAGCATCAGGGCTGCTTTTGCCCTGCTCTAATCTTAAGTGATCACCGTACCTACCACCATCATTCTTATCATTACCAAATCGGATCGTTATACCGTCCCATTTACGTCCATTCAGCTGCACGTTGTAAAAAGCTGCTTCAATTTTACGCCAACGGTTTTTTTCAAAGTCTCGGGTAACTTCGTTGAGCAATATCGTCTCAACGCCCAATTGATCTTTTTTTAAATTCTCGAAAAACTTTATGCGTTCAGCTCTGTAGGCATCAACTTCTTTAATGCGAGATTGCTGACCTCTTGACCTTGCTGCATCCATTTTTGTTGTTTTCTGCGTGGATTGCATACCTGCTGAGCTTTGACTGAAATCACCGAACATACGATTAACGATTTCAATACGCTTTTCCATCATTTGACCGGCTACCCAAGCTGTCCCACCAGGAAAACCTGCAACGTTTGGAGGATTAAATAAGTCCTGCCCCAGCTCAGTTGCGAACGCCATCATCCAAATATGATCATCCATTTTTTGACCCGCAAAACCAAGTGTCCGAGCGGAACCATAGAGTAATTCTATGGGGCTTTTGACAATATTCAGTCTGCTTTCCTCCGACCAAAATGACCCTAAACTGATTGTAGCTTCAAACAGTTTTGGTATCGAAAATCCAGATTTTCGAAAAGAAGACATCATAATCGCGATATCATTTGGTTTTGGAGGTTTTACGCTGACAAATTCTCGGTAGAATTTCCGTGCGATCATCTCTCCAAAATCAGCGCGATTGGATATTAGCTCAACAAATTCATTGAAGTTTTTATAAGTCTGGCCGAACGCTTTAAATTCGCGACCTGACGCCTTGGATGAAAACCAACTCGGCTTTTCAGACACAAAATTAATACCATAAGGGGCTATTACTTTTGCCAGTGTTTTGATGTCTTTTTCGTTATATTTGCCCTCGCCCAGAGAGAATAATTCTAGAAACTCGCGTGCAAGGTTCTCGTTTGGCTTTTTTACGGTGCTGGAGTCATTGTTTAGGTAAACTATCAATCCAGGGTCATTAACTACATTAACTAGTAAATCCACAAAACTCCGGTTAGAGTTTTCTCTAACTAGGCGCATATGCTCTGCATAAGCGTGACTTTGGGAATAAGCTCTAAACTCCACAGAAAAGTGATCCAGCCAAACCAAAAACAACCTCTCAAATTGAGGCGTCTTCGAAACCAATAACTTTTTAGAAAGTTCCATTCTTAGCGAGTCTTCAAACATCGACTCACCGCAATAGAATTTATTTCTTTTCTTTGCCCGTTCAAAAAAGCTTATGGGTGTAACGTTATTGACCCAGTCCGGCCACAAAAAATCATCCTGATAATTCTCCAGCTCTGAAACAACAAGCTGTATAGCTTCACGCCGCGTTTTGCCAACGTAGCGTTTCACTCTTTTCAATGGAGCGCCGATACCAATTCTGCTTTCAAACCGCGCAGCATCTTCGAATGTCATAACCAAATCCAAGTCTACTTTGTCTGGTTGAGCATCAGAATACGCGTATTCGGTTGTTGAAACTGAACCACCAGAGTCATAGGCACTAACGGTGGCCTTGCTAGAAACATTTACTGTGACATTGGTGTTGGAGGTCTGCTGTTGGCAGCCCACCAGTCCGAAGAGCCCCACTAATCCGGCAGCAGTAAATATTAATTTAATATTTAACATTCGATAACATTATTTTTTTACTCTAAAGGCGTCAAGCAAGTTAGCTTGCCAAGCTGATCTAAGCGCCTTTCAAGTGCAGATCTTTTAATCGCGTTTTCTCGGTCAGTGACGGCTTTGGAAGCCCGCCACCGCCGACTTGCAGCCCAGACATCATCAGAGCGGTCTGGCGAGGCTATAAACCGCATTAATGCATAAAACGCCTTTAGGTTTGGCCTTTCTAGTTCGTTACCAGTTGGCCTTAACCTGTATTGCTCATTATATTTTTTCACACCCAAAGCCCATTGCTTTTGGCTGATGCCCAATAAATCAAAAAGCTGCCGATTAAACTCTTTGTGTAGGATCTGATAATCCATCCAAATGTGCTCTCTGATTTCCGCTGGCCTTGGATCTTGGTACCGGCGTTCTTTGCAAGCCATCTCCAGCCAGTTATCAATCGTTAAAAACCCAATATCATTTTCTAATCTCTTACTGCGGTTCGTATCGCTTAAGAGTATTTTAATTGGAGTAGTAGGTGTATAGATGGACTCTATGACCCTGCTTGTGGGACTTTCTGACCCTACCTGTGTGTCAATATGACCCTCACCAACGGACCCTTTGACCGCTTCCACCGCCACAGATGGGTCACAGTGACCCATCCCAAGCGAAGCAGGCGCAGTGTTTGGTAGGTGCTTATCGAGTTCTTTTTCATTGATTGTATAGATGCAGGAGCTGTTTTTAATACGGCTTTGCTTTGGCGATACCCAATTAAGGATGCCGCGATTGCGAAGGCTCTTCTTTGCCCTGCTGACCGTTTTTCTGCCAAAACCGGTTTTTACCGCCAGATATTCCTCTGACGGCCACGACTGCTTACCCTTTAGCTGGTTCGTTAAATCAGCAATTTGGATAAGAATGGCCTTTTCTGGCGGTTCAAGCCCTTCCGCTTTTACGGCTTTGATCAGCAGCGGAAACATAGTTAAAAGCTCTCACAGGCCACTGTAGGCCAGCCCCGAGGGTATTTTTTAGCGCGGGGTGATAGCGGGATTAGAAGCGCCGCTATCATTGAGGTCGGCCTTCGTTTTGTTTTTCGGTAAGAAACTCATCAAAAATTTCTTTCGGCCAAAACAAAGACTGAGAGTTGATAGAAATTGGCTTTGGTATTTCGCCATTATCTCGCCAACGCCTCACCGTATTTTTATGCACGTTGAACAGCGTAGCTATGTCGCTGATGGTGTAAAATTTGTGATTAATAGTAGTCATTATCTAACTCACTGATTGGTTGTAATCAGTGTCAGATTGAGCCAGTTAGGCTTCGTAAGATATGTTCTCAAATAAGTTTTTTTGCGTTTCAAGACACAAAAAAAGGTACCTAAAAGGTACCTAAATTTAGGTAAAAATTCTGTATTTATAAAGAAATCAATGTTTTAGAAAAAGGCTTTGGCATCCCGTAGGGGATTCGAACCCCTGTTGCCGCCGTGAAAGGGCGGTGTCCTAGGCCTCTAGACGAACGGGACATCTTAAAAGCAAAGCTAGTGGTGCTTGTCTTAGTCAAAAGCGGCGGGCAAATCAAGCCGCTTTTATCATCTCTTTGCGTTTTTCCTAAAAACCTTTCAAAGCAAGATGAAATTTGAGGCCTAGCGGGCAAATGCAAGCGGTGGAACCGCCACATCATCAATTTCAAACTGCATCGCATTGCCGCCGCGGAACCGATCGCGTCGAACCCGGCCAAGTATATGGAGATAGTGACCATCACGCGCTTCACTTACCGCCTGACCAAGCGGGGTGCCGCCAGCCTGAAACGCAATCGCGTTCAATGTTCCGCTGCCATCATCCAGTCGACAGGAAAGATGCGCGCCCGCCTCACCAATAAATTTGGCCGATTTAATTCGGCAATCGGGGATCACAAAGCGCGGTTCGGGATTGCCGCTACCAAAAGGGCCAAGTCGGTCTAGCCAATCAGCAAGGTCAGGTTTGCACCCAGCAATGCTGAGCAGACCACTGGCTTTGTGAATTGCCTGCGGGATAACGCCGTTAAGATCAGTCATAAGGCGGTCATTCAAAAACCCTTGCAGCTGGGTAATCTTGTCAGCCTTCACGGTAAACCCTGCGGCCATATCATGCCCGCCGCCACCTTCTAGAATACCTGCCTGATGTGCGGCAATGATTGCATTTCCGAGACGAAACCCGGGGATACTGCGCCCAGAGCCTTTCCCTGTTCCGTCATCATTCATCGCAATAATCAAGGCCGGTTTGCCGAAACGTTCGCGCACCCGCCCTGCAACAATGCCAATGACCCCTTCATGCCAGTCTTTATCATGGAGAATCAAAACGGGGTTTTCATTATCGGCCGCACGGTCGATCGCGGCAATTCTAATGCCGTCTTCGATTTTTTTGCGCTGTTGGTTCATCTCGTCCAACCGAAGCGCCAGCCCCGCCGCCTCGTCGGTGTCCCGACACGCCAAAAGCTTTACCCCCAGACCCGACCCGCCAATCCGGCCAGCGGCATTTATGCGTGGGCCGAGCAAAAAGCCAAACGCATAGGTGTTTGGCGCATTATTCATGCCGGCAACATCCGCCAGCTTGGTCAAACCCGGATGCCGGCGTTCTGCCATCACCTTTAAACCCTGACGGACAAAGGCACGGTTTAGCCCTTGCAGCGGAACGACATCACAAACCGTGGCTAATGCGACAATGTCGAGATAGGCCAGCAAATCAGGCGCAGCTGTACCAGCGGTGAAATATCCCTTTTCACGCAATGCGCGCACCATCCCGACAAGCACAATAAAAACCACACCAGCGGCACAAAGATAGCCATATTGGCCGTCCTCATCGAGCCGGTTGGGGTTAACTACCGAATGTGCCCGCGGCAATTCAGGCCCGGCAATATGATGGTCAATTACGATCACATCCAGCCCTGTATCGGCAACCGCGGCCAGCGGCGCATGGGCGGTAATACCGCAATCAACTGTTACCAACAGCGCGGCGCCCTTTTCCTTTAGTGCCATCAATGCCCCGACATTAGGCCCATAGCCTTCGGTAAAGCGGTCGGGTATGTGAACATCGCAATTCACCCCAAGTTCGTGCATAACACATATCAGCAAGGCGGCCGCTGCTGCGCCGTCAACATCGTAATCGCCAAAAACTCCAATAGGTGTTTTGCCAATTACCGCATCGGCCAGCCGGTTTGCGGCCTTGTCCAAATCTTTGAAACGTGACGGATTTGGTAAAAGATCACGGATTTTCGGATCAACATAATGTGATGCAGTCTCTGGAGTTAGGCCCATACCGGCCATGATTCGTGCCAGCGGCATCGGCAAATCATCAAAAAATTCCGTAAGTGCAGCGGCTAGCCGCTCCTGATTCGGCCCTGCTAGCTGATTTGGAGCGCCGATCCAGCGCGCCCCGCTTGCCGATTGAGTAATGCCAAGGAAAGCGTCCTTCGACATCAGCTCTCCATATCCGCAGGCAAGATCGGCATTGCGACAGGTTTCGCATTAACAATTGGCAGCTGTTCCATCTCATCCAGTGCTCGGGTCATGCTGGCAACCGGCGTTTCATGGGTCGTCATAACCAGCGCAACAACATCACCTGGGGCGCGCCCCTGCTGGAGCAAACCCTCTACCGAAATATCATGCTTTTGCAGAATCGCTGTTACCGTTGCCAAAACGCCCGGTTGATCAACAACCATCAAACGCACATAAAATGCTTTATCCGGCCCTGCCCCGTTTCTGACGCCGCTGGCATCAGTCAGCTGATCCACCGGCTTGCCAAATGCAAGGCCGCCCCGCCCCGCCGCAATGTCAATCAGGTCTGAAAGCACTGCAGATGATGTTGCGCCACCGCCCGCTCCCGGGCCTACCGCAAGCACACTGCCAACTGGCGCGCCATGAAATTCAACCGCGTTCAGCACGCCGTTGACTTTGGCAAGCTGGCTATCAAGCGGCAGCATACAGGTCTGCATCCGCGGCATTAGGCCCGGTTCAGCAACCCCAACGAGTTTGATTCTGAACCCAAGCTGATTTGCATAGGCAAAATCAACCGACGATACATCACGAATCCCTTGGATAGACACCGCATTGAAATCAGGCTGCTGGCCAAACGCAATCGCAGCTAGAATGGTCAGCTTGTGCGCCGCATCAATGCCATCGACATCAAAGCTAGGCTCGGCCTCGGCATAGCCTAGGCGCTGGGCGTCTGCCAGCACGTCATCAAACCCTGCGCCACTGCTCTCCATGGTCGAAAGAATATAATTGCACGTACCGTTTAAGATGCCAGCAACGCGGCTGATCTGGTTACCGGCCAAACCTTCGCGAAGGGTTTTTACCGCAGGAATGCCGCCAGCAACCGCGGCTTCAAACATCAAGGCTGCGTTGTTCTGCTCGGCAAGCCTTGCAAGCTCGGTACCATGATGTGCGATCATGGCTTTGTTGGCGGTCACAAAATGCTTGCCCGACGCCAGTGATTTACGCGCCAGTTCCAGCGCAGGCCCTTCACTGCCACCAATCATCTCGACAATGATATCGACGTCATCTCGCCCCGCTAGCGCAACTGCATCATCATGCCAGTCAATATTATCCAGCTGAAAGCCACGATCGGCTGAACGGTCGCGCGCACTGACCGCAACCAGATGAAGCGGCTGTCCTGCCGCCATGCCAAGATCGTCTGCGCGGCTCATCAATTGGCGTGCAACCTCAGACCCAACAACTCCAAGGCCAGCGATAGCGATTCTTAAACCTGACTTTGCTATTGTCATCACAACTTCACTTTTTAATATTGATCGGTTTGCCCACCGAAAAAGGCATTGCAATGGTGTAACCATTTGGCTGATTTCTGGCAAGGCTCCAGCCCGACATTACCGCCAATTTGCCCATAATTGGGGTTTACAGGTTGGTTGCACTGCGCGCGGCCTGATCATAAAGCCCCGATAAAAGCCGTAATTGGCGCGCAACTTCAGCCAGTTCCGCGCCGCTGCCGCTGTCAAACGCAACAAATCCGTCAACAAGGCAAGCCTCACGCACGGCGCGATACCGAAGGCAGAGATCAATACCAGCCGCTGTCGTGGCATAAAGCACTTCCTTGCCGTGCTTTTCACTGCTGACAAGGCCAGCTTTCAATAGTTTTTTCAGCGCATAATTGACGGTATGGGTATCGTCGACATTCAATTTAAAGCAGATATCTGCCAGTTTTTTTGGTCGCGCCCGATGGTTGACAGAATGCAGACATAAAATATCGAGGACTCCAAGGTCAGTCCCGCCGCTGACCGTGATCCCGGCATCAGCAACCGCTGTTGCCATGGCCTTTACCATCCATTTGCCAAAGGCGTTCCACGCGACGATCAGCCCATATTCAACCTCGCTTAATTCGGCGGCCTTTTCCGACACAAGATGCGATGACGATACAATTCGCTTGGCATCCGGTTTTGCTGTTTCATGCTGGGTCATGGCGCTCTCTTTATTACTGGCTACTCAGCCGCCCTATTACTTTTGCCAAAGCCGCCACCACCGGGTGTTTCGATAACAAACACATCACCATTACTCATCTGGCGGATATCGGTTGCGGTCAGCATCTCAATGGTGCCATCGGTGCGCTCGACCCAATTCCGGCCAAGGGCGCCGTTATCGCCGCCATTCATCCCGTACGGCGGAACGATCCGATGATTGGCGAGAATAACCGCCTCCATATCTTCCAAGAACCGCAATCGCCGCCGAACGCCATCACCGCCATTATGCTGGCCTGCACCGCCCGATCCATGCCGAATTTCAAAACTTTCCAGCAATACAGGATAGCGCCATTCCAGCACTTCGGGATCGGTTAATCGGCTGTTGGTCATATGGGTGTGAACCGCATCAGTACCGTCAAAATCTGGCCCCGCGCCCGACCCACCGCACAAGGTCTCGTAATATTGATAAGTGGCATTGCCATAAAAGAAATTATTCATGGTGCCCTGCGCTGCCGCCATCACGCCAAGCGCACCATAGAGCGTATCGGTAACAATCTGCGAGGTTTCTACATTCCCAGCTATAACCGCGGCCGGATATTGCGCCTTTAACATGCAATCATCGGGAAGAATAATCTCAACCGGCTTTAGACACCCCTCATTCATCGGGATATCATCAGCCACTAAGGTTCTGAAAACATACAAAACAGCTGCACGACATACAGCCGCAGGTGCGTTAAAATTATTCGCCCCCTGTTTGCTGGTACCGGTGAAATCAACGGTGGCTGACCGGCTGGCCCTATCGATCGAAATCGTGACTTTAACCTTTTGACCATTATCCATGGGATAGGTAAAGCTGCCGTCTTTCAACACATCAATAACGCGGCGCACAGATTCTTCGGCATTGTCCTGAACATGGCCCATATAGGCAACGACTGTTTTAAGGCCGTAATGCGTAACCATCTTATGCAATTCACGGACGCCTTTTTCATTTGCCGCCAATTGCGCCCGCAGGTCAGCAATATTCTGATCGGTATTACGGGCTGGATATTTTGCCCCGTTCAGAATCGCCCGCATTTCAGCTTCGCGGTAAACCCCGCCATCAACCAGCTTGAAATTATCAATCAGAACACCTTCTTCATTGATATGTTTCGAGTCAGGTGGCGCTGATCCGGGGGTGCGGCCGCCAACATCGGGGTGATGCCCGCGAGAGGCGACAAAAAACAGAATATCGCGCCCATCATCGTCAAATACCGGCGTAATCACGGTAATGTCTGGAAGATGTGTGCCCCCATTATAGGGATTATTCAGCACAAACGCATCACCGGCATTGATATTGCCATCATTGCTGCGAATGACCGCCCGAACGGACTCGCCCATCGAGCCAAGATGCACCGGCATATGCGGCGCATTGGCAATCAAGGCGCCCTCGGGATCAAAGATGGCACATGAAAAATCCAGCCGTTCCTTGACATTTACCGACAATGCCGTGTTCTGCAAGGTATAGCCCATCTGTTCGGCAATTGACATAAACAGATTATTGAACACCTCAAGCATGACCGGATCACAGCTTGTGCCAATTGCAACGCGCGGCGCCAGCTGAACAACACGCCGGACAACAAGATTGCCAATATCGGTCATTTCTGCCTGCCAGCCCGGCTCGATAACATTGGTTCCGGTTGCCTCGGCAATCAGCGCCGGCCCCATAATGCGTTGGCCAGCGGCAATCGCGCTGCGGGCATAAACCGGCGTTTCGACAAACTGGCCGTCCATAAAGCATCGGACATGATCCAGAATTTCCAGCGGCGCATCGGATGCGGCGGTGACATTGTTTTCAACATCAAAGTTCCGGCCAATTGACTCGACCGAGATGGTGGCAGCAACAACCGCTTTATCGGGCATCAAAAAGCCAAAACGAGACTGATAAGCAGCCTCAAAATCGGCGGTCATCGATGCGATTGATCCAAACGGCACTGGCAACGCCGTGTCCGAGCCATCATAACGAAGATGAACATAACGATGGGTTTCAATGCGCGCGCTGGCAATATCCTGACCGGCCAGCTCATCCTCGCTTTGTGCGGCCAGCTCATCCAGCTCGCGCTGCAGCCGCGCCATCAGGCCAGCGTCAAACCCTGCTTCAAGCGTGCGCTCACGAAGCGCGGTAACATCCGCCAGCCCCATGCCATAGGCCGATAGAACGCCGGCAAACGGGTGGATCAAAACGGTTTTCATTCCCAAGACATCAGCGATAAGACAGGCGTGCTGGCCACCTGCCCCGCCAAAACATTGCAGCGCATATTCAGTCACATCATAGCCGCGCTGAACCGAGATTTTCTTAATCGCATTCGCCATATTTTCAACCGCGATGCGTAAAAACCCGCTGGCGATTTCTTCTTCGCTGCGCCGGATACCGGTTTCTGCCTCAATCTCGGCTGCCAGAGCGGCAAAACCGGCGCGCACTGGCGCAACGTCCAGCGCCTCATCCTGGTTGGGGCCGAACAGATGAGGAAAATATTGCGGCTGCAGCTTGCCAAGCATCGCATTACAATCGGTAACCGCCAGCGGGCCGCCGCGCCGATAGCAGGCAGGCCCCGGATTGGCCCCAGCGCTTTCCGGCCCAACCTGAAAGCGGCCATGTTCAAACCGGCAAATAGAGCCGCCACCAGCCGCAACCGTATGGATTAACAGCATTGGCGCATGAATCCGGACACCCGCAACAACCGTGTCAAACACTCGCTCATAGGCATTTTCATAATGCGCAACATCGGTCGATGTGCCGCCCATATCAAAAGTGATAACCTTGTCAAACCCTGCCTGTTTGGCAGTCTTTACCGCGCCAACAATGCCGCCCGCGGGGCCAGATAAAATCGCATCCTTGCCCTGAAACAGGCTGGCATCGGTCAGGCCACCATTCGATTGCATCAATTGCAGCTTGGCGCCCTTTGACTGGTCAATATCGCTTGCCAGCCGGCCAATATAGCGGCGCAGGATCGGCGATAAATAGGCATCGGCAACGGTGGTATCGCCGCGCCCGACAAATTTGATCATCGGGCTGGTGCCATGGCTTGTTGAAACCTGCGTAAAGCCGATTTTGCGCGCCAGTTCCGCAATCGCCAATTCATGCGCCGGCACGCGGTAACCATGCATCAAAACAATCGCAATAGCCCGAATACCATCGTCGAACGCCGCCTGCAGGCGCGGTGCCAGATCATCCAGATTCAGCGGGATAAGAACATTATCCTTGGCATCGACACGCTCAATAACCTCTTCAATACGGTCATACAGCATTTCGGGAAGGATGATTTCTTTGTCGAACAAACGCGGACGCGCCTGATAGGCAATGCGCAGCTGGTCACGAAACCCCTTGGTTACGACCAGCAATGTAGCGTCGCCTTTTCGCTCCAGCAGCGCGTTTGTCGCCACCGTCGTGCCCATTTTCACCGCATCAATTGCCGCCGCTGGCAATGGCGCGTTAGATGCCAGACCCAGAATATCGCGGATCCCCTGTAAGGCCGCGTCTTCATAGGCCTCGGGGTTTTCCGACAATAGTTTATGCGTTGTCAGCGTGCCATCGGGCGCCCGCGCAACAAGATCGGTGAATGTGCCACCCCGATCGACCCAGAATTGCCATCCTGATTTATCCTGCGGGGTGTATGCCTGCTGTGTCATGTGCCGGTCTTTCCAAATAGCGGTAATCCATAACGTTTATAAATTATCAACATTTTGTCAATGTGGAAAATATAGCATGGATATAGAGGGCGAAATTAGATGTGTTTGCATCGAAAATCTCAATCGGTTATCGCGGCCTATTCCAGGCGTAATTGTTAATAAAGCATTAATTTATATAATAAAACCAGTATCTTAAATCAATTTAAGGATTGCGCGCCAAACTTGTCTGTGCAAACCTCTAGCCATGGAAAAAAACACACAGCCAAAAAACACCGCGTTGAAAGATCCCGACAATTGGTCAAATCCCATACTCCTGATCACCGATGCGGAAAGTTCTCCTCAGTTCAAAAATGGGGTTGTCGCGTATCAAAAAGGTGATTATCCGGCAGCATTGCGCGAATTCGAACTGGCAGCCGAAAAGGGTAATGCCAGCGCTATAACTAATTCAGCGTTCATGTATCACCATGGATATAGCGTTCCCCAAAATTATGAGACAGCGCAAAAACGTTACATCTTTGCGGACAAACAGGGACTTGCCACGGCTCAGTATAATCTGGGGTTAATGTGCCGCAACGGGCAAGGCGTTGACCAAGATTATGTCGCTGCACCGAAATGCTTTAAGTTTGCCGCCAAACAGGGACTTGCCGAGGCTCAATATAATTTGGGCGTGATGTATTTTGAGGGGCGAGGTGTTTCTAAAGATTATCAAGCCGCGCATATGTGGCTGAATATTGCGGCGATGGGTGGCGATAGAGTTCCGGTAGAGATGCGTGATGTCGTTGCTAATAAAATGACCGTCGCTCAGGTCAAAAAAGCTCAGACGAAGGCAGAAGATTGCATTGAAAAAAATTATACGGGCTATTGAGGGTGCCAACTCATTAATGACATAAATGAATGGAAAAACCAGAAACGCCAGCTTTTAACATCAGCCTTTAACGCCATCTCGCGCCCATCAAAAAAGGGCTGGCAAAACGCCAGCCCTTGTAATTGTTGTATTTTTTTGTAAACCAGACTTTAACGCTTTGAGAACTGGAAGCTACGGCGTGCCTTGGCTTTACCGTATTTCTTACGCTCGACAACGCGTGGGTCACGGGTCAGGAACCCGCCTGCTTTCAACACAGGGCGAAGACCCGGCTCAAACAGCGTAAGGGCGCGGCTGATGCCATGACGAACCGCACCGGCCTGACCAGATAGGCCGCCACCACGAACCGTTGCAATGACATCGAACTCGCCAACACGCTCGGTAGCATCAAACGGCTGGGCAAGGATCATCTGCAACACCGGGCGGGCGAAATAAACCTCAACCTTGCGGCCATTGACGGTGATCTGACCAGTGCCCCGCTTTACCCATACACGGGCAGCGGCGTCTTTCCGGCGGCCAGTCGCATATGAGCGGCCAAGATTGTCAATTTTAGGCTCAGCTGGTGCTGCTGCAACTTCGGCAACAGGTGCATCTGCGCTGATCGCGCCCAATGCCGCTAGACCTTCGGCCTGTGTTTCTGTGTTTTGTGTATCTTCGGCCATGACTACCTCACATTCTTTTTGTTCATGCTAGCAACATCCAACGCGACCGGCTGCTGTGCTTCATGCGGGTGGCTTGGGCCTGCATAGATATGCAGGTTGCGCATTGCTTGACGGCCAAGTGGGCCACGCGGGATCATCCGCTCGACAGCTTTTTCAATCACACGGGTCGGAAACCGACCATCGAGGATTTTGTCAGCTGTGCGCTCTTTAATGCCGCCCGGATGGCCTGTATGCCAGTAATAGGTCTTGGCATTGCGCTTGTTACCGGTCAGATGCACCTTTTCGGCATTGACGATGATAATATGATCACCGCAATCCATGTTTGGTGTATAGGTTGGCTTGTGCTTGCCGCGTACGCGCATGGCAACAAGCGATGCAAGACGCCCAAGAACGAGATCGGCTGCGTCGATGACGAACCAGTTTTTCTCGATGTCTTTTGGCGTTGCAACATAAGTCCTTGGCAAAGGCATGTTATCATCTCCATTTAAAAAATAGCCTGCGCTTATGGCAATCCAAAACCCCCATAAACCCTCGCAAGCGCTACTGTGGCGGGTTATAGGCAGTTTCCCTGACAGCGTCAAATGTTATTTTGAACTGAAAATAATAAATAGTGATGTATTTCAATATCTTATTTATACGGTATTATTTTACCACATATTTTTTCGTTGTTTTTTCGTCCTTTAGAAACCGTTATTGCTTTGGTTGTAACTTGGTTATGACTTGGTTATGGCGGGATTTGTCGATATCACGACTGCCTCCTTGGGCAGTCTTGCCATAGCGGCCTTGGCAGGTTTGATAAAAGCGGGTAAGACATTAGTAGATGCCGCATGGGAAAAAACCGTCTGGCAACTGGCATAAAACACGTTTTTCAAAAGGGCAATATTTTGTTCGTTCTGATCGATAACTACGACAGTTTTACATGGAATTTGTGGCATTTCCTGTCAGATCTCGGTGCTGAGGTCGAGATTTTGCGGAATGATGCCGTGTCGGCTGATGAGGTGATTGCGCGTAATCCGGACGGCATTATTGTCTCGCCCGGCCCCGGAACGCCGCAAAATGCCGGCATTACGATGGATCTTATTCTGGCGGCAAAGACAGCGGGTACACCGCTTCTTGGGGTTTGTCTTGGGCATCAGGCCTTGGCGGCGGCGTTTGGTGCCACCATCATGCGCGTTGATCCGCCTGTTCATGGCAAATTGTCACTGGTAGCAAAGACCCGCAGCAACGCGGTGAAAAGTGATGTTTTGGCGCTGTGTCCTGATGAATTTCCGGTTACGCGCTATCATTCGCTGGTGGTTGACGAGGCCACCCTTCCCGCCGAATTGACTGTGACCGCGCGCACTGCCGCGGGTGCCATCATGGGCATCTCGCATAACACGGCCGAGCTGCATGGGGTGCAGTTTCACCCTGAGTCGATTGCTTCGGTGGCAGGCTATCGTATTCTGGCACGGTTTCTCGAGATTTGTGGGCACAGTATCACATCTGGCGAAACGCTGGATCGGCTGGAGGCGCAAATTCTGCGACTAGACCAGCGGTTTCCTGAACAGATGCACGCGTAAAGCTGCCCTGCCCACATTCATCTGCCCACGTAAAGCTGTCCACGTAAAACTGCCCATCTTAGGCTGAAAAAGGCCAGCTGTTGATCCGTAAATCGGCCGCATCCAGCCCGCGCCTAGTTTTCTGCCTCGATAAAGACACGATACAGGCACGATACGGCCTCTATACGGCCTCTATCCGGCCTCTGTACGGCTTGTGGCGTCTTAAACCCCCTTTTCGGTTGGGCAGCGATGCCTTGCATTGCGGGCGCTTGGCCAATATAGTCTGGCGCAGCAAAATAGCGGACGCATCTATGATAATCGGCTCATAAACCGGCATTAATCGGACTTTCGCACCGCTTGGCGTAACTCGCCGTAAAAAAAGGAAATTGGGTTTATGTCTGAAATTGTAAAGTCATCCCTGACCGCGCTGATTGCCGGCGAACGGCCAACGCCTGCCGCCATTCAGGATTGTTTTACCGCAATTATGGATGGTGATGTTGGCGAGGCGCAGATGGCTGCCTTTCTTATCGCGCTGAAAATTCGCGGCGAGCAGGTTGATGATATTGCCGCCGCTGCCACGGTAATGCGGGCAAAGGCTTTAACCATTCCGGCAAGTGATCTTGCGATGGATATCGTCGGTACGGGCGGGGATGGGTTTGGCACTTACAATATCTCGACGGCCAGTGCCTTTGTTGTTGCCGGATGCGGTATTCCGGTTGCAAAACATGGGAATAAAGCGGTGTCATCAAAAAGCGGCGCTGCGGATGTATTATCGGCGCTTGGGATTAACGTTGATTGCGATATCGCGCTTGTCGAACGTGCCCTCGCCGAGGTCAATATCGCCTTTTTAATGGCGCCGCGTCATCATTCTGCGATGCGCCATGTTGCACCGGTTCGCGCATCGCTTGGTGTGCGCACGATTTTCAATCTTCTTGGCCCGCTGTCTAATCCGGCATTGGTCAAACGCATCATGGTCGGGGTGTTTGATCAAAGCTATTGTGCGCCATTTGCGCATGTTCTAGCGCGGCTTGGCACGACGCATGCGTGGGTGGTGCATGGGGCGGACGGCCTTGATGAGGTCAGCACAACCGGTAAGACCCATGTTGCATCGCTTGTCGATGGCAAGGTTCGGGAATTTACCATTTCGCCTGAAGATATCGGCGTGAAAACCGCAAAAATGGATCAGCTTCGCGGTGGTGATGGTGAACATAACGCGCGCTATCTTCGTGCCCTATTGGAAGGTGAAACCGGCCCTTATCGTGATATTGTTCTGTTCAATGCAGCCGCGGCATTGGTTGCTGGCGGCCATGTTGCCGATTTATCAAAAGGCGCCGCAATGGCGTCAGCGTCTGTTGATGAGGGCAAGGCACTTGCCGCGCTGGATGGTCTGATTGCAATCACCAATGATAAGGCATGATTAGATGAGTAATGTTTTGGCAACCATCATCGACGAAAAACATCTCGAGGTTAGCGCGCTTGCCAAGGCGCAAAGTTTTGCAGCACTGGACAGCGCGGCCAAGGCGGCCTCGCCGGTTCGCGGATTTGCCGCTGCATTGGCGCGTGATAGCGCAGCTGGTTATGGGCTGATTGCCGAGCTGAAGAAAGCGTCACCGTCGAAAGGTCTGATCCGCGCTGATTTTGATCCGGCGCATCTGGCCGCAGCCTATGAGGCAGGTGGGGCAACCTGCTTATCGGTTTTGACCGACCGTAAATGGTTTCAAGGCGCGCCCGAATATCTTGTTGCGGCGCGAGATGCGGTCAGCCTGCCTGTACTTCGTAAAGATTTTATGATTGATCCGATGCAAATCGTCGAGTCCCGCGCCATGGGTGCAGATTGTATTCTGCTGATTATGGCGGCGCTTGATGATGCGCGTGCCGCCGAGCTGGAGGCCTGTGCCACGGAATATGGCATGGATGTTTTGATTGAATGCCATGACGCCGATGAATTAGCGCGCGCGGCCAAATTACGCTCGCCGCTTATGGGGATTAATAACCGTAACCTCAAAACGATGGAAATATCGCTTGATGTTGGCGCGGCGATGCTGCCCCACTTGCCAGATGACCGCATTGCGATTGCTGAAAGTGGGTTATTTACCCCGGCGGATCTTGCGCGGATGGCGGCGGTTGGTGCGCGCTGTTTTCTGATTGGCGAGTCCCTGATGCGTGCCGATGATGTCGCAGCAGCAACAAAGGCTATTTTGGCTAATCCTGTGCCCCGTTCGTAGGCGTTTCAAGTTTAAGAAAGAAAAACCCATGGCTGAATTTACCCATTTCGATAGCGACGGTAACGCGCATATGGTTGACGTTGGCAGCAAGGCCGACACCAAGCGCATTGCTGTGGTTAAGGGGCATATCCGTATGCAGCCCGAAACACTGACTATGATCACTGATGGTACCGCCAAGAAAGGCGATGTTCTGGGAGTTGCGCGGCTGGCAGGAATAATGGGTGCAAAACAAACCGCAAATTTGATCCCGCTTTGTCACCCGCTTGGACTTGATCATGTTACCCTTGATCTTGCACCAGACCCTGAACTACCCGGAATTCAGATCACCGCAACTTGTGCCGTTTCAGGGCCAACCGGGGTTGAAATGGAGGCGATGACTGCGGTTTCAACGGCGGCGCTTACGGTTTATGATATGTGCAAAGCTGTTGATCGCGGTATGGAAATTGGCAATATAAGGCTAACCCATAAATCGGGCGGTAAATCGGGCAGTTATGATGCCGAATAGGCCGGATGCATCCAAACCAGCTGGCAAATCGCCGCTGCTGCCAGTTGATCAGGCATTGGCCGCCATTATTGAGCGCTTGCCACAAACAACGCCGGCACGAAAGCCGCTTGAACAGGCTTTGGGCTTTACCCTTGCCGAAGATTTGACAGCGGCGCTGACCCTGCCGCCACAGGCAGTATCGGCGATGGATGGATATGCGGTTCGCGGTGCTGATGTGACCCAGCTTCCCTGCCAATTAACGCGAATTGCCGAATCTGCTGCAGGCCATCCTTGGGATGGTGAAATAGCTGCTGGACAGGCTGTGCGGGTCTTTACCGGGGCGGCGATACCTGATGGCGCTGATACGATTGTCATTCAAGAAGATGTTGATCCGGTTGCCGAGGAAAACGGCGTTGTTATCACCGTTCGAAGCGCTGAGCCGGTTGGCCGCTATATTCGGCCTGCTGGCCTTGATATCACCGCGGGTCAGGTGATTTTACCGGCTGGAACGCTGTTGTCAGCGCGGTCAATCGGGCTTGCCATTGCCGCGGGTTTGACCACCGCAACAGTGCGTGCCTGCCCCCGCGTCGGCGTGTTGTCGACTGGTGATGAATTAGTGCGCCCGGGTGAGATGCCTGGTCCCGGTCAGATTATCAGCTCAAATGCCAGCTTTTTGATGAATTTCATCACCGCTTGCGGCGGGCACGCGGTCGATCTGGGGATTGCCCGCGACAAACCGGGCGCGATGCTGAAAGCAGTTCAGCAAGCAGGTGCGCTTGATCTTGTTGTTACCACCGGTGGCGCCTCGGTCGGAACGCATGATCATATTGTTTCAGATCTTGGAAGCAGCGCCGAAAACGCGCTGAATTTCTGGAAAATCGCTATGCGTCCGGGCAAACCGCTCATTTCAGGTAACGTTAACAACATTCCCCTGATCGGGCTTCCCGGAAACCCTGTCTCAACGGCAGTCTGCGCGTTGGTGTTTGTGCGGCCGGCTATTGCGCATATGGTTGGTGGCAGCGCCGATCCATTGCAGTTTGAATTGCCGCTTTCGGTCGATGTCGAGGCTAATGATCAACGCCAAGATTACATCCGTGCCGTTATTTCCACCAAGGATGGTCGCCAGACGGTCACCCCGGCACCGCGCCAAGATAGCTCGATGATGTCAGTACTCGCAAATGCGAATGCGTTCATTATTCGCCCGCCCTTCGATCCCGCCAAAGCCGCTGGTGAGCGTGTGTGGGTTATGCCTCTCCCGCCCCTATATTAGGCCGCCCCTATTTTTTGGCAGCAAAAGCCAGCAAGACACAAACGCCGCGTGGTGCCAGCCCCGCTTAGGGTGTGTTTTTATCCGATAAATAGCGCTGGCTGTCTGATTAGGCTTGCCAGCCTTTCGAAACATTGTTAGAACATAAACAGAACGAACAGGAACAAGCGGAGTGTTTCGATGCTTACACGCAAGCAAAGTGAGCTTTTAAGCTATCTGAATGAGCATATGCAGCAGCATGAGGTGCCTCCATCTTTTGACGAAATGCGCGATGCGCTGGGTCTTGCGTCAAAATCGGGCGTTCATCGGCTTGTTTCCGGCCTTGAGGAGCGTGGCTATATCCGCCGTCTTGCCAATCGGGCCCGTGCGATCGAGATTTTGAAACCTGCGGCGGCGGCTGGTGGTGTTGTCACCCGTTCGGTTGAAGCGGCGAGCAATCTTGTTAGCCTCCCCCTTTTGGGCCGGATTGCTGCTGGTACGCCGATCGAAGCCTTGAGTGATCCTACAAATCACCTAGAAATTCCGGCAAGCATGGTTGGCAGCGGTGAGCATTTTGCGCTTGAAATCGTTGGTGACTCGATGATTGGTGCGGGCATTCTGGACGGTGATACCGTGGTAATTCAACGCGCCGAAACCGCCCGACATGGCGAGATTGTTGTCGCATTGATTAACCAGCAAGAAGCAACCTTGAAGACATTGCTAAAAGAACCGGGCCGGGTTGGTTTAGAGGCCGCAAACCCAAAATATGAAACCCGCTATTTCAGCACGGGAGAGGTTGAAGTGCAGGGCAAACTTGCTGGTCTAATCCGGAATTACTAATCATCTTTATTGATTTTTTCTGGACAAAAATCAGATAATTATAGCCTGTTTTCTGACTGATATTATAAATCGGTTTGCCGCTCCTGCAGCGATAGCGCGGCGCGATGATTGTTAGAACAAAGCTGGTTTTATGATCCTTGCAGGCCGCCGTAAGCCCGCGTGACCTTTTGACAATGCTGCCGATCATTCCATCACCGAAATCATGGCGGCATGACGGGTCACATGGCGTTGGTTCATCTGAATTTACACTTTTGCCAAGGCGAAAGGCGGCCATTTAGGCCAGAAAGTCGGATAGATTATCATAAGGGGTCGCAACCACGCCAGGCCCTGCTAGGACCAATCGCGGCGTGCGGCCGACAGCGAATAGCGCGCCATCAGGCACGGGCCGCACCGTCCATAAAAGCGCGCCAACAATCCCGACCACCCATCCGATACTGGTAATTGGTTTGATGAAAAGCTGGGTCAGTATGATACCGCTAACCATCACAGCTAATGCGGTATATTCCGGCGGTGCAACCGGCCATCCAGCAAAAGGGTATTCGGCAATTATGCCGGCAATAAAGACCAATATATTTATCCCGCCAGCGAGGATCGGCGCGACAATCCAGTCTATCCCGAATATTGCGCTGACACTAAACAGCATGCCCATTGGCATAATCCAGAATCTGGTCAATGGGATGCCAATGATATTGGCAATAACGCCCCATGGTATAACAACGCCAAAATGCTGGGCAGCAAACGGTGCAGTTGCCATCGCCGCCAATAGCGACATGGTGATCAAAGCAACCGGATAGCGCAACGACCAATGGAATTGCGAGGCCCCTCTTCTAGCGCGTGCTTCATACCATATGACCAGAATAGCGGTTGCAGCAAAACTGAGCTGAAAACCGGCAGAAAATAGGGCCATGGTATTAACCGCTAAAATCACAAAGGCGGCCAAACAGACATTGCGCAGTGTTAATGCCATCCGGTCGCGTAAAATTGCCAGAACCACCAGCAAAGGCATGGCAAAGGCGCGAACCGCGCTTATGGGTGCGCCCGACATCAAAACATAGCAGGCACCAATTATCGCCGCGGTGATAGCGGCATATTTATGCAAGGGAAACCGGCTGGACATTGCTGGAAACAACGCCCCGACAAACCGGATAAGCGCCATAGTCCCGAAACAAATTAATCCCATATGAAGTCCGGAAATCGCCAGCAAATGCGCCAAACCCGAGTCGCGAAACTGTTTATAGAGTTCATCATTGATATAACGACGTTCGCCAACCAGTAACGCCGCCGCAATCGCCCCTGCCGGCGCGTTCATCAAGCCAACAAGATAGCTGGCAAAGTGAGCGCGGTATCGCGCCAAGAATAAATAAAAATTATCAAAACCGGATCTATCGCCACCATCCGCAACCGGCCGCAAGCCGGAGATAACATAACCGCTTGCCAGAACCCCTTGAGCGCGCGCCTGACGACCGTAATCAGCAACCCCAGCCAGAACCCGCGTTGGCGGCGGGTACAGCCTGACCCGCATGGCTAGTTTGCTGCCAAGCCGCTGTTGATCCTGCCATTCATCGGTGGTGACGCGCACAATACCGCCCGCTGGCAAATGCCCATCACTGACGATCTCGGCGGTAGTATCAAGCCGCAACCATAAGCGGCTGCGGGCATCGGCACGCCCGTCAATTTTTACCAAACTCCCCTCAATCTGACCGGTAATACCGCGGCCAATTTGAGGCGTGTCATGCCGGGCAAATTGCACAGCCGCCACGACGACACCAAGGATAAAAGCAATCAGCAATCGTACCGCCCCATTTAGCGCGGCATGGTGGCGTGCATAAAGTGCCAGAAAAATAGCGGCCAGTATCATGAACGCCCCGCCACTCAAAAGCAGGACAAGCTGATCGCCGTGATGCCACAAGGCCGGCAAGCTATGTAAGAGGATTATCCCCGTTACAAACAGATAGAGATAGATCAATATCCGACGCTCTGGAACAATCAGGGGTGCAATTTGCAGTGCCATTGGTGTAGCATGCGCCCAAGTATGGTCAATGATGCCAGCCTATCAGGAAGGGCATAAAAAACTATGAATGTCGTTACAAGATTTGCGCCGTCGCCAACCGGTTATCTGCATATTGGCGGGGCGCGGACCGCCCTTTTCAACTGGCTGTTTGCGCGCCATCACGGCGGCACTTATCTTTTGCGAATTGAAGATACTGACAAGGCCCGGTCAACAGATGAGGCGATTGCCGCGATCCATGATGGGCTTGATTGGCTTGGGCTTGGCGGTGATCAACCAGCCATCAGCCAGTCGGCGCAAAGCCAGCGTCATTATGAGGTGGCGCTAGCGTTAATCGAGGCTGGTGCGGCCTATAAATGTTATCTAACTGATGATGAACTGACCGCGATCCGCGAGGCCAGCAAACAATCTGGTCATGCTGTCCGTTCGCCGTGGCGCGACAAAAACCCAGATGAGGCCCCGATTGATGCGCCTTTTGTGGTGCGCATGAAAATGCCAAGCGAGGGCAGCACCACAATTCTGGATGCGGTTCAGGGCGCAGTGACCGTGCAAAACCATGTGCTGGATGACATGGTGATTTTGCGGGCGGATGGGTCGCCAACCTATATGTTGGCGGTTGTCGTTGATGATCATGACATGGGTATTACCCACGTGATTCGCGGCGATGATCATTTAAACAACGCGTTTCGCCAATATATGGTCTATCAGGGCATGGGGTGGGATGTGCCGGTCTTTGCACATATTCCGCTTATCCATGGCAGTGACGGGGCAAAATTATCAAAACGGCATGGCGCGCTTGGGGTTGATGCCTACCGCGATATGGGGTTTCTGCCTGACGCGATGTTCAGCTATCTCTTAAAGCTGGGATGGAGTTACGGCGACATGGACATTATCAGCCGTGATGATGCAGTTTCGCTGTTTGATCTTGGCCGGATTGGTAAATCGCCTGCCCGTTTTGATGCTGATAAATTACGTGATGTAAATGCGCATTTCATTCGCACCATGGATGATGACACGCTATGTGCTATGATTACACAAACAATTGCCGAAACTGGTAACAGCCCGTCTGACGCCGCAAAATCTCGCATCCGAGCGCTCCTGCCTTTATTGAAGGAGCGCGCAAAGACCCACCTCGATATCGCTGGTTCAGTTGGTTATCTTTTGATTGATGGTGCGGTCACCATTGAGGATGACGCGGCCGCCCTTTTAAACGATGACGCCAAGAAAACCCTGCTTGACCTTGATCGGGCGCTGGAAACTGCGCCATGGACCTTGGATGGATTGAAAGAAGCGGTTAATGGCTACCTTGTTGAAAACGGGATGAAAATGCGCGATATCGGGCTGCCTCTGCGCGCCGCTGTTACCGGCATGAAGCAAACACCGTCAATCATTGATATTATGGTGGCTTTGGGACAGGCTGAGACCAGTCACAGGTTGCGGATCTCTTGCACACAACGCTAATTTGCAGTACCGTTAGGACGCTCCTCGCAGTAGACACAGTCGCCTGATGCTCAGCGCTGTATTCGTCACATAACTTTTTTCATGAGGTCCGCTGATGGCTGACAATTCGTCTTCCGAAAAATCCGTAACAGTTACTGACAACGCATCAGGAAAATCAACGGTCTTGCCAGTCACGTCTGGAACGATCGGGCCGGATGTTATCGATATTCGCAAACTTTATGCAGAAACTGGAATGTTTACCTTTGATCCGGGCTATGGCGCGACAGGATCATGCGTTTCTGGGCTGACCTATATTGATGGTGATGAAGGGGTGTTGTTGCATCGCGGCTATGCGATCGAGGACCTCGCCGAAAAGGCTGACTTTCTTGAGCTGGCCTATTTGCTGCTTGAAGGCGAGCTGCCCGATCCGGAACAAAAAGAGGCGTTTGATACCGCAATTACCCGTCATACGATGGTGCATGAGCAGCTATCCATCTTTTTACGCGGGTTCCGCCGTGATGCCCATCCAATGGCAATCCTTTGCGGCGTCACCGGTGCATTATCTGCGTTCTATCACGACTCAACCGATATTCATGACCCATTGCAGCGCATGATCGCCTCAAGGCGGTTGATTGCCAAGATGCCAACCTTGGCATCAATGGCCTATAAATATTCGCTCGGTCAGCCGTTTAATTACCCGCGCAACAATCTGAAATATGCCGAAAACTTCCTTCATATGTGTTTTGCGGTACCGGCTGAAGACTATCATGTGGATCCGATCCTTGCCGATGCAATGAACAAAATATTCATCCTGCACGCTGATCACGAGCAAAATGCCTCTACATCGACTGTCCGGCTTGCTGGATCATCTGGGGCAAACCCATTTGCCTGTATTGCAGCAGGAATTGCTTCATTGTGGGGGCCTGCGCATGGCGGTGCCAACGAAGCCGTGTTGAATATGCTGAACGAGATTGGCAATAAGAAAAACATCCCCGAATTTATCAACAAAGCGCGTGATAAGGATGACCCGTTCCGCCTGTTTGGTTTTGGGCATCGGGTTTACAAGAATTTCGATCCACGCGCCAAGGTTCTTCGCAAGGCGTGTCATGACGTTCTTGGCAAGCTTGGCGTCAATGATGCGCTTCTTGAGCTGGCGATGGAGCTCGAGGAATTGGCTGTTAATGACAGCTATTTCATCGAAAAGAAGCTTTATCCGAATGTCGATTTCTATTCGGGCATTATTCTCAAGGCGATGGGCTTTCCGACCTCAATGTTTACAGTCCTGTTTGCTGTGGCACGCACCACCGGCTGGATTGCGCAATGGAACGAGATGATCACTGATCCAACACAACGTATCGGCCGCCCGCGCCAGCTCTATACAGGCCCAGCCCAGCGCCCTTATAAAGATCTTCAGTCCCGCTAAAGATTGTTGGAAATTTTAAATGAAATCTGCTGGCTTGGTTCGTCAACCAAGCCAGTTTTTTAAGGCCCTGATAATCATCTCATCAAAATGATCATGATTGCCGGTTAACCGCTGTTTTAGCTCGATTGCCGCCTGCTGCGCCCTCGATTTGGCCTGGCTGTCAGCAAGGCAATCCATTACCGCTGTTGCCAATGATGTGCCTGTCGCCTGTTCCTGAAAATAAAACGGATATAACGGCCGGCCTAAAATGGCATTTGGCAAAATAACCTTATCAAAATCAACCAGCCGCCGCCCAATGAACCCGCTGATACTGCCAGTGCGGTAACAGGTTACGCCAATTGTGCCACATAACGCCGCCTGCAAAGTAACCGTTCCTGACGTCGCAATCATCGCATCACTAGTCTGCAGAGCCGGAATTAAACCTTGCGGCTGATCAAGAATTACAACCCCCTCACCATCGGTAAGATCACGGATCAGCGGCAAAAGATGTGGTACCGCAGGCAGCACAAATTCGCTCGCAGGTTCATGGGTTCTGATAATCGCCGCAGCCGCCAGCATTTCCGGCAAGATAAGCGCGATTTCACTGCGGCGACTTCCCGGCAATAAGATGATTTTAGGGGGTGAAGACTTAGATTTATCCTCTTGTTTTGCTTTTAAAAAATCACCAAACGCCTCTGGGTGACCAATAAAATGAGCGTCAAGGCCAAGCGGGGTAAAATATTCAGGCTCGAACGGAAACAGGCATAATAGCCCATCCATAATGGCGGCAAATTTCTTTGCGCGCCAGCCGCCCCATGCCCATACTGTTGGGGCAACACAATGAACAATTGGCGCAGACCACCCCGCCGCCTTCATCCGCCGTTTTAACCGCGCTGCAAACCGGATCGCAAAGCCTTTATTATCGACCGTTAGAACAAGCCGGGGCCGCGCCTTCATCACTGCATCAACAAGATCATCAGCAAGACGTGACAAGCGCGGATAGGCGATGACAGCACTGCCAAAACCCATTACCGACAGCGCGTTTATATCCTGCAATGATGCCGTCAACCCCTCGTTCTGCATCAACCGGCCGCCAACACCAATCCATTCCGGCCTGTCATAGGCAGCATTCACCGCGCGCATTAAATGCGCGGCAAGTTGATCGCCGGACGTCTCGCCAGCAATGATGAAAATCGGCGCCGTCATTTGGCTGTGCTGCGGTTAATGCCAATAAGGGTCATATTTGCAGCAACACAAGCAGCTTTTATTGCCGCCAGATCGTCGGCCAAAAGGACGGTATCTGCCTCAATCGCCAAAAGTGATAGCCCTGCTTTGGCGGCCGCCTCAATTGTAACGCAGCCCATAACGGGCATATCGAGGCGCGTGTCCTGTGCGGTTTTACGCATCTTAACCAAACAGCCAACCCCGCTTTCCGCATCAAGCAATGGCTTGGCACGGGCAATCATCTCGTCACTGCCCTCGGCAGCCTCAATGGCGATCACCCGGCCGTTTTGAACGATAATGGACTGGCCAACATCATGCGCGCCCAACGCGTCCAAAACCGCCATGCCAAGTGAAATTGCCGCCTCGCCATCGCCGTCAGGCGCCAGACCAACAATCAGGCCGGATGGCATTTTCCGATCTGGTAGAAATATGTCGACTGCGATGGTTTCAATTCCCTTTTCAGCAAAATAGGCCGCAACATGGCGAAGGGCGTTATCATCACCTTTGGTGATCATCTTGCCAAGGAGTTTCATCCCATCGAAATCCGGGCGTAATGCAGCCATTGACGGCCAGACCACCTTGCCAACCATCACCAATGTCTGGATGCCATGCTCGAGCATGATGCTGCGGGTCTTATTGATTGCCCCAAGGCGAATTGGCACGGTTTGATAGCCGCTGAAATCGGCGTCTGCCTGTCCTTCGATTGGCAGGATCAAAACCTCATGGCCTTGGGCTATCGCTGCCATGGCAACCTCGCCCGGCAAAGGCCCCTTTCCTGCAATGATG
Source organism: Alphaproteobacteria bacterium LSUCC0396 (assembly GCA_041228345.1). Taxonomy (NCBI): domain Bacteria; kingdom Pseudomonadati; phylum Pseudomonadota; class Alphaproteobacteria; species Alphaproteobacteria bacterium LSUCC0396. The sequence goes on along the minus strand of CP166131.1, from coordinate 121,260 downwards.
GCAAGCCGTTTCATGGCTGTGGCGCCCCCTTATTGGCAATTCTGCCGCAATATTGACAGCCTAGCGCTTGAACGATTGGCAAACACCATTGCGGCCAGCATTATCAATAAACGCAAATAATTGGTCACATTCAGCTGTACCGCTGAATTTTTCACGCACATCACTAAGCCGGCTCGCAAATAGCCCGTTGCCCCTAATCAATTGGCGAAACAGATCGCGCAATCCTGTGATCGTCTCGGCTGCGAACCCGCGCCGCTCTAAACCGATGACATTGACCCCTGCAAGGCGGGCGCGATTGCCGGCGGCGATGCAAAAGGGAATGATATCAGCATCAACGAGGCTATGCGCGCCAATCATCGAATGTGCGCCAACACGGCACCATTGCTGAACGCCGGCAAACCCTCCGAGCATGACATGATCGCCGATCTTTACATGACCGCCGAGTGCTACGTTATTCGCAAAGATAACATTATTTCCTACAACACAATCATGTGCAACATGAGCACCAGCAAAAAACAGCCCATTGTCACCAACGACCGTCTCCATAGCATCAATAGCGGTTCCGGGGTGCATCGTGACATGCTCGCGGATGACGCAATGCTGCCCGATTAGCAGACGTGACGGCTCGCCCGCATAGCGCGTATGCTGAGGCGCACAGCCTAGCACGGCAAAAGGATAAACCTCGCAATTGGCACCAAGCGTTGTGTGCCCCTCAATCGCAACATGTGCGTGAAGATGAACGCCATCACCAACCACTGCATGCTCGCCAATGACACAATAAGGGCCTATTTTTACATCAGCACCAACCTGCGCCGATGGTGATATAATTGCCGTTGAATGAATCGACTCGGTCATTCTAGCGATCCGGGTCAACAATCATGGCACCAAATTCAGCTTCGGCGACCAGCTTTCCGGCAACCTTGGCGGTTCCGGTAAATTTCCATAACGGGCCCTTTGCGGCAGTTTTGACAACGCGCATCTCAATCACATCACCGGGGCGAACCGGCTGGCGGAAACGTGCCTTTTCAATCGTGGTAAAGAAAACCAGTTTTCCTGTGGTAAAATCGGGGGTCGTTGCCGCCACCATCACGGATGCGGTTTGGGCAATAGCCTCGACAATTAACACGCCTGGCATCACTGGAAAATCGGGGAAATGGCCAGCAAAATACGGCTCATTCCCACTAACAGCTTTAATGCCGGTGGCTTCGGTGTCGGGAACAATATTCTCGACACGGTCGATAAGCAGGATTGGCGCCCTGTGCGGGATCAGTTTTTTAATCTGATCAATATTCAAAACATCTATATTTTCCGCCATTCGCCTATCCTTCTATGGTCGTTACCGGCCCATTCATAATACAAATCCCACGTGACTTCACTGCTTATTATGGTTTTGACGTTTTGGCCGCGCCAAGCCGGCGAATTGCCGCCTGATCACGCCAGAACTGCCGCTTTGGCACCGCTGGGAATCCGGCGACCTGTTCACCTGCCGCAACATCCTTTGTCACCCCGCTTCGTGCCGTCAGCACCGCGCCATCACCGATTGTGACATGCGGTGCAATGCCGACCTGTCCGCCCATGGAAACGCCAGCGCCTACCGTCACACTTCCCGAAATCCCGCACTGACCAGCGACAATTGATCGCTGCCCTATTGTTACATTATGGGCAATATGGCAGAGGTTATCCATCATTACATGAGCGCCAATAACAGTGTTACCAAGACTGCCACGATCAATTGCACAGCCACTGCCAATCGACACAAAATCATCAATAATCACCAGACCAAGGTGCGGTAATTTAACCGCCCCATCTTTGGTCATTTCAAAACCAAACCCAGCCGCCCCAATAATGCAGCCAGCATCGATGGTAACTGCATTACCAATCATGCAATGCGATATTACGCTATTTGATCCGATGTAACAGTTTTCGCCAATGGTAACGCCGCGATGCAAAACAGCGCCAGCCTCGACCACAGTGCCAGCCCCAACGTTCGCTTGCGCCATGATGGTGGCTGATGGGTTGATATGCGCACCACTAGCAATATTTGCCAGCGGCGAGATCCCCGTGCTGTCAAATTCCATCGGCGGCGGCAGGATGAGATGCGATAGAGCCTGTGCAAACCCAATTCTTGGGGACGGCACAATCAGAGCGCTATTGCCGCCGTCAATCATCGGAAGACAAGCATCATTGGTAATTACAATCACCGGTTTTACTGTTAAAGTCTTTGCCGCATCAGGATTGGACTGATAGATCAGAGCCGAGGGCGTCGCAGTTTCAAAGGCCGTTATATCGGCAATTACAGTTTTTGCTGGTCCGTGTAATTCAGCCGCACCAATTGCGCCAGCAAGGTCGCCAGCAGTCACCCCCTCGAGAATTTGGTAAAATGCTGAATTGATCGACATTAACCTGCCCTACTGCGCCACCGGCTTTTTGATATCAATCTGGATGCGGGCATCTTTAGTACGATCATTCAGGCGCAAAAGCACCTCTTTCGAAATATTCAAATGTGGCAAAAACATCACGCTAGAGTCGCGATTTAAAATCAGATCAATCTTCCGCTCAGCAGCGATTTGAGTGATCACTTCAATGGCCAAAGTTCGGATATCGCCAAGAGCTTTTTGATAGGCATTGTCTATCGACTGCCTTTTGTACTGAATCTCTTTCTGCACCTCGGATACGCGCGCCTGAAACGCCGTCACAAGCTTGTCATATTCCTCTTTTGCAATCAGCTCTCGCTTCGCCAGCAAATCACGCTCATTCTGCTGCAAATCAACTTCAATCTCGCGAAACTCTTCCTGAAACTTTTCCCGCTGACCGTCCAGCAATTCACGAACACGGCCATTCGCATCAGCGGCCCGCAGCACGCCATCCAGATCAACAAGGGCAATGCGGCGCACTTCCATAGACTGACTATTCTGCGTCTCATCGGGCGGGGATTGCGCCCAGCCCGCCGGTGCTATGCTGACCGCCATGACCAAGGCGATCATCAGCGTAGTTGGCTTAAGATAGTTTAATACCTGCATCACTATAACCTAGTTCCAATATTGAACTGGAATGCCTTTGTTGTGTCATGCGACATTTTGGAGACAGGCTTTGCCCATGAGAATGACAATGGCCCAATCGCTGTCATCCAGTAAATACCGGCCCCAACACTCGCGCGCGCCTTTGATGTGTTTGGATTTGTCACACCAGTTGGATAATCCGTACCCCATAGTGACCCAACATCGCTAAAGACTGTCCATCTGACGCCTGTATCCTTATCAAGGCCTAGGCTCGATACAATTTCCACACGGCCAGCATACATTTTATTGCCGCCAACAGCATCAAGCGAGCCAGTATCGCGTGGGCCGATACCACCAGAACCAAATCCGCGGACATCACGACCACCGAGGTAGAAGCGCTGGGATTGCGTAACCTTGTCACCAAGACCGGTAATATATCCCAATTTACCCGACACTCCGAAAATAACTGATTTAAACAACATGGGCTTGTAATAAGCTGCTGAAAGCCGGGTTCGCAAAAACTTCACGTCACCGCCAAATCCAGACAAAGTCTCATCCATCTCTAGAAGATACCCCTGAGAAGGGTCAAACCGGCTGTCCCTTGTATCTTTTGATAGAACATATTTGATTGATGAGCGCAGGCGAGACTTGCCGTCTTCGCCAGTAACGGACTCAGCTGTAGTTGCGCCGATCGTTGTTTTTGACTGGCTAAGCTCATAATTCAACTGGTGATAAACATCGCGTGCCGCAGCAAAGCCGATACCAAACGACAGCCCGGTTTCATTCACAGTAGTTTCGTCGGTTTTATTCTTTGTTTTGAAGACATCAAAGCTGCCGGTAAGATCACGCCCCTGCAAATAGGGCTCGGTTAGGCCAATATTAAAGTTGGTCTCGGCCCCCGATGTCGAGATCGATAGACTGGCTCTGCGCCCAGTGCCAATGAAATTACGCTCGTTGATGCCGAAGGACACGCTGGATTTATCCAGCGATGAATAGCCAAGCCCAATTGAAAAATCACCTGTTGATTGCTCAGCGACTGTAACCTTTGTGACCGTTTGTTCTGGGCTAGACCCTCGCAATGTTGCAACCTTCACATCGCTAAAATACCCCAGATTTTTGACGTTGCGGATTGAACGATCAATTTTTAACTGATTATAGGCATCACCCTCAACAATCTCAAATTCCCGTCTTATGACGCGATCCAAGGTACGTGTATTATCAACAAACTCTATTCGCTCAACAAAATTACGCTGAGCCTTTTCAATGTTAATTGCGATATCGAGGGTCGCCGTTTCTGGGTAGGTCTTTATCTCTGGCGCAACATTTACAAAGGCATAACCAAAGGACCCTAGCCGGTTGGAGATATCAAGAAGACCCTGTTCAAGCGCGCGAACGTCATACCAGCGATCGTCACCAAAATCGACAAGCTGCTTTAACTCGGTCGGATCGATGCCCTCGATAGCGCTAGAAACAGTGACGTTGCTAACCTGATAACGCGCGCCCTCATTAATCAGAAAGCTAATTGCGAACCCGCTGCGATCGGGAAGCATACCGCCGCGCACACGATCGACCACAATATCGGCATAGCCGCGCGATAAATAAAATTGACGCAGCAACCGCACATCATAGTCAAGTCTGCCCTCATCATATTTATCAGTCGAAGACAAGAAGGCCCACCAGCGCGTCTCGCGGCTCGCAATGTTTTGGCGCAATGCACGGTCACTGAACGCATTGTTACCTGAAAAAGAGATTGAACTAATTTTAATCAACGGGCCTTCATTGACCTCAAAGACAAGGTCGACGCGATTCTCATCAAGCTCGATTATTTTTGGTTCAACCACTGCGGCAAAGCGGCCACTGGCGCGATAGATGTCAATCAGCTTGCGGGTGGCCTCAATCGCCACACTGCGATTGTAAACCCGGCGCGGTTGAACATCGATAATCTCGAGCAAACGCTCATCAGTAAGAACGTCATTTCCCTCAATATTAACCCGGTTGATAATTGGGTTTTCAACCACCGAGACAAGAAGAACAGACCCGTCCAGATTTAGTTTGATGTCCTTGAATAGATTTGTCTCATAAAGCCGTTCCAGCGAGTTACTCAATGATGCTGGTGACGTTAAATCACCAACCCGAACCGGCAGATAAGATTGCACAGTTCCACCCGCAACACGGCGATTTCCCTCAACACGAATTTCGGTAACCCGTACCCCATCATCTGCAAGCTGGGCATTGCCAGACTGAGCCACCACGAGAGCAAGGAATAAACCATAAATAAGGCGAATTAGACCAGTAAGGCGCATGAAGTTTCCGATCCCAAGCAAGATAAGACGCAAAACTATAGACAGCCTAACGGCATAGCGAAAGCCTAACAATGGCCGAATCTATAATTAAATCGCCTAGTTTAGGCTTTAAAACAAAGGCAACCGCTGTCTTTTAACCGGCTATTGGAATAGCCGTACAACATCAATCACGACGAGAAACAGCGTCAAACCCATTAAAATGGCGATACCGCCACGCATCAAAGCTGCCTGAAAGCCAAGCGGCAGTGGCTTGCCGCGCAGTGCCTCAAGCATAAAAAAGGTAAGATGCCCGCCGTCTAGGGCAGGAATTGGTAATAGATTAATCAGCCCAAGATTTATCGAAATAACCGCGGTTAACAGAATAAATGGCACAATTCCCTGATTAAGCACGGCACCCGAAATCTCGGCAATGCGAACCGGGCCACCGACCTCGCCTTGCTGCATATTGCCAGTAACAGCGCGGCCAAGGCTGCGCAGGATCACCACAGACATATGAAACGCGTCAGACGACGCCGCCATGATTGCAGCGCTAGGCCCAAGCCGCTGAAACTCTCCAACCGGCGGTGATTTGACGCCTAAGATGCCAATATCAATCTGCAGCTGCTCATTAAATTGGGGAGCCGGCGTAATATCTAAACTAAGATCGCGTCCATCGCGCTGGATGACGAACCCAAGGGTTTTATTGGGGCTTTCAACAACAAGCCCGCGCATATCGTTGAAATCGCGAATCCCGATGCCGTCGATCTCAACCACCTTATCGCCCGGCTTTAGGCCGGCACTGGCCGCTGGCATATTCGGGATTACATCACCGATAACCGCCGGAATGATCTGTTTGCCAACCGACATATAGACGACCGCAAATAGAAAAATCCCGAGAATAAAATTGGCAATCGGCCCTGCCGCGACAATCGCCATTCGCCAATAAAGCCCCGCATTACTAAAGCTGCCCGTGACGCCTGTGCCCGCGGCAGAGGGTGTGCTGGCCGCATCATCATCACCGCGCATCTTAACATAACCACCAAGCGGAATTGCCGACAGGCGCCACCGGGTTCCCGTTTTGGCTGTCCATCCGTAAATTTCAGGGCCAAACCCAATTGAAAAAACCTCAACAACGACGCCGGCTTTTCGCGCCACCCAATAATGGCCCAACTCATGGAAATACACCACTGGCGTGATTAAAAGCAAAAAGCCAAGGATTAGATCGGTAAAGCCGAGATCGGGCATGAGACATCCTGTAAGAAGCGAGTAAAAATTAAATCAAATAGTGGTGTAATCTAGACCAATTTAGCCATTTTTGAAAACTTATCGCGCTGCCACAATCTGTCGCGCCTCGCCGCGGGCACGCTGATCAATGGCAAATACCGCCTCAATGGTGGTTAAGTCACCATCCAGCCCCAAAGACAGGCACGCATCGACAACCCTCGCGATATCAGGAAAACTGATATTACCAGCTAAAAACGACTCAACTGCAACCTCATTAGCGGCGTTTAAAACAGCTGGCGCATTACCGCCGGCAGCAAGCGCATGGCGCGCAAGGTAATAGCAAGGAAAGCGATCTTGATCGACATTTTGGAAAGTTAGATTGCCCATCGCAGCAAGGTCAAATGGCTCTGGCTGCCAATCAAGACGCTCTGGCCATGCCATAGCGTAAGAAATTGGTATCCGCATATCCGCCCCGCCCATCTGCGCGATCACAGACCCATCACGAAAATGCACCAGCCCGTGGATTGCTTGCTGAGGGTGAACCAGAACATCAATCTTATCGTGCCCAAGGTCAAAAAGCCAACGTGCCTCAATGACTTCTAACCCCTTATTCATCATCGTGGCGCTATCAATCGAAATCTTTTTACCCATTTCCCAATTTGGATGCTTGACCGCAGCCGCTGGCGTAATCGCGCTAAACTCACCCAATGGGAGAGTCAAAAAAGGCCCACCCGATGCGGTTAGGCAAATATGACTTAATTCGGCAGTACGGGCATTTGCTGTGTCGGAAGATTGATGCCCCTTCCACCCATTCCAGCACTGGAAAACAGCGTTATGCTCGCTGTCGATCGGTAAGATATGCGCGCCTGCTTCGATAGCGCGCCGCGTAACGACCGCGCCTGCCGACACCAGTGTTTCCTTATTGGCAATTGCCACTGTTTGCCCAGCGTTGACTGCCGCGAAAACAGATGGCAGACCAGCCAGACCGCTAATGCCCGCAATCACCAGATCAACCGGAATAGTTGCGATGTCGCTGCAAGCCGCCTCACCGGCTACAACTTGGCAGTTAAGCGTCCCAGTCAAATCCTTTAATTGGGCGAGATTTGTAGTTTCGTGAATACCAATTATCTCTGGCTTGAACTCATGCGCCAGTGCCGCAAGCGCCTGAAAGTCTTTTCCCGCGACCAATGCGCGGACAGCAAAACGCTCTGGATGCTGGCGCACTAACTCAAGGCTGCTCTGCCCGATCGAGCCAGTTGCACCCAGAACCGTAATATGTCTTATCTCAGCCATAACCGAAACCAATTAGATAACAAAAAGATATACATATGCCGCTGGAAAAACAAAGACATAGCCGTCAAACCGATCAAGTAGGCCGCCATGGCCCGGCAGAATTGACCCGCTATCCTTGACATTAAGGCTGCGTTTCACGGCGGATTCAAGCAAATCTCCTGCCTGTGACAAAACACCAATGACCAATCCGAAAAATATGGCCTCACCGGCGCCAGCAAAGCCAAGCACCGTTGAAAACAGCATCGTCCCCAGCATGGCAGCAAACAATCCGCCAAGACTGCCTGAAATCGTTTTATTAGGGCTGACCCTCGGCCATAATTTTGGCCCACCGACACGGCGCCCGACAAAATAGGCAGCACTATCACAAGCCGCAATGACCCCCGCCAACGCCAGCAGAATGACGTGACCTAATGGCTGTGATAGCAGCAAATTGGCGCTGGCAAGGCACAGGCACAACCATCCGACAAACATTGCTGCCAACTGGCTGACGTAAACGCCAACGACGATCGCCCCAAGCCCCGCCAATGATAACATCAACAAAGGGGACGGGCTCAAAAGCCATGGCGGCGTTGTTAGAACGCTGATCACCGCCAGAACTATCAGACCAATTGGCACCGGGAGCGCAAGAATGCGTTTTGTCTCAAAACCCATTAAAATGCCGAGGCATAAAACCACCAGCCCGGCGATTTTCTGGTCATACCAGACTAAACCCACAACTGGGATTAACAGCATCGCGCCAAGCAGACGGCGCATTGTGCCTGAAGATTTTGCCAGAATGGTCAATCTAGATCACTTTTCACCATATGAAATTTGACAACATCACCCGATGCCCCACCAAACCGGCGATCACGCATCGTGAAACTATCCATGGCTTGCGAGAGATGTTTTGTGGTGAATTCAGGCCAATAAACATCCGTGAAGTAAAGTTCGGCGTAATGCAAATCCCACAGCAAAAAGTTCGAAATTCGCTTTTCACCACCAGTTCGGATGAGCAGATCAACCGGCGGTAGCACGCTGGTCGAGAGCCGCGATTTCAACAAATCATCATTGACCTGACTGGCCTTTAACAACCCTGTTTCAACTTCATGCGCTATTTGTCCAGCCGCCGCCGCGATATCCTGACGGCCACCATAGTCAAGCGCAACTGTCAGATTCAAGCCGGAATTGCCAGATGAGCGCTTTTCAACATCGCGAATTGCACTTTGCAGCTCATCCGAAAAGCGGTCTCGCCGACCAACAATGCGCAGCCGGATATTTTGGTCAATCAATTCTTGTGACTGGGTAAGAATAAAACGCTTCATCAGCGCCAAAAGGCCGGCAACCTCACTGGATGGGCGCTGCCAGTTTTCAGCCGAAAAAGCGAACACGGTCAACCATCGGATCTTATATTCAATTGCGGCGCGGCTGACCACTTTCAATGTGTCTGCCCCCTGATGATGACCCTTTAAAATCTCGAAACCATGCGCGTTCGCCCAGCGGCGATTACCATCCATAATAATTGCTAAATGATTCAAAGATTGCTGCATTTCGACCCTTTTCGAAATTGAAATAGAGCGCAACTCATACTTGCGTTATCTCTTTTTCCTTATGCGAAAGAGCATCATCGACCTTTTTTACAAATTCGTCGGTAAGTTTTTGAACCTGATTTTCTTGCGCATGACGGTCATCTTCAGAAATCAATCCATCTTTTTCGGCTTTACGCGCAATTTCAATACCGTCGCGCCGAACATTACGGATCGCAACACGGCACGCTTCAGCATAGCGTCCAGCAACCTTCACCATATCCTTGCGGCGTTCTTCAGACAGATCGGGGATCGGCACGCGAATAAGGCTGCCCTCGGCCGATGGGTTCAGCCCAAGGTCAGACTCGCGAATCGCCTTTTCAACCGCTGGCGCCATTGATGCGTCCCAAACAGATACGGTCAACAGCCGTGGCTCAGGTGCCGAGATGTTTCCCACCTGATTCATCGGCATCTTTGATCCATAGGCATCGACCATGATTGGCTCAAGCATACCAGTGGAGGCACGCCCCGCACGCAACCCCATGAATTCGGTTTTGAGGCTTGCCAAACTTGCGTCCATGCGGCGCTGAATATCATCAATGTCAAGTTCTGCCATGATTATCCCCTATTACGGTCGGTAGGGCTGCCCCACCATTTTTCATTATCTTTTAAATCAGGAAACGATGGTAAATCGCCCCTCATGCTTTACAACGCGTTCAAACTCCCCTGGCGTTTCAATCGAAAACACCAAGATTGGAATATTGTTTTCTCGTGACAGTGAAATTGCCGATGCATCCATAACACGCAAATCATCGGTTAAGACTTGCATATAGCTAAGCTTATCATATCGCTTTGCATCTTTGTTCTTTTCAGGATCGTCGGAATAAACACCATCGACCCGCGTGCCCTTCAGCAATGCCTGACAATTCATCTCAGACGCCCGCAATGCCGCGGCCGTGTCGGTCGTAAAGAACGGGTTCCCTGTCCCTGCGGCAAAGATGACAACGCGGCCTTTTTCGAGGTGGCGCGTCGCCCGACGCCTGATGTAAGGCTCGCAGACAGCACTGATGTTAAGGGCCGATTGTACACGCACCGGAACATCAATTTGTTCAAGCGCATTCTGCATCGCCAATGCATTCATCACGGTTGCCAGCATGCCCATATAATCGCCGGTGGCGCGTTCCATACCGGCAGCGGCACCTGACATGCCGCGGAAAATATTGCCGCCACCAATGACGAGGCAAACCTCGACACCTGTGGCGACAACGTCTTTGACCTGCTGGGCAACGGTTCCAACCATTTCAGGATCAATGCCATAGGGAAGTTTTCCCATTAAGGATTCACCAGAAATTTTCAGCATCACTCGGTTATAGACATGCGGCGATGCGGGTTGGGACGATTTTGTCACTGGCAGGCTACTCCTTTAGATAGATCGTGTTTGAACCCCAATTATGCCAGTTGCGCTGCAACTTCGGCGGCAAAATCAGACTCTTCGCGCTCAACACCTTCGCCAAGATTAAAGCGGACAAATGCCTTTAAGGCAATATCAGCGCCTGCATCTTTTTCAGCTTTCGCGATTACGTCGGCAACGCGGGTCTCACCATCAATGACAGATGTCTGCTCGAGCAATACAACTTCCTGATAGTATTTCTTCATCCGGCCTTCGACCATCTTTTCGGCAATTTCCTGTGGCTTGCCAGATGCTTTTGCCTGTTCGATCAAAACATCGCGCTCACGGGCAACAGCGTCAGCATCCAGATCTTCGATCGATAGGCTGGCAGGTGACGTTGCTGCAATATGCATCGCAATCTGCTTGCCAAGCGCAACCAGAGCAGCCTCATCAGCGGCTGATTCCAGAGCAACAAGCACACCAATCCGGCCAAGGCCATCAGCGGTTGCATTATGCATGTAAGGCACAACGGCGCCATTGCTGACTTCGAGTGTCTGCATACGGCGAAGTGACATATTTTCGCCAATGGTAGCAATCTTCTGAGTCAGTTCATCGGCAACATTTCGGCCGGTTCCCGGAAAATCGAGACCTTTCAGCGCTTCGATGTCGGTTACGTTCAGTGCCAAATTGGCAAGCGCCGAGGCAAATGCCTGAAATTCGCTGTTGCGTGCCACAAAATCTGTTTCAGCGTTCAATTCAACGACAGCACCTTTGCTGCCGGCAACCGCGATACCAACCAAACCTTCAGCCGCGACACGACCCGATTTTTTAGCGGCAGCCGCCAGACCTTTGGTGCGCAGCCAGTCGATAGCGGCGTCCATATCACCATCGGTTTCACCGAGGGCTTTTTTACAATCCATCATGCCCGCGCCAGATTTCTCGCGCAGTTCTTTTACCAGAGCAGCAGTAACACTCATCTCATCGTTCCTTATTTCATAAAGACAAAATTAATGGCAGCGTGCCGCCATTTCGTAAATTTCAAATGCTGCCAGCAAGGCGCCAAGCCAGACAACGAGCCAGACAACGAACCAGGTCCAAAGCCCGCTGGCAGCAATGTGATTTAGGCGCTCGCAGCCGTATCGTCAGTTGCAGCTGCTTCAACTGGGGCTTCAGCTTCAGCCGGCGCGGCTTCAAGCGCAGGTTCAGCCGGTGCGGCTTCAAGCGCAGGTTCTACCGGTGCTTCAATAGCTTCACCGGCGTCACCACCTGATTTCATCAGTTCGGTTTGCAGACCGTCCAGAACCGCAGCCTGAGCCAGCTCACAATAGAATGTGATGGCGCGCATCGCGTCATCATTGCCCGGAATAAGATAGTCGACGCCGTCAGGGTTGGCATTGCTATCGACAACCGCAACAACGGGGATACCAAGCCGGTTGGCTTCCTGCACGGCAATCGCTTCTTTATTTGTGTCGAGGATAAACAGCATATCAGGAATGCCGCCCATCTCTTTGATACCGCCAAGCGTACGCTCAAGCTTTTCTTGCTCGCGGGTGATCTGCAACGCTTCTTTTTTGGTCAGCTGGTTGACCTCACCACTTTCAAAGCGGCTTTCAAGCTCGCGCAGACGGCGGATTGACTGAGATACGGTTGTCCAGTTGGTCAACATACCGCCAAGCCAGCGATGATTGACAAAATATTGGCCACAGTTTTGCGCTGTTTCAGCGATTTTTTCAGCAGCAGCACGCTTGGTACCGACAAACAATACACGGCCACCGCGTGAGGTTACATCACTCAACGCTTTCAATGCTGCGTGAAGCATTGGCTGTGTTTGCTGAAGGTCAAGGATATGCGTTTTGTTGCGCTCGCCAAAGATGAACGGTTCCATCTTTGGATTCCAACGACGTGTGCTGTGACCGAAATGGACGCCCGCTTCAAGCATTTGGCGCATAGTAAATGTAGGGAGAGCCATAAAAATTACTCCTGTTCTCCGGTTGAACCTCCATGAGGGAAATGAAAGGCACCTGCCCTCACCGGATGGCCCATCACGCAGAGTTTGCTGCGCGGGGGCCGCCCCCATGTGTGAATTAGCCGGTTACTTACTATCAACCGGTTGGAAAAGCAAGCCTTACCGGTGAAAATGGCAATATTACCCAGATACTCAGCCGCCAGCAGCCCACCGCTATAATTCCTGAACGTTAAGGATGCCGGGCATCCGCCGTAACTCCTGCCGCAAATCACCGCTTAACTTGAACCTGCCGGGAAGCCCGATACAAACATCCTGCCCCTTGATATTAAGCTGAATCTTCACCTCAGCCTTGCCGGGTCCATCGGCTTTTAGGGCCTCTTTTAGCCTTATCAGCGGCTTTTCATCCTGAACCCAGAGTGCAACCCCGCCGTGCCATGCAGCAATAGCATCATCAAGCAATTCAACACGAGCTGCCAGCAAACGCGGCCCGTTATCCTCAACTTTGAGGTTGGCTACGATCAGCAACGGCTTTTCCCGGTCCAGCAAATCATTGGCTTCAGCTAAAACGTCGGAAAAGAACGTTACTTCAAACACACCCGTTTGATCGGTAAGTTGAACAAAGGCAAAACGGTTGCCCCGCTGTGATACACGCACCTGTTTCGCCGTGACTGATCCGGCCAGATTAACACGCTGCGGCGCGCGGCCAGTTTTCACCTGATCGGTCAGCTCAGCGTGCGATGTTACCCGCAGACGTCCAAGCTGATTTGCATAGCTATCCAGCGGATGCGCCGACAGGTACAGACCAAGCGCATCAAACTCCTCTTTCAGCCGATCCATACCAGCCCAATCAGCCATCTCGCGCAATCTGATACTATCGTCAATCACCGCAGCATCACCACCAAACAGACTGACCTGATTAGACTCGGCCTCGCGGCGCATTGTGTCTGCATGGGAAAGGATTAAATCCATATTTTCAATCAGTTCACGACGGTTTTTGTGAATATTATCAAGCGCACCTGCCCGCACAAGCCCTTCCATCTGACGCCGATTAATCACTTCGCGCGGCAATCGCTGAAGAAAATGCTTTAAGGACGAAAAGTGCCCTTCAACATCTCTAATTTCAGTGAGGCGGCTCATCGCCTCGGCACCAACATTTTTCACGGCTGACAGTGCATAGCGAATGGCCAATTCACCATCGCCGCCATTTATGTTTATTTTTTCAACGGCGAAGCCAGACGATGATTGATTGATATCAGGCGGTAAAACGGCAATGTTCTTTTGCTGACATTCCTGTCGGAACACTGCCAGCTTCTCGGTATTCCCTGCGTCAAGCGCCATCGACGCCGCCAAAAATTCAACAGGATAATTCGCCTTTAGATAGGCAGTCTGATAAGACACCAGCGCATAGGCGGCCGCGTGTGATTTGTTAAATCCATAGCCAGCAAAGGCCGCGATCTGGTCAAAAACATCAGATGCCAACTGTTCCGACAGCCCGCGCTTTGTTGCCCCGGCGATAAAAATCTGCCGCTGTTCGTCCATCTCCTCTTTAATCTTTTTACCCATCGCACGGCGCAGAATATCCGCAGCACCAAGCGTGTAATCAGCAAGCACACGCGCCGCTTGTTGCACCTGCTCCTGATAAATCATAATGCCATAGGTCTCGGCCAAAACAGGCTCTAGATCAGGGTGCATATAGGTGATCTGCGAAGGATCATGTTTTCGGGCAACATAATCCTTGATGTTTTCCATTGGCCCCGGCCGATAGAGCGCCACTACGGCAATAATATCTTCAAAACGGTCAGGCTTTAGCCCGCGCAGCACATCACGCATCCCGCTGGATTCCAGCTGAAACACGCCAACCGTGTCACCATTGGACAGCATTTCAAAGGTCGGCTGGTCATCAAGCGGGATTGACCCCAGATCAAGCTCGATCCCTCTTTCGCCAATAAACTCGACCGCCCGCTGCAAAACGGTCAGGGTTTTAAGCCCGAGAAAGTCGAATTTAACAAGGCCGGCCTTTTCCACCCATTTCATGTTGAATTGCGTCACCGGCATATCGGATCGCGGATCGCGGTAAAGCGGTACCAACTCAGCAAGCGGCCGATCACCGATAACCAGCCCCGCTGCATGGGTAGAGGCGTGCCGGTAAAGCCCTTCAAGTTTCATCGACACATCAATCAGATCGGCAACCTGTTCATCATCGCGGCGCTGCTGGCGCAATTCCTCTTCAGACACAAGCGCCTGCGCAATCGTTGTCGGCTTGGCCGGGTTATTCGGGATCAATTTGGCAATTCGGTCAACCTGCCCGTAAGGCATTTCCAGCACACGCCCCACATCACGCAAGGCAGCCCGCGCCTGCAATGACCCGAATGTGATGATTTGCGCAACTTTATCGTGACCGTATTTATCCTGAACATAGCTGATCACCTCATCCCGGCGATCCTGACAGAAATCAATATCAAAATCGGGCATGGATACGCGTTCAGGGTTCAAAAACCGTTCAAACAGCAGCCCCCATTTCAGCGGATCAAGATCGGTAATCAATAACGCCCAAGCAACAACCGATCCAGCACCCGAACCACGACCGGGCCCAACTGGAATATTTTGCGCTTTGGCCCATTGAATGAAATCAGCAACAATCAGGAAATACCCCGGAAAGCCCATTTGTTTGATGACATTCAGCTCAAAACTCAGACGGTCAAAATATGGCTTTGCCGCCTCGTCACGCGCAGCCTGATCCATCTCGTCAGTGAAAACGTGACCTTCCAAGCGCCCCTGCAACCCGGCCTCTGCCTGCGTAGTGAGTTCCTCCTCCTCGTTCCGACCATCAGCAGACTCAAATGGTGGCAAGATCGGATCATGCTGTTTTGCCATCGTGCTACACCGTTTGGCGATGACCAATGTATTGGCAATTGCCTCAGGTATATCTGCAAATAATTCTGTCATTTGGACAGAGCTTTTAAAGTAATGCTCCGGCGAAAAACGTGGGCGATCAGCCTCGGAAAACTTTCTGCCGGTGCCGATACAGACCAGCGTATCATGCGGCTGGCTCATCTCAGCATTTTCAAAACGGCAGTCATTGGTCGCAACCAACGCCGCATTCAGCCGGTCAGCAATCGTTAGTAGATGCGGTTCTGCCGCCCGTTCCACGCCAAGGCCATGACGTTGCAATTCGATATAGAACCTATCACCGAACAAGGCCGCAAGCTGATCGGCGCGCGCACCCGCCAAGGCCGGCCTACCGTCACCAGCCGGTGCCCCAATAAAGCCAGCCAAGGCGCCGCCACTTAACAGGATAAGCCCATCAGCATGGGCCGCCAAATCATCCAGCGAACAGGCCGGATCATGCACCGCATCAGCCTCAAGCAAAGTCTTTGACAGCAATTTTGAGAGGTTCGTATAGCCAAGGTCGTTTTTCGCCAAAAGTACAATCTCGCCCTGACCTTGTGAGTCTTTGAGATTGATCTGGGTGCCCATGATCGGCTGAACGCCAGCGCTTGCCATCGTTTGCGCAAATTCAAGCGCACCGAACATATTATTTGTATCGGTAATCGCCGCGGCCGGCTGCCGGTCATCGGCAATCAATGACGCCAGAGATTTTATGCGCAGTGTTGATTCGGCCAGCGAATAGGCACTATGCAGTCTGAGATGGACAAAATTGGCGGGCATTACAGGCTTTCAGCAATCAACAAGGAAGCCCCCTGACACTACCCCAAAGCCGCGCCGTAAATCTAGCCAATTGAGATGATTTTACCATCGGCAATCGTCAGCACCGAGTCCATCTTTAGAGCAATTTGTTGATTATGCGTAACCACCAATGCCGCGGTACCAGTTGCCCGTGTAATGGTCGAGAGGTGGTGAAACACATCTTTTGCTGTATCAGGGTCAAGATTGCCGGTCGGCTCATCAGCAAGTAGCACACGCGGCGCATTCGCCACCGCACGTGCAATCGCCACACGCTGCTGCTCGCCGCCCGACAACAAACCGGGGCGAAAATCTGCACGCGCTTGCAATCCAACCATTGCAAGCAATTGCTCGGCGCGGGTGGCCGCCTCATCACGATCAAGCCCGTTTAGCATCTGCGGTATCATCACATTTTCATGCGCAGAAAATTCGGGTAAAAGGCGGTGAAACTGAAAAACAAAGCCGATATGGGTTCGCCGTAATCGTCCACGTCGTGAACGGCCCAGCTCGCCAGCTTCCACACCATCAACAAACACTGCGCCAGCATCTGGCCGCTCCAAAAGACCGGCAATATTCAGCAATGTCGATTTACCTGATCCTGATGGGCCAACCAGTGCCTTCATTTCGCCAGCATTAACGGCGAGGCTGGCATCGGTCAGAACGTCAAGTTTAACCGTACCTTGGAAATAGCTGCGCTGGATATTGCGTAATTCCAGCAAAGGTCCGGATGATTTTGCAGTTTCGATATCACTCATAGCGCAATGCCTCAGCCGGCGCGATTCTAGATGCACGCCATGCCGGATAGAGGCTGGCCACAAACGACAACCCCAATGCCATCAGCACGACCATCAGAACTTCCTGCGGATCAATTTTTGCAGGCAGATTAGACAGGAAATAAATCTCCGCTGCAAATAACTCAGCCCCCGACAGACTTTCGATCGCCCCTTTGATCGCATCAATATTCCAACAGAACAGCATCCCCGCCAGCGTACCCGTAATAGTGCCAACAATGCCGATGCTTGCCCCCGTCATCAAAAATATGCGCATTATGCTGCCGCCACTCGCTCCCATGGTTCGCAATACGGCGATATCAGCATTTTTTGACCGGACTAGCATGATCATTGACGAAATGATGTTAAAGGCCGCAACGAGGATGATCAGCGTCAAAATCAGGAACATGACGTTGCGCTCAACCCTTAAGGCGTTCAAAAAGCTGCGGTTGCGCTCAACCCAGTCAAAAACGCGCAGATCATCGCCAACAACCTGCCTTACGGACTGACGAAGCACAGCAATCTTTTCGGGCGCTGATACATAAATTTCAAGACCGGATACGGTGTTTTCATAACCTAAAAATCCAGCTGACAGATCAAGAGGCATAAAGACAAAGCTGGAATCATATTCGTACATACCAACATTAAAGATACCCACAATTTTGAATTTACGGCGGGTTGGCACAGTGCCAAATGCGGTTGCCTTGCCCTTGGCGGTGGTCAAAGTCACACTATCGCCAGATGTCACCCCAAGTTTGAACGCCATTTCACGGCCAATCAACACCCCGCCCCCGTCCCGGAAACCATAGATTTCAGCCTCGCCAAGCGAATTCCATAGCGGTTTGCGCACCGCAAGATCAGACCAGCGCACCCCGCGCACGACCGCACCGACGCTGACACGGTTCTGCGTTGCCATCACTTGACCTTCGATTTGCGGCGTAACAGCGATTACATCACGCATATCGGTTATTTTAAGGGCCAGCTGATCAAAATCTGCGATCCCGCCCGGCTTGCTGGAATAAACAGCAACATGGCCGTTCAGCCCAAGTATCCGGCCAACCAGCTCAGCCCGAAACCCGTTCATCACCGACATCACAACAATCAGCGTTGCAACGCCAAGCGTGATCCCCGCAAGCGAAAACCAGGCAATTACCGATATAAACCCCTCGGCGCGGCGCGATCGCATATAGCGAAACGCTAACATCCGTTCAACCGGAGAGAAAAAATATCTCATCAAATAGCCCTTTTCGCCGCTGCCTGAACTGCCAGAAACCTTATGTTTTCGTGCCTACCATCGTTAGTGCCGACTCTGGCGAAACTTCGCTAGTTTCACCCGATTTACGCCGCTTTACCTCGACCACGCCATTTTCCATTCCGCGCGGCCCAACAACAATCTGCCACGGTATACCAATCAAATCCATCGCCGCGAGCTTTGCGCCCGGTCTTTCGTCACGATCGTCAAGAAGCGGATCATGCCCCGCTGCCGCCAGCGCATCATATAATGACTGGCACGTTGCATCACAAATGGCATCCCCCGGCTTTAGATTGACCACCGCAACACCGAATGGCGCCACCGAATCCGGCCAGATAATACCCTTATCATCGTGGCTAGCCTCGATAATACCGCCAACGAGGCGAGAGACGCCAATGCCGTACGACCCCATATGCACCGGCACATTCTTGCCATCAGGACCGCTGACCGTAGCCCTCATGGCCGCTGAATATTTTGTACCAAAATAGAATATATGACCAATTTCAATACCGCGCATGGTCATAAGATCATCATCGGCAACCGGACAATTGGCGGGGTCATGCTTTTCATCTGCACGCGCATAGATTGATGTAAACCTATCAACAAACGGCTGTAAATCAGCATCATAGTCAATATCGGCCAGAAGGTCGGTTTTCAGCCAGTCTTTGTGAAAATAAACACCGCTCTCGCCGGTCTCGGCCAAAATGATAAATTCATGGCTCATATCACCGCCGATCGGACCAGTATCTGCCTCCATCGGGATTGCCGTCAGCCCCATCCGCGCAAAGGTTTTCAGGTATGAGACAAACATTTTATTATAGGCGATGCGTGCGGCCTCACCATCCAGATCAAACGAATAGGCATCTTTCATCAGAAATTCACGTCCCCGCATAATGCCGAAACGTGGCCGCACCTCATCACGAAACTTCCACTGAATATGATAGAGGTTCAGCGGCAACGCCTTATAGCTGCGGACGTGCGAGCGAAAAATATCGGTAACCTGTTCTTCATTGGTTGGCCCATAAAGCATATCACGGTCGTGCCGGTCTTTGATGCGCAGCATCTCTGCACCATAATCGTCATAGCGACCGGACTCCTGCCAGATTTCTGCCGGTTGCAGCGTGGGCATCAAAATTTCAAGCGCCCCAGCGCGATCCTGCTCTTCACGAACAATAGTGGCGATCTTATCCAGAACCCGCTTGCCAAGCGGCAGCCATGAATAGATACCAGCACTAGATTGCTGGATCATCCCCGCGCGAAGCATCAGGCGATGCGAGGCGATCTGAGCCTCTTTCGGGGTTTCTTTTAAAACAGGTAGAAAATACTGGCTTAAACGCATCTGTTTTCCTTCTATAGAAGATGGCGCATTCATCATTTATTGGCTGAATTAAACCGCAATCCCTAACCCAGCTTTAAGAGCGCCAAATTAGGATGAGATTGCCTTTAACACAAGGGCGGCAACCCGTCTTCGTTAAAAAGATCGTCCAATAACGTCTTATCTACTAGTTGAAGGCTGTCTGGCGACCATTTTGGGGCGTTATCGCGGTCAACGAGAACAGCACGCACCCCCTCGACATAGTCAGGGCGCCGAATCATTCGCATCGCTAGGTGAAAATCCAGCGACAGCGCTTCGGTCACATTGGTAATGCGATCAGCCTCATACAACAAACGCCAAAACAGCTTGATCGACACTGGACATCGACTGTAAAAGGCCTCATTGACATGGCGAACTAGCTTGTCATTTGGGCGCAATTGGGCAAGGTCTAGGGCGCGTTCCTGCATGTCTTCCGGCGTCACATCACCCGCAAAAATATGATTAATTACCGGCATATGATGGTTTAATGCTGGCACGCCCGGATCGGTCTCAAAACGCCTAATCACATCATCAATATCGGCCGTTGCACAGGCCAGTAAAGCGGCTTTTACGGTTTCAACCTGATCGGATGGCAGCATTGATGTGGCCAGCCCCAGCATCATGCAATCGGCGCCTTGGATAATATATCCGGTCATGCCAAGCAACCGTGCAACCGGCAAGGGACAACGCCCAAGAAACAGGCTGGCCCCGACATCAGGGAACAGACCAATGCTGGTTTCCGGCATCGCAAAGCGTGTGGTCTCGGTCATAATGATATGCGTGCAATGCTGGGCAAGCCCTGCCCCACCACCCATCACCACCCCATCACAAAGCGCAATAATGGGTTTCCCAAATTCAGCGATTGCAAGATCAACCAGATACTCACCCCGGAAAAACGCGTCTGCCTCACCAAAACTTCCGGCCAGAATGGTATCACGCGCTTGCCGGATATCGCCGCCCGCGCAAAAGGCACGCGCTGCACTGCTGGCAATCACGACATGGCCGATCGCCGGATCATTGCGCCAGTCCATTAAAATTGCACGGATCTCTGCTACCATCTCTGCCGTCAATGCGTTTAGTGCTTTTGGACGATCAAGAGTGATCAGGCCAGCAACGCCGGTAACGTCATTGTGAATATGCGTCTGTGCCATTGCAGAAACGTTCCCAGATCGTTATGAATAGTTGGTTTTTAGATCAGATACGGATAACCAGCCCATGATCAGAGGTCAATACCCATCCACAAGGATGCGGCGCAATCGTAACCGTGCATTTTCGCGCCGGCTTGTTGCCGAAAACCGTCTAGACACAGCCGATCTGATCTGGCCACTTTTTGTCATCGAAGGTCACGATATGGCCGAACCGGTTGCGGCAATGCCCGGTGTTTTCAGATATTCGATTGACCGGCTTTTACAGCAGGCAGCCAAGGCGGTTGAGCTAACCATTCCGGCAATTGCTATTTTCCCATCTATTGATGCGGCCTTGAAGGATGACGCCGGCAGCCTTGCGCGTGATGGGCATAACCTTGTTTGCCGTGCGGTTGCGGCGGTGAAGTCTGCCTATCCTGACCTTGGTGTCATATGTGATGTTGCGCTTGATCCCTTTACCTCCCACGGACATGACGGATTGCTGGATCAAGGCGAAATTCTGAATGATGAAACCATCGCAGTTCTATGTGAGCAGGCAGTCCATCAGGCCAATGCCGGCTGTGACATTATCGCCCCATCGGATATGATGGATGGGCGGGTTGGCGAGATCCGCGCCGCGCTGGATGCAGCTGGCCAACAGAATGTGCAGATTATGGCCTATGCAGCGAAATATGCGTCTGGATTTTACGGGCCGTTCCGTGACGCGGTTCGGGCTGGTGCATCGCTTGGCAAGGCGGGAAAATCGACCTATCAGATGGATCCGGCAAATGGTGATGAGGCGATGCATGAAATCGCGCTTGATCTGGCCGAGGGGGCTGACATGGTTATTGTCAAACCGGGAATGCCCTATCTCGATATTTTGGCGCGGGCCAAGGCTGAATTTGGTGTGCCTTGTATTGCCTATCAGGTATCGGGCGAATATTCGATGCTCTGCGCGTCTTTTGAAAAAGGGTGGCTCGATCGTGAGCGCACCATTTTCGAGGCAATGATTTGTTTCAAACGCGCTGGTGCCGATGCCATCTTGACCTATTTTGCGCCTGAAATTGCCAGTATGATTCGGCGTTAATCGCCGGTTTTGGCTTTTTTTCAAGGTTTCGTGCCCAGATGGGGATAGGGTCGCAATTGATGGCAAGCGCGGTTTATTATCCGTCGTTATCAGGCAATCACCGCCAGCTTGACAGAGATAGGTAACGACAATCAGCCATAGTTGCTGATAGGATTAAATCCTTAACGGGCACAAAAAGACAATCCATCATCATCGTCTCTTGCGCCTGATTGCCATAAGGGGGAACAGATAATGGCAGTAAGTGCTGATCAAATCCGGCGAACGGCTGATCTACTTAACGGGCGGGTTATTCGCACACCAATGCTCGAGGCCCCGATGTTGTCGCGCAATCTCGGCTGTGATCTCTATTTAAAGCTGGAATGCCTGCAACACACATCATCATTCAAAGCGCGTGGTGCGTTAAATGCGATGCTTGGCCTAACCGATGAACAGCGCCGACGCGGGGTGATTGCCATGTCGGCGGGCAACCATGCACAGGCGGTTGCCTATCACGCCGAACATATGGGCATCCCCGCAACCATTGTCATGCCAGCGCAAACGCCTTTTGCCAAGGTTGCCCGCACTCGTGCCTTTGGGGCGAAGGTTGTGCTTGAGGGGCGTAATCTGAATGAATGCGAAGGTACGGTAAATGAATTGATAAAGGCCAATGGTCTGACGCTGATCCACCCTTATGACAATGAATTGGTGATGATGGGGCAAGGCACTGCCGGTCTTGAAATGCTTACCGACCAGCCGGATTTGGATATTCTTGTTGTGCCGATAGGCGGCGGCGGTTTGATTGGCGGCATTGCCACCATTGCCCGCGATATGCGCCCGAATATAAAGATTTATGGCGTCCAGACCGAACTTTACCCCAGCATGAAACTGGCCATTGCAGGCGAAGACATCACTTGCGGCGGGGAAACCCTCGCCGAAGGCATCGCGGTCAAGAAACCCGGCGGGGTCACGCTGCCGGTTGTTGACGCATTGGTTGATGATATCCTGCTGGTGAATGAACGCGCCCTTGAATGGGCTGTTGGCGCGCTTATTGAACAACAGCGCATTGTCGCCGAAGGCGCTGGTGCCGCTGGTATCGCCGCAATTTACGCCAATCCCGGCCTATTCGCTGGCAAAAAAATTGGCACAGTGATTTGCGGCGGCAATATTGACCCCCGCCTGCTCGCATCAATTCTCAATCGAAATATGGCGGTTGATGGCCGGATTGCGCGATTACGGATTGATATTTCCGATGAGCCCGGAATGCTTGCGGCAATTTCAACCAGTATTGGCAAATGCGGCGGCAATATCGTCGAGATCTATCATCAAAGGCTATTTTTTGATGTACCGGCAAAGCTGGCAAAGATTGACGCCGTTGTCGAAACCCGCGGGCCTGACCATGTTGACGAAATAATTGCTGCACTCCGCGCCGCCAATTTTCAGGTTCGCCAGCTCGATGATAGCGCCAGCTAACAAAAATTAACTGTTTATCTCGATGTTTGACCTTGATTTGCGATAGGCCTTTTGGGCACTCTAGCATGATGGATCAGGATAAACGGTTACACCGCAAGATACCGCTTTCCATGCGGCTGAGCATGCGCAGTGACTGCCCCTATATTGAGGGTCAGACTGAACAGCGCATCGCGGTTGATATTACAGAAAACCCTAATTGTCATGATGGGCTGGCCCGCGCCGGCTTTCGGCGTGTGGAAAACTGGGTTTACCGGCCGGCCTGCCCGCAATGCACTGCCTGCTTGCCGTGGCGCGTTGACGTCAATAGATTTATCCCTAGCCGAAATATGGCTAGGATCATTAAGAAAAACAGTGATCTGACACGGCGCATATCAAGCCCAGACCCGACAACCGCGCATTACCGCCTGTTTAAATCCTATGTCACAAAACGGCATGATGATGGGCAAATGGCGCGCATGGATCAGCATGATTTTGTGAGCATGATCAATAACAGCCCGATCGAAACAGTGTTGATCAGTTATTATGACAGCGCGGATATGCTGGTTGGCGCGGTGCTTGCCGATCTTCAATCTGATGGATTAAGCGCTGTTTACAGTTTTTTTGATGCAGAGCAGAGTGATCGTTCGCTTGGCACTTTTATGGTGACCGACATGATGGACATCGCCAAGGATTTGTCGCTGGCATGGCTTTATCTTGGCTATTATGTCGCCGAAAGTCGCAAGATGGCCTATAAGGCGCGTTTTGGCCCTGCCGAAATTTTCAAAGAGGGTTTTTGGCAAGCCGCCGATGGCGCCCTCGCCTCGTCGGCCTAACCCGCGGCTTGGGTCATTAGGAGATTATTGTGGATACGTCTTTTGAACAATTACGCGAGGTCGATCAACCCACAATTCGCGCTAAAATCAGATCAGGTTCCTATTGCGATCACACATCCGGCCTCGCAAATGGCTTTTTGCAGGCCAATCTTGTGATTCTTGATCAATCCTATGCGCTGGATTTCATGCGGTTTTGCCAACGCAACCCAAAACCGTGCCCGCTTGTTGGCGTTACGGATACCGGATCACCGTTTATGCGAACGCTTGGTGCCGATATTGATATCCGCTCGGACGTGCCATCCTACCATATTTATCGGCACGGCGTGCTTGATGACACAGTCAGTGATATTACCGCGCTTTGGGACGATCACATGGTCGGATTTGCGCTTGGCTGCTCATTTACCTTTGAGCATGCGCTGATCCGCGCTGGTATCAAGGTTTGGCATATCGACAATGATCGCACCGTGCCAATGTTCAAAACTAACATCAAAACGATTGAAGCTGGCCCCTTTTCAGGTCCAATGGTCGTGAGCATGCGCGCAATCCCACAAGACAAGCTGGATATGGTGCGCGCGATATCTGCAACGTTTCCGATGGCGCATGGTGCGCCGGTTCATTGGGGTGGCCCAGCAGCGATTGGCATTGACGATCTTAATGCCCCTGATTGGGGCCATGCTGCGCCGGTTGGGGATGGTGAGATTGCGGTTTTCTGGGCGTGCGGTGTGACCCCGCAAGTAGCCATTCTTAACGCTAAACCACCAATATCAATCACCCACAAACCGGGTCAGATGTTGATTACCGACATCGATGAAGATGCTGAAATCCCCATCGTTAATGGGGCGCGGTAAGACAAGGGCTTTACCGCGGAACAGGATATTTCCGGCCCGTTTCTTGGTGAATTTTGCCCGAATAAAATTGATCCAGCCAAATCACGTCACCCAAATCACGTCACCCAAATCACGTCACCCAAATCACGTCACCCAAGCACGTCACCCGAACACGTCACCCGAACACGCTAAAAGGATGCTAGGTGAATTTTGCCGGACGCGGAAAGCCGTTTGGCGGCAATTTTCCAGCACCACCACGGCGCGCCAGCCAAGTCGATAGGTCGGTTTCGGTGCGCACACGCCCGCCGCCTGCCAACCAAGACAGCCCCTTTGCCCGATCAAAAACCGTGATATCGGCAAGGCCACCATCCTTAAATCTCTGTAAAATAACGCCTTTTCCGCGTCCCATTTCAGGAACCTCATCAAGGCCGAAAATAATCAATTTCCGGTTAACGCCAACCGATGCAACCGTATCGCCCGCGACAATCGCGCATGCGACAGCCCTTGCAGTTCCCGAAAGATTGAGAACCTGTTTGCCATTGCGCGTTTGCGCCAAGGCGCCCTGCATATCGACCACAAGCCCATGACCGGTGCTGGCCGCAACCAGCATTTTCCCGTCACCGGCAAGCAATAATTTAACGATATCGCAATCGGCAGGCAGATCAACCATTAGGCTAACCGGCTCGCCAAAGCCGCGTCCACGCGGTAATTTATCGCCTGACAGCGTGTAGAAACGGCCATTATCAGCAAATAGCAGGATTTTGTCAGTCGTTTCGGCATGCAGCACATGACCTGCTGAATCGCCTTCCTTATATTTGAAATCACTATCCAGATCCTGATGGCCGCGCATCGCCCTGATCCAGCCATTGGCCGAACAAATCACTGTAATCGGTTCGCGTTCAACCAGAATTTCAGTTGGGTCAAAATCAATTTTCGGTGCGTCTGCAAGGATAGTTTTACGCTTATCTTGTTTAATAAACGTGGCTTTCATATCCTTGATTTCTATGGAAATAAATGACCATTGCCTCTCCTCATCGCCAAGCAGTTCTTTCAACTCTGCCTGCTCAGCTGCCAGCTTATCACGCTCAGATCGTAGCGCCATTTCCTCAAGCCGGCGAAGCGAGCGCAGACGCATATCCAACACTGCATTCGCCTGATTTTCGGTCAGCCCAAAGCGGCGCATCAATTCGTCACGCGGATGATCTGCCTCACGGATGATGGCAATCACCTCGTCAATATTCAAAAAGACAATGAGATAACCATCAAGCACTTCAAGACGGCTGGCGATTTTGGCAAGCCGGTGGTGCGAGCGGCGTTGCAGCACAACCCGGCGGTGCGCCAGCCAAGCGTTTAATGCCATCCGCAAATCCATCACAATTGGACGGCCATTGGCATCGAGAACGTTCAAATTCAGCGGCACCCGTACTTCCAGATCGGAAAGTTTAAACAGACTTTCCATAACCACTTCAGCCTCAAGCCGTCGCGATTTTGGCTCAAGCACGATACGAATATCCTCGGCCGACTCATCACGAATATCGGCCAGCACGGGCAGGCGTTTTGCTTGCAGCATTTCGGCAAGCCGCTCAATCAATCGTGATTTCTGCACCTGATACGGGATTTCGGTCACGACAATTTGCCATGCCCCCCCCTTTTCAGTCTCAACCTCCCATTTAGCCCGAACCCGAAAACCGCCTCGCCCCGTTGAATAGGCTTCTTTGATTGATGCCTCGGGCTCGATCAACAGCCCGCCGGTCGGAAAATCAGGCCCTTTGACATAATTCATCAAGGTTTCAATCGAGGCATTGGGGTGTTTGATCAGATGCAAAGAGGCATCGGCAAGTTCGATGATATTATGTGGCGGAATTGATGTTGCCATGCCAACGGCAATGCCTTGCGCACCATTCGCCAGCAAATTTGGAATGCCAGCCGGCAACAAACATGGCTCTTCAGCTTCACCATCATAAGTGGGCCGGAAATCGACCGCATCTTCGTCAATGCCATCAAGCAACAGACGCGCCACTTCGGTCATCCGCGCCTCGGTATACCGCATCGCCGCCGCGTTATCGCCGTCAATATTGCCAAAATTCCCCTGCCCTTCGACAAGGCAATAGCGCATTGCAAATTCCTGTGCCAAGCGCACCATTGCGTCATAAATCGCCGCATCACCATGCGGGTGGAATTTACCCATCACGTCGCCGACAACACGCGCCGATTTCTTAAATCCCTGACCCGGATCCAGCTTTAGCTGGCGCATCGCAAACAACAGCCGGCGGTGAACCGGCTTTAACCCGTCACGCACATCGGGAAGCGAGCGCGACGTGATGGTTGATAACGCATAGGCAAGATAGCGTTCTGACAAGGCATCAGAAAAAGCGGTTGGTTCAATACGCCCACCAATGGGAATTTCAACATCATCACGCATAAATTGGCCTCATCACTTCATTACCTGCCGTTATAACGACTATCAACCATATCGGCTAGACGTTTACGTTGCGCTGGCAAGTCTAAATTATGCGCAGCAAAAACCCGCTTGGATAAAAAATGGCCAGTCAGATCCAGTCCGGCAATCCAGTCATGCTTGCCGCAGTCAACGCCGCCAAGAAATGCTGGCAGCATCAGCATCCGGCTAGCAAAGCTGCCAGCCTGATAGCGTGCCACCGCACCGCCTGATTTTGGGCTTACATAGGCTAAATCATTCGTTTGGCCGCTAGCGACACATCGGGCCAGATCAAGCCTGTAACCAACCGCCGCTAGCAGCCCCAATTCCCAGCGCACATAGCCTTCAATCCAGCCAGCGTTTTCATCATCCAGAACAATCAGCTCAAGCAGCGCCGCACTTCCCTCATAGAGGCCCGGCTGTGCCTCACGCTCGGGCAAGGCGCCATCAAGCAATGCGCACATTGAGGCAACACCAGATAGGCGTAGGGGCGAATCCAGTAATAACGCTGGTATTGATTGGATCAATTCAACCTGCATCTGGCCAAGCTGTTCGCTGAGCCGCGCCCGCCAGCTGATCCGCACCCGGTTTCCTGGCTGCATAACGCCGCGCATCTTTGCTGACGCGCCGCCGCGGACCAGACCGGCATGACGGCCATAATCAGCCGTCAAAACTGATAAAATTGCGCTGCCTTCGCCATGGGGGCGAACCGAAAGAATGATCGCCTCAGCCTGCCAATCAGGCATTATAATCTAGATCCCACAAATTATAGCGAGCCGAGTCATCCATCCAGTCTTTTCGGTACTTAACGTGTGAAAACAGATGCACCCGTCGTTCTAATGCCAGTTCCAGCTCTTTGCGCGCGGCGGTACCAATGCGGCGCATGGTCTGCCCGCCCTTGCCAAGGATGATGCCGCGATGCCCCTCACGGGCGACATAAATCGACAGGTGGACCTCGACACTACCATCGTCGCGATCTTCCCAGCTTTCAGTTTCCACTGTCAATTGATAGGGCAGTTCTTGATGAAGATTCAAAAACAGCTTTTCGCGCAGCGTTTCAGCCGCCAGCAATCGCAGCGGCATATCCGATAAATCGTCAGGATCAAATAGGAATGGACTTCTTGGCATTTTGCTGGCCAGCCATGATTTCAAATCATTAACGCCATTTCCGGTTTCGGCCGAAACCATGAAAATTCGCTCAAACTCATAGATTTTTGACATCTCGTCAGCGCGTTCCAATAAACGCTCCTGCGGTGCCAGATCAATCTTGTTCAAAACCAGCGAAGCCCGCCGCCCCGATGCGGCCAGTTTGTTCAGAACATTGCTTGTATCATCGTCAATCAAACGTCGCGCACAATCATGCAAAAGCAATAGAACATCGCCATCCTCAGCACCTTGCCAAGCCGCCTGCACCATCGCCCGATCCAACCGGCGCTTAGGGGTGAAAATACCGGGGGTATCCACAAAAACCATTTGCACATTTTTATGCATCGCAATGCCCCGAATGCGGCTTCGCGTGGTCTGCACTTTGGGTGTTACGATTGACACTTTATGGCCAACCATGGCGTTCATTAATGTTGATTTTCCAGCGTTCGGTGCGCCAATCAAAGCAACAAAACCGGCCTTTGTATCGATAGGTGACAAACCTGTTGTTACCGGGGTTTCGGTATCGTCGTTGTGATCACTCATAAAGCTGAAGTCCTTTCTTGCAGCTTTTTCAGCAAGGCTGCTGCTGCGGTTTGTTCGGCGATTTTGCGGCTGCCGGCGGTGGCAATGACTGCGTCATACCCCTTTATTTTAACCTCATAGGTCATTTTTGGCGCATGATCAGGGCCAGATTTCGCCACTTGCCGATAGACGGGCAAGCCATGGCCGCGTTGCAGGCTCCATTCCTGTAAACTGGATTTGGCGTCTTTTTCATTGCGCGCATCAGCGGCAGTGTTTAGCGGCCAATGCCTGTTCAAAAAGGCGCGTGCCGGCAACAACCCCGCATCAAGATAGATTGCCGCCATTAAACTTTCGACAACATCTGCCAGCACTCCGTCATTCTGCGCAATATCAAACCCGTTTTGAGATTTGATATAATCGGCAAGATGCAAGGTTTTGGCTATTTCTGCCAAGGTCGACATGCGCGCCTCACCATGCAGCCGCAATGACAATGCACCCTCATCATCGTCAGGAAACTCGGCAAAGAAATGATCCGCTAACAACAGCCCCAAAACGCGGTCACCCAGAAATTCCAACCGCTCATAGCTTTGTGAAGATTCGGTACAGCTTGAATGGCTCAACGCTTCGTGCAGAATTTTTCGGTCAGTAAACTGATGGCCGATGGCCTGTTCAAGCTTTTCCAGCGGGTCCGCACTCATTAAATAATGCCATCTCCAATGCGGCCATAGCGGATTGCGAATGGCCATTTCCAGAATTCCCAGATCCGCGCATTGCCATTATGGCTGAAAAACAGACGGTCTGCCCGGCCCACCAGATTTGTTTCTGGCACCATACCAACTGCGGTTGTGCGGCTATCACGTGAATTATCCCGATTATCACCCATCATGAAATAATGTCGCTTAGGAACCTCAAAAACCGGCGTATTGTCATAATAGTCCTCGTCCGAACGCTCTTGGATCAAGTGGCGCGATCCGTTCGGCAGGGTTTCCTCATAAACCTTGAAATTCATCACCGCAAAGCCGTTACCAGCTGTCGCCTGCCCCAAATATGTCCGCTTAACGGCAACATCATTGATATGCAGCACCCCGTCACGAACCTGAACCCGGTCGCCGGGCAAGCCAACAATCCGCTTGATAAAAACAACATCGGGATCGGTTGGCTGGCGGAACACAGCAACGTCACCGCGCTCTGGCGTATCCTCGAAAACACGCCCGTCAAACGGTGCGATACCAAACGGAAACGAGTAGCGCGAATATCCATATGAAAATTTTGAGACAAACAGGTAATCGCCCACAAGCAATGTTGGCACCATCGACCCTGACGGAATATTAAATGGCTCAAAAAGAAACGACCGGAACCCTAGCGCTATGAGACCAGCAAAAAATACGGTTTTGATAAGCTCAAATTTGCTTTCCTGACGTTTTTTACTCATTTGATTTGATCCATTCAGCCGGTACGGCGCTAATCACGATAAATGCCAAGGCATAGGGTGGCTCGTCGCTAAGTGACACGGCCAGATTGGCGTTATACCCATCCGGCGTCATTGTCTCAAGCGCCGTTTTACAGCGTCCGGTCAAATTCACGATCGGCGCACCTGACGATGCGGATAGAGTTTCCGCCTCACGCCAGCCACATCCCGCCACTCCAGACGCGCTCAACGCCTTATAAACCGCTTCTTTCACGGCAAAGCGTTTGGCCAGATAACCGGCCGGATTACCGGTCTTTTCAGCGGCGTTTATCTCGGCATCGGTAAATACCCGTTTTACAAATTTATCGGGATACTGGTTCATTGCCGCTTGAATTCGGCGACTATCGACAAGATCAGTGCCAATGCCAAGGATCATGTAATCATCCGCTTTTGCGCGTCTGCACGCGCGGCATCCATCAGGTGACGCATTTTGGCAATCGCGGCCTCAAGACCGCAAAAAACGCTCTCACCGATTAGAAAATGACCAATATTAAGTTCTTCCATTTCCGCAATCGCCGCTATTGCGCCAACCGTATCAAATCCAAGCCCATGTCCGGCATGCGTTTCAATGCCGAGGCTTGCGCTATGCCGTGCCGCCTGCTTGATCCGCATTAACTCGCCGGTGCGACCTTGGGCATCATGACAATAACGCCCGGTATGAAGCTCGACAATATCAGCACCAATTGCCTTGGCCGCATCAATAACAGCTGGATTGGCCTCAATAAATAACGACAAACGAATACCAGCTTGCTTTAGCGGGCCAAGCATGTCAGCTAGCCTATCTTCATGCCCAACAACGGCAAGCCCGCCCTCTGTTGTTACCTCTTCGCGTCTTTCTGGAACTATGCAGGCAGCATTCGGCTTGGTTTTGAGGGCGATTGCAACCATCTCGGCAGTTGCCGCCATTTCAAAATTCAGCGGCGCGTCAATGGCCTGCCGGATCGCGGCAATATCATCATCACTAATATGCCGCCGATCTTCGCGAAGATGCGCTGTGATGCCGTCGGCCCCGGCCTTGATTGCAAGTAACGCTGCGGCAACTGGATCTGGATGCACACCGCCACGCGCATTCCGCAAGGTTGCGACATGGTCGATATTCACGCCAAGGCGTAATGGTTTAAATTGATGTTGCAAAACACCCTCGTCATTCACCGTTAAATGCCTCATTCCCGCTAACGGGCAGCATTGTCTTTTCTCGTCAACGCGGCTCGTGCTGCGGCTTTTTCCAGCCGTCTTGCACGATGCAGCCGCCAGCCCTTTACCGCCCATAGGGTTATCAAAAAGGAAACAACCCCGGCGACTGCGCCAAGCACCGTACCACCAATTAGTAGCGGCATGAAAACCTGTTCTAGGTCAAGCGACATTTCAGCCCAGCTCATTGTTCCAGAAAATGACACGAACTGCCACGCACTGTTCATAATACCAATCACCTCGTCAATTGATAAAACATGAAGACCAGCGCCATAACCAAGGCTGTGGATGATAGCAAGACCGACCTTGTAATCGGCCAGCCAAATGAAAATAAATGTCCATGGATTGCCAAAAAAAGTACCAATCGCAGAGGCCAGAACATTGCCCCGAAACAGCATCGCCAACGCCGCTGCAACGATAAAATGAAGTCCAAGGAACGGCGTAAATGACGCTGCAACGCCTGCGGCAAAGCCACTTGCGATAGACGCCGGCGACCCGGGCAGCCGAATAATTCGTTGAAAAAGGTATGAAAACAGGCGGCGAAAACCGCGTTCCGGCCAAATAAATGCGCGCAACTGGCTAAGCATACTCAAGGGTTTACGGCGGCGAAACATTCTAACTATCCATTATAACAACAAGCCCAAGCCTAGACATTGCTTGTACGCTCAACACGTTCCACGAAATTGTTCGCCTGAAGTGCGGCAATGACGCTGCGCATGTGTTCAACATCCTTCACCTCAAGGTCAAGCTGAAAACTAAAAAAATCTGCACTTCGATCAGTCAGGTGAATATTCGAGATATTGCCGCCTTGCTGACCAATAATCGTGGCCACGGCAGCCAGTGCGCCCGGCTCGTTTGACAGCACCGTATTCAACCGCCCCATGACACGCTTTGGCCCTTCGTGTTCCCAACCGACATCCATCCATAATTCAGGCATATCGCTGAAATCAACGAGGGTGCCGCAATCGGCGCGATGCACCGTCACCCCTTTTCCAGTGGTAAAAATCCCTACAATATCCTCACCCGGCAGCGGGTGACAACAACGCGCCATGGTTATGGCAATTCCCGAATTACCACCTTGTATCTTTAACATTGGTGTGCCTGATTTAGCCTGGTCACGATTGGTTTCGCCGGTTGGCCGAACCCGCTTTTTGCTTTTTGCAAGATCGGGAAACATTTTTTCAATCACCAGTTCGGGCTGCATACGCCCCTCGCCAACCAGCGCAAATAAATCTTCAGGCTTCTGCACGCCAAAAATCTCTGGAATCTTGTCCAAGGCCCGTTTTTTTAGCGGTTTATTCACCTCGACGAATGCTTTTTGTAAAATTGATTTTCCAACCCGGCTGAACTCAACCGCGCGTTCAGCCCGCACCGCACGCCGGATTCCCGACTTAGCCCGGCCGGTTTTGACAAAATTTTCCCATTCCGCAAGCGGGTGTGCCGTGGCTTTCGTAATGATGTCGACCTGATCACCATTTTCCAGTTCAGTCGCCAGTTGGCGGTTTTTCCCGTTAATGCGGACACCGCAGCATTTCTGTCCGACTTTGGAATGAACCGCATAAGCGAAATCGACCGCCGTCGCGCCTTTGGGCAACGCAATAAGGTCACCACGCGGGGTAAAGCAAAAAACCTGATCGTGATACAAATCCATTTTCGTATGTTCAAGGAATTCTTCGGCACCCGCTTCTTCATCTAGAATACCAACTAATTCTTGTATCCATCCAAATTTACGGACATTTTTATCAGATGCGGGATCTTTATAATTCCAATGCGCCGCCACACCATACTCGGCGATCTTATGCATTTCAGGGGTACGCACCTGAATTTCGATTTTGTGATTCTCTGGCCCAATAACGCCTGTATGAAGCGATTGATAGCCATTGCGCTTTGGCGTAGAAATATAATCCTTAAACCGCCCCATGACATTGGGATAGGCCGCGTGAATACTGCCAAGCGCACGATAGCAATCTTCCGTACTCGGCACCAAAACCCGAAAGGCCATAATGTCCGAAAGCTGATCCATCGTGACTTTTTTGCGCTGCATTTTGCGCCAGATCGAATAGGCCGATTTTAACCGACCACCGACGCTGCATTCAACGCCACCGCGTTCCACAACATCTTGTAATTCAACGCTAATCATCGGAATTACGATTTCCGATTCCTGCACCATATAATCAAGTCGCGCCGTGATGGTTTCCGCCATTTCTTCATGTAATACACCGAACGCAGCGTTTTCCAGCGATTGCTGGAGGTTCGTGACGCCAATCCGTTCTGCCAGCGGCGCATAAATTTCCAATGTCTCACGGGCGATACGCGCGCGTTTTTCCGATTTTGAGATATGCCAGATGGTCGCCATATTATGCGTGCGGTCAGCCAGTTTGACCAGCAGCACCCGAACATCTTCACTCATTGCCAGCAATAGTTTTCGAAAATTCTCGGCCTGCATATTATTTTGTCCGGTTTGCAGGCCAATCCGGCTTAGTTTTGTTACCCCATCAACCAGCTGGGCAACACTTGGACCAAACGCATCGCCAAGCGTGTCGAGCGTCACATCACAATCTTCAACAGTATCATGCAACAACGCGGTAATGACCGTATCAAGGTCAAGGTGCATATCCACCAAAATATTCGCAACCGCAATAGGATGGGTGTAATAAGGCTCACCAGACGCGCGTGTTTGGCCTTCATGCGCCTCCATACCAAAGACAAAGGCGCGATGCAGCTTTTCTCCGTCAACCGACGGATCATAAGCTTTTATCTTTTTATAAAGATCGTCCGCTGCTTCAATCATGTTGCTGCCAAGCCGATTAGCCTTTTCCAGCCGGCAGACCCCTCAAAAAGGATATCGTGTCGCGCTGGCCCTCGGCTTAATCTTCACCCTGCATTTCAGACAGGTCAACATCTTCAAAGCCGGATGGCTCTAATTCTTCAGCACTGGCAATCTGCATGCCGCTGTTTTCGCCATCATCGTCGCTGTAATCACCAATCATTTCCGACAAATCAACTTCGGCCGCGATCGCCGCGTCATCGCGGGTTTCCTGTTCTTGACGAATGGCGACGCGCTGCAGCTTTTTGATCAAGCCTTCCCCAAGCACCCCAAGGTCAACCGTTTCCGCGGCGATTTCACGAAGCGCAATCACCGGGTTCTTATCGTTATCACGATCAATGGTCGGCAAATCGCCTTTCAAGATGCCACGTGCACGCTGCCCAGCAGTCAATACAAGGTCAAACCGATTGGGGATTTTCTCGATACAGTCTTCAACGGTGACGCGTGCCATGGTTGTCTCCTCAATGGTGGGGGAAAAATGGTGGAACCTAATTGCAACACACCAGTTTGGCCGGAGCCCAGCCTGACATGTCATGCCGGATACGCCACTCATCCCCTAAATTCGGTAAAATATAGTCGGGGTTTAGCGCAAATTTGCAATCTGAACAAGCAAAAAGCGGCATTTACAACACTCAACCGGTGGACGATTAATCAGCAAGCCTGATTTGTTGCTCGGCAGGAATATTTTTGATTAATGCCGCGATGGTGATGCCGGTAACAGGATGCACCCAGTCGGGACATAACTCATTTAACGGCAGTAACACAAAAGCACGCTCATGAAGTCTTGGATGCGGCAGTGATAACACCTCACTTTCATGCACAAACCCGGCAAAATCGAGTAAATCGAGGTCTAGCACCCGCGCCGCGTTGCGCAGCACACCGCGCACCCGACCAAACCGGCGCTCGATCCGATGAAGCGCCGCCAGCGTATGCGCTGCGTCAAGTTCGGTTTCCGCAGCAGCAACAGCATTCAGATACCAAGGCTGATCAGACATTGGTACGGGCGCTGACTCGTACCAATTTGATATCGCCGCAATCCGCACCCCTTCACCTGCAAGCGCGGCAACGGCTGCAACACAACCATCGCGCGGACTGTCATATCCCTCTGGCGTCAGATTTGCCCCCAAACCGATAAATAGCCGCGATATCATCCCTTATCCTTACACAATCTTTTTAAACGCGCCGGTAACCGGGGTGTTTGGTCCCTCGTGATTAGCACAAATCACCACGCTGATCAGCCACCAAATGCCGGATATCACAAAAACAGAATTTGGTGAAAACCTAAGCATAAAAAGTGCAAAAACCCCTATTTTACGAGCTTTTTACTTGAAAAATCCCAAGCGGTGCGGTTCGATACAAGGCTTATAGTTTAGTATGAATTTGTAATTTATTGACCTATGGAATGCACAAATGAACTTTGAAAAAACCGCACTTTTTATTGATGGCTCAAACTTTTATGCCGCAACACGATTACTGAACATGGACATCGATTACGCTAGACTGCACCAGTATTTTAGCCAAGATGCCAATCTGATCAGGGCCTATTATTACACCGCCCTGCCCGAAGATCAGGAATTCTCGCCATTAAGACCGTTGATTGACTGGCTTGATTACAATGGGTTTGCCGTCGTTAGCAAATTAACCCGTGAATTCACTGACCCTGAAACCGGTAAAAAGCGTACCAAGGGCAATATGGATATGGAACTGGCGCTTGATATGCTAAAGCTGGCACCGCACATCGACCATGCGATTCTGTTTTCGGGTGATGGTGATTTCTGCCGGCTTCTTGAGGATGTGCAAGGCATCGGTGTTCGGGTTACGGTTGTCTCGACGACCAAGACATCGCCGCCAATGGCAGCTGACTCCCTGCGGCGGATGGCCGATGTTTTTATCGAAATGGATAATATTCGAGACCAGATTGCGCGCCCACCACGTGCAAATGAGGCGGTATCGGCCTAGCCAAATATTAGTTTGCTAGTTATTTCGGGTTCGCAACAGGCGCGCCTTGTCGCGATTCCATGTCCGGTCCTTGTCGGCCTGTCGTTTATCCTGCTTTTTGCGCCCTTTTGCCAAACCAATTTGAATTTTGGCAACGCCGCGATCATTGAAATACATTGCGAGTGGGACAAGCGTCATGCCCTCGCGCCGGATTAGCCCCAGCATACGGTTGCGCTCACGCACCTTAACCAGCAATTCGCGCGGGCGTTTTGGCTCATGGTTTACACGCGCAGGCTCATAAATCGGGATGTTCGCGTTGAACAGCACCAGCCGCCCCCGATCTTCGCCAGCATAAGATTCGGCGATGCTGGCACGGCCATTGCGTAAAGATTTGACCTCGCTACCGAGTAAAATCAGTCCAGCTTCGACCTTTTCCTCAATCTGATACTCATGCCGCGCCTTACGGTTTTCCGCAATTCGTCCGGTAGAGATTGTGCCTTTGGCCATGATAGATCCAATCACGCTGACAAGTTGACAGCAATGCCGTTAATTGAGCAGGCCAGCGCTGCGCAGAGCAGCCTCGACACGGGCTTTACTGTCTTGGGCAATTTCGCAAAGCGGCAAGCGGGTTTCGCTTGAACAAATCCCCAGCAATTCTGCCGCATATTTGACAGGGCCCGGGCTTGCCTCACAGAACATCGCGTCATGCAACGGCATCAGACGCTCATTGATGCTCTGGGCGGTTGCAATATCGCCAGCTGCCCACGCAGCGTGCATTTTACTAAGCAGCTTTGGCGCAACATTTGCCGTGACCGAAATACAGCCATGGCCGCCAGCTGCGAGATATGGCAATGCGGTGGCGTCTTCACCCGATAATTGGGCAAAATCTGCGCCAAGCAGATTACGGATGCGAGTCGGACGCCCAACATCGGCAGTTGCGTCCTTAATTCCGTTAATATTGGCATGATCTGCCGCCAGACGCGCTAATGTCTCGTCATTAACCTTAACGATCGACCGGCCGGGAATATCATAAACAATCACCGGCACGCTTACCGCCTTGGCGACCGCAGAAAAATGCTGATAAAGCCCGTCTTGCGTTGGCTTGTTATAATAGGGGCTGACAATCAACACCGCGTCAGCACCAGCGGCCGCGCCATGCCGTGCAAGCCTGACAGCCTCGGCGGTACTGTTCGATCCCGCCCCAGCGATTACCGGCACACGGCCTGCCGCCTGTTTGATACATAGTTCGACAACAACATCATGCTCTTCATGCGACAATGTTGGCGACTCGCCTGTTGTGCCAACAGGGATCAGGCCTGCAGTACCATTTTCTATCTGCCAGTCAACCAGCTTGCAAAATGCGTCCTTGTCCAGCTGCCCGCCTTTAAAAGGCGTGACAAGGGCTGTGCAAGATCCAGAAAAAAATGCTTTTGTTGGTGCTGGTGACATTGTTCTTCTCCCTGCGGCGTGACGCCGAATTCCATGTTCCGGTAAAATAGGCATGCCGCCAGGTAAACACAAGTCATCAATCATCTGGGCCGATAATCATTATGCCGTTCAAAATGTTAATCAGCTTCCCGCGCACGCACCCCAATGACAATTTTATCGGGCGGCGCAAATTGCCGTGTCATCTGCCTCAATTGACGCGGTTTACGAAAGCCTCTAACTTTTGCTGTTGTCGGGTCTGACTCGGCTAAACTTTTTTATTTCGAAAGTCCGTCAATGTCACAAACACCCCTGCTGCCACAAACGCCTGAGGGCGCATTACAGATTGATATTGCCACCATCGAAGCTGCGGCAAACCGTATCCGTCCCCATATTTTCAAAACCCCATTGCTGGAGTCACCACGGCTCAATGATTTCCTTGGTTTTCGGCTTTTAATCAAGGCTGAGGCGTTGCAGCATACCGGATCATTTAAGCTACGCGGCGCAACAAATGCGGTCTGGAGCCTTGGCGATGAGGTTCGCCACGTTGTTGCCTTTTCCAGCGGAAATCATGCTCAAGGCGTCGCGCGCGCGGTAACAACCCGCGGTATCAATGCCACCATTATCATGCCAGCCGATACCCCAACCACAAAAATTGAGGGAACCAAGGCCTATGGCGCCGAAGTTGTAACCTATGATCGCTATTCAGAATCTCGCGAAGATATTGGTGCTGCACTCAGCCAGAAATTGAATGCTGACCTTATTAAACCCTATGATGATGTGCGGGTAATCGCCGGTCAGGGCACTGTTGGTCTGGAAATCGCCCGCCAAGCTGCTGCGATGGGAATTGTGCCTGATGCGTTGTTATGCTGTTGCGGCGGTGGCGGCCTGATTGCCGGCACTAGTATCGCGCTTCACGCGCATTTTCCCGACACAAAGATTTGGTGCGCTGAGCCCGAATTTTACGATGATACGAAACGCTCACTGGAAAGCGGCGAGCGGCAACGCGCTCAGACCGAAAAAACGTCTATTTGTGACGCTATTGTTACGCCAGAACCCGGCGTGTTAACCTTTCCGATCAACCGCACACATCTATCAGGCGGCGCCGTTGTTAGTGATGAACATGTGCTTAAAACCGTTGCAACATTGTTCAAGCACCTTAAAATTATTGTTGAGCCGGGCGGCGCAGTTGCGGTTGCAGCGGCATTAACTGCACAAATTCCCAAAGACGCACAAACAATTGTTGCGGTTGCTTCAGGCGGTAATATCGACGCCGATATGTTTAAACGCGCATTGGACGCAAAACCGTTTTTCTAGACTTTATCTGCCGTGATATTGAAAACCGCTAGAAATCAGTTGGGGCACCACCTTCAGCCTTGCGCCGGTCAACAAAGTCACGCAATTCATCATGGATAGCAGGGTCCATTGGTGGCGGGATATATTCATTCAAAACCTGTTTGAACTGAGTGTTAGCACGCTGATGCGCCCATAGGCTGCCAGCCTCTTGCCATGTCTCATAATTGCGCCAATCGGATAATAGTGGCGTGTAAAATGCCTCGCGATACCGTTCTTGGGTATGCTTGCAACCAAAGAAATGGCCATGTGGTCCAACCTCGTCAATTGCGCTAACCGCAAGAGTGGCAACATCAACAATGATCGGTTTTTGCGCATAAATGATCTGCTGCAACATTTCGCAATCAATGATGAACTTCTCGAAACTGGCTGACAGCCCCCCTTCCATCCATCCAGCGGCATGATAAATCAGGTTTGCCCCACCCGAACAGCTGCCCTGTAACGAGAAAGCCGATTCCCAGATCGCCTGCGCATCAGGGGCGTTAGCGGCATTCGCGTTTGACGCACGAAATGGTAAATTATAATAGCGTGCCATTTGCCCAGAAATCTGCATCGCACGAATATATTCCGGCGTACCAAAAGCCGGCGCACCGGTTTTCATGTCAACATTACTTGTGAAAGCACCATACATCACTGGCGCACCAGTGCGCACTGACTGCAACAAGGCTATTGCGCCAAGCGCCTCGGCATTTTGCTGGACAATTGCACCAACAATTGTAACAGGTGCCATCGCACCAGCCAGCGTAAAGGGCGAGATTACCACCATCTGGCCCCGCACTGCCATGCGCATTGCCCCGTCGAGCATCGGCCAATCATGCTTTAGCGGCGAGGTCGAGTTGATATTGGTAAACATACGCGGGCTGGCGTCAAATTCCTCATGGGTCAATCCGGCTGCAATGCGTACCATCTCCATCGCATCCTCAATCCGTTCGGCACCAAGCGAATAGGCATGAACTACCTTATCAGTCAGTACCAGCTTGTCATAAAGGCAATCGAGATGCCGAACCGACGGGTGCATATCCAATGGTTCAACCGGATAACCGCAACTAAAGTGAATGCAGTTATAGCTTTGCGCTAACTTGATAAAGTTTTGAAAATCGGCGCGTGTTCCCGGACGCCGCCCATGATCTATATCCATGACATTTGGCGGCGATGCCACCTGTCCAAAATTAAAATGCCGCCCGCCAAACGTAATGGTGCGATCCGGGTTTCGCGGTGTGATCGTGATGTGCGATGGCGCCTTTGCCACCTGTTGCATAACCCAGTCACGATCCATGCGCACCTGCTTGGTGCCGTAATCGACACTGCAGCCTTCCTTGGCCAAGATATCAAGCGCCGTATCGTTCAAAAACAAAATGCCGATATCTTCGAGAACCCGCATACTGGCATCATGGATCGCCGCGATGCCGTCCGCATCAATCGGCTCAATTGGTGGGTCGCTATAATGCGGCGGTGCCCAATCGAGCTGATCAGCCAAAAAAGACCGCGCAGATGCATTTGCAGCATTACGTCTACGTTTCGACAAGCGTATGGACACTGGCTGATCAGGTTCAAGCATCGGCACCTCATGGGTTACTGAAAACGCTAGCAGTCGTCAGCAACAACATCATCCAAAAACAGACCTGGCATAGTCAAAACACGCCTCCCTGAATTCGGCTATCGCGGAGCAAGTGTTTTGACGATAAGTTAAAGCCAGACTCTTTTACTCAGCGCAATTTATCGGTGCCAATGCGGTTTTGGTAATAGCTACGATCGTTTATATCGTCGACCTTTCAGCTTATAATGCGCAACTGGTCGAGATTTCCCATTTTGGTGGCCTTCATGCCAGTCTATTGCCAGAAGCACATGGCGAAAAAAACGCGGTGGGACAATGCAAATCCAACTGATAGCGTGAATTCCATCAGGCCTCGCAAAGAGCAAAAACAGGTCACCGGCCCCGGCTCACTGTGGCGAGCCTTTTCTCCAAGCACTTACACAAATGGAACAGGTTAACCTGTTCTAGGAAGGCGTAGCCAGCCGCCGCGCACCACGCGGGTCAATCCAGCCGATTGAGCCATCATCGCGAATATGCACAACATTCAGGCCAAAATGGCCAGCATTACGGAACATCAGCATATTCGTTCCACCAAGTTCAAGCCGCATAACCGCCTGCTCAACGGTCAGCACCTCAATGTCATATGACATTTCAGCAACCACCGGCAAAAGGTCATCCTCTTCCACTCCCATTTCGGGCAATTGAGCCGCACCGGCGTAAACCGCCATCCGCGCAATATCAATATCATCCTCTTCGGCATGAGTAAGTGCACCACGGTGATTTTTCAGTCGTCTTTTATGCCGCCGCAACCTCTTTTCAGCATGTTCGATCGCTGCGTCAAGTGCCGCATGCGCGTCAGCCGCTCGACCGGTTGCCTCGAGCTCCATTCGGCGTGATAGCATCACACGGGTTTTAACCGTGAAACCCGAATCAGCCTTTTCCAAAGTTACGTTGCCGCTTACGGCATTGTGAAAGTATTTTTCGACAACATTGTTTAGGGAAACATGTGCATGCTCCTTAAAAGCAAGCCCTGTATCCATATTTTTTCCAGAGATACTAATTTGCATGGATAAAAACCCCCGATCTTTGGCCAAAAAGGGCCAGGCATCAACTCTAGCTGGAACTCGCGTGGATCAGGCACCATTCTCAAAAACGCTTGTATACCGTGGTCACAAGCTGATGAGCGGAGCAAGAAAACAACGCTCCAGAAACCAAGCTTGCCAAGCTTTAAGCAAACTGACAAGCGACGAACCAAATTATTTTTCTAGAACCTCTACCCGCAACCCGATTGATAAGCGACCATGACGAACCCGATCTACACCATGCAACGGCCGTGCAGCCTCATCATCACGACCGGCAAATTGCGATGCCGATAGTAAAACGATGCGTCCCGGCCGATCATCAATTACATGACGCACCTCGCCGCTGCGGGTTTCGGTCGCAAATAATCTTGACTGACCAGCCAGCGTAACAATCACCACGATATGGCGATATCGCAATCCGTCACGGTGAATGCCGATGCCTCTTGATTTGGGGGCATAGCGCTGAATGGCAAAGTCATTAAATCTGAACACCTCGCAGAATGGTGACTGCGGCATCATTTTTCCTGCCTGATAAAGCCCGGTTTCCAAAAAATGCGCAAACTCGTCAAATGCCCCCACGCGCGGTGCCGGAAAACAGATGTCAAAATCCTGCACGGTCTGACGGCCTCGATAATTTACTTGAGGGCGTGCAGTTCGAAACTCCTGATCTTGGGCTAGGTTACGCAGACAGGCCAGCTCATTATCACGAAGGTAGGCAAAACTGACCCACCTCCGGTTCGGCCTTGCTAAACGGACCAATGCTTGCCGCAAAATAACAAGCCTCTCCGGATCAAGCGTAAACATTGGTGTTGCGGCCAACATCAGCGGCGCTACTCGGCATCACTGCATGTTGCAGCCTTACCATTCAGCGCCGCTTCTCGCGGAATAAAACTAACTGCAGTTTTGCATTTGGCACAAACAAGACCTGATTTACGCCGGTGGCGCTCTATAGAAAAACAACCATTTGGACATTGCATAATCCACCGCGCGCGAGAGAAGCTTAGCGTATGACAGCGCGTGGCAGTGCAGCCTATTTCACGCGCTTTTTGACGCCAGACCGCATCATGCCCATGGTGCGGCCCAACAAGTGCATGTGCGATTTCATGCAGGATTGTATCGCGGATATGCGCTTTATCAGCATTGCGGACGTAAAGCCGCGACAGGGAAATAACCTTGGTATTGTAATCGCATTGTCCAGCGCGACGACGCGCATGATCCAACTTAACCCGCCAACCGGTCAGCCCATATTGTTGCATCAATTCTGTGGCAGTCTCAATTGCGTCTCCTAGCGGGCGATACACCGCCTGATCAGGTTCCAGCGCGGCTTTGGTTTCGGCTGTTGGCGCGGCAGGATTATTGGCATGTGCGGCGCGCTCAAAAAAATCCGTAATACGCCGCCTAAACATGATCAAAGCCAACACTGCCAGAAAGCACCAAAACTGGGGTGAAACCAGCCGGGTCGAAACCAGCTGCCGCAATGTTGGTCGCTGAACAGGCTTGCTGTAACTTTGCTGCTTTAATGACTTTCATGTCTCGCCAACCAGCCGACAACCCTACTGGCTGCCGGTATCCATGCCAGTCCCGCGATGAGATAAAACAGAAAATCAAAAAACATATGAATATCGGTTACCATATCTGCAATCTGCATCACCAAACCGACATAGATAGTCAATGCCGGCACAAGCCCAATTGCAACGGTCAAATGCCGCCAACGTGTCATATCTGTCTCTCCTGTGCAATGGCCCCCTGCAAAGCGAATAAGTGCAGGCACCCTTCATTTAATTATGCAGTTCTCAGCCAAAGGCAGCAACGAACAATTTGTCTCCCATCAGCAATAAATGGGCGTAGGAAACGTGATAAACAGATGATCAGGCGAGATTTGATTAAGCTTTCACCTAAAACAACTACCAATCGGTATCGCGCCGGTGAGCATCACTGTCGATGTGATGCTATCAGCAGTGAACAACCCCAGCTACTGGTAAAACAGTATTTTTGCGAGGTTCATTAACAGGAAAAAGAGGGTCATCGTACCATCACTCCCAGCGCACAAGACACTTCGATCGCTATCACAAAACCAATACACTCCAAATTCTTTTGAACAAAGTTCGCTGATGGTATCGTCTTGTTGTGACGCAGCACAGTTTCAACTTGGTTTAAGGAGTCGCGCTGCGAAACGCATGATGCCCA
This sequence comes from Alphaproteobacteria bacterium LSUCC0396, assembly GCA_041228345.1. Lineage (NCBI taxonomy): Bacteria > Pseudomonadati > Pseudomonadota > Alphaproteobacteria > Alphaproteobacteria bacterium LSUCC0396. Next base: position 77,135 of record CP166131.1, on the reverse strand, counting down.
GCAAAAAGCTTTTCCAACCTAAAACAAAAACATTGAAACCTGACGTTCCAATGGCTGGCCTTATTAATCGGCTCAAAAAATTCCATGTATTCATCGGTAAATGTTAAAAAAAAAATTAAGTAGACTATTCGCAAGAATCAAATAATGTTTCTACGTTTGGTGTGCATAAAGCACTTAAAAGGGAATCGTGGACTTTAAACACGAGCTGCCCTTTGCAACTGTAAGCAGTTAGCCTGTCTTGTGAGTCCACTGCCCCATCGGGGTGGGAAGGAAAGACCAGGTGATGAGCTGCTAGCCAGGAGACCTGCCAAGCGTGACAACCGTGTTGCTTTGCAAAGGGCTGAGCTGACTGCGGCATACCCGTAATGGTGTCAACTTTGATTGGTTAGCTTTGGTGCTAACTGAAACGTGGACCCAATTGAGCTCAAAAAGCTCAATTAGTGCGGGAGAATATAGATGAACAGAAGAAAAGTACGCCTAACAGCAGCCGTATTATCACTGTTGGCAACCAGTGCTGGCGCCCAGGAAACATTTGAACTTGATGATATTATAATATCTGGGGGAAATAATCCGGTTTCCTCCGCGCATATCGCAACGCCACACAGCATTATATCACAACAAGATATCGTAGAAGCAACAGATAAAAACATTGCGCAACTCCTGAGAGCCATACCTGGCCTAAATGTTAGCAGTACTGGCAGCGCCACCAACCAAGTTAGAATAAGAGGAGGAGAAGGAAACCACATTTTAGTTCTGATTGACGGGATAGAAGCTGGCGGCGGTGCGGATGACGAATATTACTTCTCTGGCATTTCTGCCTCACAGGTTGAGAGGATAGAAATCATGAGGGGACCTCAGACCGTGTTCTTTGGTCCATCGGCCTCATCAGGAGTGATAAACATCATAACGAAAGCTCCATCAAGGGAACAGTTTACAGCTTTAGAAATGAGCGCGGGCAAACAGAACTTTATTGATTTCAGCCAAAACTTTTTAATTGGAAAAACTCAAGCCCTAATTTCTGCAAGCATTGAAGAAGATCAGGGCCACGATGCTTCGTATTTAAATGGCGACAAAGATGGCATAAAAAGAGACACACTCCGATGGCGTTCAAACAGCACAACGGATAACGGCACGGATATAAAATTCAATCTCCGTATCGCCAACGAAACCTATGATTATGACGGGGTTGACTATACTCCTCAATCACACCTCGATTACGTAATTGACAAACCATACACCGGCAAACGAGACGAAATGCTCGGCGGGCTTAACATAAAAAGGTTGTTTAATGGTGGTCGCTCGTCGCATGAACTAAGCCTCAGAAGCACTCAATACAAGAGTTCAATAGATGAAAATGGTGTACGCACTGCGACCGCCAATATCACCAGCTGGACCATGAAATACCATCTTCACAGATCCTTCCAGGGAGGCAGCCTGAATGAAGCAACCACAAGTGGTTCATTTATTGTTGAAAAATCTACAGACAAAAATAATTTGGCTCCCGCCCTCAAGCGAGAGCCAATTGCTTTTGGTCTTGAATTTAGACACCGATTTCCAGACGCAACCTCGCTACAAGCGGGATATCGGTCAGAAAGTAGTGAGCAGTTCGCAACTGCAAAAACATGGAAACTGGCTGCATTGAAGCCGCTATCTGACAACACCACGATAACGTTCGACTCAGGCACTGGCGTAGTAAACCCAAGTTATTGTGAAATTTACGGAGGGCCCGCTTGTTATGACACGACCGGCAACCCTAATTTAAAGCCAGAGAAGAATCTCAGTTATTCCCTTGGCGTGAAGCAAGGATTCTCATTAGCCAAAAGCACACTCAAAATCACAGCATTCAAAGAAACCCTTACCGATGAAATAAAAGCGGGGCCTTGGCCAGCCTATTTCCCAACAAACTTATCGGGAAAAAGTAACAGGCATGGCGTGGAGTTAGAGTTTCAAGCATATCCATCTGAAAAAACATCAGTCCATTCAAACTATACCTATGTTATTTCGCGAGACGCTAATAAGGAAATAGAGGTTCGCCGTCCACGGCACGAATTGTTCATAAGAGGCCAGTATTTTTGGGGTGCTAACGACGGCATAATAGAACTGAACTTAAAAAATATTGCTGGAAATCGTGACATTTATCCAACAGACTACGCGTCCCAAAAAATGCCCGACTACACTATTTTCGGCCTGAAATCATCCTGGAATTTTAATGGTATTAGGTTTGGTGCAGGAATATCAAACCTGTTTGACGGCAATAGTTCAGACACATGGGGTTACCGCAATCCAGGGCGATCCTTCCACCTAACAGCTGCTTCAAGATGGTAGGAACAACATGATAAGATCATTATCGAACATAACCTACATATTGTTTTTCATTTGCTTGATCAGCTTTCCATTGGTCGTGTCAGCCTCAGATAAAAACGGAAACCAACCAGCTCGCGTCATAACAACCAACATCTGCATAGACTCGCTAGTTGTGGCGCTTATCGGCACAAAAAACTTAATTGCTGTATCCGCTCTTGCGGATGACACTCGTTACTCGCACATCAGTCATCAAGTTAGTGATTTACATAAAGTTACCTTCAATGCAGAGGCAATTTACGCACTGAGACCATCATTGGTCTTAGCTTCAAATTTTTCATCAGTAAAAACAAAATTTGCTCTTGAAAAACTTGGAGTTGAGGTACGACTCATCGACTTTGCAAGGTCGATTAATGATATCGAAAAGAATATTCAAATATTAGGAAGGTTATTAAATGCAGACGGCAGAGCGCAAGAACTGGTAAAGCTTTTAAAATCCCCTAAAATCGATCTTAATTATCGAAAACAGATAGTTGCACTACAATACTCAACTAATAGATATGTTCATGGAAATAATTCACTGATTTCAGATATAATTAATCGATCTGGATTTAGTAGCTATTCTAAATTTCTTGGTCATGAAGAAGGGCGCTACATATCCGCAGAAGCGTTGGTGAAATCAGCCCCTAACGTGTTGATTTTGGATGGTGATAAAAGCTTCAACGACAAAAGTGGCTTCCCCCTTTATCATCCGGCTTTAATGAAAGGTAAAGGCAAGTCCAAAGCGCTTTTCATTGAAACTAAGGACTGGTCGTGTGGCACAACCAAGGTGGTTGATCTGATAATTAGATTGAACCGCGAATACATTAAGCTTGTGGGTAAAAACAATGCTACTTGATCAGGCAAAATTGGGAAGCATTGTCGTAATCCTTTTAGCCATTGGATCATATGCCTCACTCCAAATTGGGCATGTAGAAATTGATTTTTTTTCTGCGATTTCATCACCGCTTTATGGCATTAGCAGCCCTGATTCCATCATTCTTTGGGACCTTCGCATGCCACGGACCTTGATGTGTCTGATTGTTGGCTTTGGACTTGGAATTGCCGGCGCTTGTCTGCAAGGCTTTCTTCGCAACCCGCTTGCTGAGCCAAGTGTTGTTGGCATTAGTTCTGCCGCCGCACTTGGTGCCGTTTTCTCAATTGGACTCGGCTTTAGTGCTTTGGGTTTTTATTACACACCGGCCTTTTCTCTCAGTTTTGCTGCCATTGCATCGTGGGCTCTTCTAAGGCTGACTAACAATGCCTCGAACAAACATAGCGTCATCCTTATAGGCATTGGAATTTCGTCTCTATCTGGCGCTTTTACCACTCTGATACTCAGCCTTTCAGAAAACCCCTTTGCTATTAATGAAATTGTTTTCTGGATGCTTGGGTCGGTTACCGATGTATCTTATTCTCATGTTATTATGTCGACGCCATTAGTGATACTAGGCTCATTATTTTTGCTACGTAATGCTAACAGTCTTAATCTAATGACATTAGGGGAAGAAACTGCCGCTTCTACTGGCGTCAACATTCCAAAATTGCGACGTGACACCCTGATCGGTACAGCGCTAACTGTGGGCTCTATTACGTCTGTGGTTGGAATTGTTGGCTTTGTGGGACTAGTGACACCGCACATTGTCCGGCCATTCGTTGAGCATGAGCCTGGAAAGACACTAATCTGGACGCCACCGATCGCCGCCCTGCTGGTGCTTTTATCCGACATAAGCATTCGTTTGTTGCCGACTGCCAGTGAAATAAAACTTGGCGTGCTGACTGCGCTTTTAGGAACGCCGTTTTTTCTCTATTTAGTAAGCAAACAGAGGGGTTAAGATGACTTACGCTATCGAAACCTCGAATCTTAGCGTGACGATAAATGGGGCACAGCTCGTTAAGCCCACCTCCCTCGTCGTGAATGTGGGCGAAGCCGTAGGGATTGTTGGCTTGAATGGGGCTGGTAAATCAACGCTAATGAAAGCAATTATAGGGCTTATCCCACACCATGGAATATCCAATATTTCATCACAAGGCTTTGAAGGCCGAGCGCGGCTGGCCGCTTGGGTGCCACAAACGCGTGAAATTGTTTGGGATGTTAGCGTTGAAACGTTGCTGAGTTTTACTTTACAAAGTTTTAGAGACCGTAATGACCTAAGTTCAGGCTCACCAAGAGCAATGCGCTTTACAATCAAGGATGCACTATTAGCAACAAATACGCTGAAATTGGGGACCAGAAAAATAAGCTCCCTATCAGGTGGCGAATTAACTTCCGTGCTTATTGCTCGGGCGCTTATTCAACAAACATCGACAATATTTTTGGATGAACCGCTAGCCAGCCTTGATCCTATTCAAAAAGTGTCCGTGCTTTCGCTTATGAAGGAACTATCTGAAACTGGCCTAACTATAATTGCCTCACTACATGATATTGACCTTGCGCAAAATTACTTTTCCCGCTTTGTAGGAGTCAAAGCTGGCAAAGTTGTGGCGGATGGCTCGCCAAAGCAATTATTAAGCGGAGAGTATTACAAGGAAATTTTCTTATGTTGAAAAAAATTTCCATAACAAATCAGAAACTTATTTCTATAAAATCACCTAGCTGGCTAATATCAATTTTGATTCATGCATCCATACTAATAGGCTTTAACGAAGCTTATAAAGCCAAGATCAGGGATGAAAATAATGGCTTCAAAGCGATCGAATTCGTTGTTTACCAGCCAGAAACGCCTGAGTTGCCAAAAAAAGAATTACCCAAAGACAATGCTGAGACAGCTCCAAAAACAACTCCCAAAACTGCCCCAAAAACCGACATTATTTCCAATGAAACAATCAGTTATCAGTCCAGATTTATGTCTGAGACCGGAGCTTTATCAAAAACTATTTCAGTGAATAAGCTAAAAACGATCCCCAAGCCAAAGCCAAAGCCTTTAGTGGTCGCAAAACAGGAGTCGCCTGGAGAACACTCTAGTCAAAAGATAGCTATAAAAAATTACAGCTCCAGCAATCTAAGTTTTAAAAAAACAGAGCGTAGAGATAAAATCACCATAAACGATGGAGCTGTTCCCAACTCAAAGTCATCAATTCGATTTAAAACGCCAGCCCCCCCTCTCCTTCATTCGGTTAAAGCAAGTGAGTGGCAACCACCAACAGACCAGATTGACTTGAAACTGGATAAAAAGTTCGCCGTGGAACCGGATGGAAAAGAAATTCAATCTAAAATCTTCAGAACTGAAGCCCCGGACAATTTACATTCAATAAGTAACAAAAAAACTGGCATGTCTGAACTTCTAAAAGACGCACCAAAAACACGAGCGCATGAAAAGAAGTCAAATTTAATCACAAATAATCAACTTGGTACTGCTCAATCTAACTTTTCTAATCCTAAAGCGGAGTCAGCTCGCAAAAAAAAGCTACTCAAAAATTGGGCGACGGCAGTCCGAAATGATATTGTGGAACGAACTCTGAAAATAAAATTGACTCATGACGTAAAAATTAGCTTCAAAATAAGCAATACTGGAGAAATTTTGAGCATTGAGATTATCGGAGCATCTGAGACCGACACATCCGTTGAAAATTTAGTTCGGGCGATTGAAGCATCTGGCAGATTTCCCTCTGCACCAGTCGGTTTAGAGTTAGATTTTGCCAATTTTCCCGTGAAATTAAGAAGTAGTAGTTAAATAACAATGGCACATTACTTAATCACAGGCTCTTCATCTGGTATCGGAGCTGCGCTCTCAAAAAAAATATCGGCTAAAGGTCATCAAGTCAGTGGTATAGCCCGACGCCAGCAACGCCTCAAAGAGCTGTCGCAGCGGGATGAAAGATTTCAGGGCTTTATAGCTGATGTTGGTGATCCAGCAGCACTCATGGCGGCAATCACCAACGCCAAGTCCAATTCAGGCCCGATTGACGTGGCTATTTTGAATGCCGGCATCTATCAGCCACAAGATGGCACGAAGATTGATCCGGCGGTCTATGAGCATCATATGCGGATCAATTACCTTGGCGTGGTCAATGCTTTGGCGGCACTGGTGCCGGACATGGTCAGTGCTGGCCAGGGCCACATTGCAATTGTATCTTCAGTCGCCGGTTGGCGAGGCTTACCGAAATCGGCCGCATATGGCCCCACCAAAGCCGCCCTGATATCACTGGCAGAGTCGTTGTATTTCGATCTATTTCCCTATGGTATTAAATTGCAGATTATTTGCCCGGGGTTCGTAGAAAGTGAGGCCACCGCAGTTAATGATTTCGAGATGCCCGACCTAATTAGCTGCGACACCGCTGCCATTGAAATTATCAATGGCATGAAAACTAATGATTTTTCCATAAACTTTCCAAAATCATTCACTCGCAAAATGGGACTTTTACGATTTTTGCCTGACCGGCTATTTTTCCGTCTTGTCGGAAAACAGACTGGAGCGTTTTAATCATTTGATTGTCACCATCACGATATTGAGGATTTTTCATGGCTAAAAAGACGCTTCACGTTGACGCTTACGTAACAGCCTTTACTGCGCTCACCCCGGACAATGTTGAAACGCTATATGAACTTGTTGCCGAGGATGTGTTTTTCGCCGATCCGTTCAATGTAATTCATGGCAAAGCTGGCTTTCGCCGGGTTTTTGATCATATGTATGAAACCTGCATTGACCCGCGCTTTACGGTCAGCGATGTCGCACATTCTAAAACCGCCAGCTATCTTCGGTGGCGGATGACTGGCAAATTAAAGAGCTGGCCCCATACCAACCTTTTATTTGAAGGCATGACCGAGGTTCATGTCGATCTTGATGGGAAAATTTGCAAACATATTGACCATTGGGATAGCGCCAGCCAGTTGCTGCGATTTTTGCCGTTCATTGGCGCACTCATCCGGCCGATTCTAAAGCTGTTTCGGCTAAAATCAGCGTAAAAGGCGCGATGAATAGATGCGCCCACACCCTTGTGCGCCCATATCGGTATGCTTTTTGGGTTATTTATGCATCAAAAGCATTTGTTTAACATCGATCATGCCGGCGCGAAATCCGCCCTCACAATAGGCTAGATACAGGTCCCACATCCGCTTGAAACGATGATCAAACTGCGGTTCAGCAAATTGCGGCCACGCGGCGTTAAACCTTTGCCGCCACTGATCAAGCGTGCGCGCATAATGACTGGCATAACCGTGCTCACTTACCAGATGCAATCCGGCTTCAGCTAGCGGCTTTTCCAGCATCGGTAATGACGGCAGCATACCACCGGGAAAAATATAGCGCTGGATAAAATCAGGCTGGTTTTCGTAAGAATGATAGGCAGCATGATCAATGGTGATCGACTGGATCACCGCACGCCCCCCTTTTCTCAAAACCTTGGACATGATCTCAAAATAGGTCGGCCAATAATCTTTACCAACAGCCTCAAACATTTCAATTGATACGATTTTATCAAAGTGGCCTTGCAAATCACGGTAATCCATCAACCGTAAATCCACCTTATCCTCAAGTCCAGCTTCGTGAATAACGTTATTGGCATAGGTAAACTGTTCTTTTGAAATGGTGATACCCGTCACGCTCGCACCAATTTCGCTGGTCACATATTTGGCAAAACCGCCCCAGCCACAGCCAATTTCCAGAACCCGATCACCTGGCTGAATATCGGCAAGTTCGGCAAGGCGCTTATATTTGTTCAATTGTGCCTTTGTCAGGTCATCATCATCCGAATCAAAAACCGCCGAGGAATAGGTCATGGTTGGGTCCAGCCATGCCTGATAAAAGCTGTTGCCGAGGTCATAATGGTGCGCGATGTTCTTGGCCGACCCGCTCTTGCTATTTCGGCGCAATTGATGAAACAGGCGTAACCCCCATTTTCGTAACAGGTTGGTTTTCAGCCGCTCTTCAAAATAAGCATCATGGCGCGCTGCCAACTCAATCAATTGCGGCAGGCTCTCAGAACTGACCAGCCCATCCATAAACGCCTCGCAAAAGCCCATTTTGCCGTCGCTTAGAATACGGTACACCGCATCTTGGCTGTGAATTGTAAGATCCGCCTTAGGCCCCGCCGTCGGGCCAGCAAAACGCTTTTGCACACCATCGGGCATGGTCAGCAAAACCTCACCACTTTGTAAATTATCCAAAATACTGAAAAGCAGGCTATTTTGATGCTGCCGCAAAAACCTAGAAACCATTACTTAATTTGCCTCATCAAAATCTTTTGCGCGCGACCAACGGGGCGGCGGAACCGGTCGTGGGTAAAACGGTACCTTTTTTAGCCATAATTTCAAGGCTTCAAAATGGATTGAAATTATCGGCCGAAAGGGAAATTGCCTAGCCGCAAACAAACTATGGAACAGGCTGCGGGTCGCCAGCTTGATACGCGTGCCACGCATAGTTGCCGTCAATGCTGGCCGATCAGCAATCAAATAACGCATGGCCAGCCTGACCACACCATTATCAAGCCTTACTCGCAGCCGATAGCGCCCCTCAACCGGAAAAAATGGCGAAACATGGAAAATCTTTTCAGCCTCTAATGTCGCAGACCTCAATGACGGCGTTCCAATATAGGCGTGCATATCCCCAAATGTATTGCGCACCTCATAGATATACAGCAGATCACAGCCTGCAGCATCGCGCGCAACATAGACCGAGAGCGGATTAAAACCGGCGCCAAGAATTCGCGGAAATGTTAGTAAATGTGCAGTTTTGACGCTTTTTTCAGGAATCAGCTCAGCCGCAATTTGGCGCACATAATCACCCAGCGGCACAAGCGGCGCTTTGGATTTGAAATTTGGCCCATGATCGCGCTGTTGAAACCCAAGAAGATTAAAGCTGTCGACTGAAAAAAACAGGCTTTGACGATTGGCTTCAGCCAGATGATCAAGATCAATCAATATCGACAAGCCAGATCGGCGTAAAACATGCGATGCAGGATGATGATCACCGCCATGCCGCGTATGAACAATGTCCGAGACCACAATATCGCAAGCCGCGTTGAGAGCCGTCATCAGGCAGTATCCAGCGCCGTGTCACCATTTTTGCAATAGGGTTTAACACCGGTTTTCCACGGAATATCAGCACCTAATGTTTGCGCGATGGCAACAGCCGATTTCAACCCATCCTCATGGAAACCATATCCAGTCCATGCACCTGCAAAGAACAGTCCGTTTTGCCCCTGAATTTCACCAAGGCGTGGTTGCGCCGCAATCGCTGCGGCATCAAAAATTGGGTGGCGATAGTCAAAACTGCCATGCGTCAATGCCGGGTCAGGCATACGCACCGGATTTAAAGTTTCATATAGCGGATAGGCTAGATCGATCGATTGCAAACGGTTCATCCAATAGGTTAGACACAAATCACTGGCGGCTGATTTTGGGCTAGCTTCATTCCCACCTGCCGGACTTAACGGCCCCTCCGAGACATAGTTCCACGCAGCCCACGCGCCGCGACGTTTCGGCATAAGTGACGCATCAGAATGCAGCACCGCATGATTATTCTGAAACGCAAACGCCCCAAGAATTTCACGCTCAAGCGGTGTTGCGTCACCCATTAACGCCAGCGACTGATCGGCATGGGCTGCCATAATGACCTTGTCGAACCATATCTCCCCCTGCCCTCTTATATTCACCATAACACCAGCATTGGTGCGGCGTAAGCCAATAATATCGACCTCGCAGTGAACCCGCTTATCCAGCTTGTCTGCAATGCGCTGAACATATTCGCGTGAACCGCCTTTGACCGTGCGCCATTGTGGCCGGTCGATAAAATTGAGCAATTTATGGTTTTCCATAAAGCGCATGAAAGAGCGCACCGGAAACTCCATCATCGAATGTGACGTCGCCGACCAAATGGCGGCGCCCATCGGCACCAGATGGTCATCGACAAAGGCTGATCCATAGCCGAGGCGCGCGACAAACTGGCCCAAAGTTTCGTAACGCGGCCCCTGATCTGCCTGACGCTGTGCCGTTTTATAAAACCGAACTAGATCGGACAGCATCGACCAATAACGCTTTTTCAGCAGGTTTTCAGGCTGTGCAAGCAAACCCTTGACCGACCCTTCATATTCCATCTGCCCGCCACCAAGCGACACTGAAAACGACATATCTGTCGCTTGATTAGGCACTGACAAAAGGTCGAAAAGCTGAATCAGGTTAGGATAATTCAGAGGGTTGTAAACGATAAAGCCAGTATCAACTGGCACCGCGACATCGTCAAACACGGCATCGACAGTGTTGCTATGCCCGCCAAGACGCGCGGCCTTTTCAAAAAGGTAAACATCACCAATGCTGTTCAAAAGAAAGGCTGACGCCAAGCCGGAAATACCCGAACCAATAACCGCAATACGCATAAAATCGACCCCGACGAAATTGGCCTAGTATAGTTAGATTTGCTTGGCATTCCACCGCCTTTTTGGATAGTTATAGAGAAACCTGAAATCAAATCATCAATTTGACCATTTTGTCATTTCCGAGATGGAGCCATGGGGGGTTCATGCAGTATAATAAACTTGGCCGCACTGATATATCGGTTAGCGCGCTTTGCCTAGGCTCGATGACATGGGGCAGCCAAAACACCTCCGTTGAAGCCCATGCGCAAATTGATATGGCGCTTGATCATGGCGTTAACTTCATTGATACAGCGGAGATGTATCCGGTCAATCCGCTTGCCAAGGAAACCCAAGGCGATACTGAACGTATTTTAGGTGACTGGATCGGCCAGTCGGGCCGCCGCCAGGATATTATTCTGGCAACAAAAGTATCTGGCAAAGGCTATATGAATGTTCGCGATGGTGCCCCCATTTCGCCTGCAACAATTGATCTGGCGCTTGAGGCCTCACTTCGTGCCTTAAAGACTGATTATATCGACCTTTATCAACTACATTGGCCGAATCGCGGATCCTATATGTTTCGACAAAACTGGAACTTTGATGCAAGCGCTCAACCCAGCGATGAGACATTAGATCACATGAGCGAAGTTCTGCATCATCTCGAAAAATGCCGGAGTGCAGGCAAGATCCGTCATGTCGGCCTGTCGAATGAAAGCGCATGGGGAACAATGCGCTGGCTGGCGATTGCCGCCACCCACGGCCTTCCCCGTATGGTCAGCGTGCAGAATGAATATAGCCTGCTTTGCCGCCATTTTGACCTTGATATGGCAGAGGTTGCACATCACGAAAAGGTCGGATTGCTGGCATTCTCACCACTTGCCGCTGGATTATTGACCGGCAAATATAACGGTGATGTAACGCCTGAGGGGTCGAGGCGAAGCCATGTTGCCAATCTTGGCGGGCGAATTTGCGATGGATTATGGCCGGCACTTGATGCCTATATGGGGATTGCCGCAAAACATCGGCTAAAACCGAGCCAGATGGCGCTAGCATGGGCGATGCAACGGCCCTTCATGACTTCGGCCATTTTTGGTGCCACTGACCTTGACCAGCTCGGCGAGGCCTTAGGCGCTGTAGATTTGACGCTGACGGCTGAAGTCTTGGATGATATCGCCGCCACCTATCGCCGTTTTCCGATGCCGTTCTAGCCATTAGAGACGTAAAAACCCACCAAAAACACCTTGTAGAGCGGTGTGCAAACGACCATTCTATGCCCTCGTCGGTTATCGGCCCCACTGAAACAAACGGAGACAGAAATGTCGAAAAACAGACTGAATATTGCGGTCATTCCCGGTGACGGGATTGGAAAAGAAGTTATTCCCGAGGGGCTGCGCGTGATACAGGCCGCAATGGACCGGTTTGATATCAACCTGCATTTCGACCATTTCGACTTTGCGAGCTATGACTATTATGCCAAGCATGGGCAGATGATGCCGGATGACTGGAAAACCCAAATCGGCAAGCATGATGCCATTTATTTTGGTGCCGTTGGTTGGCCTGATGGCATTCCCGACCATATTTCGCTATGGGGATCGCTGATCCTATTCCGGCGCGAATTCGATCAATATGTCAATTTACGGCCGGTAAAACTGCTGCCGGGCGTGCCGTCACCGCTGGCAAATCGTGGGCCGGGCGATGTTGATATGATGATTGTTCGTGAAAACACCGAAGGCGAATATTCATCAGTTGGCGGGCGCATGTTCCCGGATACCGACCGTGAGTTTGTTACCCAGCAAAGCGTGATGACGCGGATTGGCGTTGATCGGGTGCTGAAATTCGCCTTTGAATTGGCGCAAAGCCGCCCGCGCAAGCATCTGACATCGGCAACAAAATCAAATGGTATCTCGATCACTATGCCCTATTGGGATGAGCGCGTTCAAGCGGTGGCAAAATCCTATCCCGATATCAGCTGGGATAAATACCATATCGACATCCTGACAGCCAATTTCGTTCTTCACCCTGACTGGTTTGACGTTGTTGTGGCGTCAAACCTGTTTGGCGATATCCTGTCCGATCTTGGCCCTGCCTGTACCGGCACGATCGGCGTTGCACCATCGGGCAATATCAACCCTGAACGGCTGTTTCCATCGCTGTTTGAACCTGTACATGGCTCTGCACCAGACATTGCTGGCAAAGGCATTGCAAATCCGGTTGGGCAAATCTGGGCGGGCGCAATGATGCTTGAACATCTAGGTTATGCCGAGGCTGCTAAGTGTATCACTGATGCAATTGATAGTGCACTTTCAACGCCAGACCTGCGCACGGGCGACCTTGGTGGCAAGGCCGACACTGTTACTTGTGGCACCGGCATCGCCAAAATTGTTGCCGGATAACCCAGCTAAAATGTCATTTACCCTGCACCCCACCCTTGCCAAAGACACGTTTCTTGTGGCGCGGGTGGGGTCATTGCAAATACGGCTGGTAAATGATTCGCGGTTTTTCTGGCTGATGATCGTGCCAGAAGTCAGCGCAACCGAGCTGCATGATCTTGATGAAAAAACCGCTCAATCCTTGTGGAAACTGGCGCGAATGCTCGGCAAGGCGCTAAAGCAACATTGTGATGCCAGCAAAATCAATAGTGCGGCTATTGGCAATATGGTACCGCAACTGCATTTTCATATCGTGGCACGCCATACTGACGACGCTGCATGGCCAAATCCGATATGGGGGCATGGCACATCAGAACCGCTTAGCGACGCCACTAAAACGGCGCGGATTTCAACCGTTCAAAGCTGGCTAGGCAAGTGATGAATCCCATCCGAACCAACGTTCAGATCGTCAACTGACCGCACCGCCGATAATGGCAAATCATCATAAAGATGCGGGAATAAATCGCCGCTTCTTGCCGGTTCCCACTTAATCTTTAAAACGCTGGCATCGACCGTGATCAGGCATAGGCCGGTTCGGCCGGCGAAATGCAGACGTAATGTCTCGGCAAGCTGATCTGCAGTAGAAAAATGGATAAATCCGTCTTTTAAATCAATTTCCGCGCCGGTAAACCGGCCAGCTTGCTCCGCCGCCGCCCAAAGGGATCTATCACAAATCTTATAAATATAATTCATTACCCCGAAATCCCTCTCCGCTCTATCGGTTCCGTTCCCCCCTTATAGGCTCGAAACCATCATAAGGCGAACAGCAATCTGCACCGTAATGAGCGGTGCCATCTTGACGCTATGCTGCTAGATCACCATCTTCTTAGCCAATGGTTGAAAACTCTTCAAAACCGCAACCGCTGGAACGGTTGACAATCTGGCCGCACCGCTCGCTATCGCCAAAGGGCTTTGCAATTGTGATTGGGCTATTGGCTGGATTGCTGTTCACCATCGGACTGGGCTTTTTTCTGGCTGGTGCATGGCCAGTTATTGGATTTTTAGGCCTCGAATTATTGATTGTCTGGGGTGCATTCAAACTGAATTACCGCGCCGCAAAGGTACGCGAAACCATTGAAACAACGACCGAAACCCTAAAGGTTGAGCATCGGGACGAACATGGAAACGCGGCCGTTTCAGAATTTCCCGTTGGCTGGCTTCGGGTACAGTTAAGCCCGCCGACAGCACCCGCACCTTCGGCGCGCTACCGCCAGCGCGTAATCCTTTCCAGTCACGGCGTCGAAACCGAAATTGGGGCGTTTCTGCACCCAATTGAAAAGGCCAAGCTGCGGCATGAAATTGACGGCATGGTGGCGCGATCCAGATCAGCCCGTGACCGCGCCGCGCAGGGCTAACTAGCTGATTTTTTGGCGTCTTGCAGTGCCTGCCAGACCCGATGCGGCGTTGCCGGCATTTCAAATGCGGCAACACCGGCGCAAGCCATCGCATCAACTATAGCATTCATTGTGGCCGCTAAAGCCCCAACGGTTCCGGCCTCACCAACCCCCTTCGCACCAAGCGGATTTATCTTGGTCGGCACGGCAATTGTTGAAATCCGAAAATTCGGAAAATCTGCCGCGATTGGCATTTGGTAATCCATAAATGAACCGGTGATCAGCTGGCCGGACTCGTCGAAATGCAGAATTTCACCCAGCGCCTGCCCGACGCCTTGGGCAATTCCGCCATGCATCTGGCCCTCAACAAGATCCGCATTCAGCACGGTGCCGACATCTTCGACAACAACATAATCAGCAAAACTAACCTTGCCGGTTGCCGGATCAATTTCGACCTCACAGATATGACAGCCGTTCGGATAGGTCACATCTGGCGGTAAAAACTCGCCAAGCACGCTCATCCCGCCCGCTTCGTTACTGTGGCTGGCAATATCGGCCCAGCTCATGGGCGGCCGCGCAGGTTCTGCAGGGTTGCTGAACAGGCCAGCATCAAAGGTGATTTGATCAGCATCACACCCCAATACACCCGCCGCAATGCCCTTACCTGCCGCAACAAACTCGTTTAGCGCGACATGAACCGCCGCACCGCCAATAACTGTCGCCGCCGAGCCGCCACTGCCCCGTCCAGAGGGCAATAGATCTGTATCGCCCTGCTGGTAGATGATATCGTCAATATCAACACCAAGGCGCTGCGACGCCATCCGCGCAAGTGCCGTTTCATGCCCCTGCCCAACCGACATCAACCCGGGCGTTACGACAATCTGCCCATCGGGGCGGGCGGTAATACGGGCAATGTCTTTTCGTACCTGCTTTAAGGGGCCGCCTGCCACCTCGATCGGGTTTGAAATGCCGATACCGCGCAGCATCCCGCGCGCTTCAGACGCCTTGCGCCGTGCGGCAAACCCAGCGTAATCGGCATTTTTCGAAGCAGCGGCAACAATTTTTGGGAAATCACCACAATCATAAAGAAACGTCAGCGCTGTCTGGTACGGCATCGCCTCAGGCGTAACCAGATTTTGCTGGCGCAGTGCTAACGCATCACGGCCAGTCTCACGCGCCGCCTGATCAATTAGCCGTTCAATTACATAAGTGGCTTCGGGACGGCCAAACCCGCGATAGGGCGATGTCTGCATTGTGTTGGTGAAAAAGAACGACATCTGGGTAGCGATGGCTGGGGTTTTATATTGTCCAGCGACCCCGCCCATATTATTCAGCAAACCCTTGGTACGGCGCGATAGATAGGCGCCAGCATCAATACGTGCATCCACCCAAAGCGCGGTAAAATTACCCTCAGCATCAAGACCAAGCGATGCAGTGCCACTAACCGCACGCGCATGTTCATCACTTAAAAAGGCCTCGCCGCGATCGGCTGTCCAGAATACCGGCCGACCAAGGCGGCGCGCCGCCCAGACCACCAGCGCATCCTCGCGATATAGCGCACCCTTCATGCCAAATGATCCACCCACATCAGGTGACGTCACCCGCACCTCGTCAGGGCTGATGCCAAATAATTGCGCCAACTCGCCATGCAATTGATAGGGGCTTTGCGCACTTGTGGTCAAAGAAGATTTCCCGTTTTCGTCGATGAAACCGATCGAGGCGCGCATTTCCATCGTGCAAGCGGTGATTTTCGAGATATCAAACGCGAAATGGCTTACATGGGCCGATTTCGCCAGAATCGCATCAACCTCATCACGATTTCCCTGACGGTGCAACGATGCGATATTATCGTTAGTGCCAGGCCAGACCAGAGGCCCACCCAGCATATGCTTAACCGACAGCGCGACCGCATCAGCGGCATCAATCTGCACCTCGATTAATTCGGCAGCATCAGCCGCCGCTTGCCGTGTGTTAGCGATTACCATCGCCACTGGCTCACCGAGGTGGCGTATTTCTTTTCCACTCAGCAACGGACGCGGACTATCGACGGTAACACCGCCATCTTCACGGACCGGCCCACCCGTCCAGACCATATTGGCAACGCCGTCAGCCGCCGCGTCCAAGGCGGTTAATACCGACACAACGCCGGGCGCTGTTTTGGCAGCGCTGCAATCAAGGCTGGTAATCACGCCCGCCGCAACATTGCTGCGCAAAAACACGGCATGAAGCGCATTGTCAGGAACAATGTCTGCAGTAAATCGGCCATGGCCAGAAACAAAACGGATATCTTCAACGCGCCCCTTAAAGGCAGGCCCAGTCTGATCATTCATTGCAAAAACTCATAACATTGTGAAGAAAACGGGGGTGAAAACAGACAGGTGGCGGACGCAGCAAGCACCGCCGGTATATAGTGACAGTGAAATGATAAATTTGGCAACTACCAAAACAAATTTTAATGCAGGATAAGCCCGTTCCCGACTTTTGGCGTCATTTGGCAAACCGTTTTTCACATTAACCGCTTGTCTCTGCCAATAGACTGGTGGCACTATTGCGCCCTAAAGTTTCAATGGTGCTAGCCTTCAAAAAAGCTAGGGAAAATGCCTTTTCTGCCTATCTGGCCGCCAGCATATCAACCGAATTGATCCGGAGAAGTAAGAGAATGTCACAATCGGAGAATGTACCGGGTAAACCAGAATTCAAACAACTCTGGCCGACGCAGTTTATGTCACTGAGCCTGCCTGGACACGACACCGCTAATCCGGTTCTATCCAACCATTTGCTAGAGCAGAACGTTGCCCGCGATGATATGACGGTTGATTATATTTCGGGAAATCTTTTTGCGACCGATCATCCGGCGTTGATCTGGCTTCGGCAATGTTGCGATCGGGCGGTTCTGGATTATGCGCGTCATGCGGGTATTGATTATGACCTTGAGTGGGTTTTGCAAGGCTGGGCCAATGTGAATATGCGCGGCGATTACCACAATTTACATAATCATCCGCATTCATGGCTGTCCGGAACCTATTATGTATCGGTGCCTGACCAAAGCAATGCCGATACATTTCGGTCTGATTTGAACCCCAGCGCGATCAGTTTCTTTGACCCGCGGCCACAGGCAAATATGAACTCGATCCGAAATGATGGCCAGGTTGACGCCGAACATCGGCTGCTTCCAAACAATGGCGATCTATTTCTATGGCCAGCATTTCTGCATCATCTGGTGCACCCTAATATGTCAGATATGCCGCGGATTTCAGTATCGTTTAATGTCGTGCTGAAATGGAAGAACGACTACATCCCGCGATAATGGCGTCGGGTTAAGAGCGTCCGGTTAATGGCGTCCGGTTTAGGGCGTCCGGTTAAGGGCGCGCCGGCCTTACCAGCCCCAATATTATTTCGGCAGATCCCAGCGATCCAGCGCCCTCGTGTCAGAGTCGCGTGCATCAACCCATTTTGCACCGTCTGGCCCGTCTTCCAGCTTCCAAAAGGGTGCCCTCGTCTTGAGAAAGTCCATGATGAAATTTGCGGCATCAAATGCAGCCCCACGATGCGCCGATGAACATCCGACAAAGACAATATTTTCAGTTGGCAAAAGCCGCCCAACGCGGTGAATTACCGTAACTTCGTTTAGCGGCCACCGTGCCTTGGCCTGTTCGATAATCGTTTCGATTTCGGCTTCGGTCATGCCGGGATAATGCTCAAGCGTCATCGCGTTCAACCCGCCCCCATTGGGCAGGTCACGAACCGTTCCGGTAAAGGTAACAATCGCCCCAGAGTCGCGCGATTTCAGCTTTTCATGCTCAAGCGCAATATCAAAATCATCTTCGGTAATGCGTACGCTCATTTTATTCCTCATCCAACATAAGGCCTAAAGGCCGCGCTCGTGAAACGGCAGGAAATTGAGCATCAGCCCCTTATCGACACCAGCATTGTCTAGGGGAATCTCAACCAGCCCGTCTGCACCTGTCAGCGATGAAATCACCCCTGCCCCTTTGCGGCCATGCAATTGAAGATACTGCCCATCAGCATTATCAACCAGAACAACCCGCAGAAATTCGGCGCGGCCGGGCTTTTTCTTGTGGGTAAAACCCGCAGGCACACGAATTTTCAAAATCGGTGATACGGCACCATCCAGCAGCTTGTTCAAAACCGGCTTGATAAGAAGGCGCGTGCAAACAAAGGCGGCAACCGGATTACCCGGCAGGCAGAAAATAAGCTGCTTTTCACGTCGCCCAACTGCCATTGGCCGCCCCGGTTTCATCGCAAGCCGCCAAAACGCGCAATTTGCGCCAATATGCTGCATGGCTTGCTGGGTATGATCCTCAATCCCATCCGATGCCCCGCCTGACGAAATCACCACATCAGCCTGTTCTAGCGCATTTTCATACGCCGCGCTAAGCGCCGCTAGCTTGTCCGGAACAATACCGCAATCAATTAAGGTCATTTGGCTGCTTGCGAGAATGGCCTTTAACATTGGACGATTTGCATCAAAAATCTGTCCATGGCTGGCTGAACTGCCAGCTGGCACCACCTCATCACCAGTGGACATAACCGCAACCCGAAGGCGGCGCCGAACTGTGATTTGCGCTGTTCCCGATGCGGCTAGCTGACCCACCAGAGCAGCGCTGATCATTTGCCCTTTGGCGATCACGATCTCGCCCTTTGCAAGATTTTCACCAGGCGGGCGCATATTGCTGCCTTTTGTTAATTTTGCCGCGATCACAACATTGTCACCGCTACGGGTGCAATCTTCGTGCATCGCAACGCAATCAGGGCCTTGTGGCATCACGCCGCCAGTGTAGATTTCAATAGCCTCATCAGCGCCAATGACACCATCAAATGGATGACCAGCGCGGGCGACGCCAACAATCTTAAATGCACGATCAGGCGCGTCAATCAGGCTGGCAGAATCGACGCCATAGCCGTCAACCGCCGCATTATGCGTTCGCGGTAAATCAATTGTGCTGGTGATCGTTTCAGCGGCGATTCTGCCGCAAGCCTGATCAAGATCGACGGTTTCTATACCCTCTATCGCATCAATACTGGCAAGCAATTCGTCACGGGCCAAATCGATAGGAATGGGGGCCGTCTGCTGGTTGGGCATCAGCCTAGCTCGCCTGCTTCAGCTTTGTTTGCATCAATATAAACGACGCGATACCGGCAACATCCTCAAGATCAAAAAAGGTCAACGGGCAGTCACTAATTTGTTCATCACTCGCCAACGCAATCACCAAATCATCGTTCGGATAAAGGATTGGCTTGCCAACCGATGGCCGGTGTATCTCGATCTTTTGAATAGGATAGCTTTTAAAGCCCTCAACAAGCACCAGATCGGCCGGCATTAATTGGTCGAGTAACGTGGAAAGTTCAGGTTCGCCGCGATCACCATGTTCAATAAAATGCGCCGAGCGATAGGCCGATGATACCAGAACCTGCCGCGACCCCGCCTCACGGTGACGATAGCTATCTTTGCCAGCATGATCGGCATCAAAATGATGATGTGCGTGTTTTATTGTTGCAACATCAACCCCGCTGGCGCTGATATGGGCAATGATCTTTTCAACAAGCGTGGTTTTGCCTGAACCAGACCAACCCGCGAACCCGAAAATGGCTCCATGCCGACCCGGGCGAATAAGGTGCGCCTCGGTCATCATTTAGCCCCCGGTTACATTCATATGGCGCGCGACAGCGGCTGAAGGCGAACGCCGGCTAATCACAAAATCATGCCCTTTTGGTTTACGACCAATAGCCTCGATGATGGCATCACGGAGCCCGTCTTCACCATGGTCGCGAAGCGCCTTTGCCAGATCAGCATTATCATCCTGACCAAGACACATATAAAGCTGTCCGGTGCAGGTAACTCGTACCCGATTACAGGATTCGCAGAAATTATGCGTCAACGGCGTAATAAAGCCCAACCTGCGGCCGGTTTCCTCGACCGTTACATAACGCGCCGGCCCGGGCGTTTGAAAATTGCTGTCAGTCAGTGTAAAGCGTTTGGACAGTTCGGCCCGCACCTGCGAAAGCGGCAGATATTGATCAACGCGGTTTTCATTACCGATATCACCCATCGGCATAACCTCGATGATCGTCATGTCAAATCCCTGATCACCAGCCCATGCAACCATGTTGCCAAGGTCAAATTCATTAACGCCTTTCAAGGCCACGGCATTCAGCTTGATATCTAGACCAGCGCGTTTTGCCGCCTCAAGACCGGCAAGCACATTATCCAGATCACCCCAACGGGTGATTTCACGGAACCGATCCGGATCAAGAGTATCAATTGAGATATTCAGCCGCTTTACACCGGCATCGACCAGCTCATCCGCCATTTTATGCAATTGACTGCCATTGGTGGTGATTGTTAATTCATCCAGATTGCCGGCTTTCACTTCACTGCCAAGATTACGGATAAGATGCATGATGTTACGGCGCACCAAGGGCTCACCGCCCGTTAGCCGGATTTTGCGGGTACCGAGTGCCATAAAATTACGGCAAACCTGCTCAAGCTCCTCAAGCGACAGCAATTCCGCCTTTGGCAGGAATGTCATATGTTCGGCCATACAATAGACGCACCGGAAATCGCATCGATCGGTAACCGACACGCGGATATAATCAACCGTTCGCCCGAAAGGGTCGATAAGGGTTTTTGGTGGCACTACATTATCCATAATTCGCATATAACCTTTGCTGCCTTGGCGATCGTCAAACCGTCCGGACAAAATCACATCAGTACAAGCGCATCACTATAGAGAGTCTTGTGCCCGGGCGCTAGTCATGTCGGGTGAAGAATTATTCCGTTAGAACTGCACCCCTGCGCTTAAATGTTCGGCCAGACTCTGGCGCAAAAGCGGCACTGAAATGGCAAAATTCACACCGGCGTCAATATCGGCTTCCTTTGTAAAAATTCCATCAATGAGTCCGATCAGACGGCCGTCCGGATCCACCAGCGCCCCGCCAGACATTCCGGGGTTCACCGCCGCATCTGTCTGGATAAAATCCTCGACTTCATTAAATCCTATATTGGAACGACCGACCGCAGATACAATACCGCAGCTCATGCCTGTCCCCAGTCCAAAGCTGTTTCCAAGGGCGCAGACATGGCTTCCAATAAGCGGCCTATCATCGGTAACGACAATACCGGTTCCGATCAGATCTGTTTTTAAAACGGCAATATCACGCCGCCAATCTATGGCATGCAGAGATGCGGCAGATGAATTTCCAGAAAAATCAACAATTTCAATAGATTTTGCCTGCGCCACAACATGAGCAGCAGTGAGAATAAACGCTGTATCCTGTGCCTCATTCATACTGAAATAGACACCGGTTCCAGCCGGTGCAGTCCCCTGCGGCGCACCGAATCCCGGACGGTCGTAACCCGGCCAAACCGGATTAACAGCCACCAGCGATTTTTTTGCCTTTGTCCATGTTTTAGCACCATGCTCTGCATTGGCAGCATGGCCAAACACGCCTAAACTAATCGCTGCAAGGCCAAAAAATAGATATCTTAATAGTTTAATATTTATCAGGTGATGTATCATCGAAAGCCTAACCAAACAATCAAAGCTGCTGGTAACACAGATTCTGAAAACACAGATTCTGCTAACAGAGCGTTTAAACAGGCATAAACCAAACACGCAATATCAGATTAAGACACCGTTCCAATTTCGCATGTTACGACGTTGTCTCGGCTTGATTGCAAGCTTGCTATTTTTTGTCGCACCTGCGGATGTCATTGCCGTCGACAATACCGATGACGATAGTCTGGCACAATTCTGCGTTGATTTGCAGCCAAAAGCCAATCAGACCGCGAATCCAGACGAGATGATCAAAATTGCCCAGATATTCGCGGCGCAAAATGGCTGGAAACTGGCGCGGCATACCCACAATCAACGCGGCATGGCGGCAAGGTTTCATTATATTTTTCAAATTGATAAGATTACCCAGTTCAGGCTGTCGGCTTTTTTTGTGGCTGACCGATTGCGCGGGATGCGAAACGAGATCTATCACGGCCTTGATCCGGTGACATTGTCGGTGTTCAAACCGGATTGCAATTTGCGTGAACGCCGCAAGATCACCTATTTGGATGATGGCAGGATGGAACGGGTGACAGTGCAACATAGCGATAAATCTGATGAGCAGATATGGATTAACCCGCCGCCCCTCGCAAAGATAAATAACAAGCGTCAGGGCACAAATCCAGCCTTAATTGTGGGGCATATCGATTCTGGAATCGATTATCGCCGTCCTGATTTCCAGCCCCATCTGATTTATGACCGTGACGGCAATTTGGTTGCCCGTGACCTGTGGGACGGCGATAGCCTGCCGTTCGATGCCAACCTTGCACGCAGCCCATTTTACCCGCAAAGCCATGGAAGCTATGTCGTTGATATATTAAGCCGCGTTGGCCCGGATTTTCGGCTTTTGCCAGTGCGATATCCCCGCCGCAATATGCGTTTGATGGAAGACGCGGTCGAATGGCTAGCCACTCACAAAGCGCGCATTGTGATGATGCCACTCGGCAGCCGCGATGCCGATGAATGGGAGGCCTTTTTTGCCGCCGCCGCGCGTCATCCAGAAATGCTGTTTATCATCTCAGCTGGCAATAACGGTGTCGATTTGAGCAAACAACCGACCTATCCGGCAGTGAACCAGCTTTCGAATACCTTAACCGTTACCTCAACCCTTAAGGATGGATCATTGGCGGACGGGGTGAATTTCGGCCAAGATGTCAGCATTGGACTGCCAGCAGAGAACCTACCCGCAATCGGCGTTGGGAATCAAGAAACCATGATGTCTGGAAGCAGCTTTGCTGTACCGAAACTAGCCGGATATGCGATCTGTATTGTCGCTAGCACAAAAACCGCAAAGATGGACGGCGCCGAATTAGCGCGAGCCGTCAAAGATAGCATCCGCCCGCAGCACCATAATTACGCCTATGGGTTGTTTTTGTCAGACAGCCAAATTGATGCGGAATGCGCACCATATCGGCGCGCATCGCAATAACAAACGGCAATTAGTAGCGGCCACCTGTCAAGCGGACAGCGTCGCTTGAATAGACAGATGCTGTATCCATACCTGTGCTGGTAAGAACGTAATAGGCGACAACAGCGATGACGATTGCAGCAGCGCTGCTGATCATAAGCATTTTCATGTTAACTTCTCCATTTCATGGCAATTGTCACTGAGACACCCTGCCAAACTGATTATCTAATTTTGTGTCGCAGATTGCAAGAACGACACAAGATCCTCTCGATCTTGCGCATTTTTCATCCGCTGGATTGGCATTTTGGTCCCGGGCGTAACCTTGTCCGGCCCCTCTTCGAATAGACGGTTAATCGTCGCGGCACTCCAGATAATGTCAGAGTTCTGCAATGCCGGTGAATATGGATATCCCTCAAGCCCCCCTGCACGCCGACCAAAAACACCAAATAATGTTGGTCCGGCACGCCGCCGGCCATCTGCTGTCAACGTATGACAAACACTGCATTTACGGGCGAACTGCAATTCGCCATTGCTGACGGCTTGCTTTGGATGAAACCGGCGCGCTGGGCCCGGTCTGTCAAGAAATTCAGGTGGAAATTCAAAAATCGGCCAGCGTGTAATGAAATCATCAAGCCCCGCCACCATTAAAGATTGCTGATCAGGCAAGACTAGCAAGCTCCAGATCGGGCCGTTTGCCGCGTTGAAATCACGCACAACCGACCAGTCTTTTGTGTCGGCAAGAAAAACCCGCCCCTTGGCATTACCAAAGCCAATGAAGCCAGATCCCGCCCGATAGAACAGCGAGAGCACGGGCACACGCTCATCACCAACCCGCAAAAGCTCGCTCTGGTCAGATATGCGCGTCACACTCATCACCCCGTCAGACGACCCAAACGCAACAATATCGCGCTTCTCATCAACGGCAAAAACCGAGACACTCCAGCCATTGCGAACAATGCTGCGCAGATATTCGTCATTTTCCAGCCGCCAATAGCGGATTTGTCCGTCATAGCCTGCGCTATAGAGAAAGGCGCTATCATCGGAAAACTGCACCGCATTAACCGGACCCTCATGGCCGGTAATAAACCTGACATTACCCTCAGCATTATCAAGACCAGCATCTAGCGGCCAAATGCCAATGGATCCGTCCCAACTGGCCGATGCCAGCATGGAATTATCGTCGGAAAAAGCTAGATCAACAATCTTACCCTTATGGCCACGCAGAATGATCGGCTCTATCGCCGGATTCTCAAACTTGTCAGCCGGCCAGACCAGCACCAACCCATCATCACCGGCGGTCGCAAGCAGCCGACCATCAGGCGAGAATTGCGCCGTATTCAGCGCCGCTTCATGCCCTATAAGAGTGGTTTTTTCAGCAATATCACCGGCCGACCACAAAACTGCCGAATAATCAAAACTGGCAGTAACGAGGTAGTTTCCATCGGGTGATAGCGCCAGATCACGAACCGGCCCACCATGCGCGGTAAACCGGTCAAAGGCCGACGCTGATAGTGGCATCAGGATAGCAAGGAATAGACATAGAAACAGCCGGCTCACAAAGGGGCCGGCTGTTTGAGACGTGGTATTGCAAGATGACATTGATCAACCAAGCATGAGTGACAAACTGTTATTCAGCCGGCTTTGGGTTGGCCTTTTGATCTTCTTCTTCAACCCAAAGATTATGGTGCTCTTTCGCCCAGTTACGGTCAACCATACCTGAATTCATCGCGTCAAGAGCGCCTTCCATGCCAACCGAACCAATATAGATATGCGCAATGATCATGGTCACAAGCGCAAGTGACACAACACCGTGCCACAGCTGGTTCATCTGCTGTTCCTGCAATGGTGTAAAGTCGGTTGGCAGACTAAAGCCAAGACCGTTCAACATCGCGAATGTTTCAGCGAACATATGTGTCTGGAACGGGAACATCAAAGCGATGCCTGACATGCTGACCGACAAGCCACCGATCATCACCGCCCAGAAAATGATCTTCTGACCTGCGTTGAATTTCCGCGCTGGTGGATGAACACCCTTGGCAAAAATACCGCCACCCATCGCCAGCCATTTAAGGTCAAGCTTGTTTGGAATATTGTGACGCACCCAAAGAACGAACGACAGCGCCAAGCCAACCATAAAGGCAAAAGCCAGATAATTATGCGCATATTTGCCAAATGCAGTGATGGTCGCAAAAGTGTCCTTTCCCAAAACTGGCAACAGCACATAACGGCCGTAAAGCATATTAAGGCCAGTGATACCTAGCACGACAAATGAACCGGCCATCAACCAATGCGCAAAGCGGTCAATCGTGCCAAAGCGCAGAATTTTATCTTCAGACGGGCCTGCATCGATACGGATGCGACCACGAACCATATAAAACACCACTAACAGGCCAATGATGCCGGCAAGTCCATACGCGCCATAAATTGACAACGGGCCATTGCGAAACGCGCGCCAATTGTCGCCTTCAGATTGAATCATCACAGCCGACAATTCATCCTTCATCTGCGTCGATCCAGCATTACCTGTGCGCACAAACCGCCATAAATCTGTGTCTGATTTGATGCCAAGCGCAGTACCCGGTACCTCACCATTTACTTGCGCAACGGCAGGTGTAACAGATGCGGCAGTGCCGATAAACATCGTCAACATAACCGCTAAAATACCTAAATATCTTTTAAACATAGTCCCCGGTCTCCCTATCCTTAAATCGCGCCTTAGTCGGAGCGCTGAGCGTTTGATCGATAGATCAATGTGCGTAACTGATCTTCGGTCAACTGCTGATCCGCTTTGCCGAGATAGGTTCCCTTTTTATAACTGAGAACCCGGTTTTGCTCTTCCTCTGCACAAGCTGACAACCCGGTCGCGACCGCTGTCAAAGCAAAGAGAATAAAAAATTTACGTGTGATTGCAATCATTTGCCCCTCACAAACCCCAGACGCGGTTTACATGGTAACCTGCGCATCTTGGGTAGAAATTACAATAAAAGGGGTGGGCCCCTCGCAACAGGAGGAGCCCACCGATTTCAGTTTGGCAGATTAGCCCTTGATGGAATATGCAGTGCCCCATCCCCAAGCGCCTGACCCAAATCCACGGGCAACGATCCGCTCACGGAAGATGTTAGAGACTTGGTCTCCATCCCCTGCCAGCAACGCTTTAGTTGAACACATTTCTGCACAAATTGGCAGTTTGCCTTCAGCCAGACGGTTACGACCGTATTTCTGGAATTCGAGGCTGCTCATGTCGTCCTCTGGGCCACCTGCGCAGAATGTACATTTGTCCATTTTGCCACGTGAACCATAGTTACCAGCCTGCGGATATTGCGGTGCTCCAAATGGGCAAGCATAGAAGCAATAACCACAGCCAATGCAGAGGTCCTTTGAATGCAATACCACACCCTGTTCGGTCTGGTAGAAGCAATCCACAGGACAGACAGCCATACAAGGCGCGTCTGAACAATGCATACATGCAACTGAGATTGAGCGTTCGCCGGGCTTGCCGTCTTGGATGGTAACCACCCGACGACGGTTCACACCCCACGGAACCTCATGCTCGTTCTTACATGCAGTAACACAGGCGTTACATTCGATACAGCGTTCTGCATCACAAAGAAATTTCATTCTTGCCATGTGTACCTCCCTTATACGCGTTCAATTGTGCAGAGCGAACATTTCGTCTCCTGCATCAATGTCACTGAGTCATAGCCATAAGTCATGGCCGTGTTGGCTGCTTCACCAAGTACATAAGGATCGGATCCCTCTGGATACTTGGACCGTTGGTCTACCCCCTCAAGATGCCCACCAAAATGGAATGGCAAGAAGGCAACACCTTTGGCGACACGTTCCGTGACCATGGCCATGACCTTGATCTGCGCGCCTTCAGGTGTCTTCACCCAAACCATATCGCCGTTACGGATATTCTTTCCATTGGCATCAAATGGGTTCATCTCAACAAACATGTCCTGCTGTAATTCAGCAAGCCATGGGTTTGAACGGGTTTCATCACCACCGCCCTCATATTCGACCAAACGACCTGAGGTCAGAATCATCGGATATTCAACCGAATAATCCTTATCCTGGATCGACTTATATAAAGTCGGCAGACGATAGAGCTTACGGTCTGAGTAGGTTGGATAATCGGCCACAAGATCACGACGCGATGTGTACAATGGCTCACGATGGAGCGGAATTGGATCTGGGAATGTCCAGACCTTTACACGTGCCTTCGCGTTACCAAATGGTGCACAACCATGCTTGATCGCAACCCTTTGGATACCACCTGACAAATCAACCTTCCAGTTGGTCTTGTCACCAGCAACCTTTTCAATTGCCGAACGTTCGTCAGCAGTCAGGTCACCATCCCAGCCAAGCTTCTTCAGCATACCCATCGTAAATTCTGGGTAACCGTCCTTGATTTCAGACCCAACGGGGTAAGAACCTTCAGCCAACAGATTGTTGCCCTCATGCTCTACCCCAAATCGGGCACGGAAACAAAGACCCCCTTCAGCCACTGGTTTTGAAGTGTCGTATAGTAGAGGTGTGCCTGGATGCCCCATCTCTGCTGTACCCCAACAAGGCCAAGGCAAGCCATAATATTCACCATCAAGCTCACCACCAACAGCCTGCAATGATGTTCTATCGAACACGTGCTGATTAGCCATGTGAGCTTTCAGACGTTCTGGCGACTGGCCAGTGTATCCGATGGTCCACATGCCACTGTTAAACTCACGGGTGACATCTTCGATTAGTGGCTCATCATTGGTGACTTTTATTTTGCGGAACATACGATCAGCGAAGCCAAGTTTTTTGGCAAACTTATAAATGATTGTATGATCAGGGAGCGAGTCAAATGAAGGCTCGATAACCTTTTCACGCCATTGGATTGACCGGTTTGAAGCTGTAACGGAGCCATAGGTCTCAAACTGCGTAGTCGCCGGAAGCAAATAAACACCGTCTGTACGATCAGAAAGCACAGCAGAGACAGTAGGGTAAGGATCAATCACGACCATCAAGTCGAGCTTTTCCATCGCCGTCTTCATTTCCTTCATACGGGTCTGCGAGTTTGGAGCATGGCCCCAGAAAACCATCGCACGAAGATTATCTGGCTGGTCCATGTTCTCTTTGTTTTCAAGAACACCATCAATCCAACGTGATACGGGAATACCACTTGAATTCATTAGGCTCTTGGACTTGCCGTCTTTGCCTTTGATTGATGCAAACCGCCCTTTTAGCCATTCATAGTCCTCGCCCCAAACACGTGCCCAATGCTTCCATGATCCAGCTGCAAGCCCATAATAGCCAGGCAGTGAATGAGAAAGAACGCACATATCTGTGGCACCCTGAACATTATCATGGCCCCGGAAAATGTTTGCACCACCGCCGGCAGTACCCATATTTCCAAGTGCAAGCTGGAACGCACAATAAGCCCGGGTATTGTTGTTGCCGTTTGTATGCTGTGTGCCTCCCATACACCATACAAAGGTGCCTGGACGATTGTTTGCCATAATCTGGGCAACACGCTTGAGCTGCGATCCTGGAACACCAGTTACACGCTCGGTTTCAGCCGGGTTCCATTTTTTGACTTCAGCAAGGACATCTTCCATGCCGTAAACACGCTGGCGGATAAATTCTTTATCCTCCCACTTGTTTTCAAAAATGTGCCACATAATACCCCAGATAAGGGCAACGTCTGATCCCGGACGGAAGCGAACATACTCATCTGCATGAGCTGCTGTACGGGTGAAACGTGGGTCACAAACAATCACTGGTGCATTGTTTTGCTCT
Organism: Alphaproteobacteria bacterium LSUCC0396; assembly: GCA_041228345.1. NCBI lineage: Bacteria > Pseudomonadati > Pseudomonadota > Alphaproteobacteria > Alphaproteobacteria bacterium LSUCC0396. The sequence continues at coordinate 47,974 of CP166131.1, read as the reverse complement.
TTTGCTTTAAGAACATGCATCAATGAAACGGGGTGAGCTTCAGCAGGGTTACCGCCAATAATGAAAATTGCTTTTGAATTGTGCATATCATTATAGGAGTTTGTCATCGCACCATAGCCCCAGGTGTTCGCAACACCGGCCACTGTGGTTGAGTGACAAATACGAGCTTGGTGGTCACCGTTATTGGATCCCCAATACGCGTATAGCTTACGGAACAGATATGCCTGCTCGTTGTTATGCTTAGCCGAACCAAGCCAATAAACTGAGTCAGGGCCAGACTTTTCACGGATATCGAGCATCTGATCGCCAATTTCATTGATGGCGTCATCCCAACTCATCCGAACCCATTTTCCACCAACTAGTTTCATTGGGTATTTTAAACGGCGTTCACCGCTTGCAGTTTCCCGAACTGAAGAACCTTTGGCACAATGCGCTCCAAGATTGATTGGACTGTCCCAACCAGGCTCTTGCCCCGTCCATACACCGTTTTGCACTTCTGCAATAACGGTACAACCGACAGAACAATGGGTGCAGACTGACTTTTTAATTTCTGCTGCTGCTCCTGAAAATGCAGCTTTTGCTGGCGTCACATTTGACCCCACAAGTGCAGCGGCCGTAGCCAAACCTCCAATAGCAAGACCTGAACCACGCAAAAACGCGCGACGGTCAACAACCGTTTCGGTTGCTTTACTAATGAAAGACGATGACTGGGGGCCTCTCGCAACCCCGGACGTCTTCTTTCTAAGCATGTTATCCTCCTAATAGAATCAAGAAAATTGATTAAAACCGTGCTGAGGCATAAAACGCCTTCACATGTTCAGTTTCACGGTAGCCAGAGCCCGTAGGCGCCTCAACTTCACTTGCTGACGCTGTTTTTCCTGCAACCGCTACCACACCGGCAGCTGCAACAGAAACCGCAGAACGCTTGAGGAAGTCACGACGATCCGCCACCGCATCTTTTCTGTTTTTATTTTCCATTTTTCCCTCCAAAAATGTGCCGCACACCATATGCGACGCTAGGAAACAGGGGCCTCTCGCTACCCTGTTCCATCCATGCTGAAAGCTTCGCTTTCAATTTCTAAAAAGGCTCGACCAATGCTGCCCACAGGCGCAAAAAACACCACCGTTTTTGCCGCCTCAATATCGCGCATCAGCAAGTCTGCCCAAGGTTCGATATGTTTACGAAAGAATGTCGCCTGCTCACCAATTGAATAGCAGCGGCCAAAGCGCCCTCTAATCAATCCTGACATGATGTCAAACAGGCTCGCAATGTGATCTTCAGGCTCTTTTACACCCTCGGCGCGGCGGATACCAATCGCGTCCATGTCGGCGCGTAAGTTCGCCAGCGGCTTATCGTTCAGGAAACCGGTCAGGTAATAGGATGCAAATGGCAGTATTTCACCGCGGCCAACACCAATGAACATTGTCACATATTCATTCCGAATCAGGCCATTATCGAGGGTTTTGGCGAGGTGAGACAAGGTTAGACACGCGCTGCCGATCGGCGAGCTGTCGCCCTGCAGGCGCCCAACCTCTTCAATCAGCGCATCACTAGGCTCCTTGCGCAGCAAAGACGCAAGAAAATCATACATATCAGCACGGAGGATATCCTCCTGAGGAATTTCAACTTCTGCTGTATTCGAACCCGACATAGCACCCCAATCTCATATATTACCAAAAAGCTAACATAACACTTCACGATCCGCAAACCATCAGTGCCAATTTTAGTGCCATTTTGGAAAGTTTTTTTCGCTACATTAGAAACAATCACTGAGATGGTCTTACCCACCGTCGCGAATACTGCCGCCACTGCTGAACTCAAGACACTATTTTTTATGGAAATTCATTCGCGCTGGACGCCATGCAGGAGCCTGATTTTCCTCAGTATTATTGCTTTTCTCTGTCTGATCATAAGGTGCTGTGAGCGCTGCACTCGCGGCGGTTTCAGATGCAGGCTCGAATGCGTTGGAAACCGGCGTTGACGGCATAACCGCAACAAGATCCGGTGCCATCTCGGCCATGTCGGGCAAAACCAAATGCGCACCGGTTGGATTATCTGGCAAACCATGTGGGATTTTGGCCGATACAGAATCATCACCTTCGGGGTTTCCATCGGCCGCGATGTCTGGCTGTTTCTGCGCGTCTTCTGCACCGTTTTCAGCGCTTTTACCCGCGTCATCGCTGGCGTCAGTCACCGCGTTATCCGGCTTGGCTTCTTCTGCCTGATCGTCTTGCCTGTCTTCAGACCCATCTTCAGACCCATCTCCAGGCCCATCTTCAACCTGATCTTCAGCTTCCGCTATTTCCTCAGGCTCGACTGCTTTGCTCGCATAGCCTCTACCAGCGGTATATGCAGTCTGCATGCCCTCGATAACGACGGCGGCATCGGTATAATCCTCGCCATATTCGACCATGTCATCAACAATGCCAAACATCGGGTTCAACCGCCACAGGCGGCGCAACGCCATCTGCCGCAGACGTTCAGGCATATCACCGCTCATGAAGCGATCAAGGCCGGTTTCCTCGGTTACATCCTCAGGGTCGGGCAATTCATATTTTTCAAGAAGCTCCGCATTGGTTAGCGCGGCGTCTTCATCATCCTCAACCTCATCATTGACCTTGAGGGCAGTTCCATCTTCTGCAAGCGGAAGCGGCGCTTCTTCGGGCACAGGCTCACCTTTGGCAATCTGGCTTTTCCGCGCCGACCAACGAGATAAAAAGCCGCCACCGGTGCCATTACCATCCGGCTTGTCGTGATCATCCTGTTTAATGCGCCGCGACATTCGCTTGACCTCTTGGGGCTGAACTGGTTGTTAAATTGCGATGGTGAGATGCAAAAGCGCCTCAACATACTCCGCTAGCAAAAGGCCGAGCTAGATAGAAACCCAACCCGACTGCAGGAAACCCTATCACAGGTCTAATGGTATTCATCATGATTTTTGTGATCTGATGGAACCTGAAACATATCACCCTTACGGCGCAACCTCGGATCAGCCCCACCAAGCTGGTCACGTTCCAACTTTGCCTTGTCGCGCTTGCGCTTTTTAAAAGGCTCGGGTTTGAAATGAATATCGACAAACTCTTTGACAAAATTGGCAATAGGCCCCTGGAGTGGCAGTTTTTCAATCTGATCTTCGCCGCAATCCTCATAATCCTGAATATTATATGGTGAGAGACTGATTTCGGCCAAATGAATGTCGATATCCGCATCGTTGTTTTCGTCATCCGCTTCATTTTGCCGCAACACCACATAGATCGCCGGCTCTGATGATGCCAGGTTTTCCGCGTAAGCCTCAGCCTCGGCACGATGCAAGTCCAGCGACGCCTCAGCCGTGAACAGTGCCTCGCCCGCCTCACTACCGGATGGCTGGCGCAATCGCTGAAAATGAATGTCATTACTCGGCGGTAATCCGTCACCAGCACTAAGATTTAGCGGAACAAGATCGTGGATTACCCAGCGATGCGACTGCCAGGGATTGTCGATTGACTGACGCTCGATGATTAACCGAACCGCGTACAAAACGTGCCGACTTTCCGGCGATATAGAATTGGTCACGTCGTAAAGCTCCTAAAAATAGGTCAGCACTATCTATCAAAACCGCCCCACGTTGCAAGGTTTATCGCGAAACCATCTTGTCTTTACGGCGATCTAGGCTAGTTTAGCGAGGTCATTGGCGAACGGGTGCCATTGCCACAACATATCGAGCAAAGGCGTGTAAAATGATTTTATCCAACCAAAAAATTATGGTTTGCAACTGCGGTGGCACAATGGCGATTGATGGGCCAAAACTTGCCAAGGCGTGCGGTGCGGCCAGCGGATGTGAAGTTGCGACATCATTATGCCGGGCGGAAACCGAAACACTTGCCGCAGCGATGCGTGACGCCAAGGATCAGAACCTATCATTATTGATCGCCTGCACCCAGGAAACCGCAGTTTTTGATGCGATTGCTGAGGAAATGGAATGCCCTACACCGGCAACGGTGAATATCCGTGAGCGTGCTGGCTGGTCTGACGAATCAAAAGACAGCATTGCGAAAATTGCTGCCTTAATTACGCAGACCGGCGATGTGCACCGCCCATCCCGCAGCATTGCCCTAAACTCCGACGGGCGCTGCCTGATCTATGCTGATGCTGGACGGACTAATGGCGGCGCAGAGGCAGCGATAGCGCTTGGCACCAAGCTCAACGGCCAATTGGGCGTGACCATTATGCTGGCAAACCCCACCGATGACCTGTTTCCAACGCGTGATTGTGGCATCATAACAACTGGCAAGATCAAGAGTACCAAAGGCCATTTCACCCATTTCGATCTGGTCATTGACCAATTTGGTTCAGCCCTTCCGTCGAGCCGCGATGCGTTGAAATTTGAGCCGCGATCCGATGGCGTTGAGACAAGCTGCGACATCTTAATTGATTTGACCGGCGACACACCACTTTTCACCGGTTGGGAAAAGCGTGACGGCTATTTCCGTGCTGCTGGTGATGATATTGGCGCGCTTGCCGCAATTGAAATCGAAGCCGCACAGCTGATTGGCGAATTCGAAAAGCCGATCTATGTGCGTTATGACGAAAACCTATGCGCCCATTCACGCAACAAAATCAGCGGCTGCTCACGCTGTCTTGATGTTTGTCCGGCCGGTGCGATCCAAAGCCTTGGCGATCATGTCGCCATCGATCCGGCGATCTGCGGTGGCTGCGGCCTATGCGGGGCGGTTTGTCCATCCGGCGCGGCGCAAACTGCATATCCGCCTGCAGATCAACTGATTTCAGGCATCGCCAATCTGATCAGCTATTACCAAGATGCTGGCGGCAAAGCGCCCAGCCTGTTGTTGCACGACGACTCTTACGGCGCTGAAATGATTGAAACAATCGCCCGATTTGGTCGCGGCTTACCGGCCAATCTATTGCCGGTGTCGATGCATGCGATGGGGCGCGTCGGTCATGATGTCATGGTTGCCGCAATTGCGCTTGGTTATCAGCAGGTATTTGTGTTGCTGAACCCAGCGAAAGCTGTTGAAAACGCACCATTGGCCGATCAGGTGACATTGGCAAAGGCAATGCTCGCCGGAGTTAAGGCAGATGCCGATAACCGGATTATTCTGATTGATGCAGCCGACCCGGACGCAGTTGCTGAAGCATTGTATAATAGCCCGTGTAAAAGCAAGGCAAAGCCGGCACCGTTCAGCCCAATCGGGGCGCCGCGCTCGATGACACGCTTAGCCATGCGCGGACTTGCCGCTGCAAACACCAGTGCTGGCACAACGATCGAGCTTCCGGCCGGATCACCCTATGGACGGGTTGATATTGACACGGATAATTGCACAATTTGCCTGTCTTGCGTTAGCGCCTGCCCTGCCGGTGCCTTGCAAGATAATCCGGATGCACCGCAATTGCTATTCCGCGAGGATGCTTGCCTGCAATGCGGTATTTGCGCGTCAACCTGCCCAGAAAAAGTGATCACACTCGTTCCGCAATTCAACCTTGCCGATAGTGCAATGGCAGCTGAATTAGTGATTGAAGATACGCCGTTCGAATGCAAATCTTGCGGCAAGCCGTTTGGCAGCTCAAAATCAATCGAACGCGTGATAAGCAAACTTGCTGATCACAGCATGTTCCAGCAGACGGCACGAACCGATATGTTGAAGATGTGCGAAGATTGCCGGGTTGAAGCAATGTTTGAGCAGAATGACAAGGTTATGGATCTTGCTGACCGGCCAAAGCCGCGCACAACAGATGATTATCTGAACTAGCCCGACTATCCAAAGTGAATCCAGAAAAATAAAGCGGCAGATTCCCATGTGGTTTCTGTCCCTTTTTTTGCCTAAATTACATTAAATTCAACTTTAAGATGGGTCTATAACTGGCAGATTTACTAACAAATTTTGTGGCTTCATACGAACGATTCCAGCAGCATCCATCGCAAGACCGAGATAGACCGGCTTACCACTCATTTCAGGCACAAAACCATTGTCGGTTTCAAGCGTGAACAGACAAAGAATCCGCCGCAAACGCGCCTCGTCCACCGCCTCACCGCGGTAAAGATCATTGAGGATTTTTGTGGCTTCAGCATCGAGACCAATATGCCATGACCATGCTTCATCTTCGATTTTGATCATTGGTGAAATGCGGACAGATAGTGGCAAGAAATGCGCAACCCATTTTTCCATAACGCGCGCCAAACCATCCAATGCAGGCTGCGTATAGGCAATATCTACCGACGTGTTAAATAGGTCCGAGCGTGCCCAATATTCACTTGCAGTTTCGGTTGCCAGAATATCAATCTGCACCTCATCAGACGTGGTTGCGGGCTCGATGATTTTCTGCATCCCGGATTGCAGCTGCACCGTTGCATGATCGGCGACCATGATCCGGCCATCATCAAGTGTGACAACCTGATTTCGGAACAGTATTTCTGCTGCGCGTAGCTGCAACGGGTCGGTCTCGCCATCAAGGATATTGCGCAGGATTATTTGTGCCACCTGCTCAAAAAATAGCGGTGGAATGTTAGGCTGGGCATTGCGCGCCATCGCCATATAAGCCGATTCCAACGTTGGGTAATCCGCCAGAAAATTACGGAACCGTAACACTGCCTGATAATTATGAACGACATCTTTATCAGCAATTTCAAACAGATCTGTTGGAACGACCACGGCAAATGGATCATCAATCAAGCGCTTATGAAGAGCAATTTCAGCATCACATGACCCCTCTTCAGGGGCTACCTCTTCGCGCATAAAATAGGCCCGCATGAAATCGACAGATGGCACCATATGCCCGTGATCGTCACGTGCTGTGAGATGCCATCCAGACGTTAGCCAAAAATCATTACTCATTATGTTCCCAAACTCCATAAACGCCCAGTAATCACTGCCTATTTATCGCCAGCACCAGCACCAGCACCAGCACTGACATCAGCACTGGTCTCATCATCATCATCTTCGACCATCGTCCAAATTTTTTGCTCGGCGCAAGAATCAGGCTTGGGCAGGCTGCGAAATGATTCGCGGATACCGTCATCACCAAGACTGCGCTGAATGGCCAGTAAAGTTCCAGTTTTATGTTCGGAACAAAGCTCGGCCATAAATTTAATTTCTTCGGTTACAGCGGCCATTGCAGCGGCTTTATCCGGTGCCCCGAACTCAGTGATAAAAATCTCGCAAAGCCGGCTTTCAATCTTGTCAATGTCACCGGGTTTGGCCGTAGAGATACTGACCAAGGTTGAAAACCCTAATGAGTCAAGACCCAGAAAACCGTTACTAAAGGCTTGTTTTACTTTACCTTTTATATCCGCTTCACCAAGGCCAGCAAAACAAAATGTTCCGACCAGCGCCCATTCACCCTCATCTGCGGCGCGTGGAAACACATTCAGGTCAGACGGATCGAAACGAATGGTGCGGGCTAATTTCATCACTTTATTACCATTGGGTTACGCCAGCGCATCACTGGATTAAGGCAGTTGCGGCGTACCGCAAACAGCCTCTAATTCATGCGGCAACACTGATGATGGCTTGCCATCAAGCTTGACCAATGCCCCACCATCCTCATCAAGCCCCAGCCATTCGGCCTGCTCGCCACCAGCAAAATCAATTGGCGCGGGCGTTTCCAGCCGCTGCATCCAGCTATCATAAAGCGGACGAAAGCTGTCATCCTGCCAGCGATTGACCCATACCAGAAAATGCCGACAACAGGACTCAACCAAACGCGTGCGTGAGATAAACCCGCCGCCCTCTTCGGTCATTGTGGTTTGTTCGGGACCGGCGGTTTTCAGCCATTCAGTCTGCTCATTTTCCTCAGATGTCAGCCGCAATTCGGCGCTTACGATCATCCAATCTGGAACATCATCAGACCCCGCGGCGGGATCAATTGCCAAACGAACCAGCCCGGCGCGGCCACGATTTAACAGTAAATAGCCGGGCAATTGATATGTCACGGCGATTTCCGGCGGCGCCAACGCACCAACGGCATCACCAAGCCCGATCATCATCGCAAATAACATCTGGCCAGCATTGCGCACCGGCACATCGGGTTCTAGCCGAACTGCGATCTGCATCCGGTCAATTCTTTGCGAATAGAAAACCGTGCCAACTTCAGTGTTTGGCGCAACGGCTATTGCCTTTGCGAGAACATCCTGACCGGCCGGTAAATCAACCGCCCTTAACAGGGGCGGTAATTGCGGCGGGGTTGTCGGATCAGCTGGATCATCTTCGAAATAAAGTGTCATTCGTTTTCCTCATAGCGGAGATCGGCGACCTCCATCAAACGTTTGGCAATACTGCGATAGGTCTTGGCCTGCTCGGACTGCGGCTCGGCCACAACAATGGGCGTCCCCGAGTCAGACCCTACCCGAACCGCCAGTGATAGCGGAATTTCTCCGAGCAACTCGATACCGCGTTTTTTGGCTTCACGGGCTGCACCACCATCGCCAAAGATATGGTCCTTGCGCCCGCAATCAGGACAGCTCCAATGCGACATATTCTGCACCATGCCAAGAACGGGAACTTGTGCCTTTTCAAACATAGTCAAGGCTTTGACCACGTCAAGTAACGCAATATCTTGCGGCGTTGAGACAATCACCGCACCAGCAAGTTTGACCTGCTGGGCCAGTGAAATCTGAATATCGCCAGTTCCGGGGGGCAAATCAATAATGATGACATCAAGCACACCCCACGCAACCGAGTCCAGCATTTGCGTCAATGCCGACTGCACCATCGGTCCGCGCCAGATCATCGCCGTATCATCAGGGACTAGCAGCCCCATAGACATCAATTGTACGCCATAGCTCTCTAGCGGCTTGACCATGTCACCCCCAGCCGAGGCGGGGCGCCCGCTAACACCAAGCATACGCGGCTGCGATGGTCCATAAACATCAGCGTCCAGCAAACCAACCCGCAGCCCCTCAAGGCGCAGCGCAATCGCGAGGTTAACCGCGGTCGTTGATTTGCCAACACCGCCTTTGCCGGATGCCACCGCAACAAAGCGGCGCACCTTGCTTTCCAGAATTTTTTCGATAACCGGCCCATCATCGGCATTTCCGCCACTAGCACCGGCACGAGTGCCTCCACCAGAGCTTGCATGGGCGGTTACCATCACCGTTGCGCTGGTAACCCCATCAATCGCCAACGCCGCCTTTTCTGCAGCACGGCGCACCGGTTCCATTGCTGGCCCCCGATGAGCTGGCACCTCTAGGGCAAAGATAATGTTGCTATCCTTGATTTGCAGGCCATTCACCATGCCAAGCGCAACGATATCTTTACCTTGCGATGGATCCATTACACTGGCAAGGGCTGCCAGAATCACATCTTCGGTTAAAGCGGCCATTTACTCAGGTGCCACCAAATTTGCTGTGACGTCATGAGTGAACTGCAAATCTGCAATTTCAACGCGTGCCGTCACCGCCAGCTCGGCGCCTGAGGCAATCTTGCCATCAGCCACCGCCTTCGCCAACGCCGCAGCAAGCTCTTGATGCGCCGTGACGCCAAGCTGCTTCAAAAATTTCCGCATTGCCACTTCGCTGGCAGTCATCTCGTCTCGTTGGTCCTTGGTCATTATCTTTCCCGTTCAAATTGAGGCGATTGTAAATTACAAAACCGCCACGTCACGCCACAATGTGGCTAATATCCCCGATCCACCCGCTATTCAGGTGTTTTCAGGGTTTTTACAAATTCAAGAATATCGTCAACATCTTCAAGCTTGAGGATGATTTCCTTGCTAAAGGCTGGCAAGGATTGGCTTCGCTCTCCGCTTACGCCTTCAATGCGAACCAGTGATGGGTGCGGCGGCAATTGGTAAAATATTTCGAAACGATACGCCCAATCATCCAGCCATTTCATCGCCGAAAACGATGGGGTCGACCCGATGCCGCCATAAGGGTTAATGCCCGGTATCACATGACAGCGCGTACAATGCTGGCGCACGATTTCACGCCCACGTTCTACATTCGTGCTGGCCTCGGCAGCAGAAATTGGGCCAACGCCACCACCCAAAAGAACGGTGATAATACTCAAATAAATCGCGCGCAAAATATCAAGTCACCCCGCTAGACGGTCGGATCGGCCATGTGCTCACGCAGCATATCCGTATATTGCGCTGCCATGTGCTGAACGAATTCTTCTTGCTCCTCGACACCAAGGACGTTTTTACCAACATGTGCCGCATAACGCGCCGCTGCGTAAAGCATTACCATTTGCAGTTCAGTCGAATCAATTTTCTTATTTCGCTGGTTAGCTAGGGAAATAAACTGATCGGCAACGCGCAGAAACGCCTGACTATCTAAAATCCCTTCGCGGTGCATTGTGGGATCAAAAACATCAGGCCGCTGGTGCCATGGTGGAAATTTCATTGTGGTAGGATCCTTGGTAACGGGTTAGTCGGGACATTGTAACAGCTTTTTTTCACCAGATGAAGCCGTTGCAACACAGGTTCGCGTTACTTAGACCCCTCTAGTCATCATTATGACTAACCTGAACCGCCGTCATCCACGCCAATATATCGGCCGACTGATTATCAACTAGCGCCACATGCGCGCGATAGCGACGGATCAATTCCTCGCCAAGCCGGGTCAATTTGGCACCGCCCCTTTTAGACCCCCCACGTTCAGTAACGAACAAGGGGTCACGAAACCCGCTTTGCATCGAATCAAGCAAAAACCATGCGCGGCGATAGCTCATCCCCATCTGACGCGCAGCAGCGCTGATTGACCCAACGTCGCCAACCAAGGCCAGTAAATTAATCTTGCCAACACCAATCGTTTCATCAGCGATGAATAGTTTTGTGCGTACCCCCGGTTCCTTAGCCACATGCCTGATTTTTTTTGTTGCGGTCAAAAATGGCCTCCCTCGTCGAAATATTCGCCAAATCATAATCTAGCCTAATATTGATAGGCGATGCGATACGAAAAACCAAATATGCGGTTTGCAACACCGGTAAATCTCTAATAAAAGAATAGGATGCTATCACCTGCTTTTTGCCCAAATCGAGCCTTTGGCCGTCTTTTATTAATGTCGCGCCCATTGATGACGCGCCTAATGAGGTTGCGGGAGCTGATCATCGCGGCCAGCTTTTTTGCTGCCAGCTTTTTAGCTGCTAGCCCGGCGACAGCAACACCCGTAATAATTGTGCAATCGACCACATCGATCCAGAATTCGGGGCTATATGAACATTTACTGCCACTATTCGAGGCTGAGCAGGACACTAAAGTAAGGATTGTTGCCGTTGGCACCGGGCAAGCGCTTCGCAATGCAGAAAAATGCGACGCTGATATGGTGATTGTTCATTCAACAATTGATGAAGAAGAATTTGTTGCAAAGGGCTTTGGCAGCCAGCGTTACAATCTGATGTATAATGATTTTGTGATGGTTGGCCCCAAAAGTGACCCCGCCCACATCCGCACCGCCAATTCTACCATCGAAGCATTTCAAAAACTCGCCAATACCAAATCCAGATTTGCCTCGCGCGGCGATGATAGCGGCACGCATAAAGCCGAGCGCCGCTTTTGGAACATGGCGGGCATATCAACGAAAGACGCCAGCGGAAAATGGTATTTAGAAACCGGCCTCGGTATGGGCGCCACACTGAATTTTGCGGTGCAGTCAGATACCTACACACTTAGCGACCGCGCAACATGGCTGACATTCCGCAATAAAGCCAATCACGAAATCCTGTTTGAAGGTGATCCTGCATTGTTCAATCAATACGGCATCGTAATCGTCAGTAAAGACCATTGCCCCACTGTAAAGGACGCCTTATCCCGCAGGTTTGTCAAATGGCTATTATCGGACAAGGGTCAGGCCGCAATAACGGCCTTTCAGTACAAGAACCGACCCTTATTTTTTCCAAATGCCAGCCCAGCGCATTAGGGAACGTTCACCCTATTCCTGTTTTTCGCCAATTACGACAGATGCGGCAAATTGCCCATCAGTCGCAATTTTTCATCGCCAACCTTCGGCCTCGGTGATATCAGAATAATATGAAACGTCGTCATTTTTTAACCCTCGCTGCGGCGGGGGCATCAAGCACTCTGGTGGCACCGTCCCTATCATTGTCGGCGGTTGCTACACCGCGCCAAACCCAGATCACTGCTGGCAAAACACGATTGAACATTGCCGGTGCCGGTCAGCCCGATACCGATTTATGGCTTTACAACCAATCTTGCCCGGGGCCGATGCTGCGTTATCGCAAAGGCGATATCCTGCGCGCTTCGGTTCGCAACAATCTGGACGTTCCAACAACAATTCACTGGCATGGGATCCGTAATCTTAGCGAGATGGACGGCGTTCCTGACCTGAGCCAGGCCCCGATCGAGCCGGGAGAGACATTCGAATATGAATTCCCACTGAAAGACAGCGGCACCTACTGGTATCATGCGCATAATATGGGGTGGGAACAGGTGGCACGTGGGCTCTATGGCCCGTTGATCATTGATGATGATGATGACCCGCCAGTTGACCATGATATTTGCCTGATGATTGATGATTGGCGGCTAGATAATGATGGTCAGATCCATCAGGCCTCGCTGGGCAGCCTGCATGATTGGTCGCACGCCGGACGACTTGGCAATTGGCTGACGGTTAATGGCTTATCCGCCCCCAGCTTTCAGGTAAAGGACAAGGCGCGGATCCGGTTACGGATGATTAACGCAGCCAATGCGCGAGTGATGACGATCCAGCTCGACGATGCTCAAGCGACGCTTGTCGCGCTTGATGGGGCGATCTGCCTGCCAGAACAGATCAATAGGATTATTCTGGCACCAGCACAGCGCGCCGATGTTATTCTCGACATGGATCGCGGCACCCTCACTCTATCCGAGGTCAGCACTGGTGAGCCTTATCCTGCGGGAACGATTAACGTCGACCCAGCGCTTGGTGTATCATCATTGGGCACATTAGAACGTGCTAAAACCGCACTCACTCTGCCAGCGCCACCCAAACTGCCGTCTTTAAACAACGTGCGGCGGATCCCGATCCACATGCAGGGGGGCGCGATGGGTAATTTGCAATCAGCATTATTTGATGGCGAAGAAAAGCCACTGCGTGAATTGGCACAAAATCATAAAAAACTATGGGCCTTTAACGGTGCGGTCGGTGATTATCGCCAGATAATGGCCGAAATTGAGCTGAATTCACTGGTTTCTATTGATGTTTACAACGACACCGCGTGGCAGCACGCAATGCATCTTCACGGGCATCATTTCTGGGTATTATCCGACGACCCGACCATCGCCCTGCCATCAGGCCAGCGTGATACATGGTTGATGCAGCCGCAAGAACGTATCAGCCTTGTCTTCCGCGCGGATAATCCGGGTTTATGGCTGTTTCACTGCCACATGCTAGAGCATGCTGCTGCGGGAATGGGCGCGGTTCTGTCAATTAGCTAGAACCGCCCCCACATTAGGTTTAAACGACGGTAATGGTAAAGGAACCTAAGCCGTCGACGGTGCCTACCATTACATCACCGCGCGTGATCGGGCCAACACCGGCCGGTGTGCCAGACATGATCAGGTCGCCTGCTGCAATGTCATAAAAGCGCGAAAGATACGAAATCATTTCTGGCACTTTCCAGATCATTTGGTTCAGGTCACCCTCTTGGCGCAGCTCGCCATTCACTTCAAGAGCAACACGGCCATGATCCAGATGACCTGTCTCGCTGGCCGGCACCAGTTCACTCATTGGCGCAGATCTCTCAAAGGCTTTTCCGATTTCCCAAGGACGCCCCATTTTCTTGGCTTCACCTTGCAAGTCACGGCGCGTCATATCAAGCCCCAGCCCATACCCAAAAACATGATCCAGCGCATCCTTTTCCGGAATATCAACGCCGCCGCTTTTCAGTGCTACAATCATTTCCATCTCGAAATGGACGTCACTGGTCTGCGGCGGGTAGGGAAACTCACCGCTGGTATCAACATTTTCAGCGTTTTTCTGGAAAAAGAACGGTGGCTCTTTATCCGGATCATGGCCCATCTCAATGGCATGATCAGCATAATTCCGGCCAATGCAGTAAATCCGACGCACCGGAAATTCAGCATCGCTGCCCCGAACCGGCAAAGTCACCTGTTTTGGCGGTTCAATTACATAATTCGTCATTTTGGAAATTCCTTCTTTACCAATAACACGGACACGGAAAAGGCACAAGCGAGCCTAAAAAGGCTCCACCATTGCGCGTTAAGCGTCAATTATATAATAACCTTTGGGCAATAATATCTGCCGAAATATCGGTTCAATCGGCGACCCCGGGGTTGGCTGATATGTCGCCCCATGCGCCCAGCGTCACCCGCTTTGCGGCATCAATATCAAGCCGCTCGACCGGCAAGGGTTGCGGTGATGGATTGGCATCCCATCCGATCGCATTTAATCCCTGATCAGCCGCATCATTCTGCGGCTTGGCAGCGGCGTTTTTATACACCCAATCCCTCGTTTCAATACGCCCATAGATTAACGCGCTGGCTTGATCGGCAAATTCCAACTTTGGCAAGGCCTCAATACATTGCCGCAAGAACTGAAAACTTGGCGTCCATTCGGGGTTAAGCACGTCCTCAGGGCAAGTTGCCGCGACATTAACCTCTTTAAATCGATCAATGTTAGACAAGGCAACCGGATCGAGAACCGTCATTAATCCGTTCCGCCCAAAGGCAATTGTTTTCGGCAAATCACCCAAAGGCACGTCATTATCCAAAAATTCGAAATAAATGTTTTTGTCAGTAATCGACATCCACGAGAAAAACAGCTCGGGGATGCCGGTAAATGCCTCAATATTATGATAAAGCAAATCATCAACAGCTTTGTAGCGTGCTGTTGTTAACCCTCGCTGCCACGCCCGTTCAACCGTTGCGGGCGGCGGTGTAATCGCAAAGAACAAAAATACGGTTGACCCAAACCGGCTCAGCAACGTGCTTTTATAATCACCCTCGCTATCAATTTTGAAACTATCAAACCGAAACCGGTCAATCAGCAGATGTGGAACCGTTTTGGTTATCGCCTTTTGCGCCATATAGCGATCTAGCTTTTTGTCCACAAATTCCAGCTCACGCCCGGTTAGCATCGCCGCATATTTGTAATCGGCACCAAGACTGTCATAATCCAACAGATATTTTCGCCAATAATCTGGGCTGATAAGGGCAAAATCCTCCCATGGCACTCCCATCCGTTCGGCCAGCAAGCGTTGCTGTGGCCGGATCGTGCTTTTACCCGCGGCAGAGGCACCTTTGGTATTCATCACAATCGGCTCGCTTTGCGCTGGCAAAAAGCGATAGCCTTCGGCGCTTGCCGCTGTCTCAAAAATCGGCGCAATCAACCGGCCAATTTCGGCACTGCCTTGATCATTGCAAAAAACTCTCAGCGCCAGCTGCGCAATCAACGACCGGTCAGTGACAATTCGCCCCTGTTTTCCCAAAATGCCACCAACAACACTGATTAGGGCAGCCATACAGGCGGCCGTAAAATCATCGGCCTGTGTTACCTGCTGGCGCATTTTATCCAGCGCCTGAAGTTCCGGCGGTGTGGTGTTTGATGCAGGCGATTTCGGTGCTTTTTTCCAAAAATTCAAAAACCGCTGCTTTGGCGGCTGTGGCGCGGATTCAAACGCATAAATCTCATCAACAAGTTGGCAAATTTTATCGTTGGCGCGTTGCTTCACAAAAGCAAAATCAGCTTTGACGCAATCCATTTCGGGAAGAATATAATGGCGATAAATACGGTCGACCATACCGCGCAGCTGAATTCCGAGATATTCATAACTCGGCCCATCAGGTACGGACAAATCCGCAGTAACCCTTATTAAAACCTCATGCACAACAAGGCGCTCGACTTTTAGGGCACATAGCTGTTCAACCGCAAGGCCACAGAAATCAGCTGCCTCCTTTGCCGGCTGATAACCGACGTCACTATTTTCTGGCCGAAACAACGTGATTAGTGGCAATAGCCGTGTCGGCAGGCTGGAAGTAAGACCGGGGTTCCATGCGTGATGCTCATCATCCCTAATTTCTGGTTTTTGATCCATCTTACGTGATCCAATCAACACCGAAAAACAAAGGGGCACCAAAGTGCCCCTTTTTGGTCTTATGCGGTTTGCCTCATCTTGTCACGGATCAATTTGAACAATGGCAAGAGGATTAGCACGATGGCAATTACCGTGATCGGCCCGGCGATTGGCCGGTTGAAAAAGATCATGATGTCACCATCAGAGAACAGTAGCGACTGCCGCAATTTAGGTTCGGCAATCGGCCCCAGAACAATCGCCAGCACGGCGGGTGCAACCGGATAATCCAGCAGGCGCAAGAAGAACGCACCAACACCAACAAGCACCATCAGCCAAACATCAAACATATCCTGATAGGCCGCATATGTACCAACAAGTGACAGCACAAAAATCAACGGCGCCAGAATGGTAAATGGCATCCGAAGCATCCACAAGAACACCGGAATAAAGGCTAGATTGATCAACACCGCAACAACGTTTGAGATGTAAAAAGACCCGATCAGCGGCCAAACGAAATCTGGCTGGTTAGCGAATAGCAATGGTCCGGGCTGGAGACCCCAGATAACCATACCTGCAAGCAAAACCGCCGTTGTCGGCGAGCCTGGAATACCAAGTGTCATCATTGGCAACATTGCCCCTGTCGACGCCGAGTTATTTGCGGCCTCGGGCGCTGCAACACCATCCACTGCACCCTTGCCGTATGATTTTGGATCGCTTGAGGTTAACTTTGCCACACCATAGGCCATCAATGATCCAGGAGTAGCACCTGCCGCCGGCAAAATACCGACAAAAAACCCAAGAAAAGAACCAATGACTGTTCCACGCCAAGCATAACGGAACTCCTTGATCGCATCAATGATCGCACGCGCGGTAACGTCTACATTAGTCATAGATGAGCCATAGCGTGACGTGTTGATTGTCCACAGCATTTCACCAATACCGTAAACACCAATCGCCAGAACAAGGAAGCGGATGCCATGCGAAAAGCCGGTGATATCAAAGAACACCAGGCGAGGCTCGCCAGACACCACATCGAACCCTACTGTTGCCAGCACCAAACCTATGCAGATTGAAAAAATCGTCTTTGGAATATCATCACCACCAAGACCGACGAAGGTCGCAAAGGCCAACAGCATCAGTGCAAAGACTTCCGGATCACCAAATGACAACGCCACAGTCGCCAGCAAAGGTGCAAAGGCGGTGAACATGACATTTGAGATCGTGCCGCCTGCAAACGAGGCGAGAGCAGCGGCAACCAGTGCGACATGGGCCTTGCCGGCCAAAGCCAGCGGGCGCCCATCAAAGGTTGTGGCAACCGCGGTCGACGCCCCAGGAATGCCCAGCGTGATCGACGAGATCGCACCGCCATACATTGCCCCATAGTAAATCGACGCAAGAAAGATCATTGGTGACGTTGCACCACCAGTAAAACTCTGAATAACAAAGGTAAATGGCAGCAAGATTGCAACACCGTTCACCGAACCCAAGCCGGGCATTGCCCCAACGAACAAGCCAACAATCACACCAATGATGGCAAGACCAAGATTGATCGGCTCAAGCGCAATCAAAATACCCTGCATTAGCGATGCTATAATTTCCATTTCAGTAATCCTCAGCTAACGACGCGGCAACTATAGAAAAATATCGTACAAAGGAATGAACAGCGGTTCCAAATAACCTTTTGGAAGCACGATGCGCATTGCGATGTCGAAAAAGAAAAAGCTGGTGACGACCAAACCCGTAGCAATAGACAATGTCGCCCACCATGTGTGACGCCCCAAAAAGCGCACGTAGTAAATCATGAACAACATAATTGCACCGTAAAAGCCAGCAATCTCAATCATGATCAGAAAGCCAAGCAATCCACCGCCGACGACCAAAAGCATGCGCCGACCATATCCATCCAGAAACTCTTCTTCAGACTGCGATGGAGAGGATGTTCTACGATACCAGTTAACACCAATCCAGATACAACAGATCAGCATTATTGCGGACAACCAGAAAGGCCAAAACCCGCTACCAGGCCCCTCGCCTTCGATCATCCAGATATTATCAAATCTGGCAATGTCAGGGTTCCACTCTGGTGCTTCCCCCGACTTCCACATGAAGTATATTGAGAGGATTCCCAAGATAAATGCTGTTATTATTTCTGCTCTACGCATAACTCAAAACTCCTCTCAATATTTTATTTTTTATAACGCTATTTAATTGCGCCCGATGCTTTCAAGATTTTTTCGTGGTTAGCAATTTGGCCTTTCCAATAAGCCTTGAGCTCATCACCTGCCATGAAATCACCCATTAAAGACTGTTTTTTCTTGTAAGCCTGCCAGTCAGCTGAGTTGTAAACCTTTGTAAACAAATCAGTATAATAAGCCTGGGCCTTCTCAGACATACCAGGTGCACCTACAACAGAACGCTGCATAAAGTATGACCATTTCTGCTGCTTACCACCGGCAAAAATTTCACCCAATGTTGGGACATTAGGGAACATTGGAAGACGGCTATTTGTAAAGGCAACCAGTGGCACCATATCGCCTGACTCATAGAAACCAAGCGCCTCTGATGGGTTGTTCACTGATGAGTTCAGCTGCTTACCGGCAACCTGCTTTGCAACAGCTCCGCCGCCCTTGTAAGGGATGTACTTCATTGAAAGACCGTAATTGTCATTCAGGAAGTCAGTAATGATGTTGTCCTCAGAGTTTTTACCGGTGCCGCCCATAACCCATTTGTTACCGTCGGCTTTTGCCTTTGTCAGGAATTCCTGGAATGTTTTGAGGCCACTGTCTTTGTGAACCCACAACAAAAATGTGTCTTCAGCCATACGGGCAACAGGAGCAAAGCTCATGCTGTCAATTTTTAGGCCAGGCTGACGCAGTGGTGTTGTGTAGAAAGAGTTCAAGGTAACCATAATCGTATGGTCTGGATCGCTGGCTTTTGAGGCGGCAATAAGCGCCTCTGCACCCGAACCACCAGACTTGTTGGTTGGAACAAGTGGACGGTTTGCCAAGTTTTCCTTTTCAACAATCGCCTGCATCAAGCGCGCCATCTTATCGGCACCACCGCCTTTACCAGCCATAATAATAAAATCAATTGGCTTGGTTGGCTCCCAGCCATGGCCACCGGCAACAGCTGCACCTGAAATTGACGTTGCCGCCAAGACCATTCCAACTGCTCCAATAAAAAGTTTTTTGATAGACTTCATAGTCTCCTCCTTTGGTTTCTTTTGTATGAAGAACATCTTCATACCCCACGCCATTCTTCTAACCCGATGGCTTTTAATGATTTTTACCCAACATTTGCTGAGCCGACACCTAATTCGTCATAATCACCGGGATCGTTGCGTGATCCACGATATATTGGGTAGTGCCACCCCAAAACCTCTCTAAATCATGATGTTTACTGTAAGCGCCAAGCACCATAAGATCGGCGCCAAGTGCCACTGACTTATCCAAAAGCGCCTGTGCCGTTTGTAACTTGGTTTCGATTTCAACGACATCAGCCGCAATGCCATGCGCAGATAAGTAATCTTGCAATTCGTCAGGCTTCACACTGACCGGTTTTGACTTAACGGTCAGAACTGACACTGATTTTGCCGCAACAAGTAATTGCAGACAGCTTGTCACTGCTCGCGATGCCTCACGCGACCCATCCCAGGCAATCGTTATATTTTTACCAAGAATTTCAGGAATGGGCTTTTTTGCCTCAGGACACATCAACACGGGCCGCCCAGTATTAAACAGTGCAGCCTTTAGTGTATTAGCGCCAAGGTTACGGTCAATATCAGGCTGCGCCACAGCAATAATATCAGCAAGCCGCCCGTGATGTCCGATCACGTCAATTTGACGTCCGGCTTCTTCAACAAAACTTGCCGTTACCGATTTTCCGTCTGCTGCATCTGACAAGCGGATGTTCAAGGTTTTACTCAGCGCGAGAACTTCATCACGAAGTCCCGCCTCCTCAATATCGAACACCTGACTGGTACTCTCGGCAAGCTGAGCCCGAAGCGCCGCCGGAATCGGCACCCCGAAAGGCAATAGATTTTCCGGCTTGGCGCGGCAATGGGTGATTTTAATGTGCGCATTAAAACCTCGCGCCAACGCAGCCGCGTGCGCAAGAACATTGTCGCCCTTACCGTCGCCCCGAACTGGCACAAGAATCTTGCGTATCATTAAAGTTCTCCCCCTAGAACATTAGATTGGTATCATTGAAGTCTATGAGACTTTCGTGGCAGATCAATGCTAAAACAGCCCATCAATCAAACCATTCTCATTAATCCGAATTGTCTCGGCTGACGGCACCCGCGGCAGGCCTGGCATGGTCATAACATCACCACAAATTACCACAACAAATCCAGCTCCGGCCGACAAACGAACCTCACGAATTGGCAGGCTGTGACCGGTTGGCGCCCCCCGACGATTAGGGTCGGTGGTAAAGCTATATTGGGTCTTTGCCATACACACCGGCAGGTCACCATAGCCTTGAGCCTCCCACTGTTTCAGCTGGTCACGGATCTTCGAATCAGCCAGCACCTCATCAGCACGGTAGATTTTTTTGGCAATTGTCTCAATCTTTTCGAACAACGGCATTTCAGCCGGGTATAGCGGCGCATATTGTGATGGGTTTCCATCGATCAAAGCGACAACTTTATTCGCAAGATCAACAGTGCCCTCACTACCATTTGCCCAATGTGTTGCCAGAACAGCCTCGGTGCCTTGTGCAGCAACAAAATCTTTAAGCGCTTGAACCTCGGCATCAGTGTCAGTGACAAAATGGTTGATCGCAACGATTGCCGGAACACCGAATTGCTGGATATTTTCGATATGACGGCCAAGATTTGGGCAACCCTTTTTCACGGCCTCGACATTCTCTTGGCCAAGATCGGCTTTGGCAACACCACCGTTCATCTTCATCGCCCGGACTGTGGCCACAATGACAACCGCATCTGGACGAAGGCCAGCTTTACGGCATTTAATGTTGAGGAATTTTTCAGCACCGAGATCGGCGCCAAATCCAGCTTCGGTGACAACATAGTCAGCCAGCTTTAACGCTGTCGTTGTTGCAACAACTGAATTACAGCCATGCGCAATATTGGCAAATGGGCCTCCATGCACGAATGCAGGGTTGTTTTCTAATGTTTGTACAAGATTTGGCTGCATTGCCTGCTGCAACAACACTGTCATCGCACCATCAGCCTTGATATCACGGCAAAATACAGGTGAACGATCGCGGCGATAGGCAACTATGATATCACCAAGACGACGCTCGAGATCGGCAAGGTCAGTCGCCAAACACAAGATTGCCATCACTTCAGATGCAACAGTGATGTCAAAACCGGCTTCACGCGGAAAGCCGTTGGCAACGCCACCAAGGTTACAGACGATTTCACGAAGCGCCCGATCATTCATATCCAACACGCGGCGGAATGCAACGCGGCGAATATCAATATCCAGCTCGTTACCCCAATAAATATGGTTATCAAGCATCGCAGCCAGAAGGTTATGAGCCGACGTAATCGCGTGGAAGTCACCAGTAAAATGCAGGTTCATATCTTCCATTGGAACGACTTGGGCATAGCCACCACCAGCGGCGCCGCCCTTCATACCAAAACACGGGCCAAGCGAGGCCTCGCGGATACATACAGCGGTTTTTTTGCCAATTTTATTCAAACCATCGCCAAGGCCGACAGTTGTTGTGGTTTTACCCTCACCGGCTGGAGTTGGGTTGATAGCGGTAACCAAGATCAAGCGGCCATCTTTGTTTTTGGCAAGGCTCTTAATAAAACTCTCAGAAACTTTTGCCTTATCATGTCCAAATGGAAGCAGGTCAGCACTAGGAATACCTAGTTTTGCCCCCACATCCTGAATAGCAATTTTCTTGGCTTCACGCGCGATTTCGATGTCTGTTTTGAAGCTCACAACTATGATCCTAACTTTGTTCCAGAGTTAATCCCAGCAGCAGAAGCCCATTCGCTTGCCGCCATTTTTCCACCATCAGCAGGCCGCACCCTTTTGATCAGGATACGTCCGCCATTTCCTTGAACCGTAACGCCGTTTTCATCGACCGAAACCACTTCGCCAGCAGCTCCAGTGCCATCAACGCGCGCACTATCATAAATCTTTAACTCGCTGCCATTAAAGGTCGTCCAAGCCCCCGGTGCAGGGTTGGCAGCGCGGATAATATTATAGACGTCAGCAACCGGCCTTGACCAATCGATCTCGGCCGCCGCCTTGCCAAACCAGCTTTCATAAGACCCATCTTCGAGGCGCTGATCATGCTTGATAATAACGCCAGCCTTCACCAGCTCTAGCCCCTCGATCATTGCATCGACGCCCATTGGGAACAACTTTTTGAAATAAACATCCCCAAGCGTTTCATCAGGGCCGATTTCGCAGGTTTTCTGCAGCATCATCGGGCCTTCATCCAAACCATCATCTGGCCAGAAAATCGACAGGCCGGTGCGGGTTTTACCCATTGCGATCGGCCAGTTGATTGATGAAGGGCCGCGATGTTCTGGGCAAAGTGACGGGTGATACTGGAATGTGCCGTATTTAGGCGCATCGCGCACTTCTTGCGGCACAAATAACAGCACATAGGCCATCATGCAGACGTCGGCGTTAAATGATTTCATCAATTCAAGTGCTTCGGGGGTTTTCCACGATGCTGGCTGATGAACTGGCAATCCTTTTTCGCGTGCCAGTTCAACTAGCGGGTCTTCAGGCTTGCCCTCTTTTGTCGGTGCGCAACAGACAGCAACAACGTCTTCTCCGCGCTCCAATAGTCGTTCCAACACAGCCTGACCAAATGCCTGCTGTCCATGTAATACAATTCTCATCGCTTGCTCTCCCAACCTACCAAGCTAAATTTTTAAAACATAAGCCATTCAAATTAATAGCTTATGGAATATTACTTTACTTCACATTGCCCACAGCACCCGATTCAATAATCTGGGCGAGTTCATCAGCTGAATAGCCAAGAACATCAGTCAAAATCTCGGTTGTATGCTCGCCAAGCAACGGTGAACGTTTCACATCAGCTGGGCTGTCAGACAATTTAATCGGACATCCGACCGAAATATATTCGCCGCGCTCTGGATGGTCGACCTTGACCAATGTGCCAGTTGCGTAAAGACCTTCATCTTCAGAAATTTCTTTCATCGACAGGATCGGGCCAACCGGAATATCCAGCGGGTTACAAGCATCCATGACCTCAAACTTTGTTTTGGTCATTGTCCACTGCTCGATACGTTCAAAGATTTCATTCAGTTTATCAAGGCGCTGTGGCGGCTTGGCATACCCTTCTTTGGTTTTCCACTCAGGCTCACCAATGATATCGCAGACCTTTTCCCAAACCGCAGCCTGAATGATGAAATAGGTATATGCGTTGGGATCCTGTTCCCAGCCCTTGCACCGCAATATGCGGCCCGGCTGACCGCCGCCCGAATCATTACCCGCACGCGGTGTCGCATCGCCAAACGGAATCCCCTCACCAAATTGCGAATATTCCTTCAAAGGGCCAGCGGCAAGGCGCTGCTGATCGCGAAGCTTGACCCGCGCAAGGTTCAGCACCGAGTCTTGCATCGCTGCCGTTACCTTCTGGCCTCGACCAGATTTTTCCCGGTGGAATAGCGCAGTGACAATCCCTAGGCAAAGGTGCAGGCCGGTTCCAGAATCACCGATTTGCGCGCCGGTTACCAATGGCGGGCCATCACGAAAACCGGTTGTTGACGCAGAACCACCAGCACATTGGGCGACGTTCTCATAGACTTTGCAATCTTGGTATTTGCCCGGGCCAAATCCTTTGATCGAAGCCATAATGAGGCGCGGGTTGATTTCTTGAATCCGCTCCCATGTAAAGCCCATGCGATCCAGCGCGCCGGGCGCAAAATTTTCAACCAGCACATCACAGGTTTCGATAAGACGGGTTAAGATCTGCTTTCCGGTTTCATTTTTGGAATTCAGCTCAATTGACCGTTTATTGTGGTTCAGCATGGTGAAATAAAGGCTATCGGCACCTTCAACATCGACCAATTGCTGGCGTGTTGCATCCCCAACCCCCGGACGCTCGACCTTGATCACATCAGCGCCAAACCAAGCCAGAAGCTGGGTACAGGTTGGACCTGATTGAACATGGGTGAAATCCAGAACTTTAATACCTTCAAGAGCTTTCATCGTCTTATCCTATTTCTAAACCTGAGTGACTAGGCCGTGGCGCTATTTCTTAGACACCACACTTTGTGGGTTGAGATTGCCAATACGGCCACTTTCAGTGCCGGCATTTTCATCAATGACAGCGTTAACCAAGGTTGGTTTGCCGCTATCCATCGCCTCATTTACCGCGCGGGTAAGCTCGTCAGGCGTCGTGGCGTAAACGCCAACCCCACCAAAGGCTGCCATCATCTGATCATACCGCGCATCCTTAACGAATACCGTTGGCGCCACATCTTCGCCGCCAGTCGGATTTGTGTCAGTGCCACGGTAAATACCGTTATTATTAAACACGACCACACAAACCGGCAGGTTGTAGCGACAGATAGTCTCGATTTCCATTCCAGAGAAACCAAAGGCGCTATCACCCTCGACAGCCAAGACCCGCTGACCCGTCTCAACCGCCGCCGCAACGGCAGCGCCCATACCGATGCCCATGATACCCCATGTTCCCACGTCAAGACGTTTGCGCGGCTTATAGATATCAATGATGCTGCGGGCAAAATCGAGCGTGTTGGCGCCCTCGTTCACCAGAATCGCGTCTGGGCGTTCTTTCACGATCGTACGCAGCGCACCTAGCGCGCTATGGAAATCCATTGGCACGGTGTTGCTTTTCAACTTGGCGCCCATTTTTTCAAGGTTGATATCTTTGCGCTGCTGGATCGTCGCTGTCCAATCGGCCGGAACGGCAGGCCAATTATCGCCCATGCCTTGTGTCATTGCACTCAAGCATGATCCAATGTCACCAACAACAGGTGCTGTAATCTCGACATTGCTGTCCATTTCACGCGGTTCGATATCAACTTGGATAAAGCGCTTTGAACCTGGCTCACCCCAGCTCTTGCCTTTACCGTGTGACAAGAGCCAGTTCAAACGCGCCCCAACCATCACCACAACATCTGCCTCTTTTAGCACCAGCGAACGCGCTGCACCGGCAGATTGCGGGTGATCATCCGGCAAAAGGCCCTTGGCCATGCTCATTGGCAGGTACGGCACGCCGCTTTTCTCGACAAAGCTTTTTACAATCTCATCGTCTTGAGCATAGGCAGCGCCCTTGCCCAGAATAATCAATGGGCGCTTTGCGCTTTTTAGAACATCAAGTGCCCGTGCAACCGCATCAGGGGCTGGCAGTTGCCGCGGTGCCGGATCGATAACCTTAACAAGCGACTTTTGGCCTGCTTCCGCGTCCATGACTTGGGCAAATAATTTTGCTGGAAGATCAAGGTAAACACCGCCTGGACGACCCGAAACGGCGGCACGAATGGCGCGGGCAACGGCAATGCCAATATCTTCGGCATGAAGCACCCGGAACGCGGCTTTACATAGTGGCTTGGCGATCGCCAGCTGATCCATTTCTTCATAGTCACCCTGCTGCAAATCAACGATTTCACGCTCGGACGAGCCACTGATCAGGATCATTGGGAAACAGTTAGTTGTTGCATTTGCCAATGCGGTCAGACCGTTCAAGAAGCCCGGCGCCGAAACAGTCAGGCAAATGCCCGGCTTTTTTGTCAGATAACCGGCAATTGATGCAGCGTTACCTGCATGCTGCTCATGGCGGAATGAAATTACGCGCATACCTTCGGCCTGCGCAATCCGCCCAAGATCGGTGATCGGGATGCCCGGAACGCCGTAAATTGTGTTGATATCATTGAGCTTGAGCGCGTCGATAACGAGGTGAAAACCGTCTGTTAGCGCCTGTGTCTCGGATGAAGTCATTTTTGTCTCCTGTAAGAACCTTCGTAATTTTCGAATTGATAAATTTGGTTAGTGTTTGGTTTTGGCGGCCGAT
The DNA here is from genome assembly GCA_041228345.1 of Alphaproteobacteria bacterium LSUCC0396. NCBI lineage: Bacteria > Pseudomonadati > Pseudomonadota > Alphaproteobacteria > Alphaproteobacteria bacterium LSUCC0396. The sequence continues at coordinate 22,008 of CP166131.1, read as the reverse complement.
TTCTTGTTGTTTCTTTGGAGCCCGCTCTTACTTTGGTGTCAACTACCGGTGTTTTGTTTCTAATTTATGTTTCTGTGTCAGATTTTTCGGGGCTGGAGCCCACCTTTGTTTTGTTGGCCAGCCGCGTCCATCTCTCCCGAATATGATCATGCAACCGCATCGTGTGCTCACGCACCAAACGCGACGCCAATTCACTGTCGCGGGACTCAAGCGCTTCGATAATTTCCATATGGTCAGCAACCGAATTGGTAGCACGGTTATTCTCGCCCATTGCCCGCCGACGAACCGCAAACATATGTGCAAAAAGCCCATCAGTTGTTGATTTCAACAAGGGGCTGCCGGACATGTCAAAAATTGCCTGATGGAATTTGATATTTGCGTCGGAATACTCACTTAGCTCAGCCTTGCTTGCTGAGGTGCTGTGGCGCATTGCTAGGTCACGAAGCGCCTTAATCTCGGCATCTGAGGCAACACGCGCCGCGATGTGCGCCGCCATGCTTTCCAGCGCCGCCCACGTCACAACCATGTCAAGAATCTCATTAAGGCTTTTACGGTGAATAAACACGCCTTTGCGTGGCAAAATCTCGACTAAACCATCCTGCGCCAATCGCGCTAACGCTTCGCGAATCGGTGTACGCGAGATGCCAAGCTGCTCGGCAAGCCGGCGCTCATCCAATCGTAACTCTTCATCAGCATCATAGATATCGACCTTCAAGATGCTCTCGCGCAGCACCTCATATATATGGTCTTTCAGGGTAAAATTGATCGAAACAGGCTTTAGTTTGACATCGATTGCCACGTCACCCCCCCCTCTTCAATCCTCGTTAAAATAAGTCAACCAATCACGTGATCACACGCTTTATCTGGTATACCTTACACCTGACACAACACTCGTCAAGGGGTTTTTAGGGTGTTTTATTGCTGATAGTTCTTGCTATTAGTGGTGTGTGGTATACCATATAAATAGTAAATATCTGTGAATTTAAGGTATATCAACAGACAGATTTATCCCGTGCCAGCTTTTGCGAACTATAGGCAAAAACGGTTTTTGTCCGCTATAAGGCTTACACCGGAACGCGGAACGCCCAAGACGGGATCGTTGCAATTAATGCGGCCTCAGCAACCGAGGCCGCACAGTGGGAGAAAGACAGTAGCAATGAACATCCATGAACATCAGGCCAAGAAAATTTTACAGACATTTGGCGCGCCCATTGCCGCCGGTGTTGCGATTACCAATCTTGACGATGCCGAAAGCGCGATTGCATCGCTGCCCGGCCCTGTCTGGGTGGTAAAGAGCCAGATCCACGCCGGTGGACGCGGTAAAGGCAAGTTCAAAGAGCTTGGCCCTGACGCCAAAGGCGGCGTTCGCGTATCTTTTTCAGCCGAAGAGGCGCTGGAAAATGCGCGGGAAATGTTTGGAAAAACCCTTGTGACCAAGCAAACCGGTCCCAATGGCAAGGCTGTAAATCAGCTATATGTCGAAGCTGGCGCCGAAATTGATCGCGAACTGTATCTTTCGATCCTCGTTGATCGCGAGACTTGCAAAACATCTTTTGTCGCATCAACCGAAGGCGGCATGGATATTGAGACGGTCGCGCATGACACGCCTGAATTAATCCATTCAGTTGGCATCACTGCCAGCACCGGGTGCACTGATGCTGATGCAGCCAGGATTGCTGACGCGCTAAAGCTCACCGGATCAGCCCGAGATCAGGGCATTGCACTTTTCAAAAACCTCTATGAGGCTTTTAGCAGCAAGGATATGAGCCTCCTGGAAATCAACCCGTTGATTGTTACCAAGTCAAACGATGTTCAGGTGCTCGACGCAAAAGTGTCTTTTGACAATAATGCGCTGTTTCGGCATCCCGATATTTTAGAATTGCGGGACGAAACCGAAGAAGACGAAAAGGAAGTTGAGGCATCAAAATATGACCTCGCCTACATTGCGCTGGACGGCGAAATTGGCTGCATGGTGAACGGTGCAGGGCTTGCGATGGCAACTATGGACATCATCAAGCTTTATGGAGCTGAGCCAGCAAACTTTCTTGATGTTGGCGGCAGCGCAACGACCGAACGCGTTACCGCAGCCTTTAAGATCATCACCGCCGATCCCAATGTGAAAGGTATTCTGGTGAATATTTTTGGCGGCATCATGCGCTGTGACGTGATTGCTGACGGCGTCGTTCAGGCGGCGAAGGACATCAATCTTGAGGTGCCATTGGTGGTACGTCTCGAAGGCACCAAGGTTGACGAAGGAAAAGCGATCATCAATAGCAGCGGACTGAATGTGATTGCCGCTGATGATCTGGATGACGCCGCGCAGAAAATTGTAAAAGCAGTGAAAGGCTAAGCACATGTCGATTCTCATTAACAAAGACACCAAAATCATTGTGCAGGGCCTGACTGGTAAAACCGGCACATTTCATACTGAACAGGCACTCGCCTATCATGGAACCCAAATGGTTGCCGGCACTCACCCGAAAAAAGGCGGCCAAGAATGGACTAGCGCTGCGGGACAAAACCTGCCGCTATATGCCACGGTTGCCGAAGCCAAAGACGCCACTGGCGCTAACGCCTCGGTAATCTATGTTCCGCCAGCAGGCGCCGCCGCAGCAATAGAAGAAGCGATTGATGCAGGCATTGAGCTGATAACCTGTATCACAGAGGGTGTTCCGGTTATGGACATGGTGCGGGTAAAGGAAAAGCTGGATAAATCAAATTCACGTTTGATTGGCCCCAATTGTCCCGGCCTGATGACACCGGATGAATGCAAAATCGGGATCATGCCACCAAGCATTTTTCGCAAAGGCTCGGTTGGCGTGCTATCCCGGTCGGGAACGCTGACCTATGAGGCGGTTTACCAAACATCAATGGCGGGCCTCGGCCAGTCATCTGCCGTTGGTATTGGCGGCGATCCGGTCAAGGGCACGGAATTCATCGATGTGCTAGAGATGTTCCTTGCTGATGCGCAGACCGAATCAATCATCATGATTGGTGAGATTGGCGGTTCAGCCGAGGAAGATGCGGCGCAATTCCTGATTGACGAAGCCAAAAAAGGCCGCTCAAAGCCGATGGTTGGCTTTATTGCTGGCCGTACCTCACCGCCTGGCCGCACCATGGGCCATGCTGGCGCGGTTATTTCTGGCGGTAAAGGCGGCGCTGATGAAAAGATTGCCGCCTTAGAGGCAGCCGGTGTTCGCGTCTCGCCTTCGCCAGCCAAACTTGGCGTCACCTTGGTAGATGTTTTAAAAGGCTAAATCCGGTTCAACCAAGCCACACGTCGTTATTGCCGCAAAATGCGGTGATAAAACAGCAAATTCGATGAATAAAAGGGCGGTTCCTCTGGGGCCGCCCTTTTTCAATGCAATCACAAACCCGACCTTAGCAACGCTGCCTGATCCGGCCTTGTGTCCCCCGTCTGCGGGGCGCGGCTGCCTTACGCCACACGGTAAACTGGTGCCTCGAATCGGTTAGTATCAAGGCGCTCATTCACAATCGCGACGGTTTCGTCCAGCAGATCATTCTGCATGCCGATGCTGGCAGCAATTCTTTGCACCAACAGGTCAACCCGCTCGATAGTCTTGGCACCAGCATCAATGGCTCTTGCCGCTGATGACGGCTTTAACAGACTGCTGGCGGCATTGGCGTATTTTTCAAACGGCACCTGATCACCGGCATCGGCGCCAAGCGCACGAGCAAGAGTATCAACCCACGCATACATTTCGGCCGAGGCATCAATATCTCCATGCACCGCATCACGGATAGGCCTAATGCCGTCGCGCTGGACACATTGGTAATTACCAGTCAGCAACATGCTCCATTTTGCCATTGGCACAAACAGGCTGTCATAAACGCGCAGCTTTACCGGCACATCCTTGCCATCAACGGTCACGCCTGAAATGTCGGCCTCCAGTTGACGAAGCATTGAATTATGCTGAGGATCAGCAAAAGCTGCCGCCTTGAAATTGGTCGGCAAACCCACATGAAGGACGTTGGTTCCGTCTTCTGGTGGGCGAAATGCCTGTGGGTCTGGGCTGCATAGCGACATCAGACCCGGCTCAAAATCTGCCCACACTGAAACATCATCATAACACATATCCAACGGCGCCTCAGCCAAGGCGTCAATCCGCCGCAAAAACGGTAATGGCGGCATATTCATAATCGAAAGACAGGGCCGGCGGCTCGCTGCAATGCGGCGCATCAGGCCTTTTACCTGCGGCTCAGAATATTGAGGCTCCTGCATCGCAAGCCCGATCATGTCGTAATCTTCAGGCCGTGCATCGGCTGGCGTCACCGCATCCAGCATGCCGGCTAAATCATGCGAGCGAAATGCCCGATGCGTGTCCTCATCGCGGAGCTTGATCCGCACCTCGGTTCCCTCACGATTAATCAGATCCGCTGATTTACTGCGACAAATCAAAGTGACATCGTGACCTGCCATCAATAATTTCGTTGATAGAAGCGAGCCGTATGATGCGCCCAATATCAAAATCTTCATGTCACTAATCTCCCTTTTCTTTCATAACGATCAGCAAAAGCAAAAGCCGAATTACGGCAGCTTCACGCCCCTACCTCATTCGTTGTACTGGCCGGCACCTCAGATCAAAAGGAAAATAGTGAAAATTTGAAAATTGTAAAATTTTTACATTTTCTTTTTACTTAATCGGTTTACCGCAAACTCACATGCGGGATTAGCATGGGCGAAATTCGGCTTTCATCAAAGAAAAGCCCCTGATCACACTCTTATAAAAAGAGGGCAATCAGGGGCCGTTCCTGCAATCAACTTTAGAGAATTACTCAGCCGCTACGCTAACAGACGCTAAAACCCGACACGCAGCAAATTTGAATTCAGGGATTTTCCCAAAGGGATCAACCACCGGATTTGTGAGGATATTGGCTGCTGCCTCAACATAGGCGAACGGCACAAAAACCATATCCTCGGCAACCGCACGGTCAGCCCGTGCCATGATTGAAATCGCCCCACGCCGCGTTTCAATCGTAACCATATCCCCTGCCTCAACACCGAGTTTACGCAAGGTGCGCGGATTCAATGACGCATTTGCTTGCGGCTCGACAGCATCAAGAACAGTGGCGCGGCGGGTCATCGAACCGGTATGCCAATGTTCAAGCTGACGCCCCGTTGTCAGGATCATCGGATAGTCTGTATCTGGCGTTTCCGCAGGCGGAATAATGCTGGCCGGGGTAAAGCGTGCCCGCCCCTCATGCCGCGGGAACCCGTCACCAAAGACAATCGGCTGCCCCGGATCAGTCTCATCAAGCGATGGATAGGTAACTACATTTTCTGCCGCCAGACGATCCCACGTGATGTTGTCAAGCGACTTCATTGACAGTTTCATTTCGGCAAACACCTCACGCGGATGCGCGTAATTCCAGTCAAGACCAATCCGTTTGGCCAATTCAACGATAATCCACCAATCTTCACGTGCATCACCCGGCGGTGCAATTGCTGGACGCCCCATCTGTACTTGACGGTTGGTATTGGTAACCGTGCCAGTTTTTTCAGCCCACGCCGAAGCTGGCAAGATGACATCGGCATAATTCGCCGTCTCGGTCAGGAAGATATCCTGCACAACCAAATGATCCAGCTTGGCCAATGCGGCGCGCGCATGATCGGCGTCAGGATCAGACATTGCTGGATTTTCACCCAGAACATACATCGAGGTGATGTCACCATCATGAATTGCATCCATGATTTCAGTAACGGTCAGGCCCTTTTCCGGCGCGATCATCTCCGAATTCCAGATTTCATTAAAGGCCGAGCGCACGCCATCATCGGTCACACTCTGATAATCTGGCAGGAACATCGGGATTAACCCCGCGTCTGACGCCCCTTGAACATTGTTCTGACCACGCAATGGATGCAAGCCTGTTCCAGGACGCCCAACCTGCCCGCACATCAGCGCCAGCGAGATCAGGCACCGCGAGTTATCAGTGCCATGAATATGCTGTGAGACCCCCATTCCCCAGAAAATCATCGCTGATTTGGCACCTGCAAAATCACGCGCGACAGCACGCAAAGTCTTGGCATCAATACCGCAGAATTCAGCCATTTTTTCGGGTGAAAACGCCTTTAGATGCGCCTTCATTTCATCCCAGTTTTCGGTAAAGCTGTCGATATATTGCTGGTCATAAAGGCCTTCTTCGACGATCACATTCATAATCGCGTTCAGCATCGACACATCTGCGCCCGGGCGGAATTGCAGCATATGCGTTGCATGACGCTTTAGCCCTTGTCCGCGCGGATCCATAACGATCAGCTTGCCGCCACGCTTGGCAAATTGTTTGAAATAGGTTGCGGCAACCGGATGGTTCTCGGTTGGATTCGCACCGATCACAATTGCAACATCGGCATTTTCGATTTCATTAAAGGTAGCAGTCACCGCTGCCGAGCCAACATTTTCCAATAAAGCCGCGACCGACGACGCATGGCAAAGACGGGTACAATGATCGACGTTATTATGGCCAAATCCTTGCCGGATCATCTTTTGGAAAAGATATGCCTCTTCGTTCGAGCATTTGGCCGAGCCAAAACCAGCAATGCGCTTGCCCGAAATATCACGATGCCGGATAAACCCCTTGGCAGCGATATCTAACGCCTCGTCCCAACTGGCTTCACGGAAATGCGTCCAAGGGTTTGACGGATCGACATTCAGCCCTTTTACTGGCGCATCTTCACGCCGGATCAATGGTTTGGTCAAGCGGTGATCGTGATGCACATAGTCAAAACCAAACCGCCCCTTCACGCATAGCCGGTTTTCGTTAGCCGGGCCATTTATCCCTTCGACATATTTGATTTCATCATCCTTGATCTTGAAGGATAATTGACAACCAACGCCGCAATATGGGCACACCGACTGAACCTCGCGGTCATAATCCTTGCTGTCACCATGCTGCGCGTCATCAAGAACGCTGGCTGGCATCAGCGCCCCGGTTGGACAGGCCTGAACGCACTCACCGCACGCCACACAGGTCGATTGCCCCATTGGATCATTCATATCAAATACGATCTCGGCATTAAGACCGCGACCCGCCATGCCAATAACATCATTCACCTGCACTTCACGGCAAGCCCGAACGCACAAGTTACAATGGATACAAGCATCAAGATTGACACTCATTGCGACGTGACTGTCATCTAGCAGCGGCACATGGCAAGCATCACGCGCCGGAAATCGGCTTTCCGACACCCCATTTAATGCCGCCATATCAAGAAAATGCGACGATGCGTCATGCGGCTGCTCAGGCTGATCAGCGGCCAATAGCTCTACCACCAGCGCCCGCGATTTCTCGGCACGCTCACTCGCTGTATGCACGACCATGCCATCCTGCACAGGCCGGATACAAGATGCCGCCAAGACGCGCTCTCCCTCAATCTCAACCATGCAAGCACGGCAATTGCCGTCGGAGCGATATCCGGGCTCTGGCTTGTGACACAGGTGCGGAATCAAAGTACCCTGAGCTTGTGCCGCTTCCCAGATGGTGGCGCCTTCTGGCACGGAAACATCCTTGCCATCCAGTTTAATGGTTACAGTTTTTTGCGGCGTTGAATCGAGCATGTGAGCCTCAGCTAACTTCTTCAGAGAAATGTTTCATCGTCAAACGAATAGGGTTAGGAGCAGCCTGTCCCAATCCGCAGATAGATGCGTCCTGCATCACATCACACAGATCATTCAACAGCGGCTGATCCCACTTGTCGGCCTGCATGAGCTGCACGGCCTTGCCACATCCGGTGCGACATGGCGTGCATTGACCGCAGCTTTCATCTTCGAAAAACCGCAGCATATTCAGCGCCGCATCACGTACCCGATCCTGATCAGACAACACCACAACAGCGGCCGATCCGATAAAGGTGCCGTGCGGCTGCAATGTATCAAAATCAAGCGGCACATCATTTAAACTGGCCGGCAAAAGACCCGATGATGGCCCACCGGGTTGATAGGCCTTAAAGACGTGACCTTCGGCCATGCCACCAGCCGCCTCGATGATGTCCGTGATGGTCGATCCGGCGGGCAAAAGATGCACGCCCGGATTAGTAACCCGTCCCGAAACCGAATAGCTGCGCAATCCAACGCGGCCATTCTTTTCAACTGACGACAGCACCTCTGGCCCCTCGCGGCAAACCCGCGCAATCCAGTGCAAGGTTTCGATATTGTGAACCAATGTTGGCCGATCAAAAATTCCCACCTGCGCCACATAGGGCGGGCGGTGCCGCGGCAAACCGCGCTTACCCTCGATGGATTCGATCATTGCGCTTTCTTCACCGCAGATATAGGCACCCGCCCCGCGACGAAGGTCAATATAACCCTCGGGCACCAGTCCCGCAGCTTCTAACGCCGCAATCTCGTTGGCCAGAATTTTCAGAACAACCGGATATTCATCCCGCATATAGATAAAACAGGTATCAGCCTCGACTGCCCATGCGGCAATTAGCATCCCCTCAAGGAACAAATGCGGGGTTCGCTCAAGATAGTATCGGTCTTTGAATGTACCCGGCTCACCCTCGTCACCATTGACCGCAAGATAGCGCGGCCCTTCGGCTGCACGAACAAAGCCCCATTTCTTGCCCGACGGAAAGCCCGCACCGCCAAGCCCGCGAAGGCCGCTCTGATTTACCAGATTCTGAACTGCCGCCCAATCGCCATCTTGGCGCAGCGACACCAGCTGCTCATACCCCCCGGTCGCGCGGTAAGCTGCCAGATCCTGATAATCGGTCATGTGCGGATGCGTATCATCAGCCGCAATCGCCGCCTCAACCTTTTCAGGTGTGGCAAAATCGATGTGGTTATGCCCAATTTCAAGCACTGGCGCGGTATCACAGCGCCCCATGCACGGTGCCCGCAATACGCGCACTTTGGCCGGATCAAGCCCGTCCTCAAGTGCCGATTTTAGCGCCTGCGCCCCGGCCAACTCACATGACAACGAGTCGCAAACCCGAATAGTCAGGGCTGGCGGTGGCGTTTCGCCGTCTTTCACAACGTCAAAATGCGCGTAAAAGGTTGCGACTTCATAGACTTCGCTTTGCGCCAAACGCATTTCATCAGCCAGCGCATTGAGATGCGCCACGCTGAGATGGCCGCAGTGATCTTGAATGAGGTGCAGATGCTCGATGAGCAAGTCCCGCCGCCGCGGCCGGTCGCCTAAAAGCGCCCGAACCTCACCCAATGCACCATCGTCAACCTGACGCCCTTTTGGGGTTTTACGCCCTTTTCCGGGAGCCGATTTCCATACGCCGATATCGCCGTCAAAAGTATCCACTTAACTCTCCTAAATTGCATCTAAAGTGTCACATTTCACGCCCGCGCCGTCAAATACAATATTTGGTATACCAGAAAAAAATTCTTCTACAACGAAGTGATAGCGCTTGTACCCTAATTCACCAGCGACACCATATGCATACAGAAAGCGACAAATTCTAACCTGCAAAAAAAATCTTTTAGAAATCGGTGCCAAGCCAAGAATTGACGGATAATTATGGCTGCGCTACCACATACCCCTATCGTGGTTTTTCAAAAACACCAAACCATGTTTAAAATCTAGAACCAAGCTCACCCTGCCGATCAGAGAAGGATGCATTATGAGCCTACCATCGCAAATGACCGTCATCGAAATGCGCGAAGCTGGCGGCCCTGATGTTCTGATCACTGGCAGGCGCGACGTTCCAGCGCCCACCGCCGGCGAAGTGGTGATCAAAGTAACCGCCGCGGGTGTAAACGGACCCGACCTTGTTCAGCGTCGCGGTCATTACCCCCCGCCAAAGGGCGCCTCAGATCTATTGGGCTTGGAGGTATCTGGCGAGATTGTTGCGCTTGGCAGCGCGCAAACGGCGTGGGCGATCGGCGACCGGGTTTGTGCGTTAACCAATGGCGGGGGCTATGCTGAATATGTCGCCGTGAATGCCAGCCATTGCCTGCCGATCCCCGAGGGGGTTGACGAGATTGACGCCGCTGGCCTGCCAGAAACCTATTTCACCGTTTGGTCCAATGTGTTCTTTGGACATCAGCTAAAAGAGAACGGTATCTTTCTTGTGCATGGCGGTGCCGGCGGTATTGGTTCTACCGCAATCCAGATCGGTGCAGCGATGGGACTGCAAATATACACCACCGCAGACTCACCCGACGCCTGCGCCTATTGCGAAGATCTGGGGGCAAAACGCGCCATTAATTTCAAGCAAGATGATTTTGTACCCATTCTGCGTGAGACTGGCGGTGCCGATATCATTCTTGATATCATTGGCGGTGAGTATGTCGCGCGCAACATCAAAGCAGCGCAGGCAGATGCGCGCATTATCCAGCTGGCGTTTAATCTTGGCTCAAAAATGGAACTTGATCTGATGCCGGTGATGCTAAAACGCCTTACCCTAACCGGATCAACCTTGCGCTCAAGGCCAGAGGCATTCAAATCGGCTGTTGCTACGGATTTGCAAAAAATGGTGTGGCCGTTTTTCGCCGCAAAACCAGCCAAATTACGCGCAACAACCTTTACCAGATTTCCTCTTGCTGATGCCGCTAAGGCGCATGAATTAATGGAGTCCGGAAGCCAGCGCGGGAAAATTCTACTAACGCTTTAGGGCGGTTTAGGGGCTGGTAAAACGGGCTGTTGACGGGGGTTGTTGACGGGGACTATTTGCGGCGCGTCTGGCCGCATTTCAGTTAGTCCCAGTCGACATCAAAATGGGTAACAACATCGCGAATTTGCGCCGCATCAAGCCCACGCGCCGGAAGGCCGCGCAATAATAGCGCCAGCCTAGCGGTTTCTTCCAATTCTTCAATCGCATAGACCGCGGCCTCTAAGCCCTTGCCCGCCACAACCGGCCCATGATTAGCCAGCATTACCGCACTGTGTTTTCCGGCCAGCCCCCTGATTGCATTGGCAACCGCCGCATCACCCGGTCGGAAATAAGGCAGCAATGCAACCTTGCCAAGCCGCATTATCGAATAGGCAGTCACAGGTGGCAGAAAATTGTCAGCATCATCGACCGGCAAGGTCGATAAGGCAACTGAATGGGTCGAATGAAGATGCACAACCGCCCCAGCCTTTGAACGGGTCTCGTAAAAAGCGGCGTGAAGCGGCATTTCCTTGGTTGGCGTCTCACCAGAAATCAGCTTACCAGCAGCATCAAACCGACTTAGCGTTGCCGGATCTAACCTGCCAAAGCAGCTGTCGGTCGGCGTTACAAGCAGCCCGCCGTCATTGCAACGCACCGATATATTGCCACTGGACCCAACGGTTAACCCGCGGTCAAACATTGATTTTGCCAGCAGGCATATCTGCTCGCGTATCTGTGATTCATTCATCCTGTGTCACCCGCCAAAACCGCCGCTGCCTTCAAAAAGAAATCATCAGCCCCAAAATTTCCTGATTTCAGAGCGATCGTCAGATTGGGTCCGGCACGCATCGCCGGCACACCTGGATCAATCTCCGGCCCCATTGACAATGCAGTCAGCCCCAAGGCCTCGACCACCGCACCTGAGGTCTCGCCGCCAGCAACAACCAGCCGTTCAATCCCCGCTGCAACAAGTGCTTTGGCAAGATCGCCAAAGAGACGATCAAGCCGTTCCGCCACAGCCGTGACGCCAAATTCAGCCTGTACCGCCTGCACCGATTGCGGCGAGGCTGATGAATATAGAACCGGCACCCCATCCGCGGCCAAAACCCAGCTAACCAGCGCATCCGGCGTTATCTCATCGCGCATAACGCGCGCAACATCAATTTCAAATTGCGCGCTGGTCTTAGCGTGAACGGCCAGCTGGTTACGCGTTGCCTCAGAACAAGATCCGCTTAGTACAGCACAGCGCCCGGCCTGCCCCTGCCACTCGGTCTTTGCGCCTGATATCAAACCGGCCGTGGCAAAATTTGCCGGTAACCCCATTGCGACACCCGAACCGCCCGTAACCAAAACCGAATCACGCGCCGCCGCGCCAATTGCCAGCAAATCATCGTCATGGATCGCGTCAACCACAATCAATTTGCGGTTTTGCTGCGCCTGCGCGGCCAGTGCCTTTCGGATTGCATCACTGCCCGCTGTTACAATTGTCATGGGGACATGGCCGACCGCACCACGGGTCTGGCGGGCAAGGACACGGCGTAAATCAGCATCGCGCATTGGCGTCAGCGGATGGTCTTTCATCGGGCTGTCTGATAGCAGTTGGTCTTTGACAAATAAATGACCTTGGAATACCGCGCGTCCGGTTCCAGGAAAGGCTGGACAGACGATCACCTGATCGGCCGAAAGTGCCGCTGCCAACGCTTCGGCGACGGGGCCAATATTGCCCTCATCGGTGGAGTCGAATGTTGAACAATATTTAAAGAAAAACTGCTTACAGCCCTGATCTTGCAGCCATTTCAAAGCATCAAGTGACTGCCGAATGGCCTCGGCTGCAGGGATAGATCGCGATTTTAGCGCAACTACACCTGCCTCAACGGCGGCTGGCGCAGGCACCGATGGCACGCCGCTATATTGTACAACCGCCATTCCAGCCTTGGCCAATGTGTTGGCAAGGTCGCTTGACCCGGTAAAATCATCTCCAATACAGCCAAGCAACATCGTGCCGATCCATCCTTTATTATGTAACCCCGCAAAACCGTCAGGCGGGGCCAGCATATCATGCTGGCGCGTAACTTCTAGTATGAAGTCCTGCCCCTACCAGATGGCAAAGCTGCAATGGTTGCTAGGCGTGAAGCTCGAGTACGCGCTGCATTGAAGGGCGCGCCCGCATCAACGCATCATGTGCCCTTATTTTTGGAAATGGCGTCAGATCCACCCCGTCATCACCAAACCAGCGCGTTACCAACGCCATATAGGGATCGCAAAAGGAAAACTTATCACCAAGCACAAAAGGCCCGTTCAAATAATGCGTTTCAATCATCCGTGCACATTCAGTCATGTTTTCTTTGACCTTGGCACGCATCGACTGGTGTGCCGCCGCATCATCAGCCCAGCGTGCGCCCCGATGCTTGTGCGCGTGCGCAACATGGACGGTTGAGGCCATATAGCTGTTGATGGATTGCGCGATGGCAAACTCAAACGGATCAGTTGGCGCAAGATCATGTTCGGGAAACCGGTGCGCAAGATAGGCAAGGATTGCCGGCGTTTCGGTTAAAATGCCCTTTTCGGTTACAAGTGCGGGCAATCGTCCCTTGGGATTGATATTGAGATAGGCTGGCGATTGCTGTTCATTCGTCGTGAAATCAATGCGGACTGCTTTATAGTCAACGCCAATGTCCTCAAGCAATATGTGCGGAGCATAGGCCGCAGAACTTTTCGCGTAATAAAAAATCAACATGATTACCTACCTATCTCATTATTAAATGATTGTGTTAGACGGTTGCTAGCGCGCTTCGTGTGGCAATGCAGAAACACCGTGATCAGCCGCCAATTTTGCCAAAAGCCCAAGGTCAGACGCTGCATAGGGTATCCCCGATTGACGTCGTTCTGCCTCTAGCCGCGCCTCGATCTCGCCCGGCATCAAGATTTCGGTAAACCCATCTGCCAGCGGATTTGCCTTGATCCGCATCACCAGTTCATCCATCCGGTCACGAAATCCCTGTTCAGTGACAAAAATACCCGGCTTTAACGCCATGAAAAAATGTCCGACATTCTGCGGTCGATCCCAAACAGTATATTGATCCGGAACATCCCCGCCAAAATTAGCCCCGGAAAACACCCCTGCAAGAATTTCCATTAACATCGAAATCCCCGACCCCTTATAGCCGCCCATCGGCAAAACAACCCCGCGAAGTGCCGCGCTGGCATCGGTCGTGGATTGTCCATTTTCATCGAGTGCGTAGCCTTCGGGGATTGGTTCGCCGCGTTTTTCAGCAAGACGTATTTTGCCGCGTGCCGCAACGGCTGGCGACATATCCAATATGAAAGGCGGCAATTTTCCCGACGGCGCAGCGGCCCCAAACGGGCTGGTGCCGAGCAATCCTTCGCGCCCGCCCCATGGGGGCATGGCCTTTGACGCGTTGGTAAAGACAAAGGCAAAATAACCAGCCTTTACCGCTTGCAAAAGATAGGTAGCCGCCATACCGAAATGATTGCTATTGCGGGCAGCAACAACCCCGACACCACAAGTTTCCGCCATCGCGATCGCCTCTTGCATGGCACGCCGCCCCACCAGAAAGCCGAACGCATTATCCCCATCCAGCGATGCACAAGCAGCAACCGGCTTATCCAGCTTCATATCAGGAGTGCCATTAACAAGCCCCCGCTGAACCCGCTCGACATATACCGGAAGCCGCGATAGGCCGTGCGTTTGCACGCCGCGCAAATCAGCCTCAACCAGACATTCGGCAATGATTGCCGCATGGTCGGCGCTGACCCCTTGTCCGGCCATAATCGCGGCGGCAAAATTAATGGCATCATCCAGTTGCACATAGGCCACAGATGATGGCGAAGTAGATTTGACGTTCTTGTCGGACATGATGAGTCTCTTTACTTAATGTCGGAACCTAATGCCGGTTTTTTTCAAAATAGATTATGCTGATGGGGTTAGCATCGCCACCAGACCGTCGGCATAAGCCATCGTCCCCAAAGCCCCGCCAAGATCGGCAGTTCGTGTGCTAGGGCTGGCGACCGCCACCGTGATTGCTTGTTCGATTGCGTCAGCCGCAGCAATGAAATTTGCAGCATCACGCCGCTCGCCAAGCCAGCGTAATAACATTGCCGCAGATCCGATTAGCGATGATGGATTGGCCTGATCCTTGCCCGCCAATGATGGTGCCGACCCGTGCTGAGCCTGCGCCATGGCGAATTGATCACCAGCATTCAATGATGCCGCCATGCCAAGGCTACCAGCAATTTCAGATGCTTCGTCTGATAGAATATCGCCATACATATTGGTTGTAACAATCACATCGAACTGGCCCGGGTCACGGATCAACAATGCCGCCATGGCATCAATAATTTGTTCTTCATATTCAAAATCAGGAAATTCATCGCGAACCGCCCGCACCGCCTCAAGAAACAGGCCATCCGATACATTAAAAACATTGGCTTTGTGAACAACGGTAACTTTGCGCCGGCGCTGGGCTGCCAATTCAAAGCCGGTTCGGGCAATTCTGGTCGAGGCGTGGCGCGTGATTTTCCGCACTGATAATGCCATATCTTCTGTCGGCATAAACTCTGCGCGCCCAAAAAACATTGATCGGTCGGAATAAAATCCCTCGGTGTTTTCCCGGGCAATGACCAAATCAATCTTGTCGCCAACGCGTGGCGGCAGGCCCTCATAAGATTTTGCCGGTCTGATATTGGCATAAAGATCAAGATGCTTTCGAAGGAAGCCCGACGGGTTGATTCCGCCTTGATCAGCGGGCGGGTAGTCAAAGGTCGAAACCGGCCCCATGACAATTCCATCAGCCGCCAGCGCCGCCTCTAGGACATGGTCTGGGAAGGTCGTGCCAACTGTTTTAAGCGCGTTAAAGCCAATTTCATGCGAGGTGAATGTCAGACTGAGAGCAAAGCGCCGATCCACCACGTCAAGAATACGCCGGGTAGCCGCAGTAATTTCAGGGCCAATCCCATCGCCTTCAAGACACAGGATTTCGACGGGTTCGTTTGTTTTAACTGTCTCTGACATGCGTTTAATCCTCCCTTTGGCCAGTGGCTATTGACAGCATTTGGTCCAGAATTATTGGTCAAGAATCATTGGCTTGTTTTTTTAAATTCTAGATTAACGATATCTTTTAATTCATTAAAATTATTAAAATAATACTCAGGTGATAATGACTCAATACTGGTTTTGCGATAGCCTTTGGTAAATAGCGCAAATGGCTGTCCAGCGGCAGTGGCAGTGTCTCGATCTATCTCGCTATCACCAACAAAAAGACATGATTTCACATCGATCGACGCCATTGCATGACACAGCATTTCAGGATCGGGTTTGCGGCTGGCAAGCTGATCCCCACCAATCACCGTATCAAAGAATTTAGTGAGACCAAATTGATCAAGAACAATCTTCGTTGGCGCCAGCGGCTTGTTCGTACAGATACCAAGACGAAAGCCGCTACCTTTTAGCCATGTGAGGCTATCAATTGCGCCGTCGAAAACCGTGGTTAAATCAGCCGCGCCCGCCGAATAAAGACGCAGAAAATCAGCCAGACCGGTTGCGCATGAAGCCTCATCCGCCGGCAGATTTTGCGCGTTTAGCGCCCGCATGATCAAATTGGCCGAACCTTTTCCGATAAAGCTGCGCACCGTTGGAAGGTCAAGCGGCGGCGCATCACGAAGCTGTAAAACATCGTTTACAGCTGCATGAATATCCCCAACACTGTCTATCAGGGTGCCATCCAAATCAAATATGACCGCTTTTGCCACGCGCTTAAGTCTCCAGTGAATGAACGGTTCGGGACGGAACCGACAAAGTCAGGCAGGTTGTGAACAAAGCTTAGTCAGCAATGACCGCTTTGCCGAATGATTTATGCACCCTGAGACAAGTTTTTTTCACACCACTGACAAACGCCAAATTTTTATGCGGCAATCCATAATCGACACTGGCAATCGGTCATTGAATAGGGAATATTCATCGGCGAGGGACCCTGCCCTATTCGTTATGAAAACACCAGCGATGACCACAGATGTGCATTGGCCGCGTTTTTTAGGAGACTATTTATGTCAAAACCATCCCAAGCAAATCCAGAAAATCCGCTCGCTGCCCCATTGGCCGGCGTTCGCGTGCTTGAACTCGGCCAGATTGCCGCTGGCCCATTTACCGCGTCCCTATTGGCTGATCTGGGCGCGGATGTGGTGAAGATTGAACGCCCCGATGGTGGGGATGGGATGCGTCAATGGCCGCCGCTTAACAAAACCGATGATGGCGGCGAGTATAGCGAGAATTTTGCCTCGGTGAATCGGAACAAACGCAGTGTTGCGCTGGATTTGAAAAGCCCCGACGATATCGCGCTGCTGAAATCACTGGCGGCAAAGGCTGATATTCTAGTGGAAAATTACCGCCCCGGCGTTTTGCCGCGTCTTGGGCTTGGCTATGATGATTTGCGCGCGGTTAATCCAAAGCTGATTTACTGCTCAATTTCTGGCTATGGGCAAACCGGCCCCTATGCCAGAAAAGGCGCCTTTGATGTAACAGTTCAGGCGATTGCAGGCATTATGAGCGTTACCGGCGAGCCTGGCGCACCACCGGTAAAATGCGGTGTGCCAATCGGTGATTTCTGTGCTGGTCTTTATGCAGGTTTCAGCGTTCTTGCGATGTTGCGCAACGCCGAGCAAACTGGAGAAGGCACGCATATTGATTGCTCGATGCTGGGCAGCCTGCTAGGTGTCTCGGCGCTTCAAACGAGTGAATATTTTGGCAATCAGATACCGCCCGAACGGCTCGGCTCGGCGCATCCCCGTAACGCACCCTATCAGGCTTTCGAGGCCGCTGACACTCATTTTGTGATCGCCGCGGGCAATGATAAACTATGGCATGAAGTCTGTGCCGCCGTTGGCATGGAGGAATTGGCGATGGATGCAAGATTCATAACACAAGTCGACCGCGCCAAAAATCAGTCAGCACTTGTTGCGATATTGGCACCGGTTTTCAAAAACCGCAATGCCGCCGACTGGCTTGTTGAAATGGACCGCCGCAATGTTCCGTGTGCGCCAATTAATGATTTTTCCGAGATTCTGAGCGATCCCCAAGTCCAGCATATGGGGATCGTAAAGCCGCTGGAATTGCCGAACGGTAACAAAACCAATAGCGTTAGCTTTCCGATCGCCATTTCCGGCGTTGATACCAGCCGCATGCGTCCACCGCCTGTTCTTGGCGCGCATAATGATGAAGTCATCGCCGAATGGCTTGGCAAACACAGCATGGCAGATAAGGATGCGTAACATGAGCGACGCCTCAGCAGAAACACCCGTCATTATCGAACATAACGGCAGCGTCACCTCGTTAAAAATGAACCGGCCGGACCGGTTGAATGCGGTGAATGCCGACCTGATCGAGGGTTTACTTGAGGGGGTAAACGAGGCTGTTGCCCGCGGCGCATCGCTGGTTGTTTTCACCGGCGAAGGGCGCGCCTTTTCCGCCGGATTTGACCTTGGCGGCCTTGATCAGCAAAACGATGCTGATCTGGTGTACCGTTTTGTTCGGGTTGAGGAATTATTGCAGGCCATCTATCGCTTGCCGATCGCCAGCGCCGCATTTGTTCAGGGGCGATGCTTTGGCGCGGCCGCCGATATTGTCGCATCCTGTCGTCACCGGATTGCTGCACCGGACAGCAGCTTTCGCATGCCCGGCCTGCAATTTGGCATTGTTCTTGGCACCCGTCGGCTGGCGCGATTAATCGGTGATGATGCAGCGTTGGATCTTTTGGAAACTTCGCGCACCTTTAGCGCCGATGAAGCATTGGAATGCGGCTTTGTTACCGATGTCATGCCGTTTGATCACTGGCCGGATCACCTCGACAAGCTGGCAACGGACGCGGCCAATCTAAAGGCTGAGGCCAAGGCTGCGTTACTAGCGGCGACCCGCGATGATGGTGGGCTTGACCATGATCTTGCGGCACTTGTGCGCTCGGCGGCCAAACCCGGGCTTGTTGCCCGTATTCAGGCATTTGTCGCCACTCAGGTCAAAAAGTAGCGTTATCAGGTCCCCGATGCCGCTCTAAAAGCTCATTGCGGTCAGGCCAATGACCTTCAGCAACCGCATCAAAAAACACGTCACATTCAGCATTGAAACGCTGCGGATCCTCAAGATTCAAGAGATGACCGGATTTTGGCCATACCGAAAGGCCAGCAGTCGGAATCACCCGCTTCAACCAGAGATTTGTATCAAGGCATGGGTCATCCTCATCACCTACCATAAGCAACACAGGGGTTTTCACTGCGGCAAATTCAGTATCGAAATCATGTAAGCTCGGTCGTGCAGCCTGAACCATTTTTTGCGTCAATCCGCTTCCAATACCCGGATGCTCTCCAAGCTGGATATAAAACTTCTCCCATTCCGCAAAATTCTTTTCCCGAAGTTGGATACGATTATGCCCATAGGCCAGATGATCAGCAGGCATAAATTCGCGCTCCGAAGCTGCTTGAGCAAGAACCCTACATTTTTTAATGAATTCAGACCGTCCTGCCGGAAAGGCGCCTGAACCACCACTTGCCGCAACCAACGAGCGCACTCTTTGTGGATGACGCAAACACATCATCAAGCCGGTAAATGCACCCATGCTGAGCCCAACAAAATGCGCCTTTTCAATGCCTAGGCTATCAATGAGTGCTAGCACATCATCAAGCGATTTCTGCCAACCATATTCAGCCTCAATGGTTGGAACCTCTGACGGTGGATAACCCCGACAAGCCAAAGCAATTGCAGTGTGCTTCATGGAAAAATGTGCCATTTGTTGTTGCCAGCTGCGCACATCACCACCAAACTCATGCAAAAAAATCACCGCATCCCCTTGCCCAACCTTTTCATAATAAAGTCGACAATTATTAGAATCAAAATAAGGCATTGTTGTTTCTCGCGGCTATTTCATTCATCGAACTATATATCCCAGCTTTTGAAGCGTTCTGGCTGGGCAAGCGTATAAAAGTTTTAAAACCATAAAACCATCTTGGTGCCTAGCCTTCTAATTCTCTTTAAGGGTTTTGAGGCGGCTATCTCGCCCGCAACTGAAGCGATAATACTTATACTTGAACGTCTGCTTCTTATAAAAATCCTGATGCTCTTCTCGGACAGGGTGGAATGTGCTCTCAGGCTCAATTGGTACAACGGAATTTTTAGGCGCCAAACGCTGTGCAATCAGGCGCTCAGATTCGTTCTTATAATAGATAGCTGGGCTGTAAGAGCGTCCACGGTCACAAAACTGACCTCCATTATCTTCATAATCGATAGTAGCAAAAACATGCCTAACTAGTTCTTCATATGAAATGATAGTAGGGTCGTAAACAACTTGTGCAGCCTCGCGGTGGTCACCCCATTTACCCGGCTCGTATCGCGGGTTCGCAGTCGTGCCGCCAGTGAAGCCACTAATGACTTCGGTGACACCGTCAAGGTTTTCTGTGTCCGCCTCGGTGCACCAAAAACACCCCCCAGAATAGGTAAAGGTTTCAGCGGTTGCCGCAGCTGAAGCCACACTGGAAAACATAAAAAGCGTCGCCGCGGCAAAGGTGATTGTTTTCATGTTCTAATTCCCTCATTTATTGAGCGTTCAGACATCTATCGGCAATTTGATAGCGTCACTCAGCATAAGGCAATTTTAGCTACACGATACAAATTTGTGTGCGCAAGCGTTTGATCTTGGGACTTGCTTCAGAACCCGTGAACTGGGCCCCAAACATTAAATATTGAGCAATGATCAAGGACGACGCATCAAGGCCTGTGGTTTTTAGGATTGTTACTTTCGGCGCATAGTAAGCGACCCAAGGCTCACGGGGCAGCTTTCGGGCTGCCCTTTTTTGTGCCGAAGCCAAGGAACGGTTACTCTTCTTCAAAAGTGGTAACGCGTTATTTCGGGTATCACCTTATATACGTCGGAAAATAAAAAAATATTTTTTGATTAAAAATAGGCGTTACACGCGTTAAAACGTTACAGAGGTTTTAAAAACATGTTTAGAGGTAATTTCAATTAACAGATTTAGGAAAAATGGAGGAAGGGAAGTCTTCCAAGAAAACTATTAAATTATTGAAAAATATAAATAATATTAAATTTATTAGCTATCGTCCCACATTCCATCCCACATCCAGTTTACCAAAGGCCGAGTGCAAGCAATGATCCGTGGGAGGCCGAATTTTATTTGGTGTAGCTTTGTCCATCGTGGTCAAACTCACTCCTATTTAAGCGGAATTACTTGATGAAAATTGAGACTACAGAAGCACATCTTATAAGCGTGCCACTCAAAGTTAAAACATGGACCGCACAAGAATCATTTTCTGAGATGTCCTGCCTTTTAATCGAAATCAACACCGATAGCGGGCTTCAAGGGGTTGGCCAAGTCACTGGACCAAACCTCTCAAAGGTGCTTGATTATGTTCAACAATTTGGTGCTATCATCAAAGGCATGGATGCTCGATCCTCAACTGTGATCTGGGATAAACTTTTTTCACTTACTTCACCGCGTCCTTATGGTGCGAACGCTAAAGACGGGTTACCCCCACCTCTGTCCAGAACGGACAGGCTTCAGATCACTGCAGCTATTGGAGGTATCGATAATGCGCTTTGGGACATCAAAGGAAAAGCTGCCAATATGCCAGTGTTTAGGTTACTTGGAGGCGAAAAATCCAGAATTCCGGTCTATGCGACTGGCGGCTATCTAAAAA
Organism: Alphaproteobacteria bacterium LSUCC0396; assembly: GCA_041228345.1. Classification (NCBI taxonomy): domain Bacteria; kingdom Pseudomonadati; phylum Pseudomonadota; class Alphaproteobacteria; species Alphaproteobacteria bacterium LSUCC0396. Next base: position 727 of record CP166131.1, on the reverse strand, counting down.
AGGGTGCACCTATAACAGCCTGCGCAGCCGAACTGAAAGCCTTCATTGATCAGGGGTATACAGCAGTTAAACTAAAGGTTGGGCATCACACATTGGAAGAAGAAGTTAAACGCGTCAAAGCTACGCGGGAGGCTATTGGTGACGCCATGTTGATGCTGGACATGAATGCTTGCTACGACCTCAACGAATGCATCCATTTTGCCAAAGCGGTGGAGCCCTTCAACCTTACATGGCTGGAAGAACCACTCCATTGGTATCTCCAGCCAGCTGATTTTGCTAAGTTAGCTGAGGCCACATCAATACCTATAGCCCATGGTGAACGGCTATTTGACAGATTCACGGCTAGAGACTTCATCGAGAACGGTGGCATCAAATTTATTCAGTTTGACTCAACCCGTCATTCAGGTTTCACCGAGCATTTAAGAATTGCCCACATGGCTGAACAAAATGGCATATTCATTGCGCCGCACCTTGCCCCGGAAATGCATGGACATTTAGTATCAGCATTTCCACGAGCTGGCTTTATAGCAGAATCACACGGAGACCCGGATAGGAACCCATTATGGCATGGAGGTCTTTTTTCCAAAAAAGCTGAAATAAAGGAAGGCTATCTTCAGCTGAATGAAAGTGCTGGATTTGGTTATGATATCGATTGGAATTTTGTAGCCAAATATCGGGTCAATCAATGATTCCTAAAAGACTATGAAAACAAGCTTAATGCTTTTGT